>NZ_RZUE01000001.1:0-767271 GCF_017918135.1 Corynebacterium sp. sy017
TGGTTGTTGTGTCAGGGGTACACCCGGTCCCATTTCGAACCCGGTCGTTAAGTCTGATTGCGCTGATGGTACTGCATCTGGGAGGGTGTGGGAGAGTAGGTCGCTGCCAACATTGGTTTTTTAATATGGTTGTGGGGTGTGTGCCGTGTGGTGCACACCCCTTTTTTTTGTGTGCTTGTGTGTTTGTGTGGCGCACAAGGGGGGCACAGGGGGTGCGGCAAGTGGTGCCCGGGGGGTGTGTGCTACCCGTGGGGTACGACGGGTGCATCGTGCACGCTGTCCGGGGGTGTGTTGTGTGTGGGGGTTTGTTGTGGGGTGGTGTTGGTGCGTATTGTGTGGGGTGGGTGTCATAACATCAAAAAAGGACAAAAAGCATGTGGACCAGTAAGAATTACCGATTGTTGATGGCTGGGCAGACTGTGAGTGTGATTGGTAATCAGGTTACTTCCTTTGCCTTGTTACTCGTGGTTCTTCATGTTACGGGTTCCTCTGCAACAGCTGGTGTGATTTCTGGTCTTTGTGTTTTAAGCATGGTTGTGTTTGGCTTGCCGATCGGTCAAGTCGTTGATCGGTTTTCTCGGTTGTATATTTTGCGGTTATCTGCGACTGTGGGGATTATTGGGTCATTGTTATGTGTGTGGGCTACTGAAGTTGATTTTTCGGTAGTTCTTTTTTGTTTTGCTGCCGTTTTATTGGGGGTGGTGTCGTCGGCTTTTGGTACAGCAGAGCGTGCTTTTCTGAAAGAGATTGTGGAGCCTTCTTTATTGGCAAAGGCTATGGCGGTTAATCAAGGACGTTATAGTGTTGGGGTTCTTGTTGGGCCGTTACTTGCTGGTATGTTGCTTTCTGTTTCTGATCAGGCACCTTTTTGGGTTGATGCCGTGTCATTTGTGTGGGTTTTGTGTTGTGTGATGTTGATTTGTCCTATTGCAGTTCAACAAAAAACCGGTGTTTGATGTCAATTTTAGTAGAGCACAGCATCTAGAGGACACCGATACCCCGCAGACCCCCAACTCACCCCACCACCTGAACCCCATGATGTCACCATAAAATCTACACATTATATGACCCGGCTCACCAGGAAGGTCGATTTTCGTACACACCTATAATGGGGGATACGCCTCCGTTTCCATGCAAGGGTCAAGATAATGTTCTAAGGTTCAATTCAGCCGAAAGCAGATGCAGTATAGAGAATCGAAAATAAAAGCGTACCCAGAATTTTTTCTTTACTGAAACCAAGAAAGGTTGACGCAATGAGAAAAACCATGAAAGCAATTGCACTAGGTACCACTCTCGCATTAAGCTTTCCCCACAGCATCGCAGGTGCAGAAACTGACAATGAAAAAGAAACCGTCTGGTCGGAAGATGCAATAGCAGAAACGCTAGAAAATATATCGGAAGAGGATCTCCAGTTTGTCGAAAAGGTAGCTTCCATCGGAGAGCACTACCAGGGAGCAGAAGACGGAAAGCTAACTGTTGACCTGACCGATGAGGAAATCAAGTCAAACTACGATTTCTCAGATTCCGAACTTGAGCAGCTTCACGCAATCATGAATCTCGATCGAGAGACCCTTGATCGCGGCAAGAATGATAAGCGAATTGTCACAACATATGACCACCGTCTTGGACACATCAGTAATAACGATCTCGAGTACGGTGCTGCAGCTACTCTCGTTGTTGCAGCCGAAGCGGGCTCCTATGCCTTAGAGGCAGCCTTCATTGCCTGGGCATTCATCGAAGCAGGTCCAATTGGGACACTGGTTGCCTCAGTCGGTGGTGCACTCGGTTTTGCTTTCTTCGCTGATCTCGCTCTTAAAATCACTGGAGCTGTCGCACAGGGTAAGGGGATAACTTTCTATAGCAAATGCGGCTTCCCGCCGCTCAGGGCAGAAATCGAAGGTGATTAATATGATGTCGTCTACTGGGTTCACATCTCGAATTTATGAGTTGATTGGTGCAGTTTTCGCAGTCTGCGCATCTTCCATCATAGAGGTTCATGGGTTTTCCGGTTTTCTCGCAGATTCTTGGTACCCATGGATGTATGCAATAGTCATGCTTGCAACATTCGGGATGGCCGTTTATGCGAAGAGGAATCTACAGAACAGGTGGGCAGAGCAGATTCGCACCACGTTATTTTTCATGGCAATCATTTTCATTTCCATAGCATTGCCCAATGACATTTCACGTGCTGTTACTATCATTTTTGCAGTTACCCATCTATTTATCCCGACGAAACTTAATTCAAACCGGGATAAAATAGAGGGAAACTAGCCAAAAGGCCGCATTGCAGTTGGTAAATAAAGTGCTGTGTTCTACCAAAATTGACATAGACTAACATGCCCCTCACCTGCACAGACAGGGACACAACCTGGCATAAAGTGTCCTCTTTTTCACGTTGTTGACGGGGGTGCCGCACTCTCTAATTGGTAAAATACCAGGAAAATATCTATATATTTTATGGGTAAGATCTATAGTCAATTTTGGTAGAACACAGCCCAACAGCACGTGTGCGGGGTGTGCGGGGGCACGCTACCCGTGAGGGTGCGGCAAGTGGCGTCTGGTGCGGGGTGTGCTGTGTGCGTGAGGGTGCGGCACACCAGGAATGATCCTCTTGGTTAGTGGTTGCATTTATCGTAGGGGTCTCCTAAAGGTAAGCTGTCTACTGGATTTTTAGTCAGATTCTAATTTGTAACAGGATACCCATGCTGGATCGTACAATAAGCTCGTATTCTCAACGTGCAACTGAATATATTAAGGTATTAGGTTCCATTGAAGGTATGGACCCTTTTGATATAGCCCTTATTAAAGATTGGGGTTGTAATGTGGAAGGCGCTATTCTCGATGCGGGAGCGGGGCCAGGGCATTGGAGTGGATTATTAGAAAAATGTGGATGTGATGTCTATGGAATGGACATGGTTCCTGAGTTTGTGACTACTGCTGCTCAGCGTTTTCCTGATGTTGAATTTGTTTACGGAAATATCTTGAATGTACCTTTTCGGGATTCTCTTTTTGATGGCGTTCTGGCCTGGTATTCGCTTATTCACATGGAATCAGATACTTGCGCTTACGCATTAAAGGAATTGGCTAGAATTCTTAAACCGGGTGGAACTATTCTTGTGGGTGCTTTTCTTGGTGACCATGACCAGGCTTTTGACCATGCAATTACTCAAGCTTTTTATTGCTCAGAAGACAGATTATCTGAACTGCTAACAGTAGCTGGTTTTTGTATTTGTTCTGTTCAGAAACGGCACCCAGATAATGCTCGTCCTCATATTTCAATCGTGGCAGAGCGCATCTAAAACACTAAACGTCGGGTGTTGGTATGAAGATACTCTTGCGGCAGTGATGATCGTAAGAGGGACAGTTCACCAGAGTTGCTGCAAAAATAGCTCGTAGGGTGCCTATGTGGAGGAAAGAAGAATGCACCTGCGAAGCGATGGTTTTCACTGTAGCTTAGTGAATTTGTAGAAGAACTTGATGGGGGGGGGGACACCATCTTATAGAGTAGAATGCGTAGTTTTCGTTACATCTTGTTGTGCTTGAAAATTTGAGCTAGAAGTGGGAAAACCTGTCTAAGGATAATAGTGATTACTGAACTTATAGTAGAGAATATTTCGCTGAATATAGAGCACCGAGCGATTTTAGAGTCTCAATCTTTTTGTCTTTCCTCGGGAAAAGCATTAGGTATAACAGGTGCCAATGGTGCAGGGAAAACTATGATACTAAAAATTTGTGCCGGGGTTCTCACACCATCTACCGGGACTGTGCATTATCTCAAAGACAAAAAGTTAATCAGAGCTGAAAATGCTCGTGGGCATATTGGAATGGTTCTCGGAAGTCCAGTATTCTATCCCGGTCAAAGCTGCCGAGAAGTAGTTCGATTTCATGCAGCGCATTTTGATGGGAAGTCGGAAGTGGACGTCACACTTAAAATGTTTGGTCTAGAACAAGTTTTAGATGCGTCGCATGAAAAACTTTCACTGGGACAACGAATGCGCTTGGCGCTGGCGAGGGCGTGGATAACTAATCCAGATGTATTGATTCTTGATGAACCAGATAACGCTCTCGACGATGTTGCAATGAATATCCTGCTTCAAGAAATAAACAAGAAATTAGATTCTGGCAGGATATGCATACTTGCGACACATAATAAAGATTTACTAAAGAAAATGGCGAATGATAATAGATGGGATTTTCTCCATCTGGAGAAGAACATATGAATTATCCATATACTATATCGACAAAAGAAGTTGTGTGCCGTTGTGCAGTATTCAGTGCTGTTATTTTTCTCGCGCTACTTTTCTTTTCTATTGCTGAGCCAAGTGAATCAGAGATGAATATCCAAACATCGATATTACCTTGGTTTTTATCATTGGCTATTGGCGTGTGGGTGTTTTCCGTCGTCAATACTGTTGCACAGCGTGAAAAATTGCTACAGCTTTACAATCGCAAATTTCTCTCTATTTTTATCAGCTACCCATCCAAATCTGGAGCATATTTTGCTAAAGATTGTCGCAGAATGTGGCTATACACAGCACTAATTGACTTCTGTGGTTTAGTCATCCCTATGGGTGTAGGTCTATTATTTGTGCATCCATCTTCCGAAGTTTTCATTTCAGTCAGCATTGGTATGATCTTCAGCGCGATTCTAGCAACCTCTATATCAGTTATCGCAGTTTCTTGTGGAGTGCGGTGGGCAAGTGATTCAGGTGCAATTTTAGTCTCATTCTGCCTTTCTATGCTTGTAGCAAATGGGTTTGCCAATGGACCTTCGGGGGCCTCACTATCGACAATTATTTGTTGTTCGCTTGTTATGTTCTGCATAGCTATTGGTGTATTTCGATACACAACAGCCTGGCTTTCGACGCAGGAATTAGTCTGAATTACTTTAAGGAGAGACATATGAGTAAAAGTGATTGGTTGCTTACTATTGCAGCTCTATCTTCTCTTTTACTGGGGCTGGGATTCATTATTATTTTTTACAGCACTAGCCTATTAGATTTTTCCACAATGCTCGCTAACGCCATCTCCTTCATAGCGTTAGCGATTGGGTTATGTTGTGCCCTAGGGTGGCGTCGAAGGCAGACAAAAGCAAAGTCTTAGCGCACATCCAACTCTCGGTAGCGGTTAATAGCCGCCATGACTTCCAATACCCTGGGTAGAGCAAGATGCCCCGGGTGAGTAGTCCCATGACCTCCTCGACGTTCCCCACCGCTCAAAGAATCCATGCCCTCCTGCTGCGCCCGCATAATAAGCTCTGAAACCTGCTCTACCAGTGGCGTTGTATCATCATCACGGTCTTTGAGTACACCAATAATCCGCGCAATAGCCTGGGTCTGTGATCTATCAACTAACTGTGCCACGGCACTAAGATCAATAACGCTGCGACCAAGAATAATGCTATCCTCGGACTGCGCCTTTGGGGGTTTAGCGCCATGTTTGCCAAACTTTTCGCTTCTAGCTAAACCGCCTTGGCGTAAGCGACGTGCTGCAGGAAGCTCAAAAGTCTGCGCTGCTGCAACTGGTTGAGTGTCAGCTGGTTGGGTGGGAGTTGGCTGACTAGTACTTGGTTGAGTCACAGCTGGTTGAGCCCTCAGAGTTGGCTCTAGCCCTTGCGCCTGCTCCGTCACATCCTGTGGCTCATAAGAATCCATCATGATCACATGATCTGCCACATCAAAGAAATCCCCAGAACCACCGGCAACAAGAACAGTCGAAACACCACAATCTGTGTACAGTGCACGAATCCTGTCAATAAAAGGGGTAATAGGCTCCTTATGGGCAGGAACAATGCTGCGCATCCGTTGGTCACGGATCATAAAGTTTGTTGCCGACGTATCCTCATCAATGAGCAAACAATCAGCACCTGCCTCCAACGCCTCCATCAAAGATGCCGCCTGGGAGGTAGAACCCGAAGCATTCGTAGTAGAAAAATGGCGGGTATCAGTGCCCGAGGGCAAATTATTGATGAAAGGAGAAATATCAGTACGCACCACACTACGCCCGTCTTCGGCACGGATAGCACACGCATCAGGGCAGGTGATTGCCCACTCACGCCCATCACCCGCAATGTGGTTATAAATACCGCGCTCTATAGCCCGCAACACAGTGGATTTACCGTGATAGCCACCACCAATAATCACACTAATTCCTTGCGGCACACCCATGCCTGTGACCTCACGCCCTGACGCCAGGCGTATCGTCGTGCGCAAAGATTCAGGTGAGGAAAACTCCCGTGCCCCCTCCAATGGCAGATTAGAGTTCCCCGCAGCACGCGGCAACACACTGCCATCACCCAGAAAAGCCACAAGCCCTCTGCGCGCAAGTTGGCTCCGTAGATCTTCCTGGTCACAGACCAATTGGATATGTGCCTGGAGTTCCCGAGCATCCATATCCCACACAGCTGCTTGCGCTAGATCCGGTAGAGTCTCGTAGAGTAATTTTTCTGCCGCATAGCCCCGGATACGACGCCCCCTCGCCGGCAATGCCACCTCAATCCGCAGCTCAGCATATTCTTTTGTGAGTACGACGGCAGCCCGCGGGAGAACTTCCTGCCCAGGAATATCAATAGCAATAGAGCCGTGTTCTTTATTGCCTGTGAAACGGTATTTTTTGATTTCACGGGCGAAACGTCGTGCAATAAAATCTGTTGCGGCGTGATAGGCGGCACGGTGTTGGCTAGGTCGGCTACAGCGAGATAGTTCTGCTATGACTGTAGGGTCAACTACTGCTTCCGTGAGATTGAGCCTGATCCTGGCTAGTGAAGGGGCAGCATAGGGGTCTGATTGGACTCGGTCAATAAATAGATCAGTGTCATGGTCAATATCCCAGCGCCCACGGAGGCGTTTATATGCGCCAAAACTAGCACCGTCAATGTCACGGAAGATACTCATAGTCTCCCATGCTAGTGCATTGGTTTCTTCTTCCGTGGTTTTGTGAGCCAGGGGTGAAACTTCTGAGTTAGAAACGGAAGGATCAGGTAAACCATCAGTGGCATCACGATGACCACAGCAAGAGTAACTTTCACAGGAAGTGGTGTTGTTGCTGGTAGAAGCATTGATAGGAGGATATTGATGGTCATGGTCATGGGGTAGAAACCGCAGAAAATAACAATCATCTGTTTCCAGCGTGGGGGAATGATGCTTTCTTGTTCTGCAGCTGTAGGAGCGTTGGTATGTGATTCCCCATCTCTATCTTCTATAAAGCTGTCGACGTTGTCCGTAGCTTGAATACCATGAGAATCATCATCGATGATTGGGCTATCAAACCAACCTTCAACACCTGTGCGCTTATGGGCTTTTTCTTCTTGGATATGCTCCTTAAAGCGCTGTGACCAGAGCTTACGCTCCTCTGATTGTTCCCAGAATGCTAGGTTTTCTGGGGAATCAAAGCGATAAATCATCACCCACAGGTCAGAGTTGGGTTGAGTCCGGATAAACCCAGATCCTAGGTAACCAGGGAAATTAATGATGATGCTTTGCCCTATACTAAACCAGGGTGCAACCTTCTCTGCGGCGTGTGTGTCCACTTTTCTAAAAATTTGGACAGTAACAGAGGATGGTGAAACTGCCTTATTAGTTTGAGATGGTGTACTCATAGGCAGGATTTTAGTGCTTGATATTCTTTGTTGGAATGCGACTGAAGAAATTTTACCTAAAATTAATTTTATGAGCCCATCGCCCTCTTTTATGACTTTGCTTACCATGATGCTGAAGCATCGTGTTGTGCTAACGCTAGCAATTGTTTTGTCGCTTATTGCCTCGGCGGTCAATCTTGTTCAGCCAATGATTATTAACACCATGATCAATAATTTGGGGGATAAGCCGGTTAGTTCTTCGGTAGTTCTCTTAATCGCATTACTTCTCATTGGTGCCATAAGTAGTGGAGTACAGATTTATTTGCTTAACAAAACCGCGGAGCGATCTGTGTATATCACGCGGCGTGCTCTTATCGCTCGAGTGCTGCGTTTGCCTATGAGTCGCTTAGATCATGTGCGTTCAGGTGATCTTGTTGCACGACTAAGCTCGGATACTACTGTTATTCGTTCTGCGTTTATCGACGGGTTTGTGGATGGCATTGCCAGTGTCGTAACAATGATAGGTGCCATTGCCTTTATGGTGATCGTCGATCCGCTGTTATTTGCCGTTGTCGCTGCTGTACTGGGTGTATGCGTGGTAATTGTCCTGTTCCAGTCATCCAAGATGCAGAAGTACACCAAGCAGCTTCAAGAAGCAGTGGGAGATGTGGGCGCGGATATGAATAGAGCTCTGGTTGCTGTTCGTTCAATTCGTGCCGCTAATGCGCAGGATAGGGTAGAGGCTGAGCTAGATAAGCAGTCCGTGCGCGCATGGGATCAGGGTAAGAAAATTGCTCGATACGCGGGTATCTTATACCCAGTTACAGGTATTGCTATTCAATTATGTTTTCTCATGGTTCTTGGTGTTGGTGGTACTCGTGTTGCTCAAGGGGTCATGAGCCTGGGAAATCTGGTTGCATTTGTGATGTATTTATTTACGCTAGCGATGCCGTTGGGAATGCTGTTCCACTCAATTACGACGATCCGCTCAGCAATGGGGGCTGTTGAAAGGATAGAGGAAGTTCTGTCGTACCCGGCAGAGACTGATGATGGGCCTGATATAGAGCCTTCGGGGGATTTATTTTTTGTGAATGTCAGTTTTCGTTACGATCAGGAATCAGAGATGATTCTCAAGGATCTGAACTTCCATATTCCTGCTGGTACCACGACTGCTTTTGTGGGTGCTAGTGGTTCAGGGAAATCCACTATTTTGGCTCTGATACAGCGTTTTTATGACCCGTGTGAGGGGCAGATTCTTGTGGGGTCTCAGAATGTTTTTGATTATAACCGCAGTTCGGTGCGTCGTTGTATTGGTTTTGTGGAGCAAGAAGCTTCTGTTTTATCGGGAACTATACGGGAGAACTTGTTATTGGGTCATGCTGATGCCACGGATGAGCAGTGTTGGGATGTTATTCGGAAGGTTGGTTTGGAGGATAAACTTTCTGGGGCTCAGGGGTTGGAGACTTTTTTGGGTGAGCGGGGGATTAATCTTTCTGGTGGGCAGCGTCAGAGGTTGGCGTTGGCTCGTATGTTGTTGATGGATACTCCTATTTTGCTTTTGGATGAGCCGACGAGTGCGGTGGATTCTCGTAATGAGCAGCTTATTCTTGACGCTATTGCGGATCGTTCTGAGGGGCGCACTCTTGTGATGGTGGCGCATCGGTTATCAACGATTGTGGATGCTGATCAGATTATTGTTATGGATCAGGGGCGTATTGTTGCTCGTGGTACGCATGAGACTTTGATGCGTAGTAGTTCTGTGTATCAGGAGCTTGCACGTCATCAGTTATTGGATTAGCTATTGGTCTGTCTCGCCACGATTGATAGTTTTCAACACCGCTAGGAGCCTTGAAATAGGATAGACAATCGCGAGATTGTGATAGTCCTTAGTAATTTTTCTCTACAGCTTAAGAGATTTTGGCGCACTTAAAAGAAGTTGTGCATAGCGAGCTGTGATAGAATCCAATCATTATTTGCTTGAAGAAAAGCTAGTTGGTATTCAAGAAAAACCTACATTATCTACAAGAATTAGCACGAGGAATATGCCTGAATATAATTCACATCGATACACGCGAAGTGGCGATAAGAAATCCGAGAGTACCTCTCGAAACAAACAACATCATGGTGATCGGCATGAGAAATCTGACGTAGAACGCCCATCTCGCTATCAGCGTCATAATGATCAAAATTCTAAGCAGCGCGATGACGAAAAGCACTCTCGCTATGCCGGATCAAAACGTCGGACGCGGCATTCGCAGCGTGGTGGGAAAGGGCGCGATAATTTTCATGGACCACATCGTGCGGGATATCGCGATGAGCGTATAGCAAAACGACAGAATGAACCTGATTTACCAGGCGATATTGACATAAAAGATTTAGATCCATTGGTACTGCAGGATTTGCGTGTGTTGTCTAAAGACAATGCGGATATTGTAGCTAAGCATCTGATCATGGCGGCAACACTGCTGGTTGATGATCCACAGCTGGCCTTGCGCCATGCTCGTGCGGCTAAGGATCGTGCTGGTCGTGTGGGAGTTGTGCGGGAAACAGCTGGTATTGCTGCATATCACGCCGGAGAATGGAAAGAAGCATTATCTGAGCTGCGGGCTGCACGGAGGATGGGAAATGGTCCAGGTCTTGTTGCGGTCATGGCAGATTGTGAACGTGGTTTAGGTCGTCCAGAAAAGGCGATTGAGATTGCACGAGAACAAGATCAATCTCAACTGGATCTAGAAACAAAAATTGAGTTAGCGATTGTTAGCGCAGGTGCGCGACAAGACCTAGGGCAGTATGACTCTGCTCTTGCTACTTTGGAGCGTGCACCTTTATCTGCTCGTCGCACTGGCATTTCTTACGCTCGCCTTTCCTATGCATATGCTGATGCGCTGGTGGCAGCTGGTCGTATTGAGCAAGCGCGAGAATGGTTCCGGAACGCAAATAAGCAAGATATTGATGGCTTGCTTGATGCATCTGAGCGTCTCGAAGAATTGCAGTAAACGGCTAAGGTTAATAGATTAAGTAGGTAGTGATATGAGCTTGTGCACGCATTATGATGCAATGCTCTTCGATCTTGATGGCACGGTTTGGGAGGGCACGACTGCATTGCCACACGCAGTTTCTGTCCTCAATGCACTTGATGCTCATATTTTTTATATCACCAATAATGCTTCGCGTAGTGCACAAGAAGTCACTAAATTATTGAATGAATGTGGCATTATGGCTCGCACTGATCAAGTGCTGACGGCAGCACAGGCAGCAGTCAATCTTGCTACGCAGCACCTTCAGGCGGGGGACACGGTGCTTGTGCTTGGGGCTGATTCATTTCGAGATCTTGTGCATGAAGCTGGATATCGCGTGGTGGATAGTGCTGATGATAATCCTAAGGCTGTAGTGCAAGGGCATAGTCCAGAAACGGGTTGGAAAGAACTTTCAGAGGCAGCCTTGGCTATTCGACGTGGTGCCAAATACTTTGTGAGTAATTTAGACGCTTCTTTGCCGTCACCGCGTGGTCTTATGGTTGGTAATGGTTCAATGGTCGCTGCAGTTGTTTCGGCCACTGGTCAGCAACCTATTTCTGCAGGTAAACCCGAACCTACATTGTTTCATCAAGCAGCACAAAAATGTGCTGCGCGTCGTCCGCTTGTGATTGGTGATCGTCTTGATACGGATATTGCTGGTGGCGTTGCTGCTCACATGGACACATTGCACGTTCTGACTGGTGTTTCGCAAAGTTATGAGCTTATTCACGCAAAAAGCTCTCAGCGACCAACATATATCGCTCAAGATCTACGGGCATTGCATGAGGATAGAGATCGGTTAACACCCCAAGAACAAGGTGGCTTTATCGTGCGTCGAGATGCCCGAGACATTATTCTCTCCGGTGGTAGTGAACAGTCTCATAGCATTGAAGCATTGCGTAGTGTCGTGGCATATGCGTGGCAGGATGAGCAATTTGAGGGAAACATTATTGCTGAGAGTCCTCGTGCTCAGCAGATACTTGAAGAATGGGCATGATGAACCATGAACAAACCTATGAATGCTGCGCCAAAGCCACATGATCCCAGGAAAACTCATCAGGTAACTGTGGAGGAACTTAATCAGGAGTTTGAGTCCTTTTTCTCACAGGTTGTTACCTCTTTACAAGAAGAATATATGAGGCTTGACCAGGCGCATTCTGTGCTCCATAAGGCATTGGGCTAGTAGGAAGGTAAGAATTAGGTGAGCACTGCTAGGCTCGATGCAGAAATTGTACGACGCGGTCTTGCGCCTTCACGAGAAAGAGCACGATTGCTCATTAAAGAAGGAAAAGTATCTCTACCAGGCTTTTCGACGATAAAACCAGCCACTCAAGTAGATGAGACAACGCACATTATCATTGATGCGATTGAGCAGGACTCCTGGGCTTCTCGAGGGGCTCATAAATTATTGGGTGCATTAGCTCATTTTGAGAAAAAAGGACTGCAAGTAGCTGAGAAGCGTTTTTTAGATGCTGGAGCATCTACTGGTGGTTTCACTGATGTTTTGCTGCGTCATGGGGCACGAGAAGTGGTTGCGGTGGATGTCGGACGCGATCAGCTCATACCTCGATTGCAGTCGGATCCACGCGTAGTAGTCATAGATGCTATGAACATACGGTATCTCGATGTATCGGATACGAATGGTTTATGCGATGCTATGGTCGGTGATTTATCTTTTATTTCGCTTACTCTTGTGCTGGAGTCTATTGCACGCGTATTGCACGATGAGGCTGATTTATTGCCTATGGTCAAACCTCAATTTGAGGTAGGAAAAGAACGGCTTAGTCACACTGGCGTTGTTAAAGATCCTCACTTGCGTGTTGAGGTAACAACCAAAGTAGCAGAGTACGCACAAACACTTGGTCTTAGCCTTATCGACGTTGTCGCTAGTCCATTACCAGGTCCATCGGGTAATGCTGAATACTTTTTATGGTTGAAAAAAGATAACGGAAAACGAAAAATGGAGCTGACAGCTGTTAAGCGGTTGGTGCGTAAAGCCGTAGAGGAAGGACCTTAGACAGATGGCTGCACAAAAAAAGCGTGAAGTATTATTAGTGCCGCATTGTGGCAGAGCCACTAATGTTGAATCTGCGGCTCTAGCTGCAACTATGCTGGATGAAGCACGTATTGGTGTGCGCATTGTTGTGCCGGATAACAATCCAGGTGTTGCTGATCATCCGGTGCTCAAACATTTTCCGCAAGTGCCACATAATGAACACGCAACTGATGGAATTGAATTAGTCCTGGTGCTGGGAGGTGACGGCACTTTTTTGCGGGCAGCTGATTTGTCTCATCATGCGGATATACCTGTCCTAGGGATCAATTTGGGGCATATTGGTTTCCTTGCCGAATGGGAACAAGATGTGTTAGATGAGGCAGTAATTCGGGTGACGCAAGAAGATTATCGGATCGAAAAACGTATGACCTTAGATATTACTGTGCGCGATGAGCATAATGATGTCATTGGTAGAAGTTGGGCACTCAATGAGGTATCAATCGAAAATAGCAATAAAAGTGGAGTGCTTGATGCGATTCTCGGTATCGACGGCAGACCAGTAAGCTCTTATGGTTGTGATGGCGTTATTGTTTCGACGCCCACCGGTTCGACTGCATACGCATTTTCAGCAGGAGGACCCATCCTATGGCCGGAACTTGATGCCATTCTTGTTGTGCCGAATAACGCTCATGCTCTCTTTACGAAGCCTCTAGTGGTGAGTCCAGCCTCGACAGTAGCCATAGAAAGCGCAGCGACGACCAATACCGCCACTGCGGTTATGGATGGATTCCGCAGAATTAGTATGCCACCAGGTTCACGAGTTGAAGTGTGTCGTGGTGCACGTGATGTGAAATGGATTCGTTTGGATAATTTGCCTTTTACTGATCGTTTAGTGCGTAAATTGCACCTACCGGTAGAAGGCTGGCGTGGCGTTAATAACTCGCATTAAAAACCATTGCCATTCATTATTGAATCATCGGATCAATGAATCAATGGCAAATGATAAAGCGTAAAAATTCTCGCACATATTTTCGCATGATTGTTTTTCATGCTGTACTATGTTCAGTATGCTCGCGGAAATTGCGATTGAAAATTTAGGTGTCATCCCTCATGCATCATTGGAACTAAGTAAGGGGCTTAGTGTCCTCACTGGTGAAACTGGTGCAGGTAAAACGATGATCATTACCAGTCTAAGATTATTGACTGGTGGCAGAGCTGATTCTGCTCGTGTGCGAGTAGGTAGCGAACAAGCAGTGGTTGATGGCACTTTTAGCTTTGAGGGGATCAATGCTGACCAAGCAGAGAAAATTGATGAGTATGCACAGCAATTGGGGGCAATTGTTGATGAGAATGGAGAATATCTAGCAAGTAGAGTAGTCAAAGCAAGTGGACGCTCTAAAGCATATTTGGGCGGTAAAGCGATTCCTGCTGCGCATTTAGGAAAATTTAGCACTGAGCTATTAACTATTCACGGGCAAAATGATCAGCTCAGACTATTGAATTCTGATAAACAGCGTGATGCACTTGATCGCCTAGACCCAAGCATAAAGGGATTAGTATCTTCCTATCAGGAAAGTTTTTTCCGCTGGCGGGAATTATCGCGAGATCTAGAAAAACGTACCGCGTCTCGTATGCAATTGGCACAAGAAGCTGATCGCTTAGAATACGCTATCAAGGAAATAACGGATATTGATCCTCAACCTGGTGAAGAACAAGAGCTAGTAGAGCAGATTCGACGTTTACAAGATGCTGATGAACTGCGAGAAGCATCTACTCAAGCATTAGTAGCGCTTGATGGTTCTGATTCTCTCGGCGATTTTCCAGATAATGGGGAATCGGCAGCTTCAGATTTATTGGGGCAAGCGGAAGCTGCTCTAAGTTCAGCTGATGATGTTCAATTAGGGCAGTTGGCGTCTCGTCTTGCTGAGGCTCGAGTTATTCTTGGTGAAGTATCAGCAGAGCTAGGTACTTTTTTATCACACTTACCTACTGATGCTCAGGAATTAGAACAACTTTTGACTCGTCAACAACAGTTAAAAACGCTTACTCGAAAATATGCTCCTGATATTGATGGGGTTCTTGCATGGTTAGCTAAAGCTGAAACCAAATTAGCTAGTTTAGATTCTTCTCCAGAAGCATTGGAAAAACTAAAACATGAGGTTGATGCTGCCTATGTTGAAGCCAAGGAAAAAGCGGCTAGCTTAACTGAGAAGCGTCGTGCAGCAGCCAAGCAACTTGCGGAGTTAGTGACCGAAGAACTACATGGGTTATCTATGCCAAAAGCTATCTTTCATGTTGCACTAACTGATACTGAATTACATAAGTACGGATGTAATGAGGTGGAGTTTCAATTAGCTGCTAATTCAGCTATGGCGCCGCAACCATTACATAACTCAGCTTCTGGTGGTGAGCTTTCTCGAGTAATGCTTGCCTTAGAGGTGATTTTATCTGCGGGAAATCACGGTAATACCTTAGTTTTTGATGAAGTTGATGCTGGTGTTGGTGGCAGAGCAGCAGTGGAAATTGGGCGTCGACTTGCCCGCTTGGCGACAAAGAATCAGGTGATCGTCGTAACGCATTTGCCACAGGTAGCAGCGTTTGCGGATACTCACTTACATGTTTCTAAAGAAGTAGGGGATGAATCAGTTAGTTCAGTGGTCACTACCCTCAGCGATGAAGAAAGAGTTGAAGAGTTGGCACGTATGTTGGCAGGTCTGGACGATACTGATACAGGGCGAGCTCATGCTAAAGAATTACTGCAGAAAGCACAAACTGAAGTTGCAGGAATGAGAAGAGTCTGAAAATGTAAGGAAAAATGTTACTTTTTCTGCGCGTCTGCCACGATAGGAAAACTTTTTTATAGACAATAGGGAGCATGAGTCTGTTCTCGCGTACTTCTGATATTCCGGGTATCTCTGGCACAGCCCGCGATTGTCGTGCAACCTCTAAAGGGCTGAAAAAATTTGCTGCAGGTGATATTGCCGTTATTGATTGCCCAGATATTTCGAGGTCTTTTGCGCAGTATCTCATTGATGAGAAACCAATTGCCGTGGTCAATACAGCGCAATTCTCTACAGGTGCGATTCCTAATTTTGGTCCGCAAATGTTGCTCGAAGCAGGCATTGTGCTTGTTGAAGGAGTGGGAAAAGAGATCTGGTCCAAGTTTAAGGATGGTAAAAAAATCCTCCTTACAGAGCAAGGCGAATTGCTCTATGGTGACAAAACCATTGCTGCTGGTAACGTCTTAGAATTAGAGTCTGCTGACAAAATTTTTGTTGACGCACAGCAATCTTTGACTGACCACATGGAAGCCTACTTTGGTAACACAATTCAGTTCATTCAGTCTGAAGCGCCTTTGCTTATCGATGGTTTGGGAATTCCGGATTCAGGAAAATTTTTAGCGCATCGAAAAGTTCTGGTTGTTAGTCCCGGAGCTGGTTTTAAGGAACAGCTTGATCAGTTGCGCAATTTCATCCGTGAATATGAACCAGCTATTATTGCCGTGGATTCTGCTGCGGATACTCTTGTGGGCATGGGATATACTCCTGAGCTTATTGTTGGCGATCCATCAGGAATAGGTGCTGAAGCCTTGCGTAGCGGAGCGCAAGTGATTCTTCCTGCAGAACCAGATGGACACGCAGCAGGACTAGATCGCATTCAAGATCTTGGTATTGGGGCAATGACTTTCCCAGCAGCAATAGATTCTGCTACCGATCTAGCATTGTTGCTTGCTGATTATCATGGTGCAGAATTGATTGTTAATGCAGGTGCTCCTCTTGATTTGGATGCAATTTTTGCTGGTAAAGACTCGGCTATGCCTTCTTCCTTGATCACTCGAACCAAACTAGGTGAGAAGCTTGTCGACGCTTCAGCTATATCTCACCTCTATACAGTGCGTTCAAGTGCAGGAGTGGGGTGGCTATGGGCATTTTTTGGTTTGTTAGTCCTTGTGGCAGTCATTATTCTCATTGCCGGACTTAACGGAAATGGTTCTTTTGTTGATAATCTCATTGATACATGGAATAACATTGCCGTAACTGTTCAAGGTTTTTTTAAGTAGGTGCTGCATGACAGGTAGAAATAAAAACTCTGGTGGTGTGATTGCCGGTTTAGCTTTTGGCCTTGCTGGAGGAATTGCATTAGGTGTGTTTGCATTAGCGCCTAATCTTGCCGATGGTGCTAATCAACATGAGGCACAACAAACAGCACATATTGATCAAGCTCAGCAGCAATTGGATATTGCACAAGCACAAGCAAGCAGTGCCGATACCTTTATCGATACCTTATCATTATCAACAGTTGCTGCTACGCTTAAAGACCAAGCGGTCATGCTTTTTGTTGCTCCCGACGCTAATCAGAATGATGTTGATGCACTGCGTCGCTTGCTTGACGCTGCTGAGGCAAGGGAAGCGGGAGTTATTGAGCTTAAGGATAAGTTCTTTAACCAAGATGGTGCAGATAGTCTAAAAAATATCGTATCGAATACGCTGCCTGCAGGTGCAGAGTTATCTGTGCAACAACGTGATGCTGGGACACATTCTGGCGAATCTCTTGGTAGTGCAGTAATGCTTTCTGCTGATAATGCTGCACAGGCAACCAATGAAGAACGCGCAATTGTGTTGGATAGTCTAAAAGAAGCTGGTTTTTTGGAATATCAAGAGGGTACTATTTTGCCAGCTCAAGCTGCGATTATTGTGTTAGGCAATGATGATGGCAGTGGAAATTCTTATACGGCTCATGCCCAAGCTAAATTTGCGCAGGCTCTTAAGAGTCGTAGCCGAGCAGTTGTTATGGCTGGTGAGATTAACACAGCAAGCGATACTGGAGCGATTGGTATTGTCCGTTCTGAAAAAAATAAAGGCAATTCAGTTTCCTCTGTTGATTCAGTGAACCGCGCATGGGGACGGATTGCAAGTGTATTGGCACTGCGCGAACAGCTAGAAGGGCAAGTTGGAGCTTATGGGGCTGCAGCAAATGCTGATGCTACATCACCTGTGCCACATCAATCGAACGCAAGTGATCAACCTCAGTGAGAGCAGCGTTCTGAAAGCTAACAAGCCGTTTTCTATTGAGTAATTGAAATCTGTGCTCAGTAATGTTAGACTGAAAGCCCGTAGGTTATTGTATGCACCTACGGTTTTCTTTATTTATATAGATTTTCCGCAAGGACATACATAACACATAATGCCTGTACTGTAAGGTGCCTTGGCAAAATTTATACAAGTAAAGATTGTGATAGAGAGAAGGAAAGCCATATGCCTCAGCGCAATAGTGAGCATACAACAAAGTTTATTTTTGTGACCGGAGGCGTTGTTTCCTCTCTAGGTAAAGGACTCACAGCAGCTAGTTTGGGTCAGTTATTGATTGCACGCGGTTTGAGTGTGACTATGCAAAAACTTGATCCTTATCTCAACGTGGATCCGGGCACAATGAATCCCTTTGAGCATGGTGAGGTTTTTGTTACTGAAGATGGGGCAGAAACAGATCTTGACCTTGGTCATTATGAACGCTTTTTAGATCGAAATCTTACAAAAAACGCTAATGTCACTACTGGAAAAGTCTATTCCACAGTGATTGCCAAAGAGCGTCGTGGTGAGTTTCTTGGAAAGACCGTGCAGGTTATTCCGCATATTACAGATGAAATTAAATCACGTATTCTTGCCATGGCGCAGCCGGATGAACAAGGCAATCGTCCTGATATTGTTATCTCCGAAATTGGTGGCACTGTTGGCGATATTGAGTCTCAGCCTTTTTTGGAAGCTGCACGACAAGTTCGCCAAGAAGTCGGACGCGAAAACATCTTTTTCATTCATGTTTCTCTCGTGCCGTACTTGGCACCTTCAGGTGAATTAAAGACGAAACCTACTCAGCATTCCGTTGCACAACTGCGTTCTATCGGTATTATGCCGGATGCTGTGGTACTTCGTTGTGATCGTGATGTGCCCCTAGATCTCAAAAAGAAAATAGCATTGATGTGTGATATCGAAGATGATGGGGTGATCTCTTGCCCTGATTCGCCATCAATCTACAATATCCCTGAGGTGCTCTTCAAGGAACGCCTTGATACCTTTATCATCAGAAAAATGGGATTGCCATTCCAGGATGTTGATTGGACTGCGTGGAGTGACTTGCTTACTCGGGTGCATAATCCTCGCTCAGTAGTAAAAGTGGCTTTAGTCGGTAAATACATTGATCTGCCCGATGCATACCTTTCTGTTGCAGAGGCAATCCGTGCTGCTGCCTTTGCTCACCATGTGAAAGCTGAAATCATCTGGGTTACGTCAGATAGCTGTGAAACAGATCATGGTGCCCATGAGCAACTTGCCGATGTTGATGCAGTGGTAGTTCCTGGTGGATTTGGTATTCGTGGTATTGAGGGAAAAATTGGCGCAATCCGATATGCCCGTGAGAACCATATACCTCTGCTTGGTTTATGCCTTGGTTTGCAGTGTACTGTTTTGGAAGCTGCTCGTCATGCAGGTATTAACAATGCATCTTCTACAGAGTTTGATCCGCATACCACTGAGCCTGTGATTGCAACGATGCAAGAGCAGGAAGAAGCAGTATCGGGTAACGCAGATTTAGGTGGTACCATGCGGTTGGGTGCTTATCCAGCTGTGTTAGCAGAAGGGTCGGTAGTAGCTGAGCTGTACGGGACAACCGATGTGAGTGAGCGTCACCGCCATCGCTACGAGGTCAATAATAAGTATCGTGAGCGCATTAGTGCAGGATCTGATTTGGTTTTCTCTGGCACATCTCCCGACGGGAACCTTGTTGAGTTTGTTGAATATCCAAAGACCGTGCACCCTTTCTTAGTGGCAACGCAAGCTCATCCTGAATATAAATCTCGTCCTAATCGTGCACATCCGCTGTTCAAGGGGTTGATGGCAGCTGCTTTGGAACGTCGTGATGCTGAAAAATAATGACCATGGCTTTTGAGTTTTCGGTTATCAGTTCTGATTTATTGCTTGAGACGCCTATTTTTGCCGTTCGCAATGATTGCGTGACAATGCCAGAAGGCACTACGAGCTACCGACAGGTGGTTGAACATTTTGGCGGCGCTGCAATTATTGCTTATGACAAAGCAACTGAATCGATTGCACTTGTTGAACAGTATCGACATAGCGTAGCGCGACGTCTATTAGAAGTACCTGCAGGATTGATTGATAATGCACATGCGAGTGCCTATGAATGTGCTCAATGGGAATTGCGTGAAGAAATAGGTGCAGAAGCGAAAACATGGAATGTATTGATCGACCTTATGACCAGCCCAGGGTTTTGTGATGAAGCAGTACGGGTGTTTTTCGCTACAGATTTATCTCGTGTACCACGCCCTCACGTTACCGAAGAAGAAGCAGATGCAGAGATTGTGTGGATACCATTAAAGCAAGCTGTGCAGTTGATTCTCGAGGGGAAAATCTATAATGCAATCAGCGTATCTGCGATTCTTGCTGCATATTATGCCCTTGAGAATCGTTGTGAATTGTCGGAGCCCACATCAGCTTTTGCAGTACAACCTACTCGTTTAGCTAGTCGACGTCGTGAGCAAGGCTATGATGACATGAAACAATCAGGCGTTTTGGTGTTACCAGAGAAAAAGAAAGCTATTGTTAGTGACTCATAAGAAGCAAGCGCTACGTGGTCTATTAAAAATCTGGCTCACTCATTTGGGGGTTGAACAAGGAGCTAGTCAGCATACGTTGAGCAATTATCGTCGTGATGCAATACGCTATTGTGACTTTTTAGAGCGCGAGGGAATTACTGATTTAGCGCAGGTCAAAGCAACAGATATTGAACGCTATCTCATTGAGTTGCGTACAGGGAATAAGGAGCAGGGAATAGCGCCTTTAGCAGCATCGTCGAGTAGTAGGGCTTTGGTGGTTGTGCGAGGATTCCATAAATTCGCATTATCAGAGGGGGCAGTAGATGTTAATGTAGCAGCTGATATTGCGGTACCTAACAGTGGTAGGCATCTGCCCGATACGTTAAGCATTGCTGAGGTAGAGGAGCTTATTACTGCAATCGCTGTTGATGAAGCTGCGTCGGTATTAGATTTACGTGATGCGGCATTGCTCGAGTTACTGTATGGCACAGGTGCACGCATCAGTGAGATAATGCAGCTTAATCTTGATGATATAGCGGGGATAAAGGAAACTGGTATCTTAAAAATTACTGGTAAAGGTGCTAAGCAAAGAATTGTTCCTATTGGTTCGCAAGCGTTAGCAGCGGTGGAGCGTTATCTCGTGCGTAGTAGACCGGTGCTCAGTAATGGTAAGAGCCATGCACTTTTCGTGAATAAGCGTGGTGGAAGGTTATCGCGTCAAAGTGCTTGGACGATTCTGAAAAATGCTGCACAGCGTGCTGGGTTGGCCAAGGATATATCACCGCACACGTTGCGGCATAGCTATGCGACGCACCTCTTAGAGCGGGGTGCTGATGTACGTGTTGTTCAAGAATTATTGGGACATTCCTCTGTCACGACAACACAGATATATACGCATATTACTGTGGATAGTTTGCGACAGATATGGGCAGAGGCACATCCTCGGGCAAAGTAAACCTCTAGAGCTTGATATTCCTTCTTGTTCTTATATTTTATGTGGATAATTGTAGAATTAATGACATCACTGTAATTTTTTATTGTGCCGCTTCGTGATTTATTGCTTATAATCATCGGTAGTGATGTGTGTAATGTGGGTGTATCGATAGTGCAAAGTTGAGCATTGCGTATAGTCAAGGAAGAAGGGTAGATTATGGGTGATTCGGGCTTATTTGGAGCGCCTGTCAATAAAGTTGGTTTGACTGGGCGTCCGTTGCGCGAATTCCCGGAACCACAGCCACTTGATCGACACGGGCCTGCCACAATTTTGGCAATGTGCAACCAAAAAGGTGGGGTCGGCAAAACTACATCAACAATCAACCTTGGTGCTTGTTTAGCAGAAGCCGGCAGGAAAGTGCTTCTTGTCGACCTAGACCCTCAAGGTGCGTTATCGGCTGGCTTAGGTATTCCGCATGATGAACTCGACATCACAGTATATAACCTCATGGTTGACCATCATGCTTCCATTTTTAATGCAATCCATAAAACAGCCGTCGCTGGTTTAGATGTTGTACCAGCTAACATTGATTTATCAGCTGCCGAAATCCAATTAGTTAATGAAGTAGGTCGAGAACAAACTCTTGCTCGAGCATTGCGCCCTGTAATGAAAGACTATGATTTCATTATTCTGGATTGTCAACCTTCCTTAGGGCTACTTACTGTGAATGCACTGGCGTGTGCTCAGGGAGTTATTATCCCGATGGAATGTGAATACTTCTCTCTACGTGGGCTCGCGCTGCTTACCGATACTGTTGAGAAAGTACGTGATCGCCTTAACTTTAATTTAGAGATTCTTGGCATTTTGGTCACAATGTTTGATAGGCGCACTTCCCATGCTCGTGAGGTGATGTCACGCGTGGTAGAGGTTTTTGCTGATCAGGTTTTCGATACTGTCATCACGCGAACAGTTCGTTTTCCGGAAACATCGGTAGCGGGAGAACCCATCATCACCTGGGCTCCTAGTTCACCAGGAGCACAACAATATCGCCAACTAGCGCGTGAGGTGATTGAGCGTACTGATAGGCATTAGACAGTCATGACTATCAGTGTAGATTTTCCTCAAGATCAGCTAGACCATAAGGAAAAGGACGAGGCACAAGAAACACAAAAAGGTTTTCGTATCGTTCTGAATAATTTTCAAGGTCCTTTTGATCTGTTGTTGCAGTTGATTTCAGCCAAAAAATTAGAGATCACTGAAATTGCTTTGTCGGAAGTTACTGATGAGTTTGTTGCCTATACAAAAAAACTGGGTGAGCATGCTGATTTGGATGAAATTACAGAATTTCTGCTGATCGCGGCAACTTTACTTGACCTTAAGGCGGCACGGTTAGTACCTAGCGGTGAGGTCGATAGCAATGAAGATCTGGAACTATTAGAGACTCGCGATCTTCTTTTTGCTCGATTGCTCCAGTACAAAGCGTATAAAAGTGTCGCTGATTTATTTGCTACATGGCAAGAACACGCTCAACGACGCTATCCACGGGCAGTCAGTGTTGAAGAACAATTTTCCTCGATTATTCCGCCAGTAGAGATAAAACATACGCCTGCAAGTTTTGCCCAGTTAGCTGCTAGCGTATTTCGACCTAAACCACCAGAAACTGTGGCTACAGGCCATATTCATCATGTGGCAGTTTCTGTGCCGGAACAAGCAGGAAAAATTTTAGATACCCTTAAAATTATCGGAAAAAATCAGTGGCTGAGTTTTGATGCTCTTACCAGAGACTGCCAGGTATCGATGCACATTGTGGGTAGGTTTTTAGCCTTGTTAGAGCTGTATAAAGCTAAAGCAATTGACGTCGGGCAAGAAGAGTCGCTAGGACAATTGAACATTTCCTGGACAGGGCTAGAGGTAGACCCTGCAGTTGTTGCTTCATCCAATTGGTCTTAAGGGCAAGTCAAAGTATATGGAAGGCAGAGCCTGTGGATAATGATTCTATTGCCTTAGTGCAATTTGACCAGCAGCATATTTGGCATCCCTATAGTAGTTCACCCGCAAAAGTGGATCCGCTATTTGTTCATGCTGCATCAGGAGTGTATTTGCAGCTCAGTGATGGTACTCAGCTTATCGACGCTATGAGTTCTTGGTGGGCAGCTGCTCATGGACATTCACATCCACATCTTGTAGCAGCAGCGCATCAGCAAATTGATCAGATGAGCCATGTAATGTTTGGCGGTCTTACTCATCGCCCCGCCATTGAATTGGCGCAAAAGCTCATTGAGCTTACGGATTCTGCATTGACCAAAGTATTCTTTTCCGACTCGGGGTCTGTAGCAGTTGAAGTTGCTCTGAAAATTTGTTTTCAATATGCATTAGCAATGGGCAAACCTGAGCGGAAGAAAATTTTGACATGGCGTCGAGGGTATCATGGGGATACTTTTGCCACGATGAGTCTTTGCGACCCAGATACTGGTATGCACAGTATGTGGGGTGATCTTGTTATGGAACATATTTTTGCCCCACAACCGCCTGCACAGGGTAGTGATAAAGAAACAATCGACGATTATCTCACTCAGTTTGAGTCGCTTGTTGATCAAACCACAGCTGGTGTTATTATCGAACCAATTGTGCAGGGTGCAGGCGGTATGCGCTTTCATGATGCAGAGATCGTGCAAGGTATTCGGCGTATATGTGACAAACATAAAATTGTTTTTATTGCTGATGAAATAGCTACTGGCTTTGGACGAACAGGTGCGCTTTTTGCCACTCAAGGAGCAGGTGTATGCCCTGATATTCTTTGCTTAGGAAAAGCCTTGACCGGTGGTTTTATGTCTTTGGCTGCTACATTGACCACGGAAGAAATTGCACAGGCAATCAACTCACCACAAGGTGGTGGCGCACTCATGCATGGTCCGACTTTTATGGCAAATCCTCTAGCGTGTGCTGTAGCCAAGGCCAGTGTCGAGTTATTTGCTCAAAACCAGTGGCAAGCACAAGTGGCACGTATTGAACAGCAACTTCAACAGGGATTAGCTGGTATTCATTCTCCTGCGGTAGCTGATGTTCGAGTGTTGGGCGCGATTGGGGTTGTAGAACTCAAAGAGGATATTGATATGGCAATGGTCAGTAGGGTGTGCCTAGCACAAGGGGTATGGTTACGTCCTTTTGGCACGCTGATATATACAATGCCGCCGTTTATTTCTACGCATGAACAAGTAGAAAAAATTATTACGGCAATACAAACCCTTATTAAAGAGCATGAGAAAATGATAACAAAGTGATGAGGACACGTAGCTATGAGTATTTTCATCGTTACCGGTACTAACACAGATGTTGGGAAAACTATTGCTACCGCTGCTTTGGCAGTGAAGTTTCAACAGGCAGGATATGTTGTTGAGGTGCTCAAACCTGTTCAGACTGGTGAAGTACATGGTAGTGGTGATGCAGTAACTATTGAGCGCTTAAGCGGAGTGAAGGCTCAGGATTTGGTTCGGTATCCTGATCCATTAGCACCCAATCTAGCTGCACGTTATGCCGGATTGCCACAAGTTGGCTTTCGCTGGATAATGTCACAGATTCGCGATCATCATGCACGTCTAGGGGAAACGGGAATTCTATTGGTAGAAGGTGCAGGTGGCTTATTGGTGCGTCTCGCAGATACGTTTTCGATTGCAGATATTGCACAAGAATTATCGGCACCACTTATCGTCGTGAGTTCTTTAGGACTGGGTTCATTAAATAGTGCAGAGCTAACAATTGAAGCAGCACGTCATCGTGGGCTATCAGTACGAGGGATTATTGGTGGTTCTATGCCTGCAGAACCTGATTTAGCAACGCGTCTTAATATAGCTGAGCTGGAAGTTCTTACCGGAATAAAATTATTGGGATGTATCCCAGAGGGCAGCGGCCAATTGAGCCGCACTGAATTCGTTAGAATGGTAGAAAAACAATTACTACTGCCAGAAATCGAATGAACTCAAATGATAATGATTGAGTAAGACTCGATCGCAAGAAAAGAGGTTTAGTGTGGAAGTGCTCATCGGGTTGATAACACTGCTTTTTTCTACAGTGATTATGATTGCTATCGGTGATAAATTCCGCCTGCCTTGGCCAGTTTTACTCACAGTTGTGATTGCTTTGGGCATTTTCATTCCTTGGATGCCGCAGGTAGAAATACCAGCAGAGTTGATGCTTCCAATTTTCATTCCGCCATTGCTATGGGCGTTGGCTCGACGGACGAGTTGGTCTTCAATTAGAAATAATTGGCGTTTTATTTTATTGTTATCAATTCTGCTCACCATTATTAGCGCGATCACCATTGGGTTTACGGCTTATCTTCTTGTTCCTTCATTGAGTATTGCTGGTGCTTTTATCATTGGTGCGGCGATTTCTCCGCCAGATCCAGTTGCTGTCGATGCGGTTGCAGAGCCTGCCGGCGTGCCACGGCGCTTAACTAATGCTTTAGAAACTGAAGGTTTATTTAACGATGCTGCGTCCATCGTGGTATTTAACCTTGCGCTTCACGCATTAACCATGGGTGAGAAAATAACCTGGTATAAAGCACTTTTCACCTTTTTCTATTCCGCGGTGATCGCTATTATGCTCGGCATTGCCATTGGAAGAATTAGTGCATATATCACTAACTGGTCCACAAATTCTTCTGCCCGCAATGCTCTTACCTGGATTATCCCGTTTACTACTTATATAGCAGCAGAAGAATTACACGCATCCGGTGTTATTGCAATTGTCATAGCGGCGATTGAATTTAATTCTCGCGTGCAAATTGAAGCAGAGGACAGGCTTTCAGGTGCTGCGTTTTGGGAAGTAGTAGAGTTGCTCTTTACTGGTGTTGCTTTCGGGCTTATTGGTTTGACTGTGCGTGGTGCAGTTGAAGCGGTAGGAACAGATTTATGGCATGCGGTTTGGCTTGGTGCCGTACTTTCTTTGGTAGCTTTTCTGGTGCGTGGGTTATGGCTCTATGTCATTTATCGACAAAACATTCGACGTAATGCTCGTACAGGAGCTCCGCTACGACTCCAAGAGGTGCTTTTGCTGACCTGGGGTGGTATGCGTGGCCTGGTTACATTGGCGCTGGTACTTTCTGTGCCTTCTACTGCGGGTTTTACACTTTATAACGAGTTAAGTGTTATTGCTTTGGTCGTGCTGTTTTTAACAATGGTAATTCCAGGACTGACCTTGCCGCTGTTAACCAAAAAACTTAATCTCAATGCTGGCCCTGATCCCTTTGGTGATAAAGCCCGTGAACTTTTAGTTAAACGGGCGCGTAAAGCAGCAATCGAAAGCATGAAGACTCACTCTGATGATATTTCTGAAGAGATGATGAGCGTTATTCGCGAACGAGTCCTTGAAAACTCGACCATGGAACTTGAGGAGTTCCAAGAGCTCAGTGCTGAAGAACGAGCAGAAAAAATAAAACAGGTTGGTGTTGTGATGAATAGCATCCACTTGGAGGCATTACGTGCTGCAGAACAGGAATTATTGCAGGCGCGTCGTGAGCGGCATATTGATCCAGTAATTGTTGATGATGTGCTAAAAGAAATTGATGCTCAAATCATCGTGACTGAAAAACGTGTTCGAGCATAGGCACGGGTCATGTACTTGTGCTACGTAAACTAAAGGGTGATTATGCAAGAAATATCAGTGTTAAGATCACAGGTTGAGTCCATCTTACTTGTTGTTGATACTCCAGTGAGTAGCCAAGACATTGCACGAGTGACTAATAGTGAAGAAGCATCAGTGCGTGCTGTGTTAAAAGAGATACAAGAAGAGCTAGAGCACCGTGGTAGCGGTATTGATTTGCGTTTTAGTGATGAAGGTTGGCGATTCTACACGTTGCAAAAAAATTCAGAAGTGGTAGAGAAGTTTTTGCTGGATGGCACTCACACCAAATTATCCCGTGCTGCTCTGGAAACTCTTGCCGTTATTGCTTATCGACAACCAGCCACGAGGGCGCAAGTAGCTGCTATTCGAGGGGTAAATGTTGATGGTGTTATCCGTACTTTGCAGCTGCGTGGTTTAATTCGAGAAGCTGATATCCCTGAGGAAACACATGGTGCTCATTATTATGTCACCACTGAACTTTTCCTGGAACAATTGGGTATTGATTCCTTGGATCGTCTTCCTGATTTAGCGCCATTATTACCTGATATTGATGGAATTGATGAGCAGCTGTAGCGGTGTCGCATATTCTTTCATCGAGGTGCAACTGGGGGGGCAGCTGGAAAAAGAGAGGATACTCTACTAGAATAAGCGAGTATTTATAACCGCATATTTATCGATAGGATTATCGTGAAACATACCGCTCGCCGAGATGGCACACCGGAAAAGAAAACTCGAACTTCAGCTTCGCACAGCCAAGCAAAAAGACCACATCGAGGGCAGAAAGCGCAATCAGGTTCTGGGACTGAGCAAAAGCGAAAAAGCGTGCAGGATCTCATCATTTCTCATGCAAAACCTGCAAAGAAGCAGCACGTAAAGCGCAGTGAGCTGCAATCTGGATCTGAACAGTCTTCAGAGGGTATTCGCTTACAAAAAGTATTGGCGCAGGCAGGTGTAGCCTCAAGACGTCATGCTGAGATTCTTATTGATGCTGGTCGTGTCGAGGTCAACGGAAACATTGTGATGAAACAAGGGATGCGGGTGCATCCAAATGTTGATGTCATTCGTGTTGATGGCGTGCGTGTCAATGTTAATGAGGAACATCGCTATTTTATCCTCAATAAACCTCGTGGATTGCACTCAACGATGCATGATGAAATGGGGCGTCCTTGTATTGGCGATCTCGTCGGAGAGCGCATAAGTGCAGGGCAGCGTCTATTCCATGTGGGGCGTTTGGACGCAGATACAGAGGGGCTCATTCTTTTGACTAATGATGGTGAGTTAGCGAACCGACTCATGCACCCACGTTATAAGATCTCAAAAACATATCTTGCCACTGTTCAAGGTGAAGCAGATCGTTCTTTGCTGACGACTTTGCGTAGAGGAGTGGAATTAGATGATGGTGTGGCACAGGCAGATTATGCACAAATCATTGATACTCACCAAGGCAAATCGTTGATTCGTGTGGAATTGCATGAAGGGCGTAAACATATTGTTCGTCGTATGCTCAAAGAATGTGGTTATCCAGTTTTGCGCCTGGTACGTACTAAACTGCATACTGTTCAGCTAGGAGAACAGACACCTGGTGCATTCCGTGCCTTGAATAACGCGGAGCTTACCAGTCTTTATAAAGCGGTGGATATGTGATGAGCTTGATAACCAATACTGGAGAGCATGGTCTTCTCGTAGCTGTGGATGGTCCGGCAGGAGCTGGAAAATCCACTGTTTGTCGGGCTGTTGCTAAAAGACTTGAGGCAAAATATCTCGATACAGGAGCAATGTATCGAGTGGCTACTTTGTATGTGCTGCAACAAGGTGTTGCCCTCGCTGATACCCAAAAAGTTATTGAATTAACGCATACTCTTCCGCTAACAATTAATGATGATCCTTACTCACGGGAAGTGTTATTGGACGGACACGATGTGTCTGAGTTGATTCGTACCCCGGAGATCAATAAGAATGTTTCGGCAGTTTCTGCCATTGCCCAAGTGCGCACTAATCTGGTACATAAGCAACGTGAACTAGCGAAAGAAGCTGGTAGATGCATTCTCGACGGTCGAGATATTGGTACCCATGTGTTACCAGATGCACCGGCTAAATTCTTTTTGACTGCCTCGCCAGAGGTTCGAGCTCAACGACGCTATGAGCAAGAGCGTGCACAAGGAATAGAGACTGATTATGCTCTTGTTCTCGCTGATGTACTTCGTCGTGATGAGTTAGATACCAATCGAGCAATTTCACCTTTACGTCCAGCACAGGATGCGATTATCGTCGATAGCTCGGCGCTTAGCTTAGAACAAGTCATAGATACCTTAATTACTTTGATTGAAAAAACAAGCAGGGAGAACAACTCATGAGTGATGAGCATATGTCTGATGAGTTTTTTGATGACATCGATGAGTTCGGTGAACACGAAGACACCGATGTCACTTTTGAGTATGTCGATGACGACTTTGCTCCATTGGATTTTGGTGAAGAATACACCGAGGAGCAGTGGGAAGATTTAGAGCGTGCTTTTGGTGTGTCACCCCAGCAGCACTTGGAGGAAAATCTTTGCACCGTTGCTATTGTTGGACGACCTAATGTTGGAAAATCAACTTTGGTTAATCGCTTTATCGGTCGTCGAGAAGCTGTTGTGGAGGATTTTCCAGGAGTCACACGTGATCGAATTTCCTACCTTTCAGATTGGGGCGGTCGTAGGTTTTGGGTGCAAGATACCGGTGGCTGGGATCCAAATGCTAAGGGAATTCATGGTGCCATTGCCCGGCAGGCAGAAGTAGCAATGGATACTGCAGATGTGATTGTCATGGTTGTTGATACCAAAGTAGGTATTACAGAAACTGATGCAGTCATGGCGCGTAATTTGCAGCGTTCTCAGGTTCCAGTGATTCTTGTGGCGAATAAGTTTGATTCTGAGACTCTCTATGGCGATATGGCAGAATTCTACGCATTGGGGCTAGGCGATCCTTGGCCAGTTTCGGCATTGCATGGTCGCGGTGGCGCTGATGTTTTAGAGGAAGTGCTGCGTTTATTTCCTGAACAACCTCGACAAACTTCTATTGTTGAAGGACCACGTCGAGTAGCTTTGGTAGGAAAACCCAATGTGGGTAAGTCATCGTTGCTCAATAAAATAACGGGAGAAAACCGTTCAGTTGTTGACAATGTTGCTGGTACTACAGTTGATCCGGTTGACTCGCTAGTGCAATTGGAACAAAATCTGTGGAAGTTCATTGATACGGCAGGGTTGCGTAAAAAAGTAAAAAATGCGCAAGGCCATGAGTATTATGCGTCTCTACGAACCCGTGGTGTGATTGATGCAGCTGAGGTATGTATTTTCATGATTGATTCCTCAGAACCAGTATCCGAACAGGATCAGCGCGTCTTAGGAATGATACTTGAAGCCGGTAAGGCGCTTGTCCTCGTCTTCAATAAATGGGATCTCATGGATGAGGATCGTAGATGGGAATTGGATCGTGAGATCGATCAGCAGCTAAAACACATTCCCTGGGTAAAACGAGTCAATATCTCTGCAAAAACTGGACGTGCACTGCAAAAACTTGAGCCATATATGATAGAAGCTCTAGAGAACTGGGATAAACGTGTTACTACCGGTCAGCTCAATAACTGGTTACGCGCTACTATCGCGCAAAACCCACCACCTATGAAATCAGGACGCGTGCCTCGTGTGCTTTTTGCTACTCAGGCTTCAACGCGCCCACCAGTTATTGTTCTGTTTACCACAGGGTTCTTAGACGCAGGCTATCGACGTTTTCTCGAGCGAAAATTCCGAGAGACATTTGGTTTTGAGGGAACACCAGTAAAAATTGCGGTTCGTGTTAGAGAACGCCGATCAAAGAAATAGAGCGGCACAATCATTGTTTCCGATAAAGGAAACAATCAAAGCGATAGGGAAGTTGTATTGACTTCCCTTTTTCGTATTGAAGGTGGTCATAGAGGTACCACTGCAGATTGTGCATAACTTTTGCACGAGTATGTTCATTTGAGCGTAGCCAATAACTACGAGTTTGTACCAGCTTCTCTATATCCTCTGGAACTACGTTGTGGTTCCAGCGCAATCGCAGTTCTTGGGCTAGCGACCACGGAGTTTCCACGTGCGGATAAAACCCTTCTTTGAGGGTATCACCTGCGTGCATAATACGACTAAGGCGATGCACCCAGGGAATTGTTACGTCGAGACTATTCCATGCCAGGACTAAGCGAGCGTTACTTGTCGAAATACGATCGCATTCTGCTGAAGCTAATGAACTATCGACCCAGTGCCATGTTTGTGCACACGTGATAACGTCAACGCTGTGATCACGTAGAGCAGTGTTTTCTGCAGTGGCTTGGATACATGGCATAGCCATCTTCCTGCTAAATACACGTAGCATATCCATGCTGGGATCAATACCAATCACGTCATGATCCCTGCTTGCTAGTAGACTACTCAGCTTTCCTGTTCCACAGCCTAAATCTATGACTTTCTGTGGCGTGCGCGGTAGTAGATCAAGCAGTTCCTCACGATAGCCTGGACGAATGTCATCGTATAAATCCGAATTATGGTTGAAAGCCTGTGCTGAGCGCTTTCGTTGGTGTTCATTATGAAATTTTGGCTGATCTTTTCGAGAAATAGGAGGGGCAGTAGGTGCGACTGTAGATGAATCAAAGGGAAAGGTCATGATAATAATCAAATGCCTCTGCATTAAGCAGAGGCATGGGATTGGTGTTGTATCTAACTCGATGTAGAGTTAAAGAACTTTTAGCTTATTCACCAGAACCTGGAAGGCTAGGAAGACCTGGGATACCCAAGAGATCGTGGATATCTGCGCCGGTTACGTCAGTCTTAGGCTCGGTGATACCAGTTACATCGGTGTCAGGCTGAGCGATACCGGTTACGTCGGTCTTAGGCTCGGTGATACCAGTTACAGTAGTCTCTGGCTGAATGGTGTCAGCACCCTTGAGATCTACAGCGGTGTCACCTTTGGTGCTGTTAAGAGCGCTTACGTCACCAGAAGTAGTATCACCCTTGGTGAGGAATTCAGTGTTGGTGGTCTTGTCGCCTGTATCAACGTCTGCATCCACATCTGCGTCAAGTGAGTGTCCTCGGGTAAGGAACTCGGTAGCAGTAGAAGTATCGCCCTTGGTCAAGAACTCAGTATCACCAGAAGTGGTGTCGCCCTTGGTCAAGAACTCAGTGCTGCTATCGCCCTGAGAAGGAGCGAAGGTGATGTCTCCAAAAGAAGAACCGAAGTTGAGGTTGTTTCCTGAAACAGCAACCTCTCCTGAGCTTGCGTTATCTGCAACTGGCGCTGGTGCTGGAGCAGGTACAGCAGGAAGGTTGAGGTTGAAAAGGGAACCAAGATTTAGCTTTACCAAAAGATCCTTAATTGGACCTTCAACGAATTCCTGAACCTGAAGGAGGAAATCCATAGTGTTCTCCTAAGAACTATACGAAAAGTTTTCATTACACTTCACTCTTATCCTTATCCCTACTGAACGCATGGAAAGGCATGGAGTATGTGCTCAAGAAAGAATAATATGCGTATATTTATTTGATTGCAACGGCTAGATAACGATTTATTAGGATTTTCTCAGAAATGTCATGTGTGTAACGGATCTCGTGCACCAAATATCTTCCCAAACAGTTCTGTGAGTTCCAAGAATAAGGGCGGAGTGATAGGGTGACCTAGCTGTATTGATTCTCAAGACCTAGCCAAGATTGTGGTGGCAAACCTCTGATATACGCCAGAGGGTTTAATAATGGTGCTTCACCATATGGGATTTTATTTCACCTTTTTGGGGGTGTTATGAAAATGTTACATAATTATCCATAGAACATCTACAACACTCAGTACAGAGTGAAAAGATATATACCACAAAAGAAAAACTAAACAGTGGTTATAGCACACTATAACCACTCGAATAACTTGTCGGAATGACAGGATTTGAACCTGCGACCCCTTGACCCCCAGTCAAGTGCGCTACCAAACTGCGCCACATCCCGATGGCACCGTCATAAATGCTTCACATACGCTGAACCAGATATATCAGTGAGTCTGTGATTATTGACGACGAACCTAGCCTACAACAGTCGGTGCTCATTGAACTAATCAGCTGGTTGTTTCTACTATCCAGTGCATGCAATGAGCCACTAGAACGCTACTTCTTTATTTCATCCTGGATCATAGTATTGCCCGAAAGCATATCCTGTACCTCATTATGCGAAGCAGCTGTAAGCAATTCCTGCCGTTGTTCATCAGTCAATTGACCAATCAAGGTGATTTCTCGTCGCAAGTGTACTTTGTTGTCACTGCTGAGTGTACGCGAAACACTTACCTGCACATCATCTAAGCCAGTGATTTTTCCTTCCCGTGCAGCATGACGAATAGCCTGGCTAGTTGCTGCTGCCAAAGCCGAGACAATGAGCGAAGTAGGGCTATAGCCTAGGTTTTTTCCACCTTGAGCTTTTTCTTTATCCGTTTCCAGCATACGAGTACCAGTACGGATAATATCTGTGTATTTTCCGGCCTTCGTTGAAGTAGCAATGGCAACACCTTCAGGAATGACATCGCTGTTGTATTCGGTATTTTCTGGAACGATATGCTGCTTAACCCAGGTATAAATCATTTTTGCAGCTTCTTGCGCAGCACCAGGGCGAGTCACCAAATGATCTACCTTATGGAGGCTAATAAGTGATTTAGGGTAACGCGTCAGCGTGTAAATTTTAATAGCATTGTCGATTCCCACTGTTTGATCAATAGGGGAATGCATCACAAGGAGTGGCTTTCTTAGTTTCGGCAGATAGCTTTCGACGTTTGTCTCTGCAAGATCTTCCAGGTATTCACGAGACATGACAATCTCACGACCGCCAAGGTTGAGTGTTACTGAACCTGCTTCATCGACTTCTCCGATACGGTCAGCAAAGTGTAACACTGCGTGAGCAGGATCAAATGGAGCACCAATGGTAGCTATTGCTTTGAGATTTTTGATTTTTGTTGCAGCTTTCAAGGACGCAGCGCCGCCAAGGGAATGTCCAACGAGTAACTGTGGCGCTGAGTAATGCTGCGTAAGCCAGTTGTTTGCAGCAATAATATCTTCGACGTTTTCGCTGAAAGATGTTTCGGCAAAATTTCCTTCTGATTGTCCAAGACCTGGAAAGTCAAAGCGCAAGCACGCAATACCCATTTGTGCTAGTTGTTTGGAGGTTCGGGCAGCAGCTGGGGTAAAGCGTGATCCGACGAAGCAATGAGCAAAAATGGCAAAGGCTTCTGGCTCAGTATCAGGCATATCGAGTGTTCCAGCCATCTGATATCCCTTGCTAGAAGGTACCTTTACACTTATTGAATGCACTATTTTCTTCTTTCGTAGTTTCTAAAGGTTTATGAGGTGAAATACCTATTAGTCTAGGCAGTTCAACTTGTTTCTGCACTGTTTAGAAATGTTTACTTAATTAAGCTCTTGCTATAGTTGCAATGTATCTCACAGTGAGAAAAATGAATGTGAAACAAATGCAAATTAAGGTATGGAATCTATATGGCTGGATTTGATTGGTTCTGGAAAACGATGGGCGCGCGCTCAGGAAGGAACCAAAAGCGTAGTCTTTCCATCGTGGCTCAGGCCCAGTCACGACGCAGCAGCTTAGAAACATTAAGCGACCAGCAATTACGTGCACAGGCTCACGAATGTATCGCCGGAGATAAACTTATTGATCCAGCACAATTCCTGGCTTTATTATCTATTGCGTCACAGCGCACTTTGTCCCTTGTGCCTTTCGACGTCCAGCTGCAGGCTGTTTTGAGATTGCTTGAGGGAGATGTAATCCAAATGGCAACAGGCGAAGGAAAGACTCTCGTAGGTGCTATGGCCAATACTGGTTTTGCGTTGATGAATAAACGAGTACATTCAATCACTGTCAATAATTACTTGGCACAGCGTGACGCCACATGGGTAGGTCCGTTAGCGCAATTCTTTGGTTGCAGCGTAGCAGCTATCAGTGAAGAAATGGACGAGCAGCAGCGTCGTAAAGCATATACTGCAGATATTGTTTATGCATCAGTCAATGAAATAGGTTTTGACGTCTTGCGTGATCAATTGATTTATAGTCGCAGCGATGCCATACAACATGGTGCCGATATTGCATTGGTTGATGAGGCAGACTCAGTTTTAGTTGACGAAGCATTAGTACCTCTTGTTTTAGCAGGCAGTGAGGATGACCATGCACCTCAGGAAAAAATTACTAACGCGGTACGTGCCCTCAAAGAGAAAATTCATTTCGATGTCGATGAGGATCGTCGCAATGTATTTCTTAATGAGCAGGGAGCAAAGCTCATAGAGCGTAATTTGGGCATCGAAAATCTTTATGATGAACAACACGTCGGTACAACATTAGTTCAGGTTAATTTAGCACTACATGCGCATGCCTTATTGATTAAAGACATACATTATATTGTGCGTGATGGGAAAATAGCTCTTGTTGATTCTTCCAAGGGACGAGTTGCTGATTTACAGCGTTGGCCTGATGGTATCCAAGCGGCGGTAGAGGCGAAAGAAGGACTAAACATTAGCCAGCGCGGCAAAGTGCTCGACACAATCACGATTCAAGCATTAATGAATCGCTATGGCACAGTTTGTGGTATGACTGGAACCGCAGTAGAAGCAACAGATCAATTACGTCAATTCTATGATTTGCGTGTTTCTGTCATTGAGCGGGCTCAACCTTTAGTACGCATTGATGAACCTGATCGAATATATGCGACGCAAGAGCAAAAAATGCGTGCACTGGTTGCTGAAATTAAACAGATTCATGCCACTGGGCAGCCGATTCTGGTTGGTACGCTCAATGTTGCGCAGTCAGAGGAACTTGCGCAGTTGGTGCGAGAAGCCGGCATAGAGGTAAGTGTGCTCAACGCTAAAAACGATGAGCAAGAGGCACGCATCATTGCTGAGGCTGGTGACCTTGGTCGTGTGACTATCTCAACGCAAATGGCAGGTCGCGGTACTGATATCAGGCTTGGGGGAGCAGATGAAAAAGACTATGATCAGGTAGTTCAGCGTGGAGGTCTTGTAGTCATAGGTACCTCCCGGCATCGTACAGCGCGCTTGGATAATCAATTGCGTGGTCGGGCAGGTAGACAAGGCGATCCAGGTCGTTCCGTATTTTTTCTCAGTCTTGAAGATGATGTTCTCATAAGCGGAGGGGCTGGCGAAGAAATAACAGCATATCCTGACAATGAAGGAAGAATAGACGCAAAGCGCATTTATGATTGGGTCGAGCATTGTCAACGAGTAACAGAAGGCCAATTGCTGGAAATCCATGCACAGACGTGGCGATATAATAAATTACTTGCTGATCAACGACATATTATTGATCAGCGTCGGAGCAAGCTGCTCGATAGCGATCAAGCATGGATGGAATTATCGCAACGAGCACCGCAGCGCGCTCAAGAACTGACTGGTCATATCGCGGAAGATGTTTTAGAACAAGCTGCACGAGAAATTATGCTTTTCCACCTTGACCAGTGCTGGAGTGAGCATTTGGCTATGATGAGCGATGTTCGTGAATCTATACATTTGCGTGCTGTTGCGCGAGAAACTCCGATAGATGAATATCACCGAATAGCTGTCCGTGAGTTTAAGAGGCTGGTACACCGTGCAGTCGATGAAGCAGTTATTACATTCCAAAAAGTGCTTATCGACGAAGATGGGGCGCATTTGGCTGATGTCGGTTTAACTCGGCCATCTGCAACATGGACATATATGGTCAGCGATAATCCTTTATCTACATTTGGTCAATCTTTTGCCAAGAAAATGCGTGAGACGTTTCGATGATAAATGTTATTAAAAGTTAATAAATTTGCATAAGTGCTGATAAGAGTATGTAAATCTTTAATTCAAGGAGTGGGTAATAGATGAAAAAGCCTAGACAACTCCCTTTTATTTTTCGCTGAGGAAAATTTTGTCTATCTGTTTCTAAACTAATGGCGCTATGATGGGATTCATAGATTCATCAATATGGTTTTGTGGATTCTTCGCTGAGGTACTCTGAGGCTATCATGTAGATAAAAGTTTTATATGAAGCAGGCTATACTAAGCGAAGAGCTATCTTAACGGGAAAACTTCTCATAACAAGGATCACAAGTCCATATTTGACTAGGAGGTTGGAATGAGTGACAACACTGCTGCACCTGAGGTGCAAGTAGAGACTACATCAGTTTTTCGTGCTGATTTATTAAAGGAAATGGAAAATGGTGCAGCTGCACCAGCTACTGGTGCTAACCTTACCCCTCCTGCTGGTGCAGGCATGCTCGTGGTTAAGCGTGGTCCTAATGCTGGTGCACGTTTTTTGCTTGATCAACCTACTACGACAGCTGGTCGTCATCCCGATAGTGATATTTTCTTAGATGATGTTACTGTTTCTCGTCGGCATGCGGAATTTCGCCTTGAGGATGGAGTATTCCAGGTTGTTGACGTGGGAAGTCTCAATGGAACTTACGTCAATCGTGAGCCACGCAATGCGCAACAGCTTTCTACTGGCGACGAGATACAAATCGGTAAGTTTCGTTTAGTTTTTCTAGCTGGCGCTGAAGAATAAACCCCATGAAAATAGAACACTACTGAGTAGTTAGTAGTGTTCTGTTTGTCTTGGCATATACAGAACCTGTCAACCCAAAGATATTCAAGAAAACATCGAGAAAATTTTATGAGTGCGTTACCTTCACATTCTTCCTTGAACAGAAGAACATCATCGACAAAAACTATGTCCATTGGCGTAGTGCTTGAACAACTCAAAAAAGAGTTTCCCGATGTCACAGTATCAAAAATTCGTTTTTTAGAAGCTGAGGGCTTAGTCTCCCCACAGCGTACTTCTTCTGGATACCGACGTTTTACCCAGGCTGATCTTGATCGGTTACGTTTTATTTTAACTACGCAGCGTGATAATTACCTTCCGCTGAAAGTGATCCGTGAGCAGTTGCAAGCTATGGACTCTGGTGCAATTACTCCATTGAGTAGTGCAAAAAGATCAGCAACTGTTGTAGATCCGGAGAATTTTCGGGCTCCAGTAGCCACTCGTCTTACTGATAGTGATATTGCTTCCCAGGCTCAAGTAGATTCATCGCTGGTCGCTGAGTACATCGATGCGGGTATCATCGTGCCAGATACTTCTGGGTTTTTTACTGCAGATGATGTCGCGATTGTCATTACGGCTACTCAGCTAAAAGAATTTGGTTTCGATGTTCGACATCTAAAATCCTTACGCAATACTGCAAGCCGTCAGGCAGATCTTATCGAGCGTGCTCTATTGCCTATGGCTAAAACTAAAGATGGTGGTGCTGAGCGTGCCGAAGAGATGACCCAAGAGATGATGGCTGTTGTGGTGTCATTGCATACTAATTTCGTTAAATCTCTCTTGCGTAATTCTCGTCGCTAAGCAACTAGGCATGGTAATGCACCATGAGTGTCTAGAAAGATTGGTAGTAAAAACTGATTATGGATTTTGTTGAAGTTGAATACCAGGGAGTGCACTTTCTACCGCCAGAATTAGAGTCTTGTGTACTTTTTCGATGGACACAACGCAACCGCTATCTACCAATATGGATTGCGGCAGAGGACGCTGCCTTTGTTTCACTGCGTGAAGAAGGACAGGCCTCTAGAAGGCCGCAGACGCACGATTTGCTTATCGATGCTCTTGACGCGGCGGGTGGTGTCAATGAGATACGCATTATTAGTTATTACCAAGGTGTGTTTATTGCTTCTTTCGTATTGGATAGCGGGGAAGAACTAGATGCGCGTGCAACTGATGCAGTTATTATCTCTCGGTTGCTTGATATTCCCATTCAGGTTTCGCCTGAGGTGCTTGACCAAGCCAGTATCTATGTCTCTGATGATGACTTGCAAGCATATCTTGGCTTAGAACCTCTTATACAGGCAGACGACGATACTGCATTGCCAGATAATTCACTGGCAGATGATGATTTTTCTGGTCTCATGGAGAGCATGGGGGTGCGTGAGTCAGATATTTTTGTCGATGATTTTTTTGATATAGATTCTTCTGATCATGAGGATAAGAATTAACGCTTCATGCCTAAAAGTTATTCGCAGTGTTTCTGGAGCTCTTGGCGAAACCATGATGGAAAAGCATCTTTTTTCTGATATAGATGTGAATTATGTGCATATTTGTGACTAAAGATGACAAAGGTGTAATTTCAGTCTAAACTTAAAGTTAAAGTTTAGACTTAGGGTGTGTCGCCAAAGGGAAGGTGGAAAATACTCTAGGCTGAGAAAGCACAAAGATACTATTGCCCGTATAATTGCGAGCAGAGCATGCAGGAGAAAAGCTATGACAGATCAATCATCACAATACTCACTTTTTGATCTAGGGCCAGATGAAGAAGTAGGGTACAGGGTACCAATTGCGTGCCAAGTTGCTGGCATTACTTATCGCCAGCTTGACTACTGGGCACGGACAAACTTAGTGAAACCAAGTATTCGCACTGCTCGTGGTTCAGGTTCACAGCGCCTGTACTCATTCAAGGACATCTTGGTTCTCAAAATCGTTAAGCGCTTATTGGACACTGGCATTTCTCTGCAAAATATACGACTAGCGGTAGAAAAACTTCACGAGCTAGGGGTCAATGATCTAGCACAGATTACTTTAGTCTCTGATGGGCATACCGTTTACGAATGCCGCTCTCCCGAAGACGTTTTTGATTTGCTTGGCGGCGGTCAGGGCGTATTTGGAATTGCCGTACCTGGAATTGTCAAAGAACTCACCGGTACTATCTCATCCTTCCCAGCAGAACGCATTGATGATTATGCTGCAGAGAATCACTCCGTGATTGGATTTGATGACGAACTTGCACTTCGTCGTCAGCGCAAGAGCTCCTGATTAAGTTTTTCTTTTTTCTTGCCTGGTCAAAACTTTAATTACCATCGATGATTATTTGTTTGTAGAGATACTGAGACAAAAATCATCGATTATTTTTATAATTCTCTCGCGCAGTTGATTTGCCCGTACCGCCAGTTCACGCTGTCGACGCACATAGTGTGCCTTTCCTTCGGCAGTTTCTATGGCCACCACTCCTAGACCATAATCTCGACAATCATAAGGACTGGCTTCCATATCAAGTACACGGGCATCCCATGCTAAAGAAAAAGCATCAAGCCACAATGAACCTGGTATCAGTGGTTGTAATTTTGTTGCCCACTTGTAGATATCCATATTGGCGTGCAAACAACCACATTGGTCTTGCTGTGGCTGATTTTCTCTGGTCAATATGGTGAAATTCAACGGGCGAGCAGGTGGTGTAAAAAATCGAAAAGCATCAAAATGCGTGCAGCGCAGAGTATTATTTTCTACAACCTCATTTGTACCTGCAGCACCAAGGCGAAGTGGAAGCTCATGCCTGGTGGAGTTTGCTTGATAGACCATTGCCCACTCATGCAACCCGAAACAGTCGAAATGAGCTGGATTAGTATTCGTTTTTGCTAATAGCTCTCGAATATACTTGATAGTTTTGTGGCGCTGTGCCCATAAGCTCTGGCTATCTATGCTGGTGACTTCTTTGCTGACGTGATAGAATTTCCAATCCTTATGTGGTGGCAAACCAGATAGAGCAACGCCAAATCCTGGATGCCACTTATGTAAATGCGCAATGCGAACAGGATAATACTCAAACAAGAAATCATATACAGGGTGGTGCTTACCAGCACGTCGTCTCGCAAGGTGATCTTTTGTAAAAGAATCAGCACGTCTGTGATGCTGCTCCATGCTTTCTTGCCATTGTTGCTCAGACAATACAGTGAAATCCATCATGCTACGTGTGTTGTCCATGAGTCCAGTCGGAAAAGGTACCTACATATTCCTCGATAAGATCTTCGAGAGTAATGACACCAAGTAACTCTCCACGATCCCGCACTTGAGCCATATGCGCTGATTTACGATGCATGAGATGCAATGCCTCTTCAAGTGATCCAGAAGCATCAACTATCGACAGTGGTCTGATTTCTGAGCGGTGGACTAATTGATCTGGTTGCGTATCCTCAAGACGATCTAGCACATCCTTTACATGGATATACCCCATGTAAGATCCATCCTTTGCTTTTACCGGAAAGCGGGAGAAACCTGTTTCTGCGACAGCCGTTTCGACGTCACTCAACCGAGATCCTCTACCAGTAAAATCAAGGGTACGCACTTTATCAAGCGGAATCATTACTTCGGTGACAGAACGAGATTCTGAAGTTAAGGCCTTACGAAGTCGGATGGTTTCTTCCGCATCCAATAATCCCTCACTACGAGATTCTGCAATCATACTTGCCAATTGCGTTTGATTTACTGTGGCGTCCAATTCATCTTTTTGCTCTATATTGAACATCCGCAACGTAATACGTGCAATCCAGTTCAACAATTCCACAATAGGACGAGAAATTTGCATGAACGCAAGCAAAGGCGGGGTTAGCCAAAGCGCAAGAATCTCTGGTCCAGCTAGTGCTATATTCTTGGGAACCATCTCGCCAAGTAATATGTGCAAAAAGGTAATGATTGCTAGCGCAATAACAAAGGAAAACGGATGAAGTAAATGATCGGCCAAGCCAAGAGCCTGAAAAGGTTTTTCAATGTAATGAGCGATAGCTGGTTCAGCAACTTTACCAAGAATCAATGAAGCAATGGTGATACCTAGTTGGCATGCTGCCAATAGCACTGACAAATTTTCTATCGCATAAAGAACTCGCTGTGCACGCCTATTTCCTTGAGCGATAAGGTTTTCGATGCGATCCCTGCGTGAGGAGATTAATGCAAATTCGGAAGCAACAAAAAAGGCATTAGCTAGCAGTAGAACGATGATTAACAACGTGGTGGTTATAACAGACACTATGTATTCTCCCGTGATTTCTTTGCCGCCGACGCAGTGATGTTCTGTAAAACGGCATGAGCCTCTGCATCAGAAACAGGTGAGAGAATAACTGTATCGACGCGTCTATCTTCCATGGCAGCGACTTTTGCTAACCATTGACTATTACTTAGTTCGGAATCTGGCAAGAAAGAAGTATCATTATGTGGCAGTAATAGTTCATCACCAGTAGCAGGTATGCGTCCTAGCTGTGCCATAACCAGACCGCCAAGAGTTTCATAAGGACCTTGAGGGGCGCTATAATCAATTTTTTCTTCTAGTTCATCTAGTCGGACAAGCCCAGAAACAGACCAGCTACTGCCAAACTTGTGAAAGTCGCGTTCTGCTTCGGCATCATCGTGTTCGTCATAGACTTCACCGAGTATCTCTTCGACTACATCTTCGATGGTAATCAATCCAGCAGTGCCACCATATTCATCTGCAACTAAGATGATTTGGGAACCAGTGGAACGTACTGTATCGAGTACCGAATCACCGTCTAAGGATGCTGGTACAACAGGAATGGGGCGCGCTAATTCTTTGAGCTGTGTTTTATCTCGATCCTCTTTGGGTACAGAAAAAGCGTCCTTATAATGAACAACTCCAACAGTGTCATCAAGATCACCGCGGATAATAGGAAAACGTGAATGTCCTGTTTCGATGGTACGGGTAATAAGATCTGTGACAGTGCTTTCAGCAGCAAGCGATTCCACAGTAGACCGCGGAGTCATGAGTTCTTCAGCGGTGCTATTACCAAATTTCAAGGATCGGTCAAGCATAAGTGCAGTAGTTTTTTCTAGACCGCCTGTTTTAGCTGAATTCCGTACTAATGCAGTTAATTCTTGTGTGGAACGTGCACTGGCGAGCTCCTCAGATGGTTCAATCCCCATCTTTCGGACGACTCGGTTAGCTGTACTATTAAGCAATTTGATGAAACCACTGAAACAGGCATTAAAGAAATTAACTGGTCCAATAACAATACGAGCAGTGTCCATGGGGTTGGTGATAGCGATGTTTTTTGGGACTAACTCACCAAAAACCATGGATAGGGTAGTAGCAACGATAAGAGCTAAGACTAAAGCAATAGATGTAGTTGCGCTTTGCGGAATATGAAGTAGCTCGAGCAAAGGACCAAAGTAACTAGCTAGAATTGGCTCAGCTAGATAGCCGGTGGCTAGGGTAGTGATAGTGATACCAAGTTGTGCGCCTGAAAGTACAAAAGAGAGATTATGAAAAGCATTCTTGACTTTTTGAGCAGATTTATCGTTGCGTTGAGCTATATCGTCATCAATGGTGGAACGCTCCAAACCCGTTAGAGCGAATTCGACGGCAACAAATAAACCGGTACTTGCGGTGAGCAAAATAAAACCGACAAGCGAGATAATACTGATAACAATGTCCATATTAGAAGCAACTACGCGACGTCAGTTGCAATACCTTCTCTTTCTGTTTTCTCAATGACAGGCGGCATAGACATAACAATTATTTTCCATGCTTCTTAGTAGAACTATAGCGGTTTTTCTTTTTGGATGATTTTTTATATGAACTGCGTCCATAAACATTTCTTGGATTTTTATCATATCCATTGCCAGAAATTGGGCGCCCATTCTTTTTTCCTGAGTCATTTTCTGGAAGTGCTAGTGGGGCTAGTGCTTTTCCGCTAGGAGCACGAGCACCTGCTATATGTCGTAGCACGCTAGAATGCTCGTCGACAGTATGCTCTTCAGGGTTGCACTGTGCTTGTCGAAAAAGCTGCATGAATCGATTATGCTGCTGCGTTAAGGCAAGAGTGATAACAGTTCCACTTGCCCCCGCCCGAGCTGTTCTACCTGAACGATGTATATATGCTTTGTGATCAGCTGGAATGTCTGCATGAACAACTAGATCTATTGCAGAAATATCGATGCCACGCGCAGCGACATCAGTAGCTACTAAGACTGATATCCTTCCGCTGCTGAATTCTTCGAGGATATACTCGCGCATGCGCTGTCCTTTGCCACCATGCAGGGCAGCTGCATGTATTCCTTTTTCCCTCAATTGCAGCGTGTACCGATCCACTGCGATTTTTGTACCCGCAAATACTATTGTTCTGCCGCGGCGTGCTGCAATATGGGCAAGTACAGCGTCGCGTGTACTGATATTTTCTACGAAAAAGCAATAATCCTTGCGCGGTAAGGTGTGCGTGGTATTCGCCGCAGCATCGACTACTGAATGAATGACGGGATCAACCATAAACTGTGCTACCAGCTTATCGACGTCTGAGTCAAGAGTTGCAGAGAAAAGTAGGCGCTGGGTGGTGGGCTCAGTGAGGGACAGAATTTTTTGTACCTGTGGGAAAAACCCTAAATCTGCCATCTGGTCGGCTTCATCTAATACGCTAACCTGAACTTGATCCAAAAAAAGTTCTTTCTGCTTCATCAAGTCGAGTACACGTCCAGGAGTTGCGATGAGAACATCGACTGGAGCTGCCAGGGAGCGGATATGATTTTTGATTGCTACACCGCCAACAACATGCAAAATTCGCAGTCCCAGCACTGCCGCATAGTCAGCAAGTGTTTCATAGATTTGGGTAGCCAGTTCACGGGTTGGTGCTAAGACTAAACCACGAGGATGATGCGTTTGCGATATACCACCTTTGGCAATGTTCTCTAATAACGGCAACCCAAAAGCTAAGGTTTTTCCAGAGCCAGTAGGAGCACGCCCTAATACATCTCTTTTGGATAAAATATCTGGAATAACCGCTGCTTGAATGGGAAAAGCAGCAGTAATACCTTGTTTTTTAAGTTGCTGCAGAAGTGGAGTGGATAGCCCCATTTCTGCAAAGTCAGAGGTGGTGTTGACACTCATACCGAAGTTTTTAATAACCTTAGTCTGTTTGGACTTCAGATCGGTCGCCGGACCAAAGTGTATGGAATGAGCCTGGTTTATCAACGCGCTTGTATGTGTGTGCGCCGAAGTAATCACGCTGACATTGGATCAACGCAGCTGGTAGGCGATCTGCACGTAGGCTGTCATAATACGACAAGCTAGAAGAGAACACAGGGATTGGTTGTCCTATTTGAGTAGCAACAACCACAACTCTACGCCAGGAATCAATGAGCTGAGCTAGCTCTGATCGGAAGTAAGGGTCTAAAAGCAAAGATGCTACCTGTGGATCATTATCATAGGCTTCTACAATGCGGTTAAGGAATTGTGCACGGATAATGCATCCGCCTCGCCAGATAGTTGCTAATCCTCGCGGATCAATATCCCAGTCGTGTTCATCTGAGCCAGCCTTAATTTCGTCAAAACCTTGTGCATAGGCAACAAGTTTTGAGGCATAAAGCGCTCGACGCACATCTTCAATAAAGCTTTCCCGATCAATGCCCAAAGATTCAATGGTCGTGAGGCTGCCACCAGGTAATTGATTATTAGCTGCTTGACGCTGTGCACTAGCACTTGACAATGCACGAGCAAATACAGCTTCACTAATACCTGTGACTGGTGTACCAAGGTCAAGAGCTGCTTTTACTGTCCAACGCCCGGTACCTTTCTGGCCAGCTGCGTCGACTACTATGTCCACCAGTGGTTTTCCAGTTTCTTGATCTACTTGCGCCAATACTTCTGAGGTAATTTCGATGAGATAAGAATCTAAATCACCTTGGTTCCATGTCTTGAAAATATCAGAGATTTCTTGAGGGCTCAGTCCTGCTCCATAGTGCAAAAGCTGATATGCTTCTCCGATTACCTGCATATCTGCGTACTCAATGCCGTTATGCACCATTTTGACGAAGTGACCAGCTCCATCTGGACCGATATGGGTTACACAGGGAACTGAATCAACTTTAGCGGCGATTGACTCGAAAAGGGATCCTAATGCCTCCCAAGATTCTGCTGGTCCACCAGGCATAATAGAAGGACCATTCAAGGCTCCTTCTTCACCACCTGAGATACCTGCTCCAACAAAGTTAAGACCACGCTGAGATATCTCTTTTTCGCGTCGGATGGTATCCGTGTAAAGGGCATTACCACCATCAATGATGATGTCTCCTTCTTCCATTAGGTCAGCGAGTTGGTTGATGACCGCATCTGTCGCCGCACCAGCCTGCACCATAATAATTGCTCGGCGTGGTCGTTCTAGTGAAGCAACAAATTCTTCGATGGTCTGTGCAGGAATAAAAGATCCTTCATTACCGTAATTATCAATGAGCGCTTGTGTTTTGTTATACGAACGGTTAAAAACAGCTACTTTGTGCCCATTACGCGCAAAGTTTCTGGCCAAATTTGAGCCCATTACCGCAAGACCAATAACACCAATATGAGCCAACTCTTTATTTACAGTCATAGCATTGCATTCTACCTTGCCACTGGAGGAGTTGCTATATGGGATTTATTGCTGTCGACTTTTTATCTGATTTTTAAGCGGCAGCAACATATTCTCAACTAGATTAAAGAAAAGACTTATGAAACGTTCATAGGTACATAACTACTAATCGCTTTTCTCAAAGGGGATATGATGTCTATTTCTAAAAAAACGGTAGATATTCTTGAACTTTTAAGCACTATACCTAGTGAAGGTTTGAGCCAGGAAGACCTATCTATAGTGCAACAATATAGTGGGGGATTTACTAACCATTTAGGGTTACTGTTCACGCATGCTAATTCTGAAAAAGTATGCGCTCAGTTACCGGTTAAGGAGAATCACCTACAGGTGACAGGTGTGGTTAATGGCGGTGTTTATTGCGCTATTGCAGAAACTGTTGGTTCTGTTATGGGACTTATTGCTTCTAAAGGCGTTGTGGTTTTAGGCGTGAACAACAGCACCGATTTCCTTTCCTCAGTTGCTGATGGAGTTATTGAAGCACAGGCGCGTGTTATTAAAGCAGGGCGCAAGACGCAGCTGATTTCCATCGAGATGTTTAATCAGGAGAAATTGGTTGCGCGTTCGACGTTACGCACATTGCTCGTTCCGCAATAGATCGTTATCCTTCCTATAAGGAAATGTTGTCAAAAGTTTATTGAAGTTTTCAATAAGTGTAGGCATGATTGTAAGTATGACTTTATTATCTCAAGCACAGGAAAGTGTTACATATCTTGCAGCTAGTGCGCCTGCATTAAGTTTTATTGGTTGGCTTGTTATCGGTGGTCTTGCTGGTTGGATCGGCTCAAAGATCATGGGAACCGATGGTCAAATGGGACTCGGACTCAATATCCTCGTTGGTATTATCGGTGGTTTCCTTGGCGGTTGGGTGCTATCGCTGATTGGTTTTGATGTTGCTGGTGGCGGTAAGTTCTTTAGCTTCTTGACCTGCTTGGTCGGGTCTTGCTTGTTCCTCTGGATCTTCAAGTTAATTTCTGGCAAGAAATAATATGAAGGATATTAAAGCCTGGGTGATTGATATCTCCCAGGCTTTTCTTATGGCTGCACTTTGCTAGACATTACAAATTACTAATGCTTATAGCCATTTTTGTTTGTGGAACCACCACCACATTATGCATACAACCGTGACAATAATAAAAAGCACAACATAATAGCCATACCGGTAATGCAACTCAGGCATATTATCAAAATTCATGCCATAGATTCCGGCTATTAGGGTAGGTACTGCTGCCATGCCAACATATGCAGAAATGGCACGCATATCTGCATTTTGCTGGATACTTACCTTGGTTTCTGCCGCTTTGATCAGTGTCATGAGTCGTTCGTCATGGCTGGCAATATCATCTTTAACTCTGATTTCATGATCAAGGACATCACGAAAATAAGAGCGCATCTGTTTGTTGAGAATGTCCTTATTACCCGCAATCATCATCTTTAGGGCAGGGTCGAGAGGATCAATGGCATGACGCATCTCTAGTACCTCACGTTTGAGCAAATATATCTGGTCTACATTGATACGCGCTCCAGGGGTAAAGACTTCTTCTTCTAGATAGTCGACGTCGTCAGCTAATTCTGTACTAATGAATACGTAGTCATCCACAAGCACATCCGCTATTGCCCAGGCAATAGACATTGGACCATGCTTTGCTAATGTCGTTGTGTCATTGATCCGGTCGTCAATGTCAGGTAGGGAAGTATTATGCCTGATGGTGATCACAAAATTATCCCCGACGACGATCTGCATTTCACCAGTTTCGATAACTTGGCGAGCTGACTGAACGGTTCGTGGGTGATGGCCAAAGTCGGAATACTGCACCGAACGAATAACCATGAACAATTGATCATCATAGCGCTCTACCTTTGGGCGCTGATATGCACCAACGACATCCTCTACGATAAGAGGATGAACCCCAAACTCGGTTGCAATTTTGTGCATTTGCTCTTCCGACGGACCACTGAGACTTAACCAAATAAAACCTTGATCTTCTTCAGTCATGCGCGAACGCAGGTTTTCGAGAGCAGAAGCATGATGGCAGCTACCACTTTGACGTATGCCGTTGAGATACATCCAGCAGTGATCGATGACCCTTTCAACGGGGACACGTATTTTTGATTGTGTAGTATGTGCGGGTTTAGCAGGGCGTAGTTTAGAAATAGGTCCGCGTTGACCATTGTTTTTATTTTCTACCACAATAAACACCTGCCTTAGTTGCGTCGATAGAATCCTAATATATTAAAGAACATCTTTATGAATAGAGTGAAAAAGAGGGGTACTAGATATAAGTACCCCATAGCAACATAATGTTGTGTGTTATTTCTCGTCGGCTTTCTTATCGAGTGCTAGACGAGAATGTAGCTGCTGGCGAGTAGTATCCATATTCCAGCGCTTACGGGCAACTGCGTTAAGTAACCACGTGAATACTGCTCCAGCGCGGTTGCGGAAACCAACAAGGAAAGCGACATGGACAGCAAGCCACATTAGCCATGCACCAAACCCAGTGAGTTCGGTCTTATCCATCTTCACTACTGCGTAGAAACGTGAAATAATCGCCATAGAACCTTTATCGTAATAGTCGAAAGGCTCACGTTCCTCAGCGGAACGCCCTGCAGCTTCAGCAGCGATTTGTTCTGCTACATATGCACCGCCTTGGATTGCAACTTGTGCAACACCTGGCAGACGGTTGAGCGACATCATATCGCCAATGATGAACACATTTTTCTCAGCACCAACGCTGAGATCTGGATTAACAGATACACGACCTGCGCGGTCTGCTTCGACACCGAGTTGATCAGCAACAAGTTTGCCCAGTGGTGATGCCGCAACACCAGCAGACCAAATTTTGCAGAATGCTTCGATTGTGTGGGTAGAGTCATCAGCTGTGGACTTATAAGTTACAGATGTCTCGTTTACATCAGTCACAATTGCGTTGAGTTTTACTGAAACACCAATTTTTTCTAATTGACGCTGTGCTTTTCGCCCAAGATTCTTTCCGAAAGGAGGCAATACCTGTGGCGCACCGTCGAGAAGAATGATTTTTGCATTTGCTGGGTTGAAACGAGAGTAAGCTCCAGCTAGAGTACGATGCGCTAGTTCAGCGACCTGTCCAGCAAGCTCAACACCGGTTGGACCTGCGCCGACAATCACGAAAGTGAGTAGCTTCTCACGCTCAACTGGGTCTTCAGTTAGTTCTGCACGCTCAAAAGCATCAATAATGCGGGAACGAATCTCTAGTGCGTCATCAATGCTTTTCATGCCTGGCGCATATTGCGCAAAGTGATCATTACCAAAGTAAGACTGACCAGCACCAGCAGCAATAATGAGGGAATCATAAGCAAAAACTTTGTTGTGCTGCTCTAGGGTCGCAGTTACTGTTTTGCTTGCTGTATCAATATCTGTGACTTCTGCTTTGACAACATTAACATTGTCTTGTCCGGCAAGGATTTGGCGAGTAGCAGGAGCGATTTCGCCTGAGGAAAGAACACCAGTTGCTACTTGGTAGAGTAGTGGCTGGAATAGATGATGGTTTGTGCGGTCAATAAGTGTGATATCGACATCTGCATCTTTAAGGTTTTTGACGGCAGATAGACCACCGAATCCAGAACCAATGACAACTACATGGTGACGTCCGCTTTCTGGACGAAACGCAGTCTCAGACATAAAAAGTCTCCTTGTGTACCTATAAACACTATTGCATGATAGTTATTTTAGTGATCGACACCATGTTACAATTTTTGCTCAGTTTTTTCATCTCTACGGCTAATAAAGACTAATAAAACCAGCATTTTTGCTTATAAACTTCATTAAGGATGTGTTATCGGCGCGTAACGCTTTTTTATCCGCCTTACATAGATAAAGTAAGGCAGGAATGACACGGTATATACCGGAAAAATCATCTCTGGGAGAATGCTCTATGGATAATACAGCGCAACATACTTATTCGCGTGCACAATTTTCCATTGACGCTCAGACATGGCCGCGTATTGCACAAGTTCCAGATGGCACCTGGACTGCTTGGAGAGCACGTGCTGCAGAAGCAAAATTCGCAGCTGCAGCTGCAAAAGCTGAGCTCATATTATCTGGCGACGATGCAGATTTGACCATCGTGGAGGATTCACTTTTTGCCCGTATTGCTGCTGGCGGTTGGCTTGGGTTGGCAGAAGGGTATATGGCAGGCGAGTGGGAATCAGATAACTTAGCTGTGGTATTGGAAAAACTTATTCGAGCCGGTTACAATCCAAGAATTCCTCGTCGTCTTGCTGCTGACATCAGTGATTCATATACCGGTATGGAATTGCCACCACAGCTCATTCGTCTATTTTCTGGCGACGGTATGAGTGCCTCGGGTACAGTTTTTTCTTCAGGAGTGCCTACTACAGAGCGCATTGCAGTGAAAAACTACGCAGCAACTGCAAAAACCACACAGGTAACGAAGGTTCGACAGCCTGCACAGCGTTATATCGATGACACAACACTGACTGATCCTACTTATGTAGAGAAACAAGATCTTTCAGGTGCTCAGCTGCATAATATAGCCATGCTCTTGGATGCGGCGCATGTTCGCCAGGGCAGTCATATATTGGATTTTCCGAGTTCAGGTGGCTCTTTAGCAATTATGGCTGCGCGTCGCAAAGCTATTGTGGATGCGATTAGTTCAGATGCTGACTTTGTCCAAGATATTCGCTCTGTAATACATGCGGCAAAAGTAAGCGATAATGTTCACATTGAGCTCAGCGATTCGCCTCTAGTAGATCCACGAGAATGGTCTGTGGACTATGATGTAATCAGCTGTGTAGAGAAGCTAGAGCACATGGATCAACGCACGAAGCGTGAATATATTCGCAAAATTGATCGGTTGCTAAACCACTCTGGTATTTTTGTTTCTCAAACTATTGTTTCACGAGAAAAAAGCCGTACAAAAGCTGAGGCTGCATTATCTTTAGGTAAGGCTTATTTGTGGTCGGCTCAAGAGTTTAGCGATCTTGATTCCTTGCGTAAGCTGTTTGATACACACAGCAATTTGCGCGTCATTTCCCAGACACATATCGCTAATCATTATGCACATGGGTTGGCGCTACAGCGTCAAATGTTTCAGTCGCAGGAACGTCAGGCGGCGGCAGATGGTTTTGATGCCGTATATAGACGTATGTGGGTGTATTACCTGTCAATGAAAGAAGCGTTGATACATTCTGGACTTCTTGATGTGGTGCAGCTAGTTGCAGTGCGTCCAAGTCGGCGACGAAACGTATAACGCGTTATGGTAGGGGGCGCGCCGAGAATCTAAGTTGACATAATGTATATTATCGGACATTTAGGGTGGGCATCCGATGTGGAGTAGCCGCTTAATTATGTCACTGTGACGCAATTAAGCGGCTGGCTGTGTGTGCAAGTAATTGACGTATTACTTCTCTAAAGTTAATCGCACATTGATTTCGCCATTTTCATCAATCTTCGCTGCAACAAATTCAGGAGTTTGTACATCATAATCTAAGCGATTAATTGGAATCGTAGTCGATAAAATAATCTGCTTCCCGCTACGCACAACCTTAAACGTTGGTACGACCCTGTGAGTCTTTCCATGAATGCTGAGATCGCCTGGAACGTCAATCTCTGCGACTTCCGCATGATCACCAATTGTGCTGAGATCAACTTTTTCTGCTACATCAAATGTTGCCGTGGGATATTTATCTGTCTCGAAAATTTTACTCCGAACATTGATATCACGTTTTTCCTGATCGGAACTGATATCGTCCATATTAACTTCAATACGCCCAGATGTTAAAGTTTTGTTTTCAACATAAATATTTCCGCGTATGCTCTGCGTCGAACCAGAGGTTATCCGCTTTTCCGCAGGAAGTATCTCATGAAAGGTAAAACCAACTGAACTGATATTAGGCGCAGAACCATATGCGATCTGCCAATGTCCATCAACATCAGTGCTTGCCGGCTGCGCTTTTGAGGCGTCTAACTCTTCTGTCTTAATTCCTGGACCATTGAATAACGGATAAAGAACAGTTACTAAAGCAAAAGTTGACAGCAGAATAACTGCAGCAACAGTAGAGAATATAATGATTTTGCGTTTTTTATCCATGATTTTATCCGTCTATATCCGTTCTTTATGCTCTATCGTATGGACTCAGCTGAAAGGGATAACTCCACCAGTTCATCACACAATTGCTGAATTTCCTGCTGACTCGCATCTTCGCGATAAGCAGTTGCGATATCTTCAGCAGCACAGCGAATCTGAAAAAGCAGATCACGTAGATTTTCTACCTTCTCTGGCGATAATACAACAGCCTGATCCGAAATTGGTGTGACCGTCACAGCATTGCGTTGCTCATAAGCTCGCTGCTTACATGAGGATTTGCAATACACTCGTGGGCGCCCACGTCCACTACTTGGCATTTCTTTTCCACACCATTTGCAGGTAGGCAAACGCTCAGCACTGTTATAAGACTTTGTGACCATCACTAGATAAGTCTAGTCGCATAAGGAAGCAATTAGGAAGAATCATAATCTAAAAGATAACGTCGAAAAGCAATAGAATAAGAAAATAATAAAACAAGAATAATATCAATATCCGATATTAAGGAATCTTTTAGAGGTTTCATGCGTTATAGTAGTAGATCTTAGGTAAGAAAATTTTAGCTTGCTTCGATAATTATTTACGACGAAAGGACTGATCACCATATGGCAGATCGTGTTCTTCGCGGCAGCCGCATGGGTGCTGTGAGTTATGAAACAGATCGTGACCATGATTTGGCACCACGCCAATTGGTTCGATACAAAACTGAAACTGACGAGGTTTATGAAGTACCATTCGCTGATGATGCGGAGATACCATCAACTTGGCTATGCAAAAATGGGCAAATTGGTTACCTCATGGAGGGCGAAGGCAGCGAAGCAAAAGTCACCAAACCGCCTCGTACACACTGGGATATGCTCAGAGAGCGTCGCTCTATCGAAGAACTAGATTTACTTCTTGAAGAACGTATCGATCAATTACGCAAGCGTCGTCGAAATGCGCAACGTTTACTTAAACAGCAACAAGAAGAAGCTGCTAAACAAAGCTAATCAGACAATAAAAAAAATCCAGTCAGTGATTGACTGGATTTTTTTTTATTTCTAGCGACACTGTGGCAAGACAGTAACCAGCTGTTGTGGAATCGGCACATTATCAGGAATAATCTGCTCCACTGCTGCCCCAGCTTCTTCAGGGACAAGACAACGTAGACGCTGCTTAAGCTCAGCACCACCATTAAAGCCAGGCAAAACGCCAGGAATATCTGGAATACCAGGAATACCTGCAGGAGTATCTCGAATAGAGCTTTTCACATCTGAAGTATTATCACTTGCTGAGCCAAAAGTAGAAGCAGCAACCACATAACCAGGGCCAAAAGAAACAGTGCCATTGACATTATGATTATCAGACCAACCAAACTTGGTGCCCTCAGAACTAGGTAGCTGTGAAGTACCATAATTTTGCGGGTAACCATCAGCGGCAATCGGAGCTGCAGTACGCATTCCTTGGATGATTGGTGCCGCTACAGGATCATATTTGATAGCTGAAACAAAGCGAGCAACATCAGACACGCTCGTAGTGCTATTCCCCCATGCCCCACCATAGCGAGAATGGGTCAAACCATAGTTTCCAATGACTTCGGATATTGCCTGCGGATATTTACGATCAAGGTATGATGCAGTGGCATCCTCAGAGAACCTAATCATATTTTCTACCTTGGCTTTATCAGCATTATCTCCATTGCGTAACACCCACATACCAAGATAAAGTTTTGACAACGACAACGCAGGACGAGCTTCATGCTGATTTGCAGAACCGATTGCCTCACCAGTGTCATAGACAATTGCGATTTGGGTACGTTGTGGTGGAGCAGATTCTAACTCAACTGCATTAGCAAGAGGAGCAATGCTCATAGCGAGTATTGCTGCACATAAGCCTGAGAGAAATTTTTTCATAGGTAACTCTCTTTTTTGAGGATGGATATTCTGTATATAAATAGCGAAAAAGAATAGTTATTTGTTACGCATTTTTTCTTGAATTTCATGCTTTATCAGCCCAGAAAAATCACTGATGAAATCGCTAAGCTGCTGCTTTCGATGAGCAAAACCCCATTGAGTTACCTCTAAAAGTGAATCCTTGACAAAGCTACCGGATAATTTTGACTCACCAATTTCGCGTTCTGTGAAAGTGATAGGAACCTCGCGAACATCAAACCCAGCACGCACAACCCTAAAGGCCATATCAACTTGGAAAATATATCCAGCATTAGAGAGCTCATCAAGATTAATTGCCTCAAGAACCTCACGTCTAAAAGCACGATAACCAGCAGTCATATCGGATAAGCCTGCACCAAGTGCTAAGGAAATATAGATATTTCCTCCCTTGGATAAAATCCAACGCTTTTTAGGCCAATTGATTACCTCACCACCAGGAACATAACGAGAACCAATGACGAGATCAGCACCATCATCAACTTCGCGTAACAATAAATAAAGCTGCTCAGGGGCATGAGAGCCATCTGCGTCCATTTCACACAGAACGGTATAATCACGCTCTAATCCCCAACGGAAACCAGCTACATATGCGCCGCATAACCCACCTTTACCCTGACGATGTAGTACATGGATATGGTCGTCATTTGCTGCTAACTCGTCAGCCGCTGCACCAGTACCATCTGGACTATTGTCATCAACGATAAGGATATCAACATCAGGCGTAGCGCTTCGTACTCGACCAGTAATGAGTGGTAGATTCTCCAACTCGTTATAGGTGGGGATAATTACTAAAGTTTTCTCGCTGGGCTTTGACATTAAAGTTCTTTACTCCTTGGTTAAGGATTAACACCAAAAAACAATAATAGCTGATTTATGCTCTAGCACTACTTACGTACACGCTGAGAAAAGATACTGATCCCCAATAGTACGATCCCGATGCAGCCAAGGATCGGTTCAACAAAATGACCATATCGAGCAGAAAAAGTAACAGAAGACCGCAAAGGCATATCGTCGATAAGCGTATCAGAAGTGAAAATTTCTGTTTTTTGCTTTACGACACCATCTGGATCGATAAGCGCAGAAACACCAGAAGTAGCTGCTACGATGACGCTTCGGTCTAATTCAATAGCCCTCATTCTGCTCATTGCCAATTGCTGATAAGTCATATCGCTAAAGCCAAAAGTCGCATTATTAGTCGGGGTTGTAAGGATTTGTGCGCCGGCATTGATAGCGCTATGCCCTGCCTGATCGAAAGCTACCTCATAGCAAGTTGTTATGCCTACGGTTATATTTTGATTGGATTGCGCAGTATGCATTGCGACAGTACCAGTACCATTACCAGGCTTAAAATCACCGGCGAGGTCTACTAAAGGGGTAAACATCCGGAAAAAACTTCTCCACGGCATATACTCGCCAAATGGTTGGAGAAATTTTTTATTATGCTCATCTCCTTTACCAGTGCGCGGATCCATCACAACCATAGTGTTATGGAGCCCAGAAGCATCCTCGGTAATCGTACCGAGCAAAATCGGTGCCTGAACGCGATCCAAGGCTTGACCCAGCATAAGCCCAGCTTGAGTATCACTGAATGGGTTAACATCCGCGGCATTTTCCGGCCAAAATACAGCATCCACAGGTTGAGTGATTTTTTCAGTTTCTACCACATGATTACGCAATACCGCTCGACGTTGTGCATTGAATTCTAAACCAAGTTGCGGTACATTGCCTTGAACTGCTGCTACCTTTATATGCCCTTGGTCAGCACTGCCACCACTAAGCCATGCATTCACATTAATAAGACCAAAGACAATGAGGCTGATAAGCACTTTTCTAAAAACTTGAGAAAGGCAAAGCGCAAGAAAAAGCATTGCGATACCAGTAGTAAGAAAACTGACCAAAGGAGCGCCCCCCCAAGGGGCAAAATACACGAGCGGGCTGTCTACTTGTCCCCATGCTAAGCGCACCCAAGCAAAGCCACCAAAAGGTATGGTACTTCTGCCCCACTCGATTGTTGCATAGATAAAAGGGAAACATACTAATGCCCCACGAACGAACTTTTTGCTAATAATCGAGAAGCATATACCTAATAGCCCTGACCATAAGCTGAGGTAGATACATAGAGCCACATAAGGGAACGCGCCAACTAATTCGCCGATCCACGGCAAAAGCAGCAAATAAAGAACCATGCCATGAACAAACCCAAGGAAAAATCTGGTGCGCCCAGACAGATCCAGAGTTGATATGGGAGTTTTCTTTTTCGTTGTGGCCTTGTGTTTTGTTTTTTTCAGAGGCTGCTTGTTGCGCAACGCAAAGGAACTAAGCTCTCTGATAAGAGTCGCTGGTGCCAATGCGAGAAAAAGTAGTGCCACCCCGATAATGGCAGCACAATACCAGCCGAGAGGCGCATAGGACGCATAGATTAAAATCCCAGATAATGCGGCTGCACCTGTCCTGAGTAAAAGAGGAAAAACTGTTTTCATTATTGAAAGTGGCTATTCCTTGAAATCATCTGGATCAACGTGCTGGGACCAAATGCGAATGTTAGTTTCGTCTTCCTCAGATGGTGACGATGGCGCTGCATCAGTATGCGTATCAGCAAAATGACCATAGGAGGATCGCTGCCGATATTGGTTAGTTGCCTCAAAACCACGCATACCAAGATCTTCAATTTTCTTACGCATTTTCTTTGATAGTCGTGTCTGAATAACAGAGCGCGTACCAGAATTAATCAGTAAAAAACCAATGGCGCTGCTGACAAAGCCAGGTAACGTAATGAAAACACAACCGGCAGCTACTAAACCTAGATTCCCAAGTGCCTTACCTGGGGTTGCTTTGCCGTGAGCCAGACGGGCTGCAATTGAGCGCATTTGCATGGTCGCTAGGATGAGCCCTAAAAAGAAAAATGCAATAAGCAATAGTAATGCCCAACCTGTACCAATTAAGTGTGCCACTAGCCAAAAGACCACAGACTCAACGACAATATAGACAAGTGCAGGAATAATCAACGGCATAGCTGCCATAGTACCTGTTCTAAGCATTGCGTTGTACTAGACTACGCTGAAACTACTATTAGTTACGATCTTCAATAGTGCCTTCCATGTCTAGGAAAGTAGTGCGCAATGTATCAAGACTTTCCTGAGTAGGATTCTCCCATAGACCACGTTCTGCAGCTTCTAGTAGTCGTTCCGAGATATCACGCAATGCCCACGGATTAGAATTCTCAAAAAACTCGCGATTAGTCGGATCAGCAACATAGGTTTCGCTTAGTTTTTCATACATCCAATCGTCCATGAGTCCAGTCGTCGCATCATAACCAAAGAGATAATCCACAGTAGCACTCATCTCAAACGCCCCCTTGTAACCATGATTGCGCATTGCCTCTAACCAGCGAGGATTGACAACACGAGCACGGAATACGCGACGAGACTCTTCATGCAAGGTACGAGTTTTTACTGTTTCTTGTCTCGTCGAGTCGCCAATATAAGCATCAGGAGACTCACCAGTGAGTGCACGCACAGCTGCAACCATGCCACCGTGGAATTGGAAGTAATCATCAGAATCAGCGATATCGTGTTCAGTGGAATCGACGTTCTTCGCTGCTACTTGGATACGTCGATAAGCATTATGCATCTCCTGTTCAGCCCGAACCCCATCAAGATTGCGTCCATAGGCATAACCACCCCAGGTGCTATATACTGCGGCAAGATCTTGGTCATTGCGCCAGTTACCAGATTCAATAAGCTCTAGTAGACCTGCACCATAGGTACCTGGTTTGGAACCAAAGATACGTCGAATCGGCATGGCATCTTCCATTGCATGAGCACGAACATAATTATGTTCTGGTGCTTCATCAAGACTAGCGACGAGTTGGATAGCGTCGTCAAGCAAAGCGATAACATGAGGAAAAGCATCTCGGAAAAAGCCGGAAATACGAACTGTCACGTCAATACGTGGACGACCAAGTTCTTCCAAAGGGATAACGGCCAAATCGACTACCCTACGGGAGGCTTCATCCCAAATGGGACGAATACCTAAGAGCGCAAAGACTTCTGCTATATCATCGCCTGAGGTGCGCATTGCAGAAGTACCCCAGATGCTTAGCCCTACTGATTTAGGATAAGCATTATCATGTTCTTTCTGGTACCGCTCAATAAGCGAATCAGCTAGCAGCTGACCAGTTTCCCATGCTAGGCGCGAAGGCACTGACTTGGGATCGACGGAATAGAAATTACGTCCAGTCGGTAGTACATTGATCAATCCGCGCATAGGTGAACCTGATGGTCCAGCTTCGATGAACCGTCCGTCAAGTGCTCGGATAATTTGATGAAGTTCTGCACTTGTTGCTTCAAGACGCGGAATAATTTCTTGGCAACTAAATACTAATAATTTGCGTAGCGCGGCATGGTCAGTGCTTTGTGGTAATGGCGTGGCCTGAAGAATCTGATCAATACTGTGTACGTGCCATTGCTTATCTTCTAGTTGCTCTAGCAGGTTATATGCAATTTTTTCTATTTCGTCAACGCGGTGTCGGGTTTCTTGTCCGGTTTCTGATAAGCCGAGTGTTTCGCGTAGACCTGGTACTGCTTCTTCCCCACCCCACAGTTGACGGGCACGTAGCATTGCTAGGACTAGCTCTACACGTGTGGTTCCGTTGAGTACCTCTCCCAGGATATGGAGTCCACCTCGGATAGCAACGTCTTTGATTTCACAAAGCCAGCCGTCGATTTCCATCATCTTATCGTCGAAGGCATCGTCATCGGGGCGTTCGTCCCAGCCTAGATCAGAGTCCATTTTTGCTGCTTGGAGCAGTGTCCAGATTTCTTGGCGAATCGCAGGAAGTTTTGCTGGATCCATTGCGGAAATTGTGGCGTGTTCGTCGAGAAGCTGCTCCAGACGGGTGATATCGCCATAACTTTCTGCACGTGCCATAGGCGGAATCATGTGATCGATGAGAGTGGCATGGACACGACGTTTTGCTTGTGTCCCCTCACCTGGATCATTAACTAAGAATGGGTAGATCAGTGGCAAGTCGGCGATTGCCTGATCGGGATAGCACTGCGCGGAAAGTCCAGCGTTTTTTCCAGGTAGCCATTCCATATTTCCATGTTTACCCATGTGAACAATGGCATCGGCACCAAAGACTTCGCGCAACCAATAATATGTACCAAGGTAATGATGGTTCGCAGGTAAGTCTGGATCGTGGTAAATGCCTACTGGATTTTCGCCAAATCCTCGTGGTGGTTGGATCATGATGATGACATTGCCAAACTGTAAGCCAGCAATATATATTTCCTGAGTGTCAGGATTGACATAGTGCTCACCTGGTGCTTGCCCCCAGTGCGCAGTCATCTCTTCTTGCATATCAGCAGGCAATGTAGCAAAGAACTCAAGGTATTTTTCTTTGCTTAATTTGAGTGGGTTATTCTCAAGTACCTCTTGGGTTAACCATTGTGGGTCATGGCCGCCGGCGTCGATAATAGCGTGCATGAGTGCATCGCCATCTAAGGAACCTTGGTCATCTGAACTGGTATATCCCGGGATGAGGGTGGTATCTCCCAGATCATAACCAGCCTTTTCTAATTCGCGTAGTAGCTTTAGCGTAGACAACGGCGTATCTAAGCCTACTGCGTTTCCGATCCGTGCATGTTTAGTGGGATAAGCAGAGAACATGAGCACAATTTTCTTTGCTGCATTGTCTATGCTGCGGAGCATTGCATAACGATATGCGATACCAGCTAGTCGACGACATCGCTCTGGATCGGGTACATATGAGATCAGACCGTTGTGATCGTATTCCTTGAACGAAAAAGCAATGCTGATGATTCTGCCGTCGAACTCTGGTACTGCAATTTGGCTTGCAACATCTACTGGGGATAGTCCTTCATCATTTTCTTCCCACTGTGCGCGAGAATTAGTTAACGCAAGACCTTGGATGATGGGAATATCTAGTTCTGCTAGAGCAGCGACATCCCATGATTCATCATCGCCACCAGCACCTGCAGCAGCAGGTTTTGTGCCTCCAGCAGCTAATACAGTGGTGATGAGGGCATCGCAGGTTGCTAGTTCTTGAAGAAGTTGCTCGGGTGCTTGTCGCAATGATGCAGTATAGAGTGCTATAGGCTGAGCACCACGTTCTTCGATTGCTTGTGCAAGTGCTTCAACATAGGCAGTGTTTCCTGCTAGGTGTTGTGCGCGGTAGTACACAATGCCGATGCGTGGTATGGGGTTTTGTGCTTTAGTTACAGCAGAGTTGCTATGAGTGGTGTTATCAGTGCGATCAAGATATCCCCACAGTGGCATATGCTGAGGTGGTGCAAAGCCAAAGCCAGTGAACAAAATGGTGTCGGAGAGAAAATGATGGAGGTTAACGAGGTTTTCCACTCCGCCTTCAGCAAGATATGTATGGGCTGTTGTTACCGTACCAGAGGCAACTGTTGATAGCTGTGTCAGTTCAGCATCAATGGCGCGTTCCCCGGAGACGACAATAGTGGGTACCCCAGAGTCAAGGAGCTTTTCTATCCCCTGCTCCCATGTTCTTTTACCACCTAGTAGTCTGACAATAAACACATCAGTGCTGCGGATATGTTCGTCTAACCACGACATACTAATCGACGTTGGATTAGCATACTTGAAGTGCACATTCTCGTGTGCATTAGCAGCTTGTGCAGTTAATAAATCTGTGTCTGAAGTGGAAAGTAAGGTAATCACTATGGTCCTTATAGAAATCGTAGAAGGGTAACGCGCCCTTAGGCGATGAGGTGCTAAAACTACCGCTTATATTCCCATAGGTCTGACTATGACAGTGGCGCGACCGCGCGGAATTACACCGACTTCCATAGAAACATAAATATGCAGGTGGCTTATATGTCACAGAATAGCATGAGCAGTAAGTTAAACTGATATATGTGACTGTCCGAAAACATTTGTCCCCATCGAGGGATAGCAATAGTGACGAGACGAAAAAAGAAAAAAACGTTATACGAGGTTCTCGTACCGATCGATGTCCTGGTGCCCATTCCCTGCACCAAGCTGCCGACGGATATGTTGGTCGTCTTCGATTCCCGGGTGGTCTTGTGCAACCAGAAAATTGGGAGACAATCCATCAACTCGCAGCCGAACATGGTGATTCTCATTTTCATCTCACTTCTCGTGGCAACGTCCAAATACGTGGGATAAAAGACCCCTTGGCCTTTAGCAATGCTGTATCCCAGGCGCGGCTTGTACCGTCGAAAGCTCATGATAGATTGCGCAATATCATTGCTTCGCCTTTTTCTACCCAACTATGGGAGGTAGTCGCCAAGTTTGATGCTGCATTATTAGCTAACGATGAAATTGTGGGTTTACCTGGTCGGATTCTTTTTGGTTTTGATTCAGGCGAAGGTGATATCCTCAGCCAAAAACCAGACTTTGGCATAATGCGCTTTGAGTATGGTTCATTACTCATTCTGGGAGGAGAACTTACACGCGTAGCCATTGATCGCGTTCAAGATAGCAATGAAATTTTGCTTGCAGCAGCAGCTAAGTGGCAGCAGGAACGGGCACAACTATGGCGTGTACATGAGCATGATTCTTTTTCACAACACACAATTGACTTTTTGGTAGACACCTACAACTTGACCATGCTCGACCAGCACGATATGCCAGTGCTATCCCAGGAACAAAGTCAGAAGCGACGTGTTGGTTGGTTCGATAATGAGCATGGTTCAGTAACATTGGGGTTCGCTAGTGCATTTGGCCAATATGATGCCACTATCGCACAAATTCTTGCAGCTATTGGTGCACCCACGACGGTAACGCCTTGGGCAAGTGTCATTGTGCATGATGTGTCTGAAAGCGTAGCAGAAGCGATAGTTAAAGTCTTGGCTCCTATGGGAATGATTTTTGACGAACAATCTCCTTGGTTGTCCCTCAGTGCGTGTACCGGATTACCTGGATGCACACAGGCACTATCTAATGTACGTCATGATGCCGCAGCCTATGCTCAGCAACAGACTCAGGTTGAGGGACTAGTACATTTTTCTGGTTGCCAACGTAGATGCGGCCACCCATTAGATACTCATACAGAATTTTTAGCTATTTCCGACGCAGAATATGAGGTCAGTACCCGATGATGGAAAAAAATGATGTGGCTTATCCTCATGTAGCCCCCTATCTCAATGATGTAACACAGGAATATATCACTGACGGCAATGCTATTTATCGTCGTTCCTTTGCAATGATCCGTGCTGAATCTGATCTTCGAGATTTTTCTGAAGACCAAGCACGAGTTGCAGTGCGTATGATTCATGCTGCTGGTGATACCGCACTAGCCAAAGACATTGCTATGAGTGATGATGTTGTTGAACATACCTATGCGGCACTAGCCCAAGGAGCACCCATTTTGTGCGACGTTACCATGGTTGCCACAGGTATCACACGCATGAGATTACCTGCACATAATGATATTCGATGCTTGTTGCACGACCCAGCAGTTCCTGAATTAGCACACACATTGGGCACGACACGCAGTGCTGCAGCTGTGGAACTATGGAAACCTGATTTAGCAAATGCAGTGGTAGCCATTGGTAATGCGCCAACCGCACTTTTTCATTTGCTCAATGAGCTTGCTGCCTCACCAAAATTACCGCGTCCCGCTGCTATAGTTGGCATTCCTGTTGGTTTTGTGGGAGCAGCAGAATCAAAACTGGCACTGGCTCGTATGGCAGAGCAACTCGGTACGCACTATATCACTGTGCATGGTCGTCGGGGTGGCTCAGCAATTACCTGTGCTGCACTCAATGCCCTAGCTCATCCTGAGGAGATTATGTCGTGAGCAATAATTTTGGTGGAAAACTAATCGGTATTGGTGTCGGTCCTGGTGACCCGGAGTTGCTCACCATCAAAGCGATAAAAGCATTAGAAAGCGCTGATGTTGTTGCTTTTCACGCCAAACCACAAGGTGAGTCAACGGCCTATGAGATTGTGAAAGAGCATATCAAAAGCCATCAACATTTAGAATTACTGGAATATCCAGTCACCACGGGTATCACTGAGCATCCAGGTGGTTATGCAGGCGCAATGGCTGAGTTCTATCATCAAGCTAGTCAGCGATTGTCACAGCATTTATCTGAGGGAAAGACTGTGGCGGTGCTTGCTCTTGGGGATCCCATGCTTTATAGCTCATATCAGCATTTGCATAGGGTTTTGGCACAGGATTATGCCGCAGAAATCGTACCGGGTATCCCCTCCATTACTGCTGCTGCAGATTATCTTGGCCTGGCACTGGCAGAGGAGAAAGAAATCCTTAGTATTATTCCGGGAACTTGCAGCCGGGAAGAAATAACTCAAGCATTATCACAGTGCCAGAGCGCAGTCATCATGAAGCTAGGCAGAACCTTTAACAAGGTAAAGGCCGCTATGATTCAGGCTGGGGTTGCTCAGCGAGCATATGTTGTCGTCCGGGTAGGAATGGCAGGTCAAAAGCATATCCCCTTACTAGACGCGCAAGAAAAAGATGTCCCCTATTTTTCTGTTGCTGTCGTACCATCTTTGGAGGCACAAAAAGACGACATTGTCACAGAAAACATAACCCAGCGACGAGGTGAAGTAGTCGTTCTTGGATTAGGACCTGGTGCGTCTGAATGGACAACTCCAGAAGCTACAGAGGAACTGGCATACGCCACTGACCTTATTGGCTACACCACCTATATTAACCGCGTGCCAAAGATTCCTGGTCAGCGTCGACACGCTAGTGATAATAAAGTGGAAGCAGAACGAGCAGCAATGGCGTTGGATTTAGCCAAGCGAGGGCGTCGGGTGGCTGTTGTATCTTCTGGTGATCCTGGTGTTTTTGCGATGGCAGCTGCGGTATTAGAAACTGCAGATGATCCCCAATGGGCTGATGTGCCAGTTCGTATTGTTCCTGGTATGACCGCTGCTCAAGCAGTTGCTGCACGCGTAGGTGCACCGCTTGGTCATGATTTCGGCATGATTTCCCTGTCCGATAGGTTGAAGCCTTTTAGCGTTATTGAAAAAAGAATTCATGCACTTGCCCAGGCAGATATGGCTTTTGCGGTATATAACCCAGCGTCACGGGAACGTCGTGAACAAGTGACACGATTGCGCGATATTGTGCGCCGCTATCAGCAACCACACACCCCGGTGATCGTCGCGAGAGCAGTAGGAAGTGCTGAGGAAAACATCACTATTACTGATCTTGAGCATTTTGATCCTAGCATTGTCGATATGCGCACCATGATCATTATTGGTGCCTCAACTACTCGCACATATCGTGCGCACGATACAACACGAGTATTTACTTCACGACGCTATCCCGCATAGTTTCATGCAAGCATAGAAATATAGCGCATAGCATCGTCAACGCTTGTTGCCTCATAGCTTGCTTTAGGCAGAATCGGGCGCTGAATCATAACAACGCTAATCCCTAATTCTCGTGCTGCTGTTAGTTTCGCCTGGGTGAGTTGTCCACCAGAGTTCTTTGTGACAACACAATCAATTTGATTGTCACGCATTATCTTCTTCTCAGTAGTTACCTCAAAAGGTCCACGCGATAAAATTAGCCGATGGCGTGGAGGCAAAGGACACGAAGGTTTTTCCACACAGCGAATGACGTAGAGATTATAAGGATCATGGGCAAAATGAGTAAGCTGTTGGCGCCCAATTGTTAGGAAAATGTGGTGGAATTGCTGAGCACATACTTCAGCTGCTTTGCTCATGGAATCAACACTGACCCATTTGTCTCGGGCTTGTGGTTGCCAGCCGGGGCGTCGCAAAGCAATAAGCGGAATCCCAGTAGCCCGTGCTGCTTCAGAAGCACTGATACTAATACGCTCGGCAAAAGGGTGTGTAGCATCAATAATGAGTTCGATGCCATGCGTTAATAACCAGGCAGCAAGACCTGCGGGACCACCAAAGCCACCTATATGCACTTCCCCGACAGGCAACCGAGGATGAGTCACCCTGCCAGCTAACGAACTGGTGACATACCAACCATACTCATAGAGTTCTTGTGCTAGTTGTCGTGCCTCATGAGTGCCACCAAGAATTAACGCACGCATGGGATGGTTCGTCCTTCTTCATCACGAGGTCGATGCAGGGAATATAAATATGAATCGCTAAAAGTATCTGCAGTGAGCACATTACCTACGATAATCACTGCAGTGCGTTGAATCTGTGCTTCTTCTACTTTCTCAGCAATGTCTTGGAGAGTTCCACGACAGATAGTTTCTTCTGGGCGACTAGCATAGGCGACCACAGCGCAAGGACAATCATCACCATAATTCGGTGTGAGTTCACGAACGACTCGTCGAATATCATGCACCGCCAAATGAATAACCATTGTTGCACGGCTTTGACCCAAACTGTGGAGATCCTCCCCCACTGGCATACGCGAAGCACGTCCTTGAACCCTCGTGAGAATTACTGTCTGTCCAACTGTAGGTACTGTTAATTCTCGCCCCAATACTGCTGCCGCCGCGCTAAAAGCAGTAACCCCAGGAACAATTTCGTACTGTATTTTATGCTGCTCAAGGCGACGAAGTTGTTCAGCAAGTGCTGAATAAATAGATGTATCGCCAGAATGCAAGCGTGCGACGTCATGCCCTTGCTCATCAGCAGCAATGATTAAAGAAATAATCTCATCAAGCGGCATTCGTGCTGTATTTATTACTTGTGCTCCCTCTGGAGTATGTTCTAACACCTCTTGAGGCACAATTGAGCCTGCATATAGGCACACCTGACAAGAGCGAATGAGCTTATCTGCCCGCAAAGTAAGCAAATCAGCTGCACCTGGACCTGCACCAATAAAATAAACAGTCACAAAAAATCCTTTGCCAAATTAATGATTGGTTTTTATCTTAGTCGTACACACGGGTGTGCATTAAAAATTTTTCAAGAACTATGCTAGGTCTTTTTTGACCACAACCCACTGAGTAATGGGATACGCAGGGCGCCATGCAGAAAAAGAACCAATGCTATGTTGCGTTGCAACATTGATTTTTGTTAAGTCGCCGCCATAGTTTTTATGCAGTTGCCACAGTAATTGCTCGCTTTCAATTGTCACTGCATTGGCAACAAGCCTACCCCCCTGCTTGAGCCTCAACCATGCTTGATGAAATAGATTTTCATTGGTCAACCCACCACCGATGAAAATAACATCGGGCGCATCTGGTACAGAATCAAAGGCTTGCGGTGCTTGTCCTTGAATAGCAATATGGCGTTTTACCCCAAGGCGATGTGCATTGGTCATGATATTTTCTTGTCTACTTGGAATAGACTCAAAACAAATTGCATGAGAGTTTTTCGTCGTACGCAAAAACTCAATGGCAACAGAACCAGCACCAGCACCAATATCCCATAGAGTTTCGCCATTACGAGGTTGAAGTGCACATACTGTTAAAGCACGAATGTGCTGCTTAGTTAGTTGCCCATCATGTTGATAGCAGTGGTCGCTTAGTCCTGGGGTTAAGGAGCGAATACTATCCTGACCAAGATCATCACTATGAGGTTCTACAGCAATGACATTAAGTGAACTTGTCACCTCGGGTGGTGTATGCGTACTAGAAAAAATAATCTGCTCATCGACGCTACCCAGGTCACTGAGCACTGTTACCCTGCTATTTGACAAATGGCGCTCGGATAGCAATTGGCAAATATCATGTGGACTTTGTTCATCCCTGCCTAATACTAGGAAACGCTGATTCTCATCTAGTGCACGATGAAGCACAGAAATGTCATTGGATACCAAACTAAAAACAGAAGTATCTGCCACTGACCAACCTAGTCGAGAGCAGGCAAGGCTAGCACTGGAAACAGCAGGAATGATATGAAAACTTTTATCAGGAAATAATCGCAATAAGGTGTTGCCAATGCCATGAAACAGAGGATCACCAGAAGCCAAAAAAACAATGCGACGATACTGTTCCTCAAGACGGGCAAAAAACTTTGGTAGCGCAGGTAACAGTGGCGCTGGCAAAGGATGCTTATCAGCTGAAACATCCTCAGGTATTAAATGCAGTTGTCGCCATGATCCCACGACCACGTCGGCATTGATAATGAGCTGCTGAGCTTTATAACCTAGCTCAGAAAAACCAGCAGCTCCTATACCAACGACCGCACAATACTGTTGCTGCATATTATGGTCATCGCTATTGCTATATGCCTTAAGGTGTGGTGAAAGCGCAGTTCTAGACATAATTCTGATCCTAGTATGGAAATCAACGAGGCATTTTTCGCCACACGCCACGAGGAATAATCCGCATGACCCACGCCAACAGCCGCAACTGTGCTGGTACCCACAAGGTTCTACTACGCAACTTCCCCATTGGCAGAGTCAAAGTCTTTGCTACAGTATCTGCCACCGTAGCTGCATCAACTGATAACGGCGCCGGTTTCATCCCTGTGGTCATGGCACCGATAACAAACCCAGGACGAACAGTAATCATGTTTACGCAACTACCATGCAATCTATCCGTCAAGCCTTGGCAAAAAGCGTCGAGTCCAGCTTTAGTCGAACCATAAACATAGTTTGCGCGACGAGCACGCCATCCAGCGATAGAAGAAAAAGCAGTAAGTGTTGACACTTCTTGGTTGCTGAGCAAAATATCAGCAGCCACACTAAGAGCCACTATTTGTGCAGTGTAGTCGATATGAGCGATCTCAGCTGCATGCAACTCATCGACCTGTGCTTTTTCTTGATCGCCTAAAATACCAAAAGCAACAATAACATGGTGAATATACCCTGGTGCATTATGCACGATATGCTCGAATAACGGACGATGAGAATCTAGATCCTGAGCATCAAAGAATAGTTTTTCAACACTAAGTGCTCCTCGATCCAATAACTTTTCTTCTAAATCAGCTAATGCGTCGATACGTCTAGCAGCAAGGACAACATGATGCTGTGCACAGATGCGAAGTACAAGTTCACTGCCTATTTCACTGGTAGCGCCAAGAAGAACAATAGTGGGTGTCATTGCAAGCCTCGAGGTTGATTATTGAGAGTCTCACATCCAGTTTCGGTAACCACCACAATATCTTCAATGCGTGCACCAAATTCACCTGGAAAATAAATACCTGGTTCCACAGAAAAACACATTCCTGGCTGTAAAATCAGCTCATTACCCGCAATAATATATGGTTCTTCGTGCACAGATAACCCAATGCCATGCCCAGTTCGGTGAATGAAATTATCGGCAAACCCAGCCTCAGCGATTATATCTCTAGCAGCTTGATCAATACTATGCGCACTGACGCCAGGTGCGACAGCAGCTAACGCGGCAGCTTGTGCTTTTTGCAAGATAGCATAACGACGCGCAACCTCAGCATCAACAGTCTCACTACCACCGACAACATAGGTACGGGTGCAATCAGAGTGATAACCAAAATCAGTAGTACCACCAATATCGACGACAACAACATCGCCGGTGGCTAGTATTCGTTGAGAATAGTCGTGATGAGGATTTGCACCATTTTCTGCAGAACCAACAATGACAAAATCAATATGTTCATGTTCGCAAGCGATAAGTTCATGTAATTGTGCGGCAACCTCTGCTTCAGTACGACCTGCAACTAATAAAGCAGGAACCTGTGCATGAACTGCATCAATAGCCTGAGCAGCACGACGCAACTGCGCAATTTCTTCTTCATCTTTTTGGACAAATAACTCTGCAAGTAACGTGGTTGCAAGTACATACTCAGCATGTGGCAAATGCGTGCGAATCTTAAGGAAATGATCAGCAGTTAAATCAGGACCAACCCCTATACGACGAAGTTCACCATCACCTGAATCATGTTGAGCAGCCAATACGGATAATGCAAGAGCATATGCATTTTCGCCGTCTTGCCATCCGGTGAGTTTGATATCTAACGCACCGACAACGCCTTTAGCCAATTCCGCCTTATCAACATCAGGCAATATCAGTGCCGGTTGTCCAGAAGCAGGAATAATAAGAGCACAAAAACGCTCGTGTGTGTGCATATATGTACCCAGCAGATAAGCAAATTGTGACCCGCTGGAAATAATAAGACCGTCTACGTGCTTGTGGCGGCAAATCTCTTGCGCTTTATTGAGTCTTTCTTGATAAACGTGTGCTGGAAAACATTTTTGTTCAGTCATAGTTTTCGTTCCTTTTACTCACGATCCAATATCTCATATCCACTATTCATAATGGACACGATTGTCTGGTTTAATCACCGATGGCTACTACACCACGTCGAATAGCATCTGCTGCTTGTCGTGCACTATAGCGCATTTCATCGGTGTATGCAGTAGTACGTATCTGTTCTAAAAGATCAACAACTTGGCGTGCGCAACGAACAAAATCACCAGGGCTGAGCTCGGCTCCTGATTCGGCTGCAGCAGCCAAACAATAATCCAAAGGCGCACCTGCAGTCCATTGATGAATAGCCAAAGCAAAACCCGCATCGGGAAAACGAGTTATGGGCAAGCGATAACGACGCTCATCGGTGCTTAACGCATCCCACAATCTAATCGTATTGTTCATAGCATTTTCCATTGCTTCACTGGCAGCCTGAACTGTTTGCCTATGTTGTCCACGAGTCTCTTTACGATTCTCAAAACAGCACATACTCGCCACACCAGCAAGTTCTGCAGGATCAAGTTCATTCCAAATACCCCGCTTGAGACACTGTGCCACAAGCAAATCTGATTCAGTATGTATGTGCGCGAGCCGTGTTCCTTCATCGGTAATCTGTGGCAGGCGTGTGCCACTGCTGCTATCTTCAACGAACTCAACATAGTCTAGTTCCGCCAGTAACTCGATAATGCGGTCAAAAGTGTGTCCAAGAGTATCTTTGGCTGAAGAAATTTTTTCAGATAGATATGCAACTGTGCGACGCGCCTTCAGTAGCTTTTCACCCAATAAAACTGCTGCCTCCAAATCAGCCCAATAATGAACAGGGCTTTGGCGTAGCTGGGTACGCAAGGCAAGAACTCTGCGATTTGATCGAGCTTTTGCCTCTAGCTTCATCTTTTTGGGACGATCAAAATGATGCCGTGCAAAAGCTCTCACCACACTTGCAGCACCTTTTCTCGGGCGTGCAATAGCCAAGCGCGGCAAAGACATGGTCCCAACAATAATCGGTGGCATTCGTAAACTATCTGCCGAGATTTTCCCTGACCAACCAGATTCCATTGTGACCCAAGGATGAGGATCGTGATTATCTTTAGCAGGTTGCACGACCACAGCAAGCACTGGTCGTTTCTTTGTTGGCAAAGCAATAACTTGCCCCAGCTTCAACCTGGATAAACTACGAATAACCTCTTTTTCGCGCTCAATACCAGCTTGTTTTTTCGCCTGCTTTTCTGCATCTTTGAGCGTACGACGCAATTGGATATATTCTAAAAGCTCCTGTTCAGGGTGCTCACTAGGCGGAGCCATTGATTGAATGAGCTTATGCAACTTTTCTGCCCACTCTTTTTCATTCTGTTCAGCTTGTTCGCGTTCACGTACCTCGCTTACCACTGAACCATCTGCCTGATACTGGGCGAAAGATTTTTCTAATAACCGATGTGCTGGCTCAAATCCAATAGTGCCCAGCAAATTTACCGCCATATTATAGCCCGGTGCAAAAGTAGAGTTGAGAGGATAAGTCCTGGTAGAGGCTAGTTCAGTAACAGTTTTCGGATCTAGAGCCGGTGCCCACATGACAACTGCGTGTCCGATAGTATCGATTCCGCGTCGACCAGCACGCCCTACCAGCTGTGTATATTGACCTGGGGATAATTCGACATGAGATTCGCCATTGAATTTCACCAGTTTTTCTAACACCACAGTACGCGCTGGCATATTCACCCCAAGCGCCAATGTCTCTGTTGCAAACACAGCACGCACAAGCCCTTTGCTGAATAATTCCTCCACAACATGACGAAATGCCGGTAGCATTCCAGCATGGTGGGTAGCAAAACCACGCTGTAAAGCAGTTTTCCAGCGAGAAAAATCAAGAACTCTCAGATCCTCTTTTGGGATATCTGCAACAGCTCTATCAACGATACGAGCGATTTCTTGTGCCTGCTCAGTCGTAGTGAGCGAAAACCGTGCCCTCAAACACTGGTATAACGCACTGTCACAGCCACTACGCGAAAAAATAAACGTGATGGCCGGCAGCATATTTTGCTCATTCAATATTTTTAATACATCCGGTCGGCTTAATGGCTGAAAGGCATGGTGGTTTTTGCGTTGTGCATGCGCTGAGAATTTTTCTATGCCATTAGTGTGAGCACTTCGGGAACGAAATCCGCCAGCTTTAGCGTGCGAATTAGCCGAGAAACCCTTTTCTTCCAACTTAGCGACGTGTCGCTGCAACCGCTCATTAACGCTGACACCATCATCATCGAATAATTGATGCAAGCGCTTGTCGACGAGCATCCATTGTTTTAACGGAACTGGTCGATGTTCGCTGACAATAACTGACGTACTGCCGCGAACGCTATGGAGCCAGCGCCCGAATTCTTCAGAATTACTCACTGTCGCTGATAAACCAATAAGGCATACATCCTGATCAAGACCTAAAATTGCTTCTTCCCAGACTGCGCCACGAGTTTTATCTGAGAGAAAATGGATCTCGTCCATGACAACATGGCTAAGTCGTGTCAGCGTCTCCGACTGCACATAGATCATATTGCGCAATACTTCTGTGGTCATAACAAGAACATCAGCATCATGATTGATGGATACATCACCAGTCAATAAACCAATGTTTTCTGCACCATGATCTGCAACAAGATCGTGATACTTTTGATTACTGAGCGCTTTAATCGGTGTGGTGTAAAAGCATTTTGTGCCTTGTGCTAACGCTAACGAAACTGCAAATTCACCGACGATTGTTTTTCCTGCACCAGTAGGCGCACATACTAAAACATTTTCTCCCTCTTCAATCAGTTCACAACCACGAACCTGGAAATCATCCATGGAGAATGACAGAGAAGATTGAAAAAAATCTAAATGCTTAGTGGTCATAATACCGTCTTAGATAACATCATCAAATGGATGGGATATATGGCTATTGTTGGTGGAATGATCTGTGCCGGAGGTATGGATATCTTCGCTCGGCTCTGCAATAGGCTGAGGACGCTCAATGGGCTGTGCGGGAAGAATGCTGGAGTCAAAAGAATCTGCTGTATTGTGTTCATCAGCACCCTCGTGTGTAGTAGGTGCTAGCGATGAAGCTGTATCATCTGCAGTATCAAGCCAATCAGGTCGGTCTTTCTTTCTTCGCTTATCATTAAGGCGCATAATCTGAAAAGAAAACTCCACCATAATACATAGCGTGACTGCGAGGATGACCATGCCATATGGATCTTGTCCCGGTGTCATAAAAGCAGCGAAAATTGCTAATAAAATCCACGTGATGTCACGTCGCTTACTTACTGCTTTGTAACTAAGTAATCCTGCCTGATTGAGTAGCACCAGTAATAGTGGCACTTGAAAACTGATACCAAACAATAAAAACATATTGAGGACGAAGGAAAAATAATCCTTTCCGGTTAGCGCTGCCGTTTGGAACTTATCGCCAATAGTAAGTAAGAGTTCAAGACCAAAGAACAACACTGCATATGCAAGTGCACAACCAGCGAGAAATAGCAACACTGCACAGCTGACGTAGCGTCTTGCCCAACGACGCTCATTCTTCATCAAACCAGGAGTAATGAAAGACCAAATTTGATAGAAAAATATGGGTGATACCAGTACCGCTCCAGCGATTGCCCCCATTTTGATCCGGAGCATTATCATGTCAAAAGGTGCTGTAGCCAAAAAACGACATTGCCCGTCTGCTCCGCTAAATGCTCTTTTATCAACGGGTAAGGCGCAATAAGGTTTGAGCATAATGTCGCCAAGGCTAGGAATAAAAAATAAAGAATGCTGATACCAGATATAACCGATGATTAATCCTACAAAAAGGGCACAGATACATTTAATTAACCGCTGACGCAGTTCTTGAAAATGCTCTATAAGCTCCATGGAGCCATCGGATGTTTTCTTTTTTCGCCAGCTACGTTTTTTAGACGCAGTAGTTTCAGACATATGCTGGTTTCTCCGACACCAAAAAATATCTCACAATTGTACTAAGAGGTACCACATTAATGACTTATTGCTCAGGAGTATTTTGCTGAGGCTGTGGCTGAATAGAATTATGATTTGTGAGATTATTTTGCGGCTGGTATGTATGCTGATCTGATACCACAGGTTGAGCGATTTGCTTAGGTTGCTGCTCGTCGTCTTTGCCCATTTCTTTTACCTCAGATTTGAGGATACGCATGGAACGCCCCAAAGAGCGTGCTGCATCTGGCAGTCTTTTGGCACCAAAGAGCAAAGCAATAACAAGAACAATGATAATAATTTCTGGTGCACCGAGAGAACCCACGATACTAGCCTTTCTGTAAAACTCAGATTTTTACTTGAGCCTTCATTTTTATTAACTTCACTAATGACTGTAGCACTTATGCGCCATTGTATGCTGCTAAGCCTTGATGTGCCTGTTTACGAACCGCGTCAAGTAAACTACTAGGCTCAATTGCATAGACATCTTTAGCATTGCTCAGCAAAAATTGCACCAGCCATTGTTGCGAAATAATAGGCACCTGCACTACATAGCATTGCTTTCCTTGATAGCGCTCCCAATTTCCAAAAGCACCAGGGATAGTGTCTGCCAACCATACTGCATGATCATGAAAAATCAGTGTTGCTTGAGTTGCCACAGCTGCGTATCCAAAAGGATCACTGTCGTCGAAATTAAAGTCTGAACTATTCTTTGCCTTGTCGTCGCTTATCTCTACATGATGAATGCGATCAAGTCGAAAATTACGGGTATCAGCTACGCTGTCCTCCCACGCACACAGATAAGAATGCAAGTCATGGGTAAAGATGCGTATAGGACTTACTACTCGTTGCTTCTTTTCTTTGGACTGATCTGCGGGCAGATAATCAAAAATAATTTGTTTGTGCTTCATCATTGCTTCTTGAATAGTCCCCATAGTTTTCTCTATTTCAGTGGATGTATCAGTAGCAATCTTTGTATCAAACACACCAGAAACATCATCGCCCATCGCTTGACGTAACTTATGCGCAGCACTGCGTACCGCAGAGGCATCGACTAAGCCAGGGACTGACTCCAAATACTCCAAGGATAAAAGCAAAGCTCCTGCTTCTGTCCGAGTAAGGCGAAGTGGCTGATCCATCCCTTGAGAATTAATGATCTCTACTGCACGAAAACTTGAGTCCATATCGACTAATTCATCAGGAAGAGAACCTGGACCGCAACAAAAAAGACTATTGAGATCCTCAAGTAGCTGTTTATTCTGCATACCCAAATCAGCAGCCGCTTCCATGACTGATCTTCCCGGATGCGCCTTAAAATATGGAATGAGATTAAGCATCCGCACAAGGTCTTCAAGTTTTTTATACGATTTAGCCACAGTTTTCTCCCTTTTGGCTGGGATCAAGAGCACACTGTAATAGTGCACGAACATCAGCGACGACATCAGCAGGCGAGCATACAATAACCTCTGGTGCTAGGGCAGCTGCTGTGCGTACTAACCAATCGCGATCGACGTCGTGAAGCTCACAAAGATCATTCTCTTTCTTCTGTGCGCGCAGCGTTATTTCATTTTCAGCATTATGCGCAATACGACAAGTAGCATCAATAATTTTTCTTGTGCCGCGCAATTGCTTTTCGACGATCTCCTGTAGATTTATCCCCTCAGGAGCATGATGAAACTCGCCATATACACTGATATGCTGCTTGTTCATTTCCAGTGTAGTGATCTCAGAAAGTTTTTTGGTACGAAAAGCCCGTACATCCTCTCTATCTACATCAAAGCCAACAAGATAGAGTCGATCGCCCATATTGACCAGCCCCCAAGGATCAAGCCAACGCTCTTGCGGCTCATAAGCATGAGAAGATGTATAGAGAAAAGACAACCGACCATGATCCTGCACAGCAGATAGGATGACGTCGAGTGATTGTGCTGACAAAGAGCTCCAATCATTAATGGCAGTCAATGCTACTTTTGCTTTTATATCTCTTTCCACGCCAGTAGCAGCGATTTTTGTCCAGCCAGAACGCGAAAAAGCAGCGAGCTCATCGCCCATTCCGATTTGTCCAGCAAGAGCGAGAACCGTAGCTTCTTCCGGGGTGAAGTCAATATGAGGTAAGTGATATGCATCTGCCTGCAATCGATAAGCAACCTGCGAATTAATCGAAATGGTTTCAATCGGAACCCCTACTTTAACCAGCACATTTCTATCACGCTCGACGAGTTTCTCTGCTGTTTTCTGCGAGCGCGGTCTATTATGTTCATCTTTGCTATAACCAGCAACATGATCGATAATCCATTTAGTAGTCAAATATGATTGACCTGATTTTTCTGCATTCAGAAAAGCAAAGACAAGATTCACGGCTCTTTCGGTATAACGCGTTACTGGCAATGTAGCTCTCCTCCCCTAGTTGCTCATGATGACTGTGATTCAGGTTGATCATGCATCTGCATATACGCTATCAAGTCGTCAACACGCGTGTCGCTATTAGCAAAAGGATCTGCTAATTCCACTACTTGTGGTTCTGGTCTATTGACTTTTAACCGCAACCAATCCACTGAAAACTCTGCATTATATTTTTGAGCAGCGCTAAGAAACTGCCCACGAAGATGAGCTCGTGTTGTCTGAGGAGCATGATTATAGGCATACATGACCTGTTCTGACTCTAGCCAACGGTGCGCAATTCCTTTATGCTCCAATAACTTAAAAAGACCTCTACCAGGTCGAATGTCGTGATAAGCCAAGTCAATTTGGGCAAGTTTGGGATGTGAAAAATCATGCGGAGCTAGCCCCAAACGTTGTTGATAGCTGCGCAATAGTGATAATTTAATCGCCCAATCGACATCTTTTTCTAAAGCAGCATAGTCTTCTTTGCTCATTGCATTAAGCACTTTTTCCCATAAGCCCACAATGCGCTGCATATCTACGTTACTGGTACCTGGATAAGATTCTTGACGATGGTTTAGCCAACGCTGCGCAGCACGGAGATATCGTGTTTGCAATTCTAGCGCGCTACACGTAGTCCCATCAGCCAGTTGAACAGGGGTATTACCTGTAGGATCAGCAGCAATATCACGAATCACTGCGATGGATTCTCCAAGTTCTACGTCTGCTAGCTCAAAATCTGCCTCAATCATCTCCAAGACCAATAGCGTTGTGCCAATCTTGAGTGCAGTGGTGACTTCAGACATAGAAGAATCACCAACAATGACGTGCAATCGACGAAAACGAGAAGAATCCGCATGAGGTTCGTCGCGAGTATTAATGATAGGGCGCGAGCGTGTCGTGGCACTGGAGATTCCCTCCCACACATGATCAGCGCGTTGTGAAAGGCGAAATTGTCCATTTTTAATGCTTCCCGCACCAACAATTAGTTGGCGAGTAACTAAAAACCCAAGGAATTTTTTTGCCAATGTCTTAATTACTGCATCACGACTGATGAGATAATTTTCATGGCAACCATAACTATTACCTTGTGAGTCAAGATTATTCTTAAACAGAAATACTCGTGCAGTTTTTCCCTGTAGTGCTAAAGTTTTTTCTGTTTCACGCGCAAGCTCATCGACGATGAGATCACCAGCCCGATCATAAGCGATAAGCTGATCGATACTATCGCATTCTGCTGTCGCTATTTCTGGATGTGATCCTACATCCAAATAAAGCCGAGAAGCATTCGGGTGATAGATATTAGAACTTCCCCACCGTTCAATAACTGGACGAAACATATACCGAGCCACTTCATCAGCACTCAATTGCTGCGCACCATCGCTTACACAGGTAATACCATACTCTGTTTCTAGCCCCATGATACGGCGGGTAAAAATATCCACTCTTATTCTCCACCTTTTTGTACATAGGAGCGGACAAACTCTTCTGCATTAGCCTCGAGTAGACCATCAATTTCATCTAATAAGTCATCAACACCTGTAGTGTTGATTGATATTTGTGTGTTGTTGAGCTCTCCAGCATTTTCGTCAGCATCACCTGAGTTACCAGAGTGGTGATTAATCTGTGTCCCAGCCATATTCTTCTCTTTCCTTATTTCTCACATTCTTAATTCTTACAACACGCTCACAACAGTTATAAATTACAACCACTCTAGAGCATCATTGGGCATATCTTCCGATAATGCCTGTAATAATTGTTCGAGCTGATCCTGGCCAAAACTATCAAAATAGTGCTTTGTTTTTTGAGCAGTAAAATCAGCTAATCCTGGAAAAGAAATACGCACATCATGGTTACCACACCTTGTACTAAGTGAATCCCAATTTGCTGCCAAGATACTGCTACCAAAAGTATCTGCCATTGTGCCACGAAAATAAGCACGGGTGTCTTGTGGCGGGGTCCACGCAGCAGCACTAATGTCTTGTGCGGAGACTAATTGTTGCATTCTTCCCTTATGCACTAAAGCATGATAAAGGCTTTTTTGAGGATCAATATCGCTATATTGCAAGTCAATGAGCTGTGCTTTTGCACTGTGCACTGATACACCGCGCTGAGCGAAAGACTCTAGCAAACTATATTTCGCACACCAATCCAACATATGAGCAGCCTTATGCGGTCCTTGGGCTAATAACTCAAGAACCTCTGCCCATAATTGATGTACTCTCCTATCAACCTGTGTCTGCGGATTCACTCGTTGATGATAATGCCACAAAATTTCTAATGCAGTTAAGCTGCGACCATCAGCAAGTGCCAATGCGTGCTTTAGACCAAGATCATAAGAGACATTTTTTACCTCAGCCACTGCATCTTTGAGCTGCAAGTCACTAAAATCAACTCCTGCTTCAATAGCGTCAAGAACCAGAGAAGTCATTCCGAGTTTAAGGAAAATGGCTATTTGAGACATATTCGCATCGCCAATAATGACGTGCAAGCGACCAAAACGATCGGCAGTGGTGTGAGGTTCGTCGCGAGTATTGATAATGCCACGGTTGAGAGTGGTTTCCAAGGAGATTTCCTGTTCAATATAATCAGCTCGTTGGCTGATTTGGAATCCAGACTCCTGCCCAGATACCCCTTTTCCGACTCTACCAGCACCGATAATTACTTGGCGCGTTACGAAGAATGGAATGAGCCCTCGGGCAATAGCATCAAAGTCAATATCTTTGCGGTAAAAATAGTTTTCATGTGCACCATAACTAGCGCCTTTACCATCCACATTATTTTTATAGATTTTTAATGCAGGACATGGCTGATGATTATCGAGGACGGAATGGTTAAGTGCACTAAAATGCGCTACTTGTGCACAAGCACTCGATAAAATCACATCACCTGCGCAATCGTAGAGCATGGCGTCGAAAGCATTTGTTGTCTCGGGGCTGGAGTACTCTGGGTGCGCATGATCGACATAGAATCGGCCGCCATTGGTGAGTACCACATTTGCCATACCAATAGCACTGGGGTCAATGACTGGTGTGCTCTGGTATCTGCGTAGATCAAAACCACGAGTATCTCGTAGTGGATGCTCAGAAGCAAAGTCCCACCGTGCACCAGTGGCGCATCGCTTAGCCATGCCAAAAGCAACTACAAGATGCGTGGAAGTGATTATTGGGGATAAAGCAGCATGACTCGGTGCTACGATTCCGTATTCTGTTTCGGTTCCAAGGAAACGAGTCATTGCTTATCGCCCTACTACTCGCGCATGAACTATGTGAGTGCCACCGCGCCCAATGATACGAGCCCATTCATCTGGATTGCTCGTATTGGGCAGATCCTCACTTTCTTGCATTTCTGTTTCTACGGCGTCAAGAAGATGTTGTAGAGTCATGCCTTTTTCTGTGCCTTGTATGTGCTGTTTAATGGCATTTTTTTTCGCGCGATCAATGATATTGGCGATCATGGCACCGGATACAAAATCCCGATAGTGCAATAATTCTTTTTCTCCCGTGACCAGAGTCAATTCGACATAAGGATTATCGCTAAAAAGCTTATCGACGGTGTTATCAATGAGATAATCAATGCTTGGTACGTTGTGAGCAAGTGGGATAGCGCTTGTGAGATGTCTAGTGAAAATGTCTCGGGCGTTTTCTTTGCTTGGGCGTCCTACCTTTATCTTCACGTCCAAACGTCCTGGTCGCAAAATTGCCGGGTCAATTAATTCTTCACGGTTTGTAGCACCAATAACAATGACATTTGATAGTGCTTCTACCCCGTCAATTTCAGTGAGTAGCTGTGGGACAACAGTTGTTTCCATATCAGAACTGACTCCCGAACCGCGAGTGCGGAAAATGGACTCCATTTCATCAAAGAAGATAATGACTGGGCGACCGTCTTCGGCGAGTTCACGTGCACGCTCGAAAATGAGTCGAATGCGTCTTTCGGTTTCGCCAACGTATTTATTGAGTAATTCAGGTCCTTTTACATTGATGAAATAGCTGTTTGTTCCGTTGCCTACGCGTTGCGATAAGGAATGCGCTACTGCTTTGGCAATGAGTGTTTTGCCGCAGCCGGGTGGTCCATAGAGCAAAATTCCTTTGGGCGGGTGTAGATTGTAGGTTTGGTAGAGCTCTGGATAAGTAAACGGGAGTTCCACTGCGTCATGGATTTGCTCAATTTGCTTGGCTAGCCCGCCAATATCCTTATAACTAACATCAGGTATTTCTTCTAGAGCTAATTTAGCCACTTCTGTTTTCGGAATGATCTCAAAGGCATAGCCTGCTTTAGGATCAACTAATAGGGTATCGCCAGCTCTGGGACGACGACACATACCGTCTAATAAAGGTGCAGCAAGGCGCACTATTTTTTCTTCACCATTATTATCCGCTACAAGAGCACGCTCATATCCCACCATTTCGCTGAGCGTCGCTAGTTCCCCTGTAGTGCTAAATTCACAAACCTCAACAATCTGGTTTGCTTCTCCTAGACGAACTTGTACCCCTGCTACTAACGCAGATGTATCTACTAAAGGCGAAATAGCTAATCGCATTTTTCGACCAGCAGTAAATACTTCGGCTGTTGTTGAAGATGTCGTCGTTGAAGATGGAGAGAGTTCTAAGAATGTGCCGTATGTGGAGGGCGGAGTAGCTAATTCCTCCACTTGTGCGGTGAGCACACTGAGTTTATCCCGTGAAGCCTTAAGTAGTTGTGCTAGCTTTTGGTTACGTTGCACAAGTTCATTGACAGTGCGCTGCAATTCTGCAGAGCTAGAATCACTATTGTGCGAACCAGGACGTGTACTGTCGGTGTGCGAGTTGAGGGGAATACTCATGCTTATTAGCATACTGCTTTTTGCATGAAAGTTAGTATTCCCTCACCTGAGCTATGAGATGCGCATACGCGCAATGGCTGTCACTTATTTTCGTGCCTTACGTTGCGGACGTGGTGGTGTGACACCATCAGCTAAGCGCCTTGTCATAACCAAAAAAGCAGTGTGTGCATTCATCCGATGTTCTGGTCTGGTAGCTAGACCTTCTACGCGCCAATCGCGAATCAATGATTCCCATGCACGTGGCTCAGTAAAGCATTTTTGTTCTCGAATACCCTCCATAACTTTCATCAGCTGAGGCACTGTTGCCACGTAAGTAAGGAAGACTCCCCCCGGGATCAGTAAGTCCTTTACAGTGCTCAAACATTCCCAAGGTTCCAGCATATCCAGAATGATACGATCAACGTGTCCGCCGATATCTGCTACAGTGGCTTCTCGCACATCCTGTAAGTGGGGAAACCAATTACTTGGTCGTCCGCCAAAGAACTCGTCAACATTAGCTTGTGCGAATTCAAGATGATCTTCGCGTACTTCATAAGAAATAACGCTTCCTTCGCTACCTACTGCACGCAGAAGAGCCATAGTTAGCGCCCCAGATCCTGCGCCTGCTTCTAGTACCCGTGCGCCTGGAAAAATATCGCCTTCGACGAGAATTTGTGCAGAATCTTTTGGATAAATAACAGCTGCCCCGCGTGGCATGGATAGCACGTGATCAACCATGAGGTGACGAAAACAAAGAAATTCCGTTCCCAAATCAGACTTTACGACGGTTCCTTCATGGGCACCGATAATCTCATCGTGATGAATGGCACCACGATGCGTGTGGAATTTTTCACCAGGACTAAGAACGATGGTGGAATGCCTGCGTTTTGGATCGGTCAGTTGTACCCGATCTCCTACTTGAAAAGGACCAGAATATGCCATGAGCGATTAACCTACCAGATATGTGTAAAGAATTTCAGTGAAGACATACATATCATGTGCACTAGCTAATTCCCTCGCAGAGTGCATTGATAGCAATGGGATACCAACATCAACAGTCGGAATACCAAGTCGGGTGGCAGTAATAGGTCCGATGGTAGAGCCACAAGGTATTGCATTATTACCAGCAAAAATCTGTGAACTATATCCTGCCTGGCGACAAACCTTATGCCACAATGCTTGCATGGAGGCACTAGTGGCATAGCGTTGGTTAGCATTAGTCTTTAATACCGGCCCTTGACCAAGTATTGGATGGTTAGCAGGATCGTGCTTGTGCGCATAGTTTGGATGTATCGAGTGTGCTGCGTCTGCAGAAATACAGCTAGAGCGCGCATACATTCTATGCAATTGTTCTGCGTCTGCCCCCAACGCATATCCAGTACGCTCGAGTACATCATGCAAAATAGGACCTGCGGCACCAGTAGCTGAACCACTACCTATTTCTTCATGATCAAAAGCGGCAAAAACTAAAATATCATTCGTCTGTGCATCGTAACTCGCACGTATCAGCGCATTAAGACCACTAAAAACAGAGCTAAGATTGTCTAGTCTTCCCGCTGCAAGGAAATCCTGCTGAGTACCAAAAATTTGTCCAGGTTGCGCATCGACGGTGATGAGATCATGCGAGACAATATCAGATGCTGCAACATTTGCTTCTTTGGCAATTACTTCGAGGATATTGCTCTGTGGTTGTGACACGGCAAAAATTGGTTGAGTATGTTGCTGCCGATCAATTTCTACCGAATTGCTACGATCAAGATGTATAGCCAGATTCGGGATACGCAGCAGTGGTTGTGTGGAAATGAGCTGTGTGCTGCCGTCGGCAAGCCCGATTATTCCTGCTATCTTGAGTTCACGATCAAACCAGGAACTCAGTAGCGGACCGCCATATACTTCCACTGCGACTTGCTGCCACTGATGACTTGTAAAATCGCTTTTGGGTTTTAGCTTAAAACCAGGAGAATCATTATGTGCACCAATGATTCTGAACCCGGATTCTGCAGTTGCGCCATCTGGAACATACCATGCCATAAGGGCACCACCTCGAACAATGAAGTGTCCACCTGGTGTTACATCCCATGCTTGTTGTTCTTCATGTCGAATAAAACCTGCCGCTTCCAAAAGAAACGCGCTGCAAGAAGCAGCGTGGTAGGAGCTAGGCGAACAAGAGATAAAATCCAAAAAATCTTGTGCATGCTCATATTCGATCGATGTTTTCGTACTCATGGGTATCACTTTAGCTATAAAAATTTTCACTTGTACATAGGGGGTGCCCCATACAGTTTTGGTGCATAGCGACTATGCTGGAAGAGGCTATGAATAACTCTCTTGCTCTCTCCCCCTCTCGTGCGATAGATTATCGCCAGTGTCCATTGAGATATCGTTTTCGTGTGATTGACAAATTACCTGAGCCTAAAACAATTCCGCAGGTAATGGGCAATTTAGTACATTCGTGTTTGGAGGATATGCATTCATGGGATAGAGAAGAACGCACCTATCCTGCAGTAGTAAAAAGGCTCAAACCTAATTGGGAAAAAATGTGTACCAAAGATGCACAATTGTTGGAGTTAGTACCTGAGCAGGAAACCTATGACTTCTTGGTACAGTCGCGCCAGCTGCTTAAAGGGTATTTCTACATGGAGAACCCACAAGCATTTGATGCCCATGCCTGTGAACTATATGTCGATACGCAACTTCCTAATGGAGTTCCAGTACGTGGGTTTATTGATCGGATAGATATTGCCCCTACTGGCGAAGTACGAGTAGTTGACTATAAAACAGGCAAAAAACCTAAACCTCAATACGCCCAATCTGCACAGTTCCAAATGCTTTTTTATGCTTTAGTTTATTGGCGGATACATGGTGTTATTCCAACTCAGCTACGACTTATGTATCTCAAAGTACATGATTCACTGTTCTTGACTCCCTCGAAAGAGGAATTAGAGTATTTCGAGAAAGATTTAGCGCACTTATGGGGGAAAATTCTTGCCGACGTTAACTCCGGAGATTTTCGTCCGCATAAAACAGTGCTCTGCGGTTGGTGCCATTTCCAAAAACTGTGTCCCGCTTTCGGTGGTGTCCCTCCTGAATATCCAGGTTTACCTGTCGAAAGCGCGACACAACAGGAATCAACTCATACTGATTGATTAAAATAATCCTGTTATTTTTCCGTCAACGACATCAATGTTTTCTGCTGCTGGTTTCTTGGGCAACCCTGGCATCGTCATAACATCGCCAGTCAGCGCAACGATAAAACCAGCACCAAGGCGTGGCAACAAGCGACGAATATGAAGAGTATGTCCTGAAGCAGCACCACGTTCCGTGGGATTATCGCTAAAGGAATACTGATTCTTGGAAATACATACAGCTAAAGTATCCCAACCTTGTTCCTTGATATATGCCAAATCCTTTTGAGCCTGTGCAGTGTATGCTACGTCGTGAGCATGATAAATTTCATGAGCGATAGTTGCTATTGACGACTCAATACCAGCTGCAGGATCATAGAGTGGTTTGGCATGGGCAGCCACATTCTCTAGCACTGCGTCGGCAAGCTCTAAAGCGCCTGTTCCTCCTTGTGACCATACACGCGTCTGGACTAATGTAACTTTGCGATCAGCAGCCCATTGCTGTAGCCATTGTTTTTCTTCTTCATGGTCACTGTTAAACAGATTAAGCGCCACAATTGCTTCAATACCAAACTTGGCGATATTGCTGATGTGGCGTTCTACATTGACAATACCTCTACGCAATGCATCGATATCGAGTTCGGCTAACTCACCTTTGTCGATACCACCGTTGTACTTGATAGAACGTATTGTAGCCACAATAACAACACAGTTAACATCAAAATTGCCAGCACGACTGGCAATGTCAAAAAACTTTTCTGCCCCCAAATCCGATCCAAAACCAGCTTCGGTGAGAACAATATCCCCCAATGAAAGTGCTGTTTGCGTAGCAATAATTGAATTACAGCCATGAGCGATATTCGCAAAAGGACCGCCATGTACTAATGCAGGAGTACCTGCTAATGTTTGCACAAGGTTAGGGTTGATAGCATCGCGAAGTAGTGCGCATAGTGCTCCTTGAGCATTGATGTCTTTTACCGTTATTGCTTTTCGAGAGAAACTTTGCCCAATAACAATACGTGAAATGCGTTCACGCAAATCATCATTGTCTTTTGCCAAACAAAGCACTGCCATAAGCTCGCTTGCTGCAGTAATAGTAAATCCTGTTTCCGCTGGCAGCCCATGTGGTGCCCCACCAAGACCGGTGACGACATGACGCAAAGAACGATCATTAACATCCAAGCAACGCTGCCACGTTATTTTCCGCGGATCAATACCACAAGAGTTACCTTGATGAATGTGGTTATCAATTAATGCTGCAAGAGTGTTAGTAGCAGATGTAATAGCGTGAAAATCACCAGTAAAGTGCAAGTTGATATCTTCCATTGGCACAATCTGAGCATATCCACCCCCTGCTGCCCCGCCTTTAATTCCCATCACAGGCCCTAAAGAGGGTTCGCGGATAGCAACGATAGATCGATGTCCACGTTCTTTTAGCGCATCAGCTAGACCAATGAGTACTGTGGATTTTCCCTCACCAGCTGGCGTAGGCGACATTCCTGTAACAAGAACTAATTTTGCCTTTTGCTCTTGTCCCTGACCACAACGCTTAGCGATAGCAGCTGCATCTACCTTAGCTTTCGTCGTACCATAAGGGATTAATTCATCCTGATTGATACCAGCACGCACGGCTATGTCTGTGATTGCTTCTAGTTGATGCTGCTGTGCAATCTCAACATCAGTGAGCATATGTTTCCTTTCATCAGTGAAACCATCGTTTTATTTTAATGGGAACTAGGCGGGAATAGGAATGAGAGAATACAACATATAAAAAGTGCCTTTAGCTTTGATAATACTAAAGACACTTAATCTACGATGCACTCATTATCAATTGTCTAGATACAGTTTGCCTCGGAACATAGGGTGCATGAGGTTCTCAGGAGAAAGTACCTGATTGAGGGTTTCCTCATCCATGAGTCCTTTTTCAAGCACCAACTCCCGAACGCTCTTCCCGGTAGCCGCAGCTTCTTTACCAATCATGTCGCCATTATGGTGGCCAATGAAAGGATTAAGATAGGTAACAATTCCAATGGAGTTATCCACATACGCACGGCACACATCTGCATTTGCAGTAATGCCTACGACGCATTTCTCACGCAAAACATCTGCTGCGTTACCAAGAATACGAATCGACTGGAATAGTGCCTCACCAATGACAGGCTCCATAACATTAAGCTGCAACTGCCCTGCTTCTGCTGCCATGGTAACTGTGAGGTCATTACCAAATACCTTAAAGCATACTTGATTAACAACCTCAGGTATCACCGGATTAACTTTAGCTGGCATAATCGACGAACCTGCCTGGCGTGCTGGTAAGTTAATCTCATGTAAACCTGCAGTAGGACCAGAGGAAAGCAAACGCAAGTCATTACAAATTTTCGATAGCTTCATAGCTGCACGCTTGACAGCAGAATGAGCTAACACATATGCCCCAGTATCACTGGTTGCTTCGATAAGGTCACGAGCAGACTTCATCTCATAACCAGTTACCTCAGATAGCGAGGCAGTAACTTGGTGACGATAACCAGCTGGTGTATTGAGACCGGTGCCAATTGCAGTTGCACCAAGATTGATTTCTAATAGTCGATCAGCTGCACTGCGTAGGATAGATTGCTCTTCTGCAAGGTTGTGTGCAAAAGCCAGGAATTCTTCACCGAGAGTCATAGGAACCGCATCTTGAAGTTGAGTGCGACCCATCTTGAGGATATCCACAAACTCTGTTGATTTATTTAAGAACGCGCTTTGGAGTTCATCAATTTGACTAATGAGTTTATTCATACAGTCATATACACCAAGGCGGAACCCAGTTGGATATGCGTCATTAGTGGATTGGCTCATATTCACATCATCATTGGGATTGATGATGTCATAGGAACCTTTGGGATGTCCAAGATGCTCGAGTGCTAAATTAGCAATAACCTCGTTGGTATTCATATTAACGCTAGTACCGGCACCTCCTTGGAAAACATCCACAGGGAATTGATCCATGCAACGTCCCTTTTCCAGGATTTCATCACAGGCCCATACAATTGCATCGCACTTTTGCGCAGGTAAGGTATGAAGTCGACGATTAGCTAATGCTGCTGCTTTTTTAACTCGTACCATACCGCGAATAAATTCTGGAACATGGTTGATAGTAGTGCGAGAAATCTGAAAATTATCAATCGCTCGCATGGTATGAATACCGTAGTACACATCATCGGGTACTTCCATAACGCCCAAAAGATCTTCTTCTAAGCGATACCCCTTGCGAGCAGCAGGTGCTTTCTTGGTTGCTTTCGTAGATTTTTCTTCTGCCACTGGTGCTGAAGACTTTTCTGCTTTTTCAGACTGAGTAGTTTTAGTTGCTTTGGGCATTACTATGCGTCATCTTCCTTATGTTACGGGGTTGAAAAAATAGCTCCAATAACCAAGCGTAGACTGATTTAGTGATGAGGGGTAGGCGTGCAGCTATCTCTTTTACCTGCAAATCTATAGGAATGAAAGCGTTTTTAACTGTACCAGCACGTTCTATAGAACGAATGAAACTCAGAAAAATCTTTTCTCATAAATAAACAATAATGCTACCCCATTCAAGGGGTAGCACAAAGAAATTAAATGCGCGCAATCCTTATCTCAGAAGCCAAGATAGCCTCTGCCCCCAATGCAGATAAGGCATCCATAACAGTATTTGCTTGTTTACGTGGTACTAGAGCACGAACTGCAATCCAGTTTTCTCGGGCTAAAGGCGACACCGTTGGTCCAGACAATCCTGGAGTGATTTCTCTTGCTTTCTCTAGTACATCACGAGAAATGTTGTAATCGAGCATAAGATAGTTTTGCGCATGCAAAATACCTTCTAAGCGCCTTAAGAAAATACGATGTTCGTCGCTAATCGCTATTCCCTGGCGCCCAATTACTACGGCCTCAGACTCACAAATGACGTCACCAAAAGGTTCTAAGCCTTGTTTGCGTAGCGTCCGACCAGTAGAAACCACATCAGCAATGGCATCAGCAACGCCAAGGCGAATCGAGATCTCGACAGCACCATCTAAGCGAATGACGTCAGCGCTAATGCCCCGTTTCTCTAAATCAGCTTTAACCAAATGTGGATAGGACGTCGCGATGCGTTTTCCCTGAAGATCAGAAATGTTCCACTGACTACCTGCTGTAGTTGCATATCGAAATGTTGATGCACCAAAACCAAGCTGCATAATTTCAGTTGTGTGCGCACGAGAATCGGCTGCTAAATCTCGACCTGTGATTCCTAGATCGAGTTGCCCCCCAGCAACATAAATTGCAATATCTTTAGGGCGTAGAAAGAAGAACTCAACGTTATTGACTTGATCTCGAACACTGAGCTGTTTCGCTTCCATTCTGCGCGCATACCCTGCTTCTGCAAGTATTTCTACTGCCGCCTCTGATAAAGACCCCTTATTAGGAATAGCGATTTTAAGCATGGATTCACCTTAATTTTTTACTGCCTATACATATGTTCAGAGTGAAAAGTTAAAGATACTTATACACATCTTCTAGTGTTAAGCCACGTTTAATCATCATGACTTCGGTCCAGTACATAAGCTGAGAAATTTCTTCTGCTAATTCCTCATCAGACTGATATTCCGCAGCTAGCCATACTTCACCTGCTTCTTCAATTATTTTTTTCCCTAAAGTATGAACACCAGCATCAAGAGCTGCCACAGTAGCAGATCCTTCAGGTCGTTGCTGCGCGCGTTGCTCTAATTCATTAAATAAAATCTCGAGGTTTTTCACACTGTGTATTATCGCACATAAGGTGCAGAGTCTGTAGCTGCGAAAAAATCACAGCGATGAATTTGGACTGATGCGAGCAAACCACTGTTGTACCAGAGCAGCATCCACTGACTCAAAGCTAATGGAACCGCATAGTTCACGCATGGGATACACCCCTTGCGGGAGTGGATCATCACAGTGTTCCGGCAATCCAATGACATGAGCACCTGACTCTATAGCTGCCGTCATTCCTGTAAAAGAATCCTCAAAAATGAGACACTCTTCCACAGCAAATCCCAGTAATTCAGCAGCCTTAAGATAAATATCGGGTGCAGGCTTGGGAGATTCTACTTCATCACCACAGATAACGAAATCGAAATACTCATCACCAAGAATTTGCATTGCTGTTGTTGCTACAGCACGCTCAGTATTAGTAACTAATGCCATAGGAATCCCTGCGCTACGTAGATCTTTGAGTAGCTCAGTTACACCAGGACGAATCTCAAGATGCTCATTCATCAATGCAATGACCTGCGCATACAGTTCCTCGCGCCATTGTTGACGATCAATAGTCTCTGGATCTAAACCGATATAGCGAGAAATAACATCGAAACTGAAATTAACATTCCCGCCCCGAGTTTGTCGAAGATGATCTGAAGTTATGCGTTTACCTTTATTCTCGCTTAGCTCAATTAATGCTTGTTCCCACAAATACTCTGAGTCAATGAGTGTGCCATCCATATCCCACATAATCGCTTTGAGCATGATCATTAGTGTATCAAAAGCTCACCGCATACAGGCACATACAGTACATACCCAGTCAATAGTACTCACTGGGTATCACACACATCACACATTAAAGTATTTTGCTTCAGGGTGATACAGCACAAAGGCATCCGTCGATTGTTCAGGATGCAACTGTAATTCCTCTGAGAGTTCCACACCTATGCGTTGTGCATCAAGCAATGTCACCAATGTACGACGATCTTCTAAATTAGGACAGGAGCCATAGCCAAAGGAATATCTTGCTCCACGATAGTCAAGATCGAAAAAGCGCTCCAAATCTCTAGCGTCTTCGTCGGCAGCATAACGACCATCAGAAAAACGCAATTCACTACGCACTCTAGCATGCCAATACTCAGCCAACGCTTCAGTCAATTGCACTCCGACGCCATGCACTTCAAGATAATCACGGTAGTTATCTGCACTAAAAAGCTCATTAGCAAACTCTGCAATAGGATTACCCATCGTCACTAGTTGCATGGGAAAAACGTCGACACTATTGGTTTCCTGTGCTAGTTCTCTACTGCGAATAAAATCCGCAATACATAAGAATTTTCCTCGCTGCTGACGTGGGAAAGTAAAACGGGCAATTTCTTTAGCACTAGGGGTTGGTTCTTCTAAAATGATAACCTCATCGCCTTCAGAAACAGCTGGAAAATATCCATACACCACAGCCGCATGATCTAAAATACCTTCAGCTTTGAGTCGATCAATCCAGTAGCGTAAGCGTGGACGTCCATCAGTTTCTACTAATTGTTCATAGCTTAATCCATTGCCGCCACGACTTGTTTTAAGCCCCCAACGTCCCATGAATAACGCACGCTCATCAACAAGAGGCAAGAACTCAGATAGCGCTATGCCTTTCACGATTCTCGTTCCCCAAAAAGGCGGTGTCGCTAGCTCAGTATCATAAGCAACAGCACTTCGCTGAGGTACCACGATGGGTTCTTGCTCTGCTTTGCGTGCAGCAGCAATTTCCTTAGCTCGCGCACGACGTTGCCTATTACGCTCTTGTTTTTCTTTTGCAGCTAATACAGCTTGTTCATCATGCAGGCTCGAAACTTCACCACGAGCGCGTGCCATAAACTCATTCATCAAGCGCAATGACTCAAAAGCATCTTTTGCATAGAAAACATTGCCCTCATAAATCTGTGTCAAATCATCTTCGACATAAGCACGCGTTAGCGCTGCCCCACCAAGAATCACCGGATAACCAGCGTTACCGGTGTCATTCATCTCCTGTAAGTTTTCTTTCATAATCACAGTGGATTTCACTAAAAGACCTGACATACCAATGGCGTCAGCTTTATGCTCTTGCGCTGCTGCCAAGATATTGCCAATTGGTTGCTTAATACCAATGTTGACTACGTTAAAACCATTATTGGACAAAATAATATCGACCAGGTTTTTTCCGATGTCATGGACATCGCCTTTGACAGTCGCAATGACAATTGTCCCCTTAGAACCAGAATTATCCTGTGCGTGCATGAATTGTTCTAAATAGGCCACAGCTTTTTTCATCGTTTCCGCTGATTGCAGTACAAAAGGCAATTGCATTTGTCCAGAACCAAATAGCTCACCAACAGTTTTCATGCCAGCCAAAAGATCTTCATTGACAATATCGAGCGGACTTTTTTCTTGCATTGCTGCATCTAAATCCGCTTCCAGCCCATTTTTTTCCCCGTCGATAACGCGCTGTGCAATGCGCTCAAACAATGGCATGGCAGCTAACGCTTCTGCACGGGCATCTTTAGCTGAAGCAGCTGAAACCCCCTCGAATAGTTCCATAAACGTTTGCAAGGGATCATATCCCTCACGACGACGATCATAGATCATATCCAGAGCTACTTCGCGTTGACGTGCATCAATGCGATTCATTGGCAAAATTTTAGAACTATGTGCAATCGCAGAATCAAGACCAGCTTGAATACACTCATGAAGAAAAACAGAATTAAGCACCTGACGCGCAGCAGGATTAAGTCCAAAAGATATATTTGATAACCCAAGAGTGGTATGTACGCGAGGATAGCGTTTCTTTATCTCTCGAATAGCGTTAATAGTTTCAATACCATCACGCCGTGTTTCTTCTTGACCAGTAGAAATAGGGAAAGTGAGCGTATCGACGATGATATCTGACTGGGCTAATCCCCAGGTATGCGTGATATCGTGGATTAGACGCTGAGCAATTTCTACTTTTTTCTCCGCAGTACGTGCCTGTCCTTGTTCATCAATAGTCAGTGCAACAACCGCTGCCCCATGTTCTTTCACTAACCGCATAATGCGTTGATATCGTGAGTCCGGACCAGCACCATCCTCAAAATTCACCGAATTAACAGCACACCGTCCACCAAGGTGTTCAAGCCCAGTGCGAATCACCTCAGGTTCCGTAGAGTCAAGCATGATTGGCAATGTAGAACTCGTCGCCAGTAAAGACGCTAATTGCGCCATATCTGCGCGTCCATCCCGCCCAACATAATCCACGCAAAGATCTAACATATGCGCGCCATCTCTGGTTTGCTGCTTTGCAATATCAACACACGTTTCCCACTGCCCAGCAAGCATTGCTTCGCGAAAGGCCTTAGAGCCATTAGCATTAGTGCGCTCACCAATCATGGTAATACCAGTATCTTGAGTAAGGTTTACACTAGTATAGAGCGAAGATACAGCATCATCAGCCGATACTTCGCGCTGCATTTTTTCCACTCCAGCTAAATCTGCACTACCCACAATTGCGTCTCGTACAGCACTAATATGCTCCGGAGTAGTCCCGCAGCATCCGCCAACCATAGAAAGACCATAATCGAGCACAAACCCACGCAATGCCTGAGCTAAATCAGCAGCAGATAATGGGTACTCAGCTCCATTCTTACCAAGAATAGGCAAACCAGCATTAGGCATCACCGAAATAGGAATCTGAGCATGACGAGATAGATAACGCAGATGCTCATTCATTTCATCAGGACCAGTGGCACAGTTAAGCCCGATCATATCAATTCCGATATGTTCCAATGAAGTTAATGCAGCACCAATTTCCGATCCCAGTAGCATCGTTCCAGTGGTTTCTACTGTGACATGGCAGATAATGGGCAGCCGCAGACCCAACTCAAAAAACGCTTCGCGACAACCATGTACCGCAGCTTTTACTTGCAATAAGTCTTGAGCCGTTTCTACTAAAATGGCATCAGCACCTGCTTCTACCATTCCTAATGCAGCTTGCGCATAATACTGCTTAATCTCCGCATAGGAAATATGTCCTAGAGAAGGAAGTTTTGTTCCCGGTCCTAGAGAACCAACCACCCAACGACGCATTCCCGCACGTCCAGGCCCTAAATCATCCGCTACCTCGCGGGCAATTTTTACTCCCTTATACGCTAATTCACGACATCTATCAGCTATGTCATAATCAGCAAGATTGGGGAGATTACAGCCAAAAGTATTTGTTTCAACAAGATCTGCACCAGCATCAAAATAGGCACGGTGAATAGAACTCACGACGTCGGGACGCGTGTCATTGAGAATCTCATTGCATCCTTCTAAGCCAAGAAAATCTTGTTCAACGTCGAGATCAAATCTTTGTAATTGCGTTCCCATAGCGCCATCACCGATAAGAACGCGCTCATGTAGGGCATCGAGAAAATCTGATTTTAGTTCTAGTGCTGAAATATCCATCAAATAGACAGCTTAGTATGTTTGTGCACGTGCATTAAACCAACAGTCTAAAAATGAATATATAATTTCAGTCTTCCCCATCGACTTCATCGAAGCTATCGTGTCTCATTGCCAGATCCTCCCAGGAAGGAATCGCACTAATACGCTCTGAAGAAACACCAAGATGACGAAGAGCATCATGGATAATTACTTCAAGATCAGCGATTTCTTCGTCTTCTACAATAGGAGCCTCAGGGCAACGTCGCTCATTAAAAAGCATTAATTGCTGATAGAACTCACTAATATGCTGCGTCAAAGATTCATCTGTCTCGCAGTGATGATCCAAACTCAATACATAACGCTCAATGAGGGCTTTTAATTCTGGCAATGCGGAAACATCAAAAGGTTGCGACCACGTTGGCACCTCCGCATCGCGTACATAGGTTCCTGATCCAAAGTCTGATAAAAACTCAATAAACTCATCAATACGTGGTTGGAAAGTATCTGATAATAGAGGGCTCATAATCTATCCATCTTTGAGGGGTACGATGCTTTTACCTTCATCTGGATCATATCCCACCTAGTGATCAAGCACTACTCCAAGTAGTGCATTAAACGCATCAGCCACGAAAGCACCTGCCTCTGTCTTTACAGGTTCCCCTTGAGCGGCAGCACTATTAAGAACCTCCTGAGCCCACTGATCACTATGCGCTAAGGCTGTGGGGGTATCAAGGTCATGTGCTAACGCCGTTCTGATTTTCTGCACGATACTGGTAGCACGCTCAAAATCGTATTCATATTTAGCAGCACGTGACCACAAAGTTAATCGCTGTTGGGCAGTCTCTAGTACTGTGGTAGACCAATCTCGATCCTGGCGATAATGACCAGCATAAATCCCTAGTCTAATAGCTGAGGGAGCATAACCTTGATTACGTAGCGCAGAGACAAAAACAAGATTCCCTAAAGACTTACTCATTTTTGTGCCATCAAGACCAATCATGCCGGTATGGACATAATGCTCAGCCATACGAGAACTACCACAGCTTGCCTCTGCATGAGCAGCAGAAAACTCATGGTGCGGGAAAATAAGATCACTGCCACCGCCTTGTATGGCAAAGCTGGCACCAAGGCGAGTTGTAGCAATTGCTGAGCACTCGATATGCCATCCCGGTCTGCCTTTACCAAAAGGAGCATCCCAGAAAGGCTCACCTTCACGATGCGCTCGCCATAAGAGAGCATCAAGACTATCGCGTTTCCCTAAGCGCTGTGGATCACCTCCGCGTTCAGCAAAAAAAGTATCCATTTGTTCACGGGAATAATGCGATTCATACCCAAAATTTTTGGTCGCGGCAATGCTGGCATAGACGTCGGGATAACGCTGATCATCAACAATATACGCAGCACCCTTATCGAGAAGTGTTTGCACCATAGCAATAACCTCGTCGATAGATTCCATAGCTCCGACGTAATCCTGAGGGGGAAGAACTGATAATGCAGTCATATCTGACCGGAATAATTCAATCTGATCGCTGCCAAGCTCTTTCCAATCCACGCCATCGCGTTGTGCCCGCTCAAAGAGTGGATCATCAATATCAGTAACATTTTGCACATAATGTACTTTGTGCCCATTATCTAGTAACTGGCGATAAATAAGATCGAATGTAACATACGTAGCAGCATGACCAAGATGAGTGGAATCATAAGGGGTAATACCACACACATACATCCCTACCGGTTGATCCTTAACCAACACTGGTTTGATAATTTCATCTGCAGTGTCATACAAACTCAGTGGAATTGGATTGCCGTCAATGGCGGGAATAGTCGGATAACGCCAGGAATACATTTATGATCTTCGCCTTTCACTTTATGGGATATTTTTGAGCTAAGCCCAGTTACTACGCAGTCATTATTCCTGTACCAAGCAAAATCATGACAATAATGCCCACTGGAATACGGTATGCAGCGAACCAATTAAATGAATGATGCGATACAAACTTTAATAACCAGGCAATAGAGACGTAGCCAAGGATAAAGGCAATTACGGTCCCAACAAGTAATTGCATCCCTGAAGCTGCCTGCCCTGCTTCTGGATTAAACGCATCACCTAACGAAAATAATCCCGACGCTAACACCGCTGGAATCGCTAACAAGAAACTAAACCGAGCGGCTACCTCACGCTCTAATCCAAGGAAAAGACCAGCAGAGATGGTGCCACCAGAACGAGACACTCCTGGAATAAGAGCCAAACACTGTGCGCAGCCCATAATAAGCGCATCTTTCATAGTTAAGCGCTCAAAACTTCTGTGCTTTGTTCCCTTTTTTTCCGCAAGGATAAAGACAAAGGAAAAAGCAATGAGCACTGTGGCAGTAATCCATAAGTTACGTAAATTATCTCGAATAAGATCTTTAGCAAGAAAACCAACAACTGCCACCGGGATGGTACCAAAAATTACCATCCAGCCCATCGCATAGTCGAAACCGCGCTTTGTTCTATTCACAAGCCCCTGACACCACGCTACAAAAATACGCCAGATATCTTTGGCGAAATACACTAATACTGCTGCTTCCGTTCCTAGTTGTACCACCGCGGTAAAGGATGCACCTGCATCTTGCCCCCACAAAAGCTCTGAGATAATACGCAAATGACCCGAGGAACTAATTGGCAAGAACTCAGTTAAACCTTGAACAATGGATAATACAATCGTCTGAACCCACGACATACCAGGTGTATTTTCCGTCTGTGCAAGAAAAGTCATATCAATCACGAAGTTAAGGCTACTCTCCTGTTACTGAACTAGAAAGCAGCAACACACTTGTCGTTTACCTTGCTAAGAAACCACAGTTATCTTCTATGAGCAAAGAAAAGTCAATCAAAAATGCATACCGTGAAAGCTGGTAATGTGTGGAAGTGTGAAAAAGATGTTACGTGGTTCTTCATCGAAATGCGCACTCGCTTTAGGTAGCGTTGCCATTATTTCTACTGTCTTACTCAGTAGCTGTTCCTTGCCTAATGCTATTACAGAAAAAAGCGAAAAAGCACAGGAGGCCGTCGTTGGTAACGCAACTCCTGCGCATGGTGCGGTGATGCATGAACCAGAAGGACAGGTTGTCTCTCTTAAGCATCTTTTTGATGAGAATGCTGAACTTATCGATATGGAACAGGCTGGCGATATTCTTGCGTTACGCAGTCAGGATAAATTGATCGTCGCTAAGGCGGATGCTTTTCTCGACGCTCATCCTGCCCCGGACGATACGGATCTTACTACTTTAGAAATCGATAAATCCTGTGGTGATTTAACAGCGACAAAGGATACTTTTGTACTTGCTTGTCCTTCTGGCGTTGCATTGATCGATGCACAAAAACCACAGCTAGATAATGTTATCCCTAGTGAGCAACCACTCAATACTGCGGCACTAAGTAGTGATGGCACAATCGCTGCAGGAATAAAAGACACTGCTGAAGTAGTGTTATTAGACGCTCAGCAGAAAAAGAAGATAGCGCAATTTCCTGTTTCTTATCCTACCGACGAACTCATCAGCGTTCCGATTGACACTAAAAATAAGGACGAAAAACAAAAGGATAAGCAAAAAAGCGATGCCTTTGTGCGTATTAATCGTCAGTATTCCATTATCCAAGATTTAGATTGGAAAAATAAAAAAGCAGGTGCGATGTTGCGAGTTGGCAAAGGTGTAGGCAGCATTAAGCCCGCAGAAGATGGTTTGCTGTTAGCCTCTGATAATGTTGGCAACCAGCTGGCCTTATATTTCGCTGACGACGTCATCCGATTGCAAAAAACCATTGGTGTCTATGATGCTCCTTGGGCAGTTGCTTGGGACAAAAATACAAACACAGCATGGGTTCATGCTGGTGCTCACAATAAAGCATTCAGTTATGATCCAAGCTCTGGTGATTTAATCCAAAAACAATCTTTTGGAACCATAGCGGATGTAAGAAATATGGCAGTCTTATCGGATGGCAGACTGGTTTTCGCTTCTACCGCTGATGTTGCGTTAGAGTTTATTTCCCCACAAAAAAATTAGTAGAAGGTTCCCATGACAACTCATCCAATACGAACACAGCTCTATAATGCGCTGCTGAAGGTTCTGTTTAGAATTCCCGCAGAACAAACTCATAGTCTGATCAATAGTGGACTCGATGTTCTCCAATTTCTCAGCCCAGTTAATCGTATTTTGGCAAAAAATCTTGCGGTCACCGACCCTATCTTAGAGCAGGAAGTTTTCGGTAAAACTTTCCCTCGACCACTAGGTTTAGCTGCTGGTTTTGATAAAGAAGCACACTGCCCCGATGTGTGGGCTGCAGTAGGTTTTGGATATGCAGAACTAGGTACAGTCACAGCGTCGCCACAGCCAGGCAACCCTACCCCACGGCTTTTTCGATTGCCCGCCGACAAAGCCTTGCTCAATCGCATGGGGTTCAATAACCCAGGCGCTGCCGAGGTAGCTAATAATCTGCGTCGGCGAAAATTCGATGACCTCATTGGCATTAATATCGGCAAAACTAAAATTGTTCCTTTAGAAGAAGCGGAAGCTGATTATCGTCGTTCTGCTTCATTACTAGGTGATCTTGCCGACTATCTTGTGGTTAATGTTTCTTCTCCTAATACTCCTGGTTTAAGAGATTTACAAGCAGTACAGTCTCTAAAACCAATTCTTTCTGCAGTGCAAGCAGCAACCACAACTCCGGTACTGGTTAAAATTGCCCCAGATCTTAGTGATGAAGATATTGATGCAGTAGCAGATTTAGCACTTGAACTGAAACTTGCTGGAATTGTTGCCACCAATACCACTATTTCGCGTGATGGCTTAGCAACACCAGCTAAAAAAATAGCTGAGTTAGGTGCTGGTGGTATTTCTGGCGCACCAGTGGCTCAACGTTCTTTAGCAGTGCTCAAACGACTCTATCAGCGGGTTGACAATCAATTGGTACTAATTTCTGTTGGCGGTATCAGCACTCCTCAACAAGCATGGGAACGAATTGCTGCAGGTGCAACGCTGCTCCAAGGATATACCCCACTTATTTATGGTGGTCCTGATTGGATTAGGGACATTCATCTCGGTATTGCCCAGCAATTGCGAGCATACGGTTTTAGTTCTATCGCTGAAGCAATAGGATGCGAAAAACCATGGACACTTGATTAGAGCACCAGTCTTGGGTTTTATCCTTGAACAGCTACATACGAGAACGAATTATGAGCCCGCAAAGGATAAAACCAAAAGTGATACTCATGAACCACAGTATCTCTAGTGGAAACAGCACGGTATTATCTATAAGCCGACCAGCAGCAATAAGAGTAATCGCTAGTGATAATGCAATAACTTGGCTTTTACGCCCCTCTTGATATTTGCTCACAGTAGCAAAGGCTCCAAAAAGCCCTGAAGCTACAACAATCAAGACAACACGAATAGTCACAGCAAACGGCTCATCCCATGCCCATCCGTGTTGTAACACATCCAGAACAAAGAAAAGAGCTAATACGCATCCCATTGCCATGAATGCACCGGCAATACGCATTTGCCATGATAACTCTATTCTTTGCTCTTCTTTAGGTGTTTTCATACCAACCCCAGATAATCGAACGCGCGATTGAATGGAAATAAAGATTAAAACCTAGCACAGTGGGCGTTGATTCTGGTGTGATATCTAGTTCGGAGACATCGACAGCATGGACGGCAAAAAGATAACGATGTGGTCCATGTCCAGCAGGTGGTTGTGGACCATAGTACCCTATTGTGCCTGCATCATTTTTGAGCTCCGTTACTCCAGGAAGCTGCGCAAGATCGACGCTACCGCCCTGGGATACTTCTTGGACGCTAACTGGGATATTAAATACTGCCCAGTGCCAATAACCAGCAGCAGTCGGCGCATCTGGGTCAAAACACGTAATGGCAAGAGACTGTGTACCTTCTGGCAATTGTGACCATGCTAAATGAGGTGAAATATGCTGTGGCGCTGCATGGATATCATTGAGTTTATCGCCATGTGAGAAATCATCAGAGTGTAACTCAAAGCTGGGTAATTTTTTTAATGGTGCATAGGGGTCAGGACCTGGAAAACGTGAATCATCAGCATAGTTACTCATGCCTCACTTTTTACCTTATTAGTGGGGATAATTACTACTTAATCTGTTTCTTGGATCGAAAAAGCAAAGAAAATCGAACATCAAGGACCATTTTTCACCCCCAAATGTGAGGCACTGCATATCGTTTTCTCGGATTAAGCAACCTGCAGTGCACTATATTGACCGAGCAGAAAATCATGCCGACAACTGAATAAATCCCTTCTGACATTGCGATTTGCATAAATCCTCGTTGGGTCATTATAGTTTAGCGAGTGCCAGGCTGTTGCAGCCTTAAACACCCTAAGCCCGGGTGGCGGAATGGCAGACGCGCTAGCTTGAGGTGCTAGTGTCCTACTAATGGACGTGGGGGTTCAAGTCCCCCCTCGGGCACTCAAATGCTGTGAGATCATCTCACAGCATTTTTTATTTCCCATCAAAAGCAGCCAGTATTTTCTCGGCAGCCAAGGTTGGCGTAATTTGTGCATTTCTTAATTGTCGCTCCACAATACTCTGTGCCTCTACTACTGATGGATCACTATTAAGCCGCTGCACAATAGTTTCATGAACCATTGACCACATCCATTGCACTTGCTGTTCCCGCCGCTTCCTATCAAAAACACCTTTCTCATGCATTATTTTCTGATGTTGCTGGACAGCATCCCAAAATTGATCAATACCGTTATTTTCCACTGCTGAAAGTGTCATGGTACGGGGATGCCATATATCTTGTTCGGGTCTTACCATCTTTAGGGCTGCTGCCAGTTCTCGCGCTGCTCTTTTGGCATTTTTGAGATTGTTACCATCAGCTTTATTGATGGCAACAATATCTGCCATCTCTAAAACGCCTTTTTTAATACCTTGTAGTTGATCTCCTGCACCAGCTAGCGCTAAAAAGCTAAAGCAATCAACCATTTGCGATACTGCAATCTCAGACTGCCCTACTCCTACTGTTTCCACCAATATGACATCGTATCCTGCTGCCTCAAACACTACTATTGCTTCTCTGGTAGCTTTGGCTACGCCACCAAGTGTTCCAGCAGAAGGTGATGGACGGATAAAAGCATTTGTGCTACGCGCTAATTTCGGCATACGCGTTTTATCGCCTAGAATTGACCCTCTTGTCTTAGTTGACGAAGGATCAATAGCAAGTACCGCCACTTTATGCCCTTCGGCAATTAATTTTGTTCCTAGTGCTTCAATGAAGGTCGATTTTCCTACACCAGGTACACCAGTAATACCTACGCGCAAAGCATTACCGCTAAAGGGTAAAAGCTGCACTAATAGTTCTTGTGCAAGAACGCGGTGTGCCGGTGCTGTTGATTCTAGAAGAGTAATCGCCCGGGAAAGTATTGTCCTATTATGGGAACGCACGCCATCAAATAGTTCAGGAACATCAATTCGTTTTCGAGCTTGTTGCACTCGCTCAGGTGCGACGCGATAGTGTGCTCCGATTGCTGTACCCGCCACGGTGCTCAATGTACCTAAATTTTCTTCTAAAAAATCATGGGGAGACATATCTTTTCCTTGCCAGACGAATCATGCCAGCTGCGCGTTGGCGAGCTGGCATGACAAGTACAACTATTATTCTGGGCTGTTTAGGTCAAGGCCTAGACTATCTGCAAGTTTTGTAATCAAATCAATTGCAGATTCAGCAATAACAGTTCCCGGTGGATAAATTGCCACCGCACCGTCGTCATATAATTCTTGGAAATCACCAGGTGGGATAACACCACCAACAGTAATCATAATATCCTCGCGCCCTAGTTTAGCCAGTTCTTCCTTGAGCGCTGGAACTAGGGTGAGATGTCCTGCTGCCAAAGAAGACACACCAACGACGTGCACATCGGCGTCGACTGCTGCCTGTGCAGCCTCAGCAGGAGTTTGGAATAGTGGTCCAACATCAACGTCCATGCCAAGATCAGCGTAAGCAGAAGCAACCACTTTCTGACCACGATCATGCCCGTCCTGCCCCATCTTGGCGATGTAAATACGTGGACGACGGCCTTCCTGCTTAGCAAACTCATCTGCTAAGGCAATAGCCTGAGCCACATTACTCATGGTTCCTTCTTTAGATACTTCATCTTTGTACACACCCGATAGGGTACGGATTTCTGCCTCATGACGGCCAAATACGACCTCTAATGAATCAGAAATCTCACCGACGGTTGCTTTGGCTCTCGCTGCGTCGACAGAAAGTTTGAGCAGGTTCTGTTCCAAGTCACCTGGTTCTTTGTGCTCATTGCGTGCTGCTGCAGTTAGTGCTGCGAGAGCTTTTTGTACTTGCTCTTCATCGCGTTCTGCACGTAGTTTTTCTAGCTTTGCCAGTTGCTCAGCACGTACTTTAGAGTTATCAACTTTAAGTACCTCAATGGCCTCGTCTTCGACAGCAATATACTTGTTTACGCCGATTAATGCCTGACGACCAGAATCAATGCGAGCTTGTGTTCTCGCAGCAGACTCCTCGATGCGTAGTTTAGGGATACCTTCAACTGTTGCTTGTGCCATTCCTCCAGCAGCTTCAACCTCTTCAATATGCTTGCGTGCTCTTTGTACGAGCTGCTCGGTAAGCCATTCCACATAATAGGAACCAGCCCATGGGTCTACAGGACGGACAGTGCCTGACTCTTGTTGCAGTAAAAGCTGAGTATTACGAGCAATGCGTGCAGAAAAATCAGTAGGCAGCGCTAATGCTTCGTCGAGAGCATTAGTGTGCAAAGATTGCGTATGCCCCTGGGTTGCTCCCATTGCTTCGATTGCAGTACGCGCAACGTTGTTGAACACATCTTGAGCTGTCAAAGACCAACCAGAGGTTTGGGAATGAGTACGCAGTGATTGCGATTTTTTATTCTTTGGCTCGAATTGCTCGACTAATTCACTCCATAGAAGTCGACCAGCACGCAATTTGGCAATTTCCATAAAGGTATTCATCGAAATACCCCAGAAGAATGACAAGCGCGGAGCAAACTTATCGACGTCAAGCCCTACTTCCTGACCAGCACGGATATATTCAATACCATCTGCAAGAGTATAAGCAAGTTCGAGATCCGCTGTAGCACCCGCCTCCTGAATATGGTAGCCAGAAATAGAAATGGAATTAAAGCGTGGCATCTTCAATGAGGTGTACTCAAAGATATTAGAGATGATGCGCATTGATGGTTTTGGTGGATAAATATAGGTATTACGCACCATGAATTCTTTGAGAATATCATTTTGGATCGTACCAGCTAATTGCTCTGGTGCTACGCCTTGTTCTTCAGCAGCAACAATATAGAGCGCTAAAATTGGCAACACAGCACCATTCATAGTCATCGACACAGATACGTTGCCTAAGTCAATGCCCTCAAATAGCTGACGCATATCGAGGATTGAGTCAATCGCTACACCAGCCATACCAACATCGCCAACAACACGCTCATTGTCGGAGTCATATCCTCTGTGTGTTGCTAGGTCAAAAGCAACAGAAAGACCTTTCTGACCAGCAGCAAGATTGCGACGATAGAACGCATTTGATTCTGCTGCTGTCGAAAAACCGGCATATTGGCGAATTGTCCACGGCTGATTGGTGTACATCGTTGGATAGGGACCACGCATAAAAGGTGGCAATCCAGGAAAAGAATCAAGCTGAGCAGCTGATATTTCTTCATTGCGATCTTTGCGCGTGAAGACTCGGGGAACATCAATGCCCTCTGGAGTAGACCAAACCTCATTTGTTCCTGCAGCTGTCGCGTCAAGAGTTTTTTCTGGCTCTGGTGAATACTGAGAAAAATCTGGAATTGTACTCATCGTTATGCTCCCAACTGTTCCAATAGCTCAGATAGTGTCTTTACTGCATCAATGGTCAGATTTAGGTGCCCGTCGACGGCTAAACCTGCTTTTGGAGAACCAGCCAATAAAATCGTTTTCTCTCCTTGTGTTCTGAGTAATTCAACTGCTCGGGCACCACTATTTTCATATTCTTGATTGGTGCCACAGATAACTAGCACGTCGCTTTCTGAAGCTGCAGCATTAAATTCCTCGCTGCCAAGCTCAATGGCACCAGGATTGACAACCGATATCCCACCTGAGGCAAGTAAATTGGTAGCAAAACCTGTACGAACATTATGCTTAGCCAAAGGTCCTAACGGAATAAGCGCAACGCATGGTCGTTGGCCATGTGCTTCTAAGTACGCATCAGAACGATTGCGTAATGCCTCAAAGTCGGCTGCCCATCTACGTACGTGGTCAGGCTCTACACGTTGTTGCGGTGTTAATGGCGCTTCAGCTAGGTTAGGAAACTCATTGATTGCAGTAATTTGCTTACGACGATGTGCAATATCCGCACGTATTGCCGCATATGATGAGTCAAGCAATTCATTGATTGCTCCAGCAGAATGAGCAGCTAAGAACCCGCCTTGAGCTTCAATATCACTAAATACCTGCCATGCTTTTTGGGTCAACTGGTTGGTTAGTTCTTCGACATAATAAGAACCACCGGCAGGATCAAGAACATGACCAAGATGAGACTCTTCAAGAAGTAATAGATTAGTATTTCGAGCGATACGCGCGGCAAAGGTACGTGAGGTTTTAGCTAAACCACCAGGTATTGCCCAGTCAAAAGGAAGAACCTCTACATCAGTTGCCCCACCAACGCCTGCAGCAAAAGCAGCTACTGTACAACGCAACATATTGACCCACGGATCACGTTGGCTAAACATGATTGGCGCGCTAAGAGCGTGCTGTGGTGCAGAACCATGCTCTGGATACCCCAGAATCTCAGCAACCCTAGCCCATAGTTTGCGAGCCACACGGAGCTTAGCAATTTGCGCAAATTGATCATCGCTAATGCTGTAGCGGAACGAAAGTTGATCAAGAGCTTTATCGATATCTATCCCAGCTGATTCAAGACTTCGCACATATTCCACGCCTGCGGCAAGTGCTAAACCAACTTCTTCCGCATCAGTTGCGCCCTGATTGGCAAAGGAAACAGCATCAATAAGAATTGGGCGGACGTTGTCACGCTCAACTACCTTTTGTGCAAGGGCAATAGTTTCTGTCAGCGAAATACTTGGCGAATCGTCGATAAGCGAAGAAAGTGGTGTGGCACCTAACTCTAGGGAAACTGGCATATGTTCCTGAGAATCGGCAAACTCTAATAATTCCTCTGCAACAGCCAGAGTATCGTTGCCAGCTGCTAAACGAACTGGAGCTAGCGAAAGCATAACGCCTTTTAGTAGCTGGGCGACGGAAACTTTTCCAGCAAGGACAATATCGGTAGTACCATTAGCCATCGCGTCAAGAAGTTGCTCATTTGTGTTCTTGGAGTCAAAAGTCTCGGTGACACCCCACCCATAATTGTGAGCAGTAGATGCGTTCTTTGCGCCGCGCGTATAGGGAAAAGCACCGGGAGCTTGCAGCTCATCTAATTCATTTTCTCTGGTATAGAGTGGATTAATTTCTATCCCGTCATATGTGGTTTTTATGAGTTTTCGCCAAGAGTCGAGAGAAACATCTTCGACATTCTTCTTTTCTACACGCGCAAAAACACCTGCGACAGCTTTATACCACGCTTGTTGACTCTCGCTAAAATTTTCATCGAGTTGATAGTGTGTATCGACCACGCGAAACCTACTCTTCCTTCTATTTGGCACCGATTTTGCTAAGAAACCTTGCACTTTCCATATGCTATCGGAGTGATGGCCCGCCACTGTGTGACCTATATTTGCTTAGATTCACTAAGTGTTCTCACTCGCAAAATCACTAGCTATTCTACTGTTCCCACCCCTTAATACAGGAAGTCTTATTTTCTTTTTCGTAAAAAACACCCCCGTACAGGTGAAAACCATGAGGAAACGCTACGAATCATGTTCTCCCGCAATGTTAAAAAGCACGCTAGGCTGATAGGTTATGCGCATTCTCTCCACCATTTTCGATTTCTGCATTGAACTTTCTAAAGATGCGCTTGCTTCGTTCAGATCCTGGTCAATTCCCAAAAAAGTTATAGTCATCGGCCTAGTAGCGCTGTTTATCGTCGCTACAGTCTGTATTGACGCTCCTCCACTTGCCCAACTACAACAATGGGCGCATGATCTGGGATCAGTTTTTCCTCTGGTATTTGCGTTGCTTTATATCATCATCACTCAATTCCCCATCCCACGTACCCTCTTGACGCTATCCTCGGGGATTTTATTCGGCCCTTTATTAGGGTGTATCGTCGCACTGAGTTCAACAATGCTTTCAGCAGCTCTATCCCTTTTCATCGTGCGCAGCTTCTTGGGGGAATGGATCGCACCCCGTCTGCAACATCCTGCGGTTTATAGCATCAATGAGCGCTTAAAAACACGTGGTTGGTTGCCTATTATTTCACTGCGCATGATAGCTGGTATTCCTTTTTCCATTATGAACTATGCTGCAGCCTTGACTAGTGTGCCACTTGTTACTTTTGCGCTTGCAACTTTACTTGGTTCAGCACCTGGAACAATCACCACAGTTTTGCTTGCACACTCCTTAACCGGGGACACAAATCCGTATTATCTTGTTATCGTAGTTAGCTTCGCTATCATTGGTTGCACTATTTTAGTGCTAGACTCTAAAAGAAAAGTCAAGTCTCCGGAGTAGATTTTACTTGGTGGTATTTTATCTCAGAAAGATAGTCTATGTTTGCAATTCATGCTAGGTATAGAGGAAAAGAACGTCGCAGAGCACAACTCGTGGAACGCTCTGCACAGGCTCTCTCAACGCTCAATGGTGTTGACTCTTTTCACGTAATCGGTGTGGAAGATATTGCAGCCACAATAGACTCTGCAGAAGGTGTGTGTGACACAATCATGGCACTGCTTTCTGCCCATGATTGGGCAATAGCACTTGCCATATCATGCGACGACACAGCAAACGATGAAGAAGCAGAACAAAAAGTTCGCTCACTTGCTACGCGCAGCTTAGGCACTCATGCCCGCAGTGGAACTGTAAAAGTAGTAGTACAACGGGATAAGAAAAAAGATGCAGCCTGGGCACAGGATATCCAGGCTGCTTTTACCATGCTCGCTTTTATACTCAACAAGCGTACCGCTGAAGGACGTGAGGCAACCTCATTGGTACGATCTGGACTTAACCAGAATGAGGCAGCTCACGAACTCGGTATTTCTAAACAGGCTATGAGCCAACGCCTACAAGCAGCTGGCTGGCAAGCAGAAATGGCCGGGTACACTCAAGCCATTAGCCTATTAGAACGAGTCATCAAAGAGCACTAGCTATATTGCTCTCATTCTTCAGGTAATGACTCAGAGGTATTTAGCTGGTCATCGGCAACTACTGCCTCACTAGAGATTTCTGCACCCATGGGAGAATCACTCATGGGACTATTGGCTACCGCATTTGCTGCTGCTACAGCAGCGGCAATCTCTGGATTAGACTCAGTGCTAAACCAATCTTCATCTGCATCACGCTCAAGGATTTCTTTGTCTTGTGCAGCTGCATCGGCAGGCTCATAGCGGAACACACCATCATCGCCTTTTTTAGCTAATGCCTTGGCAAAATCTTCGAGTGCGTCACCAAATTGGCTAGGAATCATCCACATTGTAGAAGCCTCACCCTGTGCCATCTTTGGCAATTTCTCTAAGTACTGATAAGCAAGTACCTCTGGTGTGACCTGAGAAGAACGGATAGCAGCATTGACTTTCTGAATTGCTCGAGCTTCACCTTGGGCAGCTAAGAACTTCGCCGCACGCTCACCTTCAGCACGCAAAATAGTTGCTTGACGTTCTGCCTCAGCAGCCAAAATTGCTGCGTGCTTTTCGCCTTCTGCGCTTAGAATCATCGCTTGCTTTTGACCTTCAGCTGTACGAATGTCTGCTTCGCGACGACCTTCAGCAGTCAAAATCATGGCGCGTTTCTCACGATCAGCTTTCATCTGCATTTCCATCGATTTCTGAATCGAAGGAGGTGGATCAATAGCTTTAAGTTCCACACGACTAATACGCAACCCCCACTTTGTGGTAGCGTCATCCAGTTCGCCCCTCAAGCGTCGGTTGATTATCTCACGTGAGGTAAGGGTTTCTTCTAAGGTCATACCACCTACGACATCGCGCAATGTCGCTACAGAGATTTGCTCAACACCAACGATATAGTTGTCTACGCCATAAATTGCTTTTGCAGCATCATTGATTTGGAATGTCACTACGGTATCAATAGCAACTGTGAGGTTGTCTTTGGTAATTACCGCTTGAGGTGGAAAAGATACCACGCGTTCACGGGTATCAACTTTGGTGCGTACTTTATCAATCATCGGGATTAAGAAAGTAATTCCACCATCAACAGTTTTAATGTGCTTGCCAAGACGTTCAATCACTGCCGCTTGACCTTGTGGAATTAATTTTATTGTCTGGGAAATAAGCAATAACACCAGAACAATGATTACTGCTGCGACTATCATCTACACTCCTTTCCACACCACTGCAGTATTGCCATCAATGTCGACAACCTGTAGCTCTTGATCGATTTCATAGTCATTAGCCTCATCGGTGCTGTCAGCTGTGCGAGCACTCCACAATGAACCATCAAGACGCACCATACCGCGACCATTTCTGAATGGCTCTACTACAAGAGCTTTTTGCCCGAGTAATGCGCGCGGCGACGTATCCAATCCGATGTTCTTGGTCATGTGCCGCTTTAATATCGGCTTGAGGAAAAATAATAAGCCAAAAGAAACACCTGAAAAACACACTAATTCAGCCCACAGTGGAACTGGCAAAAGCGCAATGCCTGCAGTAGCTAAAGCACCGGCTCCTAACATAAGAGCAGTTAATTCACCAGCAATTGCTAATTCTGCTATTACTAGCACTGCCGCTATAACCAACCAAATAATTGCTCCCACATATACCAGCATAATGGATTAGGCAGCACAAAGTTATGTAGATGGGAAAAGAAACTACATGATGTCTTCTTTTGTTAAATGCGGATTGGTGACGAAATCGATAAGCCGCTCTACCGCTCCGATTAGGGAGGAGTCAAGATCCTTATAATTTTCTACAGCGTTATATACCCTATTCCATCCCTCTCGAGGATCACTCCACCCAAGTGCTTGGCATACACCTGTTTTCCAATCAACTCCATAAGGGATTTCTGGCCATGCTCGCATGCCGAGTTTCTGCGGTTTCACGGCTGCCCAAATATCAATATACGGATGTCCAGTCACCGCAACATCCGGACCTAGATTCTGGGTGAGTCGCGTTTCTTTGGAACCTTCGGTGAGGTGATCTGCTAATACACCAATACGCCTCTGTGGGTTGGGCTTAAACTGGGCTAAATAGCTAGGAAGATTATCAAGACCCTCCAGATATTCCACCACAACGCCTTCCACTCTTAAGTCATGTCCCCATATTTTTTCTACTAAAGCAGCATCATGAACTCCTTCAACCAAAATACGAGAAGGCAGTGCTACTCGTGCCTGTAGATTTTCTACTCGTCGAGAGCCCGAATGAGAAAGTTTCGGTTGTTGCTTTGGGACATAGCGAATAAGCGTCGCACGTTGCCCTTCAACCAAGAAAGCACCAGGACGCATCTTGAATAACCGCTGCACCCCATAGCGATCTTCCAGACGAATAAAATCACCGTCATATGTGCGCTCAAAGTTAATAACCGCACCAACGAAACCGTCGGCAAGCACTTCGACGACGAGGCCGGGTTGTGCCTCAATTTTTGGGTATTCTGGCGTTTTATTGCGTGCATGGCCAGAGAAAATATCTCCCGCGTACCGGTCATCAAAACTCATAAGGCACTAGCCTAACCAACTTGTGTGCGTGTTTGTATTAGGCTTGCCATAATTATGAGCACTATGGATTTTCGTTCTCAGGTTTATTCACCGATACAGAATATGGCGCTATGGCTAGTAGCTTGGTTATATAATCACGTCTCGTATGATGACCTTTTAGAAGCATTAGATGAGCTTTCTGGTAGCCAGCAATCTGCCACCGAGGAACCTTTTATCGATTTGCTAGCAAGAATAAGGCAATACCATCAGCCCTTTTCTCAAAATACTTACACAGTACCTGTATCTTTTGCACTTGGGGGTATAGGAAATCCCATTGGCATCGCCCCTAGTCATCCTGCTTATGACCTTGTCAAACAGGGCACAGGCGCATTATTTTTTAGTGGAGCAGATCTCGACTACGCTACGCTTATCCCTGTTGAAACAGATGGCTCAACTATTTGGCATTGGCATGAGAGTCAAGGAATCGCACCTGCACCATCTTATCTTTTACCAGGTCAAGCCGATAAAATGCTCAGTGACGCAACACGTGATGCAGTAAAGAGCATTGAACAAAATACCACTGCCGCCAAGATCCATGCAGATTCTCATGCGCTTAAGGCGTCCCAACCAAGGCTTTTGGTAGGCTCTCTCAATGATTTTTATGAAGCTCCAGGAATACCGCCCATGACACCTGTGCGCAGCGAAAAACTCATTGCACGAGCAAATAATGTTGCTGCCATCGTCGAAGCGCTTGTCTCCCGCATCGGCGACCACAGTTTTGATCACATTTTGTTCCCTTTAGGGCAGCATATTCGCCAGGCACGAATGAGCGCAGTAAATTATGCTTTTCTCGAATGGGCACGAACCTAAAATTATCGGCTAGCTATTCTCTCTAGTAGGTCTTGTAGGCCTTTTGGGCATATTGCAGCAACCCTTTTCACAAGGGGCACCATTGAAAGAAACCCCTTTTGAGGCTACTGAACCACAATGCTGCGCTATATCGGGATGTAGTGTTTCATTCATGAGACTCACTACAAGTTGTGCAAAACGCTTTTCACTACCAATAGTGCGTGCTCGAACAACAGTCATCCCTAGTTGGGCCGCTGCATCTTGCAACTCATAATCGAGGTCCCATACCACTTCCATATGGTCAGAGATAAAACCAATGCTGCATACGACCATAGCTTTTACTTCTTGCTGTGCTAAGTCGTGAGTATGATCGACGATATCTGGTCCCAACCACGGTATTTTTCCATCACCAGAAGCCGATTGCCAGACAACATCGTAGTTATCAATATCCAATTCTTGCGCAACTAATGCTGCTGCTTGTTTGACTTGTCGTGAATATAAGGCACCGTCCTCAACGGTACCTGAAGCCTTATCCGCAACAATAGGAATAGAATGAGCGCTAAAAACCAGCCGTGCTTCCTCTTGCAGCTGCTGTGGAAGTTGAGCAAAGGCGCAACGAATCGCCTGGGCATTTTCCTGAATAAATACCGGATGATCAAAAAACTGCCGCATACGAACAAAATTCATTTTCGGTGCATCATGTACAGCCAATGTATCAACAAGTTTTTCTATGTCTTCACCATATTGCCGACATCCCGAATAGCCTCCCCACGCGCTTGTCGCGAAAACCAGCACATTGCGAATGCCTTGTGCTGCCATATCACTCACGACGTCGTGAGCAAATGGATGCCAATTTCTGTTTCCGAAAAAAACCGGAATATCAAGATTTTGCTGCACAAGCTCTGCTTCGATATTTGAGATAAGTTCTCGGTTTAGTTTATTAATCGGACTTACTCCACCAAAATGGTAGTAGTGGGCTCCTACTTCATCCAGGCGCTCAGGAGGGATACCTCGACCACGAGTTACATTTTCTAGAAAAGGACGAACATCTTCCATCCCCTCTGGTCCGCCAAAAGAAAGAACCAAAAGGGCATCAACATCCGCAATTGACCAATCAAAAGTTTGACTAGTGACACAATCAAAATATGGGGAGTCTTGTTCATATGAACTCATAAAATTACCGTAGCACCGACTGACCAGAAACAAAATTGCCAGCGAACTCATAAAAGTTCACTGGCAAAATACAACTCTTATTTTTTAGAGCAAACGCACTGCATAAGGACTCATTCCGCTCCAACGAACAGGAGAAATCTGAACTGTAGAACCCGACTGTGGCGCTTCAATCATCGTGCCATCTCCCAAATAAATGGCAACGTGATATTCAGCATTAGGTCCATAGAAAATCAAATCACCGCGCTGCATATTTTCTGGCGATACTTTTGTACCGCGTTCATACTGGTATCCAGTGTAGTGTGGCAAAGATATTCCAACACCCGCGTAGGCATAAAGAGTTAAACCAGAACAGTCAAAGCCAACTTTATTGTAGTCCCCATATGAATCAGCAACTCCACCATCACGAATACCTAGCGTAGGACCATAAGCATTACCGCCACCCCAAGCATACGGCATACCAATTTGAGACATAGCACGAGCAATAACAGTTTCAATCTGCTGCTCTCTAGAGCTACCGCTCAAAAGCTGTGTAGTCTGTTGGCTAACAGATTCAGATGACTCTAATTTCACCACATCCAAATCTGCAAGTTCTGAATTCACTGATTCAGCTACTGCTGCATTTTGCACTGCAGGCACGCTTGCCTGTTCAGTACTATCACTCACATTCTGATTCGCAGGAGTAGAAGTATCTGTATGCTCCGGCTGCGATGCAGCCACAAGTGCTTCAGCAGCCTGGGTGGCCGAAGAATCAGCTTGCTCACTTTCTTGTTGTGCTGATTGTGCGTTTGCTGCTTCTTCTTCAGCTTTCTTACGCGCGGCCTCAGCTGCCTCAGCCATTTCTTGTGCCTTGCGTTCTGCTTCAGCACGCTCTGCTGCCTTCTTTGCAGCCGCCTCAGCCGCTGCCTTTTCTGCGGCTTTTTCTTCTGCAGCCTTGCGTGCAGCTTCTTCTTCGGCAGCTTTGCGTTCTGCTTGCGCACGTGCCGCCTCTTCAGCAGCCTTTTTGCGTGCGGCCTCTTCCTCAGCAGCTTTACGTGCAGCTTCCGCACGTGCTGCTTCTTCTTCAGCTTTCTTACGCGCGGCCTCAGCTTCTACATATGCCTGGTATTCAGCACGACGCCCAGTCAAGTTTGAGACATTGCCTTTAGCCTCATCTAACTCAATTTGCGCCTGAGCACGACTTGCCACCAACTCATCATGCTCAACCTGACGTTGCTTAATTTTTGCCGCAGACTCACTAATCGCTGCCTGCGCGCGCTCCTGCGCAGCCTCCGCCTCTGCCTCTTGCTCATCTGCGTAGTTACGCGCAACACGTAACCTAGATTCTTCGTTAGCCTGTTCGGTGCGCAAACGATCTAATTCGTCGATTGCTTCACGCTGCTTTTCAGCAGTAGTCCTCAAATATGTCTGGCGATCAAGGGAGTCTTCAGAATTAGCTTTTCCAGACATACCGCTAACCCCTGCCGAGGTCGCACCTTGACGATAAGCAGTACGTGAGATTTCGTCGAGCTGCTGTTGAGCTTGCTCAATCTCGCTTTGAGTATGATCAAGATTGGAACGAGCGGCAGAAACACCACGACGAGCTTGTTCTGCTCGAGATTGAGCATCATGCAAATCAACAAGACTCTTGTTCACAGATTCACGCAACGCGCCCATCTCTAACTCTAGTGCAGCTAATTCTGAATCAGATTCAGATATAGATGCAGCGAGATCTGCAACCTTGCCTTGCGCACCAGTAACAGCCCCTTGTGCTGAAGAAATTTCTTCATCAGAAGGATTCACAGGTTGTGCTGTTGCAGGAACAAGACCTGCAGAAAAACTCAAACACAGAGCTGCCGCAACGACACTACGTGATACAGACCTCGCCGTACTGTCTCCGAAGTTGTATTTACGCACCTAAACTCCTTGCATTCTTACCCAAAGTCAAGCCTGAGGGCAAGACTCCTGATCGGTTTACACTCAATCAACAGCCGTAATAACGACCGATTTAATGAGCATGACCCACGTACATACTTTTCAACCCGACTACAGCTATTAGCAATTGCGCGCATGCTTCCCCACATACCCAATTTCCATAGTGAACATCCTCCACAAAGAAGATAGTCAAGCTTCTGAAATCGACTCATGAGTCAATGTGTTAAACATTAGATTATTTACTTAGCATTTTCCTCATTAGATTCATGAGTTACCTTGATTCACAGTAGTAACAATAGAAACTTTCGTCCCTTGAGCTGCATAAATGAGATAGCTATTTTTTTAGTGATAAAAGTCACATAGTGTAACTATGGCGCCCTTTTAGCTATAGTCAAGTCTACGGGGTAGACAAAACCCTCTTGACTGAATACGTCAAGAGGGTTTAAGACCTAGGCAGCAAGTGCAATAACGTGGATATGCTTAAACATTATCGCGCAAGGAGCGCGGAGTTAATCGTCGCAAGAAAATAAGAGTGCCCACAATAGCCAGCACAACGATCAATACTGCCGATGATAATAAGACTGTCCCTGGTACAGGATCGTCAAGTATATGATCCACCAATTGAGTTGTTGCGCGTGGGAAATCCGGTTTGCCAAGAAAATCCACTTGAGCCGATTCGACCTCAGCTCTGGAGTATTTGCTACTCATTACCGCCCCCGTGCCAGGGGAAATAAAAATAAGTGTTTCTACCTCAGAGTTATCAAGTAAATGCTGGGCGGTATCACGCACTTCGGTTCCTTTTAGTTCTGTATCGCTAAGAATGACGGCCCCCAACTCACCAAACCCACGATTCTGTGCGTCAACAATAGATTCACGCATAGCGTCATTGAGTGGCGCATTATATTCATCGAAAGCTACGTGATCCTCATTTAACTGCGTGATTAGCCCTTCAAGATCAACGCTATTAGGAATCATTGGCGCTATACTCTCACAATCAAAACTTCTACAACATTTATCATTGCTAAGCATATATAAGTTCAAGGAAAAAGCGGCTAACCAATTGGGGGGTGTCTAATTCGGCAACAGTACGCCTGTATTGTTAAACTATGCGTCAGGCGACGTTATTGTCTGGTAAGTCAATAACGATGGCATGCATATCACATGAATACCAGCCGTTCGTGTGTGAACAGATTAATCCAAACTGATCACCTATTTATCTGACAATTATCTGAAGTGGAGCAACTGTGACTGAAAGCAAGAACTCCTTTAATGCCAAGCAAAAGCTTGAAGTTGGCAATAAGTCATATGACTATTTCGCACTCAATGCGGTTGCAGGCATGGAGAAACTACCGTATTCCTTAAAAGTTCTCGGTGAGAACCTTTTGCGCACGGAAGACGGTGCAAACATCACTACCGAGCATATCGAAGCTATTGCAAACTGGGATCCAACTGCTGAACCAAGCATCGAAATTCAGTTCACACCTGCCCGTGTTCTTATGCAGGACTTTACAGGTGTGCCTTGTGTTGTTGATTTGGCAACCATGCGTGAAGCTGTGAAAACTCTTGGCGGAGATCCAGACAAAGTTAACCCGCTTAATCCAGCAGAAATGGTTATCGATCACTCTGTTATCGTTGAAGCATTTGGTTCTTCTGACGCATTAAAACAGAATGTTGACATTGAATATGAACGCAACGAGGAACGCTATCAGTTCTTGCGTTGGGGTGCAGAGAACTTTTCTAATTTCCGTGTGGTACCACCTGGAACAGGAATTGTGCACCAGGTAAACATTGAGTATCTTGCTCGCGTTGTCTTCGATAATGAAGGACTCGCTTATCCAGATACCTGTATCGGTACCGACTCTCACACCACTATGGAAAATGGTCTTGGTATTCTTGGCTGGGGTGTTGGTGGTATTGAGGCTGAGGCTGCAATGCTTGGTCAGCCAGTCTCTATGTTGATTCCAAAAGTTGTTGGTTTCAAGCTCACTGGAGAAATCCCTGCCGGTGTTACCGCAACCGACGTGGTATTGACCATTACCGATATGTTGCGCCAGCATGGTGTAGTACAGAAATTCGTTGAATTCTACGGCAATGGTGTGAAGTCAATTCCACTAGCTAACCGTGCAACCATTGGTAATATGTCCCCAGAGTTCGGTTCTACTTGTGCGATCTTCCCTATTGACGAAGAAACCACAAAGTATATGCACCTTACAGGTCGTCCAGAAGAGCAGATTGCACTTGTTGAGGCATACGCAAAAGCACAGGGAATGTGGCTTGAGCAAGATGCGCCAGAGGCTGAATACTCTGAGTACCTTGAACTTGATCTATCAACTGTTAAGCCTTCCATCGCTGGTCCAAAGCGTCCACAAGATCGCATTTTGCTCGATGAAGCTAAAGAGCAGTTCCGTAAAGATCTTGGTACATACACTAGCGACGAAGTATGCGTTGATGATTCTCTGCCAGCAAAGAAGATGGAAAGCGAAGGCGGCGACGTCGAAAATGTAGAGGAAACTCCAGCTGAGGTAGCTGGGTACAACTCTTCACGTCGTGGTGCAGGTGAATCCGCAGCTGCAGGAGCTAAAGGACGTCCATCAAATCCAATTACTGTTCAGTCACCAAATGGTGGTTCCTATACTCTCGATCACGGTATGGTCGCTATTGCGTCTATCACCTCATGCACGAACACCTCTAACCCTTCTGTAATGATTGGTGCTGGTCTGATTGCACGTAAGGCTGCGCAAAAAGGTCTTAAGGCTAAACCATGGGTAAAGACCATCTGTGCTCCTGGTTCCCAGGTCGTTGATGGTTACTACCAGCGCGCAGACTTGTGGAAAGACCTAGAAGCTCTTGGCTTCTACCTCTCTGGTTTCGGATGTACTACCTGTATCGGTAACTCTGGTCCATTGCCAGATGAAGTATCAGAAGCAATTAACAAGAATGACTTAGCAGCTACTGCTGTGCTTTCTGGTAACCGTAACTTCGAGGGTCGCATTTCTCCAGACGTGAAAATGAACTACCTCGCATCTCCAATCATGGTTATCGCTTATGCTATTGCCGGTACCATGGACTTTGATTTCAATACTCAGCCGCTTGGTCAAGACCAAGAAGGTAACGATGTATTCCTCAAGGATATCTGGCCTTCTACTGAGGAGATTGAAGAAACTATTGCGCAGGCTATTTCTCGTGAACTCTATGAAGCAGATTATGCAGATGTATTTAAGGGTGATGAGCAATGGCAAAACCTTGATATCCCAACAGGAAAGACATTCGAGTGGGATGAATCATCTACATACATCCGTAAAGCTCCTTACTTCGATGACATGGGACTTGAGCCAGAACCAGTCAGCGACATCAAAGGTGCACGCGTCCTCGCTAAACTTGGTGACTCAGTAACTACTGACCACATTTCCCCTGCTTCATCGATCAAGCCAGGTACCCCTGCAGCTCAGTATCTTGATGCTAATGGTGTGGAACGTAATGATTACAACTCCCTTGGTTCCCGTCGCGGTAATCACGAAGTAATGATGCGCGGTACTTTTGCCAATATCCGTTTGCAGAACCAGCTGGTTGATATTGCAGGTGGCTATACTCGTGACTTCACTCAAGAAGGCGCTCCACAGGCATTCATCTTCGACGCCTGCCAGAACTACAAGGCACAAAATATCCCATTGGTAGTCATCGCCGGTAAAGAATATGGTACTGGTTCTTCTCGTGACTGGGCAGCGAAGGGCACCAACCTTCTAGGTGTTCGTGCAGTGATTACTGAATCTTTTGAGCGTATCCACCGTTCTAACCTCATCGGTATGGGTGTCATTCCACTGCAGTTCCCTGCTGGCCAATCGCATGAATCACTCGGCTTAGACGGTACAGAGGTATTCGATATTACTGGTATTGAAGAACTCAACAATGGTATTACGCCTAAGACAGTTCATGTCACAGCAACCAAGGAATCTGGTGAAAAAGTAGAGTTCGATGCTGATGTTCGTATCGATACACCAGGTGAAGCTGATTACTTCCGTCATGGTGGTATCTTGCAATACGTCTTGCGTCAAATGATTAAAGGCTAAACCTTTTCGTTCTTCGTCAAGGTTTTGCTAAACGCATAACGCATAAAGACAATTGGGCTGTACCAACTCAATTGGTGCAGCCCATCTCTTTATACTTTCTTTTTATCTCAAACCTCATTCTTTTATGAAAGGATCCTAGTCGTCAATGCCAGTAGTCAGTAGCACTGAACTTGTACAACGACGTGATGAGATCCTTGAAGGTGCACGCCGCTGTTTCGCCGAACACGGCTATGAAGGTGCAACAGTTCGCTTGCTAGAAGATGCAATCGGAAAATCTCGTGGCGCAATTTTCCATCACTTTGGCGATAAGGAAAATCTTTTTCTTGCACTCGCCAGACAAGATGCAGCACGCATGGCCGATATTATTGCCCGGCAAGGGCTTATCGAAGTCATGCGCGATATTCTTGCACATCCCAATCGCCATGATTGGCTGATAACACGTCTAGAAATCTCAAAAATGCTCCGCACCGATCCACAATTTCGCGCGAAATGGCATAGTCACCAGCAAATACTTGACCAGGCGATTCATCAACGTCTCAAGGACAATGCTAACAAGGGCACTATGCGTACTGATATGCCCATCGAAGTATTGCACACTTATTTAGAAACTGTCTTGGATGGGTTTATCTCACGCTTAGCTACTACTGGAGTAACGGAAGATCTAAGCTCTGTTCTGGATTTAGTTGAAGAATCCATCCGTCGCCCCCAGTAAGTAGTAACCAAGCATCAGACCCCCTTTTCCCCTCTTGTCCCCTATTTCAGCTAAGGCATTAGTTTTCATGGCTACTTCATCTGCACCTTTTCTTGTCATCTCGTTGCGCTCAGATTCAGAGCTAGAGACTAACGTCGCACAAGCTGAATTAGCTGACATTATCCGAACCACCCAATTACCTTCAGACTATTTTGATCACAAGCAACTTGCAGATATTCATACCTCCATCGGTGATATAACCCAGTACAAAGGCATTATTGTGGGTGGTAGCTCATTAAATATCAGCACAACACACTATGGAATATGGCAACAACATATCCATCGGGAGCTCACACACCTGATTCATAATCCAGAAAAAATTCCAGTTTTTCTCATTTGTTTCGGTGCTAGCTGGCTTGCCGACGCCACGGGTGGGACAGTAGACCAATCCTTTAGTGAATCCTCAGGTCCTACTCTAGTAGAGCTCACTGATGCTGGTCGTAAGGACCCGCTGACAAAAACTTTGCCCACTACTTTCCACGCGTTAACAGGTCATACTGAAAATATCGCGCACATAAGTTCGCAACTGACAGTACTAGCGACAGGAAAAACCTGCCCTGTTCAGCTTATTCGCTACAGCGATCATGTGTGGGCAAGTCAATTCCATGCTGAAATGGATGCTCAGGCATTGCAAACGCGCATGGACTTCTTTTGGGACTATGGATATTTTTCTCCCGAAGATTATGACTCCATAGTAGCTGCGCTGCCTGCAGTTACTACTACTCATTCTCATGCTGTGCTACAAAACTTTTTAGACTTTGCACTACGCAATCAAGATGTAGCATGAATCAGTATTTTTCTTATCTGTTTACTGCTGTTCATACGCATAAATTTCCCTGGGTAGCCTACCATAGACATATGTTTGCCATTATGACTGTTACTGGTGCTGATCACACAGGAATTATTGCTGCTGTTGCTACTGCATGTGCAGAATTAAATGTAAATATCAACAATGTCTCCCAAACCCTCATGGATGGATATTTCACCATGATTTTGCACGTTTCCTTTGATGAAGCCACCACAGATATTAGCGATATCCAAGAAAAAATGGCTAAGGTTGAGCAACAAGAAAGACTGGTTATCAGAATCCAGTCTCAAGAAATTTTTGACGCAATGAACTCCATCTAAGTTTTTTAGATCATAGCTACAGGGCATAAACACCAATGAATATCATGCATTCCAATCAAAATATTCTCGATACTATTGACATGATCGAGAAGTATCGTCTCGATATTCGTACTGTCACAATGGGTATCTCCTTACTTGATTGTGTCCGTACCGATATGCAGCACACCTGTGCAGCAGTCTATGACAAAATAGTCACGAAAGCTCACAATCTAGTAGCACAATGTGAGCAAATTGAACGCGAGCTTGGTATCCCTATTGTTAATAAACGCATTGCTGTTACTCCCATTGCACTGCTCAATCAAAACGTGAGTGGGAGTTGCGTCGACATTGCAAAAAGCCTTAACCGCGCAGCACATGAAGTAGGTGTGAATTTTATTGGTGGGTACTCAGCTCTTGTCGAAAAAGGTATGACCCCTGGAGATACCGCACTCATAGAATCTATACCTGAGGCGCTAAGTGAAACAGACATCGTGTGTTCCTCGGTAAATATCGCATCTTCGCGTGCCGGTATCAATATGGACGCGGTTGCTAAGATGGGTCAGGTTATCAAAGATGCTGCTGAGCTAACTAAAAATGACAGTGCTATCGCATGTGCAAAACTCGTTGTTTTTGCCAATGCAGTTGGTGATAACCCCTTCATGGCTGGTGCGTTTCATGGTGTAGAGGAACCAGATTGCGTCGTCAGTGTCGGTGTTTCTGGACCAGGTGTTGTTAATCGTGCCTTAGGCAACCTCGATAACGCGAGTCTTGACCAGGTTGCTGAGGAGATTAAAAAAGCAGCTTTCAAGATTACCCGTGCTGGTCAATTAGTAGGCACTCTTGCGTCACAACGGCTTGATGTCCCATTTGGCATCGTGGATCTTTCCTTAGCACCAACAGCTGAATTAGGAGATTCAGTTGCACATATTATGGAGCATATGGGGCTAGCACAAGTTGGTACCCACGGCACCACTGCTGCATTAGCGTTGCTTAACGACGCTGTGAAAAAAGGCGGTATGATGGCATGTTCTCGTGTCGGTGGCTTATCTGGATCTTTTATTCCTGTTTCTGAAGATAAAGGTATGATTGATGCAGTACGTGCCGGGTCTATCAGCATTGACAAACTTGAGGCGATGACTTCCATCTGCTCAGTTGGACTTGATATGGTCGCTATACCTGGCGATACTTCTGCTGAACTTATTGCTGGCATGATTGCTGATGAAGCAGCTATTGGCGTAATGAATCATAAAACCACAGCGGTGCGTGTTATTCCTGTTCCTGGTTCTCAACCTGGGGATGAAATCAACTTTGGTGGATTACTAGGATATGCCCCGGTTATTCCAGTTTCTACCGTGGATAACTCAGAGTTTATTCGTCGTGGAGGTTTTATTCCTGCACCTGTTCATGGTTTCCGAAACTAACCTTTCCCCATCAAACGCTTGTGTTATTTTATTGCTGTACTTAAAAAGCTCAGCGGCCCCACAACACTGACCACTGTGGTAACAAACCACCACGTGCGCTTATTACCACGAATTTTTGTTGCAGGTAAATGATACAAAAAGTGCCAAGCAATAGCTTTTGTACATATATCTGCAGCAAACACTACACAAAAAATACGCTTGGATCGTGATAGAGAACGCCACCAAGAGTGCAGAAAATCCATAATCACGTTCAGCCTTTCTGTTCCTTAAGCTAATTCCACGATGTCCATGTACTCATCATTCCATAGGTCTTCATCGCCATCTGGCAACACGATAACCCGTTCTGGTTCCAATGCTTTTACTGCACCAGGATCATGTGTTACAAGGACTACCGCGCCTTCATAAGTACGTAATGCGTCGAGGACTTGTTCACGAGAAATGGGATCTAAGTTATTTGTTGGCTCATCCAGTAACAACACATTTGCTCGTGAAGATACTAGAGCAGCAAGGGCTAATCGGGTTTTTTCGCCACCCGACAATGTGCCAGCTGGCTGTTGTAATTGTTCGCCGGAAAACATAAACGCTCCCAATAGACCACGTAAATCTTGTTCTCCTGCTTCAGGACACGCATGCACCGTGTTTTCCCATACGGTCTTGGTTGGATCGATAGTGTCATGTTCCTGCGCAAAATAACCAATTTTGAGCCCATGGCCCGTTACAATGCCGCCTTCGCCGTCAGTACGCTCTACCCCAGCCAAGAGCTTAAGCAATGTGGTTTTTCCTGCACCATTAAACCCGAGCACTACCACTCTGGATCCCTTATCAATTGCCAAATCAACACCGGCAAAGACTTCAAGAGAACCATACATCTTTGTTAAGCCCTTGGCGTAGAGAGGGGTTTTTCCGCAAGGAGCCGGAGTAGGAAAAGAAATATGTGCAACGCGATCAGCCACACGTACTTCATCTAGTTGAGTCATCATACGCTCAGCACGAGCTAACATTTGTTTCGCAGCAGCAGCCTTTGTTGCTTTCGCCCCAAGTTTTGCTGCCTGGCTACGCAATGCACTTGCTTTCTTCTCTGCATTTGCGCGTTCACGCCGTCGACGTGCCTCATCTGTTGCACGTGCTTGTTTATATTTACTAAAACTCATATTGTAAATATCTGCTTCAGCGCGCACTGCATCAAGAAACCACACTTTATTGCATACTTCACCAAGCAATTCAACATCATGCGAAATCAGAATTAAACCGCCCTCATGCTTTTTGAGGAAACTTCGCAACCAATTAATAGAATCAGCGTCTAAATGGTTTGTTGGCTCATCAAGGAGCAGAATCGTATCAGACTTACCTGCGCCAGCTGTTGCAGAAAAAAGAATATGCGCTAATTCTACTCGTCTGCGTTGTCCACCAGAAAGAGTATGCAATTCTTGTTCCAAGATACGCGCTGGCAATCCAAGGTTGTCACAAATTTGTGCGCATTCTGCGTCAGCTTCATAACCACCTAATTGATGAAATTGCTCTTCTAGGCGTGAGTATTTAGCAATAGCTTTATCACGCTGCGATACATCGTCGGTTTGCTCCATAATAGCTTGTTGACGATCCATCGAGATGCGAATTTTATCCAACCCACGAGCAGCAAGTACCCGTTGTTTTGCTGTTTGTTGAAGATTTCCTTCACGAGAATCTTGTGGCAAATATCCAATAGCTCCTGAGCGCGTAATACTACCGCCATAGGGCTGAGTTTCACCAGCAAGAATACGCATCGTTGTCGTTTTTCCTGCACCATTGCGACCAACTAGTCCGATCCGATCCCCTGCTTGCACTCGAAGATGTTGCCCGGGAGCATGGAGCAATGTTCGAGCACCAACACGCACCTCAAGATCATTGGTCACTATCATAATGTGTCATCGTACAGCAATGATGTTCTGCTGCATTCCTTTCTAAAAATTAAACAGAAAAACCCAGTGCGCGTAGTTGCTCTCGACCCTCTTCAGTGATCATGTGTGGCCCCCAAGGCGGCATCCATACCCAATTCAATACCAATTTATCTACCACGCCACGACCAACAACCGCGTCTTGTGCCTGATCTTCTAGAACATCAGTTAATGGACAAGCTGGTGAGGTAAGGGTCATATTGATATGTGCTTCGTTCTCATTTTCGATCCAGATATCATAGACCAAACCTAAATCAACAACATTGATCCCTAGCTCTGGATCAATCACATCACGCATATATTCTTCGACATCACTTGCTTTTGCAAGATCTGCTTCACTTTGTGGCGGTTTTTCTTGTTCTAGTGGCTCAGCACTGTCTAGGTGCGCATTATCCTCAGTCATCATTATTTTCCTTACTGCGTGCTTATTGTGTGGTTATTTTTCTTCTAGTGATTGAGTTGTCGCTGCTTGAAATGCTTTCCATCCTAATAGCGCGCATTTCACCCTCGCTGGGTACTTAGCAACACCGGAAAAAGCAATGCCATCTCCGATAAGATCTTCATCACCACTGTACTGCCCTTTAGAAGTAATCATTTTCTCAAAGTCGGCTAATTTTTCCATTGCTTCTGCAACGGGCAAACCAATTATTTCTTCTGCCATGACAGAGGTCGATGCTTGGCTAATAGAACAGCCTTGCGCGTCATAAGAAACATCTTGAACCGTAGCTTTGTCGTCGGAAAGCAAAACGCGAAGCGTGATCTCATCACCACAGGTTGGGTTAACGTGATGTACTTCAGAATTAAAATCTTCTCTTAAGCCACAATGCTGTGGATTTTTATAATGATCAAGGATCACTTCTTGATACATGGATTCAATATTCACTATTTAGACTCGATTCCCCAAAATTGTTTTGCTTTTTCTATTGCCGCAACAAGCTGATCGATTTCTGCAAAGGTGTTATAGAAATAAAAAGATGCCCGCGCACTAGCCTGTATGTGAGAAGCACGATGCACTGGCCAAGCACAATGATGTCCTACGCGAATACATATGCCTTGGTCATCAAGCAATTGTCCAAGATCATGAGGATGAATACCCTCGACGCTAAAGCTGATAGCTCCACCACGCGCATCAGAAACCGCAGGACCTATGATTTTCAAGTGCTCAATGCCCTGCAATTTCTCCAAGGCATAGCTTGTGAGTTGATGCTCATAGGCAGCGATATTATCCATACCAATTTCGCTAAGAAAATCCACTGCAGCACCAAGTCCAACCACCTGACTCGTCATTTGAGTACCCGCCTCAAATCGCTGTGGAATACTAGCATAGGTAGCTTTCTCCATGGTCACTACCTCAATCATGGAACCGCCTGTCAAAAATGGTGGAAGCAATTGAGCAAGCTCAGCCTTTGTATATAACACACCTACCCCAGTAGGACCACACATCTTGTGCCCCGAAAACGCTGCAAAATCAACATCTAATTGATGAAAATTTACTGGCATATGCGGCACAGATTGGCACGCGTCCAACACGACTAGGGCATTGACTGCCCTAGCACGGCGTACTACTTCTGCTACATCAGTAACTGCACCAGTAACATTGGATTGATGGGTGACTGCAACAACTTTAACGCTGTCATCTAATTCAAGGGAATCAAGGTCAATACGGCCATCATCAGTTAGCTTATACCAACGCAATGTTGCTCCAGTGCGTCGGCATGCTTCTTGCCAAGGAATAAGATTTGCATGATGCTCTAACTCACTAACCACCACAGTATCTTCGGCAGTAAGGGTCAGCTGCCCGCTACGATCATCAGACAGCGCATAAGAAACCAAGTTCAATGCCTCTGTAGCATTCTTAGTGAAGGCAATCTCATGGTTATCCGCCCCCACAAAACGTGCGATTTTCTCACGGGCAGTCTCATACGCATCTGTTGCTTCTTCTGCAAGTTGATATGCACCACGATGAACAGGTGCATTTGTGTGCAGGACAAAATTTTCCTCAGCGCGCCATACTCGCTCAGGACGCTGTGCAGTAGCTCCTGAATCAAGATAGACCAAAGGGTTATCACCACGAACAGTCCGTGAAAAAATGGGAAACTCTTGTCTTAATGCGTGCACATCTATACAAGCCTGTTGCTGCTGTTCCTGAGCAGTCAATGTAGCTGACATATTCATCTCAACTCTTTTAGTAGAAGTTATATTCCCCAAGTACCTTGGTGGCATGCTCCATGCAGTAGAGCATGCCAGTGCCATGATGTACTAAAGCACAGTGTGCGCCTACTTGCTCAAAGCAGGTTTCCTATCCAAGGAAACGATCATAACCATGAGCTTCTAGCTCATCAGCGAGTTCAGGACCACCAGAGGTAATAATCTGTCCGTTAGCAAATACATGGACAAAATCAGGCTGCACATAATTTAAGATTCGCTTATAGTGCGTAATCATGAGAATACCGCCACCAGTTTGCTCTTGATAACGATTTATTCCCTCAGAAACAATGCGCAATGCATCGACATCAAGACCAGAGTCGGTTTCATCCATAACAGCAAATTTTGGCTTGAGCAGATCTAGTTGCAAAACCTCATGGCGCTTTTTCTCACCACCAGAAAAGCCTTCATTAACGCTGCGTTCAGAAAATTCTTTAGCAATAGACAACTGTTCTTGTGCTCCACGCACCTCTTTCACCCATTCACGTAATTTCGGTGCTTCACCACGAATCGCAGTGGCAGCAGAGCGCAAGAAGTTTGCCATAGACACACCAGGGATTTCAGTAGGATACTGCATAGCAAGAAATAGACCAGCTCGAGCACGCTCGTCCACTTCGAGATCCAGCAAATTAGTGCCGTCGAGTAGCACTTCTCCTTCGGTGATTTCATAGCGAGGATGACCGGCAAGAGTATATGCCAATGTGGATTTTCCAGAACCATTTGGTCCCATTATTGCATGAGTTTCACCAGAATTGATGGTGAGATTAACTCCCTTGAGGATTGGTTTCGGCTCTGCATTTTCGTCGTTCGGAATAACCTGGGCGTGAAGGTTACGAATTTCTAAAGTACTCATTATTACACTTTCAGTTTTACAAAAGTTATGGATAAGGATTTTATTGTTCTTGACGAGCGCGTAATGTTTCTAGTTCATTACTTACGCGATCTTCTAGTTCCTCACGAATTTCATCTACTGGGATTCGGCCAATGACCTCTGAAAAGAATCCGCGTACGATCAAACGACGAGCTTCTTCAGGAGGAATACCACGTGATTTGAGGTAGAATTCTTGCTCATCGTCAAAACGACCAACAGTAGCAGCGTGACCAGCCCCTGCTATTTCTCCAGTTTCGATTTCTAGATTAGGAACTGCATCAGCACGCGCACCTTCGGTGAGCACTAGATTACGATTTGCCTCATAGGTATCTGTTCCTTGTGCATCAGAACGGATAAGCACATCACCAACCCAAGCAGTACGTGCTTCTGGCTTCGCCGAAGTAGGATCTGCCTGCAACGCACCTTTATAGAGCACATTGGAACGACAATTTGGTACCGCATGATCTACCAAAAGCCGCTGCTCAAAGAATTGACCGTCGTCAGCAAAATAAACACCAAGCATTTCAGCGTCGCCCCCAGGTGCATCAAAACGCACACGTGGGATAAGGCGGACGACATCGCCGCCAAATACAGCAGCAGTATGACGCAAGGTTGCATCACGTCCCAGAACAGCTTGTTGCCCAGATAAATGAACTGCGTCATCTGCCCAGGAAGCATCAACGATCACACTGAGTTTTGCATTATCAGCAATGAGAAACTCGACGTTATCCGCGTGAGTACCAGAACCTGAATACCGCAAATCAACAATTGCTTCAGCGCCTTTTTCCACCTCAACAACAATGTGTGCAAAAGACGTGACCTCTGTTCCTTGACCGGTAACTCGAATTTCCACAGGTTCAGTATTGATAGAATCTGCAGAAAAACGAATATGGTGAGCACATTCTGCAGCGCTAAAGGCTTGGGCTCCTACTCGATCAATGGGAGCACCAGTCACACCAACTTTTTTGTCATCCATTGCCAGTTGAGTAGTGCTCACTCCCTGTGCTGTAGATGGAATGGTGATATTCACATCAGGAGCAACTGCTGGAGCAAACTCTGAGTTATGAAGTCCACGGAGACGACGCAATGGCACAAAGCGCCATACTTCGTCTTTACCACTAGGTATAGCGAAATCTTCAACCTTGAACGAGCTGAATAGATCGCCCTTTGTGTTATGCACTGTGGCATTTTGTGGAGTAAGTGATGATGTCATGATGCTTATCCCACTGATCCTTCCATCTGCAATTCGATAAGTCGATTAAGTTCCAGGGCATACTCCATAGGAAGTTCTTTAGCAATAGGCTCCACAAAGCCACGAACGATCATTGCCATTGCTTCATCTTCTGCAATGCCACGAGACATAAGATAGAAAAGCTGTTCCTCTGATACTTGAGATACTGTAGCTTCGTGCCCTAAGGATACGTGATCATTACGAATATCATTGTAGGGATAGGTATCCGAACGAGAAATATTATCCACCAGCAACGCATCACACTCAACATTTGATGTTGAATGATGCGCATTAGCATTGATTCTCACCAAACCACGGTACGCAGCACGGCCACCTGCACGGGCAACAGACTTAGACACAATGTTAGAACTTGTGTGCGGTGCCATATGAACCATTTTCGCACCAGTGTCCTGGAACTGCCCCTCACCGGCGAAGGCAACAGATAGTACCTCGCCCTTTGCATACGGACCTGTCATCCATACGGCAGGGTATTTCATGGTTACCTTGGAGCCGATATTTCCATCAACCCATTCCATCGTGGCGCCTTCTTCACACTTGGTGCGCTTAGTCACCAAGTTGTACACGTTATTGGACCAGTTCTGGATAGTGGTGTAACGGCAACGGCCACCCTTTTTCACGATGATCTCTACCACTGCGGAGTGGAGGGAATCTGTTTTGTAAATGGGGGCTGTGCAACCTTCTACATAGTGCACATAAGCGTCCTCATCGACGATGATGAGCGTGCGCTCAAATTGTCCCATGTTTTCCGTGTTGATACGGAAGTAGGCCTGCAAAGGAATATCAACGTGCACACCCTTAGGAACATAAATAAACGATCCACCTGACCATACAGCAGTGTTCAGGGCGGAGAATTTATTATCGCCTGCGGGAATAACAGAGCCAAAGTATTCTTGGAATAACTCAGGATGCTCGCGCAAACCGGTATCGGTGTCTAAGAATATAACGCCTTGCTTTTCTAAATCTTCACGAATCTGGTGGTAGACAACCTCTGATTCATACTGGGCAGCCACACCAGCAACAAGGCGCTGTTTTTCTGCCTCGGGAATACCTAATTTGTCATAAGTATTTTTAATGTCTTCAGGTAAATCTTCCCATGACGTAGCCTGCTTTTCAGTAGAGCGCACAAAGTATTTGATGTTGTCGAAATCAATATCGCTAAGATCAGCACCCCAAGTTGGAAGCGGTTTTTTATCAAAAATGCTTAATGCTTTAAGACGTTGCTCTAGCATCCATTCCGGCTCATTTTTTTTCGCGGAAATATCACGCACAACTTCTTCATTAAGACCACGGCGTGCCGAGGCACCAGCCGCATCGGAGTCATGCCAGCCATAATTATATGGACCAATTGATTCAATAATTTCATCATCAGTCGTTGGTGTTGTCTGAGTCATGACCGCTCCTTTCTCAGGGAAATACAGGTGAGTGTAAATCAGTAGTTATAGCTTTAATAGGGATATTTGTAGTACAGATACCATTTCCATCTGCGATGGAGGCTAAGGGCTGCACATGATAACCAAGGATATCGGAAATTGCTTCATGCTCTGCTTGGCACAACTCAGGAAATTGTGCAGCAACATGAGCTACTGGACAATGATGCTGGCATATCTGCACTCCCTGTCCTGCATTATCAATAGATGCTGTATATCCATGAGAGCTAAATGCCGCCACGATCGCTTCAATTGCTTTCTCGACATACTGTGCATCTTCTTTATTAGGTAACACAGCAGTTTCAAGTATTTCGGTTGCGCGTCGATAAGCAAAATCATCAAGTGCTTGTTGTCCACCGATTTGCTTCAACGACGATAAGGCAGCCGCAGCAAGAACGTCATAGTGATGTCCAAACTTACTTCTGCCGTAATCGGTAAGCCGATATACTCGCGCTGGTCGACCTCGCTTTTTTCCTGACTGAGCACTGCGTACAGTTGTGAGGTTATCTGTTGCTTCAGCAATTCCATTATCCACAAGGCTATCAAGGTGTCTACGTATTCCAGTGGCTGATAGTCCAAGAATTTTCCCTAATTCACCAGCAGAAATAGGGCCGTGTTGCAACAGGATCTTCATGATCTGCCTGCGTGTTTCCCCTTCAGTGGAACGAGAATCGGCATGTGCAACAGGATTATTCATGGCGCTATGTCACCTCCTTGTAATAGACCTGCTACTAGAGTACGCCATTTATCACTTTTAGCAACATTAGTGTTACCTAAATAAAATAAGGGATTATCATCGTGCCCTTATCTTCTATTCATCATCTATTTATCATCCGCTTCAACGTGAACCGACTACGACTACATAGTCATCATAGTCATCCAACCATTCCGGTATTCTGTTATTCCGTGCGGAAGAATGATTGACTACACTCATTATCTGTGAAGCTATCTCCTTTTCGACTCATACAAGCGCTTGTACACGAGCTGCCGCGCATTGGCGCTGCCGGATCACGATCAGCTTCACTTCATCAACACCAAACCCTTTCTACTAAGAAATCCTTAGCCCACACGCAACTTCGACGTTTTGGATTGTTTAGATGGTTAGGCACAAGTGGAAGTCTGTTACTAGGGTTAGGCGGCTTAGGTGCAGGAGCACTACCCGTTGTTAATAATCCCTATGTCACAGCACCCCTAGGCAATATCCTTGCCAGAATGTTTCAGACTTCTACTGTCATTTGTGTCCTTGGAATTGGATTGTTAGTAGTTGCATGGATTGGTATTGCTGCTTTTTGCGGAGTCAGTTTCAAGCAACAAACAGAACGCTCATCGACCCCTTATGTAGATCTCTACGTCCTTCGTCGTACCTTTATTGCTTGGTCATTGCCATTACTGTGCAGCGCCCCTATGTTCACGCAGGACATTTACTCATATATAGCAAATGGCGCCATCGTACGAGCAGGTCTAGACCCCTACTCAGCAGGCCCAATTGATCTTTTAGGCTCTGACAATCCCCTTGCACGCAGCGTTCCTTTCGTTTGGGCGCATTCTGCTTCTCCTTATGGCTCATTAGCCTTAGGAATTGGTGCGTTGATCAGCAGCATTACTCATGATTCGATTGTATGGGCAGTGTTACTCCACCGTATTTTTTCCATCCTAGGGATAGCTTTAGCAGGCTGGGCGACGATACGCTTAGCTCAACGATGTTCAGTCGCTCCACAAGCAGCAATGTGGCTGGGAGTTCTCAACCCACTCACCTTTTTGCATCTCATCGCAGGAATTCACAATGAAGCTATTTTATTAGGGCTACTCTTAGCGGGAATGGAGTATGGGCTTCGGGCAATTGAAAAAATCAACGGAAGTCCGCAACGCTTTTCCCTCTTCTACGCAGGGAAAATTGCAGCATTATTAGCTTTAAGCGCCTTTCTTATCAGTTGCGCTGGGTTAATTAAAATCACCGGATTCATGGGATTAGGCTTTGTTGGCACAGGACTAGCACGTGCTCTTTTTTTGCGCTGGACCGAGATGAGAAAACATAACACCACATCCTTTATAGTGGTGCGCCATATATTATCTCTCCTTACGGCAATCATCATCCAAAGTGTCCTTATGGTCATCACCATCGCAATTGTCAGCAGTATAAGTGGCGTAGGAATTGGTTGGTTGCATACTCAAGGTGGCGCTGCTCAAGTTTTTACATTGCGCTCAATCACTACAGCTGTCGGAGCTTTTTCTGGTTTCCTGGGAATGTGGTTAGGTCTAGGTGATCACACCGCAATGATTCTCATCCTTACCAGAAGTCTTGGATTAATTATTGCCGGTATTTTTATGCTGCGTATGCTTTTTGCTACCTATAAAGGCACTATCGCAGCAATTGGCGCGCTAGGAATCTCGACCTTTGTATTAGTCATCTTTTTCCCTGTGGTACAGCCTTGGTATCTTTTGTGGGCAATTTTTCCATTGGCGGCTTGGGCAAATCGCCACATTTTCCGTCTTGCAGTCATCGCTTACTCCATACCGCTTTCTTTCTTTGTCCTTCCCCGAGGTATGGGCTTGCCTGATGGTACTTTATTCTCGATCTATGCAACGGCACTTACTTGTTCAAGCATTTTATTGTTGATTTTTTGGCGGGTATTAAAAAAATCAGCTCCCCTAGGATTAAACTAGAACACCGTGGCACAAGAGCATAATCACGTTTTACCGGCAGCAAAGACAGCAAAAGCCTTCACGTCTTTTGCAGCCGAGGGCTCAGGAACTCAAGTCGACAACGCCCTGGAGATTCATAATCTTGTCAAGAAGTATGGCACTAAAACTGTTGTCAATAACCTGTCTCTCAAGGTTCGCCGTGGGACAGTTCTTGCGTTTTTAGGAACTAATGGAGCCGGCAAGACAACCACGATAGAAATTTGTGAAGGTTTCACCAAACCTAGTTCTGGCGAGGTACGAGTGCTTGGACTCAATCCGGTCACCCATCCAGATTTGGTACGGCAAAGAGTTGGTATCATGCTCCAAAGTGGTGGTAGCTACTCTGGTATTCGTGTTGGCGAAATGTTAAAGCTCAGTGCTTCTTATAGCCTTAATCCTCTTGATCCAGAATGGTTACTTGACATACTCGGTTTAGCCAACGTCCGCAATACTACTTATCGACGTTTATCCGGTGGGCAACAACAACGCCTATCTTTAGCTCTTGCTCTGATTGGTCGCCCTGAGCTGGTATTCCTTGATGAGCCAACGGCGGGAATGGATGCGCAATCTCGTCTGTTAGTCTGGAAACTCATCGATCAATTGCGTGGCGATGGTGTGACAGTTATTTTGACTACTCACCTTATGGATGAAGCTGAAGCGCTAGCAGATCGTGTCGCAATCATTGATAAGGGCACACTTGTAGCTGAAGGTACCCTACAAGAACTGAGAAAACAGCATGCTGCGTCCTATAACTCGCCTACTGGCATGGGTAGCAAAGTAGCAATTCATTTTTCCACAGCGCAACCTCTTAATATCTCTGAATCCGAATTTTTAAGTCGCTTAAACGTGGTAGCACAAAAGCCGCTTTCCTATAAAGCACTTGTTCCTTATCCACTGAACCCCACGATACTTGCCGAGCTCAGTAAAGAGGCGGCCAAGCAGGATGTTCTCATCACAGAGTTTTCTACTCATTGCCATTCTTTAGAAGATATTTTTCTTGATATCACTCATCATTCAGTGCGGAGTTGATCATATATGTCCCATAACAGTGCCAATACTACCCCTGTGTCTTTGTCTTTTAATTCTTCGGAAAAAAATACCAACGCACTTAATTTTCCAGCCGGAACTTTCTCCCCTGCTCCACAACCTGCACGTACGCAAACGATGGTTATTGCTCAAGGAAAAATTGAATCACTTTTGTTTCTGCGTCATGGCGAGCAATTACTACTGAGTTTCATCATTCCTATCGGTATGCTCATCGCTCTTGCATTTTTGCCACTCGTTGAAGATCCACATCCCCTTCAGAAAGGGCTACCGCTTATGTTGGCTATTGCTGCCATGAGTTCCGGCTTTACCGGCCAGGCAATTTCTTTAGCTTTCGATCGTCGTTATGGTGCGCTCAAGCGATCCGGTGCTAGTGGAGTTTCTCGTACGACCATTGTGCTTGGAAAAATACTTGGGGTACTCGTCGTGAGTATTCTCCAAATTATTTTGCTTAGTTCGTGCGCACTGCTTTTGGGGTGGCACCCACATTTAATTGGACTACCGGTAAGTGTGCTTTGTTTCTTCCTTGGCGTCTGCTGTTTTACTTCTTTAGGCATGGCAATTGGTGGTGCATTATCATCAGAAATTGTATTGGGAATTAGCAATCTGATTTGGATTCTTTTGGTAGGGGTTGCGTCCTTTTACCTTTTCAGAATGAGTGGCTCGCCGTCTTGGCTACTTCAATACATTCCTAGCGTGGCGCTGACTCAAGGTCTTGTGTCTAGTTTTGATGGGCATATTCCACTCACTCAAATTTTTATGCTCTTAGGTTGGACAGGCTTGGGCGTTGCCAGTGCTGTCAAGTGGTTTAAGTTTGATTAATGTGATTCTTTGCATAAAGACATCATCAGCACTCCTTTTGTGCATAACGGCAAGCAAAATTGCGCACTAAGCAGTGTACTATTAACAATGTGTTTAGTGCTGATTCACCTCTTCTTAGACGTTTTCCACCAACTATCGCGCGGCAGCGTCGTCTAGCGTTTTGCTTATTGCTGGCACAAGCAGGAATTACCATTACCGGATCTATCGTGCGTGTGACTGGTTCAGGTCTTGGCTGTAATACATGGCCAAATTGTCATGAAGGTTCTTTGGTACCTGTGCCAGGGGCTGCGCCGTGGATTCACCAGCTTATTGAGTATGGCAACAGAATGCTCACTTTTGTTGATTTAGCTTTTGCCGTTCTCGTACTTGTTGCAGTTCTAGCAGCTCATCGCAGAAAAGAAATCATTTTTTATGCGCTTTTCCAAGGTGCTGGAATTGTTGTCCAAGCAGTCATTGGTGGTATCTCTGTGCTCCTTGATCTTGCTTGGTATAGTGTTGCATTACATTTTTTGCCATCAATGATGTTGGTATGGGGTGCAGCAGTAATGTATGTCAGAATTGCCGAGCCTGACGACGGAACTCCCACGCGTACATATGAAAAATCTCTGAGAATGCTATCTGCTTTTAGCGCTATTTTGCTTAGTGCAGTTCTTATTACCGGAACCATGGTTACTGGAGCAGGTCCACATTCAGGAGACGCTGGCGACGGTATGAAAGGGCGATTAGAAGTTGATATCGACTGGATGGCGCATGTTCATGCTTGGACTATGTATGCGTATCTCGCATTAAGCATCCTATTGGTATGCGGTCTAGTGCTCATGCAAGCACCTCGACGCGCCCGCCACCTTGGTGGTTGGCTACTCCTATCGATCATAGTGCAAGGCTTGGTAGGTGTATTGCAGTATCGACTTGGAGTGCCTAGTTGGTCAATTCCGCTTCATATTGGGCTGTGCTCCTGTGTCGTAGCCCTTAGTGCTTTATTATGGGCAGTTGCTATGACTAGAAAAGATGGTAGTCACTGGGTTACTGGCTCTGGAATTGGTGATCAAAAATTTGGTTTTTCCGAAAGGTCTACACCAGTTTTTCCCTAAGAAAAAGCAATAAAACTCAATAGAACTTATGCCTGCGAATGATCAATCAACCGCAGGCATAATTCCTTTTCTAGTATTTATTTCTCCGGCGCAACTTCCAAAAAACTCATAGAGCTTGGTGTGGCTTAGTGCACCAATGTACTGAGCGGAGCTAAGTTCAGCACGGCATCAATGGAAAGACCGACAAATAGAATAGCTAAATAATTATTGGACAGAATAAACAACTTCAGTGGCTTAACTTCTCCACCTTTTTTCACTCCGTCATGGAGGACTAGGGCCATAATTAAGAACCAGATACCGGATATGACTGCAACACTTGCATAGAGTAAACCAGCTGCTGGGAGCAATAATAATGTGGTAATGACGGTTGCGACGGTATACCACACAATCTGGCGGGTTACTTCTCTTTCCGGGCGTACGACGGGCAGCATAGGAACATTAGCAGCCTTATAGTCTTCTTTATATTTCATAGCTAATGCCCAGGTATGCGGTGGCGTCCAGAAGAAAATGATCATAAAGAGAACAAACGCTTGCCACCAATTATCAGGTAATTCTGCAGGCATATTATCAACAATCACTGCCCAACCAACCACTACTGGCATACAGCCTGCAGCACCACCCCACACAATGTTCATGTGGGTACGGCGTTTGAGGTATTTCGTATAGACAAAAATATAAAAGGCAATCGTCGCCATGACAAACACTGCGGCTAAAAGAGAATGACAGAGCAACCACAACCACAAAAAACTAGCTACGGTAAGTATCCAGGCAAAAATTGTTGCTTGGCGATTAGATACAGTATGACGTACCAGTGGTCTAGCACGAGTACGACCCATTTTTTGGTCGATGTCAGAATCAGCAACCATATTAAAGGTATTGGCTGCAGCTGCACCCATCCAACCACCAATGACTGTGAGCAAAATAAGGGTGATGTTATTCTCACCACGCTGTGCTTGCAGCATAGCTGGAATGGTTGCAACAAGGAGAAGCTCAATAACCCGAGGTTTTGTCAATGCAATATAGGCCTTGATTACGTCCAAGGGTTGTCCTCTCCAGAAAAGTTGATCAAAATCATTTCTGCCATATCATCCTATATAATTACCGCAGCATCACATACATAAAGGTACAAAACTACTGCGAAAATGATGGAAACACAGCATAGTCCATATATATGTCGCACAAAAAGACAAGAAAGTTCCCACGTACGCAAAAACTTTCAGATCAATCTATGCTCACATCATGTTAGTCACCTTAGGCATTAAATACTAATGACACTGCGGACACCATTATGGAAAACTTTTTGGTGCACAACATCCACAGTTTTCCCCTTATCCCGCCCTACTACCAGCAGAAGCTAAATACGCTGGGGAGGCATAGTCGAATGTGTAATCAACGCGAAAAAATATCTGCCGCATTGTCTCTTATCTATGGTAAAAATGGAGATAGTCTTAATACTTTTTCTTAGATAAACCAAAGGATGGATTTTTCCGTGTCGCTGTCACCTGAGCTACAGACTCTTACCACTGCTTCTTACCCTGATGATTGGACTGATACTGATACTCGTGCAGTAGACACTGTGCGACTTCTAGCAGCAGATGCTGTACAAAAATGTGGTTCTGGGCATCCGGGGACAGCAATGTCTCTTGCTCCATTGGCTTATACTTTGTTCCAACGCGTCATGAACCTTGACCCTACAGATGACCAGTGGGTTGGTCGCGACCGTTTTGTGTTATCCTGCGGTCATACTTCGCTGACCCAATATATCCAACTCTATCTTGGTGGTTTTGGCCTGGAACTCGACGATCTCAAAGCTCTTCGTACTTGGGGTTCACTTACACCAGGTCATCCAGAATACCGCCATACCAAAGGCGTGGAAATCACTACTGGCCCATTAGGTCAAGGTCTTGCCTCTGCCGTTGGTATGGCAATGGCAGCTCGTCGAGAGCGTATGCTTTTTGATCCAAGTGCCGCACCAGGAACTTCTCCTTTTGATCATTTTGTTTATGTCATCGCTTCTGACGGCGATCTTCAAGAGGGAGTTACTGCCGAGGCATGCTCTATTGCAGGTACACAGCAACTTGGTAATCTTATTGTCTTTTGGGATGATAACCGCATTTCCATCGAAGAAGATACCTCTATTGCGTTTACAGAAGATGTAGTGGCTCGTTACCGAGCCTATGGTTGGCAAGTCCTTGAGATTGAAGGCGGTGAAAACGTTGCAGCGATCGAAGATGCAGTTCGTGAAGCACAAAAAGATTCATCTCGCCCAACCTTTATTCGTTTGAGAACAATCATTGGTTATCCAGCACCAACCATGATGAATACCGGTGCTGTTCATGGTGCAGCTTTAGGTGAAGAAGAAATTGCTGCAACAAAACGCGAATTAGGTTTTGATCCAGAGCAACATTTCTACGTCGACGATGCTGTCATTACGCATACTCGTAAACTTATTGAACGTAGTGCCGCAAAGCGTGCCCAGTGGCAAAAGTCTTTCGATGAGTGGGCAGCTAATAATCCAGAAAGTAATGCGCTCTTTGAGCGTCTTGCACAACGTAAATTGCCAGAAGATTTTGACTGCGATCTTCCTAGCTGGGACGCAGATGAAAAAGGAGTGGCTACGCGTAAAGCATCTGAAGCTGTTTTGCAAGCTCTCGGTGCCACACTGCCAGAGCTCTGGGGTGGTTCAGCTGATTTAGCTGGCTCAAATAACACGGTTATCAAGGGTGCACCGTCTTTCGGACCAGAAAGTATCAGTACTGACACTTGGTCAGCAACTCCTGGAGGACGTAACCTTCATTTTGGTATTCGTGAACATGCAATGGGAGCAATTATCAATGGTATTTCTTTGCATGGTGGTACCCGCGCTTATGGTGGTACATTCCTAATTTTCTCCGACTATATGCGCCCTGCCTTGCGTCTCGCCGCACTAATGCAGACAGATGCCTACTATGTATGGACACATGATTCCATTGGTTTGGGTGAAGATGGTCCGACACACCAGCCAGTAGAACAGCTAGCTACTCTTCGTGCTATTCCTGGTTTCTCGATGTTGCGTCCTGCCGACGCAAATGAAACCAGTGCGGCGTGGCGTGCAGCTTTGATGTATAAGGAAGGACCAAAAGGACTAGCACTTACCCGTCAAAATGTTCCAGTTCTTGAAGGAACAAAAGAAAAAGCTCTCGACGGTGTCGCTCGTGGTGCATATATCCTTGTTGAAGGATCAAAAGCAACCCCTGATGTGATCTTGTTAGCTAGCGGATCTGAAGTACAGCTTGCGGTATCGGCAGCGCAAGAACTTGAAGAAGCAGGAATTGCTGCTCGTGTAGTATCTGTTCCTTGCCTTGATTGGTTTGAGGAACAAAGCGAAGAATATAAAGAATCTGTTTTACCGCAGGCAGTGCGTGCACGCGTCAGTGTTGAGGCTGGTATTGCAATGCCATGGTATCGCCTACTCGGTTCACAGGGACATGCAGTATCGTTGGAGCACTTTGGTGCTTCTGCTCCTTATCAAGAGTTGTTCCAAAAATTTGGTATCACTGTTGACGCTGTAGTTAAAGCAGCAAAGGAATCATTGGCATCCTAGTGTGCCAGCACAATGAAAACTCGACTACTGCCCTATCATCACTTCTCTTAACCAGTTGAAAAGGACTACACGATGAATACCATTGATACTCTCGCTCATGTAGGAACTTCTACCTGGCTCGATGATCTTTCACGCGAACGAATCGAATCAGGAAACCTCGCTACTGTCATCAAAGAAAAATCCATTGTTGGTGTTACTACTAACCCAGCCATTTTTGCGGCAGCCATGAGCTCTGGAAATGCATATGACTCAAGCATCGACAAGCTCAAAGCTGAGCAAACTCCTGCTGATCAAGCCGTCTATGCCATGAGTATTGAAGATGTGCAAGCTGCTTGTGACCTATTTGCTGATATTTATCAGCGCACGCATGGTCTGGATGGTCGGGTATCTATTGAGGTAGACCCACGTATTTCTGATTCTCGTGATGCTACAATCGCACAAGCACGTGAATTATGGAAGCGCATTGATCGCCCTAATGCCATGATTAAAATACCTGCTACTGATGGATCCTTGCCAGCTATTGCGGATGCTCTCGCAGAAGGAATCAGCGTTAATGTTACCTTGATTTTCTCTGTGGCTCGCTATAGAGAGGTCGTTAGCGCATATATCGATGGCATTAATCGTGCTGCACAAGCAGGTCTTGATGTCTCGAAGATTCATTCAGTGGCGTCTTTCTTCGTCTCGCGTCTTGATACTGAGGTTGATGCTCGACTCAATGAGATCGGAACGCAACAAGCACTTGACCTTCGAGGCAAAGCAGGCGTTGCCAATGCACAACGTGCTTATGCAGCATTTTTAGAGCTTTTCGACGCTGCTGATTTACCGGATAATGCCAATATCCAGCGTCCGCTTTGGGCTTCTACTGGAGTAAAGAACCCAGACTATAGCCCAATAATGTATGTCAGCAACCTTGCTGGTCCTCATACTGTGAATACCATGCCTGAAGCAACCATTGATGCAGTCCTCGCAAGTGATAGCACTGATATTTCTGATGTGCTTAGCAATGGTGCAGCATCAGCAGAAGATATTTTTGCACAATTGGTTGACGCTGGTATTGATTTTGCAGAAGTTTTTCGTCTACTCGAAGAACAAGGCGTAGAAAAATTTGTTGCAGCATGGAATGAACTTCTCGACTCCATGAGCCAACGCCTTAGTTAAAGTTTTTATCGCAGCCGTGCACTCCACGGCTGTATTTTTCTTTCTGAGTAATGCATTTCATCTTGTTAAAAGGTAAAGTTAAAGAACGTGATTGAACCATTAAGCAGTGACGGTGATAATACAAAAAGCTCTCTTTCAGAGCACAATGATCAGTGGCTCAACCCGCTACGTGACGATCATGATAAAAGACTCCCCCGCATTGCTGGGCCTTCTGGCATGGTTATTTTTGGGGTTACTGGTGATTTAGCTCGTAAAAAACTTTTACCAGCTGTTTATGACCTTGCTCATCGTGGCTTATTACCAGCAGGTTTTAGTCTAGTGGGTTATGGACGTCGTGAGTGGTCAAAAAAAGAGTTCGAGGACTATGTTCTCGAGGCAGTAAAAGCCAGTGCACGCACTGACTTTAGAGAAAATGTCTGGCAAAGACTCGCTGAGGGTATTGAATTTGTCAGTGGTGACTTTGATGATAATGCTGCCTTTGACCGTCTCGCCGCAAAATTGCATGATTTAGATCAATCTCGTGGAACCGCAGGAAACTGGGCGTTTTACTTATCTATTCCGCCTTCTTCTTTCTCTGCAGTGTGTCACCAACTTGATAGGTCAGGAATGGCACATGCTCCTGAGGGTTCATGGCGTAGGGTGATCGTCGAAAAGCCATTTGGGCATGATCAAGAATCTGCTCGAGAACTCAATAATGTGATTAACTCTGTGTTTCCAGAAAAATCAGTTTTCCGTATTGACCACTATTTAGGCAAAGAAACCGTGCAAAACATTTTGGCACTACGGTTTGCTAATCAACTTTTTGATCCGCTATGGAACTCTCACTACATTGACCATGTGCAAATCACCATGGCAGAAGATATTGGTCTTGGTGGTCGTGCTGGTTATTATGATGGCATAGGTGCTGCTCGCGACGTAATCCAGAATCATTTGATCCAATTACTCGCGCTTGTTGCGATGGAGGAACCAATTGACTTTAGCCCAGCGCAATTGCAGGCAGAAAAAATTAAAGTGCTTCGCGCTACTCAACCAGTAACGCCTTTTGCTGATACCACCGCGCGTGGTCAATATGGTGCAGGATGGCAAGGCTCTGAGTATGTTCCAGGATTGCGTGATGAAGAAGGTTTTGATCCTCAATCAGCAACAGAAACGTATGCAGCTTGTACCTTATCAATCAATTCACGCAGATGGGCAGGAGTCCCATTTTATCTGCGTACTGGTAAACGCCTAGGAAGGCGTGTTACCGAAATTGCGCTTGTATTCAAGGACGCGCCACACCAACCATTTGGTGCTGGTAGTCGCCATGCGCAAGGACAAAATGTAGTTGTTATTCGGGTGCAACCTGATGAGGGTATGCTCATGCGTTTTGGGTCGAAAGTACCAGGTTCGGCAATGGAAGTTCGTGATGTAAACATGGACTTTTCCTACTCTGAATCTTTCACCGAAGAATCACCTGAAGCATATGAACGACTCATCTTGGATGCGCTGCTTGATCAAGCAAGCCTCTTCCCTACCAATGAAGAAGTCGAGTTAAGCTGGAAAATTTTGGATCCCATTCTCAAATATTGGGCTCAATCTGGTCAACCAGAAGAATATGCCGCTGGTACCTGGGGGCCAGAGTCTGCTGATCGCATGATGGCACGGGAAGGAAGACAATGGCGTCGTCCTTAGAATGCCCTATACCTGACATCATCGTGCACGAGAAGTATGAGAAGCAAAGGAAAGCATTGTGATCTTTGATCTGCCTGATACCAGCACAAGAGAAATAGCTAAAACTCTTGTCCGAAAACAAAATACTGGTGGTCAAATTGCCACTGGTCGTGTGCTATCACTGATTATCATCGCGCACGATGCCGACGATATTGATACCATTATCGACGCAGCTTATAGTGCATCTCGTGAGCATCCTTCGCGTGTCATTGTTCTAGTACAAAGCAACAATCAGCAAGCCCAGTCACGCCTTGATGCACAGGTACGTATCGGTGGTGATGCTGGTGCGTCAGAAATAATTATCATGCAGTTAGCTGGTCAGGTTTCACAGCATCTCGTGCATGTAGTGACCCCTTTATTGCTGCCTGATACTCCTATTGTGGCATGGTGGCCGTATCATGCTCCGACCAATGTTGCAGCGGACCCTATTGGGAAAATTGCATGGCGACGCATAACTGATGCTTTTCATGACTCACATGAAAACTTACTCGCATTGCGCTCGGAAAACTATATGCCTGGTGACAGTGACATGAGCTGGGCTAGATTAAGTCCTTGGCGACGCGTATTAGCTTCTGTCCTTGACCAGCCCCCTCATGAACGTGTCAATGCAGTACGCGTATATGGCTTGAAGAACTCACCAAGTCTCGATCTCATTACTGCATGGCTCAGTGCAAGATTAGAGGTACCAGTACGATTAGTCCACGAAGATAAGCACATCAATAGTGAAGAATCTTTCGATACGACTATTCGTCGGATAGAGCTCGATCGTGATTCCGGCACATTATCTGTCGAACTGCTCGAGGAAAACGACACGCTTTCCGTGTCTTTCCCAAAGAGAAAACCTGCTTTGGTAGCATTCCCAGCGCGAACAATCGCTGATTGTTTAGCCGAAGAACTGCGTCATCTAGATCCTGATACTGCGTATCAACATGCGCTCAATGCACTAGAGCATATTCACGAACAATCAAATAACTAGCATGAGAAATGAAAGCAACACTACGTATATGAACCACATCGATATTATTCATACTGAGGATTTAGCAGGGGTTACTGATGAAGCTGCGCATCGCTTTACCCAGGTTATTCGTCACATTATCAAAGAAGGTGGTGTGTCAGGTGATGGTATTGCACGTGTTGTGCTCACTGGTGGCGGTGCCGGAATTGGCACATTGGCTAAATTAGTGGATAAAGATATTAAATGGGATCGAGTACACATCTTTTTTGGAGATGAGCGCAATGTTGCGGTTTCACATCCTGATTCCAATGAGGGGCAAGCTCGTGAAGTCCTGTTAGAAAAAATTGATATCCCAGAAGCAAATATCCACGGCTATGGTCTTGGCGGAGTAGATCTCGAAGAATCAGCGCGTTCATACGAAAATACGCTCAAGGATTTTGCTCCCGATGGCTTCGATCTCCATTTGCTCGGTATGGGTGGCGAAGGGCATATTAACTCCCTATTTCCACATAGTAATGCGACCAAGGAAGAAGAAAAGTTGGTCGTCGCCGTGCATGATTCCCCCAAGCCTCCGGCACAGCGAGTAACGCTTACTCTTCCTGCAATTAATTCTGCCAAACGAGTGTGGCTATTAGTATCTGGTGCAGAAAAGGCCGAGGCCGTATATCATGCAGTCCACCGTGCACCAGCACTTGACTATCCAGTTGCTGGTGTGGAAGGGCGCACAGAAACATTACTCATTGTTTCTGCTGACGCAAGTAGCAGACTCTAACATCTGGTCATAAAAGCGGGAGCTGTAGTAAAAACTACAGCTCCCGAACTTACTTTTTAGGAGGCATATACCTGAATCAGGTTTAGCCCAATAATGCAGGCAATCCAGATGATCGCTGTGAAAATCGTAACTCGGTCAAGGTTCTTTTCTACTACAGTAGAGCCAGAAAGATTTGATTGAACTCCACCACCGAAAAGACTAGAAAGACCGCCACCTTTACCACGGTGCAACAGCACAAAGAGCGTCATTACCAGAGAGGAAATAACCAAGATGATCTGAAGCGCTAATGCCATAACTACCTTTTCTTTTATTATTATCCACCCAGTGCTCACTAACTAATGAGGAGCACATGGATGCACATTATGTATTTCTGTATCTCAGGAAAACTATACACTATTTTCATAGTAATACAGTGTTACAAGTGTTCTTAGAGCATTTCTCCCACAGAATGCGCAATGAGTCGAGCAAACTCTTCACCATCCAAGGACGCGCCACCAACCAAAGCCCCGTCTACGTCTTGGCGTTCGACGATCTCTGCAACTGTGCCAGTTTTTACCGAACCACCGTAGAGAATACGGATGCTATCTGCTGTTTCTTGATCGGCTAGCTCTACAATAACCTCTCGAATAGCAGCGCATACTTCCTGAGCGTCAGCCGCAGAAGCAACTTTGCCAGTTCCGATGGCCCACACAGGCTCGTAGGCAATGACTGTACGTGCAAGTTGCTCCTTGTTTATTCCAGCAAGAGAAGCACGAGTCTGTGCTACAACGTAATCAACATGAGTACCGTTTTCTCGAATTTCAAGAGGCTCTCCGACGCACACGATGGGACTTATTCCTTGAGACAAGGCTGCCCGTGCTTTGGCTGCCACCACATCGTCATTTTCTTGATGATACTCACGCCGTTCTGAATGTCCTACTACAACCCAATCGCATTGCAGTTTTGCCAGCATAGCTGCGGATATTTCTCCGGTATAGGCTCCGGATTCATGAGGAGAAACATCTTGCGCACCATAGCTGATCCGAAGTTTGTCACCATGTACGAGGGTTTGGACAGAGCGAATATCTGTAAACGGAACAGTCAGGGCAACATCAACTTCATCATAGTATTTCTCAGGTAGTGCAAAAGCTAGTTTTTGCACTGCTGCAATAGCTTGGTAGTGGTCGAGATTCATTTTCCAGTTACCAGCTATGAGTATTTTGCGCTTATTATTAACCATTTTCAGCTTCCTTTTTATCTTCCCGGCAAGAATCTATGTCGAGTAGTTATTTATGCTTCCAGAACTGCTACACCTGGTAATTCTTTTCCTTCCAGATATTCTAAGGAGGCGCCGCCACCCGTGGAGATGTGGCTAAATTTTTCTTCAGGCAGTCCTAGTAACCGCACTGCTGCAGCTGAGTCGCCGCCACCAACCACAGAGAACGCACCTTGATCAGTTGCTGCAATAATTGCTTCTGCAACACCACGAGTTCCCTGTGCAAAGGCAGAAAACTCAAAGACTCCCATAGGTCCATTCCAGAAAACAGTGTGTGCCTGAGCAAGAACTTCTGCAAATTTTTCTACAGTTTTCGGTCCAATATCCAGCGACTGCCATTGCGATGGAATTGCGTCCAAAGAAACAACTGTGTGTTCTGCATCCTCCGCAAAGGTTTCAGCAGCAACCAAATCAACAGGAAGAACCAGCTTATCGGCATATAATTCTAATAACTGTGCACATTTTTCGATCTGTTCTTCCTGGAGCAAAGAGTTCTCCACGTTATATCCTTGTGCAGCTAAAAAGGTATAACACATTCCGCCGCCAATGATGAGCTTGTCTGCCTGGCGTGCCAATGCCTCAATAACACCAAGTTTATCCGACACTTTTGCACCACCTAATACCACTACATATGGCTTTTGTGGCTTGTCGACGATACGCTGCAGCACATCTATCTCTTTTTGCACTAACCCACCAGCATAGTGTGGTAGAAGCTGAGCTACTTCATAGACCGATGCCTGGGCACGATGTACTACGCCAAAACCATCTGAAACAAAAGCACCATTCTCAGCGGTGAGTGCCACAAGCTGCTGTGCAAATTCTACTCGCTCCTGCACGTCTTTACTGGTTTCGCGTGGATCAAAACGTACATTTTCTAGTAGCAACACATCACCGTCGTTAAGCCCATTGGCACGCTCATGGGCATCTTCGCCAACAACATCTGCAGCAAGAGGCACATATTGATCCAAGGCTTCAGAGAGTGCTTCTGCAACAGGAGCTAATGAGAATTGAGGATCTACTGTGCCTTTGGGGCGACCAAGGTGAGCCATAAGAATCACACGAGCGTCGGCCTCAATGAGGGCTTTGATAGTTGGGAGTGAAGCAATGATACGACCTGAATCTGTAATGTTGCCTTCATCATCAAGCGGTACATTGAAATCAGAACGTACTAGGATATGCCTACCAGCAACGCCTTCTTTGAGTAGATCTTGCAGAGTTTTTATAGCCATATTTTCTCCTTGGTTTTCTTGTTCCCTTACCATTCTAGGGGATTTTTTAAGACATATTATGCACCGAGAGCCTGAGATTATGTTTCCATATCCCAGGCTCTCTTTGTCAAAGGAAAATACTAAATTTTAGAGACGCTCTCCCACGTACTCGGTCAAAGCAACGAGCTGGTTAGAGTAACCCCACTCATTGTCGTACCATGACACAACTTTTACTTGGTTTCCGATTACTTTGGTCAAGCCAGAATCGAAAATTGATGGATGAGGATCAGTAACAATGTCTGTGGAAACAATAGGATCTTCAGTGTAAGCAAGCACACCTTTGAGATCACCTTCAGCTGCTTCTTTGATGGCAGCATTGACAGCTTCAACAGATACTTCTTTTTTAGCAGTAAATGTAAGGTCAGTCGCAGAACCAGTAATAACAGGAACGCGCAATGCGTAGCCATCTAGTACACCTTCAAGCTGTGGTAGCACCAAAGCCACCGCTTTTGCTGCACCGGTCGAAGTAGGAACGATATTTTGAGCAGCAGCACGAGCGCGACGCAAATCACGGTGTGGTGCATCATGCAGACGCTGATCGCCTGTGTAAGCATGCACTGTTGTCATCAAACCAGTTTCAATACCAAATTTTTCATCAAGCACTTTCGCCAACGGCGCAAGGCAGTTTGTGGTGCAGGATGCATTAGAAATAACATGGTGCTTCTCTGGATCATACTCAGTATGGTTGACCCCTACCACAAAAGTAGCGTCTTCATTTTTCGCTGGAGCAGAAATGATAACTTTCTTCGCACCTGCTTCAATATGTGCAGCCGCAGCCGTAGCATCAGTGAAGAAACCAGTGGATTCAATAACAATATCTACGCCAAGTTCTCCCCAAGCAAGGTTCTTTGGTTCGCGTTCTGCAGTAACATTAATACGCTTGCCCCCCACAGTAATAGACTGCTCATCATAGGTTACGTCTTCACCTAAACGCCCAAGAATAGAGTCGTACTTGAGCAAATGAGCCAAAGTGTGGTTATCAGTTAGGTCATTTACTGCGACAACTTCAATATCGCTACCACGCTGTTGGATAGCGCGGAAAAAGTTGCGACCAATACGTCCAAAGCCATTGATACCTACACGGATTGTCATCTTAAATTCTCCTCAACTCGATGTTGTTTCCACTGAGCGTTCTTGTTTATCTAATGTTGCTTATTTCCAGCTCAGTTCCAACACCAATTCTACGCAGAGTCAGATATATGTGCAGAGCTAGAAATATGAAAGTGCGCCGCTACCATTGAATATCCCCCACTTTCCATTCTATTCCCAACCAAATGGGGGTAGACTATAGTTCCCTATTGGCAAAAACTATTTCCGAACGGAAAATTTACCCCCTAAAAACAAAAAGCTACCTCTTAACAGGGGTAGCTAACAAAAAGTTATCGCAATAACGCACAGATGACTATTTTCCACTCAAACCATAAGTGATTTTTCTCATAGTCTCCGATGTCCTCAAGACTCACGAAATCCCCGTGTCCATCATCAGCACACCATCTCTGCCCTACAGATCATTGAGAATATCATCAGTCACGGCAACTTGAGTATCAGGAATGCCAAGTTCCTGTGCACGTTTATCAGCCATAGATAACAATCGACGAATACGTCCTGCCACTGCGTCTTTAGTCATCTGTGGATCTGCCAAACGACCTAGTTCTTCCAATGACGCCTGACGATGCTGCACTCTCAACTGCCCTGCTTCCACTAAGTGATCTGGTACATCATCACCCAAAATCGTCATTGCTCGTTCCACTCTAGCGGCAGCAGTAACCGCTGCCCGTGCTGAACGTCGCAAATTAGCATCATCGAAATTAGCCAAACGATTGCCTGAAGGGCGAGATTCGTGCTTGAGCCTGCTCTTATCCCAGCGTAACCGAGTAGCATGGGCACCCATGCGCGATAATAACGCACCAACAGCTTCCCCATCACGCAAAGATACCTTTTCCACACCACGAGTTTCTTTAGCTTTAGCACTAAGACCAAGACGACGAGCACAACCGACTAACGCTAATGAAGCTTCTTGACATGGACATGCCACTTCCAAACCAGAAGAACGACCAGGATCAGACAAGTGACCTGATGCCAAAAATGCACCACGCCATGCGGCCTCAGCATCTTCAATAGTTCCAGTAATAATTTGCGGCGGTAACCCAATAACTTTATGCCCAGAGCGAGTCACTAAGCCCACTCGACGCATAAGCACATCTGCTTCTTCACTAATCCGCAATAAATGTTTATGTGTTTTACGCGAAGACGAAAGACCTAGATCCATGAAATAAACGTCGCTAGCGAACACATCATGTAATTCTTGTGATACACGCTTTGCTACTAATTGATTATCCAGTTCAATATCAATAACCACCTTGCCAGCCATCACATCAACTGTGCCAGCAAAGCGAATAATTGCAGCTATTTCTGCTATTTTAGCGCTCGTACGACTCACACGTACTTTTGTTAACTCTTCTTTTGCTTCTGTAGTAAGCGTAGAGACGCTCATAAAAACACCTTCCGCCAAAACGTTGAGACACTATTGTATAAAATTCAACAGCATCTGATGTCTCATCACTTTTATTTCATCAAAGCTATCATCATAGTAGTTTAGCCAGCGGCATATTCTTTGAGGATTGCTTTATTCAACTTTTCTGGATCATGACGATCACGATGATGCACATAATCAGATGCAAACCTCAAATCGTGATACGCAACCCGAGCTCCCATCACAGCAGCAGCACGTTCAAGATGGCGTCGATCGCTAGCGTTAGGCAATGTAGTTTCATCAGCAATAATGACATCTACCTGCAATTGCTGTGCATGTTGAGTAAGGATGTGGATGTGACGTTCAGCAGAAAAACCTGATGTCTCCCCTGGCTCAGAAGTAAGGTTCAAGACTACAATCCGCATTGCGCTACTCTCAACAAGAGCCTGCGCAATTCCTGGCACTAATACGTGTGGAATAACACTTGAAAACCAAGAGCCAGGACCAAGCGTAATAAGATCAGCCTCCGCAATAGCTGCCAATGCTTCTTTGCTTGCCGGTGGTTGTTCAGGAATTACTCGCACTCGACGCACCTGACCAGGCGTCGAAGCTACTGCAACTTGACCACGCACTTGGCGCATAATACGAGGATCATCATCCAAACCAGAAACATCAGCTTCGATGTCCAAAGGTTCATCGCACACAGGTAGCACTCTGCCTTGTGCTCTAATCAATTGTGCAACAGTGTCAAGTGCTTGCACCTGCGAACCTAGTACCTCATACAGGCCAGCGATCAACAAATTTCCGACGGCATGCCCAGCAAGCGCGCCATGTCCAGAAAAACGATGCTGCAATGTTTTTTCCCATAAGTGTCCTGCATCGTCCATAGGCGCTAAGGCAGAGAGAGCCATGCGTAAGTCACCTGGTGGTATCTGCCCTAATTCGCGTCTAATGCGCCCCGAAGAACCACCATCATCGGCAACAGTCACAACGGCAGTAATACTATCTGGACACGCTAAACGTACTGCTCTAAGCGTTTGGAATAGTCCATGTCCACCACCCAAGCTGACAATTTTCTTTGGAGTTTTCGCTTTCTCCACTGTTTCTTTTGCCCCTCGTTCCTGTAAATGCTTTTAATTATTCTCGATATCACGATGGATAACGGTAACGTCTAAATCTCCTTGCTCTCGAAATCTTCGCCCCAATTCCTCTGCAATAGCTACTGAACGATGATGCCCACCAGTACACCCAATAGAAATGGTGATGAAATTTTTTCCTTCATGCTTAAAGCCGTCTCGCATATCACCAAATAAGGACTCAAAGTTATCCAAAAAAGCCTGCGCTGATGGCTGTGCCAAAACATAATCTGCCACTGGCTTATCTACACCACGAAATGGTCGCAACTCAGGTACCCAAAAAGGATTGGGTAAGAATCTCACATCAACCATGATGTCTGTATCGCGAGGCGAACCATGCTTAAATCCAAAAGACTGCACTGTAACGTGTTGCAATTTATTAGCGATCGACGAAAAATTAGCCTCAATAGCTCGTCGCAAATCATGAACAGATAAATCAGAAGAATCAATTACTACATCTGCTGTTTCTTTGATCACAGACATAATCTCACGTTCACGATTGATTCCTACCTGCAAAGTACCGCTGCCTTGGAGTGGATGAGTACGACGCAAGTTATCAAACCGCTTAATAAGCACATCATCACGAGCATCCATATAAAGAACCAAAGGTGCCAAACCTTTATGCGCTAACTCTTGTATTACCTGCTCTAACGTGCCGTGAAAATCAAGAGAACGCACATCACATACCAATGCGATCTTATCTGTGGGGCTTGCTGAATCTGTGGTTTTTTCTAAAAATTCCACAACAAATTGCGGTGGTAGATTCTGCACCACATACCAACCCATATCCTCCAGCACTCGTGCGGCTGAGCTCAATCCTGCCCCGGATAATCCAGTAACAATCACTGGTGGAATTGCTGTTTTGGGTTCGTTTGTTAATCCATTGCTATGCATACTAGCGATTGTAGCTCTTAGTGCTCGTGTGTGTCTGCACCTTCTTCAGTATGTAGCGCATGGAAGATCGTCGCTGATAATGCTGGGCCGATCCCTTTTACTTCCTGTATTTGCTCAATTGTTGCTTCTTTGAGCTTTTTGAGTGAGCCAAAATGTTTTACCAAGTCAGTCCGTCGTTGAGTGCCAAGACCAGCAATAGCATCGAGTTGAGAGTGTCTCATACGCTGAGAGCGCTGTTGCCTATGAAAATTAATCGCAAAACGATGCGCCTCATCACGAATGTGTTGAAACAAAAATAATGCTTGAGAATTACGCGAAAAGATAAGTGGTTCTTCTTCTCCAGGTAGCCAGATCTCTTCCAAGCGCTTCGCTATGCCAATAAGCATCACATCATCAATTTCTAATTCATCAAAAACTTTTTGAGCTGCATTAACTTGAGGAGCACCACCGTCGACGATAAAAAGCTGTGGTGGATATGCAAAACGTGCAGTGTCATGTTGCTGAGCCGACTCAGCTAATTCCTCAGTAAAAGATGTCTCTTGTGCGTCCAACTGTGGCATAAAAGTTTTATCTTGCTTATGCCGCAAAAATCTGCGTCGGACTACTTCGGCAATGGAGGCAACATCATTAGAATGACCATCACCTGCGGCTTCTTTAATTTTGTAGCGACGATAATCGGATTTCTTTGCAATCCCATCCTCGAATACCACCAATGAAGCCACAACATCACTACCTTGAATATGCGAAATATCTGTGCATTCAATGCGTAACGGCGCCTGAGCCATACCCAATACTTCTTGAATTTCTTGTAATGCCGCAGAACGCGCGGTCAAGTCTCCTACGCGTTTTAATTTGTGCTGCCGCAATGCTTCTTTAGCATTACGACGCACAGTGTCACTCAATGCACGTTTTTCACCACGAACAGGCACACGCACATCAACTTTTGTGCCACGAAGTTGACTAAGTGTTTCAATAAGCGCATCGCAATCAAGTGGTTCAGTATCCACCAGAACTTCTTTAGGTATCACACTATAGTGGTGGGTTCCGTAAAGTTTCTCATCATTGACCCCAGCAGCATCGTCGACAGCAAGCGTTTGCTCATCTGCGTCAATGCTGCCAGCTATCACTGCTTTTTCACTAGCAAAAGTTTGCTTTTCTTGCTCAGTAGCATCGGTGTAGAAACTAATAATAAAGCCACTCAACAACTCAGCAAGACCTTGTTCAGTAGCATCAGTTCTTTCCACTATCCAACCGCGCTGTCCGCGAATTCGACCAGAGCGCACATGGAAAAGCTGAATCGACGCTTCAAGCTCATCAGCTTCTACTGCTATGACATCAGCATCGGTGCCGTCACCAAGAACCACAGCTTGTTGCTGTGTTACCTTATTGACCGCTTCGACTTTATCACGCAATTGAGCCGCTTTCTCAAAGTCAAGATCCGCCGCCGCCTGATGCATCTGCGCAGTTAAATCACGTACTACGGCATCAGTATTTCCTGCGAGAAAAGAACAAAACCCAGTTACAATTTCTCGATGCTGTACCGGGGTAACTCTATCGACACACGGTGCAGCGCATTTATCTATATAGCCTAAAAGACACGGACGCCCTAGTTGCTTTTGCCGGTTAAATACTCCTTTGCTGCAGGTACGAACTGGAAAAATACGGCCAAGCAGATCTAGTGTTTCTCGGATTGCCCAAGTATGCGAATACGGACCGAAGTATCGTACCCCTTTGCGCCTTGGACCGCGATATAAAAAAGCACGCGGTATTTCTTCCCCCACCGATACTGCCAATACCGGATAACTTTTATCATCGCGAAAGCGCACATTAAACCGTGGATCAAATTTCTTGATCCACGTATATTCTAGTTGCAAGGCTTCTACTTCATTAGCAACAACTGTCCATTCCACGCTTGCAGCTGTGGTCACCATTTGCCGCGTACGCGGGTGCAGCATGGATAAGTCTTGGAAATAATTAGATAGACGTGCTCTCAGGTTTTTTGCTTTACCGACGTAAATGACACGGCGTGAGTCATCACGAAACTTATAAACACCTGGGTCAGTGGGAATGGTTCCTGGAGCTGGTTTATAAGTAGTTGGATCAGCCACAATAAATAATTAGTCCTTAATCTTCTGGCATATATTGTTGTTCTAATTCACGAAGAGCAGTAACTGCTTTCACGCTTTCCACGCCATCTGCAGATTGAATCGCCCACATGGGTACATACTCGAAATCTGGTAATTCTAAGCGAGCAATACGCGCTCCCTCAGGAAAATTAAGACCATAAATTACCGACCAAGGGTAGAAACGCGAACCAATAAAATTGCGCACATCAACGCCATCTGCGTTAACGCGAACTCGTGGTCGCCTAAGCCCGAAGAAAGCAACTCCAGCGAAAATACACCCGACAAGCGCATAACCCCATTGGTCAATAAGAGTTACTGTGGTACCAGTATCACCGATAGCAACAAGCACTGCTAATACAATGTGAATGACGACGATTACTACTGCCGCAATAATAGCCAGAAACTTCATCTTTTTACTTGTTATTTCTAGCTCCCACGGCAAAGAAGTAGTCAATGCAGCATCTGCTGCTACATAGCGCTGTACTTGGTCTTCACTGAGACTTTCCCTAGCTGTATTATCATCAGGTGCAGTAATCATGCTCTATCTTCTATCTCACATCTATCAAACTATGCTTCTGAGCACGTGCGCAGTATGTAGTGCTGCAATCATCGCCTCAGTGCCTTTGTCCTCAGTAGAATCTGGAAATCCTGCTCGGTCAATCGCTTGCTGCTGAGTATCAACAGTCAAAATACCATTACCAATTGGGGTTGAGGTATCCAATGCAATCCTAGTCAATCCTTGAGTGACAGAATCACATACATAGTCAAAATGGGGTGTTCCCCCACGAATAACACAGCCTAATGCCACAACAGCATCAAACGAGGCTGCTAATTTTTGCGCCACAACAGGAATCTCTAAAGCACCTACTACCTCGAAACTCTCCACGATTGCCCCATGCGCACGTGCTGTTTCACACGCTGTACGACGCAACTGCGCACAAATTTCACTGTTCCACATACTACTTACGACGGCCACCCGCATACCCTCTGCATCAATGGCATTAACTGATGGTAATCCTTCTTTACTCATGTATAGATTCTCCTGGTTTAGTCAATGATTCAGCTAAGAGGTGTGGTCCATCGCTATCAATATGCGTTACCCACGGTAAAACGTGATGCATACGCTCTTTCTTCGTTCGTAAATAACGGTGATTATCTGAAGTTACTTCTACTGGCAATGCTATCCGATTAACAACAGAAATTCCCACGTCACCCAATTCCTGAACTTTATGTGGATTATTTGTCAGCAGCGCGATCTTCGCTACGCCAAGATCTTTCAGTATATGTGCTGCTGCAGCAAAATCACGTGCATCAACAGGATGACCTAATGCAGTGTTAGCATCTACTGTATCCATCCCTTCATCTTGGAGATGATACGCCTGCAATTTAGCGGTAATCCCAATGCCGCGACCTTCATGTCCACGCATATAGATAACAACGCCACGCCCTTTTTCTGCAATCATACGCAGCGATGAATGCAGCTGTTGACCACAGTCACACCGTCGTGAAGCAAAAATATCTCCGGTGAGGCACTCAGAATGTACTCTCACTAAAATAGGCTCATCAGCGGCTGATACATCTCCCATGACCAAAGCTATATGCTCTTGACCAGTAATTGACCAGCGATAGCTCAACGCAGTGAAGGTGCCGAACTCGGTAGGCAATAATGCCTTTGCAACCTGGTCTACCAAGAGCTCATGACGAAGACGCCATTGTTTCAGTTGCTTTATGCTAATCATTTTTAGCCCATGTTCAGTAGCAAACCTACGCAGCTCTGGTGCCCGTGCCATATCTGTGGGATCTTGTTCAGAGACAATTTCGCATAATGCCGCAGCTGGACGTAATCCAGCTAAACGCGCCAAATCAACAGCTGCTTCGGTATGCCCTTCACGTGCAAGAACCCCCCCTTCACGTGCTCGCAACGGAACAATGTGCCCAGGACGAGTGAAATCTGTCGGCTGTGTACGTTCATCAGCAAGCTGCTGAAGAGTATAGGCACGGGAACTAGCCGAAATACCCGTAGAACCAGTATTAGCATCAACTGTGACCATATATGCAGTTTGACGAGCGTCTTCATTGATATGCGTCATCGGCGGTAATGCTAAGCGTTGACAATCAGAATCAGTCAAAGCAGTGCAAATATAACCAGAAGAATACCGCACCATAAACGCCACTAATTCCGGTGTAGCTTTTTGGGCAGCGAAGATGAGATCACCTTCATTCTCCCTATCTTCATCATCAATAACAACTACCGCTTCACCAGCTGCAATAGCAGAAATTGCCTCATCAATTGTATCGAGAGCGAGTTCTGATGAATCTGTTGCACTATTAATCACGTTTTTCTACTTTACTGCTAGCACCCTGGCAAAGGAAACCTCAACCATTTCTTATGATGTGAGCATCTTTTCCACGTACTTTGCCATCAAATCAACTTCTACGTTCACACGCTCTCCTACCGCTAATTGCCCATGAGTTGTATGCGCCAAGGTGGTCGGAATCAAAGACACCTCAAAGACATTCTTAGCAACAGATGACACAGTAAGTGAAGTACCATTGAGCGCAATTGAGCCCTTTTCGACGACATACCGCGCAAGATCATCCGGTAACTCAAACCTCAGCACATCCCAATTTTCAGAATGTTCTCGAGCCAACAAAGCAACAGTAGTATCCACATGCCCCTGCACTATGTGACCGCCTAACCTGTCCTGCAAAGACAATGCCCGTTCCACATTAACTTCATCACCGAGCTGAAGATTTCCCAATGTCGTTCTATCTAATGTCTCTTGCATAATGTCTACGACGAATGAATGTGCATCAAGCACTGCGATAGTCAAGCACACCCCATTGACCGATATCGAGTCTCCTAAATGTGCATCAGCTAAAATAGTGCGTGCACTAATACGCACCTGCAGCGCATCTTCTAAGCGCTCAATGTGCTCAACCAGTGCTTTTTCTTCAATTATTCCAGTAAACATTCATCATCCTTTTTGCTCTAATGATATTTCAGAGCCGCTCATGCCGCAGCAACGACATAACGTCTTGCCCCAAGAGCACTGTCTGTATTTTTTCAAGTCGAATACAATCTGCCATAGTCTGCGCTAAAGGCTGATTGATGAAACTCTTACCCGCACCCAATAAAATTGGGGCACAATAATCCTGAATAAAATCATACTCACCTGTGCTCAGCACTGAAGAAATAAGCTGTGCACCGCCTTCGACCAAAATGTCACGCATTCCCAACTCCCACAATGACTCTAATGCTGTTGCATAATCATCAAAAAACAGCACCCGATCAGAATCACGAACTAAGTGGTAATGTGCCGGTAATGCTCTGCGTCCCACCACAACACGCATAGGTTGATGCGCATACTCACTACCATTTTTTCTTCGCGCAGTTAATCGAGGATTATCCACTAATGCAGTTCCAGTACCAATAACAATGGCATCACGATGGCTACGATCCTCATGCACATATTCCCTTGCCACCGCGCCTGTAATCCATTTGCTTGTACCATCCACTGCAGCTAGAAAACCGTCGAGAGTCCGTGCCCATTTCAAGGTAATACTCGCGCGCCCTGTTTTTAGCGAACATAACCAAGGCAAAAGCGTCACAACATCTACGTCTAGAAAAATTACCTCCACACCATGATTTCTTAAGTACTCCGCGCCACCCTGGGCAACTGGGTTGGGATCAGCGGATAGATAAATAACGCGCTTTATCCCAGCAGCTACCAAAGCATGACTGCATGGTGGTGTTTTCCCAGTATGATTGCACGGCTCCAGAGTGACTATGGCAGTTGCATTATGGGTAGCCCCCTGGGCGTGAGCTAAAGCATTAATCTCTGCATGGGCACCGCCTACAGGACTTGTCCCGCCACAACCAATAATTGCTCCCTCTTGACTTAAAACTGCAGCACCTACTGGGGGATTGGGGCTTGTTGTTCCTTTAACGCTCTCCCCGGCTGCCAAGGCACAAGCAATGCCTTGCATGACGGACTCGCCTAGCTCAGACGCTAATCCTAGTAATCGCTGTTGCGCATCGTATGAGAGACAACGTCGAAAAGCATCCAGGTCTTTCTGATTGTTATGCACGTGCTAATTCACGCAATCTTGTAATTTCTGCACCTGGATCAGCTGCGCCAAAAACAGCAGACCCTGCCACAAATACATCTACACCTGCATGCGCAGCACTAGCAATTGTGCTGCGCGAAATACCACCATCAATAACAATGAGTGTAGAAAGAGCCTGTTCATCAATGGTATTGCGCAAAAGTCGAACTTTTTCTAATTGCTCAGGCATAAACTTCTGCCCGCCAAAACCAGGTTCCACACTCATCACGATTACTTCATCGAATTCAGATACTACATCTAGGTAATCTTCGATAGGTGTACCTGGCCGCACAGCAAAACCAGCTTTTACACCATGACTGCGAATGAAACGAGCTAGATCTACTGGATCATCATGCGCTTCTACGTGGAATGTAATGCTATGCGCTCCAGCAGCTATATATTTATCCACCCATTTATGAGGTTGCTCAATCATAAGATGAACATCTAATGGTTTATCAGTATGCCTTCCCAGCGCCGCTGTAACATCTGCACCAAACGAAAGATTAGGGACAAAGTGACCGTCCATAATATCCACATGGATCCAGTCGCTATTATCAACTTTGGCGAGTTCTCTATCCAACTGAGCGAAATCAGCAGCTAGTACAGATGGAGCGATAAGCGGTATCCGCTCGTAATTATTTCTGCTAACAGACATATCCACTATCCTACTACCGAGTTCTCATTCACTGGGTGCGATGCAGCAGGCTCTATCACTTCCAAAACAGCAAAGAACATAGCATCGGTGCCATGTCGATGTGGCCACAACTGTACTGATAAATCGTCCCCGGTATGAGGAAGGTCAGCGACAAGGTCATGTGCTGAGATCTCCCGCACAGGCAATGTTGCCACAGCCTGCTCGACAATCTCTCGTGTCTCACGCACATCAGGAGAGCACGTAGAATAAACCACCACACCGCCAACACGGGTAAGAGCTACTGCAGCTGCCAATAGTTCGCCCTGCAATTTCACCAGATTTGCTATCTCTTCCTCTTGTTTATGCCACCTGGCCTCTGGTCGGCGTCGCAAAGACCCTAAACCAGAGCATGGTGCATCAACGAGGACTCGATCATAACCAGGCGTTAAACCACTATCTCTACCATCTGCCTGGTGTACTTTTACAGGTAAATCACGGACGTGTTTGCGCACTAATTCAGCACGGTGAGCCGATATTTCTACAGCATCAACAAAAGCCCCATCGATACGAGCTAAAGAGGCGATAGTTGCAGTCTTTCCACCTGGTCCAGCACACAAATCAAGCCATCGACCATTATCCTGTCCACGCACCGGTGCATTGACCAAAGCACGTGCAATCAATTGACTGCCCTCGTCCTGCACTGCAGCTAAACCTTGACGCACTGCTTCTATTTTCCCAGGATCTCCCGAATCTAAATACACAGCATAAGGCGAATAGTGTCCTTGCTCGCCACCAACAATGAGCGCCAACTCCTCAGCACTTATCTGCCCAGGGTATGCAACCAGATGGACACCTGGGCGCTGTGAATCAGCTTCTAAAGCCACTGCCAATTCTTCCAGTGCTGCATTGTTCTCAGGCGACTCAGTGCAAAGCTGTGGACCATCATAATCATCGATGCCTAAGCTACGTGCAAAACTGCGTGCAATCCATTCAGGGTGTGCATATCGAAAAGCTAGTGCAGCAATGGGGTCACTGGGCTCTAGTCGTGATAACCACTCTTGAGGCTCAGTACGCGTAATAGTGCGCAAAATTGCATTAGCAAAACCTTTAGCTTTTCCTTGCCCAATACACTCGACGATACGTACTGATGTATCGACAGCTGCGTGAGCTTCAACCCTGGTGAACATAATCTGATAAGCGCCTAAACGAATTGCATTGAGCACACCAGTATCAATGCTCTTTAATTCTCGCGAAGCACAATGACGAATAATCGCATCAAGCACACCCAAGCTACGTAAAGTGCCATAAGTAAGTTCGGTTGCAAAAGCCGCATCACGACCGCTGAGTTTTTCATCACGCAATAATTTAGGCAAAATCAAATTGCCAAATGCCTGATCGACATCCACTCGGTATAGCACATCAAAGGCAACTGCACGGGGTAAATCAACACCGCGAAATATGCTCCTGAGTTCTGAACTATGCGATGTATGAGAACCACGCTGAGTAGATCTCGTTTGTGTACTACGCCTAGTGCGCTCCGCAGTATTATTCTGTTTGCTGCTTAAGGAGTGCTCGTGTTGTGATTGCTTCTTGGCGTTATTGCCCCGGCTACGAGAGCGAAAACCGCCGGTGCTTTTGTTGCTCTTATCTGCGTTATTCATACTCAAAAACTAACCCTTCAGTGTCTTTCAAGCCACGCGCCCAATCCGAAGCATTCATCATTTTTTTCCCTGGAGCTTGGATCTGCGATAACAACACAGGATCAGTCCCAGTACCAACAAACACCTTATTTTTTTCAATCACCAATGCGCCCGGTTCTAAAGAAAGCGTCGCTTGGTTCGTTAGCTGAGTAACAGGCGCAATTTTCATGCGCTGACCAGAAAGCATGGTCCACGCACCAGGTGCAGGAGTTACTGCTCGAATGCGTCGCTCAATAGCATCAGCTGGTTGTGTCCAATCAATCTGAGCGTGCGTACTAAGAATTTTTGGCGCGTATGTTGGCTGCCCTTGCTGTGGTTGCGGCACAATCTCACCGGCAGCTAACTTGTCCATAGTATCGACCAAAAGCGTCGCACCCTGGTAAGCAAGACGCGTCAGGAGATCATCTGCAGTATCTGTAGGTGCAATGGGTTCAGTAATACTGCCGAGAATATCGCCAGTATCTAAACCTTCATCTATCCGAAACGTCGTTGCCCCTGTGTGTGTATCCCCAGCTGCAAGTGCCGCTTGTACTGGGGCAGCACCTCGCCATGCAGGCAAAAGTGAGAAATGAAGATTAACCCAACCATGCTGGACAACATCAAGCAATTGAGCTGGGATAAGGTTTCCGTATGCAACCACAGGGATACAATCAACTGATAACTCTTTTATCCGCTGGTAGGTTTCCTGTGCTTTAGGATCGGTTACTTTGAGCGTCGGTGGTTTTAAGATTTCAATGCCATGCTCTTGGGCTAATGCTGCAACTGGCGAAGGGTACAGTGTTCGTCCACGCTTGGCGCGGGGAGCATCTGGTCGGCTCAGCACGGCCACCACTTCGTGTTCTGAGGCTAGTAACTTTTCTAAAGCAACAACAGCTGGCTGAGGTGTTCCAGCAAAAATAAGACGCATAATTTCTGTCTATTCCCTACTTATGTCTTTTGTTTCTACCGCGTGTTGTACACGAGGAATTAGTTATTAAACCACTGCGACTGTCGTATCTGCGCCATAGCTTCTTTGCGTAACTCTGGGCTGAGCTTACGCAAAAATAGCACACCATCAAGGTGATCAGTCTCATGCTGAATACATCGTGCCATTAGCCCTGATGCCACCATTGATACAGGTGAGCCATTGACATCCACTCCGGTTACTTTAACTTTTTCCCAGCGCTTTGTGTCAAATGAAATATCGGGAATGGATAAGCACCCTTCTGTCCCTGTTTGGGTTTCTTCTCCAATTGGTTCCCAAACTGGGTTAATAATATGCCCACGCAATCCAGCTTCAATGTGGGAGCAGTCATAAACAAAAACTCTTTTGAGTACTCCGACTTGATTTGCTGCTAGTCCTACTCCTCCAGCATCATCCATAGTCTCGAGCATATCGTCGATAAGCGTAGCTAGATTATCGTCGAATACGTTTACTTCTTGTGCTCGAGTATTAAGTACAGGATCGCCGAACAGACGAATATCAAGGATGGTCATTTTTCTCGTACTCTTTCTTTTTATGCATAGTCTACTGCCGTCATATCCTACCGCTTATCGACGCCTATCCAAAGGCTAAAACCCAACTATCCGATATAGATCGGATCAACTTGGACTCGAACAATAGGTTGTGCTTTCTTTGCTGACCGAGCTGCAAGCCCTGCACGCAATAATGCGCCTAATGGTTTTTGTGGATCGCGTATGGTTCGCAACAAAATGCGCTGTGGCTGCCCATATTCAGCCTCATCATAATCAGCACCAGGTATTTTAACGCCAGGTGGTAAATCAACTGGTCCTAGTATTTGGACTGTGTCTGGTAGATTCAGACTCTTCACGAACCCATCAATAACATGTACTGGTCCGTCGATAGCTGCCATAGCATAAACCGGTGGGAAACATACTTCTGCGCGTTGAGCCAACTCTCGATGTGCTATTCCGATCATATCCCATCGAATCAAGGCCTGAACGTGCGCTAATCCCGGATCGGCAACAATAATTACCTCACCTCCCTGTGCTGCAGCCATAACCAACGAACTTGCATATGCCCATTTTGCTAACGCATCCTCGGCTGCTCGCAATTGTTGTCTGCCCAATAAAGCCCACGTGTCAAGCAACAAAGCGACCCCGTAACGACCAGCATCTACCTCAGGTTCTGCTCCTGGTGTGCTGACAACGATACAAGGTTCGGCTTTGATGGACGCAACAATTTTATTCCCTCCCGACGTAATAACCTTTACTTGGGGGAACGCTCGACCAATTTCTTCGGCAGTCCTATTGGTGCCCAACACCACAGCTCTTAAACGTGCCGAACCGCATTGTGAACAGCGAAAATGATTATCAAAGCGTCCACACCACCGACATTGTGGAACAGATGAACCTTCGATGCTCAAGCCTTTGTGAGGATTTGTATTCGCTATGATCCCCAGTGGCCCATTGCAATGTCTGCACCGAGCACCATGTCTGCACGACGCACATGCCAGGGTCGGCACATATCCTTTTCTCGGGACTTGGATAAGAACAGGTGCACCACGATCTAGAGACTTTTTTATCGCCCCAAAGGCAATCGACGGTATGCGCAGGGATTGAGCGCGAGGATCACGCTCTAGGGCATAGTCAGAATCAGCGGCTGCATGAATGTGCGGCATAGCTGACCGGATTGTTGTTCTATCGGCAACTAAATCATGCGCCCACCCTGATTCTACAAGCATCTGCATCTCTGCCGTACGGGTATGGGAGAAAGCCAAAAAAGAACATTGTTGCTGACTAGAACGGGTGCTGAGCACTTCTCTACTATGAACATAAGGCGCACGTTGATCGACAAGATTGTCATCGCCATCATCTTTGATAGCCACAAGTCGTAAATTATGCAGTGGTGCGAAAGCCGCACTCCGCGTACCGACAACAATCCGAGCATGACCATGCACTATATCGAGATAGCGTCGATAACGCGCTTGTGGTCCTAAAGAAGCACTAAGCTCAGTGATGTGCTTTGCCGCAACATACCGCTTGAGTTGTTCCTTGAGCTTATCAACATCACGTTGATCAGGCAGGACAATCAGCACTCCACCACCATCTTTAGCAACCTTGACTGCCAGTGGTGCCAGGGTATGCGCCCAATCATCTCCTGGTCTTATTTGCCATGCGGCACGTGCTATTTTTCCTGCTAAAACTGCATCTACAAAAGAAGAACCATAGACATAACTCATCCAAGGTGACAGATCAGGCTCGGTCACCTGACCATGATCTTCCCAATCACTGCACGTATGATTTTTTTCTGCCTGACCATGACGTGCTGGAATAGCTAATCGAATTAAATCTGAAGTAATACCGCCATAACGCACAGTGAGAGCGTCGATAAGCTGCTTAAGTTGTGCAGGATAAACTACCTCTGGCGAAATAACTCGTTCAATCCAACGCAGTTGCCCCTTATGCTGAGCCTGTCCGTGACGATCCAGCACAATGCCGTCGACTAATCTACCGTGAAACTTTATCCGTACCCGGACTCCTGCTTGCACCAGTTTATCCTGCTCAGAATCGATATAATACTCGAATGCTCTATCAAGATGAGCGACTCCAAGCAAAGGCAAGATACTCGCTATCGGTGCGGTCGGCGCAAGCTGTCGGGTGCTAGGCATGGTACGTATTGTACCTATTGTGGAAGCAGATCATAGTCCAAGTTGCTCGCGTAATTGCTCAACACGATCAGTTTTTTCCCAAGGAAGATCAAGATCAGTACGACCAAAATGACCATATGCAGCTGTACCTGCATATATCGGACGCAATAGATCAAGATCTCGAATAATGGCAGCTGGACGTAAATCAAACACTTTTTGCACAGCTTGTTGGATTTGCACATCCGTAAGGTTTTCTTTTGCGCTACCAAATGTTTCGACATACAGACCCACTGGTTCAGCACGGCCAATAGCATACGCTACTTGTACTTCTGCCCGGTCAGCAAGACCTGCAGCAACGATATTCTTAGCAACCCAACGCATTGCATAAGCACCAGAGCGATCCACTTTACTTGGATCTTTACCGGAGAACGCACCGCCACCGTGTCGTGCCATGCCCCCATACGTATCGACAATAATTTTGCGCCCAGTAAGTCCTGCATCTCCCATTGGACCACCCAAGACAAAGGAACCAGAAGGGTTAACCAGCAATTGGTAATCCTCACGAAGTAAATGGTGTACTCCTGCTTCTTGGAAAACCCAATCCACAACGTGTTCACGAATCTGCGCTTCTAACCAGTCTTGACTCACCTCTGGATCATGCTGCGTAGAAACCACAACAGTGTCCAGATACACAGGTCTGCCAGCTTCATCATAAGCGAGAGTCACCTGTGTTTTTCCGTCTGGGCGCAGGTGGCTGACAATATGTTCTTTACGCACTTGTGTTAATCTGCGCGCTAACCTGTGCGCAAGTGCAATCGGTAGTGGCATGTACTCTGGCGTTTCATTAGACGCGTACCCAAACATGAGTCCTTGATCGCCAGCACCCACCTGATTATCTGCATCAGCTTTGGCACCAGATCGAATTTCGTGTGATGTATCTACTCCCGAGCCAATTTCCGCTGATTGCTCACCAATTGCTATATTAACGCCGCAGGTCTGGCCATCAAATCCTACCGCAGAAGACGTAAATCCAATTCCGACGAGGGTATCACGAACCAGCTTAGGGATTTCTACATATCCTGATGTTCTTACCTCACCAACAACATGTACTTGTCCAGTGGTCACGAGAGTCTCTACTGCAACTCTTGCCTGCGGATCGACGCTCAACAAAGCATCGAGAATCTTATCTGAAATAGCATCGCAGATTTTATCTGGGTGCCCTTCAGTTACGGATTCACTGGTGAAGAGGCGGAACTGATGTGCCTGGGAGTTCTGTGTCACGTCCTAAATCCTTACACAATAAAAAATTACCAAGAGCAAAAATGCGGGTGCTATACAAAGCACTTCCTCAAAATTAGACCAAGCTGTCTAATTTTGCAAAAATTATCCCAATGCTTCTTCAATCTTATCGAAAATGCGAGCAGCCACTTCCAACTTAGTACCTAGTGGAATTTGAGTGACATCTCCTCGTGCCCCCAGCAAAAAACCCTGATTATCACTGCGACCAAAAACATTTCCTCCAGAAACATCATTAAAAACTATGAAATCGCATCCTTTTTTCATGAGTTTGCGCTTAGCTAAGTCCAAAGCACTATGCGTAGCATCACCTGTCTCAGCAGCAAAACCAACAATTATTTGGTCACCCAATTGTTCTTGCGCTTGACGACGCTCAACTAACCCTTTAAGAATATCTGGATTTTCCACCAGCTCAATACGGCGCAACGCATCATCAGACATACCTTTTTTCAGCTTCGCCATTGCTGTGCTTTCCGGTCTGAAATCCGATACGGCAGCAGCCATGATGACAATATCAGCATCATAACTATGTTCATTAATTGCTTTCTCCATTTGCTGCGTTGATTGCACTCTGATCAATTCAGCACCACTGGGCAATGGCAATTGCTCAGTCATTCCCGCTACTATCTGCACCTGCGCGCCACGTTGTGCAGCGATCTCCGCCAAAGCAAAGCCTTGACGCCCAGAAGAATAATTACCGATAAAACGAACTGGATCGATATTTTCCCTAGTACCCCCAGCGGAAATGACTACTTTTTTGCCGTGCAGCGTTGGTTGTAACGTCACGCCATGCACGACAGCCTCAGCAAGTTGCACGATTTGCTCTGGCTCAGGCAAACGCCCAGCACCAGAATCTTTACCGGTCAATCTCCCATCAGCTGGCTCTAACACGCTTATTCCTCGAGAACGTAGCGTAGCCACATTTGCTATCGTCGCAGGATTTTCCCACATTTGCGTATGCATTGCTGGTGCAAAAACCACAGGACACGTTGCCATCAGAATCGTAGCACTCAATAAATCATCCGCTCGACCCGCAGCGACTCGAGCCATAAAGTCAGCTGTCGCTGGAGCAACCACCACTAAATCTGCATCAGCACCAAGGTGCACATGGCGTACTTGCTCAACAGCGTCAAAGACCTCAGTAGATACCGGATTACCCGACAGCGCCTCAAAAGTAGCTTTACCGACGAACTTCAATGCGCTTGGAGTTGGAATAACATGAACATCATCACCTTTTTCCTTAAAGGCTCGAATAATATGACATGCCTTATACGCTGCGATTCCACCAGCAACACCTACTACTACCGATCGTGTGGATTCCATATCACTCACTAACTAAAACACATACGCACAATATAAAAACCACCACAAGTCTAGTGCACATCGCACCAGTTTGTGGTGGTTAGTAAAAAGACTAAGAAAAATTAGCCTTCTTCATGATCCAGCAAACCAGACTCAATCTCACGTAACGCGATTGATAATGGCTTTTCTTGTGCTTCTGGAGTAACGAGCGGACCGACAAACTCGAATACACCCTCATCAGCCTGCTGATAATAGCTATTAATCTGGCGAGCACGCTTTGCAGCGAAAATCACCAATGCATACTTTGATGACACTCGCTTAAGGAGATCATCAATAGGTGGCGCCGTAATACCAATTGGCTGGTCAAAAACACCCTCATTGCTGTTGGTCACGTTAGTCACGTTACTCACAGTCACCTTTTCTACAAAATATCAATTAGTATGAGTATCTCTCCCGCAAAACAACTTTAGTTTTGCTCTCCAAGAAGAATACTACGAATCTGTGCTACAGCATCATCAACACTGTCATTGACGATGATATGCTTAAACTCATCTTGGGCAGAAAGCTCTGTCCTTGCTGTTTCTAAGCGACGCGCAATAACATCCTCAGCTTCAGTACCACGACCGGTTAAGCGTTCTACAAGAACTTCCCACGACGGTGGCGCCAAGAACACAGTTTCCGCTTCTGGTTTCATTGCTGCTATATTACGCGCCCCCACTAGATCAACCTCAACAAGAACTGGTCGTCCTTGCTCCAAGGCTTGATCCACTGGATAAGCTGGTGTTCCAGAACGTTGTAAACCACCGTGGATATCTGCCCATTCAAGCATTTCACCGCGATCAATATGTTCTTGGAACTTTTCTGGAGTAACGAAGAAATAATCCTCACCGTCTATTTCGCCAGGACGAGGCGACCTGGTAGTCATGGAAACACTAAAATAGAGATGAGGAATTTCCTTTCGTAGGCGATGAACCACTGTGGACTTCCCCACCGCCGAAGGACCAGCTAAAACAACTAACTGCCCGGGTAGGTTATCGCCATTCACGGATTAGTCCTCAGAAAAACCGAAACGCTCAAGAAGAGCACGACGCTGACGATCCCCCAAACCACGCAAACGACGAGTCTGAGCGATTTCGAGCTCAACCATGATTTCTTTAGCCTTCACTTTGCCCACCTTTGGCAAAGACTCAAGAAGAGCAGACACTTTGGTCTTACCGATAATTTCATCGGTAGATGCCTTATCAAGTACCTCTTTGAGAGTAACGTCACCACGCTTAAGCTGTTCTTTTAGCTCTGCACGTGCCTTACGAGCCTCAGCTGCTTTCGCCAAAGCCTCTTTACGCTGCGCGTCTGTTAACTGGGGAAGGGCCATGAGTTCCTCCGATTCACACAATTTTTCATTTACAAGTTAAACGACGACGTAAAAACGTCATCAACCAACAATACATAGACTTACACCTAAGTGAAAACATAACACTCCATAGAGATTCATATGAAAAGAATCAATTTTTAAGTATTACTAGCCACCTAATATATTGTCAGTGCTCACAATAGTGTAGCACTATTTTATAAAAGTCTAGGTAACAGACCATTTTAATCACAAAACACCAGGTCAATAGCTATGGAAAAAATGAAAGTGACCTGGCATTTTAATATCTCACTGCTCCAAGTCAGCAACTAATTGTTTTATCGCAGCACGCATAGCTGCTACATCAGGTCCCGCAGCTAAAATAGATCGAGATGCGTTAGGGAAAGCTAATTCTGATACCCCTTTGGTCAAACATTCAACATCTCTCGCCGTTGCACCTTGAGCACCAACACCAGGCAGCAAAATGGGACCATGCAGTTTTTCTAATGTTGGCGCTTGGGAGTGGGATAATGTTGCTCCCACTACAACTCCCACATTTCCATAGTGCCCACTGGCCTTCTCCACCTCATTGGTAGCAGCAACTTCATCCACAATATGCTGCGAAACTGTTTTTCCTTGCACATCACTATGGCTTTGGAGTTCCCGAGCTTCAGGATTAGAAGTAGCAGCCAAAACGAAAACACCTTTATTGTGCTCCCTAGCTAGATCAAGAACAGGTTTTAGAGAACCGTATCCCAAAAAAGGCGATACAGTTACACCATCACAACATAGTGGCGAGTCTTCCGATAGCCACGCATGAGCGTATCCTGCCATTGTCGAACCAATGTCCCCGCGTTTGGCGTCGGCAAGCACTAAAGTACCTGATTCCCGCAGCTGGGCAATGGTGTGCTCTAAAACAGCAAATCCAGCAGAACCATACGCCTCATAAAAAGCTACTTGCGGTTTCACCAATGCAACTGTGTCAGAAAAAGCCGCAACACATATCTCACTGAACTTTCGCAAGCCTGATAGATCCGTCGACAAGCCCCACTGCCCTAGTAGCTCTTGGTGTGGATCAATTCCTACGCATAATTTTCCATATCTTCTGCCAGCAGCAACAAGCCTATCGCCAAAAGTTTCTTTTTCCATACCTGACCGCCTTACCCCTATATCTCCATTGCTGTTCTATCCAAACAGACAAGCCGCACCCCTTAATTATTAAGATGATTGCGGCTTCCAACATATAACCCCTACACGCTATGCAGAATGTGGAACGTCATTATGCGCATGATCAAGCTCTTGCAAGGCACGCACATGGAATCCACCATTGCGGATCGCCTCAATGCCCTGCACTGCTGCTGTCACGCCTTGAACCGTGGTAACAAGCGCTACATCAACATTGACCGCTGCCGCACGAATACCATAACCATCATTGCGAGCACCCGAAGAACCAGCCGGAGTGTTAAGAATCAAATCCACTTTTCCAGCATTAATCAAATCAATAATGGACTGGTGTTCTTGTTCAGCTACATCGCCTTTGGCTGCTACTTCAGATTGCTTTAATACTGTTTCACATTCAATGCCATTGCGACGCAGCATCGCTGCCGTACCGCTAGTAGCAAGGAGCTTAAAGCCCAATGAAGCTAAGCGCTGAATAGGGAAAATAAGTGTGCGTTTATCCCTGTTAGCAACAGAAACAAAGACAGTACCTTGCGTCGGTAATGCACCAAAGGATGCTAATTCTGCTTTAGCGTATGCTGCACCAAAATTATCAGCTAGTCCCATGACCTCGCCAGTAGATTTCATTTCTGGACCTAGCAAAGTGTCCATCATCGAGCCATCAGGATACCTGAAGCGCGTAAAAGGCATCACTGCCTCTTTCACTGCAATAGGGGATTCTAGTGGTAAAGAACCACCATCATAGCTCGTAGGCAACAACCCCTCTTCTTTGAGTTGTGCAATGGAACTGCCGGTCATAATACGTGATGCAGCTTTAGCTAGATGAACCCCCGTAGCTTTAGAAACAAACGGTACAGTACGTGAAGCACGTGGATTCGCTTCAATAACATAAAGCACATCATCTTTGAGAGCATACTGCACATTGATCAGACCTTTTACCCCAATACCATGAGCTAATGCTTCGGTAGATCGACGCACTTTTTCAATATCTTCCACGCCCAATGTCATCGGTGGCAAAGCACAAGCAGAGTCACCGGAGTGAATACCCGCTTCCTCAATATGTTCCATCACGCCAGCAAGATAAACATCAGTGCCGTCGCATAGCGCATCGACGTCAATCTCAATAGCAGAATCAAGGAATCTATCTACAAGTACCGGATGATCAGAAGTAATCTCTGTAGCACGCTCAATATAATCCTGCAGAGATTGCTCATCATAAACGATTTCCATACCACGTCCGCCTAGCACATAGGAAGGGCGAACAAGCACCGGATAACCAATGCGTTGCGCTACCTCTTTGGCTTCATCAAAGGTAGTTGCCGTACCAAAATCAGGAGCAGGAAGATGAGCCTTACGCAGTACCTCACCGAACTCACCACGATCTTCTGCCAAATCGATAGCTTCTGGTGACGTTCCAATCACTGGAACCCCTGCTGCTTTCAGACGTGCTGCAAGACGTAGTGGTGTCTGGCCACCGAGCTGAACAATAACACCTGCCACCGTGCCAGAAATAGATTCTGCCCGATAGACTTCCATGACGTCCTCGAAAGTGAGTGGCTCAAAATAGAGACGATCAGCTGTGTCATAGTCAGTAGATACAGTCTCTGGATTGCAGTTGACCATCACAGTCTCATAGCCAACACGAGATAATTCTAAGGCTGCATGAACACACGAGTAATCAAACTCGATACCTTGACCAATACGGTTAGGACCCGAGCCAAGAATAATGATTTTCTCTTTTTCTTTTTGCTCACGCACCTCAGATTCCGCAGCAGGATCCAGTTCGTAACTGCTGTAGTGATATGGCGTAGTTGCCTCGAATTCCGCGGCACACGTATCCACCGTCTTAAAGACAGGATGGATATCCCACTCCCACCTCAATTGACGTACAGCTTCTTCATCACCTAATTCTGGACGCAGAATCGAAATTTGATGATCAGACAAACCAAAAAACTTTGCGCGACGCATGATGTCTGCATCAATTTTTTCTGCGCCAATAAGCTCTTCCCTAAATCTAACAAGGGTATGTAGCTCTTCCAAGAACCAAGGGTCAATTCCTGATGCTTGGTGTACTTGATCAACACTAGCACCCAACCGTAATGCTAATTCAGCATCATACATTCGCCCTTCAGTAGGACGCTTGAGATCTTCCAGCACTGCTTGGACATCATGAGCACGATCGCCTGCAAAATCCTCATCAGCTACGGTCCAAAAACCATTCTGTTTATTCTCTAGGGAACGCATAACTTTAGAAAGTGCACTCACATAGTTACGTCCCAGACTCATTGCCTCACCAACCGACTTCATAGTGGTAGTGAGGGTGTCGTCCGCGCCAACAAATTTCTCGAAGGCAAAGCGTGGCGCCTTAACGACGACATAATCAAGAGTCGGCTCAAACGCCGCAGGCGTTGTACCAGTAATGTCATTAGTAATCTCATCGAGAGTGTACCCAATGGCAAGTTTTGCCGCGATTTTCGCAATAGGGAAACCAGTTGCTTTCGACGCCAGCGCAGACGAACGAGATACTCGAGGATTCATTTCGATGGTAATCAGACGACCATCATGTGGATTAAGTGCAAATTGGATATTGCATCCGCCCGTATCTACACCCACTTCCCGGATAATCGCTATACCTTGATCGCGCATCTTTTGGTATTCACGATCGGTTAGGGTCATTGCAGGTGCCACGGTAACAGAATCACCTGTATGGACACCGAGCGCGTCGACGTTTTCGATAGAGCAAATAACTACAACATTATCTGCCCCATCACGCATAAGCTCTAGTTCATATTCTTTCCAGCCAAGAATCGACTCCTCAATGAGCACATTCGCCTCAGGTGATGCGGCTAATCCGCCACCAGCAATACGTTCTAGATCAGCATCAGTAAAGGCAAGCCCCGAACCAAGACCACCCATAGTAAATGAAGGACGAACTACAACAGGTAAGCCAAGTTCTGCAACAGCTTCTCGCACTTCTTCCATGCTATGACAGACTCGTGAACGCGCAGATTCACCGCCAATTTTGGCGACGATGTCCTTAAACTTTTGGCGATCTTCACCTCGTTCAATTGCGTCAATGTCCGCACCAATGAGTTCAACGCCATACTTTTTTAAGCTGCCTCGACGATCCAATGCGATAGCAGCGTTGAGTGCTGTTTGCCCACCCAACGTCGCAAGAACAGCGTCAATGGGATGTCCTTGTTCTTGCTCTTTCTCAAAGATCTTTTCAATATATTCTGGTTGAATTGGCTCAACATAAGTATGATCAGCAAACTCGGGATCAGTCATAATCGTTGCTGGATTAGAATTAATCAGTGTGACCCTTAATCCTTCTTCTTTAAGCACACGACACGCCTGAGTTCCCGAATAATCAAACTCACAGGCTTGACCAATAACAATAGGTCCTGATCCAATAACCAGGACGTGGTTAATATCATTGCGCTTTGGCATTTTCTTTCCTCCTGGTTGGTTTAGCTTTGTGATTTCTGCTGCGAGGCACTTTGTTCTTTATGAACACGAAGCAGGTCAAAAAATTGATCGAACAATGGATTAGCATCATGCGGTCCTGCCGCAGCTTCAGGATGATATTGAACCGAATAAGCCAATCCACTCAACAAAGCAACACCTTCTACTGTGCCATCATTAAGACAGGTATGTGTTACCTGCGCTTTGCCAAAAGGCGTATCGAAAACATCGCCCGCTTCCCCAACTAAAGCAAAACCATGATTCTGCGCTGTAATATCAATTTTTCCCGTCACATGATTGAGCACAGGAACATTAATTCCTCGATGACCAAACTTCATCTTGTACGTCTTAAGCCCTAATGCCCGACCAAGGATTTGATTGCCGAAACAAATACCAAACAATGGAATCTGTTGGGATAAAATTTCCTGCACAATTGCTACCATCTCGTCGGCAGTTGCTGGATCTCCTGGACCATTAGAGATGAATACGCCATCCGGATTATATTGCGCAATCTGCGCGTATGGCGTATTTGCAGGAACGACAATAGTGCGAATGCCACGTTGTGCAAAGTTACGTGGTGTGTTTGTTTTGATTCCCATGTCATAGGCTACGACAGTGTACTGATGTTCTCCCTCAGCTTCTACTGTGTATGGCTGCGTGGTAGACACTTCTTTTGCCAAATCTGCGCCTGCCATTGGCTGCTGATTTTTCACAATATCAACTAATTCTTCTACTGGCTTGTGCGCTTGCTCACCAGAAAAGATGCCTGCAGGAATGGAACCAAAATTGCGTAATCTGCGCACCAAAGCCCGAGTATCAATACCAGAAATACCGATAATCCCTTGAGCAATCATCTCATCTTCCAGACTGCGTTGCGCACGCCAATTTGATACCCGTGCCGAGAGATCACGAATAGCAAAACCTGCGACCCAGATTTTGTCCCCTTGGGATTCACTATCCTCATCATTCCAACCGGTATTACCTATTTGTGGTGCAGTTGCGACTACGATTTGTCGGTGATACGACGGGTCAGTCAGTGTTTCTTGATAGCCAGTCATTGCGGTGCTGAATACGGCTTCACCCAAAGTAGTACCAGTCGCGCCAAAGCTAAATCCGTGAAATGTTTTACCATCAGCTAAAACCAAAATAGCCTTAGATCGTGTAGTGGACGTCACTGCGTCACCTTTCTCCTGCGTTAATACACATTATATAGACATAATATGCAGTTGAATAATTATATTATTTCCTTTTTGGGTAACCCGCCACTTACACGTCCACATGATGAGTAATGTGTCCACGCAAAATTGTTGCCGTCACCTTTGTACTAAATGACATTCCTTCATAAGGAGTATTACTTGCTTTCGACGCCAGCTTCTTCCCATCAACCTGCCACGAATAATCAGGATCCACAATGCATAAATTAGCTGGTTCTCCTGGAAGAATAGGACGACCATGACCAGGCAAACGCACGATTTTAGCAGGATTTTCACTCATTACTTTGGCAACAAAGCGCCAATCCGCCCTACCGCTTTTGACAAAAACTTCCGCAATAACTGCCAAAGAAGTCTCTAATCCCAACATTCCTGGCTTAGCATTCTCAAACTCACAACATTTGTCTTCACTGCCATGTGGTGCATGATCAGTAGCGACGCAATCAATCCACCCCTCAAGTAGTCCTTCTTGCAAAGCAATGACATCACTATGCTCACGCAGCGGTGGATTGACACGATTAACGCCGTCGTAATCACTGAGTCTTTCGTCGTCAAGCAAAAGGTGATGTGGGGTCACTTCTGCACTCATCGGAATGCCTTGTTGCTTGGCCCACTTCAGCAATTCGACACTTCCTTGAGTGGAAGCATGACAAATATGAATGCGATTACCATAATCACGTGCCAAAATAGCATCACGAGCAATAATCGACTCCTCTGCCACCCGTGGCCATCCACGCAATCCAAGACGTGCTGCATGAGGACCTTCATGAGCCACCGCACCTTCAGTAAGCCGAGAATCCTCGCAATGCTGTGCCAAAAGCACATCCAAACCTTTGGCATACTCAATAGCGCGACGCATAATCAATGGATTGTCTACGCATTTTCCATCGTCAGAGAACATTCGTACTTTTGCGTCACTACGCGCAAGCATACCGAACTCAGTAAGTTCTTTACCAGCAAGATCTTTGGTGATTGAACCTACAGGATGCACGTCGCATAGTCCAATGTTCTGCCCCTTGTACCATACTGACTCTGCAATTACTGGCTGATCAAGCACTGGTTGGGTATTAGCCATAGTAAACACAGCAGTAAAACCACCACGTGCTGCCGCTAAAGAACCCGTAGCAATTGTTTCTGTATCTTCTCTACCAGGCTCACGTAAGTGAACATGCATATCTACCAAACCTGGTAATAAGACACCCTCTTTGGCATCAATGATTTTATCGGCGTGATCAACGTGACTATCGATATCAGTAATGACTCCATTAGTAATGAGTACATTCACTGGTTTTCCTTGACCATAAATACGAGTGTTCTTTATCAGAACTGTGCCATCATATGCTGGTGCTAATTGACCAGTGGAAGGATAGCTTTGAGAAATATCATTCATTATCTGTTGTCCTTTATTCTGTTTCTCCACTGCTAAAACCCTGGGGTTTGAGAATTAGCAAGCAAGCTAAACAACACCGCCATACGTGCATGAACACCATTACTGACCTGCTGGAGAATTGCTGTTCGATCTGCGTCTGCAACAGAAAAATTAATTTCCATACCACGCAACATAGGCCCTGGGTGCATAATAATTGCCTCATCTTTTAGGCGTGCTTCACGAGCTTCGCTCATAGAATACAGCGTCGCATATTCTCTATGTGATGGGAAAAAACCACCATTCATACGCTCTTGCTGTACGCGCAGCATTATGACCACATCAGCATCATCTATCTCTGCATCCATGTCATAAGAAAAACGCACCTGCCACGTTTCAATACCAGGTGGTAAGAGCGTCGGAGGTGCGACAAGAACAACATCAGCGCCAAGTTTACTCAATACATCAACATTTGAGCGAACAACTCGTGAATGTAAACAATCGCCTACAATCACAACTTTTTTCCCTTCAATGGTGCCTAAGCGCTGCCGCATTGTTACTGCATCAAGCAATGCTTGTGTCGGATGCTGATGAGAACCATCACCAGCATTAATAACGCTCGGTCCCTGACCATTGGGAGCCACCCAGCGCGCCAATTGCTGTGCAGCACCCGAAGAAGGATGGCGGATAATGATTGCGTCAGCACCAATCGCACTCAAAGTCAAACCAGTGTCTTTAAGAGATTCACCCTTTTTCACTGACGACGAAGACGCAGAAATGTTAATCACATCAGCACTCATCCATTTACCGGCAGTCTCAAAGGAAGAACGCGTACGGGTAGAGTTCTCATAGAAAAGTGTAAAAATTGTTCGACCACGTAACGTAGGTAGTTTTTTTAATTCCCTACCAGCTAAAGCCTCTCGAAAACGATCAGCTTCATCCATAAGAGCAATAATCTCGTCTTTACTTAAATCCGCAATAGAAAGCAGATGCTTCATTGCTAACCTCTCTTCGTAAGAACAACAGCGTCTTCGCCGTCAATACTGCTGCTGAGAACTTTTACATCTTCATGACGTGACGTAGGCAAATTTTTACCAACATAATCAGCACGAATAGGTAACTGTCGGTGACCTCGATCAACCAAAACAGCAAGCTGCACTTGCTCTGGTCTACCAATATCACGCAAAGCATCCAATGCAGCTCTGATTGTGCGTCCAGAAAACAGCACATCATCGACCAAAATAACAGTCACCCCATCTATTCCTGATGCAGGGATATTAGTTGGCTGCAAAGCACGATGTGGTTTCGCACGAAGATCATCACGATAGAGTGTGATGTCAATGGAACCTACTGGTATTTCCCGAGAACTAAACTCAGTGATTTTCTCAGCTAAACGCTGTGCTAATGGCACTCCCCCTGAAGGAATGCCCAGCAAAATAATTGGAGGAGCGTCGGGAGCATCAAAAGCAGTTTTCTCAATAATCTGATGAGCCATACGTGCAATAGTGCGCGACACATCTTCACCAGATAGTAACTGCACAGTTTCTACCGAAGAATCAAGCATATGTTTCCTTTCCCGCCTCTCAGTGCGGTCTGTTAAAGGATATTTTCTCTGTATCTGAATCACTCATATTGATGACAGCTCGTAACTCATCACTTCACATATGAGCGTTCAAGATCACTTTCTGAGTCTAGCACTATACATACCTACGTGTAATCTCTTATCTGAATTCATGCTCCTCGTGCTTCATTGTTTGCACAAAACTGCTCCCTAATACGCAAAGACGTCTAAAGGAGCACAAAGATCCCCAAAGGCAGTAGAAAACCAGGGCAAAAATACTAGACTATGACCAAAGAACTTTTTAGGAGAAAACTTATGGAGCATAGCATAAGCCATAATGTGCCGGCGGAACGCAATGTTATTTGGCAATGGCATACTGCACCTGGTGCCATAACAAGGCTCATGCCCCGCTTTTATCCTTTCACACCCCATAGCATTACCCCATCCTTATCTACTGGTACTGTTGTCTATCACCTTCCTGCCGGTCTGAAGTGGCAGTCTCGTTATGATCTTTCTGGTTATCTATCGGGATACTGTTTTAGTGATGTGTGTACAACATCCCCTATTCGACACCTATCCCATTGGCGGCATACCCATGTTTTTGCCACAAGCGATTCCTCCGCAACGCAAACAAAACAACTCCCGACGACAAAAATTACCGACACTATATCGACGAGACTCCCCCTACGCTCTATAACTGCTTACCTTGCTTACCGACAGCACCAGCTCATTCAGGATATTACTGCTGCACAACGTTTTCATATGCTCTTTGGCACAAAGATACCACTCTTATGCTCTGATGCCATCAGATTACCACTACGCATTGCACTCACGGGAGCAACAACTACGCTTGGGCGAGCACTCGCTGCCCAGTTAAATACTCTTGGTCATCACGTCATTGAGCTTAACGAGTATCAGAAAAAGCACAATACCCATGATCTCGGCAATGAACATCGCTGTTGGACTCCTCATAGTCCAGCACATGATCTGTTAACAGGCGTTGATGTCTTAGTCCATCTTGCTACGCAACAGCCAAAGAAAAATGCCACAAATACCACATCGCATGAGGCAACTGAGCTACTGATCAATAATGCTCATGCGCATGGCTGCACCAATGTCATCATTGCTGATCATTCGCATACTGAACCAGAAGCCTTACAACACTACCTTTCTCAGTATTCTAGGGAATCAATGCGCATAACCTATGTGAGCAGCAGTACTGTCGTCAGTGGTGCTCATGGCATTGTTCCGCTACTAAAAACTCTGTTTTCCGCAGGTCTAGGCGTAGGAAGTCGACTGATGAACAACGAAACATGGTTCTCTTGGATTAGTATGGATGACCTCACTGATATCTATGTGCGAGTAATCCTTGATGAGAGTATTTCAGGCATTCTTGACGCATCAAGCCCAGAGAATATACAGATAAAGCAACTGGTACAGCACTTAGGCCACACAGTAAAGCAATCAGCCAAACTTCCGTTTCCTACCTTTGCTGCCTTTAATCCTCAATCACTATTCCGTACAACTGCGTGGGATAAGTCGTTTTTCTCCCACAGTAAAACCACGTCCAAAAAACTCACAGAGCTCAACCATACTTTCCGCTATCCGACGATCGACCTTGCCCTTACCCATGAGTTAGGCACCGAACAACTTTATAGCGCACAAAAATAAATCAATAGGCTATGAAACCACTCATAGCCTATTGATCACGTCGTTAAGCAAGAACACGTCATAGGGAGTTCTCTGATTCAGATGCAGCAGGAGTCTCACTTTCTTGTGACACTGCCGTTTCATCATCAGCCGACACAGTGCTATCGTCCAACTCTAGATGAGCGAGATCAGTGTCTACAGAATCACTTGACGCATGAGATTCTCCATCATCTCCGTCTCGTGTTTCTTCTTGTGCTCTGGAGCGAACCTCTTCGATATTATTCATGATCGTATCCAACAAACCATTAATATAGTCTGGTGCCGAATCGATCGAATACTGCGAAGCAAGTTCCACTGCGTCAACAAGCGCCGCTTTCAGAGGGACATCTTCATTAAAGAGCATCTCCCAAAGTGCAACACGCAACACTGCTCTATCGACGCCAGGGATACGACTTAATTCCCATTCATTGCTCAAATGCGCAGCAATTGTCTCATCTATGCGATCGAGTTCCTCGGCCACTCCCTGCACAATTACCTGCGTATAGTCGGCAATAGGGGCGACAGCATTGTCGAGATCTTTAGCAAGCTCTACCCGTTCTGCCACAATAGCAACTGGATCTACGTCGCGAGTTTCTGCCTCGAACAAAATCTCCACCGCACGACGACGTGCTTTATAGCGTGATCCATGACGCTTAAAATTACGTGCAGCAGCACCAGCCTTTTTGTTTTTTTCTTCCACTGGAATATTCTCAGACCTCAATTATTTGGATAGAAACGTGTGCACCAGTATGGTGCACAGAGTTGAGATTAGTTATTGACGCGAGAGATATACGAGCCATCGCGCGTATCAACTTTTACGATGTTTCCAGTCTCAATGAACAATGGAACTTGAATCTCAGCGCCAGTTTCTAGAGTAGCTGGTTTAGTACCACCGGTAGAACGATCCCCTTGCAAACCTGGATCTGTGTGCTCGATACGAAGATCCAAAGAAATAGGCAACTCAGCAAATAGTGGCTCACCTTCATGGAAAGAAACTTGAACGGTGGTGTTTTCCAGAAGGAACTTTGCTGCATCACCAAAAAGATGAGGTGCAAGTTCGTGCTGCTCATAAGTCTTAGCATCCATAACGACATAAGAAGATCCATCATTATAGAGGTAACTCATATCACGTCGATCAACAGTTGCTGTTTCTACCTTGACACCAGCGTTGAATGTTTTATCAGTTACTTTGCCTGACACCACATCTTTGAGCTTGGTACGTACAAAAGCAGGACCTTTACCAGGTTTTACGTGTTGAAACTCAATAATTTGCTGTAGCTTATTATCAATCTTAAGTACAAGACCATTCTTGAAATCAGCAGTGGTTGCCACGAGAAAACTTCCTTATAGTATTTGGCATCATGAATATCAGTACCGATTATGCACAGAGTGCATAAAACAAACTAATGTTAGCAGATTCCTACCTTAAACGCAGTTTCGCCTCGGCTAGGCGTGGGCGGCTACCCAATAACCTGAAACTCTTTACTCAAACTATTCGTAAGATTCTCTGGCTGTCCTGATGTAATGATGAGCGTATCCTCAATACGCACCCCACCCTTACCAGGGATATATATCCCAGGTTCAATCGTCAATGTCATATTTTCTTCTAGCACACCACTTGCCCCTCGAGCAGCATACGGTGCTTCATGCAGATCTAAGCCCACACCATGACCCGTTGAATGAACAAAATATTCACCATAACCCGCGTCGGTAATAATATCGCGACATGCCTTATCAACATCAGCTAAGGCAGTACCTGCCACAGCAGCTGCACAACCTGCTTGTTGTGCACGTAATACCACATCATAAATTTCACGAGTGAAATCAGTAGCATGTCCCATGATGAACGTTCTTGTAGTATCCGAATTAAAACCATGTGCATGAGCACCAAAATCAATGGTGACAAAATCACCTGCTTGGATAACTCGATCTGACGCACCATGATGCGGTTTAGCAGAATTAGGACCAGAAGCAACGATGGTATCAAAACTTGGGCGTTGCGCACCTTTTCGACGCATCCGGTACTCCAAATCTGCTGCAACATCAGATTCTTTACGCCCAACTGCTAATTCACCCGCGTCGATAAGCTCTTGTAGAGCACTATTAGCTAGATCTGCGATTGCTCTAAGGCCATCAAGTTCCTGAGGATCCTTGACACTCCGGATTTTCTCAATGACCCCACGTACTGGCACCAAAGTAATATCTTCCCCCACGGCAGACTGGAGTTTTTCCAGTTCTGCCACAGACACATAATCAGCCTCAAAACCTACGCGACGAGATCCGGTTACTTGCTTGAGCAATTCCACAGCAGTATCTCTAGCTTCCACGCACTCAAGATCTGGTACTTCCTCTGCTATCTGAGTCACATAGCGACCATCAGTAGCTACTTGTGCAGATAAGTCTTTCGCCAAAATTAACGAACCATTAGACCCGGAAAAACCAGAAAGGTATGCCACATGAGTCAGATGCGTAACCAGCATCATGTCTACTCGCTGTCCAGCTAATGTTGCTGCTAGGTTACGTCGTCGATTTGCAAATCGAGTATCAGAAAGAGCCATTATCTTCGAGTTTCCTTTCCAGCAAAATGCGTAAACGATGAAGCTGTCACTGCTATTGTAGCGTGCCAGAGAAGTGCTCTAAAGCATAAAGATACCCAGCTGTACCCAAACCAGCAATCACGCCCAGAGCGATAGGTGATAAATAGCTATGATGTCTAAAAGGCTCTCTGGCATGAACATTCGATATGTGTACCTCAATAAAACCCACACCATCGCTTACTTCTGCAAGGGCATCTCGCAACGCTACTGAAGTATGGGTAAAACCACCGGGGTTAATCACTACTGCCCAATTTTTATCAGCAGCTTCATGCACCCATTCAATCAGTTCGCCTTCATGATTGGATTGACGAGTTTCTACGGAAACTCCTAGCTCTTGAGCTTTACCATGAATCAGTGTTTCTAAATCACGCAAGGTAGTTGTGCCATAAATGTCTGGCTGTCTTTTCCCAAGACGATCAAGATTAGGACCATTAAGCACCAAGATATGCATTGTCATTTACTTTCTGTACTAGCAGTACCTGAGATTGCTTCATATGCTGCACGCATTTCTTCCTCTGTAGCATCCTCAATACGCATGGGATCAGCAATATCGTTAATAGCAACAAAACGAATACGCCCCGTACGATTCTTTTTATCATGACGCATTGCGACGAAAAGATCATCCCACTCTGAGGCACTATAGCTTGTTGCTAAACCTATTGAATCCAGAATTCTGCGATGTAAGTCTAATAATTCAGCAGAAATTATGCCCCGGTTGAAAGCCAAGTGAGCGATAAACATCATGCCCACTGCCACTGCTTGTCCGTGCCGCCATGTATAGTCTTCACAGCGCTCAACTGCATGCCCAAAAGTATGACCATAATTCAAGATTTCTCTTAACGAAGATTCAGTTAAATCTTGGCTCACTACCTGTGCTTTTACTTTTACGGAGCGCATAATCAATTCAGGCAATAGTCCTCGTGGGTCAAGGCATGAAGAATTACTGTGTTCATAGTGATCAATGATGACCGGATCAGCTATAAAACCCGTTTTAATAATTTCAGCAGAACCAGCAATAATTTCTTCTTTAGGCAGCTGATCAAGAAAATCTAAATCAATAAATACTGCACTGGGTTCGTGGAAAGTCCCCACAAGATTTTTCCCGGTCATAGTATTGACGCCAGTTTTTCCACCTACAGAAGCATCAACCATGGCTAATAAGGTGGTAGGAACATGAATAACCTTGATACCACGCATCCAAGCTGAAGCGACAAACCCAGCAAGGTCGGTGACCGCACCACCGCCAAAACCAATGACAGCATCATTACGGGTGAAAGAATGCTGTCCGAGAGTATTCCAACACTGTCCCGCTATTTCTAACGTCTTCCCCGCTTCTGCGTCTGGAACCCCCATCACCACAGCAATGATTCCAGCCTCGGCACATTTTCTAGCCAAATTATCTGCATGACTACGCACAGCTGGCTGAGTAATAATCGCGACGCGCTGTACTTCCAAAGCACGAATAAAATCAATAATTGTTCGTTCTAATCCGCGCCCAATGCTTACTGCATAAGGCGATTGTCCACGAACTTCAACGCGTGTTATGTCCTCAACCATTTTTCTGTACTCCTCAGCTATAAGCGATCTTCTCGTTAATGCACCGCTTATTCATTACCCGCTTCATTACTGCCCAGTTTCAATGAAACCAAGAATATCAGCTACCACTTTCTGTGGTCCGCGACGATCAGAATGAACTCTAAACCGAGACACCTCCCGGTAAAATGCCCTACGCTCTTTCAACAGTTCACGATAATGGCTAATCGGATCATTAGCTTGCAAAATCGGTCGATTGGTTCCTGAAAGCGTCCGACGCACACCCTCTTCAGCAGTGATATCTATCCACACAACTACATGGCTTTTGAGTAATTGCCGCGTCGCTTCTGTTATAACAGCTCCACCACCAAGGCTCACAACACCATCGCTACGCAATGCCTCTTGCACACATTGTGCCTCGACTTCTCGGAACTTTTCTTCACCTAGTTCATGAAAAACCTCTCCGCACTTTTTGCCATATTTCTGTTCGATCAACGTATCAGTATCAACGGTTTCTTTATGCAAGGCTCGTGCTAAACGACGACCCACTGTGCTTTTTCCCGCCCCAGGTGGACCTACAAGCACCACAATAGGACGAGTAACAATCGGAGCACTCATTGCATATTGTGCTTTTGCACCATCAGTTTGCTCTACTTTTTGTGTGTCGTCTCTTGTGATTTCTTGTGTATTTTCTTCTGTTACAGTCTCTACATCAGTCACTATGCACCACCTACTCTGATATTCTTTAAGCCTCAAACCGCAAGCGTGTGTCAATATATTGTTGGTAAGAATCTATGTTTCTCTTTGTTTCCCCCAGACTATCCCCACCAAACTTTTGCAAAACAGCTCGTGCAAGCACCAATGCCACCATCGCCTCTGCAACAACACCAGCAGCAGGAACAGCAACTACATCTGAGCGCTGGTGAATTGCTGTTGCAGCAGCACCAGTGTGCATATCAATAGATTTGAGTGCACGAGGTACCGTTGAAATCGGTTTCATCGCTGCTCGGATACGTAATGACTCGCCATTTGTCATTCCGCCTTCCAAACCACCAGCACGATTTGTTTCGCGAATTATTTTTCCGTCGTTATCACGAATAATCTCGTCATGTGCCTCTGAGCCACGTCGAGTAGCTTCAGCAAAACCGTCGCCAATTTCCACACCCTTGATCGCTTGAATGCTCATCAAAGCAGCCGCAAGTTGCCCATCCAGACGATCATCAGCAGATATGTGCGACCCTAGTCCAATAGGTAGTCCATCAACAATCACTTCAATAATTCCGCCAAGAGTATCACCACTCTTCTTTGCTGATTCAATTTCAGCAATCATGGACTGCTCAGCTTCTTTATCAAAGCAACGCACCGGAGATGCATCAATGCTATCGAGATCAGCGAAAGTAGGTGATACACCATGATAAGGTGTGGAACGCCCTATGGAAATAACGTGAGATAATACCTCAACACCTAGAGTTTCTCTTAAAAAAGCACGTGCCACCGTTGCTGCAGCAACACGTGCAGCTGTTTCCCTTGCTGAGGAGCGTTCGAGAACAGGGCGCGCTTCTGCAAAATCGTATTTCAGCATTCCAGCAAAGTCAGCATGCCCTGGTCGTGGTCGTTTAAGCTGAGCACCCCGACCTGACTGCATAGCTGCTGCTACTTCTGGATCCTCAAGATCAAGAGGGTCAGCGGACATGATTGTTGTCCATTTAGGCCATTCGGTGTTGCCAATCATAATGGCAATAGGACTGCCTAGCGTTTTTCCGTGTCGAATACCACCAAGAAGCGTTACCTCATCTGCCTCAAATTTCATTCGTGCACCTCTGCCGTACCCAAGACGACGACGAGCTAGCTGGAAAGAAATTTCTTCCCGAGTAATTGGTACACCGGCGGGCATATGTTCAATCATGCTCACCAATGCTTGACCGTGAGATTCTCCTGCAGTAGTCCAACGAAGCATAAAGGCAATTATTACATGAAAGTGCTCAATATCTATTTTTACCCCCGCCTTATCCCCTATATCTTTCTTTAACAGCACACAGCTAGATGTATTCATAGGCATAGATGCCCTAGCACTATGACAATAGTTGCTCCGATCATCGCTGGACCATGCGCTACACTCGATGTCCTTGCACCAAAGCAACGCCGTATGAGAAAAACCACAATAGATATTGCATTGGCTAATGCAATTGCCATAATCAGGTTTTTGATATGGAAAAGTAAGTCGACTCGTAAAAACTCTTTATACCCACTCAATGTAATTACCATACCGGTACTTACTGCAAGCCGAATATCTCCGCCACCTAATCCTCCTGTAGCGATAGCAATGAGTAGATAAACAATAGTCCATGCTAGAGCATTAAACACCGCATAACCCATTGCTGTAGGCATAACCACATATATGAGCGCTACAGATAACACAGCGCTCCAACAGGTATAGCGGTGCGCAAGCCTGTGCTGACGTATATCTTCTTTGCAAAGCAGTGCCCATACTAGTGCTAATAAGCCACCAATACTGATAACGCATAACATATCCCCCACCCCTGTATTAATTTTTCCGATGTTCCATTACAAATGGAGTGCTCTCATGTTAGCGCAATCCCAATGCTTGTTCTAGTGCTTGAAACATAACTTCCCGTGGAGCTTGCTGCCCCGTAAAAAGCTCAAATTGACTATAGGCTTGATACGCTAACATAACATGACCACCAACTGCAGGAATTGCTCTCTCATAGGCAAGTTCTTGTAAAGGAGTAGGCGCTGGATCATAGATAACGTCGATAAGCGGAGCATGAACAATCTGCGGTGCATATCGAGCGACAACAGCAGAAGGAACAGTAGAAATAATGACACTGCTCCCAGAACATATTTTCCCTAAATCCTCATCATAAGAATGCATATTAAATTTTGTTGCACTACGCTCAACCAAAGGAAGAAGTTCCGCAGTTTTATCACTTCGATTAATCACCGCCACATCATTGATACCAAGCTGAGCTAATGCCCATAATGTGGGGCGCGCAGTACCACCGCCACCAATAACTACTGCCCTGTCGCCTGGAGAAAATCGAGTAATCCCTAATTGTTCAAGGCTTCCTATGATACCTTCGCAATCAGTATTATCTGCATACCATCCTAAGTTTTCTGTAGCTACCAGCGTATTAGCAGAACCGATTTCTTGTGCACGATTACTTACAGTGTTTGCAAACGATAAAGCCGCAAATTTTGCTGGCATCGTTACTGAAAAGCCCTGATAACTATCAGAAAGTGAATGCACTAACCCAGGCAATTGTTCTGCTGTACATTCATAGCGATCGTAGTGCCAATTCTTTAAGCCAAGAGCAGCATAGCCAGCATTATGCACAATAGGCGACAAAGAATGTTCGATGGGATAACCAAGAACTGCGACTCTATGCATATCACCCATGTTCTCGCCTTCTTCATTGTTCCTGTGAAAGAACATACTCATTTTTTAATAAGAGATCAGATGTAGGAATACGTCGGTAGAGTATGCAAAAATCTCCACCGACGTTTTCTTTAGATTTTTTCAGGAAACAGTGTGCGCAAAAGACTCTCCTGATTTAACGATTGGAGTCTAACACTCCATTATCAGCAGATTGTTGAATTGCCGCTAAATGTTCCTCAAAGGTATTACTGAAAACAGTAGTTCCGTTCTTGTCAACAGTAACAAAGTAGAGCCATTGCCCTTCTGCTGGCTTTTCCATAGCTTCAATAGCTTTGACAGAGACACTGGCAATAGGCGTGGTTGGTAACCCATCCATGGTGTATGTATTCCATGGGGTCAAACGCGCCCTATCTGCGTCGGTAGTAGCCACCTCTTGTTCTGGCAAATCATAATTCACTGTAGAGTCAAACTCTAGGCGCTGTGGAACAGCTAACCTATTAAGAATAACGCGTGCGACCTTATCAAAATCATTAGCAGGTGCCTCTCGCTCAATGAGTGAGGCAGCAGTCAACAAGTCATAAGGAGAAAGATTAACCACCTGAGCACGATTAACAATATCGGTTTTCTCAAATTCCTTTGCGGAACGCTGAATCAAATCTTTAAGAATTTCTTTGGCATTAGCAGATGGATCAACAACATACTGACCAGGAACAATAAGCCCTTCAAGTCTACGCGGATCATTCCCACGTCCTTTGACTTTTTCAATTGCCCACTCTGGTACACCCAGCTCTACTGGATCGGTTTGCGCTGCAACATCCTGGAGAGATTGTGCACTAATACAATTATCAGCCCCCTGTGCACACGTCACTTGGGAAATAAGCGTATAGATGCCATAGCGAACATCTCCACCAACAACTTTTGAGTCCATTAAGGTAGAGCCACCCTGCACATTGAGCACTTCTACTTGATTTTTCTCATCAAGTAAAGCATTCACTGCAGCTTCAGCACTCATTTCCTCTTGAAGGCGATAAAATCCTGGTTTAATCTGCGAAGCACGAGGATTATTAAAAGCTGCACTCTGAAAAGCGTCATTAGAAGCAACAATACCGTCTTTACTCAGCTGTGGCCCCAACTCAGAAAGACTTGATCCCTCTTCAACTTGCACCAACTTGACTGTACCGTTGCCTGAACCAGAATAATCCGACTCACCATGGTTAAAAAAGTGCACTCCGATATAGATCACCGCACCGATTAAAAGCACCAGCGCAGCGCATAACACTGCAAGACCTCTTTGACGACGTTTCACGTATTTGCTTTCCATCCGCATTTTCGTAACAAACCTTCCGCATCTCCAAAGCGCTAGCAGTGTGACATAAAGTTTTACCACTAAACTCTGAATAATGTTTCTGAAAGAAGATTACAAGATGATTACAACATTACTCGGATAAACACAGACATTCGCAGAATAAATCAATGACATTCAAGATTATCGTCATGATCGTGCACATGGTCGTGCTGATATCTCTGTCGAGCATCTAACCAAGACTGCAAAATCTCTACTGCAGCTGCTTGATCAATCACGTTTCTGCTTTTCTTATGACTCCTACCAACCGCAGCCATAGCGTTATATGCCACAACAGTTGTCAAACGTTCATCAGCAAACCTTATAGCAACAAATCTGCCTTGCTGTTTTAAGCGCCGCTTCAGTCGAAACGCTATTTCTCTAGCATGACGCACGCTGCGAGAACCATTACCTTGGAGATCTCTCGGCAGACCAATAACAATTTCTACTACTGCATATTCATCAATCAAGTCCATTAATCGATCAATATCTGCACCATCAGGATCTCGGTAATGAGTAATTCTCGCAACTGTTTCTACTGGAGTAGCCAATCGTGCATCTCGATCAGAAACAGCCACCCCAATCCGCACAGTTCCTACGTCAATGCCAAGACGTCGACCCGCTCCTGGATCATTATGACCAGGGGTATCCGCATTGACGTAGCCCATCTACTCTCCTTAATTATTCTCAATCGCATCCTTAATAGCGGTAAATCCAGCATCTATGCCGGCAGCATCACTACCAGCTCCCTGAGCCATATCTGGTTTACCACCACCACGACCGGCAACATAACTGGCCAAAAGTTTTACTAAGTCCCCAGCTTTAAGACCACGAGATACTGCTGCTTGGGAAACGGCAATCACAAAAGGCACTTTTTCAGAATCCACACTACTGAGCACCACTACTGCTTCTTTAGAGCCAAAAGAGTTCTTCAGATCGCTTGCGATAGAACGAAGATCCTGGGCAGATACTCCATCAGGTAGTTGGCTGCATACCACTTCAACACCATTAACGAGAATTGCCTGAGACTTTAACTTTGCTGAATCAGCAAGCAGTTGCGCACGACGCATATCCTCAATAGTTTTTTCTGCCTCTTTTAATTTATGCACAAGCTGCTCAATGCGCTCTGGCAAATCCGAGGAAGGAGTCTTTAACATTGTGGCAAGGTTTTCTGCTAATACACGTTCTTTAGCCAGATAACGCATGGCATCAAGACCAGTATATGCTTCAATACGACGCACACCAGAACCCACAGAAGACTCATTAAGTACGCTAACAGGACCAATCTGTGAAGCATGCGCTACGTGGGTACCACCACATAATTCCATAGAAAATGGTCCACCGATTTCGACTACACGCACCACGTCACCGTAGTTTTCCCCGAATAATGCCATAGCACCCATCGCTTTAGCTTCTTCAAGTGAAGTTTCTACAGTATTGACTTGCCAATCGCGATCGATGGCTTCATTAGTGAGCAACTCAATTTGTTCTAGTTGCTGTGAGGTTAATGCATCAGTGTAGTTAAAATCGAAACGCAAATAGCCTGGCTTATTCATAGAACCTGCCTGAACAGCAGTAGAACCGAGCACCTGACGCAAAGCACCATGAATAAGATGAGTAGCTGAATGCGCTTGGCGTGCAGCATGGCGCCATTGTGTATCCACGCTCGCACGCACTACATCGCCAACGCTCATGCCGCCAGAAACTACATGAGCTTTATGCACCCAAAGTTTCTTAGCAATTTTTTGCACATCATCAATCTCGACAACACTGCCAGACATAGTGATCTGACCACGATCACCTAATTGTCCACCTGACTCAGCATATAGTGGTGAACGATCAAGAATAACCTCAACAGATGACGTAGTACCTTCAGGTACTTCATCAACTTTCTTGCCGTCGATAAGCAAACCAATGATTTTTGCTTCTGACTCTAATTCATCATAACCGCTGAATTGCGTTGGATTCTCATCCACCCATTGCCGATAGACTGACAAATCAGTATGACCATGTTTTTTCGCACGATTATCTGCTTTCGCACGTGCTTTCTGCTGTGCCATGAGGTCATTAAAACCATCAAGATCCACAGATAGCCCAGCTTCAGAAGCCATTTCGAGAGTCAAATCAATAGGGAAACCATACGTGTCATGGAGGGCAAAAGCATCAGAACCAGCAATCGTGCGTTTACCTGATTGCTTGATATCTGCCGCTGCTTGCTCAAAGAGAGATGTACCTGATTCTAGTGTTTTTAAGAATGCATTTTCTTCAGTGACAGCAACACGAATAATGCGCTCACGATTATCTGCAATTTCCGGATACGACGGAGTCATAGTATCCATGATGGTGTTGATGAACTTTTCCATGGTTTGTCCCTGTGCACCCAACAAACGTGCAGAACGAATAATTCTGCGCAACAAACGACGCAGAATATAACCGCGCCCTTCATTACCAGGGGTTACGCCATCGAGAATAAGCATCATGGCAGTACGTGAGTGATCAGCAATCACTCGGAAGCGGATATCATCCGTGTTGTTTTTCCCATACACGCTGCTGGTCAATTGCTCAGCTATATCAATAACTGGACGTAACAGATCTGTCTCATATACGTTCTCTACGTTCTGCAAAATACACGCAACACGTTCTACGCCAAGTCCAGTATCAATGTTCTTTTTCGGCAACGGACCAAGAATATGGAAATCATCTTTACCAATGCCTTCACCACGTTCGTTTTCCATGAAGACCAGATTCCAAATCTCCATGTAGCGGTTGTCATCAGCAATAGGACCGCCTTCTTTTCCATATGCACTGCCGCGGTCATAGTAAATTTCTGAGCACGGCCCGCATGGCCCCGGAACACCCATTGACCAATAATTATCTGCCATCCCTAACCGTTGAATACGCTCAGTAGGGACACCAATATGGTTATGCCAAATATCTGCAGCTTCATCGTCGTCAAGATAGACCGTTACCCACAATCGCTCTGGATCTAACCCATACCCACCATCTGCTACCGATGACGTCAATAATGACCAGGCATTCTCAATAGCGCCTTGCTTGAAATACTGACCAAAGGAGAAATTACCTGCCATCTGAAAGAATGTGTTGTGGCGCGTGGTAATTCCTACCTCATCAATGTCTAAGGTACGCACGCATTTTTGGATAGAAGTGGCAGTTCCATTAGCAAAAGGTGGCGTTTGCTGCCCCAAAAAATATGGCTTGAATGGCACCATTCCAGCATTGACGAATAGTAAGTTTGGGTCATCTAAAATCAGAGAAGCACTTGGGACAAAAGTATGTCCTTTTTTAACGAAGTGGTTAATAAAACGTTCTCTGATTTCGTGTGTTTGCACGATGGTATTCCTCGCTTTTGCTTTCTAACTACACAATGGCAAGCAGCAGCGCCCTAGGCGACACTGCAACAACTATTTTTCATTATCACTATTTAAGTTATGAGATTATTGTCGCATAGTACGACATACTACGCACATACACTCTACCCTCTTTGACACCACTTACCTACTTTCAACCTGACACCGCTATGGATCTACTGAGAGCGTGTATTACCGCGCACTATCCGACGCAATTTCCCCAGGTAATCACTAATCCTTTTCTCCACACCATGATCCGTAGGTTGATAATAGACTGCACTATCTAGTTCTCGTGGGATATATTGCTGGGTTATCACTCCCGACGGATGATCATGCGGATAACGATAGCCAACAGCATTACCCAAGCGTTGTGCACCAGCATAATGTCCATCACGCAAATGTGCCGGTACAGGTGGATTAAGCCCAGAACGCACATCATTCAAGGCCGCGTCGATTGCCCGCACTACTGCATTGGATTTAGGTGCCGTGGCTAGGTGAATAGTTGCTTGAGCCAAAGGTATTCTTGCCTCGGGCATTCCCAGCAACTGTGCTGCCTGAGCTGCCGATACAGCAATAGTCAATGCTTGAGGATCTGCCATACCGATATCCTCGCTAGCATGTACCATTAACCGACGCGCAATAAAGCGAGGATCTTCTCCTGCTTCAATCATCCTGGCGAGATAATGCAATGCCGCATCTACATCAGAGCCTCGAATAGATTTGATAAATGCACTTGTGATGTCATAATGCTGATCTCCATCGCGATCATAACGCACAATAGCACGATCGATATTTTCTTTTAAGATTTGTGGCGTCAGTTGTCCACCATCGGCAACTGCTTCAGCAGCCGCTTCAAGATACGTCAGTGCTCTACGTGCGTCGCCAGATGCTAACAAGACAAGTTGTGCAATAGCTTCATCAGTAACACTAATCCGACTCGCCAATCCACGTTCACTCTTAATTGCACGCTCAATTACTTCAGTAATATCAGCATCATCAAGAGGATGTAAATTAAGAATGAGCGAACGAGACAACAATGGTGCCACCACGGAGAAAGAAGGATTTTCCGTGGTAGCTGCTACCAGAAGAACAATTCTATTTTCTACAGCGGCAAGCAACGCATCCTGTTGAGTTTTAGAAAATCTATGCACCTCATCAATAAAAAGAACTGTTTTTTTATTATCAATTAACTCACGACGTGCCTGATCGATAACAGCGCGAACTTCTTTTACCCCAGAGCTAAGTGCCGATAGTCCTACAAATTGATACCCAGTAGTTGCACTAATCAACGAGGCAAGTGTGGTTTTTCCAGTACCAGGTGGCCCATACAAAATAACCGATGCTTCACCTGCTCCTTCGATAAGTCGTCGCAAAGGGCGCCCAGCTCCTAAGAGATGGCGCTGCCCGACGACTTCCTCAAGAGTTTGTGGACGCATTCTTGCCGCTAATGGCGCATGTTCATACGTAGAACGTTGCGCATCAGCTGAAAATAAATCATGCTCAGTCATCAGTCACCATATATAGCTAAGTCTGTTTTACATCTAAAAACTTGATTACCTCTGCAGAAAATTGCGCTACAGACGCAAACTGCAAGTCCCTGCCACGAACTGCATAGCGATAGATTGCCTCAAAGGTTTCTCGTATATCCTGCCTAATCATCAAAAAATCATGTGGTACGTCATGCGGATCACCAAATATCAGTTCAGTGATAGGTGAAAAGAACTCACATAGTGTCTCACTATCATGTTCATTCTCACATTCTTTTTTCTCTTGAGCTAAGACAGAATCAAGATCATCGATGTACCACTCTGGATCCACTTGGAAGAGCATCATAGTCAGTGAAGATAAAGCCCACCCCAATAAAGAGCTCATGATTCTATTACTCAACCACTGAGGATCGCGTGTATGAGGCCAGGTATCACTAATTTCATTAAGCCATGCTTGAATGAAAACATCTGCTTCTTCATCGCTGATGCTTCGGGAAGACAAGTATTGAGGAAACCCAGCTATAACGCAAGCAACGTCGAAAGTGCAATCGCGAAAACCAGCTGATTCATAGTCAAGAAAATGCGTTTTATTAGCAACAATGATGTTATCTGGTGATAGGTCAAACGGGGTAAACCCACGATGATGCCCCGCCGTCAATCTATGCTGTGCACTGCGGGCATATTCCTCCACCACTTCAGGTATCTGAATACCAGCACGTTGAAGCAGACTTTTACCTACCGGAATGGAAGAAAGGATAACACGCTCACGATATTTATATATCTCTTGCACATTTTTGTGTTTCAGCAGCATTCGATTAAGCAAAATAGCAAAATCCTGTTCCTTACCCGCTGTTCCAGCATGCATTTTTCCAATTGCTTCCCCTAAATCCCGCAAAATAGAAAGACGCACGCGATCATCTTTAGTATCCAATAATTGTGCAAAAGTATCTCCGTCACCAGAGTCGCTAATAACAATAAGACGCTTCTCGACGTCATGCGCTAGCAAAACAGGTCCTGGACGAGCCTCCTCTGGTAAGGAAGTGGTGAATTGATATGCAACAATTTCTCTTAAGAAAGCAGAATGATCGAAGAGCAATCCAGTCAGAGGCATATGTTTAAGAATTACTGAACGCTGCTGAATAAATGGGGAGGCTACCAATCGTGCACGAATGACTACTGCAATACCAGATCCAGATAAAAGCTGAATATCTGTTAACTTCTGGCTGCCGCCAAAGCGCTGCGACAATAATTTTTGTGCATTAGTAACGATATCGTTAATGAAACTCTCATCAACGATTAATTCTTCATCGTGCTCATTCATATCCACAGGCACCATGCTCCTTCCTTATAAGCTCAGTCACTGATCTTTTCTCGATGACCGGGACCGAGCACCGAAAGAAATCCAGTAGTCCAGTGTAGAACTTTTAGATAGTGAAATCACCTATTTCTTCACATAAATGCTAAAAGGTGTATCCGCTTAGAGCGAACACACCTGAAAGGTTTTGTCCAGCAAATCGTACAATACCTATCGTACGGCTGTAGCCTTTAGGCTTTCTCAGCTTTAGGCTTAAAATCTACTCCCGTTTCTTTGCGCTGTTGCGCTGGAATAGGCGCTGGAGCAGCAGTCAGTGGATCCACACCGCCACCTGATTTAGGGAATGCAATCACATCACGAATCGAGTCAAAACCACCAAGCAGACTCACGATACGATCCCAACCAAACGCGATACCACCATGTGGAGGTGCACCAAATGCAAAAGCATCAAGTAAGAAGCCAAACTTTTCTCGTGCTTCTTCTTCGGCAATACCCATGACTTGGAATACACGTTCTTGGACATCTGGGCGGTGGATACGAATAGAGCCACCACCAATTTCGTTACCATTACATACGATGTCATAAGCATATGCAGTCGCTTGCTCTGGGTGCTGCTCAAAATTATCAAGCCACTCTGGTTTTGGTGACGTAAAAGCATGGTGCACAGCGGTCCACTTGGAATTACCCAAGGCGACGTCGCCAGAAGCGGTTGCATCTGCTGCAGGCTCAAATAGCGGTGCATCAACGACCCAGGTGAATGCCCAATCACCTTCTTTAATCAGACCTAGTTTACGTGCAACCTCACCACGAGCTGCACCAAGCAAGGCGCGAGAGCTCTTGGCATCACCTGCAGCAAAGAAAATGCAGTCACCAGGTTGTGCGCCAACGTGCTCTGCAATACCAGCTCGTTCTTGTTCAGTAATGTTCTTTGCAACTGGACCGGTTAATTCGCCATCTTCGCCTACGAGGATATATGCCAAACCTTTAGCGCCACGCTGCTTTGCCCACTCTTGCCAAGCATCAAGCTGACGACGCGGCTGGCTCGCTCCACCTTCCATAACGATGGCACCGACATATTCATTTTGGAATACTCGGAAACTCGTATCCTTAAAAAACTCAGTACATTCTGTAATTTCAATAGCGAAACGAAGATCAGGTTTATCAGACCCATATTTCCGCATTGCTTCTGCATAGGTGATCTGTGGAATAGGAGTGGTAATCTCATAGCCAATGAGTTTCCACAGCTCTGCAACGATTTCCTCTGCCAACGCAATAACATCTTCTTGATCGACAAAGCTCATCTCTACGTCAAGCTGAGTAAATTCTGGTTGACGGTCAGCACGGAAATCTTCATCACGATAGCAACGAGCAATCTGATAATAACGTTCCATACCAGCAACCATGAGCAATTGCTTAAAAAGCTGTGGTGACTGCGGTAGTGCATACCATGAGCCTGGTTTCAGCCGAGCAGGAACCAAGAAATCTCGAGCACCTTCGGGAGTGGATCGAGTAAGCGTTGGGGTTTCAATTTCCACAAAATTATGGCGGTCCAACACAGTACGCGCTGCTTTATTGGCTGCCGAACGCAATCTCAATGCATTGCTTTGTACTGGACGGCGCAGATCCAAGTAACGATATTTTAGTCGTGTTTCTTCGCCGACTTCCGACTGCGCAGATTCATCTACCTGGAAAGGCAAGGCTGCTGCTTCATTGAGCACTTCCAGCTCGGTAGCATTGACTTCAATAGCTCCAGAAGCAAGCTGTGGATTTTCCGACCCCTCAGGGCGAAGCTCCACCACACCGGTGACCTTAATACAAAACTCGCTACGTAATTGATGTGCTTGCTCTGCGACGGTTGTATCGCGGAAAACTACCTGTGCAATTCCAGATGAGTCGCGTAAATCAATAAAGATCACACCACCATGATCTCGACGACGAGAAACCCAACCGGTAAGAGTAACCTCTTGACCAGCTATGTCTTTTCTAAGATCACCTGCATAATGTGTCCGAAGCACCTACATCAATTCCTTCCGAGACGTATTAAGACGTATTAGACGTATTAACTGACTTATCAACTTATCTGATTTTTCATCTACCGCTTTGTTGTCGTGTAGCTCTTCATAAAACTATACCCAAATAAGTTATCTTTGATCTTTTCATACAGCAAAACTCGTCTTTCACTTGGCTTACTTTTCTATTGTCACTGTGGCCCTGTGCACTCGACTGCAGCTCTCCATCTCTTTTGTCTTCAGGAAAATTATGCAAAAATTAACATTATGACTTTTCGTGGCGATATTGAGAAATCAGAAAATCTGGCACGTTCAGGCGGATCAGGTGGTCGAATTGCTCTTGGCGGAGGTGTAGGAACAGTAGTTCTCGTCGGGCTCTATCTCCTTATGGGAGGTAACCCTAGCGACCTTGGTCAATTGATTGGTGGGCAAACCGACGGTGGACAAACTCAGCAATCTGCCGGCACACTTGATCACTGTAAAACTGGTGCAGATGCAAATGAAAACACAGATTGCCGTGTTGAGTTTACTGGACTGAGTGTTAATCAAATGTGGGAAGAACAATTGGCTCAGCAATCTGGTGTGGAATACACCAAACCTGGTCTTACTATTTTCAGCAACAGCATTGCTACTGGGTGTGGGCAAGCCTCTTCAGCTACAGGACCGTTCTACTGCCCTAGCGACCAAACAGCTTATTTCGACGTTTCTTTCTTTGATGAATTAGGAAAATTTGGCGGCGAAAACACGCCTTTCGCACAAGAATATATCGTTGCGCATGAGTTTGGACATCACGTACAAAATCTAGAAGGCACCCTTGGGCTATCTGATTACAACAATCCAGGTCAAGACTCTAATGCCGTAAAAATTGAACTCCAAGCAGATTGCTATGGCGGTGTATGGGCTCATTATGCAGATAAAGGAGACAATGCCTTTTTGGAGCCCATTACTGATGATCAAGTAAAAGATGCGATTAATGCTGCCCGAGCTGTTGGTGATGATAATATCCAGAAGCGTTCAGGAACAGAGATCAATCCTGAATCTTTTACTCACGGTTCTTCTGAACAGCGTCAAGAAGCATTTTTAGCTGGTTATAAGAGCGGAAAAATGAGCAGCTGTGATACCCTTGGACACGGTGGCTACAAATAATCTTCGTTTTCTTTATCTTGTATAGTCGTTAAAGCCTAGAAAAAGCCTTGGGATACCACGCAGATATCTCAAGGCTTTTGTTATGTATGCTCACGAACAATAATTAGACAGCAACTTCTGGGTGCAGATCTTTTATCTTCATCTGCCGCTCACGCAACGCAGATAAAGTCGTGACGCTAAAGCAAATAATCCAGATAAGCACCAGTGCTCCTAGAGCTTGTACTACACGCGAATCATCTATTCCGTCGACGCCATTGATAGCATGGCGCAAAAGATTAACGCCATAGGTCATGGGGTCATAGGTATGGAACCAACGCAAAGGTGCTGGTTGCGTCTCTGGTGGATACAATCCACCAGAGGAAACAACTTGTAGCGTCATAAACCCAATGCACAGCACTCGCCCTACAGTGGCTCCAAAAATAGAGTTCAATGCTTGAGCTAGTGCCATAAAGGTCAGCGATATCGCGCACATCGCTAGCCATAAAGCCCATTCATGAGCAGCATGTAGGCCAATGAAAAACCGTTGTACTAAAAATACGACTGTTGCCTGTGCTAATCCTAGGATCGCCGCCGGCAGATAACTTGCCAAGGCGACTCGAATGGGTGTGATACACGACTCGATAGCGCGGCGTTGGAGTGGTCGCACAATCATAAAACACACTGTGCCTCCCACAAACAAACCAATGCAAATAAACATTGGTGCCAGTCCCTCACCAAAAAGCGATAAACTATCTCCTGGCATATGCTTTCCGACGGGAGTCGTAACATTAAGCGCTGCAGCTCCCAACCTATCGGCAGAAAACGTGGGGATTTTATCCGCATTTTCATTCAATTTCAGTGCTAGCTCAGCGGATCCTTCATCAAGTTGCACCAGACCACTACTAAGCTGAGAAGCTCCCACTGTAAGTTGTTGAGAACCAGCAAGCAACCGGCTGGTGCCATCTGCCAAAGTATTTGCACCAATGACAAGACGCTGAGAACCGTCGTTAAGCTCATGTAGACCAGTTGCTAACTGCTGTGCTCCAGTGTTTGCGGCATCCATTCCTTGTCTGAACTTTGATACCGGACTGGTCAGTTGTTCATTGACCTGCTGAGCACCATCACTAAGTTGATCAAGCTGTGACATAATAGCACCGCTTATACCATTATTGCGTAGTTGGGTAACAAGCCCATCAGCTTGATTAGCGAGATCAACTGCCTGAGGTATTCCTGTCGAACGTAGTTGAGCCGATAAATTTACGATCATGCCCAATAGCTGCTCTTGAGTGGTATGCGCACGATTCGCAATTCCGGTCACCTGATTAACACCTCGAGAAACTTGGTCAGCACCATTTCCTAATGCCTCTGTGGCCTGATTCAGTTGCGCCAAACCATCAGCAAGCTGATCTGCACCCGCACTGGCCTTTGCGATATTTTCGCTTAATTCACCTGCGCCAGCAGCAAGAGAATGAGCACCATCATTGGTTTGCGCAATGCCTTGTTCCAGTGAACCACTCCCCTGAGCTAATTGCTGACTTCCTTCTCGTGCGGCTCCTGTTCCTTCAGAAAGTTGTGTTGCTCCTGCTCCAGCCGCATGCACCCCACCATTAATGGTATTAAACCCAACCAACAGTTGTGTCGCCACCTGGCTACCCAGATTCTCATTGATAGTTGCCAAAACCTGTGCTACTACCTGGTTACCAAGCATAGTTGCTAAAAAGCCATTGTTATTGTTATATACGGCATTCAGCGTCGCTTGATGTGGTGTTTCAGTGTTTGCACTTACTGCTGCTGCCGAAAAGTCTGTTGGTAATTCAATCCCAAAATAGTAAGTACCATTATCAATGCCTTTTTTAGCATCATCGGCGTCTACTTCAATGAAATTAACCTTGTCATTATTCAATAGAGCAGAAACAATCTGGTCACCAGCGTGAACTTCTCTTCCTGCAACAGTAGTGCCTTCATCTGAATTCACCACTGCCACTGGCATATTGTTTAATCGTCCCACTGGATCCCAATAGGACCACACGAATAGACCACCAAATAACAAAGGAATAAGAACAATCACTAATGCAGTAAGAGGTGGTAATTTACCATGCCCAAAGCGGCGTAGCTCTGACCCAATATGAAACAAACTCATTGCTTTGTTACCCCGCTTTTTTGCCGTGACTGTGTAGAAGAAACCACGATAGCCTGATCATCTTCAATCCGAATACTATGGTCGCAAATGCCAAGTCGATCAGAATTAGAAGAAATCACGGCAACCGGAAGATATGCACTTAAATTGCGCAAAGATACTAATAATTCATCTCGTATTTCTTGGCTACGCACCTGATCAATATCGTCAATAAGCACTAATGATGCCCGAGGAGTAGACATTAGCGCTAACACAACACGCAACTTAAATCTTTCTGTCGGGTCTAATTGCCCAATGTTAGTTTTACGTGCACGCTCATCATCAATTTCTAAGCCAATAACATCAGCTGCCTGAGCGAAACTATCGATCTGACTAATTTTTCTAGGAACAGGTTTATACCAAGAACTACGCCATGCAGCTTGTTCACGTATCACAGATCGCACCGGTATCAGGCGCTCGAGTCTATCAATCTCTACGACCCCAGCAAGTGCAATACGCTTATGTAGCTTCCTGCTAGCTGTGATCTCTATCGTCTCCTCTGCTCCATCATCTGATGAAACACTCGCTATGTGGTTTCCACTTAACTGCTGTTCCCACATATCTTCTGATACCTGTGTATCTGTTTTCCGCGCAGACCATAATCGATCGCTGTGGCGAAACATTATGCTCCCGGATTTTTGTTTCATCCTGCCAGAAATCGTCATAGCAAATACAGTTGCCGACGATTCACGACGCGAATGAATCAAGGTCAGTCCTTCGACGATGCTGATATCAGGTTTAGCAACCCCATTACTCAAAACTAAATCATGCGTGGATAATATAGTTTTTTGGATCATTTTCTCAGTTCCTTAATTGTCCTTTTCCTGCTTTCTTCTTTGACGTTTCCTCGCTAGAAAACAGGTCAAAACAATTTCAATAATTAGTCATACTGAATTCTACACAGCATTACCCAAAGCAAAAAACAAAGGAAACCCATTAGAATAGGCTTTTAACTCACCAAAACCTAAGCAAAGGATTGAGTATATGTCGATTAGCGCAGTTGATCTTTTTAGTATTGGCATAGGCCCTTCATCATCACACACAGTAGGTCCTATGCGAGCAGCACTGGCTTTTTCACGCAATAATCCGCATGCACAGCAGGATACTATTCATATCACTTTGCATGGTTCTCTTGCCGCCACTGGTATCGGACATGGCACCGACCGTGCTGCGATTCTCGGCCTTGCTGGATTCGATCCTACAACTGCTACAGCAACCACTGCCCCAGCTTTTGGTAGTTCTATTCCGATATCAGGTAATGTCAGTGGTCCGCTAGGAGAATGGAGGTATCAATTACATTTTGATCCCCAAGCTCTCAGCAGACATCCCAACGCCATCACCTTTTGCGCCTACGACGAGGCCGGAAACATCACAGTAGCTCCAGAAGTCTTCTTCTCCGTAGGCGGAGGTTTTATCCTCTCTGAACAAGAACTCATTGAACAGGAAAAAGATGTTCTTGGAGCAGGCGTATCGACAACAGGGCGCACTGAACAATTACCCTATCCTTTTCATAATGCGCAACAGTTGTTAGAACAGTGCACCAAGAATAATGTGAGCATTCCAGACCTTATGCTTGCTAATGAACAAGCGATTCACGGCAGCAAAAGCGTTGTCCTTGATCATCTTGATCTTGTATGGGCTACTATGCGTTCTTGTGTCACTGCTGGAATCCAAACAAATGGTGTATTGCCTGGTGGATTATCCGTCGAAAGGCGAGCACCGCAAGTGTATAAGTATGTTAATTCCACAGCTGTTGATCGCACTAAAGATGCTTTGTGGGCTATGGAATGGGTCAATCTCTATGCTCTAGCGGTTAATGAAGAAAATGCGGCAGGTGGGCGTATCGTCACTGCACCAACAAATGGTGCAGCAGGCATTATTCCAGCAGTGCTGCATTATGCTCGAGATTTTCTTGAGGGCTATGACGCGCAACGCCACCGAGACTTTTTACTTGCTGCGGCAGCAGTTGGCATCATCATTAAAGAAAATGCTTCTATTTCAGGAGCTGAAGTAGGTTGTCAGGGAGAAGTGGGCTCTGCTTCAGCAATGGCAGCAGCAGGTCTGTGTCAAATTATGGGTGGTACGCCTCAACAAGTAGAACACGCAGCTGAAGTCGCCCTCGAGCATAATCTTGGTTTGACCTGTGATCCAGTCGGTGGGCTTGTCCAAATTCCATGTATTGAGCGCAATGCCATTGGTGCTGTTAAATCCATCAATGCCGCTCGGATGTCGCAATTGAGCACTGGGCAACACCGCGTGAGTCTTGACCATGTAGTCAAAACTATGGCAGATACCGGACGCGATATGCTCACCAAGTATAAGGAGACATCCGCCGGTGGTTTAGCAATTAACCTCGGATTGCCGGTTAACCTTACAGAATGCTAGCACGCAACTTGTAGAAAACAAGGTGCTACTGGTGGTTATTAGCAGCACCTCTGCAGGATAAAGCTATCAATGCAGGTAAGAGATAAGCTGTTCTGGTGCAATATCTTCTTGAGTCTGTGTGCGAAGATTCTTGACTGCTACAACATTGTCTGCAATTTCTCGATCTCCCAGCACCAAAGCATAGTCTGCCCCAGCTTTATCAGCAGCTTTCATTGCGCCTTTAAGACCACGATCACCATAGACCATGTCTGCACAGATACCATGAGCTCGCAATTGCTCAATGAGAATCAGCATTTTCCCTTTTGCTTGCGCGCCCATCGGCACACCAAATACGCGCACCCGCTGCCCTGTTCCTAAGCGTTTTCCTTCTGCTTCCAACGCCAATAGACAGCGATCAACGCCTAACGCATAACCAATTCCTGATAGATCTTGTCCACCAAGCTGTGCCATCAAACCATCGTAGCGTCCGCCACCGCCAATGCCTGATTGGGCGCCTAATCCATCGTGCACAAACTCAAAGGTAGTTTTGGTGTAGTAATCGAGTCCACGCACCATACGAGGATTAACTACATAATTGACATCTAAGTCAGTAAGTAATTGTTGCACGGTGTCAAAGTGAATTTTTGTCTCTTCACTCAGATAATCAAGCATGAGGGGTGCGTCGGAAAGCATTTCCTTCATTTCCGGACGTTTATCGTCTAGTACACGCAATGGGTTAATTTCTGCTCGACGACGTGTTTCTTCATCCAAGGGCAGATCAAAAAGAAAATTTTGCAGCTTTTCACGGTACTGCGGACGGCAGGTGTTATCGCCAAGACTGGTGATCTCTAGTCGATATTCGGATAACCCAATCGCTTTCAGACTTCTATCAGCAAGAGCAATGACCTCAGCATCTAACGTTGGGTCATCGACACCAATTGCTTCTATACCTACCTGTTGGAGTTGGCGATAGCGTCCTGCTTGTGGTCGCTCATATCGGAAAAAAGGACCATAGTAGTGTAGTTTCACTGGTAACTGACCACGATCAAGATTGTGCTCAATAACAGCGCGCATCACCCCTGCTGTACCTTCTGGCCGCAACGTTACTGAACGCTCGCCTCTGTCCGCAAAAGTGTACATTTCTTTGCTTACGACGTCAGTGGATTCTCCAACACCACGTGCAAAAAGTGTAGTGTCCTCGAACACTGGCAGTTCTATGTGCTCATATCCAGCTGTCTGTGCTACACGTGCAAAGGTCGAGCGAACCTCCGCAAAGTCAACAGATTGCGGCGGAATATAATCAGGCACACCTTTAGGAGCAGCGATTGTTTGTATCTTTTTCTTAGTCATACTCTCGTTGTTATTCTTTTATAGTTTGTTACTGAAAATAATAATGAAGATAAATTACGCACTACCTGCCACACCTAGGTCACGATAGCTCCTGCAGAAAAGGATTACTCTTTCTTTCCACTCGCATAGTGGTATGAGCACCATGACCAGGCAAAATAGCAAGATCATCAGGTAGGGAAAGCACAATATCTTTTAATGTCTTTGTCATCTCTTCCGGGGAAGAAAAAGGCAAATCAGTGCGCCCGACGCTTCCCTCAAACAATACATCTCCGCTGAAAGCAAGTTTTTTGCCTTGAAGGATAACCGATCCTGGCGAATGCCCAGGACAGTGATGCACCGTGAAGTCCTGACCAGCAATAGCAATCGTGCTACCCGGCTCAAGCCATTGAGGATTATGCACGAGACGCATTGATGAGACATCAAAGAGTATCCGTGCCTGCTCATTGAAGCCAATCTGTTCATTGAGCATAAAAGCATCAGCTTTATGGATATAGACGCTGGCACCATGATGATGTGCTAGTTCACCAGCATCACGTACATGATCAATATGACCATGCGTGAGAATTATGTTTCCAAGTGCCAGATTATTCTCACTCAGATAATCATTGATTGCTGATGCACTATGCATACCTGGATCAATCACATCAGCAATACCGTCCGATACTGCTATATAGCAATTGGTTGCATACGGTCCTGTAGCAAAGTGCAAGATATTCATTAGCGTTTTATCTTCTATTTATCCGCTTGAGCTGCACTCAATGCTGCCTGGTAATCAGGTTCAGTAGTGATTTCCTCAACTAGCTGAGTATAAACAATTTTTCCTTCGCTATCGGCAACCATAACTGCACGTGCTAATAAGCCTTTGAGTGGGGAACCTTCTAGTTCCAAGCCAAATTTCTGCCCAAAATCAGAACGGAACGCAGACACTGGAATGACATTATCCAACCCTTCTGCCCCACAAAAACGCGCCTGGGCAAAAGGAAGATCTTTAGAAATGCACAATACAACTGTATTTTCTAACGCTGATACTTCTTCATTAAAGCGACGTACCGAAGCAGCACATACACCTGTGTCTACTGAAGGAAAAATGTTGAGAATTATTTTCTTACCGTTAAAATCAGCTGCGGTTACCTCTTGCAGTTCGGTATTTACCAATGTGAACTCGGGCAAGTCTGCACCTACAGCTGGTAATTCACCACTGGTTGTAACCGGATTATTCTGAAAATTTGTTGTAGCCATAATAGTTAGCATAGCAGCAATAGTCTCATGGCTTGCCTGTGTCTTAGTATCGTTAACTCAATATCCTCGCTACACTGTTCTATGTGAGCAAACAATCTAATGAACAGCGTCGTAAAGATGCGATCTCTCAACTTGAAAAGCATATTAAAGCAAAAGATCGTTCAGAAAAAACCAGATCTTTGCTTACACCGCTCATCGCTGCGCTTGTCATTGCTGTTGTTGCAGTAGGCATCATCTATGCGACTACCCGTGATGATAAAAACTCTGGTGAAACTGAAGCTAAGAGCAGCCAAGCTCAAACAACTGAGACTAAACCAGTATCAGCTCTTGTCGATGATAAGGGAATCCTCAAAACTGCTCGTTCCTCTGCATTACCTGATACCGTCTCCTGTAACTACCCGGATAATGGCACTGCTGCCAAAGAGGTATCAGCACCTAAAGGCGATAAAGTCTCCACCAAAGGAACTGTCAAACTTACCTTTGTCACTAACCAAGGTGATATCCCATTAACCTTGGATCGCTCGGTTTCTCCATGCACAGTTAATGCGATTGAGCACCTAGCAAAATCTGGATACTATAACGACACAATTTGCCATCGAGTATCTGATAGTGGCTTCCTACAATGCGGAGATCCAACAGGCACTGGAACTGGTGGACCTGGTTTTAGTTTTGCAGATGAGTACCCTGTGGATTCTACAGATGACCAAAGCTCTCCAGTGAAATATCCTCGCGGTAGCATTGCCATGGCGAACTCTGGTCCAAATACAAATGGTTCTCAGTTCTTCTTGAACTCCACGGATCACACTTTTGCACCAAGCTATACCTACTTCGGCACCATGGACGAGGCAGGAATTAAAACCGTCGAAAACATCGTTGCTGCAGGTATTGGTAAACAAAGTGCTGATGGCACTGGTACACCTGCTAAAGAAGTAAGAATCACCAAAGCCACTGTGCAATAACAGCATACGCAACTCGACGCCCACCCAAATGGTATGAAACTTTTGGGTGGGCGTCGCAAGTTGTGCGTGCAGATGTGCAACCCGACACTATCCTGTGGTTACTCGGTACACATCGAATACACCCTCAGTATTACGAAGTTGAGTCATCAAGGCACCTAGCTGCTTGGTATCTGACACCGAGAATGTAAACCGAATTGTTGCTACTCGATCTTGAGAGGCATGGGAATTCATAGCTACTACTGATACTCGCTGTTCATTGATGACACGAGTCAATTCCATAAGCAAACCAGTACGATCTAGAGCTTCAATTTGCAATGTAGCGGCAAAAACCGAACCAGAGCCTTCCGACGCCCACGAAACCGTGACTAAACGCTCTGGTTCCGATTGCAGTTTTGTGGCGTTCGTGCAGTCTGTTCGGTGTACTGAGACGCCACCTCCACGAGTAACGAAACCAAAAATATCATCTCCGGGCACTGGCATACAGCACTTGGCTAGTTTTGCCATAACATCTGGGCTACCTTCTACCAGCACGCCTTGGGAGTCTGATACTTTTTGCTTCGAGGTGACCAGTTCACTAAAAGGGGTACGAGATACGAGAGTGTCTTCTGCCTCATCAGCATCTCCGAAAGCTGCCATGAGTCTGTGCGCCACACTTGCCGCAGAAACAGAACCGGATCCGATTGCGGTATAAAGAGCGTCTACATCTGGATAATGCAGTTCATTTGCTACAGCTTTCATTGATTGCGCAGTAAAAAGCCTATGCATAGGCAAACCGCCACGCTGTACTTCCGCAGCGAGTGCATCTCGTCCTGCTTCCAGATACTCTTCACGACGTTCTTTTGCGAACCATTGGCGAATTTTTGTCTTAGCTCGTGGTGAGACGACAAAGTCCTGCCAGTCTCGACTAGGCCCAGAGTTTTGATCTTTGGAAGTAAAAATTTCAACCTGATCTCCAGATTTTAATTTTGACTCCAAAGCTACGAGCTTGCCATTGATTTTTGCACCAATACACCGGTGTCCGACTTCGGTATGAACTGCATAAGCAAAATCGACAGGTGTTGAATCAACAGGAAGATTAACCACATCACCTTTAGGGGTAAAGGCAAAGATTTGTTTGCTAGACAGGTCATAGCGCAAGCTATCAAGAAACTCATTAGGATCTGCAGCCTCTTTTTGCCAATCAAGTAATTGACGCATCCATGCCATGTGATCAACTTCTGCTTGTTCACCGCTATGGCTGCCTTTTGTTTCTTTATAACGCCAGTGGGCTGCAATGCCGAACTCAGCGTTATAGTGCATCTCATGGGTGCGTACTTGCACTTCCAAAGGCTTACCATTGGGAGTCATCACTGTGGTATGCAGTGATTGATATACGCCAAACTTAGGACTAGATATGTAGTCCTTAAATCTTCCTGGCATGGCAGAAAAGAGCGAGTGAACTACACCGATTGCCGCATAACAGCCGTTGACGGTGTCCACGAGGATTCTGATACCCACCAGATCAAGAATTTCCTCAAAGTCTTTACCGCGTACAATCATTTTCTGATAAATAGACCAATAATGTTTTGGCCGTCCCATGACGCGCGCTTCAATGTGATTTTCGCGTAATGCATTTTGCAATTGCGACGTTATCTCCTTGAGATAACGATCGCGTGAAGGAGCACGTTCTGCCACAAGTCGCACTACTTCTTCATATTTCTTTGGATAAAGAATGGCAAAAGAAAGATCTTCTAACTCCCATTTCACATTCGCCATCCCTAAGCGATGTGCCAAAGGCGCAATTACTTCGAGAGTCTGCTGTGCTTTTTTCGCTTGCTTTTCCGGAGGCAGAAAACGCATTGTCCGCATATTATGCAATCGATCGGCAACTTTAATGACTAAGACTCGTGGATCTTGGCTCATAGCCACAATCATCTTGCGGATAGTTTCTGCCTCAGCTGCTGCACCTAAGGCAACTTTGTCCAGTTTGGTCACACCATCTACCAAACGAGCCACTTCTTCACCGAAATCTCTCGTAAGGTCTTCTAAAAAGTAATCCGTGTCTTCTACTGTGTCATGTAGAAGCGCTGCAACGAGAGTAGTCGTATCCATACCGATCTCAGCTGCTATGGTCGCTACCGCTAAGGGGTGTGTGATGTAGGGATCACCAGATTTACGAAAGACTCCTTCATGCAGGCGCTCGGCTGTACTATATGCACGCTCTAAAATGGCATAGTCTGCTTTAGGATGAAACTCTCGATGGATGCTCAATAATGGCTCGAGAACAGGATTAATTTTAACGCGATTGCCTGTTAAACTACGAGCGAGCCGAGCCGACATTCTACGAACCGAGTTTTGTTGTTTTGGGACACGATTATTGGTCATAACTGGCTTCGCTCCTACACATTACGCGGTTTTGTGAGCATTCACGATATTTCTAAAACTTTACTGTGGCTCATTGACCACAAACAAATCAGAACCAGCTAATTTTTCTCGCCCACCTAGTGAAGGAACTTCTAGAACCACACCAAATCCAGACACGACACCGCCACATCGTTCGATTAAGCGTCGAGCAGCAACGAGTGTGCCGCCGGTAGCAAGCACATCATCAATCAGATAGATTTTTTTGCCAACAAGATCGATGCCGTCTGCTGGTAATTCCAAAGAAGCAGTACCATATTCCAGAGAAAAATCTTCGCTGATTACTGGAGGCGGCAGTTTATTCTTTTTACGGATAGATAAAATACCTGTACCGATGTTAAAAGCCACCGCCGAACCAAGTAAAAATCCCCTAGCATCTAGTCCACCAATCATATCTGCTCCAGCACGTTGTGCTGCTGCAGAAAGCTCTTCGACGAGCATCCTAAAAGCATGACGGTCAGCAAGCACTGGGGTGAGATCCTCAAAAAGCACTCCTGGTATAGGAAAATCCTGCACTAATCGTGTTTTTTCGTTAAGCGCTTGATGTGCGTCTTTATATGGTGACGAGGTATCCATGTGGCTTTGTTCTTTCTGTCTTAGAGGTTATGAGGGTGCTGCTACTGAGCTTTCTGTTCCTTTGGCTGCCATCTATCCATGTTCCAACCAATACTATAGAGATCAGTGTTTGGTACAACATTTTCTACATTCTTATCCACCACAAATACTCGTGGATGCGAACTCAAAGGAATTGTAATCATCTGCTCCCATGAAGCAAGCTCATCTGCACGAACTGCTGCAACATCAGTGCTCAAATGTGGAATATAGTCAAACTCAACCATAGGGTCTACAGCTTGAATATACGCATCAGCAACACCTTCTGAGCGAAGTAACCCATTTTCATCAACAATAGCTTGCACCAAAGCGCGTGGTGTTTCTTCGTCTAACTCACCTGACACGTCGACAACATTGATGCCTGCTGGTGCACATGTCTGCGCAATGTTTTCTACAATCGCGGCTTTCCTCGAGTCTTCTCCTAAGTAGCCAATACGAATTGTTTGTCCTTCAAGAGCGCGTGCAGCTTCAATATCAACCCCTAGATGCGATTGGGCTATATCACCTAATTGTGCAACAACAGGGTCATGCGCTCGGACTGTACGTACTGTAACTGGATGAACTTCTGCACCAGCATGCTCCGACGATACTTGGGCAATTGCTGTTTGGTCGATACACGCAGCAAAAGCCTTACGCAGTTCGATATCCTCGAATAGTCCTGAAGAACTAAGTAGTAGTTGTTCGGTTAACACACCGGCTTCAGAAACAATGTCATAGGGGTTGTAGTTGTCATCTCGATTGACCCAAGAAAGTGAATCGTTGTTTTTTACTTCTGCAATACCTAATTTTGTTTCTTTCGCTAGGCTTTTCAGATCTGTTGTTCCTGGCCATACCACTATTTTCTCGATATTGGCTGGCTCTCCGAAATAACGATCATTGCGGCTCAAAATTACTTCTGAATTCTGTCCAACACTGTCGATTTTATATGGACCAGAAGATACTTGGAGCTCAGGATCAAAATTGCTCAAGCTATATCCTTGATTCCAAATCTGAGCGATACTAGCAAGAGTTGTTTCATCACGATTGACCAATGCCGCGTTGAGGTCTGCTAAGGTTAGTCCCGCTTTATTAGCTATGGCGTGTGCAGGCAATAACACTCCTGGGCCAAATAATTGCCGCCAGCGTGCCCCAAATCCTTCCTTGAACACTACTGTTGCATTTTTAGAACCTGGATTGCATTCAACTCTTTCTACCTGGTGCATAAGCGGCATATGTGAGCCGAAGAGTACATCCATATCCCCTGCGACAAATGCAAGTAAGAAAGAATCACACGTGACAGGCTCGCCATCAGAATATACAGCTTTATCCGAAATGGTATAGAGCACACGTTGATTATTACCAGGCAAGAATTGAGCAGTTGCGAAATCAGTATTGGGGATTAACTGCCCTTTAGGACCTGGAACATGCGTGGAGGGATATAAACGTGCTGAAAGGACTTGAGCGTTAGTAGCAACTCCCAAATCATTAGCAGCATTAGAAGTAAGCAAAACATTTTTTACTGCATAAGAAAACGTATCTGTATAAGCAGATTCTTGTTCTACCTCAGCTTTTCCACATGCGCCTAATAGGAACACCAACGTGAATGCAGTAATCACACAACAGCACTTGTGGAGAATGGAACATAAAGAAAACTTTTGCTTACTTCTTCCCACTTATTTCATCCTTATCCCGTTGTCAGCTCTTATTCGGGCGCCAACTAGCACCTGTCGAATGCGAAGTGTACTGAGAAGTTGCGACATCACTGGTAGCTGTTACATCTTCCTCATAATCATATTCATCCTGCAATGCAGGACGTGCACTTTCGTTTTCAGCAAGGCGCTCATGGGTTACTTTACGATTGTGCGCTTTAGTCTTTGCAGTTCTGTTTTTCAGATCCACTAGGATTGGTGTCGCAAGGAATACAGAAGAAAGAGTACCTTCAAGTACTCCGATGAACTGTACCAATGCCAAATCTTTGAGTGTTCCTACTCCCATAAGCCAGACAGCAATAACCATAAGTGCGATAATGGGCAATACTGAGATCACTGTGGTGGAGATAGAGCGCATCACTGTTTGGTTGATTGCTAAGTTAGCGTGTTCAGCATAGGTTTTTCTTGTAGTGCCCAGGTAACCAGCTGTATTTTCCCGAACTTTATCAAAAACGATAACAGTATCATAGAGCGAGAATGCCAATACTGTCAGCAAACCAATAACTGATGCTGGACTTACCTCAAAGCCGCAGATAGCATAAATACCGCTGATCGCAATAAGATCCACGAACAAAGCAGCAATAGCAGCAACAGCCATCTCTTTTTGCAGTCGAATTGCGATATACACAAATACTGCGATAAGGAATACCACCATCGAAATCAGCATTCGATTAGTAATCGTAGAGCCCCATGCCTCAGAAACAGTGGAGTCACCGATTACATCGGGGGTTGCTTTCCCAGTGCTATCTTGTGGTTTATATGCCTCATAAAGCTCAGTGCGAGCTTTAGTGATTTGATCTTCGCTTAAGCGCTCTGAGTTTATTTCAAGAATTTTGCTGTCACCTGAACCGACAACTTGCACCTGCTCAGGAGTGACACCGGTAGCCTCGGTAAAGGTCTTTTCCACTTGCGCGGTATCGAGATTCGCTGCTGGCATATTCATCTTCGTGCCGCCGACAAAATCAATTCCTAAATTAAAACCGCGTAATGCAATAGCAATAATGCAAATAAGCAATGCAACTGCAGTAGTGATGTACCACTTACGACGTTTTCCGACGAAATCTATTCCGCCTTCGCCGGTGTAGAGCTTAGTTAAAGTAGTGTTTTCACTCATCATTACACCTGCTCTCCCTTATCGTTGTCATGTTCATCCTGAGCTATTCCCTGCTCGTCGTCAGCTTTATGCGCATCCCTATGTGTTGATGCTAGTGGTTTAGCCATCCCCATTTGTGTATCCGAATGATGACTTTCTTTCACCGATTGCGCCAATACGGGTTGTGCCTCTTTAGCAGTATGTCGAGCTAGCGCAAACACTTTTCCAAGTCCGTTTACAGAGTGTTTAGCGGACCAAGGTTTACGAGAAGCAAGAATAACTAATGGTGCTGTTACGAGGAAAGTGACTAAAATATCGAATACTGTGGTCAGCCCTAAAGTGAAAGCAAAACCTTTCACCTCGCCAACTGCAAGAGCATAAATAATTACTGCTGCAATGAGTGTCACTGCATTACCAGTGATGATTGTTTGCTTGGCACGATCCCAGCCATGTGCTACTGCTGAACGGAAAGTTCTTCCGTCACGCACTTCGTCTTTAATTCTTTCATACAGCACCACAAAAGAATCGGCAGTAGTACCAATACCAATGATCAAACCAGCAATACCTGCCAGATCAAGAGAATATCCCACTAGGCGACCGAGTAGGACTAATGCGCCATAGACCAAAGCAAAAGAAGCACCTAGTGATAACAAGGAAATCAGGCCAAAGAAACGATAGAAATACAATGAATAAAGAGCAACGGCTATCAGACCGACAAGCCCTGCTATCAAACCTGCCTTCAACGAAGCAATACCAAGGGAAGCAGGGACAGTAATAGCTGTACCGCCTGATTCACCATTCTCACCGACGAAACTTAATGGTAAAGCACCATAACGCAAGTTGTTAGCTAATTCCTGTGTCTGTGCTTGAGTCATTGTGCTGCTGGTGATGGCAGTACGCTCACCAACTGGGGTAGGCTGCTCAATCTGTGGTGCAGACAATACTTCAGAATCCAGAGTAATAGCTACTTGACGACCAACATATTCATTGGTGAGTTTCGCCCATGTTTCTGAGCCCTTTTCGTTCTTCGCAGACTTGAACTTAAACGTAATCTGCATCTTGCCGCTTTGTGCATCAAACCCACCGGTAATTGGTTCATTAGTATCCACTTCATTACCTGTCAAGCGTTTTGCTTGAGCTTGATTAGCATCTTGGCCTTCAAGAACGGGAGAAGGACCAAGAATCATAGCTTGTTGTGCACTTGGATCACAGGTCACCAATGGGAGTGCAGGATCATCTGCACCTTGCAGTAGATCAGGTTTGTCGCTATCGCATCGCAATAAGAATGATGCCGATAATTGTTTTAAGGAAGTATCTGCCTGACGATCAGCAAGAAGAACGTCTGCTAATTCTTTGCGTTGCTTCTCAGCCTCAAGTGAGTTCACAGCCTCTTGTGGTTGTTTTGCAGATACTTTAGCTGGAGTAAGTTCCTTGGCTTCGGGATCATTTTGTTTTTTGAGTTTTGTGAGATCCTCAGCAAGTTGTTTGAGACGTTCATTGGCTTGATCGGCGGTAAGTGCACCCACGCTGACCCAACGATTAGCCATCTTTTCCATTTCAGCTGGTAATGCCTCAAAATCAGCATCAGTCGGTGCAACTTGCGCTACAGGACGAAAAACTAACTGTGAGGTTTTACCTAAAGAACGCGCCTGAGCTGTGTCTTCACCTGGAACAGTAATAACAAGAGTATTGCCATCGGTGATGACTTTTGCCCCAGAAACACCCATACCATTAACACGGTTTTCCAAGATATTACGCGCTTGGGCTAATTGATCTTGCGTAGGTTGTTCACCTTGTGGCACGAGTGTAATTCTGGTACCACCTTGCAAATCAATACCTAAGTTAGGCTTTGGCAAGCGATCACCAGTAAAAAATACCAATGCATACACAGCAATGATTACTGCGATGAACAGCCCTAACGCCTTCTTAGGCCATGTATTCCATTTTGACCTAGCTCCACGGGATTTGGAAGGCAATGAAGTTCTCCCTCTTAGATTTTCTAAATAATCCAATAACTATACGCAATGAGGCGACATATAGAATTGACCAAATCACTATACTACTGCTGCCGCCTGAGCACACAAAACTCACAAACGCTGTCTCTATGGATCTATATGAATAATGTGTTTTTGTGTATTAGTTCTGTCTTAATTTTAATTAACTGCTCATTCATCGCGAGAATCATTGTGCACAGTGCTATCAACTATCTCAACATCATCATGATCGTTTTTCTTCTGCACAATTGCTGCTTTATCAATTACCACGACAGTATGCTGTGCAATCTCAAGTTCTACAGTTGATTCATGAATACCACGAATAACACCATGTATACGCGCAGTTGTCACAACGCGATCACCAATAACAAGATTATCTTGAAGATTATTTAACTCACGTGCATAACGCTGTTGCTTACGTTGTACAAAGAAAGAAGGCAAAATAATTACGACAAGCGCAATAATAAACAGCATAACATTCATAGCTACCTATAATGCCAGACAAAACTCCACTATGCATTTAACAGACTACTGTGCTAGCGCAACAAAATATCTTCTGGTGGTTCTAGTCCTAAATGTTGCCAGGCGGCAGCAGTAGCTACTCTTCCTCGATTTGTTCGGGTGAGCATTCCAGCACGTACCAGATACGGTTCGCATACTTCTTCTACTGTAGAGGGTTCTTCTCCCACTGCTATCGCAAGTGTATTGACTCCCACAGGACCACCACCATGACCTTTGATCAGCGCGCTTAGGACTGCGCGATCGAGTCGATCAAGACCTTGCTCATCTACATCAAAAACTACCAATGCAGCTTGTGCAGCACCAAGATCAATATGTCCATTGGAATGTATTTCAGCAAAATCGCGCACTCGACGTAATAAGCGATTAGCAATACGAGGTGTTCCTCGTGATCGGGATGCAATTTCTGCCGCTGCATCTGCGTCGATAGTTACCTGGAGAATTTTTGCCGCTCGCAGTACGACTTTGGTGAGGTCATCTGTATCATAAAATTCCATTTGGGCAGTAAAGCCAAAACGATCTCGCAATGGTCCAGTCAGCATTCCTGAGCGAGTTGTCGCTCCAACAAGGGTAAAAGGCTCTAGCTCTAAAGGAATGGAAGTGGCCCCTGGTCCTTTTCCGACGATGACGTCTATCCGGAAATCCTCCATAGCGGTGTAGAGCATTTCTTCCACAGGACGCGCCATACGATGTATTTCGTCAATGAATAAAACATCACCTTCCATGAGATTCGATAACATAGCAGCTAAATCGCCTACACGTTCTAGTGCAGGCCCGGAGGTCATTCGTAGGCTTGTTCCCAGCTCATAGGAAATGATCATCGCCATCGTCGTTTTGCCAAGACCAGGTGGACCTGATAGCAAAACATGGTCAGGGGTGACACCACGATTTTTAGCCCCAGTAAGCACAAGATCTAATTGATTACATACTTTAGGCTGCCCAATAAATTCTTTGAGACTTCGTGGGCGCAAGGTAGGCTCAGCATCCACATCATCACGTTGCTGATGTGCAGCTATTGCAGAGTTTCCAGATTGACCGCTTTTTACTCTTTCCCGAGCCTCAGGCACATTAAACTCTGTTTTTTCCACACTCGCCATAAGCTAGCTCCTCAATTATTCTGGCACTCTATACTGTGATTGCTATTTCTGTTCATTAAGCGCACTCAACGACGCTTTTAACACAGCTGACATTGCTAAATCTGGTTGCGCTTGCATAATCGACGCCACAATAGGTTGCACAGTCTTTTCGGCAAAACCCAAACCTATCAGTGCTTCTACGACATGATTAAAAGTATCAGAAGATATATCCATGACTTCTTGCGAACCAACTGTACTCATCGTGTCGTCTGACTGGGCTGCGTGGAAACTACTTATTTTCTCTTTTAGATCCACAATCATTCGCTCTGCAGCGCGCTTTCCTACCCCAGGAACACGCTGCAATGTCTTAGCATCTCCTGTTGAAATCGCTTGAGCTATCTCAGAAACCGATAGTAACGACTGCACAGCAAGCGCCAACCGCGGACCAACACCAGATACTGTCTGCAGCACAGCAAACATATCTTTATCTTCCTGATCCAAAAAAGCATATAAAGTATGTGAGTCTTCGCGAATAACTGCACTGACCAACACAAAAATTTCCGCACCACGCTGGAATTGCGCCAATGTAGTAGTTGGCGCAATGACCTGATATCCCACACCATGACATTCAATAATCGCCTGCTGTGAGTCCAAGGCGACAACCGTTCCTCTTAAGGATGCAATCATGCTCTAGCCTGTTTCCTTTTGCTTTCCGACGCTCAACCCAATTTTTCTAAACCCGATAAGAACTAACATTAGCTTGTTGCTTCTTACGCGCCAGCACTCCTTGTTGATGTTGGCGACGAATTTCTGCTTGTTCTTCTTGCTCTTGTTGCCGCAAAAGCATTGGCGCTCGCCAGCAATGACAAATAGCAAGAGCCAACGCATCTGCCGCATCAGCAGGTTTGGGTGCTTGAGATAATCCTAAGATGCGAGTAACCATAGCAGTCATTTGTTTTTTATCAGCGCCACCATTGCCAGATATGGCTTTTTTTACTTCACTTGGTGTGTACATATGTACTGGGATATTACGTTGCGCCGCGCTTAGCATGAGAACGCCAACCCCATGAGCAGTATTCATTACTGTAGAGACATTTCCACGCTCAAAAACACGCTCGATCGCCACAACATCTGGACGATACTCATCCATCCATTCATTAACCGCTTGGCTTAGTTCCAATAACCGTTGAGCAAGCTGCGCATGACTAGGCGTACGCACCACTGCCACTGCAATAGGAATCACTGCCCTGCCTCGACCATTTTCCACAACCGAAAGACCACATCGAGTAAGACCAGGGTCAATACCCATAACCCTCAATCGTTCTGGCAGCATCTTACCCACAGCCTTTCTTAGTAGTACCAGTATGAGAAATCAGAAAGAAGCCTTGCACAAGGTTATTCCCACTAGGATATTAGCACATTTTTTCGATATGGTTTACATAATCAGTTTCCATCAAAAACAGCTCCATACCAATGGTATGGAGCTGTATAGCTGGGCACACTATTTTATTCTGCTTCTAATGCCTCAAGTACTTCCTGGCTAAGATCCATATTGGAATAAACATTCTGCACATCATCAGAATCTTCCAAAGCGTCGATAAGCTTGAAAATACGCTTGGCATCTGCCAGCTCCAATGGCACTAACACTGAAGCACGGAAGTCCGTATCGGCCTCGTCAATCTCTATCCCTGCCTCAGTCAACGCTTCTTTAACCGCAGGAACATCACTTGGCGCAGAAAGAATCTCGAACTTATCGCCTACTTCATTTACCTCTTCCGCGCCAGCTTCAAGAACAGCTAGTAGCAAATCATCTTCGGTTAATTCGCCTTTTTCTACTAACACAACTCCACGACGAGAGAACAGATAAGACACTGCACCTGATTCCGCCATATTTCCGCCATTCTTCGACATGGCAGTACGCACCTCAGATGCAGCACGATTGCGGTTATCAGTCAGACACTCAATGAGCATAGCCACACCATTGGGACCATAACCTTCATACATAATGGTCTGCCAATCTGCACCACCGGCTTCCTCGCCTGAACCGCGCTTGCGAGCACGCTCGATATTGTCATTTGGCACAGAAGCCTTCTTGGCTTTCTTGATCATATCGTCAAGAGTGGGGTTTGCCGCAGGATCGCCACCACCTGTTCGGGCAGCAACCTCGATATTCTTGATTAGCTTGGCAAATTCTTTACCACGCTTTGCATCATTTGCAGCTTTCTTATGCTTTGTTGTCGCCCATTTGGAATGTCCGGACATTGACTGCCTTTCTCAGAGTGAATTATGCATTTTATGCTGATACTGATTATGTTTCGATACCACTTATAACAAGCTAAGAGAAACCACACTTACAGCTAACTTCGCCAATTATACTGCAATAACACATTTTATGAATTTCATGATTGCATTTTGCTCACGAATCCTTGTGAATACTCTCACGCGCATCTCCTCGTAGAATCCTCGTCAGCCCTTCCTGCACCACAACAGCTGCCAATTCTCCTTGCTGATTAAAAATTCGCCCTGTCACTACTCCGCGCCCACTTTTTGCCGTAGGCGATTGTTGCGAATACAGGAACCACTCATCAACTGAGCAAGGACGGTAAAACCATATCGCGTGGTCGAGAGAGGCTAATTGCACCTTCTGCTCCTGATGATGCATCAAAGCAGCATGAATCAGGGTCATATCGGACATATATGCCAACCCTAAAGTATGAAGCTGCTCCTCGTCGCCAAGCTGATGTTTGTACTTAAACCACACATTCTGTATTGGTGATTGCTGCGTCGCAGGGCTCGCATCATAGTATTCCGATGGCACAATGCGAACATCCCATTCTGGCCATTCTGCCAGCAAATGCTGGTATCGCTGTGGTAAATGATCTCGAGAAATATCAATCTCATCAGGCGGGGTAACTACCGGTATGGGATCACTATGCTCCACCCCATGATCCCCAGCTTGTTGAAAACTAGCCATCATATGAAAAATTATTCGCCCATTTTCAGTTGCAGTAATGCGCCGGACAAGAAAACTACGTCCATCACGGATCTTTTCCACTTCATAGCCCGTAGAGCTGGTGGTATCACCAGCTCGCAAAAAATAAGCGTGTAAAGAATGAATCTGATAGCCCGCATCAACAGTTTTCCACGCCGCAGCAAGAGCCTGGGCAACAATTTGTCCCCCAAATGTACGAATCAGTGTAGAAGAATGAGGCTTGCTCAGAAAGAGCATACGCTCATGCCCTGGCTGTTTCTCCCACGGTTCCGCTATCTGTTTTAGGCTAAGGATCTGTTCTAATCTAGCCACAACGCCTCATCCCCTTTTTCTGTTTTCTGCCTTCGCGTTCTTTTACGTTCACTGAGGTTTTCTTCAGGGTATCTTAAGTAATTATGAAAATGTGAAATCACACACAGATAAGAAACGCATGACAATAAAAACTCATGTAAAGTGTGCATTCGTGTCCGATAGTGCAAAGAACACCACGAAAACTGCCATAGTGCAATCAAAAATACAATCAAACCGAAAACTATGGTCGCGCCCTTTTTCGCCAATAAAAATAACAGCCATCTGGATTCTATGGCTCATCGCTAAACTTGTTATCATCGCAGGAGTCCACGCAGAACCAATGCCTACTGGTGATGCGCACTATTATTTTTATGGCATTACTCACCCGGAATCTGATGCACTCAATGAGTACCCTGCGCTGCTTCTAGCACCACTCCAGCTACTCGCCCTATTCAGTAACGATGAAAACGCATTCACGATTGCACTCATCATAGCTACTATCGCTCTCGACGCGATCTTCCTGTGCTTTATTCTCTGCCAAAAACAAAAAGGAACCTTTTCCGCTAGTGTTTTCTGGATCTTTTTCACTGTCACAGCACTGCATATGTCCGTTCTTCGACTAGATATTATTCCCGGAGTATGTATTGGTATCTTTGCCTTGGCTCTATTTACCTCGCCTACTTTTTCTTCCGCAATCCTAGCTATCGCAACCATGCTTAAACTCTGGCCGGGAGTATTAGCCGCAGGACTCTTAAGCAGCAAAAAGAAAATGAGCGCACGCACTGTCGGGGTTTTTGGGGCAACAATACTGCTTATCGCACTAAGCATCATCGGAGCTTCCGGCATTACTCGTATCACAAGTCCACTGACCTATCAAAGCGATAGAGGTCTACAAATTGAATCTTTTTGGGCCACTCCTTTTATGCTCTTACATGGTATGCCCGGTCTTTCAGATGGTAGCTATGAAATTTTCTACGCACCGTCGAAAAGCTTTGAGATCAGCGGACCAGGAGTATCAACAGCCCTAATGATTTCTAGCATAGGGTTTGGATTACTAATCATTTTTTGTCTGTTATGGGCGGTCAAAACCCTACGCGCCCCCTATGCTTATGACCCGCTTGTTACCCTTTCTTGGACAGTAACAATCATCATCTGTCTACTGGTTACTAATAAAGTATTTTCACCACAATATCTTGTTTGGCTTGGACCTATCTTGAGCATTTGCTTATTAAAGCAACCCCACAATAAGTATGTACGACTTTTGTGCATACTGTGCCTAGTAATTACTGCCCTGGGAACCTATATTTACCCGTTCCACTATGGCGATATTATGCAAGCAGATATTTTCTCCTGGGCATTAGTAGCACTAGCAGCTCGTAATATCCTCGTCTTTATCAGCGCCATTATCAGTGCTTGCTGGCTCAAGCAGACCTTATCCAGCTCACCAACACGCAACAATCAATTCTCGGAAAAATGAGAATAATCCGTAAACTCAAAGAAACGCGGCATAACAGATGTGCCCCCTAATCTAAAAATTCGTACTAGTGGCCTGCGCCTGAGTGCACGCGTATCAGCGACTGCATCATTGTAAAAACGATGTGCCAATTGCACCCGAGCCTGCGCCTCTGCAATTCGCGGAGGCATATTATGACCCATCGCAGCAATGGCAGCAGAAATATCACGTTCCTTCTCACTGCGCTCTAAAAAAGAATCATATTTTAATGCCACAGCTTCTGCCGCGCTGGCAATGGTTTCATATTTTGGATCTATCGCAGCAAGCACTGCCGCCCGCTGATCGAGCATAGCTTGCAATGCTTGCAAAGAAGAATCAACACGAATATTCAATCTGTCGAGACGCTGTGCAATTGTATATAACTGCACAAAAAACAAGGTTACGACTACCGATGTAATGATGATAAGCAGGATATACATAATTTATTTTCCGCATTGAGAAGATTGATCAGCATGAGCATCATACCCTACATATCGAGTATCTGAGACAGTAACTGTTTCATACACGCGCAATACTTTCTCGACTACATTATCCCAATCATAAATACGGGCTCGTTCTAAACCAGCTGTAATATAACGCTGGCGCAATGACTCATCATCAATGAGCAACGCTAACTTTTGGGCAAGTTCGCTAGAGTTTTCATTCTCGAAAAGAATACCTGCTGGCTGCTTCGCTTTAGCATTGCATACAGCCGCAAAGGCTTCTAAATCACTAGCAACCACTGCACATCCTGCCGCCATTGCTTCTACGAGAACAATGCCAAAGCTCTCTCCACCAGTATTAGGGGCTACATAGATATCAGCACGTCCAAGGATAGCCGCTTTTTGTTCATCAGAGACTTTTCCGACGAAATCCACTCCTGGAAGATCACGAGGGGTTCCTGCCCCAATAACCGTTACCTGTATTTTCTCTTGGTAGCGTTGCGACATAGAGAAAAGCATCTCTATAGCACGAAGCAAAATATCAAGCCCTTTACGAGGTTCATCTATTCTGCCCAAAAAAACAATCTCAATTTTTTCACTTTGAGCATTGTTTTTCTTATCCTGTGCTAACTCATAAGCACGACCAAACACTGAGGTATCGACCCCATTAGGAATAAGAACCGAATCGCCACCGAGTTGTTCTACTTGCCATCGACGCGCCATCTCGCTGACAGCGATACCACCTCGTATTTTCTCTAGACTGCCACGCAACACAGGCAAAAATAATTTCAGAACCCTGGACCCACTACTCGAAGTATGATAAGTAGCAACGATAGTGTCTTTGCTCATTAAAAGTGCAAGTAAAGAATAGCTCGGTGAGTTGGGCTCATGAATATGCAGCACATCAAAATTTCCATTTTTTAGGAATGCCCGCATACGTCGATAAGCACTGAAACCAAAAGATAGTCGAGCAACTGATCCGTTGTATTTAATGGGAAAACTTTTTCCACCAGGAACAACAAAATCAGGCAAATCAGTGTTTTCGTAAGCAGGACCAATGACGGAAACCTGGTGCCCAATAGAAATGAGTTTTTGCGCTAAATCAAGGATATGGGCTTGAACACCCCCTGGTTCATCAAAAGAATATGGGCAGACGATACCAATTTTCATTGCTCATATTCTCCTTCCATATCTTTATCCTTAGGTTGTGTGTGCGTGCCCATGCACCGACGCATCTGTGCGGTATCCATACATCTTTGGATCATGCCCACACAAAACGCCGACGCCGCACCTCAAAATTATAGCCTGAGTAAAACAAAAATTATTTTCTCAACCAACAAAACTATTGTTCTTTGTCAAGACCTTGCTGATAACGTCGCGCGTCCAAATCAGATAACCACAGTGGCTGTAGCATATGCCAATCTTTAGGGTGCTGCCTAATGTTTTCCTCCATCAATGTTGCAATTGTTTGCATTGTGGTTTTCAGATCCATTACTTCAACAGGTGCCGATACGCTTGTCCCCCATTGGTTATCCTCAATGAACCAACTATGCACCACATGCAAGGCAGCACCTGTTTCCTGAGCTAGGCGCACGGCACCAGCAGGCATACGCGTCTTTTCCCCAAAAAACTCTACCTCAACACCAGAACGCTTAAGATCACGTTCACCAAGCAAACACACAATTCCGCCGCTCAGCAAAGTTTCTTTCAACGCACCATAAGGACCAGGTGTGGATTGATGCGGTAACACCTTAAAACCAAGAGATTGGCGGAAATCAACAAATGCTTCATAAACTTCCGTTGGTTCCAGCCGCTCAGCCACTGTTGTGAATTGCCCATACTGCGACACAAGATATAGACCGGCCATATCCCAATTGCCAGAATGCGGCAGTACCAAAATAACCCCTTTTCCCTGGCTAACCGAGCTACGAAGAAATTGGGTTCCTTGAGCATGAGCTTCTATGTCTTGGATTAATTGCTCATTGCCTACGAGCGACGGCAGCACAAAGGCTTCTCGCCAATAACGCGCGTAAGAGCGCATTGACTCTTGCACCAACTGGCGAGTAACGTTTTCTTTTCCCACCACACGCATAAGATTTTTGCGCAATTGCGGCATAGCTTTTCCGCGTTGGGACGCATAATCTGCACCGTAATTAAAAAGTGCTTTCGCCCATGATTCTGGTAGTTTTCGCACGATTTTCCAGCCAAGTAAATAACCTTGCGCAACAATATCTTTCTTCTGGAACATCTATCTATGCTCTGTTCTAGGGTTTTGGGTTCCAATGCTATTTCTGTTTCTATTTTTTATCTTCTTGATCTGAAAAAGACCGCGCTCCCTGTGGTGGTACACTGCGTTCTCGCGCATGTTCGGATGAAGAGGCAATCCACAAACGCTGTCCCACGGTAAAAGCACTGCCAAAGGCAAGAACCCATATACAAATTTCTAAAGCAAAGGGTATGCCCAAACCAGCTAATCCCACACCACTAAGTCCCAAAATAAGCCGTTCAGGTCGTTCGATAAGCCCACCAACCATAACAAAGCCACTTGCTTCGCCACGAGCTTTCACATAAGAGATAACTTGCGAAGAAACGATAACGCTTAACGTAGCAGCCACTAATGCAGGATGAGCATTATCCACATAGATGAGCCACCACGCTATAGCAGAAAACAAAGCACCATCAGTGATCCGATCACAGGTAGCATCTAAGGTTGCCCCAAACTTGGTACCCCCACCACTCATTCTTGCCATCGTTCCATCTACCATGTCAAAGGCAACAAAGAGCCCTGATAATGCAGCTGCAGCAAAAAGATGATTCAGGGGAATGAGAATCACAACTAATAAAATTGCAATTACTGTTCCGATAATGGTTACCGCATTGGGTGTAAGACCAATTTTCAGAAAAAGTTTCGCCACTGGTTCCACAAAAACTGCTGCTGGCCTGCGCGCATGAACACTAAGCATTTTCTCCACCTTTTGTTATGTCGCACATATTATTCTGTGCAGCAGTGCTATTGTCTTCACCAAGTTTCCGCCAAGCGTCGGCAAGCAACTCTCTGGTGTCATGCAGGAGTTGTGGCAATACTTTTGTGTGAGAGATTATTGTCATGAAATTTGCATCCCCAGTCCACCGCGGAACAATATGCATATGAAGGTGCTGCGCAACAGAACCACCTGCTGCTTTACCTAAGTTGAACCCTGCATTAACCGCATCAGGCTGAGAAACTGTCTTTAATACTGCTATTGCCTTCTTTGCAAAGCGCATAAGCTCAGCGGTTTCTACCTCACTTAAGTTTTCCAGCTCAGCGACCTCTCGATAAGGCACAACCATCATATGCCCACTGTTATAGGGGTAAAGATTAAGCAAACAATAAACAAATTTACCGCGAGCGACGATGAGCCCTTCTTCATCACTCATCTTAGGGATGTCAACAAAAGGATTATTCTTTTTTGGCGTTACCGCATCAGCACTGTCAGCATTGTCGTTCGTGTGAATATAGCTCATCCGATATGGTGCCCATAAGCGTTGCAACTTATCCTCCCCAGCTGCAACGCCTATATCAGGGATACTATTGTCAGCGCTGGTATGAGTGGCACGATACTGATACTCAGTATTATCGTTGTGCTCCATTTCTTTCTTCCTCACCTGACAGTATGACCAAACATAAAGCTACTGCGCACTCTTAAACTCAATATTTTCCTTAGTTGGCTGCTGATTGTTACGCTGCGCAATCCATGTCTCAATAATGCTAATAGCATCTGCGACAGGCACACCATTGACTTGTGTACCATCAAGGAAACGGAAACTTACTGCATTTGCTTCCACATCACGTGCCCCAGCAAGTAGCATAAATGGCACCTTAGCCGTGGTATGGTTACGAATCTTCTTCTGCATACGATCATCTGAAGCATCAACGACAGCACGAATACCACGCTGACGCAATTGCTCAATAACCGTATCTAAATGCTCACTAAAGACTTCAGCTACTGGAATGCCCACCACCTGCTGAGGTGCTAACCAAGCTGGGAAAGCCCCAGCATAGTGTTCGAGCAATACGCCAAAGAATCGTTCAATTGAGCCAAACAACGCTCGGTGAATCATGATTGGACGTTTTTTGCTGCCATCTGGCGCAGTATATTCCAACTCAAAACGTTCAGGAAGATTAAAATCAAGCTGCACCGTAGACATCTGCCATGTACGACCAATAGCATCACGAGCCTGCACTGAAATCTTTGGACCGTAGAAAGCTGCCCCACCTGGATCAGGCACAAGTTCCAGACCAGATTTCTGAGCTACTGCCTGCAAAGTGCTCGTTGCCTTTTCCCATATTTCGTCACTACCGACAAATTTCTCTGGGTCCTTCGTCGAAAGCTCAAGATAGAAATCATCAAGACCATAATCACGCAAGAGCGAAAGCACAAACTCGAGCACAGAGGTCAATTCTTCTTCAAGCTGTTCCTCAGTACAGTAAATATGTGCATCATCCTGGGTAAAGCCACGAGCTCGAGTTAAGCCATGAATTACTCCAGATTTCTCATAGCGATATACCGTGCCAAACTCAAAAAGACGCAACGGCAACTCTCGATAAGAACGTCCACGCGCATCAAAAATAAGATTATGCATTGGGCAGTTCATGGGCTTTGCATAGTAATCCTGGGCTTGTTTGGTGATATTGCCCTGATCATCTGTCTCCCCATCGAGCTGCATCGCTGGGAACATTCCTTCTTCATACCAATCAAGGTGTCCAGATTTCTTAAACAAATCACCTTTTGTCAAGTGTGGCGTATTGACAAATGAGTAACCTGCGGCAATATGACGCTTACGAGAATGCTCTTCCATCTCCATGCGCACAATAGCGCCATTGGGGTGGAATACAGGGAATCCTGAACCAATCTCATCAGGGAAACTAAAAAGATCCAATTCATTGCCAAGACGACGATGATCTCGCTTTTCTGCCTCAGCCACCATTGTTTGGTACTGCTCTAAAGCTTCTTTAGACTCCCACGCTGTACCATAAATACGCTGCAACCCAGCCTTGGACTGATCACCACGCCAATATGCTGCAGAAGAACGAGTAAGCGCAAAAGCTGGAATATATTTTGTGGTTGGCACATGCGGTCCGCGGCATAAGTCATACCATTCAACTTCACCGCTACGGGGATTGATATTGTAATACCCAGTTAATTCGCCAGCTCCGACCTCAGTAGCCTCATCGGAATCAGGGGCAACGTGACCTTTATCTTGGATTAGCTCTAATTTATATGGCTCATCAGCTAAAGCAGCAGCAGCTTCTTGAGCATCTGCATACACACGACGCTCAAATTTTTGACCAGACTTAATGATCTTTTTCATGCGCTTTTCGATTTTCTGAAGATCCTCTGGTGAAAAAGGCTCAGCTACGTCGAAGTCATAGTAAAAACCATTCTCAATTGCAGGTCCGATTCCTAGTTTGGTACCAGGGAACTCAGCCTGCACAGCCTGAGCGAGCACGTGTGTACAGGAGTGACGAATCACAGCACGGCCTTGCTCAGTATTAGCAGCAACTGGGATGAATTGAGTTTCTTGCTCTGGAACGAAAGAAAGATCTTTCAGGTTTCCTGCTAAATCCTGGGCACACACAATTGCCTCAGGCCCTTTGTTAGGAAGTTCCAACTCACGCATTGCGGTTCCAATACTTGTTCCAGCTGGAACTAAAAATGGCTTGTGTCCTACCGCCGACGCATTTGCTATAGCTGACAAGGTTACTGCGCTCCTTACTGCGCTCATGCACTTTCGTCATACCTGGACGCTAGTGCTAAAAAATTTTCTCAAATTAAGACAGTAACACATTAATAGTGCATTCTATGCCCAACAATGATTCTGCCTACTTTACCCTAGTTTTCAACGCAGAAAACAATGGCAAACCACACCCCGCACCCTCAGAACTAGAATAGAGCTTCACCCCAATGTTGATCTTCGCTAACACCTGGCGCAATTGCATAGATGGCTGAACCAATATGCGTGATCCAGATATTAAGACGATCACTATCATTGAGGCGTTGTTGAATAGGGATAAATTGTTCCCGTGGATCTTTTTGGAAACAGCAAAAAATTAAGCCAGCATTTGATAATTCAGCACTACCAGGTATTGGTGCCTCGTTGTAGTTATATGCTCTGCGCAATAATCGATCCCGTTTATTATCACTATGCGGCGCAGCTAAAGCCATATGGGAATTGACATCGATAATTGGGATGCCGTAATCATCCTTAGCAGAAAAATCTGCTTCATCGAACTCTTCTTTTCCAGTAAGTGGTGCACCAGAATCTAACCGACGACCTAAAGATACTTCTCGTGAACCACGATCAAGTTCCTCCCATAAGTCGAGATTCATATGAATCCGACGCACAATCATACAACTACCGCCACGCAACCACTCAGGAGAATCCGAGTCTTCATCAATCCATACTTGCTGGTCAAATTCTTGAGATGTTCGCGGATTAATTGTTCCATCTTTTTGACCAAAGAGATTACGCGGAGTTTCACCCTTTTCGTGTGAACCATGCGCATTGAGAAAACCCTGTTGAAACCAACGAGTAGTAGCATAATCAATACCAGCGCGAGTAAGGTGACGCACAGCAAAAGCTATTGTTAACGGATCATCGCCACAAAACTGAATGACCAGATCGCTTTGACCCCACCTTTCGTCAAGACGATCATTACTAAACACCGGCACAGGAGTCAACCAGTCTGGTCGCTGACTACCTTTACCAATAATGTCAAAAAAACGAGGACCAAAACCACAGGTAATGGTCAGATTGGCAGGTTTACGTACCATCTCTGGCTCAAGACTGCCTAAAGGATTACGCCCTTGCGTTAAATCTCTGGCATCTTGTGTCCACAGTCGCAAAAGTCGTCGCACAGCAGCTGCGTCGACACCAGCGCGAAGATCAAACCCAACCAAAGTCATATGAGATTGAGCTGGTGTAGCGATACCAGCTTGATGTGCACCATCAAAAGCAACAGTTTGTTGCGCAAGCTCAACCTGAGGTTCTACTGATTCTTGCTGAGCTTGTTCTTTGGTACAAGCACTTAAAGCGCTTGTACCAGCAAGTGCAGATGTAGCAACCAAGAATCCCCGTCGAGTGAACCTAGCATTGTGATTCTTATGTGATTGCATAACAGTTGTTCACCTTAACTTCAGAAACTTCAGAGATTAGTGAGCTGCACCAGAATAATCTTCATTTCCTGAAGAAATAGAGCGTGATGGAACATCATCTACCACGATTTCAGTGCCATCAGCCAAGTTCAAGGTAACACTATAATCCTCACCAGCTTCAACATCTTCTTGCAATCCCATGAGCATAATATGCTCCGCACCTGGTTGCAGAGTTAGAGAACCACCTGCTGGAATAACAAAACCGCCTTCTTTCGGACGCATAACTCCGTCGACGACTTCATGCAGCTCATAGCTACTTGCCGCTACAGAAACAGATGCAGACACGATGTTAACCTCCGCACCTGTATTGTTTTTCAGCACACCAAATACCGCAGTCATACCATCTTCTTTTTTAGCAGACTTAACATATGCGTCCTCAAAGCTCACTGCTTCTGACTCAGACTCCGAATCAGACTTAGATTCTGTGGTAGAAGTACCGAATTTCGCAGCTGCAGATGCTGCAGTATCTACTTTTTCTTGAGAATCTGTCTCTGAGTTAGAACAACCTGCAAGTGTCAAAGCAGACAATGCCACTGCACACACAACATTCTTATGGAACTTCATAATTTCTCCTTAATTATTTTTCTTTCGGTTCAATAGGATGAACAAAACAAGAGCACCCACCACAACTGCAATGACAATCCCAATAACCAACCCTAGAGGAAAACCAGATTTCTCTGCCGACGCCTGAGCCGTTTGTGAGACTGGACCAGAGTTTTGGGTAGTCGTCGCAGGTACGCTAGATGCAGAGTTGTTTTCTTGGCGCTGTTGTTCACCAGCTACAGTAAAAGTAGTCTTACCTCGTGTGGCGTGACCATCCGAGGATGTAATTTGGAAACCAATGTTATATTTACCAGTTCCCTTTTCGATATCCGCAGGTAAATCTAACACTATAGATTGACCACTCACCACTGGAGCACCAGAATATATAACTTTCCCATTACTATCGCTAAGCGCAATAGTGTTAAATCCTTCTCGGGGAGTACCAGAAAAATCAAGGCGCAAAGTAGTTGGAAACTCTGACACAATTTCCTCATTAGCAGGACTGCCACCTACAACAGCATCATGAGCATAAGCACTAGGAACATTGACCAAAGATGCCACAGACAAAAACATAAAAACAACAGAACATAGCGCAGCCATGAATGGTTTTACCCTTAATACGCCTGAAATATGCCTTATACTTTCATGTTTCTTCTGCATAGCTAACTTTTACTTACCTTTCAGAAATTAAATACTCACCACTTTGCATGGTACGCATTGACAGGGAAAAAACCTATTCATTGTTGAGTGCGATAAGACACCTTCCACAAAGCACTTCCGCATCCGACAATGCAGTATGGTCACATACTCATAAGTCATCCATATAATAAGTCGTTACAAAGCACCCAATAGTTCCAACAAGAACAGAAAAATTAGCGCAACCCTACGGTTTCATCTGCTTCCCTATGTTCACACTAGCCATAACAGCCGAAAGCATAATGACCACAATCAGATAGCATACTAACCCTACCGGCAGGGGCGGGATACCTACTTGTATAAACCCGAAGGTAGAGATCATCATGGAGTAGGAAATAACTCCGAAAATAAAGGCGACTGCCAATGCTAAGACCGCTGGCAGAATATTACTAAAGAAACGTACACGCGCTATTTTCTTTGCACTCATACCCATGACGGATAATTGCTCAAGCAATGGGGTATAGAGTTTCTGTCTCCCCAGCAGAAGACCAAAAACGCAGACTGAACAGCCTAAAATAACAGAAGCGAATAAGGGGATAAACTCCGCTGTTCCGGTACCGTGAGGCCCGTAAAATATTTTTTCGGGGATATTCTGCGCCAATTCTTGCGCTTGTATGATGCGATAATCTTCTTGTGGCACAAGAGTTTCTATCGTGGTTGTGTCTGCGTCATCTGTGAGTACGACGACAGAACCGATACGTGAACCATCATAAGCGTGTGCACGGGAACTTGCTTCTACGGCCGCCCAAGGAACTAGCCACGGCTCGGTAAAGGGTGAAACGATCGTTGTAATATCCTGAGGTTCATGCAGAAGAGCACTGGTAACTGTGGGTGTGCTTCCCACCAGCACATAATCCGTAGCTTCTGAATCTTGTGCAGGATGATAATCGTGTGGGTTGGTACTATCAGATTCCATATCTGCTTCACGAAGGGCATACGCCCAACTGAGCACGCCAGCACAATGGGGTCCGATCGTGTTGCATAGTTTTTCTGCCTGGCTTGGTGCTATAAATGTGGCGTTTTTATCTTGTATAAGATTAATATTTTTTACCCGAGCTGCTGTTGCGATGCGTGCGCCTTCGATAGAGGCATCGTTACTCACAAAAAGAGCAAGGGGTGCGCAAATAAAAAGGATTAACAAAGATAGTATTCCTACCGCTGGAATCAATCTGATTTGCCTCGAAGCAAGGCTTAATGCTGACCAACTAAATATTTTTCTTGATGTTTCTTCTATTGCTTTAGTGCTCACAACCAGGATAAAAAGAGCTGAGGCGGCAAGTAATAAAGGTGCAAAGATAATAAGCAATGATGGGATACCGGAATCTCCAGCAAACATAGAGAAGATCCCTGCTATCAGCACAGCGCCAAGGCAACACGCGCTAACAACGATGTGACGTGTACGGGGAGCAGCAATGATTTTTTGTCCAGCGCCCACCCGCACCCCAAGTTCTTTCCTCAGCGCTCGACGCACTGCCCAGCAGGAGAATGCCGCAATAAGTAGGAAAACAATTAATCCGTTGACATATGGAGAACCTAAAACTTCTGGTACGCTGCCACCAAGATTCCCATATAAAGTAGCTACTAATACTGTGAGTATCGGCCGCGCTAGCAGACTCGATAGGATTGCTACTGCGCAGGCGCCCAGCAACGCTTCCTTGTATATATTTCTGCGGATATAACGGGCAGGAACACCCATGAGATAGAGAGAATTGTATTCTCCTATCCGTGCAGTAATTGCGTGCCGTATGGTTGTAGATACACCAAAATAAAATGGAAAGAATGAAAATATAACAGAGTAGGTCATTCCTGCCGACATATCCGGGGCAGCTTCTGTGGATAGCAGTACAGAAAACATCGCGCCAAGCATCAGCCCCACAATAAGCTGCACCACAATGACGGGAATCAGGGAGCGAATATGGCGGGAACGAATCTTCGTTAATGCGTTGCGATACATTGACGATCACGCACCCAACTCAAGCTCGGTATCCACGATGGTACTTATTGACGGGTCATGTGATACGACTACTGCAACTGCTTTGTGAGTGGTGACGTATTCTCGTATTTCTTTAAGAACAATAGACACGTTCTCAGGGTCTAGTGCGCTAGTAGGTTCATCGCAGAGCAATAATGCTGGTTGAACAGCTAATGCTCTGGCAAGCGCTGCACGTTGGCGTTGCCCTCCAGAGACTTCCCGTGGGAGCGCATTCGCTACATGCTCTAAACCAAAACGTTTCAGCAAGACATTGCCTTGATGTTTCATATCCGTGTTGGCTCTAGCAATGTCGATGGCTAATTCAATATTTTCTTGAAGGGTAAGAACTTCTACTAAGTCACTATTTTGGAAAACTATCCCCATGTGCTGGGCTCTTAGCTCAGCAGCATCACGAAACTTGGGCTTTGCCCCCCCCTATTACGGCACCATTAAAAGTAATACTTCCACTTAGTGGGTTCCGTAGCAGTGCCAACATTTCCAATAAGGTAGATTTACCGCATCCCGATGGGCCTTTAAGCCACATAATAGAACCATTATCTACATGGAAATTTAGCTTATGAAACAACCATTCGGAGCGTTTGCCATATCTAAAAGATAAATTAGAAACATCAAGAGCCATGAGAACATTATGTATCTATATCTCATGGCTCGCCACTGGGACAGAAGGTGAAGTTACCACTCCACTACTAATTTCCCCATAACTTTTCCATTAAGAAGATCAGCAAGAGAGTCTTCCAACTGCGCCACGGGACGCACCTCATAAGGAATCCGAATAGCACCTTCTGCAACTTGTTCTACTGCCCATTCCATAGCTGCATGTGCACGTTCAGTATCTTCCATGATCCATAGACCTACGTTAAAACCGATAACAGTTTTATTCTCGAACCAGAATTTTAAGGAATCAAACTGTTGTGCTTCCTTGCCAGAACTATTACCTACTTTTATAACGCGCCCACCACTGCGCAGTTTCTCGAAACTAGATGTGGTTGCCTGAGCACCGACAGAATCAATGACGACATCATAAAATTCTTCAGGAATATCAGATAAAGCGTGACGATAATATACATCGTGGTAGCCCATATCTTTAGCCAGGATTGCTTTTTCATCATTTCCCACAACAGCATCAATATGCTTCGCATCTAACATACTGGCTATTTGCCCAAACTGTGTTCCTAGTCCTCCCACTCCTGCATGAACTAGCACACGCTCAAAACGCCCGATTGTTCGCGCAATAGAAAGACTTTCCTTTGCGGTAACCGTATTAACGAGAGAAATAGCGCCCATTCCTGCAGGTATTCGTTCATCAATTTTTACCACGAAATCAGAATGAGTAACCAAAACAGTAGCTAATCCAGCACCAAAGCACATTGCAGCAACCCTGTCGCCTTCTTGGAGGTTTGTGACAGCAGCCCCAACTGTGCGTATAAATCCTTCTACTTCTAAACCAGGTGTATGCCCTTGCATATCGCCCATCACACCGGAAAATTGCAGAGCGTCGATAAGCCCCAAACCACTGTGGGTTACCTGTATTTCAACATCACACTCTCCCAAAGCACTGGGCTGTGCTTCCTCCAGCACTAATTCCGATACCCCTGCACGGTTGTTAATCATGTATTTTTTCATTTTTATTCCTTAGCATTTATGAAATATTTACGTATTGTTTGGACTGACAGTAAGACCATACGGTTTAGTACAGACACCACGTTCAGATAGCTTCTCTAGAGTTTTCTTATGTGCATATGTTGACGTAGCAACACAACCATCGGCAGGAACCCACACCTGATAACCATGCTGTATTGCGTCTAGAGCAGTAGCAGCGATGGCATAATCTGTCGCAATTCCCACTGTGATAAAACTGCGCACGTCATGCTCAGAGAGATAGTGATGTAAACGTGTTCCCTGGAAAGCGCTTATCCCGTACTTGATCAGTAGTGCTTCATCATCTGTTTTTCTTATACTCAAACCCGCACGGCCGTCTAAACCACCATCGCTACCATCGGCTCTCAGGAAAGCAATCCATACAACAGGTTTATTCGGGTATAGCTCACGCCATTTTTCCACGATATTTTCAATCTTGTGAGCAAGTTTCTGACCCGTTACAGGAAATAAATCTAAAGAGACGATCCATTCTTGAACATCAATGACTACCAGAGCATCCACACCGTTCATTTCTTGAATGGCTTGGTGTTCAAGACTTTCAGTGCACATTTTTAGTATCTGCTTTCTTGTGGCAGTGGTACAGCCGTTATTTCTGCGATTTCTTGGTTGGATAGCGTCAATTTTTCCGCTTCCATATTCTGCCGAACATGCTCAATTTTCCGACTTCCAGGAATCGCATACACGTTCTCTCCTTGGGCATATACCCAGGCAAGAGCTACCTGTGAAGGGTGCGCACCGTGACGTTGCGCAATAGAGGTTAAGGTATCAACAATGTTTTGGTTACGCTTTCTAGCTTCATCTTGAAAACGTGGCATCCACTGGCGAAAATCATTCTTCTTCAAGGTGGAGACATCCAGTTTTCCAGTCAGAAACCCTCGCCCTAGCGGTGAAAAAGCAACAAACTTAATATCATTAGCTGCACATAATTCCATCACGCTCAGAGTATTGGACTCATAAGACCTAGTAAGAGAAACAGATTCAGTAGAGTCAGCGGATACCGCACCCGATGTCTCAGTTTCCGAACCCTTCAACGGATCACGAGTCCATACAGAAAGCTCAGATTGAACCACATCAATTTTCACAACATCAAGAGCACGCGATAGCGTCTGAGCATCTGGCTCGCTCACACCAATCGCACCTATTTTCCCCTGTTGCTGTGCCCTAGCCAGAGCTGTCATTGTTTCCTCAATAGGAGTGTTCGGATCAACTCTATGGAGGTAATAAAGCTCTATATGATCCCTACCTAAACGTTTTAATGAGTTGTCGATCGCAGCAGATATATATTCTGGTGCACCATTAAGATGCATGGATAGTGGTTCCACAGAATCAACGATTATCCCACCTTTGGTGGCGATGCATACATCGTGCAGCCCTTCTAAGGCACGTGACAACAAGGTTTCATTGTGACCGCTGCCATACATATCGCTGGTATCGAAATGTCGAACGCCGGCGTCGTATGCCTGACGAATGCTACGGATAGAGTGTTCATCATCCAGCTGACCTGGCAAGCTGTAACCCCAGCTGTACCCCATGCAACCTAAACCTGCACGGTGAGCGAAAAAATTTTTCTGAAGCATAGCAGCTCCTTCGGTTGAAACGCACGATAGCTTTTATGCAAAATGCAATATATATATGCAGCTTTTTTGCTTTCGTCAAGTGCACAGACTGTTTCTCTTCCCCCTGGATTAGCCCTCTACCTTGAGCTAGTGTGAAACACACCCTTGTACTTTTAGTGACCGAAGGATGAAAATCGTGAACACTGTAATTTCTTATTGCGCGCTAGTCAATGAATTAATGTAGGGCACTAAATGGGTTCATCGGTTTCAGTTCTGCCCAATAGATATATTGAGGTGGAAACGGGAATCGAACCCGTGTACACGGTTTTGCAGACCGTTGCCTCGCCACTCGGCCATTCCACCGCAGCGTGTTAATACTATCAGCGTACTAAACGCTTGGAGCGGATGACGAGACTCGAACTCGCGACCCTCACCTTGGCAAGGTGATGCGCTACCAACTGCGCTACATCCGCAAAAGGGCTATTAACAACCCTGGTGCGCATTACTGGGATTGAACCAGTGACCTCTTCCGTGTCAGGGAAGCGCTCTCCCACTGAGCTAAACGCGCATTAGTTTACATAGAACCTATATAAACATCAGAGCGGATGACGAGACTCGAACTCGCGACCCTCACCTTGGCAAGGTGATGCGCTACCAACTGCGCTACATCCGCTTTGCAAAACATTATGTCGTGCGTGAAAAACATTAGTGCCAACTATCCATCTTTACAAATCGCCTGGTTATCAGTATGTTTTTAAGCTACAAAGATGTAATACTCCACGCAAAGTTACTAGAATTTTTACATGCCATCAACTATCGCCGATTAAAGAAACTTACTTTCCATGTCATTATCCCCCATATCCAGCACACAAAACGAGGCTGCAAGCATAGACGCGTTACTAGGATCTAATACCCCTACCCATCCCTATGAACTCAGAGCAATCGCAGTGTCTACAATCAATGGGCGTGCAAGCATTGCCGGATCCTCGCAAAGTTTAGGCAATGCCACAGATACCCAATTATTACTTAGCCTGCGCACCTGGGCTGATGTTGTTATTGTCGGGGCAGGAACTATACGCGCGGAGAACTATGGCGGTATCCAAGCACACAGGAAAACTGATACTCCTGCTCCTTTTGCAGTTCTGAGCAATAGTGGTGTGTTTGATTTTGATAGCAAGTTCTTCCATTCCTACACCACTGCACCCATTTTTTTGCTCAGCAAAAATAATCCAGAGAACATAGCGCAGGCTCAAAAACTTAAGCAACGTGGCTTAGAGGTGCACAGGATAGATACGCATAATCCGCGGGAGGTTATCGCAACACTACGACAACGTGGTTTTCGGAAAATGGTCTGCGAAGGTGGACCAAGCATTTATTCTTTATTCGCTGCACATAATTGCATAGATAAGTTCTATCTCACGCTTGATCCATGCATAAGCTCAGACGCCACTATGCTTTTTCCGCCTTTATGCACAGCAACCAGCGCTTCCTCTGCGCCCAGTACACGCATCTCTTTCGCGTTAGAACACTATCAAGCTACTTCAGACGGAATACTATTTTTGCGCTATAAAAAGATCTAGAAATTTTATTACTTTCGAGCGTATCGCACTCCCTACGTCGCAGCACTATGGTAGCGTCTGCCTAGTGGTAGAAGCTCTTAGAAAACGTCTTAGTACAGTGTGGGTCAGTCAAAGCCGAGCTACAACAACGCTAACAACACTGCCCTTAGATACCTCAAAGTTCGATGTCATAGGCAATGCAGCGCTATGGCCTATTGCCATATTCACCCTACTTCATCGCTATTTCATCCTCTGCGTCAATGGGAACACCACCGATGACTTCTCTACTGTCTACAATGCCGTACGACGCAGCATAGAAGGCGTTGCGGTCTATTCCGAGAACTACTATTTTGTTGATCCACATTATCTCTATAATCCAGGTGCTACCCTACTGTTAACACCGGTTGCATTACTAAGCGACGCTTCACTGGCACGTTTGCTGTTCATCTTGGTGAATATGCTCGCCATCATTTTTGCCATTGGGTTTCTCCTTAAGAGTTTTGCAGGCTATCGCCTCTCGTCCCTTTTCTTCCCAGCAGCTCTCATTGTTGCTTTTCATACCGAAGCAGTACGTAACACCATTGTTTTTGGCAATATCAATGGCATACTTTTGCTCGCACTAACTACATTTTTGTGGGCGCAGTGGAAAAACAAGGAAATCATTGCAGGCATTATTATCGGACTAGCAATCCTTGTTAAACCCTTATTCCTGCCGTTGCTTTTCATTCCTTTTATCAAGGTACAGTGGAAAACCATTGTGCTCGGTATTGCAGTACCCGTCCTGATGAACCTGATTGCTTGGAATATCATCCCACAGGCAGGAGACTATCTCAGCATTGTTACTCCATATTTAGGGGAAGTACGCAATTATGCCAATTCATCTTTAGCAGGTGTGTTCGTGTATTTTGGATTCCCAGAATGGATACACAAAATCGCCTTTGCGTTCTTTGCGCTTGTCATTATCGCAGGGCTATTCTTCTTGTTACGTATTCGGGAAAAGCAACCACTTGAGTGGGCTATCTATACAGCTAGTTTGCTCCTGACTGGTGTTTTTCTCTTGTCTTCACTCGGGCAGATGTACTATTCGCTTTTCCTTTTCCCACTGGTGTTCACTATTGCCAAAAAAGGCTCTATCGTCGCCAATCCTGTGGCATGGATTGCTTTCTATCTATGCTTAAGCGCTGACCTATGGGAATCAGACGAGTGGTTTAATTTTGGTCATTGGTTTGTTACTGTCCAAGCAACCCTCGCGTGGGCTTTGCTCATTATCGTAATCAGTATTACTGCTATTTATTGGTACTATTCAGAAAATCCTACAATGAAGAAAGGGAGCAAGGAAACACATGACCAAGTTCCAATTTCTTAGCGACGCCCAGTGGCGGGAACGGCTTAGCGCAGAAGAATATCGTGTACTGCGCCAAGCAGGAACTGAAGCACCACATACTGGCGAATATACCAATACCACCGCAGAAGGCATTTACTCATGTCGTGGTTGCAATACGGAATTGTTTAGATCAACAGAAAAATTCGATTCGCATTGTGGCTGGCCTTCATTCTTCTCTCCTCTTGCCGGCGATAAAATAATTGAACGAGAAGATACTTCTTTAGGTATGGTGCGCACAGAGGTACTATGTGCAACTTGTGGCAGTCACCTTGGACACGTATTTTCTGGTGAGGGTTATGATACTCCCACAGATTTGCGCTATTGCATTAACTCAATATCACTAAAATTTGCCGAAGGCGAAGTATAAGAAAAGGGCGGAAACATTTTCCGCCCTTTTCCATATCCCAGCATATTAAGGAAGTACGTCGATAAGCTCTTTAATATCTGCTACTCGACGCCCAGTAAAGAATGGTATTTCTTCCCGAACGTGCAAACGTGCTTCGGTGTAGCGCATTTTGTGCATCAAATCCACAATTCGATGCAATTCTTGCGCCTCGAAAGCAAGAATCCACTCATAGTCTCCTAATGCAAAAGCAGGAACCGTATTTGCGCGTACATCTGGAAAATCACGCGCAGCTTGACCATGTTCAGCTAGAATACGACGACGCTTCTGCGCATCCATGACATACCAATCATAAGAACGTACAAATGGGTAGACAGTAACCCAATTACCTGGCTGCTCGCCCATTATGAATGATGGCAAATGTGATTTATTAAACTCACTTGGTCGGTGCAAAGCATTTCCGATCCAAAAAACTTCACTTACCTGCCCCAAAACAGTATCGCGACGGAACTCATTAAAAACTTTCTGCAACTGATCAAATTCAGTTGCATACCACCAAATGAGGAAATCTGCTTCTGCACGACAACCGGTAATATCATAAACACCACGAACTGTCACAACAGCGTCATCGCTGATACGAGAGAAAAAATCACGAGCTTGCTGGATAATTTCTGTACGCTCAGTCCCCAAAGCACCAGGAATAATCTTAAACGCTGCCCATTGAGAGTAGCATTGGCGGGAATTTAATTCATCGAAATCTAGCTTTTCAGCCACGATAGTAACCTTTCCATCGGATCGCGTATTGAGCTTTGCATTAAGCTAATACTCACTGTTATCCATCATAAGTTGGATAATGACGTTTTTTCATCATCAATCACAGTGATTTTTTTCTCTTATTTGCATTCCGTTCATCGTTGCTCATCTTTTATCATGTACCACCTAGCTTATTCGGCGCGCCTTCGCATTTTCGCTCCTCAAACATAGTTAGCTATTTTTGTGACTGAATCTCGTGCAACGTCGTCGATAGTACCCCGCCTCGCGCAACCTGTTGAATCGGAAAACACTCCTGATGAATTTTTGCGCGCAACTGAGTCCATGCACCACGCACATCTGCGTCCGGAGATTAGCCTGAGCACGATTCGCCCGCCACGTAAACTAGCAACTTTTAGCCACGCTATTGGGTTAGAAATCACCAAACAAAGTGCCGAAACAGAATCTCACCCTGATGAAGGCAATGAAGGTGATGCCTTTGGGCGGTTGATCTTACTCTATGATCCTCGTTCAGAAGACACATGGGAAGGTTCCATGCGCTTGGTGGCATATATTCAAGCAGATATGGACGATTCTGTTGCCAATGATCCGCTATTGCCTGATGTTGCCTGGCAATGGCTTACGGAATCTCTCGAGCAAACGCAAGCGCCTTTCTCCAACCTTGGCGGCACTGTTACCTCAACTACCTCAGTACGCTTTGGCGATATCGGTGGTCCGCCACGAGCTTATCAAGTAGAAATGCGAGCCAGTTGGACTCCGGCTGAAGAGAATCTAGAGAATCATGTTCGAGCTTTTGCAGAAGTCCTCGCTAATGTCGCCGGCCTACCGCCAGAGGGCGTAACTGTTTTAGGCGCATAAGAGATAAGAAAATGTCGGGAGAAATTGCTTTGCTCCCGACATTATTATTTCATTTCATCAGCCCACTTCTTGATTGACTCAGCAATTCCAGGAGCATCAAGACCTACTTGTTTTAATAATTCGTTGCGGCTGGCATGCAAAGGGAAAAATTGTGGGAAAGCCAAATGCCGCACCGGTATATCACTATTGGCCTCAGCAAGGGCTTGAGCAAATAATGATCCCACGCCACCATGCAACATAGCATCTTCCACAGTGACGATGAGGTCATATTGCTGGGCAAAAGAAACCAGATCAGTGGATACAGGAATAACCCAGCGTGGATCGACGACAGTAATGTTTAATCCAGAATGAGCAAGTTCACTGCATACGGCCATGACATTTGTTGCCATCGCACCAATGGCAACAATCAAAATTGCTGGAGATGTTTCCTTGCTTTCTGCGTTTTTTTTATCATCGTGGCAAGAAGAATGAATAATCTCTGCACCGTCGCTCAGCACTTCTATTGCTGGGATTTCCTGAGGTAAATCTCCTTTAGGAAAACGCACAATTGTAGGTGCTGGCACAGTGACAGCCTCTCGGAATAGTACCTTGAGCTGGGCACCATCACGAGGAGCAGCGACCCGTACTCGTGGAATCAAACCTGCTATTGCAAAATCCCACACACCATTGTGGCTTGCACCATCAGAGCCGGTAACTCCTGCACGGTCAAGCACTAATGTTACTGGTAAGTCTAAGAGCGCAACGTCCATGAGCAGTTGGTCGAACGCTCGGTTGAGGAACGTAGAATATAGCGCAACCACTGGATGCAATCCTGCTAGGGCCATTCCTGCAGCAGAAGTCAGCGCATGTTGCTCAGCAATACCGACGTCAAAAAAACGCTCTGGGTATTTCTCTCCAAAAGGAGCCAATCCTGTAGGACCAGACATTGCCGCAGTGATGGCCACAATATCTTCTCGTTCTTGGCCAAGGGCAAGAAGTTCTTTGCTAAAGACCTGAGTCCAACCAGGATTCTTAGCACCAATTGGCTCTCCAGTCTTAGGATCAATGACACCGGTAGCGTGCATAAGTTCTGCTTCATCATTTTCTGCAGGTAAATATCCGCGCCCCTTCTCGGTAACCACATGAACAATAATCGGCCCGTGATAGGCACGAGCATACTGCAAGGCTGATTCCACAGCCCCAACATCATGACCATCCACAGGACCGACGTATTTCATGCCTAAATCAGAAAACATTTCTGTTGGAATAACAGTGGATTTGACGCCTTCTTTTACAGCATGGAGTGCCTCAAAGGCGCGTTCGCCTAACCAACCTAAAGACTTAAGGGTTTCTTTTCCTTGCGCCATGAGTCGGTCATAGAGCGGTTGGGTACGTATTTTGCGAAGTCCTGCCAGGTTTTCTGCCAAACCACCAATAGTTGGGGAATAGCTACGGCCATTATCATTGACGATAACCACGACATTGCGATCTTTTCCTGTGGCGATGTTATTGAGTGCTTCCCAGCACATACCACCAGTAAGCGCTCCATCGCCTACGACAACAGCTACGTTACGATCATGCTCACCTTTAATCTGGAAGGCTTTTGCTAAACCATCACCATAGCTAAGAGCAGCAGATGCATGAGAAGATTCTGTCCAGTCATGTTCGCTTTCTTCACGACACGTATACCCCGACAATCCATCTTTTTGCCTTAATGTATCAAAATCGGCAGCGCGACCAGTTAAAATCTTGTGCACATAGGATTGGTGAGAAGTATCAAAAATAATTGGATCATGTGGTGACTCAAAAACACGATGTATAGCTACACTCAACTCCACGACGCCAAGGTTAGGACCTAGATGTCCACCTGTTGCAGATACTTTTTCGACAAGAAAATAACGTATTTCATCAACAAGTGTGGCGATTTCCTCAGCTGTTAATGCTTTTAGATCCGCCGGAGAGTTAATTCTGCTGAGAATTTCCATGCTTTACGTTGAGCATCCTTCCATCATGTTTTTGCAATGTTTTTGCGCCACACGTACTTTTTATTCTTTTCCTTTATTTATATTCATTACATTCATTGCCACATCTTACTCCTTGTAGCGTGAAGTGACGCAATCGCTCTTAAGCTACTGCTCAATCCTGCTGTGTACCAGGCTCGATAAGTGCTAAACACTCAAAATGATGAGTTGCTGGGAAAGCATTAAAGAGCACTATTTCGCATACTCGATAACCACCAGCTATCCATGCCTTAAGATCGCGAGCGAAAGTTGCAGGATCGCAGCCAATGTGGATTGCTAGTTGAGGAGATGCTGCAGCAATAGCAGACACAACATGATCACCAGCACCTACTCGCGGTGGATCCGAGATCACAATATCAGGACTAGGTAATTGTCCTAGTGCTTGTTCTACTGGCATCGAGTGGAAGACAACATGGGAATTGTCATCGCCTTCCTCCTCAAAAGCACTCTCGCCTGCGCGTACAGATTGCGCTGAGGCCTCTACAGAATGAACAGAGACAGCTGTGTCTACAGCATCGAGTATCCCTGGTACAAAAGCACCCACGCCACCATAAAGATCCCATGCAACAAGGTGATTACTGTGCTGTTTTTGTTCACACCACGTGCTAATCCATTGCTTAATCTGGTGTGTATAAGCGGTAGTAGCATTCTTATGCGCTTGCCAGAAAGCAGTAGCAGGGATCGTAAAGTTACGTTCTTCCTCATCCCCTACGCACTGCACAACAGTGTCACTACCAGCTATTACTTTTGTAATCTTTTCACTGCGTCGTCCGCGAGGTGCTTTAGAGATTTCGACGATACTACGCTGTCCTTCATCATCAACAACCACAATCACTTCTGATCCAGGTGTAAAACGATAAGAGGTGATGTCGTCAAGCAATCCTGGTACTGCTTGAGAGCATGGATAGTCTGTCACTACTTCCCGAGAATGCACAAGGCGCACCCCGGCGCGACCTTGTGTATCTGTACCGAGACGCATACGAGTTCGCCACTGTGTTGTGAGACCAAAATCATGCACAGAAATTGGTGGGAGAGGATCTATCTGGGCAAGTCTAGAGAGTTGATCTCGCAAAATTTGTTCTTTAAGTTCTAGTTCCTTCTCTGGTTTCACAGCACTCAAGTCGCAGCAGCCGCCTCCATGCTGCGCTGCTTCACAGCGATGCTTCGTACGCAGAGCAGAGGGTACCTCTATGTTGAGCAGCCGTGCACGGGCAAAGTTTTTCTTCTTTTGCGTGATCTCCACAAGGACTTCGTCGCCAGGAAAGGCACTTTTTACAAAAACGACCTGTCCGTCTAGGAGGCCGATCCCTTCCCCACCATGTGCCATGCGCTCAATGCGCAACGTATGGCGGGTACCCTTTTCATATGTAGTCATTACGTGTTTTCCTGCGCCTGATTGTGGTTTGCTTGACGACGCTTAAGCTCAGCTTGTACTTGCTGAGCAAGAGCTTCTGGCAACCCTACAGGAAGTGGTTCTCCTGCCATAATCGGTTGTGAACCGCGATATACAAATGTACGAGCAATTACTTCACGCGCCAACTCAACCATTTCTGACTCGTACTCTACGGGGCAAGCTACTGTTATACGCAACATCCAGCGTGATTTTTCTACGCCGATGACACGAACGACCCCCTTAGCATCTGCTGCCCGACCGACGACTTCCCGCCCCCACGGTCCCATATGTATTTGGGCAGTCAATCCATCGTTGCGCATTCCCTCTGCGATTTCTTTAGCAGCTTTACGCCATTGTCCACCGGAGGTAGGAGCAGCGAAAGCTGCCGGAGTTAATCTGCCATAGGGGGTGAGAATATGCAGCATTTTGGGTCCTTGGTCATTCATCTCAACTTGCACCTCTGCATCTTGAGGCAGAGTGATAACCATTGAACCGAGATTAAGGGCATGTGCACCAAAATCTGAAAAATCAAAGTCCTCATATTTCATGCTGTCGCCGTCGAAAGGCCCTTCAGCACCGAGATGGAAAGTTTGTTCCGCTGTTTCTTGCACGTTCTGGATGTCTGCGTCAGCTTTGTCTTTACGCTCTGTATTCTCTGCTGCAGTTACTGCATCTGATGTGCTTGTTCCCTCTTGGGGCTGTGATTCAGCGGAATCAGTTAATGACTCGGGGTGGTTCTTCGTCGTACGTTCGCTGTGAGCATCAGGATGATTATCAGTCTTTTCCTGGTTCTTATCCTTAAAAAAACGCCACAATGCCATAATGTGCTCCTTAACTTATTGTGGTTCTAGCATGCCAAAAGCAAGTGCTGTACTGCTGTTTTTATCTCACTTGATCCCTGTGGAACCATAACCATCTGCACCTCGTATAGTGGCATCTAATTCATCAACTTCGATAAAATCAACGAGTTCTACTTTCTGAACCACTAACTGTGCAATACGTTGTCCACGCTTAATTTCAATAGGTGTATGCGGATCAAGATTGATCAGGCATACTTTTATCTCTCCACGATAGTCTGCATCGATAGTGCCTGGAGTATTAACAATGCTTAGTCCTTCTTTCCATGCGCGACCTGACCGGGGATGAATTAACCCAACGGTTCCCAGTGGTAGTGCAATGGCAATTCCTGTCCCAACTAAAACACGTTGACCAGGTTCAATGCTAATAGTTTCTGTAGAGTACAAATCAACTCCAGCATCGCCACGATGGGCGCGAACCGGAATAGGTAATTCTGTATCAAGACGACGAATCTGGACTGAGTCTATCTTCTGGTTTATTTTCTGATCTTTTTCCATAGCATTATTCATAGCACTTACTACCTTAGCGCTTGTCGCTTATGCATATCATGTTGAGCATAAACATGAACCATATCAGCAGCTCATCAGTGGAATTACGCAATCTATAAAAGATCCCGACCCGCTAAGCTCGGCATGATGTCGACGTTAGCGCTACCTACTGTGCAAGCGTTGAACCAACTGTTTTTCTCGAAATCAGATAATCTAGCATGTGATTGTGTTTCTGATAAGCGTTTAAGAAGCGCAGAAGATCACGTAAAAGGAGCAAAGGAATAATGGCTGTACAGCACTGGCAGAATGGTCAAGATTTAGCAGAGTTCTTCGCCCCCGTACTCGAGCGTATAGCCGATGAACAGCAACGGCGTCTTGCGCTCGAGGTACTTGAGTGGGTTCATAACGCCTATCCGCAATTGGATATCCGCATAGCATGGAATCAGCCTATTTTTACACACCACGGAACTTTTATCATTGGCTTTTCCTATGCCAAACACCATATGGCTGTTTCGCCAGAACAAGCTGGAATTGCTAAGTTCGCTGCGGATTTTGACAAAGCAAAACTCTCTCATACCACAATGTTGGTTCGTGTCCCTTGGCCTAGTGCCAAGACTATTACACAAGCGCATTGCGATGATATGGCTGTAGAACTAATCGGGAAAATGATTGAATTCAATATAAAAGACAAAGAAGGATACAGTAATTTTTGGCGTTAAATCTTCGCTATCGCCGGTAACCCCTATAGAGCCTCTAAGAGCAATGATTCTGTAGGGTTCAAGTGTGTTGCCAAAAACATTCTTGTTGATTGTTTTTGCCTCATTCATCGTTAAAGTAGACTAAAAGACGTGACTGAATTAGATAGCCAGCAGCCAAAAGTTATTTATACGGAGCGTCAGTGGGTTCCCTGGTATTGGTGGCTCATTGCTGTTTTTATTGTTGCGTTATTAACTGCGCAATGTGCGCTCAATCGTAGTGTCTTGTGGTTATACATTCCAGCAATCGTCTTGAGCATTATTGCGGTATGGGTATTGCTTACTCTGTCTAATACTCGCATCCGCATTGAAGAAGATCCTGATGGTACGAGGTGGCTTGTCTCTGGTCAAGCTAATCTTCCGCATACAGTTGTATCGCGTTCCATAGCTGTCCCTGCTACTGCAAAACGTAACGCTATGGGTAGGCAACTAGACCCTGCTGCCTATATCATTTCACGTTCTTGGGTGCCAGAAATGGTCATGCTTGTTCTTAATGACCAAGATGATCCTACCCCTTATTGGCTGGTTAGCTCACGCAATCCAGAAGCATTACTTGCTGCTTTTATCCCCAAAGTCCCCTAGGAACGATCCTTAGAAAAATGCTGCGGTGAAAAACAAAATCCTCTCTAGAGCATTCTTGAGAGGATCATTATTTTTTATATGTGGTTATATGTGGCTGCACTTAGCGTAATCAACCAGTTCTATGCGCAGTCCAAACAGATGACTGAGCCATCATCTTCGACATGCGAGATTCGATTACGACGTTGCACGAGGAAACAACTTGAACATGTAAACTCATTCTCTCGACGAGGAACTACCTCAACCTCATTTTCCTCACCAGACAAGTCCATTTGTGGGATATCGAATGATTCAATAATCTCCCCATCGTCGTCGATGCCACTAGTAGATACCTCTGCAGCTTTGAGTCCTTCTAAAGAATCAATCTCTAGATCATCTTCTGCACGTCGACGAGGTGCATCGTAATCGGTTGCCATGAACGTTTTTGCTCCTTAACGATTAAGTCTAAGGCGAGGATATTCCTTAAACTTATATTTTTTCTAAGCTTCCTGACGCAGCATAGTAAAACATATACAGGCGAATCATATTCATATGACACGCTATGCTCGCTATATGTCTCCCTGTCACTGTATGTCACGCCCTAAAATATAACACTGGAGTTATTTTCGCAAAACCTGCTTTTATCTGTACGTTTATCCACTAATAAAACACTCCATATCAGCACCATGTATTGATTACTATCACTCACATACCGCGCTAAGAATAAAAAGCAATGAATATTACTTTGAGCAATGTTAAAATTTGACTCTATGACACGAGTTGGATTTGGCATTGATGTCGGCGGATCTGGTATCAAAGGAGCCAAAGTAGATCTTGATACTGGTCAGTTCATCGGCGAACGCATTAAAATCACTACCCCGCAACCAGCTTCTCCTGCAGCGATTGCACAAACAGTTGCTCGCATTGTCGATCAAGCACAATGGGATGGTGACCTAGGGATTACGCTGCCAGCAGTCATCAAGGAACAGACCGCTTTGACTGCAGCTAATATAGATTCCTCATGGGTTGGCGTCGATGTCCAAAAATTATTTACCGACCATCTTGGTAAACGCACTATTTCCGTGCTTAACGACGCCGATGCCGCAGGTCTTGCTGAAGTAGCTTATGGTGATGCACAAGCACGGCAAGGATTGAGCATTTTACTTACGTTCGGTACCGGTATTGGCTCTGCAATTCTCGTTAATGGCACTCTTGTGCCCAACACAGAATTGGGACATTTGCTGATAGGGGAAATCGAAGCTGAAAAATTAGCTTCCTCTGCTGTAAAAGAACGAGAAGATCTTTCATACACCAAGTGGGCGAAACGAGTAAGTAAAGTTCTCAAAGAATACGAACGGTTGTTTTTCCCCTCAGTTTTTATTGTTGGTGGTGGCATTTCTCGTAAATCGGAAAAATGGGTGCCAAAATTAACAAATTCTACCCCTGTTATCCCAGCTCAGTTGCGTAATACTGCAGGAATTGTGGGGGCTGCATTAGCAGTAGAAAAAGCTCTTAAGCCTTAAAGTTTCCCTGGTTTTTCAGGCCAGTTCAACGCATAGTTTTTATAAATGTTTTATAATGGCACTTTGATTGTGAACATGAGCATTTCTAGCATCTAGACATAGTCATTCTTCCATGATGGTTTGTTATATAGATCGCATAGTTTTGTTCATGTTCTACACCGTTCAACAAAGTTAACTCAGTTTCTTAACTTATAGTGACCGCAGTTATTTTGTGACACGCAATATTCATCCTCCGAAGGCGAAAGGGCGTACGTGGCAGCCACTGAAAATGCAGATTCTTCAGCTACAGCTCCTACCCGTAAAGCTGTGAAGAAGACAGCAAAGAAAAGTACGGCAAAAAAGACAGCACGTAAGGTAACTCCCCGTGCTGCTACTTCAGTAGACGTTCTCCAAGATCTTTCTGTTACTGCTACTACAGAAGATCGCTCTGCAGCCTCCGACGCTGCAGATGCTTCAGAAACACGCACTCCTGCGAAGAAAACCAGCAAGCGTAGCGTCAAATCTGCAACGAAGAAAACGGCTAAAAAGACTGCACGCAAAACTGCTAAAAAAGCTACCCGCAAAGCCACAAAGATAGCTGCCGAGAAACCGCAAGCACCCGCTAACGAAGAATCCCCTACTAAGAATAAAGCTGAGCAAACATCTGAGTTTGATATCGATGATGCTCCGCTTACTCTAGAAGAGGATAATGATGAATTCTCCGATGACCTCGATGTGGGTCTGGATGAGGAAAACTTCGATCCTGACCTAGACGATGACCTTGATGAAGGTGAATCTGAAGTTGGGCTTGACCAAGATGAAGATGATGAAGAGCATACTTCTGCTGTCTGGGATGAGGATGAATCCAAAGCACTACGCCAGGCTCGTAAAGACGCAGAACTCACTGCTTCAGCAGACTCTGTACGCGCTTATCTTAAGCAAATTGGTAAGGTTGCACTGCTCAATGCGGAGCAAGAAGTCTCACTCGCCAAGCGAGTTGAGGCTGGTCTTTATGCTACGTACCGCATGGAGCAAATGGAAGAAGCCTATAATAATGGCGATAAAGACGCTAAGTTAACACCAGCAGTCAAACGCGATTTACGTGCTATTGCTCGTGACGGCCGCAAAGCGAAGAACCACTTATTAGAAGCAAATCTGCGTCTTGTTGTTTCTCTTGCTAAGCGCTATACCGGACGTGGCATGGCTTTCCTTGACCTCATTCAAGAAGGTAATTTGGGTCTTATTCGCGCTGTAGAGAAATTTGACTATACCAAGGGATATAAATTCTCTACCTATGCAACCTGGTGGATTCGCCAAGCAATTACCCGTGCTATGGCTGATCAGGCTCGTACCATTCGTATTCCTGTTCACATGGTAGAGGTCATTAATAAACTTGGCCGTATCCAGCGTGAGCTTCTTCAGGATCTTGGTCGTGAGCCAACGCCACAAGAGTTGGCCAAAGAAATGGATATCACCGAAGAAAAAGTTTTAGAGATTCAACAATATGCTCGTGAACCTATCTCTTTGGATCAGACCATTGGTGATGAAGGTGATAGCCAACTTGGTGACTTTATCGAAGATTCAGAGGCCGTAATTGCAGTCGATGCTGTTTCTTTCACGTTATTGCAAGATCAACTCCAAGATGTGCTTCATACTCTTTCTGAGCGTGAAGCAGGTGTCGTAAAGCTGCGTTTTGGTCTTACCGACGGTATGCCACGTACCTTGGATGAAATTGGTCAAGTGTACGGTGTTACCCGTGAGCGTATTCGCCAAATTGAGTCGAAAACTATGTCGAAACTACGTCATCCTTCTCGTTCTCAAGTTTTACGCGATTACCTCGATTAGCCTCTCCAAAAATCAAGCAGCATGGGGACTTCCCTTTTTCAAGGTTTCCCTATGCTGCTTTGGGTTTTATGGCTCAACGTTACACAACAGTGGTAACTGGCTGTTCCTTGTGCTTTTCGACGTATCGGGCAAAATCAAACTCTGACCCTGTGCGCTGATACTCTAATGCCTTAATCTGCTCTAAATCTGAAAGCACGAACGTAGTATATGCCTTAGGTTTTCCATAACCAATCTTTCGATGCAACCACTCAAACGGACCTGGTTTCTTTAGTTTCTCTAAAATACCGGCAATGATGAACGTCGCTAGCCATACCCCAAATGCTATTGCCACAAGTTTCCATGCCGAAGCATTGACTCCTTGATGCAGCGTATATTTATTGACAATGATAAAAAAGAAGACAGATTGCAAAAGATATCCGCTCATCGAGCGCTTTCCTAAAGCAATAAAAGGTTTCATCCATGTTTGTGGTTTCTGATCAGTAGTAATGCGATCAAATAGCAAAGCAAGTAGTGCAAGAAAACCAGGACCGGTAAGTACGCCCAAAGAACTATTGAGCTCTCCCCAAATATCGTACCCTGGTATCACGCCAATCATCGACAAACCCCAAGGCAACCCAATACCAAAAACAATAACTACATAAATAGCAGCCCATACGTATAGATGCCGTCGATAACGATCAATACGTGTGAGTACATTTCGTCGTGCAGCGACAAATCCCAGTATGATCACTGGCCCAAATGAAAAAAGAGCAGCCGGAACTCGGATAAAACTACTTACTACCACAATCAAACCAAAAAGTAACTGCTCAGGATAACTACCCGGTCCGCCAACAAGAGAAGGATCATCAACGATAGCTGTGCTGTTGTTCCAATCCAAGAAGAAAATTATATTGCCAACAGTGATAATGCTGATGAGCGCGAAAAAAATACCGGCAATAACAAGCAACCACTTATCTGACAAAGAAATCGTAAAAGAAAGCAAAACAGCTATTCCACCATATAAGAGCATGATGTCGCCACTAAAAAGAAAAATAGCATGAAGAGCGCCAAAAAGCGCCAAAAAAGCATAGCGCCTAATAAGCACCATACGTGCTTGCGACAAACGCGCTCCTGCTTTAAGCTCACGCATCAGAATAAGACCAATTCCGTAGCCCAATAAGGTGCTAAACATTGGCAATCCACGTACATGCGCAAACATGGCGGCGAGCACAATTGTCACTTTATCTAAGGTTTGTTGTATTCCTGCCTGATAATGAATAGCTCCATAATCAGTGACGCTAAGCCTGTTATAAAAGCCGTCGTCGTAATAGCACCAGATTGTGAGTACGTTTGCAATGGCAATACCAAGTAATGCTAGACCACGAGCAAAATCAGGAAGAAGAAGTCTTGTTTTTTGGTTCATTATTTATCGCCTTATCCACTCGGTTTAGCTACTTCACTGCACTCAAATACCCAAACAGGGGCAGATTTATAGCTTCCATAGCTAACACCTGCCCCTCTTATCTTCTGAAGATAATGCTCTTCTTGTGCCTACTCAGTAATGTGACACGAGTAAAAGCACGAACACTCCATCACTTGCTCACATTAGCCGTTCACATAGTCATCGATAGTTTTTTCGATGCACTGATCAAGTTCTTGCTGGGTGGAAGTAATGTCATCGCAGTGTTGTACCTCATCTTTAATGCCGAGAACGAACATGGTGAAAAATACTGCCACGATAGCAGTAATAATGAGAGAAATGATTGATGTCACGAGTCCGGTAATCGCCATACCTTTGCGCTTTTGATCGGTATCAGACATTTTCGCTGCTTTTCGTAGCGCAAGGATGGACAACACTAAGCCAGCAATAGGCAACAAGATGGTCACACCGAGGAATAGTGATGCGATACCAATACCCATCGCCCAAGGTGCGAGAGCGTTTACTTCTGGTTGCCTGTAAGAAGCGGGATAACCGCTAAGTGGTTGTGGTTGTGCTGCTGAATAAGGAGAATAGGTGTTTGCATCTGTTCCTGGTGTAATACCCTGAGCACCATTTTCCTGATACTGCGTATAACCTGAGGCTGTACTGCCATTCGATTCCTGATTAGGTTGTGGTGTTCCAGGAGCATAGGGATTACTCATAATTCTTTGCGTCTTCCTTAATCTGTATCTATATGCCTATGATTTTTATTCACTCGAAGTGGAAAAACATCTACTGCCATAGTAGGGCAACCTGAAAAGTACCGCAGCTATCATCATCACTTCGTTATTATTTTGTTATTAGAAAACACTTATAGCTTTAAGTTAATAAAAGAATTTTACCAACGTCGTAAGTATTCAATCCGAGCCCGCAATTGCTCAGCAGAACACATCGCAGTCGGCGGCCCACCACACTTTTTTCGCGCCTCCGTATGAATAGCCCCATGCGGTCGCCCAGTACGCGAAGCAGTAATGGCAACCAAAGCGTTGAGCTCTTTACGTAGCTTTGGAATTTCTTGACTCGTCACCTGAGACTGTGCACCCTGCATTTTCTGAGCTTTTCGACGCTGCTCTTCCTCTTTTTGCCGCCGCTTATCTTCAGCTTGGCGAGCATCTAATTGCGCACTCTGACGTTTATTGAGCAACGCCCGCATTTGCTCTGCATCAAGTAAACCCGGTAACCCAAGAAAATCCGCTTCTTCTTCCGAACCGACACGTGTACCAGTTCCATACGAAGAGCCATCATAAATCAATGCATCTAACTCTGCTTCTGCCCCAATCGACTCATAAGCAGGCAACTCATCTTTATGTGTCTCTTGTTTATTAGCTGCTGCCAATAATTCATCATCCCACCCTTCTTTAGGGCGATCAGGTTTGCCAAGAACATGATCACGTGATGTTTCTAATTTTGCTGCTAAGTCAAGCAAGACTGGCACTGACGGTAAAAATACTGATGCCGTTTCACCTTTTTTCCGCGAACGCACAAAGCGCCCAATCGCCTGGGCAAAGAACAACGGCGTAGAAGAACTTGTAGCATAGACGCCTACAGCAAGACGAGGCACGTCAACCCCTTCAGAAACCATACGCACAGCGACCATCCACTCATCAGTGCCATCAGAAAAATCCTCAATCCTTTGTGAGGCACCAGTCTCATCAGACAAAATAACTGACACAGGCGTAGACGACAATGCTTCTAAAATTTTCGCATAAGCACGAGCTGTTGTCTTATCAGTTGCAATCACCAAGCCACCTGCATCAGGGATATGCTTGCGCAGTTGCATTAGCCGAGTATGAGCAGCACGAAGGACTGCAGGTATCCAATCACCACGAGGATCAAGAGCGGTTTTCCATGCACGAGCTGTTTGTTCAGCATTGAGCGGTTCACCTAAGCGGGCAGCATACTCTTCCCCAGCACTTGTACGCCACCGAGCTTCACCCGAGTAAGCAAGAAAAACCACAGGGCGCACTACCCCATCTGCTAGTGCGTCTGCATACGCATAAGTATGATCCGACTGCGAGACTAAGTGTCCTTCGCCGTCTTCTTCATAGCGAACAAACGGAATGGGAGAATCATCAGATCGAAACGGAGTACCAGTAAGTGCTAAACGTCGCTCAGCATCAGAATAGGCTTCTCGAATTCCATCTCCCCAGCTTTTTGTATCACCGCCATGATGAATCTCATCCATAATCACCAATGATCGCTTTGCCGTGGCAATGCTGTAATGCTTATAAGGGTGCATTGCCACCTGCGCATAGGTAACAACAATTCCGTCATAATGCGGGTTTACTGCATCAGTGTTCTTAAACTTTGGATCAAGAGCAAGCCCAACTCGCGCAGCAGCTCCCGACCACTGTTGCTTAAGATGCTCTGTAGGAACGACCACGATTACCCGATCCACGGTATGTTGGGTTTTCAGCTCAGTTGCTACTCGCAATGCAAAGGTTGTTTTTCCCGCTCCAGGTGTTGCCACAGCAAGGAAATCACGTGGATTGGTCATTAAGTATTTGCTGAGCGCCTTGCGCTGCCAGGCGCGAAGGTTATCACTCACTTCTTACGTAGACCTCGATAGATTCTCTCGCAATCTGGACATACAGGTGATCCTGGTTTGGCTTGTTTTGTTACTGGAAAAGTTTCACCGCACAAGGCAACAACCATTTTCCCTGAAATGGCAGAATCAACTATTTGGTCTTTTTTGACATAGTGGAAAAATTGAGGTGTATCGTCCCCAGTGCTGATTTTTTCCCGAGTATCCGGACGTTCCAGTGTCTGCGTTGAAGTGCTCACCTCATCTATAATGCCCCACTTCTATGCCGAAAGCACATAATGGGGCTACGCTTGGCTAATATGAGTAACTTTCGTGGGACAATTGTCGAGCATGAGCAATCATCTGATGATAATTTCCCTTCGCGTCGCCCACGTATAGGGCAGATACTGGATTTTGTATCTCGGCCAATGCGCAGACGCACAGCTGTGCTCATTACTGATGCCAAACAAAGTCCGGAGCAAAATAGAAAGCGTCGCAAAAAGACTTATACCTGGTTGCAAGGGTTGCGAATCCCTTTTCTGCTATTGGCAGCTCTGACGTATTTTTTCATGCACAATATCGCGCTTTCGACGATTCTGTTCTTGGTGTCCATTCCGTTACCGTGGATAGCTGTTGTCATTGCTAATGAAACTGGGCAGCGTCGAGATAAGCGGGAACAACAAGTATATAAGCCTGCGTTGATAAGAGCTCAACAAGAAATTAGTGCACAGCAAGCAGCGCTTGAGGAGCACCACACGCAATCAAAAAATGATAGAGAACATTCTACTAATACACCTGATGACAATGCATCAGACGAGGAATAAATTATGAAAGCAGTATTAACTCGAGTGAGCTACGCGGATGTACGAGTAAAGCGAGAAAATAATAACGACGGCACAGAATGTTGGGAAAAAATTGCTGAAATAAAGTGCTCAGATAGCGGCGGTATTTTAGCCCTGGTGGGAGTTGCTCGTAGTGATGACAGCACTGATGCAGCATTGATGGCAAGAAAAATTGCTGAACTACGTATTTTGGCAGGCGAAAAGAATGTTGAACAGGCTCACGCCCCAGTTTTATTAGTAAGTCAATTTACTTTGTTAGGGCAAACAGCAAAAGGACGACGGCCTTCTTGGTCTGAGGCTGCTCCTTCTGAACTTGCTCACCCGCTCATAGAAGAAGTAGCTCTTTTATTGCGCGAGCGTGGCATATATGTAGAGCAAGGACAATTCGGTGCGCATATGAAAGTTTCTTCCACTAACGACGGTCCTTTTACTGTGTTGGTAGAAACCTAATGTGAGCTTTGTACCTCTACGGGTTGCTTCTTCTGATCGGTAATGATCGGTAATGGGGTTTCGATACTGAAAAATATTCTGAATGGGGTGGGAACAAAAGCATGACCTAACCCGTTACTTCATATAGAACACCGATTTCAGGAGGTAGCAAGGTGACTAGCCCTTCCATACAGGATTATGAAGCTGAAGAAGTCGATCAGGGTAGCCGTCGAGGGCATACGAATGATAATCCCTCAGCAGATCTTGTTCGTGTGTATCTCAATGGTATCGGTAAGACCGCTTTGCTTACTGCCGAAGATGAGGTTCATCTAGCGCAAACTATCGAAACAGGTCTTTATGCTGAGTACCTTCTAGAAAACTCTGCTGATCAGCTTACTCGTGCAAAGAAACGTGATCTTAAAGTCCTTGTCAAGGAAGGACGCAAAGCTCGATCGCATCTTTTGGAGGCAAATTTACGCCTTGTCGTTTCCCTTGCTAAGCGCTATACCGGACGTGGGATGCCATTATTGGATCTCATTCAAGAAGGAAACTTGGGTCTTATCCGCGCTATGGAAAAATTCGACTATACCAAGGGATTTAAGTTCTCTACTTATGCTACATGGTGGATTCGCCAAGCCATTACACGCGGCATGGCCGATCAATCTCGCACAATTCGTTTACCAGTGCATTTAGTAGAACAAGTCAATAAACTTTCACGTATCAAGCGCGAAATGTATCAGCATCTAGGACGTGAGGCAACAAATGAGGAACTTGCCGAAGAATCAGGAATTGATGAGTCCAAGATTGAGATGCTCTTGCGGCAGTCGCGTGACCCAGTAAGTTTGGATATGCCTGTGGGGGCAGATGAAGAGGCACCTTTAGGTGACTTTATTGAAGATTCAGAAGCAGCTGATGCTGAAGCTGCGGTAGTTGCTTCATTGCGCCACTCTGATATTCGTGAGGTCTTAGGTACTCTCGAACAACGTGAACAAGATGTCATTCGTATGCGTTATGGTCTAGACGACGGTGTCCCGCGCACTTTGGATCAAATTGGTCGTGAGTTTGGTCTGTCTCGCGAGCGTGTCCGGCAAATAGAACGGGAAGTAATGTCAAAACTTCGCGGAGGCGCACACGCTGATCGTCTGCGAGAATATGCGCTGTAATAGCCCCTTGGCTGATGATGACAACCATATGCTATATGGTTGTCATCTTTTTTAATCTTTACCCCTGCTTATAGTTTTGTCTTGTGTATGATCGTTGTATCAAGGTGATAAGAAAGCTAGCAGATTTTTCGTTAGTATTTAACATTATCTGATGATACATATGCCAAGTACATTAATCTTTATATAATTATTAAATAATTAGCGCATAGTGTTTTAAGGAATTGAGGTATAACCGTGAAAGATCTAGTCGATACCACAGAAATGTATCTCCGCACGATTTATGAACTAGAAGAAGAAGGCATTACTCCACTCCGAGCGCGTATTGCTGAACGACTAGAACAATCAGGTCCCACGGTAAGCCAAACAGTAGCTCGCATGGAACGAGATGGACTTGTACATGTTAGCGCAGATCGTAGTTTAGAAATGACGGATAAAGGGCGTGCCCTTGCCACTGCTGTAATGCGTAAACATCGTCTTGCAGAACGCTTACTCACCGATGTTATTGGGCTTGATATCCAAAAAGTACATAGCGAGGCATGTCGCTGGGAGCACGTCATGAGTGACGAAGTAGAGCGACGTCTTGTGGATGTACTTGATGACGTTGAACGCTCCCCTTTTGGTAACCCTATTCCAGGACTTCAAGATTTAGGTGTCGAAGGAGTCTCTAACACAAGTACAGGAGTACGCACTATTGATGCACCAGTTGGAGAACCTCGCACTGTGCGTATTGTGCAGATTAATGAGATTCTTCAAGATGATTCTGATCAATTCCGAGCTCTGCTTAATGCCGGAATTACAATCGGCAGTGAAGTGCAATTCGAGAACAAGTCAGGTCACATTTTCCTATCTGCTAACGGAAAAACAATCGAGCTTATCGACGACCTAGCCCACGCAGTTCATATTGAAGAAATCTAAACACTTTTGGTTGCATTCCATAGAAATATAAAGCATTAAGGATCAGAATACGATGAAATTATTGGTCACTGGCGGAGCTGGTTACGTCGGCAGTGTGTGTGCAAAGGTTCTTCTAGAAAAAGGGCATGAGGTCGTTATTGTCGATAATCTTTCCACAGGAAACAGTTGGGCCATCCCAGCAGAAGCAACTTTCATTGAAGGCAATGTCGACGATGTTGCTTCACAGGTGCTTTCCAGTGGCGACTTCGATGGTGTTGTACACTTTGCAGCACGTTCTCTGGTAGGAGAATCTGTTGAAAAACCAGATGAATACTGGCGAGATAATGTTATTACCACTTTAACTCTCCTCAACGCCATGAAAGACAATAATGTCACCAACCTGGTTTTTTCCTCTACCGCCGCTACATATGGGGAACCGGAGAACACACCAATCACGGAATTAAACCCCACTCAGCCCACTAATCCTTACGGTGCAACAAAACTCGCCATCGATTATGCCATTTCTTCTTATTGCAAAGCATATGGTATCGCTGCTACCAGCCTGCGCTATTTCAACGTCGCAGGTGCATATGGCAATCTTGGTGAAATCCGTGAAATTGAGACTCATCTTATTCCGCTTGTCCTTCAGGTAGCACTTGGTCAGCGTGATCATATTTCCATCTATGGCACAGATTGGCCTACCCCGGATGGAACCTGTATCCGCGATTATATTCATATCCGTGATCTTGCCGAAGCACACTGCCTTGCACTTGACTCCAATGTTCCCGCTGAACACAGAATATTTAACCTAGGCTCTGGCACTGGTTTTTCTGTCAAAGAAGTTATTGATATGTGCAGGCAAGTAACTGGACACCCCATTCCTGCACAAGAAGCACCACGTAGAGCTGGTGATCCCGCTGTTTTGATCGCTTCTTCAGATAAGGCAATAACTGAACTTAACTGGCAACCAACACGTACCGATTTGCACACCATTGTTCAGGATGCCTGGGCTTTCACCTCTGAATATGCCCGTTCACATACAGATCGTTAAGGTGCTTTTATGCTGGCGTATGTGTTGTTGCCTACGCCAGCATAATTTACTCTAGGGCGCCTGGCCTCTCAGTCTCTTAGTACAGTGGTAGAAGAATTATTGCCGTCAATCTCTCACAGGCCATGTATCTTCTATGCTCTCACGAGCACCCCGGCAGATGGCACCAAGAAGCTCTTTGGTCATTCCCCGCTGATAGCCTTTGAGAATAAGTTTGCTCAAAATATGCCCTGGGACAGCTAGTTGTGCCTGTTGTAACGCAATCACTCCCCTAAAATGCGGACCATATATAAACACTAAAATGGCAAAAAGTGTCAAAGCATTAGCCCGGATCTCACCAGAAAAGGATCTAGCAACTGCTAGCAAAATAATTTTCGCTGCTTGAGGCTGGTTAAGCAGCGCCAAAATAATTCTGTCGCGAACAAAACTTGTAGCAAAATGTGCAGCAAAGAACACAAGTAATTCACTGTTATAGGCTGTCCTATCGTCAGTACACAATAGCTCTTTCTCAAATTCTGTTAATAGCTCTGAAACGGAAATATTCTCTGAAAACATCTGAATTTGTAAATTCATGCCATTGCTGACTGCAATTTTATTGAGTTGTTCTCTTTTATCTGCTGAAAAGGCAGAATACCGATGAGAAAAATAATCCATTGCTTCCTCCCGAGTGAGATCAGGCAATTCACCTTTTCTCATTATGGCTTGCATTACAGGAGAACAAGAAATAAAAGCAACTTTTCCTTGATACCACTGTGAATTCTTTTCCATATCAGGAAAGAAATTTTCATCTGCAAAGAGCAATTGGTACTCTGCTTCTGTTTTAATTTCTGGTACCCACCAACAACCAACTATTTCCGACACAGCATCATTAGCAATATGCATAAGTTTTGCGTGTAATTCATCCAGCTTATCGACGTTTTCTCGAGTAATAATTACTGCCAGAACAATGTTGGCTCCTATGGAACGTACTGCTACTCCAACATCATGAGCATAATCCAAATCTGCAAGACTAAGGCGAATGATTGGACCAGGCTCTATATTATCGCTACATATGCTCCACGTATTCTCACTATCTGTATGTGTAACCGTTGCATTATTTTTTACATGGCGAAAACTTAAAAAAACTACTGATTCTTCCGGGTAGTAGCCAAAGTGCCCTGGAATATCAGCAAGAAGCTGCTTCATCGTTATGTCATCGTTTCGTTGTGTATTCACACAAAAGACAATGCCAATTTTATTGCCACCTGCATAGTGTTTCGTCGATAGCTACTATTTTTCTGTGGATAAATAGTCAGTCTCGTAAGTTATGCACAATTACGCTCTTTATTTTTCTTGTTTTCTGCAATGCTACTTAGAAAATCCATAATGAAGGGAACATATTTCCGATAGTGTGCGTTGTAGTAGATACCTCGACAAGTGATGCAAAATCCATGCATACAGATAGGTGCTAATATCAGCCTTTTTGTTGTCAAAAACGATAGTATTGATAAATATATGAATAGAACGTGCATAGAGATAGATAGAGGAGGAAACCATGCATAATTATGATTCCAGTATGTATGAACTTCAATTTCCAGCTCCTGAGGTATCTCGATCTGGTGAAGAAGGTCCTACTCTTATCGTGGCACTTGAAGGTTATGCTGATGCAGGTCAAGCCATCAATGAAAGTGCATCCTTTTTGCTTTCTGCACTAGACCATCGTCTTTTAGCAAGTTTTAATAATGATGAGCTGATTGACTACAGAGCACGGCGTCCAGGCGTGGTTATTGATAATAACTCAGTTGAAGGAATCGCAGAACTACATTTAAGTATTAACGCAGTAAAAGATACTTCTGGTCGCTCGTTTTTATTGCTAAGCGGCCCAGAACCTGATATTCGTTGGGAAGCATTTACCGCAGCGGTTGCATCTTTAGTAGAAAAATTCCAGGTAAGCCAGACCATTTGTTTGTATGCTGCTCCGATGACAGTTCCCCATACTCGTCCCTTAGTAGTAAGCGCTCATGGGAATTCACCCAAACTGTTAGAAAAACAATTCTCTCTTGATGCCTCTTATACAGTCCCTGGCTCAGCATCGCTCATGCTCGAGCGCTTATTAAACAAACAAGGACGTAATGTCGCTGGCTATACAGCTCATGTACCACATTATCTAGCGTCATCGTCCTACCCACAAGCTACATTAGGGCTATTGCAAGCAGTATCTACAGCTACTGATCTAGATTTTCCGCTTAACTCCTTAGTTATTGATGCTGAACAAGTTGCGCTATCGATTGAAGAACAAGTATCTAGTTCTTCCGAGATCCAACAAGTAGTACATATGCTTGAGCAACAATACGATGAGGAATTAGAACGCTATCGGCAACGCCATCCCCACGCACTCATGCCTGGTGAATCTGCTTTAGAGTCTGAAGTACCTAGTGGAGAAACTTTGGGAGCTGAATTTGAGCAATTCCTAGCCGCTCTCGAAGATTTCGACACTACCGATGCGCGTGATAATCACCAGAACAGCCAAGAGTACATCATTGATGCGCCTATTGTGGATGCAGAAACCTCAATTGACGTGGATCTGCCTCCAACCAATGATGCACAGGAAAATACTGAAAGAGAAGAATAACTCTTGTCACCATCATTGCACGTATTTTCTCAGGCATAATATCTGTGGTGGTTTTAGCACACAAGCAATAAACCCTGAGTTCTCAGTGTTCCTCAGGGCTATACCATTGAGAGGATATGGTTTCGTCTATCACGGATTGCGACTATTGTAAGAAAATATGAATCTTTCCAGTATGCTGCCCGATCTTGCAGAAGTACCAGAATCTTTCGTTGATGAATCTATCTTTGACTCATTCTTAGGTTGGGTGCGTACTCGGAATATACAGCTCTACCCTGCTCAAGAAGAAGCTGCGCTGAGTATATTGACTGGTGATAATGTTATTCTCGCCACGCCTACTGGCTCGGGAAAATCTATGGTAGCTATTGCCGCACATTTCATAGCCCTAGCACGTGGCCAGCGCAGTTTTTATACTGCGCCAATTAAAGCCCTGGTAAGCGAAAAGTTCTTCGCGCTATGTGAAATTTTTGGTCCAGAATCTGTCGGCATGATGACTGGCGATGCATCAGTTAATTCCCAGGCGCCAATTATTTGTGCCACTGCAGAAATCGTCGCAAATATGGCGCTGCGTGAAGGAGCAAACGCACATATAGATCAAGTAATTATGGACGAGTTCCATTATTATTCTGATCCTCAACGTGGTTGGTCATGGCAAGTTCCCCTATTAGAATTACCCCATGCACAATTCTTACTCATGTCAGCTACTCTTGGAGACACAACACAGCTGAGTGCTGATCTAAGCAAAAGAACCAATCGAAAAACAACCCTGGTCGGCGCACATTCACAACGCCCGGTGCCATTAGAGTTTGACTTTGTTTATACGCCTGTGCATGAAACTATCGAAACACTACTAAAAAACGATAAAGCACCCATCTATGTTGTTCACTTTACCCAGCGTGAAGCAATTGAACGTGCTCAAGCTCTCAGCAGTATAACGATTATTGACCAAGAGACTAAAGAACGCATTGCGCAGCATATCGGAAATTTTCGGTTCAGCACTACCTTTGGTCATACGCTATCGAAATTATTACGCCGTGGTATTGGTGTTCATCACGCAGGTATGTTACCGAAGTACCGTCGATTAGTAGAAAAATTGTCACAAACTGGTTTGTTAAAAGTTATTTGCGGGACAGATACTCTTGGAGTGGGAATCAATGTCCCTATTCGCACTGTGTTGCTATGTAGTTTGGCAAAATTCGACGGAAATAAGCAACGCATCATTAGCTCTCGTGAGTTTCATCAAATTGCCGGGCGCGCTGGGCGAGCTGGATTCGATAGCACAGGTTATGTCGTTATCCAGGCGACTGAACATGAAATAGAAAATTGGCGTGCTAGGCAACGAGCAGGTAGCGATCCGAAAAAAATTAAGAAGATTCGTAAAAAATCTACCCGAGAGGGTGAAGTCGGTTGGACAGAAAATACTTATAAGCGACTTATCGACGCCCCGGCAGAACCCTTGCAAAGTCAATTCAAGGTAAGTAACTCCATGCTGCTTAATGTTATTGCGCGTGGCGGAGATACCTATGCTCATATGCAGCATTTGCTAAGAACAAACCACAATAGTCGTCGACAGCAAAATCAAGATATTTTGACTGCTATTGAATTAGTGCGTGGCTTAGTCAATGCAGGAATTGTAGTTGCAGGTAATGGTCGTTATCAGCTTACACAGGAGTTGCAATATGATTTTGCGCTCAACCAGCCGTTATCGCCTTTCGCCTTGGCAGCTTTGGAATTACTTGATAAACAATCTCCTTCTTATGAACTTGATGTGATCAGTGTATTCGAGGCAATTCTAGAAGACCCACGCATAGTGCTTATTGCGCAACAAAAGGAAGCAAAAAGTGCAGAGCTCGCTGCGCTTAATGCCGATGGCGCAAGCTATAGCGAAAAAATGAAAGCTATCGACGAGATTACTTGGCCACAACCTCTCGGTGATTTGCTCAGCAATGCCTATCACAGCTATACCCAGGGACATCCTTGGGCAAAAGAGTTTGATATCCACCCGAAATCCGTCGTCCGCGAAATGTTAGAAAAAGGCTGGACCTTTTCTGATCTTATTTCCGCTTATGGTCTTGCACGCGCTGAAGGTGTAGTTCTGCGCTATCTCATTGATGCCTGGCGCACGCTCGAGCATACGCTGCCACAGGAATACAAGACTGAAGAGTTAGAAAATATCATTGAATGGCTTGGGGAAAGTATCAAACACATTGATTCTTCCCTGGTTAATGAGTGGTTAGAGCTCACTGATCCAGAGCAGCCAATTTCCCGCGATATGTTGGAAAAAGAGGTTGCTTTTGGCGTCGATAATCCTGATGCATTTACTGCGAATAAGCGCGCCTTTGAGATTGCAGTGCGTAACTTTTTCTTTCAACTTGTGGTGCTGCTCGCTTATGAAAAAGAATCACAACTCGCGGAAAAATTAGACTACCTTGAGCAACAACCTGACTGGGTCGCAGGTCTTGATGCCTATTTTGATGAGTATGACGATATTGATACAAGTGCCCAAGCTAGAGGACGAGAGTATTTTTCCATCAAAAAAGATGAATCTTCTTGGGAAGTGACACAGATACTGAAAGATCCAGACAATGATAACGCTTACCGACTTGTTGGCGTGGTGGATCTTCCGGCGAGCGACGCAGCTGAGGAAATACGACTGAGCAGTATTGAGTTTGTGTATTAAGTTTGCTACATGAGCGCATCAGAATATGCACTGACGAAAGAGATATCTAGAGTTGTGCATTGGTAGATGACATTGGCTTGCCGTGTTCCCTACGCACAAAGCCGTGCCATAGAATTGTTTTCCTATAGCACGGCTCGTAATAGCTGTTTTATGTATTTACCAGTAAATACTTCTCAGCGTGCAGCTTCAATTTGAGTTGCTTGAGCAACAGCTTGAACTACAGAAGCAATTTTAACGGCTTCCCATACCTGCTCTTTGGTCAGTCCTTCTTCACGAACTGTGTTTGCGTGAGCAACAGCGCAATGCTCGCAACCATTGATTGCTGATGCAGCGAGTGACCACAGCTCGAAGTCAACTTTTTCCACACCTGGTTTTGAGATGATGTTCATGCGCAAACCGAACTTCACCTGTGCGTAATCATCGCCTAGCCAGTTTTTTGCACGGTATGCAACGTTATTCATAGCCATAACTGTTGCAGCACCAAGTGCAGCTTCTACGGCTTCTGCACTCAAGTGTTCCTTTGCTTCATCAATGATTTCTGAAAATACAGCCTCATTGCGTGTTGCTGCTGCACTCGCCAATAATGTTCCCCATAGCTGTTGTTCGCTAAGTTCAGTGGAACGTACGAGAGAGCCAAGGTTAAGTTTTTGGTCTTTTGCATACTCTGGTAGAGCAGACTTGAGATTGTCAATGGACATGATTACTTAAGCCCTTCTTGAAGCTCAGCGAATTTATCAATGTTCTTGGTTGGGTCATTCTTTTGCCAGTTACAAGCACAAACTTCTTCAGACTGCAATGCGTCAAGTACACGCAAAACTTCATCCACGTTTCGACCAACAGCATCTGGTGTTACAGATACGAATTGGATGATTCCATCTGGATCAATGATGAAGGTTGCACGATCTGCAACGCCTTCAGCATTTTCCACACCGAGTTCACGAATAAGCTCGTGCTTGATGTCAGAGAACATTGGGAAAGGAACTTCTTTAAGCTCTGGGTGTGTTGCACGCCAGTTGAAGTGAGAGAACTCGTTATCGGTAGAACCACCAAGAATCTGAGTATCGCGATCTTGGAATTCTTCATCAAGCTTACCGAATGCGGCAATCTCGGTTGGGCAGACAAAAGTGAAGTCTTTAGGGTAGAAGAACACTACTTTCCACTTGCCCTCATAGGAGTCAAGAGAAACTGTCTCAAAGTAGTCTTCTGGCTGAGACGCATTAACATTGTGCAAGTCTCCGCCTTTAAGAGCAGTAAGCTTAAATTCTGGGAATTTTTCCCCAACAGTCTTGATAGTCATTTTTCCTCCATCTGATTCACACAGGCATAATGCGTGACACGGCGTACAAGCATTCTCTTTATCACACATATTTCACTCAATGACCTGCATCACCATTATAACGGCAATGTAAGGCGAAAGCAGGAATTCTCACAAAGAAATGAAATATGCACTTTTATATCAATCCGCAAAACTGCAATCTAATACAAAAACCAACCTTTTGATTGGATTTTCCTAGAAAACAACCTTGCTTAATTAACTATACCTATATTTCCCCTGCCCGTCAATATGATTTTCTTCTAAAAAAGCCTATAGTTAATAGGCATGAACAATAAAGAATATCGCCCTACGCTTGCTCAGTTACGCACTTTTGTCACCATCGCAGAAAACAAACACTTTGGAGTTGCCGCTCAAAAACTTCACATCTCCCAGCCCTCCCTTTCGCAAGCCTTATCTGCTTTAGAAATAGGTCTAGAAGTACAACTTATTGAAAGATCAACACGACGAGTCATCATCACTCCCGCAGGTGAGGAACTCCTCCCCTACGCTAAAGCAGTCCTAGACTCTGCCGATTCTTTCCTTTCCCATGCACAAGGCGTCTCTGGTATGTTGTCAGGACCATTAACATTAGGCATCATCCCCACAATTGCACCTTATATACTCCCACCGCTCTTAACGGAAATAAATAAAGATTACTCAGATCTGGATTTGCGCATCGTTGAAGATCAAACTCAACACCTGGTGCAGTTATTAAAAGATGGCCAAATAGACTGCGCACTTTTGGCTCTCCCCATTGACCAACCAGGCATTGAGGAAATATCGCTATACTCAGAAAACTTTGTCATGGTGGTTCCCCGCAATCACCCACTTGCTGGACGCAATGATTTAGAATTAACCAATCTCAAAGATATTGACCTTATTTTGCTTGACGACGGACACTGTCTTCGTGAACAATCAGTCAATTTATGTAAAAAAGTTGATATTAACCCCAGCAACTCACCTTTCAGTAACACCCGTGCCTCATCATTAACTACAGTGATGCAATTGATCAGTTCTGAATTAGGCGGAACTCTGGTACCCGAATCAGCAATTGCCATCGAATGTTCGCGGGTCGATGTGGCAACCGCATATTTCAGTGATGAGGTTTCTGCGGCTCGCCAAGTAGGTCTTATCTATCGTAGTTCAAGCTCGCGTTCTGATGAATATCATAAATTAGGCACAGTCATCAACCGAGCTTTTCACCATAGCATTGCAACTACATAGGCGGACGTCGATAGGCTTTAGCATTTATGCGGTAACATCTAATAATCATGTCTGAACATCATCACGGTAATAAACATACTGCTCACACGCGATGTCTTTATGAGAAACTCAGCCAAGTTAGCATTGCTGAAGAAAGAACTTTTCGACGTCGTCTTGCCAAAGCGCGTTCTGCGCAAGCATTAGCAGCTATTGAAAAAGACATTACTGAGGCACAAGATCGCTTGGAAAAACGCCGCCTAAGTATTCCGACGATCACTTATCCTGAAACTTTGCCGGTCACCTCGCGTAAAGATGATATTGCCGCAGCTATTGAGCAACATCAAGTTGTTATTATCGCTGGTGAAACTGGCTCGGGCAAAACAACCCAAATACCTAAGATCTGCTTAGAACTTGGTAGAGGTATCCGAGGGCTTATTGGACACACACAACCACGTCGTCTAGCTGCGCGAACTGTAGCTGAACGTATCGCCGAAGAACTTGATCAGCCTGTGGGCAATACCGTGGGCTATACAATCCGGTTCGACGATCACGCACATCACACCACCTCAGTCAAATTAATGACTGATGGTATTTTGCTGGCGGAAATGCAAAAAGACCGTTACCTGAATCGTTATGACACAATCATCATTGATGAAGCACATGAGCGTAGCCTCAACATTGACTTTCTCCTAGGGTATCTCAAGCAATTACTGCCCAAACGACCTGATCTGAAGGTGATTATCACATCTGCAACCATTGATGTAGATAGATTTGCACAACATTTTTGTGACAGTGACGGCAATCCTGCTCCAATTATTGAAGTGTCAGGGCGTACCTACCCAGTTGATATTCTTTATCGGCCACTAACGCGAGAAGATGGCGATACTACGATTGACCTTGACCCGCTTGATGGACTCATTCAAGCAATTGAAGAACTCATGTCCTACGGTCCCGGCGATATCTTATGCTTTTTCCCCAGTGAGGCAGATATTCGTGCAGCCATGGAGGCAATTGAAAATCAGAAATGGGCGCATACCGAAGTCACTCCCTTATTTGGTAGATTATCGAACGCGGAACAGCATCGTGTTTTTAGCGCACACTCTGGTAGGAGAATCGTCTTAGCCACAAACATTGCGGAAACTTCACTTACTGTTCCAGGTATCCGATATGTAGTTGATACTGGTACAGCTCGTGTATCTAGGTACTCCGTTAAAAACAAAGTACAACGACTGCCCATTGAGAAAATTTCTCAAGCCAGTGCCAATCAACGATCCGGTCGATGCGGCCGTGTTGCAGAAGGCATTGCCATCCGGCTCTATTCGGAACAAGATTTTCACGCGCGCCCACGCTTTAGCGATCCAGAGATTCTGCGCACAAATCTTGCCAATGTCATTTTGCGTATGGCAAGCCTGCACCTAGGAGATATCGAGAGTTTCCCTTTCATTGAAAAACCAGATACTCGCTCCATTAGGGATGGATTGTTACTTTTACACGAACTTGGTGCTCTTGCGCACAGCACTAACTCGCGTACCGCAACCGAAAATATCTCTTTGAGTGCCGTCGGGAAGAAATTAGCTCGTATCCCACTCGATCCGCGTATGGGGCGCATTTTGATCGAAGGAGAAAAACTTGGTTGCCTACATGATATATACATCATCGTTGCAGCATTGAGCATCCAAGATGTACGAGAGCGCCCATTAGATTATCAGGCTCAGGCTGATCAGGCTCATGCACGATTCAACGACAAAACTAGCGATTTTCTTGGCTACCTTAGCCTCTGGAATTACTTGGATAGCCAGCGCGCAAAACTCAGTGGCAATGCTTTTCGACGACTAACCCAACAGGAATATCTGCATTATATGCGGATCCGCGAATGGTGGGATCTGGTCGCCCAGCTTAAAAATATCGGGGATCAACTTGGATGGGAGCAACCCGAAGCAGATAACCATGTCCCGGATGCTGATTCTATTCACCAGGCACTTTTATCTGGTTTTCTCTCTCAAATCGGTATTCGTCTGAATCAATCCAAGGAATTTCAGGGAACTCGCAATACTCGTTTTATGATATTCCCTGGTTCTGCACTAGCTAAAAAACCACCTCAATTTCTTATGGCTGCAGAACTTGTGGAAACAACAAAACTGTGGGCACGCAATAGTGCTGGCATTGATCCCGCATGGGTAGAAAAATACGCAAAAGATGTGCTCAAGCACCAATACTCTGAACCTCATTGGTCTGCTAAACGTGCTAGCGCGATGGTATATCAAAATTCCACTCTCTATGGTGTACCGATCATTAGCAATCGTTTGACTTCATACCATGTGGTAGATAAAAAAGAGGCACGCGAGCTGTTCATTCGTCACGCTCTTGTTGAAGGTGATTGGAACACACATCACAAATTTTTTCACGCTAATATGCAGAAACTGCAGTCTGCTTCCGAGATAGAAGAAAAAACACGACGCCGTGATTTAGTGATTGATGAAGATAGCTTATTCGATTTTTATGACCAACGTATTTCAGGAGAAGTCTATAACGGAATCAGTTTTGACCGATGGTGGAAACGAAACCGTCCTAAAAATCCTTCACTACTAGATTTTGATCCTGATGCACTGCTCAATAGTGACGCCGAGCATATACCTGGTGCAGATTTCCCTGATACTTGGCAACACAATGACTTAGAGTTCGAGTTAGAGTATCGATTTGAGCCTGGTCATGAGGCTGATGGCGTTACAGTATATGTTCCTGTTCCTTTATTAGCTAATCTTGATCCTCAAGATTTTCAATGGCTTGTTCCAGGTCTTCGGGCTGAACTGCTCAGTGAGCTTATCCGAACTTTGCCTAAGCAGATAAGGAGAACTCTTGTCCCCGCTCCTGATTTTGCAGCCAAAATATCTCCGCTGCTGTCACCACGCCAGGGCAACTTTTACTCTCAAATTGTCACTGCATTAGAAAAAATAGGCCGTGGTGGAATACGAGAAGATGATTTTTCTCCTCACGCACTACCGGCTTATCTTCGTATGCGTTTTGCTGCCGTCGATCGCTCTGGAGCGGTCATAGATGCCAGCCGTGATTTAGTGGAATTGCAAAACCGCCAAGCAGATAAAATCAAATCTTCTGTGGCAAAAACAATCGATATGCCGCACAGCACTGCAACGCAGTGGTCAAAGGAAACTTTAGGTGATATTCCAGAAAAAGCTATTAGCGTGGTTGATGGGCAAAAAGTCACCACATATCCTGCTTTGGTAGTCACAAACGAAGGAATAACAATCAAAGCAATGCCATCACAACAAGCAGCACATAGCGCAATGCTGACCGCTACTTTGACTTTACTCATGCGTAAGATCTCCATATCGGCACAAAAAATGATCAATGGATTAACTTTGCAACAAAAAGTTGCGGTAGAAAACTACCCTCACGGTGGGGTTTCTGCGCTTATGAGTGATGCCAAAGTTACTGCTATTCGTGACTTAATTTTAGAAAATGGCGGCCCGAGCCGATCTGTAGAACGCTATGAACAGCTTGCAGATATTGTTACCCGACAAGCCCCCGGTCGGATACGACAATTTATCGTTACCCTTGCACCTGGTTTGGTAGATTATTTTTCAATAAAAAACCAACTCGAAAAGCATACTGGACAAGCTGCCGAAGATATGAAAAAGCAACTTGATTTTCTGCTTTCTCCTCACGCATTAGCAACTCATGGTATCAACCAACTCAAGCACCTTCCTCGATATATTCAAGCTATCTCCATCAGACTTCATGATGCAGCACACAACTCAGCTAAGGATCGGGCACGACAAAAGATAGTCAATGAACTAGAGCAGAGTCTTGAAGAAAAAATACATAATATGCCTCATAAACCACCTGCGCAATCTGTGCATAGGATCAAGTGGATGTTGCAAGAACTACGAGTAAGCCTATTCGCACAAAAACTAGGGACTGCTACAAGCGTATCTGAACATAAAATTTCTAAAGCTATTGCTGCTCTGCAATAAATCTTTCCTGCTTTTACAGAAGAAAACACGTTCGATAAAGACAATTAACGCATATAGCACATGGTGGGGCTTTTGCGTCTCCAAACTAAATAGAGTCATTCTATTTTTCGATCGCGACGACGCATAAGTCGTATTTCTGACTCAAAATCATCAGCGCTCACAAATGACTTATACACAGAGGCAAAGCGGAGATATGCTACTTCATCTAATTCACGCAGTGGATCCAAGATAGCTAATCCGATGTCATTAGCATGAATCTGGGAACTAGCTTTATTAGCCCGATTACGCACAGTTTCCTCTACTTCTTGGGCGAGGCGCTTCAAGGCATCTTCTGGCACATCTCTTCCTTGACATGCTCTACGTACCCCTTTGATTACTTTTTCACGAGAAAAAGGCTCACTAATCCCATTACGCTTCATAACAAGTAACTGAGCTTTTTCTACAGTAGTAAATCTACCACCGCATTCTTCACATTCACGCCGCCGACGTATTGCTGCACCGGACTCAATCACACGTGAATCAATAACTCTGGAATGCGTATTTTGACAAAAAGGACAATGCACAATGTTTATTCTACCTTGCTAGATAACTCATTTCTGCTGCACGCCATAGATCGAATATTTTTCCTGAGGAGACGAAGGTGAGACAGAATCATTATTTAGGGTCTGAGAAAGAAACATTCCCAATGTAAGAGTGACACCAAATAAGCTACCAAGAAAGATATTAAGCCGTTTATCGTATTTATTGCCTTCGGAGGCAACAGTAGCTGCTATACGCGGATATGAAGAATCCGCAGAAGGAGGTATGGTTCTTTCTTGTTTATCCGAAATCTGAGTCATTCCCCTAGGCACTAGACAATTTGGTGATAGAGTTCTGACACTAGATTTTCCTGCCTTAGGACCAAATGGATTACCACCATTCCAGGTGGCAGCAGCTGGTACGATTGCTGATTTTTTCTTGGATGTTCGACTTGAAGTTGAATAGATAAGGGACATTTTTCTTCTTTCTGTTAGTTCTTACGCACTATCCATCAAGCGTTAATGCTGTAGATAGATAATGCACTTTTGCTTCGACATAGATATGCAATTTACCGATCATATTTTCGATAACATCGCTCGAACAAATTATCGAACAACATCGAACACTTTGTCAAGATTTTTGCAAAAAATAAAATTTTTTATCGAACGCTTGTGTCCTTTTTGCAAAGAATGCGCTACTATTGGGCATAGAAAATTTTTTTATCGAACATACAATCAATTTGTATTTTCTCGAACAAAACTGATCCAGAGGTGTTAGAAATGAAGAAGGAAAAACAAAATTCACCACAAGCTGCACCAGATATATCTCAACTTTCCGATAGACAACGTCGCGTCCTTGAAGTTATTAGAGACGCCATTGTCCTTCGCGGCTACCCACCAAGCATTAGAGAAATTGGTGACGCTACTGGTTTACAATCAACCTCTTCTGTTGCTTATCAACTAAAGGTACTAGAAAAAAAAGGGTTTCTCAGACGCGATCCCAATAAACCACGCGCTGTAGATGTGCGTACTCTTACCCCAGAAGAAAAGAAACCTGCACAGCATAGAGCTAGCCAAACCATCTCGCCTGATTTAGCCCAGGTATCTTCACCTACCAGCATGATTCCTGTTGTTGGATCCATAGCAGCAGGATCACCCATTTTGGCCGAAGAAAATATAGACACATATTATCCTTTACCTGCAGATATTGTTGGTGACGGTGACCTATACATGCTTCAAGTAGTTGGTGAGTCAATGAAGGATGCAGGAATTCTCGATGGAGACTGGGTTGTCATTAGATCACAGCCTGTCGTTGAGCAAGGTGAATTTGCAGCTGCTTTGATTGACGGAGAGGCAACTGTAAAGGAATTTCACAAAGATTCCTCAGGCATATGGCTCTTGCCCCATAATGACGCTTTTGATCCAATTCCAGGTGAGCATGCTGAAATTATGGGTAAAGTTGTATCAGTCATGCGTCGTTTATAAGAAAAGTCAGTCAATGTGCAGACACTTAAAGCAATAAACCTTCCCCTCATTCTGGGGAGAAAATGTGCTGATCTCTATGTACTACTTATTAATAATACGGGTACATTCCCCTGATTTTTCCTGCACTTTCACAATGCTCGGATAAAAACAACATAGTTATTACTATCGTTTTTTAGTTATGTGCATTTTATCGCTCGGTTTTTCCAGAATCATGAAACAATAACGGAAGCAAACAAGAATAAAATGTCAAAGCAAAACAGGCTCTCCCCTATTGCTTTGATATTGTTCCTTACAACATCCATAGAGGAAGTAATAAAAATGTATTCCGAGGAACGAAGAAGACAAATTGCATCATTGACTGCGCTTGAGGGACGCGTTAATGTTACCGAACTTGCTGCACGATTTAATGTTACGGCTGAAACTATCCGACGTGATCTTGCGCTCTTAGATCAAGAAGGGATCATTCATCGAGTTCACGGTGGTGCAGTAGCCAGTCAAGCTTTCCAAACTACTGAGCTGAGTCTTGACACTCGTGCTAGATCAGCATCAGGAGCTAAAAATGCCATTGCACAAGCAGCACTAGAGTTTATTCCACATAAAAATGCAGGAATTTTTTTGGATGCGGGAACAACACTTGCTGCTTTAGCAGAACTGATGTGCGCAACTCAAGGGATACCACGTTGCTCTATCGTTACTAATAGTTTATCGATTGCACTTATACTTGCTGATTCAGGTGTGCATGACGTACAACTCCTAGGCGGAACAGTGCGCGCAATTACTCAGGCCGTCGTAGGCGATACAGCACTACGCACCCTAGCGCTCATGCGTGCCGATGTTGCTTTTATCGGCACCAACGCTCTTACTATTGACCACGGTTTATCTACCGCAGATTCGCAAGAAGCCGCCATCAAATCTGCGCTCATCACCAACGCATCCAAAGTGGTTGTACTATGCGATTCCACTAAAATGGGCACTGACTACTTAGTCAGTTTTGGTGCTATCACAGATATTGATGTCATCATCACCGATGAAAATGCTCCTGCTTCCTTCATCTCCTCTTTAAGAGAAAAAGGTGTAGAAGTCATCATTACCCAGTCTTCTTAAAAGAATCAGAAAAGGCACAATCACAATGTGATCGTGCCTTCAACATTAAAAATTGCTTCGCATACAACTCAGTTATGGTTGAATGATATCGCGCACAGCTGCCCGAGCCTCTGTAGCTCCCTCTGCGTCCAAAGCAACTGCAGCCGCCTGCTGACAAGTAGGCAAATCAACTGCAGCAAGCTGTGCGCCCACACCAGCAATGGCTGTTGAAGCTGCAGACAAAGACGATACTCCCAATCCAGTCAGCACACAGGCTAGCAGTGGGTCTGCAGCAGCCTCGCCGCAAACGCCTACTGCTGTATTTAATCGTTTTCCTTCTTTACACGTATGCTCGATCAAGCGAAGAACAGCAGGTTGCCACGGATCAGTAAGATAAGCCAACTGCGGTGACATACGATCAGCAGCCATAGTGTATTGAGTCAAATCATTTGTACCAATAGAGACAAAGTCAAGATGAGGCATAAGCTTATCCGCCATCAATGATGCCGCCGGTACCTCAATCATCGCACCAGCAATCAAATTTCGCTCAGCGCATAGACCTGCAAACCATTTCGCTTCACGTGCTGTAGCCACCATAGGAGCCATGACCCATGTTGGTGATTTTTCATCACGACCAAGTTCCCGCGCAGCCTGAGCAATAGCGTCAAGCTGACGTGTAAGCAATGGTTCATTTGCCCGAGCAACTCGAAGACCACGAACACCAAGTGCAGGATTGCTCTCATCAGCCATAGATGCAAAAGCTACCGGCTTATCAGAGCCAGCATCAAGCGAGCGAATAACCACCTTAGAATCAGGAAACTGCTCTAAAACTTTCTTATAAACTTCTGCCTGCTCATCGACGCTAGGCTCTTGTGTAGCACTCAAGAAACACATTTCTGTGCGGAATAGCCCAACACCTTCTGCCTGTGACTGTGTCGCAGCAATACGTGCTGCATTGCCATCCTGCACATTGGCAAGCAACTGCACCCGATGACCATCTTTAGTCTGCGCCGGTCCTCGCCATTGAGCAATACGCTCTGCAAGTAACTTTGATTCTTGTTGTGCCTGCCGCGCAACATCAGGATCAGCATCCAAAGTAACAGTACCTAAGGCACCATCAACTAAAACTGCTACATCAGTTTTAACATTACGTATTTTTTCGCCTGTAGCAACAATGCATGGAACATTAAGCTGTCGAGCAATGATTGCCGTATGACTGGTAGGGCCACCCAATTCGGTAACCAATCCAACAAAATACTTGGTGTCCAGTGCCGCAGTATCAGCAGGTGAGAGATCATCAGCAAAAAGAATAACTTCTTCATTCACACTCGGCAGACCTGGTTCTGCCTCACCACGTAATTGTGCAATTACTCGATCACGTATATCACGTAAATCTGTAGTGCGCTCCACCATGACTCCACCAGCAGCCTCGAACATACTGATGAACTTTGTTGTAGCAGCAACTACCGCATATTCTGCTGGGTGTCCCCCTTTGATACCTTTAGCAACTGTTTTGCGCCAACCACGATCATTGACCATACCGGCAGTTGCTTTGAGTACCTCTGCTGCGTCACCTTGAGCTTTTTGCGAGCGATCCGTCAGACGCTGCGCCACAATATCAGCAGCCTGTGTGAAGCGCTCTTGCTCTGTCTCTCGCTTATCTTCTGCTACTACTTCACCTGCTTGTGGCAGCTCTGGGCGCGGACTAATCCATACTGACTTAGCATATCGCACACCAGGTACGACTGCTGTACCTTTAATAACAGTGGTACTTGTCATAGAATCCAAAGTGGTTCACCTATCTCCACGGTAAAATTTCAGTTATCTCTACATCATCACAAAATACCCATCAATGCAACAAAACCAAACAAAAATTTCGGTAATCAAAAATAAATGGGCACAGACAAAAATCTGTATCGCTTTTCTTAAACATTCCAAGCATTCATGGCAAAAAACGTCTTATTTGCATACACTTGTACATGAGAATTGAGTTTGTTCGCAAGACTTCATAGATTTTAGTTTTTCATTAAGCTCTCTAACAATGTCTTAGCTCAAACTTCATCGCAAACGTATAACGAAAGGTTCTTTAACTATGGCTTCCAAAACTGTCGTCGTTGGTTCATCTGTTGGACTACACGCTCGCCCTGCGTCCATCATTGCAGAAGCGGCTGGCGAATATGATGAAGAAATTTTCCTCACTCTTGAAGGTGGAGAAGATGACGAAACCGATGCTGCTTCTTCCCTCATGATTATGGCTCTTGGTGCAGAAGCTGGCGACAAAGTCACTGTTACTTCTGAGAATGCTGAGGCAGTTGAAGCTATTGCCGCACTAATTGAAAAGGATCTTGATGCAGAGTAAAAACCACTAGCATCGGGAAAAGGGACAAAATCCTTAGGATTTTGTCCCTTAAGTTTTACTCTTTAATAAACTCTTGTAGCTCTTGCGCAAGTTCACGAGGAATACGCACATCAACTTCTGTTCCTTGAGCAGTGTATTGCTTTGATAGCACCGTGCCATACTCATGTAACCGTGAAATGACTTCACCTCGGGTAAAAGGAATCAGCATTTCTACATGTTGGTCTTGTGTATTAAGGAATAGCTCTACTCTAGCCTCTAGTTCAGCTATGCCCTCACCTGTATGTGCCGAGACGAAAATAACGTCGTCAAGCATATGCCGTAATTGAGCAAGGACAAGCGGATCTGCAGCATCAATTTTATTGACGACAACAATTTCTGCAGGTGCTTGCACATCGAGTTCTCGGACTATATCTCCGATAACGCTATTGACTGCTTCAATTTGTTTGAGAGGAAAAGGATCAGAGCCATCAACCACGTGCAAGACTAAATCAGCTTCAATAACTTCTTCCAAAGTCGAACGAAACGCCTCAACAAGCTGAGTGGGCAAATGCCGCACAAAACCTACTGTGTCGGTAAAAACCACGGTTCTGCCGTCGGCAAGCTCAGCACGACGTGTAGTGGGATCCAAAGTCGCAAAAAGTGCATTCTCGACAAGCACTCCGGCACCAGTCATGGCGTTGATCAGTGATGATTTACCTGCATTGGTATAGCCGGCAATAGCAATCTGTGGCACTGTCGATTGGCGACGACGAGTGCGTTTAATCTCACGAGCAGTTTTCATGCCAGCGATCTCTTTACGCAATTTTGCCATATCAGAACGCAATCGACGACGATCTGCCTCAATTTTTGTCTCGCCAGGACCACGCAAACCAACCCCGCCATTCGAGCCTGCACGACCACCTGCCTGACGGGACAGTGCACCACCCCAACCGCGAACACGAGTAATCAGATATTCCATCTGAGCAAGTGAAACTTGAGCTTTACCCTCTTTAGACTTTGCATGCTGAGCAAAAATATCCAGGATAAGCATTGTCCTATCGATTACCTTGACGTCGAGTGCTTTTTCCAGCGCAATCATTTGACCAGGTGAAAGCTCACCATCACAAATAACTGTATCCACCCCAGTATCAGCAACAATATCTTTGAGTTCTGCCACCTTACCTGACCCAATATATGTGCCTGGATCTGGCTTGTCTCGTTTTTGATAGAGCATTTCTACCACTTCTGAACCTGCCGTTTCAGCAAGAGCTGCCAGTTCCTGCATTGTGGCTTCAATTTCTGCAGTAGTCCCATCGGTCCATACACCGACAAGAATAACCCTTTCCAGACGCAATTTACGGTATTCAACGTCATATCCATCATCTTGGTCGGTAGCATGAATTTGCCCGCCCCTACTCAGACGACGCAAACTAGAACGTGCTTCAAGATCTAATTCACCAGTAGTCGGTATGGGACGATGACTCATATTTTCATAAGAGTCAACTAAAGACTGCGACTCAACAAATTCTAAAGATTGTTCTGGCGCATTCTCTGCTTCAAGCAATCTATACGATTGCTCAGCTGTATTGTGATGATCGGAAAAAACCTCTTCTAATAATTGCTCTGTTTCTTGAGGATTTAATGTTTTTTTCTGCACGTTATAATTATTTTTTTTCATCTAAAAATACTTAAATTATTTCTTTCATTACTTTTATTCTTTAGCTACAAATATATCCTAGTTACTCCTGAGCATATTCCCAGTTTTATTAGTGCTTTTCCATGAGGAAACTTGTAGCACTCGGTGAGTTTTCTTCTTCTGTTCAATCGGCGTACACTTTTCTTCCATGAGCAATGACTTGGCAAGTTTCGGAATGGTATTCGACAATTGGCAGCACGCCGTTGAAGCAGCAATAGCCACAAATCAACTCAGTGTTACTGGTGAAGTACGCGGTGGCCAGCTTGTACAATATACCGATGCTTCTGGTGCTCAGATCAACATTCTTGCAGTAGAACCCTTTGCGGCTTTCGCTGGATTTGAGGCGCTTACTGTCTCTTTTGCTCATGTCACCATGCTCAATGTTGTTCTTGCTCTGTGCGAGATTATTGGCTACGACGAAAAACCAATCACACAACTAACTTGCAACCTTTCTCAGGGACCATTACTCGTAGATGAGCCCGAACAGCGTTGGCAGCAAATTGGACTGACTGCTCTTGCACATGAAATAGAAATTTTTTCTTCCGAAACTGAGTTCTTGGCTTCCTACCCAGATGCGTTAACGCATGAGTTTCATTCCCTTGGTACCGCAGCCATTGGTGATGGTTCCGCCACCCCTAATGCCGAAGCTACTTTTAGCGCGAAGGTTCTTGAAGCAGAATATCGAACCAATAGTTTAACTGGTCAGCGTTTTATCCGCGCCACTGTCGACGGTTCTTTTGCCTTTGATCTCTGCTTTGCTGGAGATCAGGAATTACCAAAGAAAGGTGCTATTATCCGTGGTAGTGCTACTCTGGTTGGTTCTCTTATTGCACCTCAAGGCTGTGGCGGCGCTTGCCAAGCTGGTGGCTGTGGTTGTGGCGGCACTGATAACTCATTGCGATAAAGCAATAGTGCACCAGCATTCTCCCACCGTTACCCCACCAGTCAAAGCTACTTGCTGCAAATTACGATAAACTTGAAATACTATGCCGGAGTTTTCTTCTATACCACCTAAGCATCACAACCAATGGAGGCTTTTGATCTTCATCATCCTGTGTTGTGTTCTTTTGGTGTACCTACTAAAAACCGCCGGACTAATCATTGCAATAATAATCGGAATTGGGGCGTTTATTAGCTGGTATTATCGACCCAATTATCAAGAAGTTACCACTCTGCGAGCTTCCATCTTGTTATCCGTCGAAGATATCCAAGAAGTACTGAATCAATACCAGAAATTTTCTTTCGGAAATGACGCAGATTCCATTGCAGATCGCACTTTATACCGACCAGAGCTGATCAATAAGAATTCACGTGTCTCAGCGATTTCCGCTTTTCATGATCTATATTCCGCAAGCGAAAACTTTATCTCACGCGTACACGTAAAACTAGAAGAAGATCTTGACGCAGCTCAACTAAAATCTTTGCTCTATATCACCGATCGTCGAGCGCAAGAACTGCAGCAAGCATGGATTATGGCTAGACAAGCTGCTCTAACGCTAAACGAAGAATGATATTTTCTTTCCACTACCCCCATCGTGATAGGAGCTTGACTTTCACGATTAAGCATTTTATGTTTTTATAGACAAAATTAATCCAAGGGGGATATCAACTATGCAATCACTCATTAAAGATGAAAACTCCATCATTTTTGTTCGCAAACAGAAAGGAATTATAAATGGATTAGAAATCCTTAATACTGGAATACGCAGTGGACAATTACTGCGTCTAGGGCGAGGCAGCTTCATCCCAGCGCACCATTATCATTCTCTCAATGAATTAGAGCAATACACCGTGTGGATCAAAGCAGTTGCTGCAGACTATGCGCAGTATGCAATGGTCGGAAATTCAGCAGCAATCCTGCATAACCTATGGTTTCATAACTCCCGTCCTTTTCGAGTAGAAATACATAGACGGACAACTCTTTTTAGAAAGAGAACCACTGCCCCACTGCATTTGTACAACGTCCGCGTTACCCCAGATGAAATAGAAGTCCTGGAAGGGGTTAAAGTCACTAACATTGCAAGAACGATCCTCGATATTTTCCGTATTCATGACGCTCATTCTGCATTTGTTACACTGAGCCATGCACTAGCTACCAATCGAGTAACATTGGCTGAATTAGAACAGGCAGCCAACCAATGCACCTGGCTTGATCATCTCCATGAATATGACCAACTCATAAAAGAAATACGCTATCCTTTTGCGACCAAAGAAGAAGCGTTGGCCTATAGCCATGCTCACATCGAGCTAGAGGAAAAATTCTTCTAAAAATAGCTCTGCAAGCACGAGCATCAGCCATTCTCTGGCAAATAGTCGCTATGCTCCCAGGCATAGCGCGCCAAAATAAGTCTTTTTGACATAGATGAATGCTTTGTCGGACGCAAAACCCCTCTGTCTTCAAGGGTTTTATACAGATGATTAATTTTTGTTTCGATTTTTTTCCTTGACCATCCGAGCTTATCTTCAAGTTCCTCAACAGAAGGAGCATCAGACCAGTCAGCACCAGAATCATAGAAGCGGGATCTCAATGCAATGAGCAGTTCTATCTGCTCATCACGCATCTTTATATTGCCGTCCATAGTTTCGGCACCAGTTATTTCCGTTGATTGCGGTTGCGCAAATTGAGGTTTATCCAAAACTAAGTTGAAATGAAATTCATAGTTCCTTTCTCTAGTAGAAAAAGTAACTGCAGAACCACCGAGCGGGACAGGATAAATGGCGCCACTTCCCATTGTCAGACCAGCATAAACCCTTTTTGTGCGAGGTCGTACCATAACAGGGATTTTTGTCCCCACATTTTTCATATACCAAGTGTTATCTTCATACCAGAAGCGCATGAGTTCACGGTGAAGAAATTGATCATCCTCACCGATGCGGAATGTTCCACCCCGCCCAACAGTAACTACTGTGTCTTGTGGTGGAGTAAAAAACTCTTTTTTGCCCAATAAATCATCAAAATACAATCGCGGCGGCAATGATTGTGCACGCGATTGCTCAGAAGAAATATTTAGCTGCATAGTGGTATGTTCATCCTTTTTTGACTGGAATCGGTTCCATAAACGAGCACTGCAAAACGAGACTTGTCTTTTTCCGGCAATAAAGTGAAATAATGATTATCACCTTCAACACGCTCTACCGACGTTATTGTGCATAGCCCATTAGAAAGCGTTTCCTTGTCTTCATCTTGTATATCATCCACACCGATTATGTCATTACGTATCGCAGAATCAGAAAAATCAGCAATCACATATGACAATCCCTCATCATTATGGCACGCTATGCGAGCTTTCTCCTTATCCTGTGGCTGTTCTAATTCACACTTCGCGTTCTCCCACCCTGGTTTACCAGGTGCTTGAGATACAAGCCCAGGAAAAGCCTGTGCAATGTTAGCTGCTTCTGCCTCCCATTTGTCTTGGAAAAACGTCGTATAGCAGAATAATCCAGCAGCAACAAGAGCAACTACAAGTAATCCGACAAGGGAAAAGAGAAGAGGTTTATTCTTTTTCTTCTCTACCCTGTATGCACCACTATCTGCTGTATTTTCACTCGCCGCCTCATAGAAACGAGTATCATCACTGCGGTTCTGGGAAATGAATCTCCCAGAAAGCGCTTGGATAAAATCAGTAGCTGTTGTAAATCTTTCTTGCGGATCATTATGTAATGCCTTCTGGAGTACATACCCAATATCACTATGCCGTGACACATTAGCAGGAGACAACAATCCCAAAAGATTCGCCGGTAGTCGTCTTCCATGCGGAGTTGTCCATGCGTGCCTATTGACTAACGACTCCAAAGAGTGCAAAGTTAGCATCTCAAAAGCAATGAGCGCAAAAGAATAATTATCAGTATTTTTTGTTTCCTCCTGATAGCTAGCGGTGTCATATAATTCTGGCGCGATATAACACCGAGTACCAATCACTGAATCAAAAGAAGTAATTTTTGTGCTCTCAGTTGTTTTACTAATCCCAAAATCAACCAACACTGCCCCGGAGTAATCTTTAGGAACCATGATATTTGCAGGCTTAATATCACGGTGAATAACCTCTGGTTGGCGACTATGCAGATAATCAAGCGCCTCTGCAATGGGAGCGAGAAGCTGACATACTTCTTCTACAGTAAACGGTATATGCTTGTTTTTTCGATCATTAATATATTTTTCTAGTGGAACACCATCAATATATTCCATGACAAAATATGCATCACCGCGATCAGTAACACCTGAATCATAAATACTCACAATATGCTGGTGTTTCAGACCCGATAAAATCTGCATTTCACTACGGAAACGATTATCATCAGCTCGGGTACGGCCAATGCTATCGCCTAAGACTTTAATTGCCACAGTACGGCTGAGGTTGGGATCCCACGCTTTATAGACTGTTCCCATACCACCGCGACCAATACACTCAAGCCCATTTAGTTTTTCATGCTCCTGAATGTAGTCCACAATATAGTCATGGCGTGTCACTCCACCCCACAACTCATTTTTACTCGCCCCGAGCGATGCGTCAGGATCAAGAGTGGGTTCAGAACTTATATCTGCTGATACAGGAGCAGAATGGGCTTCGTCGAAAGAATTATTGTGGGTATTTTCGCTCATTTTCTCCTGCTCAATGTCTCTATACCGTCTATATATCTATTAAAACTAAATACGTAGTTTCTTGTAATTAACTAAAACCTACTATTCCCATTCATACCGAGCAACCTTACGAGTATTTTTACTCATATTCTTCCTATCGGCTTTTAAGATATTTTTTTAACATTTATCCTCAGTTGCAGGCGCAAAAGTTATGATTCCACATTTTGCCCAGCACCATACCTCTCTAGTATTTGAGGAACAACATGCACTATGACCTATACAAAAAATTAAAAATAGATCCTTCACTGTCTTGCACAGCAATTAATGATCTTCTTAGCCAACGCTTGCAGTCTGCGTACGACGAAGGGCAAGATATTAATGATCCGGAAGTAGATATGCTTACCACCTCTATTAACATCTTATCTTCTGCTTATCGACGAAAAATCTACGATTCCAGACTGCACGATACGAGGGATTATGTTGATGTACCAGAGCTACGTCGTATAGCTGTATTGGATAAGGATAATAATAACCACACTAACCAGCACAAATGAAACATGAATAGTTGTTTTGTTTCAGTATCTTCGTTACCATTTCTAATGGCTAAGTTTGATTTTTCCAAGAATCAACTGATGTACTTTAAGGAGAAAAATGCCAAAACATATAGATCTATATGCAGAGCTAAATCTTGATAAATCTGCTACTCAGGAGCACATCTCCAGTGCTGTTGAGCAAGCAAAAACCCATGTTCCTGATTGGGATATAGAAAAGAAAGAACTTGTCACGCTTGCAGAAGCGATCCTCCTTGACAGCACAAAGAAAGTTCAATACGACCGAGTGCTCGCACAAGATCCTGCAATACGCGCAATTTCTATACAGGATTTACAAGAATTAGCACAAATGCCAGGTAATAATTCTCCTCAGCAGCAGGAAGAAACCGTACAACCTTATTACGGACAAACCCAATACCACTCTCGCGCGCCACAGGAACAACCAGCTGCCGCACAAGAACCTGCTGCTCCAGCTTATGGAGCACCACAACAGAGTGCCCAGCCTCAAACCCACATTCCATATGGCTCTCAAGCAGCACCTCAACAAAATTTCCAGCAGGCACACCACAATGCTTTCCAAGGTGCTCCAGGTGCTCAGAACCCTCAAGGACCTAATGCTTTCGATCAAGCTGCACAGCAAGCAGCACAGCTTGGAGCAACAGCAAAAGACTCTTTTAATAAAGCAAGCACATCTGTCAAAAATGCTACGCTACAAGCACTAGGGTTCTTGCCATTACTCATCGGCTCTCTACTATTCCTCGTATTGAACTTCTTTAATTGGCGAGTGTCTACCTATAGTGATTCCGATAGCTTCGCAGGGGAAGTAAAAATTGGTGTCAGTGGCTTTGGCGTTATCGGATACAGTATGCCAAGTAAACTGGCTAAATACATGGAAATCAGCGCCTCTGATTCAATGTGGCAACTAACCCCTACAGTTGTTCTAGTACCACTTGTAGCCGTTGCTTTGCTCATTTTTGCTGCACTATCTTTTAATAAAGCAAAAACCCAACGCCTAGGTGGTTTCTTAGCTCTACTAGGATCAATCATTTCCCTATACTGGGTCACTTTGGGTGCAACTTCCCTATCTAGCCTATTTACCGAGATGTCCGATTTGCTCGAATCCGAAGAAGCAGCATCTGGTTTCCTCGATCTTTTCCATTCTATGGGCGACGTAAAACCAACTCTCTTCTATTGGCTAGCTGTATTAGTAGTGCTTGCACTCACTGGGCTAAGCGTTATCTTGTTCCTACGTTCCACCAAGGAAGAACCATCCATGCTGCCAGCACCTGCGCAATCACCGCAACCAGCTCAACCATGGACAGGTACCCCAAATAGCAACAACCCGCAGCAACAGTAGTTACAACAGATACAAAGAAGGTAGAGAACAATAATGACTACACCTCAACAGCCATCACAACCATATGGCTACCAACAACAGCAACCTACACCAGCGCAACCATACTCTGTTCCCTCCGCAACTGAGATAAGAAATAAAGTATCTTCTTTCTCTAATGCCCAAATTTTTAGCATCAGTATGATTGTGCTTACCCTCATTTTGTGGGGACTGCGTACTCTTTCTTGGGTTAACGCAAAGAGTACCGAAATAGACAATAAAGGTATTCGACTCCATGGAAACGGCAAGTTCGTTGCCTATGAAGAAAAAAGCACAGTATATAGCTTCTCCTTAAAAATGATTGCTAGCTACACTGCAGTGCTGCTGATCTTAATGTTGGTATCAGCTGGACTTGCCTTTTCTAAAGCACATCTCAATCGTGCGCTTCGCCTAGGTGGTATCAGCATCATTACCTACTTCGTCCTCAGTATTCTCACATATCTAGTTTCTTTCTCCATACCAGGAGCAATAGCGAAACTATCCGATGAAGATCCAGAAGTCGTCAAAGAACAAGTTAGCTTCGTTCCAGGAATTGGACTCATACTGACCTGGCTTGTACTGGTGCTTATCATCGCCGCTGCCGTATATTTCCTTAACCAAAGCAAAAAGGCAGCACAGGCTTCTGCAGCGTTCACCCCTGATGGACAACCTTGGATGCAACAACCACAGCAAAGTTATCCACAGCAGCCTAATGGAAATAATCAAGGATATATTCCACCTCATTCTCCACAAGCCTAACGCTTGAGTTATATCTAGCGATATAGAAAACATGATAAGTAGCAAGAGCATTATTCATGCTTTTGCTACTTTATTTCATTGCTCACATCGGTATATTAATGATTATCTCTACAAGTGATGGAAAAGATTAAGGATAAGAATGCGCTCTCACACTCTAAAAACCGCAAGCATACTCACACTATGTGCACTAGCTTTAAGCGCGTGTTCTACAGATATTCTCTCTCGACCCACTACCACTACCCCAGCACCTGCTTTTACAGTCATCGAACAAAGCGATACTGAACAGCACGATAGCGAAACTCAGCTCGACGACGAAGAAGAAAATAATGAACCAGTAACACCTGAAAATGGTGATGATAGTCAAGCAATAGCATCCCCTTCCCCACAACGTACCACATCATCTGGTTCTTCTTGCCCTGATACTGCTACTGGCAGCACTATACTAGCCCGAGCTGTTGCTGAGACACTGCCAGGATCACAAGACGGATGGTCTTGGGACGTTCAGGGAGCAGATACTTCTACTTATGATCCGTGCGCAACATTATCGTGGATAGTAGTGGGAGTACGCAATGTACCAGAAAATCAAGCACCGTATCACATCACGCTATATAAAAATGGAAAATATCTCGGTACTGCTACATTCGAGCCTTATCCTTATTACCCACAAGTCCAGCGCACAAGCGATCGCTCAATCTCTGTAACCTATTCTTGGGACTCTGGTAAGAGCTACGCCTCCTTTACCTGGAGTAATACACAAGAAAAAATTGTTATGGAAGGCGATGTACCACCGAGTAACTAACGCCTCATCTACTGGACAGGAATCTGTAGTTCCCCTACAGCAACTAACTGCGAAGGACCACGCAAAATAGCAGATTCCGGTGTGATTGTTACTGTGACAACACCACCTGGAATAATAATTTCTACTACGCCTGTGGTCTTTCCTTCATATTCAAGTGCAGCACACGCTGCTGCAACTGTACCAGTGCCACAGCTTCGAGTTTCACCTACACCACGTTCATATACACGCATATGCGCTTGATTGCTATACATTGGTGTCAACAACTCTACATTGACTCCCTGGGGGAAAAAGTCTTGATCGTACTCAGGCATGGTGAGTCGAAAATCTCTGAGTTTTTGCTCATCAAACTCTGGCACTACTGCAGCTAAATGTGGATTACCAACGTCAATTCCTACACCGTGGAAAATCTGCCCGTCGACGGTACACGAAGTTTTTCCAAGAAGTCTAGGCTGCCCCATATCTACGCTAATATCAGCGCTCTTATCATCATAGTGATGAACAGTAACACTGCGCACACCTGCCCTTGTGATTACGCGAAAAGAATTTTCCTGCACTAATCCCTGAGCACGTATCCAATGGGCAAAAACTCTTACACCGTTACCACACATTTCTGCTGTAGAACCGTCAGCATTGTAGTAATCCATGAACCAATCATCTTCTTGTGCGCCTTGAGGAATATGATCAATCACACCTGCTGCTAGAAGAGCTCCAGCAGTAGATACTCTTAGTAGTCCATCCCCGCCAATGCCTGCACGTCGATCGCATATGGCAGTGATTGTTTGTGCCTCAAGCTGCAATTGTGCATGATGATCTGGCACGATAACGAAATCGTTTTCTGTACCGTGCCCTTTAGCGAATTGATGTTTCATAACTGTGTAATTCCTTTTACCGCTTTTATTTGCTGTTCCAAGCCGATAGACGCATCTATCCAATGGATACGTTTGTCCCGATTAAACCAACTTCGTTGTCGACGTACATAACGCCGTGTACCAGTAATTGTTCTTTCTTTTACTTCGTCCCAAGACATATGTCCTGCAAACCCAGCCAAAACCTGCGCATATCCAATTGCTCTACCTGCAGTTGAATCCGCAACTAATCCATTATGCTCACATAAATGAGCAACTTCTTCAATAAAACCATTCTCGAACATCATCTCAGTACGCTGTTCAATACGAGGATTAAGCCATTGGGATGTAGTGCGTAACCCAATCAACTGTGTGTTCCATCGTGGTGGCGCAGATTTGGGTGGCTGACTTGCTTGAAAGGGTTTACCGGTAAGCTCAATTACCTCTAAGGCGCGCACAGTACGGCGTGGATCTTTATCTTCAATAATACGAGCAGCAGCCGGATCTACCTGAGCTAAATAAGAATGCAATGCATCAATACCCAACTGTTCTAGTTCTTGCTCCCACTTCTTTCTCACCACAGCATCAGTGGGTGGAAACTGCCAATCGTCAATAAGCGATTGAACATAGAGCATGGAACCACCAACCATAATTGGTATCTTCCCACGAGCCATAATAGCCTGCACATCTGCTATCGCCGCTTGCTGATATTGTGCAACCGACGCAGTTTGGGTCACCTCCCACACATCTAACTGATGATGTGGAATACCACAACGCTGTTCGACGGGTACCTTTGCAGTACCAATGTCCATCCCTCGATACAGCTGCATGGAATCAACATTGACTATTTCTCCATCTAATTGTTGAGCTAGTGCAATCGCTAAAGCTGATTTTCCTGAAGCCGTTGCGCCAACGATAGCAAGTGGTCGAATCGTCATCATATGAGTTGTACCATCCTTAGCTATTCCTATGCTCTACACTGCCATAATGCACAATAACGCCCTACGCCGAGGGAATCGTCGACAGCGAATACAGATGCTTGGGTCACCTTACCTGATTGCAGAAAAGTAGCCAGTTCTACCCAAGGTTGTGGCTCTACCACCCCTCGCGTGCTCAACCATGCACTAAGATTTTCCATATTAGTTGCATACGGCGGTAACTTTCCCGAACAAATCTCTTGGCACAGTTGATGCGCCTGCCAACTACCGGCAACTTCTGATAAAGGAGCCTGAGCATTAAGACCGGCACTGCCGTCGGCAAGCACAATGGTCAATACATTCTGTGCTTTGCCATATGATTCATATGACAAATGTTCCGTAACTGTGCAAATGCGATGCTGATACGTAACACCAATGAGATAACGAGCAACTAATTCTGGTAGATAATTTCCTGCCGCTACATTGACACTCGACGCTCCCCAGGCTTGGAAACTACCTGTTAGCTTTGTATAGTCACGGTTGTTTTTAGGAAACACTAACTCAATATGTTCTACATAAGCAGAGCATAATTCATGAATAGTTTCGGTTATTTTTTCCTGTAGTTGCCGCGAAGGCTGATGTGCAGGCGCTAATTCACGAATAAGCGCTGGACTTGAAGGAATGATAAGTAAGTAATGCACAGATCCCACTTCTGATTCTATTTTCTTTCCACATTCTACACCTATGGGGCTGTTTCCCTACTGCTTTATCCCCCTTTAGCTAACACAATTACCATTTTCACGGTATCTTTTTGATAGAGGTCTTCATTCCTCTGTTGCAATAACTTATGGCAGTCGCGTCGCGTGACACATCTAGAGAAAAGGAATACTAACCATGACTCCTTCCATCCCGAAACCAGGACCAAAGCCAGGTGCACATATAAAACCTTCTGCGCTCGCACGTCCAAATAGTAGTCGTCCTGCTGTTCATGCTTCCACAGATGATCCGCAAAAATGGGGTCGCGTCGATGAACAAGGACAAGTATTCCTGATACTCGACAATGAGGAGCGGCTCATTGGCTCCTGGCAAGCAGGAACTCCAGAGGAAGGACTTGCCCACTACGCAGCACGCTTTGATGATCTCAACACAGAAGTTGAGCTCCTCGAATCTCGGCTTAACAATCACCCACAGGAATCAGCACATATTAAAGAAAAAGCACAAGAAATCTATGAAAAACTAGATTCTGCTGCAGTTATCGGCGATCTTAATAATGTAAAAAGCCGAGTAAAAACTATTATTGATTCCGCAGATAGCGTCGGAGAACAAGCAAAGCAGCAACAACAGCGTCGCCGTCAGGAAGCGATCGCGCAAAAAGAAGCGCTGATTGCCGAGGCAGAAGAACTTGCTCAGAATTCTACAGACTGGAAAAATGCTGGCGATCGTATCCGAGACATTCTCGAAGAATGGAAAACGATCCGCGGAATTGACCGAAAAACGAACGACGAGCTATGGCGACGCTACTCACGAGCACGTGATGCTTTTAACCGACGTCGTGGCGCACATTTCGCAGAACTTGATCGTGGACGTGCTGCTGCACGCAAGGCAAAAGAGGAAATTGTAGAAAAGGCACAGCAACTAGAAAACTCTACCGACTGGAACGAAACTGCAGATAAATTCCGTCAGCTCATGGCAGAGTGGAAAAAAGCTGGACGTGCCCCTCGTGATGTTGATGACAAACTATGGGCAGCATTTAAGAGTGCTCAGGATCATTTCTTTGCAGCACGTAATGCTAAGAATGATGAGCGCGACCGTGAATTTGCTGAGAATGCCTCAGCCAAAGAAAAACTGTTGCAAGAGTATGACGCACTCATAGATCCACAGACCGATATCAATGCAGCACGCACTCATTTGCAAAAGCTCCAGGAACAGTGGGATAGCATTGGTTTTGTACCACGTAATCGTGTTCGCGAATTTGAGGAAAAAATCTCTGCTCTCGAAGCACGAGTGAGTGAAGCAGAAAAAGCTCAGTGGCGCCGAACCGATCCTGAGACTCAAGCGCGTGTCGCACAGTTCACTGCCAAGGTTGAGCAATTGACTAAACAAGCCCAAACAGCAGAAGAAAAGGGTAATGACAAAAAAGCTGCTGAGCTACGAGCACAAGCTGCTCAGTGGCAAGAATGGGCAGATGCAGCTAATAAAGCAGTAAATGAGCTTTAATGCCAACTAGGCTACACTGCTCTCACTGCAATATCTTTGTTTTCCCGCTGATGTGGTAAAGCAAAACTCCTACAGCTATCAAATACTGTAGGAGTATTTTTATTTATCCTTGACTGATCCTCGCTTGTTCATCGTTATCCATCACTATTCGTCCGAAAACGCTGCATTGCTTGCTGCCTACGATCATCAACAAATAATGGATTAGTTTCTGGTGTATTGTGCTGACGGCTGACCAATGCTGAACGCTGTGCATAAGCTACTTCATCAAGCTCCTCATGCTGAGCACGCTGAATTGCCAATGCGCGTTGTTTCTCACTTTTTGCAAAAATTACACGACACAATGCGTATACCGAAACAACAACTGCACTTACTTCCAAATAAAACCCCATACCTATACCTGATAATCCAAGGTTCTCGGCATTTTGCAATCTAAGCCACAAAGCAAAAAGTGAAATGATCAATGCGATACCAGAAAGCAGAAAACTGATATTTGCAAAGATAGTACGCTGAGTCAGAACAAGAGCACTATTGATAATTACTACAGCGACGCTACCGAGCCAAACAAAAAGGTACTCAGTAATTTTCACTTGCACCGATAGTGCATTTTGAGAATGGAACAACACATCATAGCCATGCGCTTTTCCACTATGCGGTAGCAATAACCCAATAAGAAAAACACAGCAGCACAGCATCAGCACTATGCGTATTCGACCAAGTTCTATGTGACTAGCGGCTTCTTTTTCTTTTTCAGCTAGTGTTTTTTGCACATCAGCATGAGAAGTATGAGGCATATTAAGTTTCCTATTCACATCTGCATATACACGCTCGTTACTATCGACACGCCATATGCACTATCACTTAGTCTTCAGGATTGATTCTTAGCAATTGCATGAGCTACAACCCTGAGCATTGTCAGGAAATTCCTTTTTCGGCGCACCAATTTTTGGCAATCCCAATCCTACTCCTACAGGTTGCGTAGTTGGTACTTGACCAGCTTCGCTCATGTCACCAGCTTTGGTACGACGATGTTCCAATACACCCTCATCAGCAATGAGAAAGTGCGGTCTACCATCAGTAATTTCGACCCGAACAATATCACCAGCACGAATGTTTCCATCGATATTGCCCTGTGGCATGAAATGCACCAATCTACCATCACGAGCTCTACCAGTCATACGATTGATACCGCTATTCTTTTTAGTCGTCAAAGCGTGAACCAATACTTCTGCCTGGGTACCAACTAATTTTGCGTTTTCTTCCCAGCTAATTTTTTCCTGAAGCGCAAGCAAACGTTCGTAACGATCTTGGACTATTTCCTTAGGAATCTGCTGATCATATTCTGCAGCCGGAGTACCAGGACGAGGACTGTATTGGAAAGTATATGCACTGCTGAACCGAGCTTTTGCCACAACGTCGAGAGTATCTTGAAAATCCTGCTCAGTTTCACCAGGAAAACCGACAATAATGTCTGTGGTAATTGCTGCATGAGGAATTTTTGCGCGTACTTCATCAAGAATCGCTAAGAATTTCTTGGAGCGATAGGAGCGACGCATCTCTTTGAGCACCTTATCTGAACCAGATTGCAATGGCATATGCAGTTGTGGACATATATTAGGCGTCTGTGCCATAGCGTCGATAACATCAGAAGTAAACTCTGCAGGATGCGGACTGGTAAACCTTAAACGCTCCAGCCCTTCAATATCACCACAAGCACGTAATAGCTTAGAAAAGGCAGAACGATCTCGTTCAATATCAGGATCGGCAAAATTAACGCCATAAGAATTAACATTTTGTCCAAGCAAGGTTACTTCGGTTACCCCCTGCTCCACTAAGGCCTTTACCTCAGCCAAAATATCACCTGGGCGTCGATCGACTTCTTTACCTCGCAATGAGGGAACAATACAAAAAGTACAAGTATTGTTACAGCCCACAGAAACTGATACCCAACCTGCATAGGAGGATTCACGTTTAGCTGGTAGCACAGATGGAAACTGCTCTAGCGAATCGACGATTTCTACTTCTGCTTTTTTATTATGTGCCGCTCGATCCAGCAGCGCAGGCAATGAACCAATGTTATGGGTACCAAAAACCACATCAACCCACGGCGCTTTTTTCACTACAGTTTCTTTATCTTTTTGCGCCAAACAACCGCCCACTGCTATCTGCATACCGGGGTGCTGTGCCTTAACTGAACGTAGCTGCCCCAAAGTTCCGTATAAGCGCAGGTCTGCATTCTCGCGTACCGCACAAGTATTAAATACAACAAGATCAGGTTCAGTATCTTGTGCAGGAATATATCCTGCATCTTCTAATAATCCCGATAGACGCTCTGAATCATGAACATTCATCTGACATCCAAAAGTACGCACTTCATAGGTGCGTTGTTTATTGGTATATGAGTCTTGTTGCATTTTTTCTTTACGTTCACTTTGGGGTTGTAACACGACCGATAAGTCTAATCCCCTTTGCTCTGTTTCTAAAAATTTCCTCTCACCATAATTTCTATACTATTATAGTTATACCCTACTTTTTACCCCTACCAACCATTTATCAACTGCGATTATTCAACTTTCTTTCTAAAACTATGTTCCCGACAAATAATTAAAGGTAGTTTTTTACTCATGGCAGAACACACAAGACCCACAGAAAGAGACAAAGACAACTTTAAGCAAGAAAAAGTGCCAATGATCTCATTAAAAGGTGTCAATAAATACTTTGATACGTTCCATGCGCTCAAAGATATCAACCTTGATATTGAACCTGGACAAGTCGTTGTTGTACTTGGCCCATCTGGATCAGGGAAATCAACACTATGCCGTACCATCAATCGTCTAGAAACCATTGAAGAAGGACACATCACTATTAATGGCGTTGCCCTTCCCGAAGAAGGAAAAGCACTAGCTCAGCTGAGATCTGACGTGGGAATGGTGTTCCAACAATTCAATTTATTTCCCCACCTCACAATTAAAGACAACATCACCCTCGCCCCCATCAAGGTGCGCAAACTCAGCAAAACCGAAGCCGATTCTTTAGCAATGGAGCTGTTGGAACGCGTCGGAATCGCGCAGCAAGCTGATAAATATCCAGCACAATTATCCGGTGGACAACAGCAGCGCGTTGCTATTGCACGAGCATTAGCCATGAAACCAAAAATTATGCTTTTCGACGAACCGACATCGGCATTAGATCCAGAAATGGTTAATGAAGTACTCGATGTCATGGGTGACCTTGCACAAGAAGGAATGACCATGCTGTGTGTCACACACGAAATGGGTTTCGCACGCAAGGCAGCCGATCGAATTATTTTCATGGCTGACGGAGCAATACTTGAAGACAGCGATCCAGAATCATTCTTCAACAATCCACAAACAGAACGAGCAAAAGATTTTCTCGGCAAAATCCTTGCTCATTAAGCAACCGACAACACTACCAATTAACCAATTACCAAGGAGAAACAATGTTTACAGATATCAAGACCAAAACATTCGCCTTTGCCGCTAGCAGCATCCTTGCAATGCTCAGCCTCAGCGCTTGTGGCGGTTCAACAGAAGAAGCAGATCTACTCGCTCACCTTGAATCAGGAAAAGTAACAATTGGTACTAAATATGATCAACCTGGTTTGGCGATCAAAAACCCAGATGGTTCCATGTCTGGTTTCGACGTTGATCTAGCAACCTATATCGTCAATCACATTGCTGAAGAAAAAGGCTGGAAAGCACCAGAAATCACCTGGAAAGAAGCACCATCTGCACAGCGCGAAACTCTTATCCAAAATGGTGAAGTCGATTTAATTGCCGCAACCTATTCCATCAACAGTTCCCGTGCTGAAAGCATCAATTTTGGTGGGCCTTATCTACTAACCCACCAAGCACTACTTGTACGTTCTGATGATACTTCTATCAGTTCCCTCGACGACCTCGGCAATGGAAAAATCCTATGCTCGGTAACAGGTTCTACCCCTGCGCAGAAAGTAAAAGAAGCAATGCCTGGTGTGCAACTTCAAGAATACGACACCTATTCCTCCTGCGTTGAAGCATTGCGCCAGGGAAATATCGATGCGTTGACTACCGACGCCACCATTCTCAATGGATACTCTGAGCAGGATAAAGGAAAATTCCGGGTGGTTAACCTTGAAAAAGATAACCAACCTTTTACCAATGAATACTACGGAGTTGGCTTAGCGAAAGATGATCAAGAGGCAACTGATGCAGTCAATGCTGCATTGAAGGACTTCTATGAATCAGGAGAATTCGACAAAGTAAAGGAAAAGAACCTTGGCGCTGCAGAAGCCGTAAGCAAAACGGAAATAGGTGATTTCTCTTTCTTAGATGAAAAATAACTCACTCGTTGTGTTACCAAATTTTTCGCGGCTAAGTCTTTGGGAGATTAGAACATGGATGCCATGTGGCAACAATTAGGACCAGCTGTCGTACCAGCTTTTTGGATCACCATAAAGCTCACGGTTTTTAGTGCAGTTGGAGCGCTTATTTTAGGCACGATACTCACAGCAATGAGAGTATCCCCTCTAGGGGTACTTCGCTTTATTGCTGGCGCGTATATCAATACGGTGCGCAACACACCATTAACTCTTATCGTGTTGTTCTGTTCCTTTGGGTTGTATCAAACTTTGGGCATACAATTAGCCAACAAAAATAGTCCGACTTTCCTTGCCGATAACAACTTCCGCTTAGCAGTGCTAGGTTTTACTCTCTACACTGCTGCTTTTGTTGCAGAGTGCTTACGCAGCGGTATCAATACTGTTGGTTTGGGGCAAGCTGAAGCTGCACGTTCTTTGGGGCTGAGTTTTGGTCAAACATTCCGCAGTATTATTTTGCCGCAAGCAATGCGCGCTGCCATTGTTCCTTTGGGCAATACATTCATTGCACTTACCAAAAACACCACTATTGCTTCGGTAATTGGTGTAGCAGAAGCATCTTTGCTTATGAAATCTGTTATCGAAAATCATGCACACCAGCTGTGGATCATCTTTGGTGTTTTTGCTCTTGGTTTCATAATTCTTACTTTGCTCACGAGTGCTGCCACGCACTATTTATCTCATAAATTGGCGGTGAAAAAATGAGTGCTTCTGCAACAATCCTCTATGATGCTCCAGGTCCTCTAACGAGAAAACGTAATAGAGTTTATACAGCTATTACGACGATTATCTTCGTTGCACTTCTTGCATGGATTGGGTTTGCTCTCTGGGATAATGGACAGCTCGATAGCGAAAAGTGGTTACCTTTTACCCAAAACACTACCTGGGAAACCTACTTACTTCCTGGGCTTATCGGTACCTTAAAATCAGCTTTTTTATCTATTCTCTTTGCTGTTTTACTTGGTATTGTTCTCGGACTTGGCAGGTTAGCGCAATCTCGAATTGTCCGAGTGCTCTGTGCAGTTATTGTTGAGTTCTTTCGAGCTATACCGGTACTCTTGCTCATCATTTTCAGCTATCAAGTGCTCGCGCTCTACAAAATTGTTCCTCCCAAAGAACTAGCTTTTACTGCAGTAGTATTTGGCTTAACTATGTACAATGGCTCCGTCATAGCTGAGATTCTTCGCTCAGGTATTGAGACACTACCGCGAGGTCAAACCGAGGCAGCGCTAGCACTGGGATTATCGTATCCGTTTACACTTTCTCGGGTGTTGTTACCACAAGCAGTAATAGCAATGCTACCTGCACTTATTTCTCAAGCAGTAATTGCCTTAAAAGATTCAGCATTGGGCTATCAGATTGGTTATATAGAAATTGTGCGGCAAGGTATCCAATCGTCAGCAGTCAACAAGAATTATTTAGCGTCACTGATAATTGTTGCCATTATTATGATTCTAATTAACTATGCACTCAGCTTCTTAGCGCGCAGCATAGAACAAAAGCTACGTACACGACGTAAAAGCAGCATAGCTGCTAAATAGCCACACAATAATGCTCCCGTTAGCATTATAACCTTGAATATTTTTCTATCGTGCTCGGGATTGCTCAAAGGCTTAGCACATAAATGCGGTTAGCCTTTGAGTTTTATTATGCCCGAGCACTGGATTCTTTTAGTTCTTCGATCCGTTCTTCTAGTGCTTGTTGCGCCATCGTATGACTTATCGAATAACTAAAACCACGCCTAGCCAGCATTCCCATAATCGAACGCATATTCTTGATGTACTGGGCGTTGTTCACAGGGATATCTGTTATTTTCTCTGCTTTCTTAGCAGCGATCTTTTTCGCAGTCTCGTGTTCTGTGTTCTCATCAATTTGTGATAATGCTTCTTGCCGTAACGCTGCGTCTATACCTTTTTCTTTTAGTTCTCTGCCAAGAACATATTTAGATTTGCCACGCATCTGATGACGTTGCCGTACCCACTCATAAGCAAAGTTTTTGTCATCAATTAGTTTACTTTGGACGAAGTCTTCCAAGAGCGAAGCTATGATTTCAGGCGCAAAACCTAAGGAACATAATTTTTGTTCAAGTTCATAATGAGAACGCTGCCGCTGCTCAATGAGCAATAATGCACGCCTACGAGCCTGAGTCTTTTGTGCTTTTTCTTCTTCGCACACGCTTTGTGGTTGAGCATTATACTCCGCAATCATCTGACGCAATTTTTCGATATGCGCTAAACGATCATCTCTGCTATTCACTATTCCCCTCAACCTTTTCTTACAGCCCCTTAAGAGTGCTGAGAATGTTTCCGTATTCCCAGCACCCTACTCATGAGTTGAGTGTTATTCTTCGGCATCTTCTTCTGGATCATCGAAGTCGATATTAGGAACCATATCAACTACCTCATCAGTGAGTTCATCATTGTTGTGCGCATACTCACCAACACCAAGTTTTTGCAAAATCTTTTGCTCAATTTCATCGGCAAGATCGACGTTTTCTTTAAGGTATAACCGCACTTTCTCTTTGCCTTGACCTAATTGCTCACCTTCATAGGTAAACCATGAACCAGCTTTCTTGATGATGCCATTATCAGTTCCCATATCAATCAATGTTGACTCACGAGAAATCCCCTCACCATAGATAATGTCAAATTCAGCTACCTTGAACGGTGGCGATACTTTGTTTTTAACAATTTTTATCTTGGTACGATTACCGATAGCGTCTTGACCATCTTTTAAGGTCTGCACACGACGCACATCGCAACGAACTGAAGCATAAAATTTTAGTGCCTTACCACCAGTAGTAGTTTCCGGCGAACCAAACATAACACCAATTTTGTCACGCAACTGATTAATAAAAATAGCAGTAGTGCCAGAGTTATATAATGCACCAGTCATTTTCCTCAGCGCCTGGCTCATCAAACGTGCTTGCAGACCAACATGACTATCCCCCATGTCTCCATCGATTTCTGCTTTCGGAGTCAGTGCAGCGACAGAGTCCACGACGATAATATCTATAGCTCCCGAACGAACCAACATATCAGTGATTTCTAATGCTTGTTCTCCAGTATCAGGCTGAGATACTAAAAGCGCATCGGTATCCACACCGAGTTTACGAGCATATTCAGGATCAAGTGCATGTTCTGCGTCAATGAAAGCAGCGATACCACCATTTTTTTGTGCCTGAGCAATAGCATGGAGCGCAACCGTAGTTTTACCTGATGATTCTGGACCATATACCTCCACAATGCGACCACGAGGAAAACCGCCAATACCTAAAGCAACGTCGATAGCGGTGTTACCAGTGGAAATAGCTTGGATTGGTGGACGATTGTCATCACCAAGGCGCATGACTGCCCCTTTACCAAAATCTTTCTCAATGAGCTGCAAAGCTGCATCTAAAGCCTTTTTTCTATCCTCGCCCGATACAGGGACTACGGCTGCTGACTTAGCATTTTTCTTCGGTGCCATTTTCTTCCTTTACGTAATTTGCTTTCCTATTAGCTATTTTGTTTTATCATTCTCTAGTCTAATGAGGATTCTCTTATCTATTGGACGCTACGCCGAAACAAAAAGATCCATGGTTTTTCTTTAATACGATCAATCACATCTGCGATAGTAACTAACGTCTGCGATATCACCATTAGATTACACAAACATTTGTTCGATAACAAACATTTTCGCCATCTTTTTCTTATAAAGATTTTTCTCAACAAAAAGATACTATTTTAGTTTCCCCTACGGTAATATCTTTCAAGTGTCTAACTCATCATCACCTCGCTCCACCATGAGTGATATCGCATACGTTGCAGTTTTCGCCGCTCTTATCATTGTGCTAGCTTTTGTTGCTATTCCAGTAGGTACAGCCGGTGTGCCTATAGTTATGCAAAATGCAGCGATAATCCTGACCGGTCTGGTTCTAGGTCCTCGACGTGGTTTGCTCGCCACATGCCTTTTTCTTGGTATCGGTTTAGTAGGATTGCCGGTATTTCCTGGTGGACGCAGCACTCTCGTAGCGCTAGCAGGTCCTACTGTGGGGTACATCATTGGATACCTGGTATCCAGTTTCGTCGCAGGTCTTATCGCGTACCAGGTACCACGAAAAAGTAAAGCAGCACATTCTCTAGTGCTCGTTATAGCGGCGATCCTAGCACTTGGTTGTCAATATCTATGTGGGGCAGCTGGACTCTCTGTACGAGCAGGAATGGAATTTTCCGCTGCCTTGACCGCACAAATTCCTTTTATCATTCCGGATTTAATTAAAATAACCGCTGCTGTCCTTATCACTCTGAGTATCCACACCGCCTTCCCCCAGTTACGTCCTGCAAAGTCTTAACACTAATAACTAACTTTTGTGTCTATGGTCGCTATCGATTTTCATAATGTTTCCGTCGCCTACGATGACCACACCATACTTAATTCTGTCACCCTTAATCTCACCGAAAAAAGAATCGGCATTATTGGTGCTAATGGTGGTGGAAAATCTACACTCATCAAGCTCATCAATGGTTTAGCTGCACCAACTTCAGGGAAGGTAAGCGTCGACGGGCTTGATGTGGCGAAAAATGGGAAAGAAATTAGGAAAAAAGTAGGATTTATTTTCTCTGATGCAGAAAATCAAATCATTATGCCAAGCGTCGAAGACGATGTCGCCTTTAGTTTGAGGCGGCTTCGGTTATCTAAAGCGGAAAAGAAACAACGCGTATCAATGATACTTAAGCGCTTTCATTTGGATAATCATGCACAATTATCGCCGCATATTCTTTCTGGCGGTCAAAAACAATTACTAGCACTGGCTTCAGTGCTAGTAATCGAACCAGAACTTATTATCGCTGATGAACCGACCACACTACTTGACCTGCGCAATCGACAACAGATTCATAAGATATTCAATGAATTAGAGCAACAACTAATTATAGTGACACACGATTTAGAATTGCTTGATGATTTTGATCGTGTCCTATGCATCGATGAGCATACTGTCGTTGCTGACGGAAAGCCGCAAGAGGTCATTGAGTTTTATCGTGACCTTATGACCGGTGAAAGAAAACACCATGATCACTAACACTCCCTTAGGAGTCTATGTACCTGGACATTCTCTCATCCACCGTATGAAACCACTGGTAAAATGTAGTGTCCTCATTCTTTTTATCATCCTCACGAGCACCTTCGTCCATGATCCTTATACAGCAACAGGGTGCGTGCTTTTGGGAATGATACTGTATGCGTTGGCACGCATTCCCGTGCGTATCGCGTGGGGACAACTTTTCCCATCATTACCGGTACTACTGGTATTGGGATTATTTCAGTGGTGGCAACATGGTTGGAAAGAAGCTATATGTATAACTTTTGTCATCTTTTCAGCACTCATGCTTGCTATTCTTCTCACCCTTACTACCACGTTGCGTGCCATGATGGATGAGTTAGAGTCTGCACTTCATCCGCTCAAGCGTTTTGGTGTGCCAAGCAACACGATTGTTCTAGCTTTTTCTCTTACGCTAAGACTTATTCCACTTATGCTCAATACCGTCAATGAAGTTCTCGCAGCACGCAAAGCCAGAGGCGCTTCTTTTTCTCTCAGTGCTTTTGGCACTCCAGTGCTCATTAGAGCTATTCGACGTGCTCAAGCAATAACTGAGGCATTACTCGCTCGTGGAGTCCACGATGACTCAGACTAAATAAAAAGCACAAAATCAAAAGTGCACCTGCTCATATAGGAACAGGTGCGCTTTCGACGATACCAAACAGTTCTTAAAGTTCGCCTCGTAGTTCTCGCATTTTTCGAGCTACTGCATCATCAGCCGCAGCACTTGGTGCAGCAAAATCAGAATTAGATTGAGCTGAGGACTCAATGGATTGCTGTGCCAACCCAGAATCAAGCTCAGTATTCTTAGCATTCATTTCTGCACGAATTTGCTCTAAACGAGAATGGCCTGCAAGTTGCACCCCTGCTTGCTCTACTTCAGCCATACGGTTCTGGATAGAGTTTTGTGCTAATTCTGCAGAGCCAAGAGCATTAGCATAACGACGCTCAATCTTTTCACGTACTTGATCAAGATTAGGAGTGTTACGAGAGGTGAGAGAGTTCATTGACTGAATCGACTCAGCAACCTTTTCTTGCATTTTCGCTTGTTCAAGCTGACTTAATAATTTCGTCCGCTCAGCAACTTTTTGCTGTAAAGCCATAGAGTTCTTCTCTACTGCTTGTTTTGCTGCTGATGCTTGTTGCAAAGCCTGATCATGCAACTTCTTGGTATCTTCTACGCCCTGTTCAGCAGTAACGAGTTGAGCAGCAAAAGCCTCTGCAGCGTTATCATATTCAGTTGCTTTAGCATTATCACCCGCAGCACGAGCCTTGTCTGCCAATTGAATAGCTTGGCGAGTATTTCCGTGCAGCTTTTCAATTTCCGCTAGTTGACGATTAAGCTGCATCTCCAACTGACGCTGGTTACCAATCACCGCAGCAGCCTGCTGTGAAAGAGCCTGGTGCTGACGCTGTGCTTCTTCGATTGCTTGTTGAATCTGAATTTTTGGATCAGCGTTTTCTTCGATCTTAGAATCGAACAATGCCATGAAGTATTTCCAAGCCTTCACAAAAGGATTAGCCATAGTGCACGGAACCTTTCAGATAATATCCACAAAAGTGGTTAAGTATTTTATTGGTATTTCATAATTTATCGGATAATTATGAAACTCGCATTTATACGTGAATTAAGTCTACATCAGCGTTATGCACTGCCATCGAACCAGCAGCCTCAATGAGAATGTCAGAAACACTAGTCCCAAGCGCATGGCATACAGAAGCAAGTAATTCAGAAGAAACCTCTTTACGACCACGCTCCAGCTCAGAAAGATAACCTGGAGAAACACGAGACATCTCAGCTAATTCACGTAATGTAATACCCTTATCAGCTCGACAAGAACGCAGCGCAGCGCCCAATGCTTCACGCAACAATGGCTCTGGCACCCTGTTCTTCACAGGAGAAATAGGCTTATCTAAAACTGCTGTATATTTCATCATCATTATCATTAACGTGTCGTGGTATTTTTTTGTTCCATAACTCAAGGCTTTTTCTGCAATTAGTTACATACGTGCTTTCTGTAGTTCAACTCTATCATTATCGCTTCAGAAAAATACTAAATACATCTGTCATTCAAGCACTTTTAAGAAGTAGTACAATGCATACTCAACAGCTTTAATACGAATATCATTGCGCTCACCAATGAGTAATGAATCATCTCCGATATGAGCTGCGCCTATTTCAGTAGCACGCACTGCCATTACACGTTTTTCTACTGATGATGGAAAAGCAATTCCTACCCATACTTCTCCTACTGGATGCCCATCTTGAGTATCTGGGCCAGCCACACCTGTTAAGGACAGTGCCCAATCACTGCGACAAACTTTTTGTGCACCTTGTGCCATAGCACATGCACATTCACGCGATATAACACCATAAGTATCAATAATGGATTGCTCCACTTGAGCCACTGTGTGTTTGAGATCAGTGGCATAAGTAACTAAGCCGCCACGCAACACAGCACTAGCACCAGGAATTTCTGCAAGGCGCGCACTCAATAACCCAGCACTTAATGATTCGCACACGCTTATTGTTTGTTCTGCACTACGTAAAAGCTCAACGACGCGAGCTGCAAGATTATCGCTACTCAACATTGGGCAGTTCTTTGCGAATCAATAAGATATTGCACTCCTGTAAGCACAGTAACAACTACTGCTGCAATGAGCACTAAGAAAACTGGTAGTGCTGTCCACTCAGGCAATGGCAATAAATATAATGCGACTGCGCCAGCTTGTAAGGCGGTTTTAATTTTTCCGCCCTTGCTAGCCGGAACCACACGACCTTGTCGTAGTTGAAACATACGCCATATTGTTATGCCTAATTCCCGCACTAAGATTATTATGCTCACCCATATAGGAATAGCGCCAACAATGTTGAGGCAAATAAGAGCTGTTGCCATGAGTGCTTTATCGGCAATCGGATCCGCGATTTTGCCGAAATCCGTGACAATACCTTTAGCCCGAGCGATATCACCATCGAGTTTGTCGGTAATCATTAGCGCAGAAAAACATGCGAATGATCCCCATAACCAGCGTGTATGTTGATTATCTGCCGCTAAAACTAACCATGCAAAAAAAGGGATAGCAATGATACGCAAACAGGTCAAAGCATTAGGAACATTAAAGTTCGATGGCGACTTAGTCTGTGTAGACTCAATCCCCACGTTGACTTGTTGCTGCACCTTTTGTTCCTGTTCCACAACTCCACACATTACCCTTTTTAGAAAATTAACGCATAGTGCTCAGAAAAAGATATAAGCTATACCCTATGAAAACTTTTCTAATCACCTATATGTATGACACTGAATCAAGCACAATAGATCAACTCCGTCCCCCACACCGTGCTTTTCTTGCTCAGCTCAAAGAAGAAGGAAAACTGGTTGGTTCCGGACGTTTAGTCGAAGGCACAGGCGCCGGAAACGCAATAATTATTCTCCAGCTATCCGAAAATTCGACCATAGCTGACGTCGAAAAGCTGCTTGAGGATGATCCGTTTTGCAACCACAATGCCATCGACGGACGCACTATTCAAGTGTGGGATCCTACCTTAAAAATTTGGGATTAAGGCCTTAAGAAAAGCCTTCGCCGCAGGGCTAGTATTAAAGTCACTCCACGCAAGATATTCCACCCGAGCAGGGCCATCTTCCACAGCAATAGTTGCTAGCGAATCATCTGCAGGAACACACTGCTTGGAAAGCAGCCCTACCGCTAAACCTGCACGTATCAGGGCTAGCATAAGGTCAATAGCTGTTACCTCAAAAGCTACCTCCCGTACCAGCCCAGCGCGCTCAAAAGCCATGTCCGTTTGAGCGCGCCCTGCGCTATTCATCGGAAAATCAACAAATCGTTCAGAGGCAATATCTGCAAGCGAAATCTTTTTCTCCTCACGTAAAGGATGATCTGGCGAAACTACCGCCACTAAAGATTCTCTTGATAATTCCCGAAAATCCACCCGGGAAGGCTGAGCATTTTCCGCTAAACCAAGAAATGCTATATCCAAATGATGAGCATGAATATCCTCAATAAATTGTTCACTGCCGCCACTGCGTAATTCAATTTTCACCTGTGGATAATCCCGGTGGAATTGTGCCAACACCCCAGGGATATCCACAGCCGTCACGGTAGGTATCACACCGATCCTTAGCCTCCCCTGCACCTGCCCTTCGGCAGCTAATGCACCCAAGTACGCACGCTCGGCAGCAGCAAGACTTTCACGCGCATACTCCACAAACACCGCACCCGCCGTAGTGAGCTCCACTCGTCGTGATGAACGTGCAAAAAGCGCAATCCCTATTTCTTGCTCTACAGCTTTGATCTGGTGGCTCAATGCTGATTGCACCACAAAACACCGCTGGGCAGCACGAGTGAAACTCTTCTCCTCTGCCACAGCTACTACATAACGCAATTGCTGCAACTCCATAGAAGTATGATTATATCTCATAGTTCTTATGAAAAATATGTGTTGGACTCATCATTACAGTTCATGGAACATAAAAATATGTCACATACAGCATCACGTACACCGATTGGTTGGATCACTCTCACCTCCCTTGTGCCCATCATCTGGGGCACCACCTACATCGTCACCACTGCCCTCTTACCAGCCGGTCACCCCCTCTTCGCCGCATTCATACGAACATTCCCCGCAGGCCTTATCGCCCTCCTACTCTCCCGCCAGCTCCCACACGGACAATGGTGGTGGAAAAGCCTTGTCCTCGGAGGGCTCAACATGGGCGCATTCTTCCCACTACTTTTCCTCACCGCACAGCACCTACCAGGCGGTGTAGCAGCAACCCTCGGAGCCACCCAACCCATCATCATCGCGTTCCTTGCTGTGCTCATCCTGCATGAACAACTATCCACGTGGCGGCTTATGTGGGGCACAATCGGCATGATTGGGGTGGCATTGGTTGTACTCGGTCCAGAAGCAGCACTAGACCCCATCGGCGTTATCACAGGTCTAGGCGGATCACTCTCCATGGGTACAGGAGTAGTACTCACGAAAAAATGGGGGCGCCCCACCCACGTCAACGCACTAGGACTCGCTGGCTGGCAACTCACCGCCGCCGGCTTACTCCTCTTCCTCCCCGCCATGCTTATCGACGGAATCCCGCATGACATCGACGCCAAAGCTATCGCAGGCTACGCATGGCTCAGCCTTATCGGAGCTCTCGCAACCTACACAATATGGTTCGCCGGCATACGCCACCTATCCGTCACACCAGCAGCACTACTGGGGCTCCTCTCCCCATTAACCGCAGCAGCGCTAGGCGCACTCATCGCACACGAAGCCCTCACCCCACTGCAACTGCTTGGCTTCATCATTGCCCTAATAGGACTTCTTGCCGGACAATTACCTGGACCTACCCGTAAGAATGGTCGTCGTTAAGCATAAAACTAAGTGCCTGCTATCAAAAGCAGGCACTATTATTTCAGATAAACCACACAACTATGCGGTTTTCTTTTGCTGAGCTTTCGTTTTCATCAACGACGCCACTACCGCTATCGCCAAAATCCCAACAATCACAATAAGAGAATACTGTGTCTCAATTTCTGGAACACTCACTGAGTTACCGCCATTGATAAATGGGAGTTTGTTCTCATGCAATGCGTGCAAAATAAGTTTCACACCAATAAATGCAAGGATTGCGCCCAGACCATAAGGTAAATACACCAAACGGTCTAGCAAACCGTCGAGTAAAAAGTACATTTGGCGAAGTCCCAAAAGCGCAAACGCATTAGTGGTGAACACGATATAGGCTTCAGAAGTAATACCATAAATAGCTGGAATAGAATCCAACGCAAACATCACATCGATCATGCCAATCGCCACCAATGCTACCAATAATGGAGTAAGTGCTATTTTTCCTTTTCTGCGAATCCATAGGGCATCTCCATGATATTCAGGGGTGACATGGATGACTTTACGTAGCATCTTGATCACAACCATATCATTCGGGTCAGTTTCTGGTTCATCACGAATTTCGTCGATGATAAGTTTGACCGCCGTGTACAGCAAGAAAATACCAAAAAGATAAAATACATCAGACCAGGCTTGAATGACCGCCGCACCAAGAAGAATAAAGACCAAACGGAACAGCAAAGCAAGTGCAATACCAATCAACAAGACTTTTTGCTGATATTTACGTGGCACCTTAAAAGACCCCATAATAAGCGCAAAAACAAAAAGATTATCTACGCTTAGTGCCTTTTCGGTGACGTAGCCTGTAAAAAATTCAAGTCCATGTTGATGCGGATTACCCGGCTCTGACCAGGTGAACCATAGGAACAAGCCAAAAACGCATGCAACACCAACATAAAAAGCTGACCACCATGCTGATTCTTTCAGAGTTGGCTCATGTGGAGTACGCACATGACTGAAAAAATCAAATACAAAAAACCCAAGGATTACTACCCCCGTAATAATCCATGTCACTATATTTACTTCCATCAAAGACCTCCGGTCTCATTTCCCATTAACATTCATGAACCAGAGGTCTCTCCCGTTCTTTAGAATAAAGAACCGCTGCGACCGGGGGCTAAGTTAACCACCGTGCTGACGATCTGCAGCGAAAAGGGATACTCCCCTCAATGCCACAACTATCCTATACGAGAATAATCGCACACGCTAAAATGGCTAGAACGCCGAGTTAGAGGGGTTATAGGTTGCTTGCACCGTTTTCACCGACATAGTTGTTGGAGTAGACGGATTATCAGACTGAGCATAACCATCATCGACAGCTGACGCTGAGCCGTCTTCACCAAAAGATTCTTCTTTAGGTGCTTCTGCCGGATCAGCACCTTTAATCATCCACAAAATAGTTTCTAACTCTTCAGGTTTCACTAGCACTTCACGTGCTTTTGACCCCTCAGAAGGACCTACCACACCACGTGTTTCCATCAAATCCATTAAGCGTCCTGCCTTGGCAAAACCAATGCGCATCTTGCGTTGCAGCATAGACACCGAACCGATTTGCCCTTGCACCACCAGTTCTACAGCCTGGAGCAAATCTTCTAAATCATTACCGATGTCATCGTCAATTTCTTTCTTGACTTCAGAAGATTTATCGTCAGTAACGCCTTCGGTATAATTTGGCTCGCCCTGCTGCTTAGCCGCCTCAACTACTGCTTGTACCTCTTCATCAGTAACAAAGGCACCCTGGATTCGTATTGCTCGTCCACCTTGAGGAATGAATAATCCATCACCCATACCAATAAGTTTTTCGGCACCGCCCTGATCCAAAATAACACGAGAGTCAGTCAAAGAACTGGTTGCAAAGGCAAGGCGTGAAGGCACATTCGTCTTAATCAAGCCAGTGACCACATCAACCGATGGGCGCTGCGTCGCCAGCACTAAGTGAATACCAGCAGCACGAGCTTTCTGAGTAATACGCACAATAGAATCTTCAATTTCTTTTGGTGCAGTCATCATCAAATCAGCAAGCTCATCGACGACACACACAATGAAAGGATATGGGCGGTATTCTCGCTGTGAACCAGCAGGTGCTTGGATTGCCCCCGTTTTCACCTTTGCGTTGAAATCTTTGATATGGCGGACTCTAGCGGACTTCATATCCATATACCGCTGTTCCATTTCCTCTACCAACCATTGCAATGCCGAAGCAGCTTTCTTCGGTTGTGTGATGATAGGAGTGATGAGATGCGGAATCCCCTCATAAGGAGTCAATTCCACCATTTTCGGATCGACAAGAATTAACCGTACGTCCTCAGGAGTCGCACGCGTCAATAACGACACCAGCAAGGAATTCACAAAAGCAGATTTACCAGAACCAGTAGAACCAGCAACAAGCAGATGAGGCATCTTTTGCACTGAGTGCGCCACAAAGTCGCCCTCGATGTCTTTGCCTAGTCCAACAAGCATTGGATCATTATCACCTGCTGTCGACGGCGCATTGAGTACATCAGCAAGACGCACCATTTCCCGATCCGCATTAGGCACCTCAATACCTACAGCCGATTTCCCAGGAATAGGTGTCAATAGACGCACGTTATCCGTCGCGGCAGCATAAGCAAGATTGGATTGCAGGTTGGTAATTTTAGAAACTTTAACACCAGGGCCTAGCTCTACTTCATAACGAGTCACTGTTGGACCACGAGAAAAACCTGTGACATGAGCATCGACTCTAAACTCCTCAAAAACAGCAGAAATCGCCGCAATCATCTGATCATTAGCTGCAGAATGCTGCTTTGGCGCACTACCTGGGGTAAGCAAACTTGTGCTTGGTAATTCATAATCAGCGTGTGGTGTACTGACCTGCGCACTAGAACTAGAGGCATCTCGCTCAGGCTTTTCCTGTGCCATACTGCGCACTGCCTTTTCCTGCTGCTGAGAATACTGCGGCGCACGAGCAACATGAGCAGCCGGAGGCGATACAGCAGCAGATTGTGCTGCTGCTTCGGTCTTTGCCTGTTGTTTCTTCGCTGCTTGAACCAAACGGCTACGACTTGTTGCCACGGCATCTGCATCAGCATTGACAGATGCTGCGCCTGTTTTATCGAATAGACCAAGCTGAGCATCATTTGCTGACGATTGAGTACGGTTATCAGAAGCAACATGAGTGTCGGGAACAACAGGAATTTCTTGTGTGTCAGCCGTATCTGAATGATGCGCCCCGGCAAAAGAGGCAGGACGTCGGAAAGAAATCGTCTCTGATCCAGCCGTTTGCCCAGATGGATAATTACGCATCGGGGTTGTATGTGCGCGAGATACACCACGTTGCACAGCGCTACCGCGATTATCACGACGAATTGTTGGTGGTTCATCTCCATCACGTTGCTGCTGCCGGTGTTCTAGCTCATGATCAACATACGCATAGGGATCGTCCTCATCTGGTTCATCAATAGGATTGTCCTTGTTTATCAGGGATTTGATGACGTCGATAAGCTCGCTCACTGATACACCGGTAATCTTTTGCGCACCATAGAATATCGCGATAAAAAGCAACGGTACAGCTAGGTATTGTGTAAACCCTGCAACAAGTGGCGCGCCAATATAACCACCAATAATTCCCCCAGCACTACGACGCAATGCGATATCCTGTGGATTACCTGCAAAAATATGCACTAATGCCAACATAGACACAATGACAATACCGGAACCAAAATAAACATTATGGCTCTGTGCTGTATGCACTATGCGCCCAAGCATTAACGCTACTGCCAAAGCGATGAGGGCTATAGGCAGCACCAATGCGCCTGAACCAATAAGAGTATGAACACACAGAGAAATGCCTTTACCTATTGGCCCTGCGATTTGGAACCATACTGAGGCACCAAGTACCACTGCCAAAGCAATGAGTGCCAAAGCAAAAGAATCGGCAGAACCAGCTTCTACGCTACGAGAAAAAGTTTCTGGCATCGGTTGCGCAGACTCATCTGGTTCATGCTCGGCAGCTCTACGTGCACGAGGGGTCTTTTTCTCCACACCACGCTTCGCGACGCCAAGGACACGAGTTTTTTCTGTGTCTTGTGCAAAATCATCCTGTTCTTTCTGGGAATAAGCCATATTTTCATCAGCACTTGGTGCAGAAGAATCTTCGGACATATCCGCTAACTCATCATCATAAAGCGAGTCGTTGCGACGATCTTTCCAATTCACCATGAACCGCACACTTGATCCCACGCCACGAGCCGCTGCGGAGAAAGCAGAAGCTAACCCTGCACCAACTGGGCGAAATGCGCTGCCAGTTCGTTCACCAGTTGTTTGCGCAGCTCGACTTGCTGAAGTAGTAGGATAGCTAATGTTTTTGGCTCCACTGCGGGTAGATCCTTGTCCGGAATAAGAATTACGCTTGCGCGACGAAGTTCCCTTTGCGCCTTGTGCGCGTGTGGAACTATGAGTGCTGCGCGAATTTTCTTTCACATTTCTCCTAGAACGTGGTGATGTCGAAGTAGAGCTTTTGACAGACATAATGAAACATTCTAACCCCTGTAATCACATTCATCACATTTGCCACACAAGTTTAACTGTTTTTAGAATCTCCCCCAAGGAAAAACCAAGGATCAGTTCCACATACTTGACTTAACCAAAATGTCCTGTCGGATCCTCAATCCGTACCTGTACCGCTTTGCGCCCATACAACCATAAGAAAACCTCGGCAATATCGCCACTAATCCGCACAACTCGTGAACCATTCACCGCTACTTCCCTCTTATCATGGACGATAATGCGCGGCATATTCGTCGGCAGTAGGATGACAGGAATACCAGGGTTAGGAATCATCTTGGCAGCAAAGAAAGAAACCAAACGCCATAACTGTTGTTGCTCTGATTCACTAAGCTCTAATACTGGCATCGTACTAAGTTCCTGGCCGTGTGCCCAGTCCCCACGACGAACATCCTCAGCATGAACAAAATGCTCAGCACCATTCATAATAGGATCGCACACTCTATACAATAGCCGCGTAGAACCAGAACGCCATTTTTCAAGCAACTGCGTAAAATCTTCTTGCTCGACCTGCTGGGTACGTCGAGCAAGATGCTTCGCGAAACGCTTATTGACAATCCCTAAAGCCGCTAAGGGATAATTTTCCCGCACATACAAATGCACAAGTAAATCATGAGTAGTCCAGCCTTCGCATAGCGTTGGTGCTTGAGGTCCAGCTTCACTTAATAAGTCAGCTAAGCGCTTGCGTTGAGTTTTAGCGAGATTCATAGCACCACAGTATAGCTGTTTTATAGCGGGCACCAACGCATAAAAGCTCCATGCACAAATGCACAGAGCTCATTACGGGTTATCCCAACGCTAAAATTTTAGAGGCTTTCGCGACTAGCCCTAATTTCCTCATCAGTAGCAGCTGGCTGATCAGTGCTCATTGGAATAACAGTCGGCATAATCATTGGCTTACGACGCCACTTCTGCTCCACAAAACGAGAAACACGACGTCGTAGCTGCTGCACAATACGATAAGGGTCGTTTTCTCCTTCAGCAGCAAGGTCGTTCATGGTGTTTTCTGCTAATTCGCTCACCTCAGGCATCATTGCCGCTGCATCTTCAGAGAAGCCACGAGCTTGTACCGTCGGACGCTCTAATAACCGACCAGTGCGGTTATCTACTACTGCGCTAATAGCGATAAGACCGCCTTCGCCTAAGGACGTGCGTTCCTCTAGAACCTCAGCATCAATATCACCCATGGTTACACCGTCAACGTAGAGGTTACCTACCGGAATCTGTCCCACTACCCGAGCACGACCATCAACCAGATCAACAACAACACCATTTTGCGCTAACACAACGCGATCGCGTTCCACACCTGTAGAAATCGCCAACTCCTTGTTAGCGCGCAAATGACGCCATTCACCGTGAACAGGCATAGCGTTAACTGGTCGAGCAGCATTGTATAGGAACAATAATTCTCCGGAATAACCATGACCAGAGGTATGCACTTTCGCATCGCTACCAGTAATAACAGTGGCACCGATTTGGGACAGCATATTGATAACGCCAAAAACAGCTTCTTCATTTCCTGGCACTAATGACGACGACAAAATAATAAGATCGCCATCACGCACAGTGATTTGTCGATGTTCACGACGTGCCATACGAGACAATGCCGCCATTGGCTCACCCTGAGTACCCGTGGTAATCAACATCACGCGGTGCGGCGCCATCTTTGCTGCCTCATCCATTGTGATAATTGTGCCACGTGGTGCACGAAGATATCCCATCTTTTCCGCAATTTCCATATTACGGATCATGGAACGACCATTGAACGCCACTTTTCTACCTGCGGCAACTGCAGCATCAACCGCTGCTTGTACGCGGTAAACATTAGAGGCAAAAGAAGCCAGAATAACCCGCTGCTTTGCATCACCTACGAGACGTTTAAGCGTTGGGGCGATCTCTGATTCAGAGCCAGAGAAACCTGGGGTTGTTGCGTTTGTAGAATCGCAAAGCAACAGATCCACACCTTCATCACCGAAACGCGACAAAGCAGGTAAGTCAGTAGGACGACCATCAGGCGGAGTCTGGTCCAGTTTGATATCACCTGTATGCACCACAAGACCAGCACCAGTTTTGATTGCCACACCCAAACAATCTGGAACAGAGTGATTTACTGCCCAGAACCGAATGTTGAACGGACCGCGATTCTCATTAGATTTGTCATTAACCTCAATGAGTTTTGGACGCTGACGGTGTTCACGGCATTTCGCTGCAATCAACGCCAAAGTGAACTTGGAAGCAATAATAGGAATATCAGGACGTAGCTTGAGCAACCACGGAATAGCACCGATATGATCCTCGTGCCCATGTGTGACAACAAGCGCTTCGACCTTATCCAATTGATTTTCTATAGGTCCAAAATCAGGAAGAATGAGATCTACACCTGGTTCATCAGAAGATGGAAACAGGACACCACAATCGACGATCAACAAGCGATTGTTGTACTCAAAAACGGTCATATTTCGACCAATTTCCGAAATGCCGCCCAAAGCATAGATACGCAAACCATTACGTGGTGCCTTCGGTGGTTGAGGCAACCGCTCAGTAAGATCCGCACCTTGCATTGACTTCACAACATTGCGAGTGCCGCGATTAGATTGATTTCTTGAATTATTATTCGCATTACCGCCTGAACGACGATTATTTGCTTGTGCACCACCGCGACGGTTTCTACCACCACGTCGCTGCGAAGAATTGCGACTACGCTGCCGATCTTCACGTTTATCCTCGTGCGCATTGTTCGTATCCGAGGATACGCTAGCAGCATTGGAAGTATGTGCGCGATCGCTTGTCGGTTCTGGTGCCTGGAAAACAGGGGTATCACTTGCTTCAGGTGGGCCTGCTTTTCGGGTCACTTTCCGAGAACGATTACGGGCTTCACTCATAATTTATAAAACTCCAGCTTTTTCTAAATCACGTCGGAGATGCTCACGCTCTTGTTCGCAAGGAGCGATATTAGGCAAACGTGGCTCACCAACATTTATGCCCTGCATGGACAGAGCAGCTTTTACAAAACTGACGCCACCCAAACGAGCCTGAGCAGCAACCAGTGGGGACAATTGCGCATTAATTTCTTGAGCACCTGGAAGGTCACCCGACAAAAAACGCGTGTGTACATCTCGAAGCTGACGCGGAGCCAAATGCCCAATAACCGAAATGAACCCAACCGCACCCAGACTCAGCCAAGGTATATTAAGCGGATCATCTCCGGAATACCACGATAATCCAGTCTCCCGCATGAGCGTTGTTGCTTGGACAAAATTGCCCTTAGCATCCTTCATAGCCTGGATTGTGGGTAATTCAGCTAAACGACAAATTGTATCGCGCTCTAATGCAACACTAGAACGAGATGGGATGTCATAAAGACTAATAGGAGCATCAGTTGCATCAGCAATCGCTGCAATATGTTGATAAATTCCCTCTTGACTCGGACGAGAATAATAAGGGGTAACAACTAATAAGGCATCTGCACCAGCTTCAACTGATGCACGAGCCAATTCGACTGATGAGACAGTATTATTGGTTCCAGCGCCAGCAACAATACTTGCGCGTTCCCCAACCTCTGCCTTCACAGCCTTGAGCAGGTTAAGTTTTTCTTCCACAGTAGTCACAGGTGCTTCACCAGTAGTTCCAGACAGCACTATCGAATCCACACCATTATCAACTAGATGCGCAGCCAGATGCCGTGCAGCAATCAAATCTACAGCACCAGTTTCATCAAAAGGGGTAACCATGGCAACAGAAACCGTACCAAAGTACGCACTTGTGTTATCTGTCAAACCTGTACTCATGACTCATTACCCTACCTGTTCTCACACATTTTGTGCATCTTCACGCTAGTTTTTCATAAAAAACATATAGAATTCATCAAATGTCCATGACATATGGACTCGTTGCCATAGCAGAACCGTCGCTAAGTCTCGTAATCTCAAAATCGCTGAACACTACTGGTGCCTGCTGTTGCAAAATTTTCAAGCACTCAATTGCTACAGTACGAATTTCAATATCAGCGTGTTCTGACGCACGCATAGCAATAAAATGACGCCAGGTACGGAAATTACCAGTGACAACTATTCGAGATTCAGTAGCATTAGGCAAAATCGCTCTAGCAGCTTGACGCGCCTGCTTACGTCTAAGAAGAGCATTCGGTTCATCTTCTAGCTTCTCTTCCAGAGCATGCAATAACTCGTTATAGATAAAACGAGAATCATCCACTGCATTGAGGAACATACGACGCAACTGCGGATCCTCGTCGATAAGCGGCGGAATAACAATTGCTGTTTGTTCTTGGTGGACAAAACGCTGCGAAAGTTGAGAAAAAGAAAAATGACGATGCCGAATAAGCTCATGAGTAGCAGAACGAGAAAGACCACGAAGATACAACGTCGCTGTTGGATGCTCCAACAACGCCATATGTCCAACTTCCATAATGTGATGGATATAGGCTTCATTGCTAGCTGTGCGAGGATTGGGTTTATTAAAACTCTCGTAACACGCTCGACCAGCAAACTCAATGAGTGCCTGCGCACCATGCGCATCTGTCTCCCAATCAATATCAGCCGGAGCACGAAACTCACTGCATGCAATGAGAGTGACCTCTAGATTCTTGCTATGTGCCATATTAATTCTTATAACCCCAAGAAATGTTCAAGACCGACTGTCACACCTGGATGCTGCGCGATTTCACGTACAGCTAGTAACACACCGGGAACAAAAGAAGTCCGATCATAGGAATCTTGTCGAATAGTAAGCGACTGACCTTGAGAACCAAAAATTACTTCTTCATGAGCCACCATACCCGTCATGCGAACAGCATGAACCGGCACCCCAGATACCTCTGCACCACGTGCTCCAGTTAAAGATTGGTTTGTAGCGTCAGGCTGTGCGCCCAATCCGGCAGCTTCACGTGCCTGAGCAATGGCGTGGGCTGTATGAATCGCGGTACCACTAGGAGCATCTAGTTTATTGGGATGGTGATATTCCACTACTTCTGCTGACTCAAAAAAACGAGCAGCTTGACGAGCAAAATGCATGGTCAAAACGGCAGAGATAGCAAAATTAGGGGCAATGAGAACATTCGCTCCACCTTGCTGAGCATAGTGGCTCACCTGTGCTAGACGTTCCTCATTAAAGCCCGTTGTGCCTACGACAGCGTGAATACCGTTGCTGAGGCAAAAATCCAGATTATCCATCACAGAATCAGGAGTTGTGAAATCAACAATTACTTCTGCCTTGTTCTGTAGTAATTGTTCTCGAGCATCTCCACGACCAAGAGCTGCAACAAGCTCCATATCTGGTGCTTGCTCCACTCCTGCACAAATTGCTGTTCCCACGCGACCAGCTGCGCCTAAAACACCGACTCTCATGGTTTTCGATTCCTTTTCTTCGTTTGGCAATGCTTGTGCTCTGCTATGCTATGCCAAAGGCTCACTTGAAACACAAGTGAGCCTTAAGACATCAACGCAACATTTAAGACTCTTGTTCTACAAGCCCCAAAGATATTTTTCCGCGATTATCAATATCGAGAATTTCTACCTCGACCTTTTCGCCTACGCTGACCACATCCTCAACCTTTTCAATGCGCTTTCCGCCACCTAGCTTAGAAATGTGGATGAGCCCATCACGACCAGGTGTCAAAGAAACAAAGGCACCAAAAGCGGTTGTTTTTACGATTTCCCCGAGGAACCGTTCCCCAACCTCAGGCAATTGTGGATTAGCAATCGCATTAATTTTCGCAATTGTTTCCTCAGCTGCTTGACCAGACTCAGCAGAAACAAATACTGTTCCATCTTCTTCGATGGACACCTCAGCACCAGTCTGCTCGGTAATACTATTGATCGTCTTGCCTTTAGGACCGATTATTTCACCAATTTTTGATACAGGCACTGTTGTTGTCATGATACGCGGTGCATATGAACTCATTTCATCTGGTGTATCGATAACATCAGACATAGTATCCAAAATAGTCAAACGCGCTTCACGTGCCTGAGCCAACGCATCAGCAAGCACTTTCGACGGAATGCCATCAAGTTTAGTATCCAACTGCAATGCCGTAATGAACTCTGCGGTACCAGCTACCTTAAAGTCCATATCACCGAAAGCATCTTCTGCCCCAAGAATATCTGTCAAAGTAACATAGCGTACTTCGCCATCTACCTCATCAGATACTAGTCCCATTGCGATACCTGCAACTGGTGCCTTAAGCGGCACACCAGCATTGTATAGAGATAATGTAGATGCACACACTGAACCCATTGAGGTAGATCCGTTAGAACCCAAGGCTTCAGATACTTGTCGAATCGTATAAGGGAATTCCTCACGAGTTGGAATAACTGGAATAAGAGCACGCTCAGCTAGAGCACCATGACCAATCTCACGACGCTTTGGTGAACCCACACGTCCTGTTTCTCCAGTGGAATAAGGTGGGAAATTGTAGTGGTGGATATAGCGTTTTGAGGTGGTTGGTGTGAGCGAATCAATTGATTGCTCCATCTTCAACATATCAAGAGTAGTCACACCAAGAATCTGTGTTTCACCACGCTCGAATAATGATGAACCGTGTGTACGAGGAATAAGGTCTACTTCCACGCTAAGATCTCGAATATCACTAAGACCACGTCCGTCGATACGGAAATTCTTAGTGAGAATCATATGACGCACAGTCTTTTTCATCACTGCGTTATATGCAGCATGAATTTCTTTGATAGTAGCGTCATGGTTATCGTCATCGCTGAAACGATCAACCAGCTCTGTAGCGATCTGCTCCATGTACTCATTAGTTGCTTCATCACGATCTTGTTTATCTTTGATCGTCAAAAGCTGCGCTAATTTCTTTGCTGCTTTCTTTTCCACAGCAGCAAAAATCTCATCAGAATAAGGAGGGAATAATGGGAATTGCTGAGTTTGCTTAGCGACTCGTTGCGCTAACCCTTCCTGTGCCTGGCACAATAACTCAATGAACGGCTTTGCAGCTTCAATACCTTCGGCAACGACTTTCTCAGTTGGCGCTGGACCACCTTGCGCAATACGTTCTACAGCAGATTCAGTTGCACCGGCTTCTACCATCATGATTGCTACATCATGGATAGTCTTTTTGCCTTGTTTTTTAGTGGTAATGCGTCCAGCAACTACAAGCTCAAAAATTGCTTGCTCATGCTGCTCATGAGTTGGGAAAGCAATCCACTGACCATCTGGATGAGCTTCATCAGCCAATAGCGCCATGCGCACACCACCAACTGGACCAGAAACTGGTAAACCAGATAGTTGTGTAGCGGCTGAGGCACCGTTAATGGCCACAACGTCATACATATCCTGAGGGTTCATGGACAAAACGGTGACAATAACCTGTACTTCATTGCGTAACCCTTTAACGAAAGTAGGGCGAAGTGGACGGTCAATAAGGCGACACGCCAAAATTGCTTCCGTAGAAGGACGACCTTCCCTGCGGAAGAAAGAACCAGGGATACGACCAGCAGCATACATACGCTCTTCAACGTCCACAGTGAGCGGGAAGAAATCAAATCCTTCACGTGGCTGACTTGATGCTGTGGTGGTAGCCAATAGCATGGTGTCATCGTCGAGATATGTTGTTACTGAACCATCAGCTTGACGAGCAAGCTGACCAGTCTCAAAGCGAATGGTACGAGTACCAAAATCACCATTATCAATCGTAGCTACTGCTTCAGTGATACCGATTTCCGGATCTTCTAGGTATTCAATCAAAGTAGAGTTGTTGCTCAAAACTCACGTCTCCCATCACATGGAGGTTTTCTTGGCGATCGTCGGTGCCGCCCTGCAATAATTCTCTTTCTGAATTAGCAACATACTCATGCTAGCACGAAAAACCCGCACACATCATGTATGTTTCCATGACGGTGCGGGTACCTGACAAAAACTTGTCAATAATCGCTTAGCGACGCAATCCAAGACGTGAAATAAGATCACGGTAACGATCAACGTTGTTACTTGCTAAATAGTTAAGCAAGCCACGGCGACGACCAACGAGAAGCAACAAACCACGACGTGAATGGTGGTCATGCTTGTGGAACTTGAGGTGCTCGGTCAAATTGTTGATACGAGAAGTAAGCAAAGCAACCTGTGCCTCTGGAGAACCGGTATCAGTCTCGTGCAAGCCGTACTCAGCCAAAATTGATTTTTTCTGTTCAGTGCTCAAAGACATGAGAACTAACTCCTTGATTATTTTCAGTCCACACAAAAATTGACTATCAATAACGAAATATGACGCTAGAGCAGCCAGTATTCTCACTGCTGTGAACCACAGTAAAGAAACCTCAAAAATTCTAGCATACGGTCACAAAAGAAACCAAAAACCATGTATCCATGACTATGCGTGCTCACCTCGAGCAACACGACCAATGCGTTGCATGAACTCTGCCAAAAACCGCTGAGTATCAACTGCTACTGCAACCTGTGAATGTTTCTGTGGGTCATTCAGGCGTGTTTCATCACCAATGGTTCGCCCTCGGGTTGCCCCCTCAGTATCTACTTTGAGGTTAATACCTATTGTTTCCACTAAAGACTCATCAACAGCAACCCCAACAGCTAGTGGATCATGCAAACCACAGCCGCCCAAATGCGGTGCTGTAACGTCGTAAGCCTTGATGTAATAATCAGTAGCATCTGCTAAGAATAATGCCGCAGGAGTACCAATAGCACGCCATTGTTGTGTTTCTTTATAAGTCAACAACGTCTGCAAGGTAACATCCAAGCCAATCATTGTATTATCGACGCTACGTCGTACCATAATATCTGCAGCTTCTGGATCTTGATTTATATTTGCCTCTGCCCACGGGCTTACATTACCTGGAACAGTAAGGGCACCACCCATAAATACAATATGCGCATTCTGTGCAAAAGCAGGATCCTGTTCAATAGCTGCTGCGATATTTGTCATAGCACCTGTTGGGACAATAACAAGCTCGTCACCATAACGCGCCACTGATTCAATAAGGAAATCAACCGCAGATTTTTGCGCCACTCGAGCTTGTGGATCAGGAATTGCTACCTCACCAATACCATTTTTGCCATGAATAAAGGCAGAAATCTCAAGCACCTCAAAATTATCTTTCGCACGAGCATGCTCTAGACCAGCGAATACAGGAATATCTGGATGACCAAATAGTTCTAGCAACGCTAAATCATTGCGCACTCCTGTAGCCACTTCCACATTGCCGTATGTCGCAGTAATGCCAATAAGCTCCAACTCAGGTGAACCCAACGCATACGCAAGAGCTAGCGCATCATCAATGCCGGTATCTAAATCAAGAATAATTTTTGTGTATGTACTCATTATTTCTCATTTCTGGGTAGGTTCTTATACGGCAAGCATATCTCGCACTTTATCTACATCTGTGGCAATGGCATCCAAAAGATCAGACAAACTGTCAAATTTCTTCATACCACGAATATGCTCGACAAACTCAACGACAACGGTATGACCATAAAGATCAGTATCCTTGTCTAGCACAAAGGACTCAACACTACGTCGCTCATCACCAAAAGTAGGGTTATGCCCTACTGATATTGCTGCAGGATAACGCGTTTTTTTCTCCATATCACCATCAATTGGTGCCTCGGAAATTATTTGGAAAAATCCTGCATAAACTCCGTCCTGCGGCAGTGCGACAGAATCTGGAAAATATAAATTAGCAGTAGGATATCCCAGCTCTTTACCACCACGACCAGCACCACGCACCACTTGACCGCTAACCGAGTAATTACGCCCCAACGCCCAATTAGCCTGTGCAATATCACCACTAGCCAAGCAATTACGGATAAAGGTAGAGCACAAAACAGTATTGTTCTCAGTCAACAGCTGCACAACGTTTACCTCTACCCCATATTTTTTCCCTAATTCTTTTAAGGTATCCGTTGTCCCCTGGGCACGATAACCGAAGCTGAAGTTTTCGCCCACCACGATGGTACGTGCGTGGAGAGTTTCTAATAGTACCTGCACAAAAAATTGTTCAGGCTCTAAGCGCGCCATATCTGCATTAAAATTGAGAGCAAGCATATGATCAATGCCAAGCTCAGCAACTAGATCGGCACGCTCTGCTACGCTGCCAAGCATAGGAGGCATACGGTCTGGACATAAAATTGCTAGCGGGTGTGGGTTAAATGTGAGTAAGACACTTGGCACTGCTAATTCCTGAGCACGCTGGGTTGCTTGGGAAATGAGCATACGATGTCCTCGATGTATGCCATCAAAAACCCCAATAGTTACTACTGCTGATTCTAGTGTTGACGGTACTTCTGTTAAACCATTCCAGATATCCACATCCCCTAGCCTACGACATAGACTGTTAAGTTATTAAGTTATGAACGATCTTTTAGCAAAGTCAGGTTTGGTTATCGTCGATAAGCCTGAAGGGATGACATCTCATGATGTTGTAGGTAAATTGCGTCGTATCTTTGGCACTCGAAAGATCGGGCACGCAGGAACCTTAGACCCCTTGGCCACAGGAGTTCTTGTGCTAGGAGTTGAGCGTGGGACAAAGTTTTTGTCGCACATGACTGCTGCGACGAAAGCCTATACTGCCACGATTCGTCTGGGGGTACGTACTGATACTGATGACTGCGAAGGAAACATCATTGAAAAAATTGATGCTCGTGCTGCTCATCTAAGTGATCACGATATTGTTCACGCGACACAGAGTTTTGTTGGTGATATTATGCAGCGTCCTGCTGCAGTGAGTGCAATTAAAGTAGCGGGAAAACGCGCCTATCAGCTTGTTCGTGAAGGGCAAAAGGTAGAACTTGCACCACGCCCAATCCGTATCACAGCCTTTGATGTTCTCGCTCGACGTGATGGGGATGATTATATCGACCTTGATGTCGCTGTAGAGTGTAGTTCTGGCACTTATATCCGTTCCTTGGCAAGGGATCTAGGTGAAAAACTCGAGGTAGGCGGCAGTATCATCGCTTTACGACGTACTGCAGTGGGTGCGTTTACTCTTGCTGATGCACGTACTCTAGAAGAACTATCCGCTCATGCTTCACTATCGCTTACTCTCGATCATGCTCTGCAACGCTGCTATCCAATTATGCGCGTAACACCACAAGAAGCTCATGATCTGAGCATGGGAAAATGGTTAGAACCACGAGGACTGCATGGTGTTCATGCTGCTGTTGATGAAAATGGCCACTCAATTGCCTTGGTAAAAGAAAATAAAACGCGTCTAGCTACTGTGTTTGTGGCACGACCTTCTACCCTTTAATTGGGAATTGATAGTGTTCTGGGAGATCAGCACGATAAACAGCTGTCGTGCTCACAATATACCCATCCTCAATAAGCCATTTGCCCTCTATAACAGGCACTGGCGTCGGTTTAGCTAATATGCAAGAACTGAAGGTTCCGTCGGCATAAAGTTTGATTTCTGCTTCATCGAAACCTAACCACCGTCTACTCAGCGGGAACCATGCTTTATATGTTGCTTCTTTGGCGCAAAACAATAACCGATCCGCACAGTAAATGCCACTATCCATTAGCTGTGCTATCTGAGTTTTTTCACTCCCATGTGCGATTGCCTCGAACACACCTTCTGGTAATGGTTCTGCCTGCTCAATATCAATTCCCATTGCGGGAACAATCAATCGCGGAGCTACCACAGCTGCACGAAAACCTGCAGTGTGGCTCAGCGATCCACTCACTGACGATGGAAATAACGGCATTCCGCGTTCGCCACGTAAAATTGGTTCACCAGTGTCGCCATGAAGCTGCGCTAGCGCTTGATGTGCACACCAGCGTGCATCACCAAACTCTGCTTTGCGCTTAGCAACAGCGTGAGACACCAACACCTGCTCGAGAGGATGTAGCTGATTGAAGCGGCTAAGATCATGCTGCTGCGGATCGACTCGTAGACTATAGGCGCGTGCGCATTCAGGGAAAAGTCTAGGATCAAGCATCACTATATGCCTCTCGTGCTCTTTTCAGTCATGGCAGTCACATCATCAATGTGTGCCCATTTCATTGATATGAATCGCCATACCACGGCAATAAACCGAATGAATACGAAAGCCATGAGCGCCCACCATACTCCAATAAGACCTGTGCCTAGTATGGCTGCTAATGCTATTCCAGGTAAAAAACCACCTAATACTGATGCAAGAGAAATGCTCCGCAAAAAAGCTGCATCACCAGCACCAAGCAATACTCCGTCGAGCGCGAAAACCACCCCGCCTACGATGGTCATGACAATCAATTGCCACCATGAGTGTGCCACAACGCGCAACACTGCTTCGTCGTGAGTAAAAATGCGTGCAATAAACGTATGTCCTAGTGCACAACATAGCGCAAGAATGCAGGCAAGGAACGTCGAAAAGCCAAGAACCCGTTGTGCCACACTACGCGCACGCTCACGACTCTGAGCACCCAAGGCCTGTCCGACGAGAGCTTGGGCTGCAATGGCCAATGAATCAAGAAACAGCGCAATAAAATTCCACAATTGCAGCAAAATATGATGTGCCGCCAAAGCTGTTGCACCATAGCGACCTAAAACTGCTGCTGCACACAAAAAGGCAACTTGAAAAGATAAGGATCGAATAATCAGATCACGCGCAAGGACTAGTTGATGGGTGATGATGGACACTCGAGGTATCCATGATCCTTGATGGTGATGAATGAGGCAACCAAGAAAGCATAATGCAGTGATAGCTGTTGCCAATAAGGTAGCCCATGCTGAACCATATAGACCCCACTTATGCACAAAAATCGGGATAAGAACTGCCGCGGGAATGACACCAGCTAGAGTAAAAAGCAATGGTAAGCGCGTGTTCTGGATACCACGTAGCCATCCATTGCCTGCCATATCTATTAACACCAATGGAATAGCAAAAGCAGTGATTTTCAACCACCCTGCTGCACGCTGAGCTATGTCTGGCTGGGTGCTCATCCACGCACAGAGTTGCTCTGCATTGAAGAAGATCACCATACATAACCCTGTACCGACAAAAAGCGCAATCCAGGTTGCTTGTACCCCTTCAGTAATTGCTCCTCGACGATCACCAGCACCATAAAGACGAGCACTACGTGCAGTAGTGCCATAAGAAAGAAAAGTAAGTTGGGCAGAAAACATAGAATAAATAGTGCTTCCTGCCGCAAGTGCAGCAAGTGCTATCCCGCCAAGGCGACCAACAATAGCAGTATCAAGCAACACAAAAATAGGTGTTGTTAAGAGCACGCCTAAAGCTGGCACGGCAAGCCCCATGATGGTGCTTATCGTTACTCTTTGCGCGCCTGTGTCAGTGAGCACATCATCTTCCCTGTGGTTCACCTGTTGCATTTTCCTCGGTACTTATCTGTGCTTATCTGCCATTGCTCTAGCTAGGCGTCGAGAGCGGTTTCTATTGCGTGGAGCACCCGTGAAGTAATGTTCTCAGTAGTCCCAAAAATACTAAAACCGGCTGAACGTAAATGGCCACCGCCACCAAATATTTTGGCAATACGAGAGACATCAATTGTGTGCGAACGCAAAGATACAGTCCAATCACCTGGCGCATACTCTTTGAGCACCACCACAATATCAGTGTCACTCAGACCACGCACCATATCAGCAATTTTTTCCACAGGCGCTTGAGCATGACCGGCAATGATGTCATAGGCAGCCACGGCAATCACTATCCTAGTCTGCTCAATATCGTAGGAGGTGAGATTCTGCAGCACACTACCTATCATTTTTAAGTCTGCGATAGTGCCTCCGTCGAAAAGCTCCCTGGATATCCGACGAATATCAATGCCGGTATCTACTAATTCTTGCGCCAGCATATGCATTTTTGGCCGACCCCAGCGAAAACCACCAGTGTCGGTAGCAAGACCAGAGTAGAGTGCATACGCAATATCACGGTCGATGGCAATATCTAAGAATCGGAACCAATCATATAGCACTGTAGTTGTTGATTCTGCGTCACGATCAATGAGGTTTATCCCACCAAAACCCAGGTTAGAGGTGTGGTGATCGATGAGGATTACACGCTCTGGGTGCGCCAGAATTTCTGGTTGCAATGTTCCTGTACGTGATGAAGCACCACAGTCAACAACAATGACAAGATCATGCTCAGGTAGTCGATCGGCTAACGCTACCTCAGTAGCACCTGGAATATGCATAAGCTCTGTGTCAAGCAGATGGCGTTGACCAATCACTGCTTGTGCTTGTTTCCCCATGTTCTCTAGCACGCGTACTAACGCACAAGCACTACCAATAGCGTCAGCATCTGGATTAACATGACCCACAACCACAATCTTGTGCGCATGGATTACAGCTTGGCTTGCTGCTGTGAGCGCAGGTAAGCAGGAGTCACTAATGTAGCGAGGCGTACGTCGATCGCTCAACGGCGGTGACGCTGGCATTGACACGTCTTGCTTCCTTTCACAGTGATTCTTCTGTCTCTATTCTTCTTCCATAGTCTTGTAAGGACTCGGATCCCCTGCAGGCGTGGCGGTTTCTTTTAGCTTTGCTAACTCCTCATCACGCTTCCTGGCTTTTTCTAGGAGCTGTTCCATATAAGAACTTGTCTCAGGAACATTATCAAAAGCAAAAGACAGTGTTGGCGTGAACCGAACACTCAATTGCTGGCCTACTATTCGACGCAAATGCCCTTTAACCTTTTCCAGCGCCGCAGAAGCTGCCTGCACATCAGGTTCTTCATCAATAGTTTTTCCCCGTACTGTGTAATACACAGTGGCATCATGCAAATCGCCGGTAACGCGAGCATCAGTAATCGTGATGTACTCCACTCGTGGATCTCGTATTTCACGTTCAAGAGCGGTTGCTACAATCGTCTGTATTCTCTTAGCCATCCGAGCAGCACGTGCGTGATCTACCATTTTTCTCCATCATTATTTTTGCTTTTCGACGCCTATTCTAAACGCCGACAATCTTGTTCGCAGGATAAAACCCCGACATAAGTTCGCCTTTCGACGTTCCTCTGCCGGGGCAAAAACTGCTACTGCAATTTAGTCTCGAGGCACCTCAACCTGCTCAAAGACCTCAATGATATCATCAACCTGAATGTCAGGATAGCTCAATACCATACCGCATTCGTAGCCAGCCATAACTTCTGTAACATCGTCTTTTTCACGACGCAGCGAGTCGATAGTTGCTTTAGCGGCAATAACAGCACCATCACGCAACAATCGTACTGAAGCACCACGGCGTACCTTACCGCTTTCAACCATACAACCAGCAATAAGACCAACTGCAGATGCCTTGAAGATAGCGCGAATTTCTGCACGACCAATTTCGCGTTCCTCGTAAATTGGCTTGAGCATACCCTTGAGTGCTTGCTCAACTTCTTCAATGGCACGGTAGATAACCGTGTAGTAACGAATATCCACGCCTTCAGCATTTGCTTCCTCAGTAGCCTTGCCTTCAGAGCGAACATTGAAGGCAATGATTACCGCGTCAGATGCCGCAGCCAAAGATACGTTAGTTTGTGTTACCGCACCTACACCACGGTCAATGATATTGAGCTCAACTTCATCATCAATATCAATCTTAAGCAAAGCATCTTCCAGCGCTTCAACAGAACCTGCATTATCACCTTTAAGAATAAGGTTAAGCGTCGATGTCTCTTTAAGTACGGTATCGAGATCTTCAAGAGAAACACGCTTACGGGTCTTAGCAGCCAAGGCATTGCGCTTACGAGCATTACGTTGGTTAGCGATCTGACGTGCCACTCGGTCATCGTCGACAACCAAAAGGTTATCTCCTGCACCAGGAACACCATTGAGACCTTGTACCTGGACTGGACGCGATGGACCAGCCTCCGCTACGTCATTACCAAACTCATCCACCATACGACGCACACGACCATAAGCATCACCTGCGACGATGGAATCACCTACACGCAAAGTACCACGTTGCACGATAACAGTTGCCACAGGTCCACGACCACGGTCAAGGTGAGCTTCAATAGCAACACCTTGGGCATCCATATCTGGATTAGCACGCAAATCCAAGGATGCGTCAGCGGTAAGCAATACTGACTCTAGTAGCGCATCGATATTGGTGTTTTGCTTAGCGGAAATATCCACAAACATGGTGTCACCACCATATTCTTCTGGGACAAGACCATATTCAGTCAATTGACCACGAATTTTATCAGGAGACGCACCCGGTTTATCAATCTTATTAACAGCAACCACGATAGGTACTTCCGCTGCTTTAGCGTGGTTAATAGCCTCAACAGTCTGTGGCATGACACCGTCATCAGCAGCAACAACAAGTACAGCAATGTCAGTAGACTTTGCACCACGAGCACGCATTGCAGTGAAGGCTTCGTGACCAGGAGTATCCAAGAAAGTGATCTTACGTGGTACTTCTTCTACCTCCACGGTGACCTGATAAGCACCAATACCCTGCGTAATTCCTCCTGCCTCGTCAGACCCAACATTGGTCTTACGGATGGAGTCAAGCAAGCGAGTCTTACCATGATCAACGTGACCCATAACGGTAACTACTGGTGGGCGTTGTGCTAGGTCGTCTTCGCTACCTTCATCTTCACCAAATTGCAGGTCGAAAGATTCCAGGAGCTCACGATCCTCGTCCTCAGGTGAAACAACCTCAACCTTGTAGTTCATTTCATCGCCAAGCAGCATCAAAGTTTCTTCATTCACAGAAGCGGTGGTCGTTACCATCTCACCGAGGTTGAACAGAGCTTGCACTAAAGCTGCTGGATCAGCCTTGATCTTGTCTGCAAAGTCAGATAAGGATGCACCACGTGCCAAGCGGATAGTGGCACCGCCACCATCTGGCAACCGCACGCCACCAACAAGATTTGGTGCTTGCATTGCCTCATACTCATTACGCTTTTGACGCTTGGACTTGCGTCCTTTACGAGGAGCGCCGCCTGGGCGTCCGAAAGCACCAGCTGTTCCACCACGACGTCCACCACGTGCGTTATTACCGCCGCGTCCGCCGAAACCGCCTTGTCCTGGACCATTTTGCCCTGGTTGACCGCCGCGACCACGACCACCTCCGGGAGATCGGGTAGGCATCTGCGCTGGATTTGGATGCGCAGGCATCATTGTTGGTGATGGACGACGTCCACCTCCCTGACGCTCATTTCCTGACCCTTGTGGGCGCGTATCACGACGCTGGTTTCCTTGACCGCGCTGCCCACCTGGGCGCCCAGCTCCACCTTGACCACGAGCAGGATTATTACCTTGTGACCTGGCACCAGAACGAGTACCACCTGGACGTGGTGCTGGACGCTCGCCGCCTCCAGTAGAGAAAGGGTTATTAGCAACTCGAGGTGCACGAGCACCAGGACGTGGTGCTGGTTTAGCCTGCGGACGTGGCATCGCACCTGGCTTTGGCGCAGCAGGTTTAGGCATTGCACTTGGTGTTGCTGCTTTGTCTTGACGTGCTTTTTTCTCTCCAGCAGCACCAGACTTAGCTGGGGAACCGGAATTAAATTGTGGTGCACTAGCCTGAGCCTGCGGCTTGGGAGCCGGTTTTGCAACTGGCTTAGGCTTTTGCGCAGGTACGGGCTTAGCTGGTTGAGCTTGCTCTTTTTCAGCTTTAGATGCTGCCTTGGCTCCTGCTACTGCACTTGGCTTTGCCGCTGGTTTAGGTTGCGGCTTCGCAGGCGATTTCTGTGCTTTTGCAGCCGCTGGCTTAGGTGCAGGTGCTTGCTTTTTAGCCGCTGGTTGTGCACTGGCGTTATCTCCACCAAGCGCTTCGTAATGCTGCTTCATCTTCTTTACTACTGGTGCTTCAATAGTAGACGAGGCAGTTTTAACGAACTCTCCCTGCTCTTTTAGCGTCGCAAGTAGTTCTTTGCTGGTAATACCGAGTTGTTTTGCCAACTCATGTACGCGTAGCTTTCCGGGCACTTTTCTCCTTGTTTTTTGGAAGGAAAAGCTTTCTTTAACACGCCCGGAAAAACCAGACCTGTTAAAAAGAGCGTCCTTCGCTTCTTCTCTGGACGTTCATCGCTGATGCTTCATCGTGTGCTCATCAGTGTTCGGTCTTCCTTATCATCAATATGGGTCTTTAGCGCGGTATTCGCTAAAAGGTACGTATGTACATGACCAGTATCTACCGCAGTAGACACCCGTAGCGCACGAGCAAAAGCCCTGCGCTTGATAGCAAGCTCATAGGCAGATATTGTTGGCGTAATCCATGCTCCACGTCCACCTAACCGGCGACGAGGATCTGGGACAACATGACCTGAATTCTCTTTGTCAACTGTTACACGTAATAACTGAGATTGCGGATATTTTCGACTGGTAGCTATACAGGTACGGATGGGTTCTTTACGAGAACTCATCGTCTTTCGTTCAGAAAGCACCTGCTTAGTCATTCAACTCCTACTCATAACCACGTACACAATATCTGACTTCTTCTTGTTTCAAGCAAACATTATTACACTTAGATACAACGACCATAAGTGACCAAAATAATGTGCTTGAAAACCTCAGAGCCTCATATAGTCTACGCCATTATCCCTAAGCAGAGCAATTAAAACCCACTCTTAGTCTTGACGGACTTTTAACTGCTTTTAACTGGCGTCAGAGCGAATATCAATCTTCCAACCTGTTAAGCGAGCAGCAAGGCGCACATTCTGCCCTTCTTTACCAATAGCAAGGGAAAGCTGGTAATCAGGCACCGTTACCCTAGCTGTTTGCTCTTCACGACTAAGAATCTCTACATGAACCACTTTAGATGGAGCAAGTGAATTACCAACATATACAGCTGGATCATCCGAATAATCAACAATATCGATCTTTTCGCCACCAAGATCATTCATGATGTTATTGACCCGCTGACCACGCGGACCAATGCATGCGCCTTTTGCATTTAAGCCTTTTTTATTGGCTTTTACTGCAACTTTAGAACGGTGCCCTGCTTCACGAGCAATAGAAACAATTTCCACCGAACCATCTGCAACTTCAGGAATCTCAAGCTCGAACAAACGTCGTACGAGCTCAGGGTGAGTCCTGGAAAGATTAATTTGTAAGCTCTTAGGGTTATTGCGATTGACATCAACAACATAGGTTTTAATTCGGTCACCATGTGCGAGTTTTTCTCCAGGCAACTGCTCGGCTGGCAGAATAATGCCATCTTGTCCCTCAAACTCACTACCTAGATGCACGACAACGATCCCGCGCTCATTCGCAAAAGCATCAGCCTGCACCACACCAGAAACCACATTGTGTTCATACGCGCTATATGCGTCATATGCCTGACTTGTTTCTGCTTCTCGCAAACGACTCACGATTGCTTCGCGTACCGCTTGGGCTCCAACGCGCCCGAAGTTACTTGGCGTATCGTCGTACTCAGAAATCACATTGTTATCATCATCGAGTTCACTGACGATCACTGTTACTTCACCAGTAGCACTATCAATATCTACTCGTGATTTTGTATTTTCTGCAGCAGCTTCTGCCTTGAAATTGAGATAGGCATAAAGCAATGCTTGGGCAATCGTACCCAACATATCCTCAACGACAATACCGCTTTGTTCTTCGATATCTTTTAGCGCCTGGACATCTATATTCACTTGTTATGTTCCTCTCGCCATGTCATGGCTTCGTCGAAAGTTAAAGCAACTAATTCTCGTTCTTCAACTGTAGGTTGTGCGAACTCCACTTCTACCAGACAACCGGCATAATGTGCCAATTGCGCTGCTCGAACAACAAGTTGTTTATTGTGTTTAGTAATCAAAATGACATTTTCTTCTTGAGCATCTAACGCACCAATACGCCACAGAGTTGTCGTAGCTTTCTTCCCCTTCTGGCCTTGTCTGCCTTTCGGATTCCCATCTTCGCGTGCTTCATGCGCCTCCGCTATAGCTATAGCTCGACCACGATTCCGACGCCAATGCCGAGGCAAAGTCAATGGTAAATCCACTCCTGGAGTGCTCACTTCAAGCGTATATCCAGCACCAAAATTAAATACCCCGGCTTCTTCTTGAGCATCACACCAAGCGGAAATATCACGCGACAATGCTTCAATCGTATCGGAATCGATCCGCCCATCTTTATCAACTGCTATAGCAACAACTGTTTTTTTGCCTGCAGGAGATATTTTTATCGCTTCAATATCTACACCATAGCGCTCGAGTACAGGACTAAGCGCAGTTTTTAACTGCTCATCATTAGGAAAAGCCATAAAGTTCATGCTAGTCCACGATGCCGACAATATAACAACGTCGATACGGCACCTGGTGTGCCAACCGATAGACAGCACAGTATTCCAGGAAAACCGCAGCTAACCACTGTGGCTTCACCAGAAAAGTAATACCATCAGTAGACTATATTAGTTGTGGGTATCCAATTATTTTCGCAATTATCACAAAAAACTCATCGTGGACTGTGTGTTAGTGCTGCTTTGTGCACATTATCTGCCATGACCCTTAGCGGATGTTCAATCTTTTCTCAGCCACAGCCACAACCTGATCCAACTTTGTTGGAGTTTTATCACACAGCTTTAGCGCAGAATAGGCATGACGATGCCGCAGTGCTTGAACGCGAAATTATCCGACTATGCGGTCACTATAAAAATGGCGATATCCCAGATAGTTGCGACGCAGAATCCCTCGCAACCACTGCCCCAACCAGTGACGATACCCCAGCTAGTTCACGAATTTTCCAAAAAATTGGCGACGTTGACCGGCAGTCACTTCCTATAGTGGTGGAGGAATATGCCAAATTGTGTGCCCAAGGAGAACCTGTCGATTTAGCCCCACAGGCAAGTGTCAATGATCGCGATGATCTCGCGACGCTACGCACTGCCCTTAACCATGAAAAGACACTTATGTACGCGTTCGGATTGGCGCGTGCTTTTGCAGATTCTGCTACACAAGAAAAACTCGATGTTCTTACCCAAACCCACCTCAACCGTATCAATACGCTCGAGTTGTCTTTGCCAGCTGACCAAGAAATACCTGCACAGGCTCCTGCCTATCGCTTCGACCAGTACACTACTGTCTCCGATGAACCCACGGCAGCAATTTTCCTCAGCGAACTACTCGACGACGACCTCAGCTTCTGGAAGAATACCGCCAGCCAAGCCCACGAGACTTCTTGGCGTGCTCTGTCATTGAGCTTTGCTGGCGATAGCGCTAAAGCACAGGCTGTGCCTTAACAATGAGGATTAACGGGATTGGACAAGCCGGAGCACAGTGTCATAAATATCAGTTGCATCTACCTCAGTGGTTTGCCCACCCCGAGCGCGTAACTCTACCTTTCCTTCAGCAAAAGAGCGACCCAAAATGACTACATATGGCATACCTAGCAATTCTGCGTCCTTGAATTTCACGCCTGGACTTACTTTAGGTCGATCGTCGTAAAGCACTTCTACACCCGCACGATCTAATTGTGCTACAAGCTCTTCACCAGCTTTAATCGCTGCTTCATCCTTATTAGCAACCACCAGGTGCACTTGATAAGGAGCGACTGCCAACGGCCAGTTCAATCCTTTTTCGTCCAGGCGTTGTTCGGCAAGCACAGCCATCAATCGGGAAATACCTAAACCATATGAGCCCATAGTTGGGATAGCACGCTTGCCGTTTTCGTCAAGAATTTGCACGTCAAAGGCTTCAGTGTATTTGCGTCCCAATTGGAAAATGTGTCCGACTTCAATACCTCGTTCAAGAGTAAGAACACCTTGACCAGCAGGTGCTGGATCGCCTTCTTTAATCTCTGCAGCTTCAATATACCCGTCAACGTTAAAGTCACGACCAGCAACTAATCCCACAATATGGCGCTGAGGTGCATCAGCACCAGTAATCCATGCAGTGCCTGATACCACACGTGGATCAGCTAGTACTTCTATGCCATGTTCTGCCAACGCGCGAGGACCAACATATCCCTTCACCAAGAACGGGTGTTGTGCAAAATCCTCAGGAGTTGCTAACTCCACGCTCGCTGGTTCTAAAGCAGCCTCCAAGCGCTTCATATCTACTTCCCGATCACCGGGGATAAGTACCCCCAACAATCGAGTTTCTTCCTGAGCTGGTTCTTTGACGCGGCAAATAATGCACTTGAGCGTGTCAGCCGCAGTCACTTCCCTGCCTTCGACGCTAATGGACTGGCTACGTGCCCATTCCACAAGTGCAGCAATCGTCTCCGATTCTGGGGTGTCATATTCCTGTGCTGGTGGTAATTGACTGTAATCACGTTCCACACCAGGTTGGGTAATAACAGCCTCCACATTAGCTGCATAATCGCCTTCTGTGGCACGGACAAAAGTATCCTCACCATAAGGACTAATGGCCAAGAACTCCTCTGAGGCAGAACCACCCATAGCGCCTGATGTTGCAGCACAAATGACATAGTTAAGACCTAAGCGGTCAAAAACTCGTTGATACGCGCGTCGATGAGCTTGATATGAAGCCTCAAGACCAGCATCGTCCATGTCGAAAGAGTAAGAATCTTTCATGATGAACTCTCTACCGCGCAAAATACCGGCACGTGGGCGTTCTTCATCACGATATTTTGTTTGTATCTGATAGAGAGTTACTGGAAAGTCTTTATAAGAGGAATAAAGATCCTTTACCGCAGCAGTGAAAATTTCCTCATGGGTTGGTCCCAGGAGATAATCTGCGCCTTTACGGTCTTTGAGGCGAAAGAGGTTATCGCCATATTCTGTCCAGCGATGTGTTTGTTCATACGGTTCTCTCGGCAACAATGCTGGGAAAAGCAACTCTTGAGCGCCGATGGAATCCATTTCTTCACGGACAATTCCTTCAATTTTGCGTAGGGTACGCAGTCCCAGCGGCAACCAAGAATACACTCCTGGCGCGCTTCGACGAATATAACCAGCTCTCAGCAAAAGTTTATGGCTAGGTACTTCGGCATCAGCAGGATCCTGACGTAATGTACGCAAAAATAAAGTAGAAAGACGGGTAATCATGTTTTAGAAGTCTAGTCGATGAAGAACAACTATTCTTAATAGCTATGCTCATTATTTTACCGCCCTCAGAAACGAAAATATCCGGTGGCGATCATCCATCACTACAATTAGAAAAACTATCCTTCCCCCAGCTCAATTCAATCCGCGAGGACATTGCGCATGACCTTGCGGCATTGGATCCTCAACAAGCGCTATCTATTTTAGGAATTTCTGAAAAGCTACTCGACGAAGCTGCATCGAATACACAGCTTTTTCACTCACCCACAATGCCAGCCTTGCTGCGTTACACTGGGGTGCTCTATAACGCTCTAGATGCAGCGTCTTTGCCTGAACACGCATGGCAGCGCCTTGCTATTGGTTCTGCGCTTTTTGGACTTATTCGTGCGGATGATCTCATTCCGCATTATCGTCTCTCTGGCAATACGAAGCTACCGCGTCGGGGGCGATCCCTTCACCATGATGGTTCCTTCACTGCTACTGATACAGCCAATGCCACTGTACCTACCATGAAAAGTCGATGGGGAACGAGCATCAAAGATACCTTGAGTGACATTGGTGAGCTGATCATTGACTTACGGTCAGGAACCTATCAACAACTTGGCAAGCTGAGTAGTGCTGTTACTGTGCGAGTAGAATCATGCCAGCCTGATGGAACGCGCAAAGTTGTCAGTCATTTTAATAAGCATTACAAAGGGCAACTTGCTCGCATTCTGGCATTATCGACGGATCAAGCTGACAGTATTGATGATGTTATCCATATTTCCCGAGCTGCCGGATTAAGAATCGAGCACAATAACAATAAACCTACTGAACTTACGCTGGTTGTATGATTTCACGCTACGGGGAAGAAACTACACCACGTCGTATATGAGTAATCCATGCAAACCACATAAATGTTGCTGGATAGAGCATATAGCCAAATCGGAAACTGGGTGAGAATAGGAATAACACAACCAGGCCAATGCTGCACAAGATACATACACCTGCTAAAGACCTGGGGGGACGAATCCAAAGCCACACAGCAAAACCTATGCCAGCAATGAGCAACAATCCATAACACAGCAGTTGTCCACCAGGAACATCAGCAAGTAGTGCACCGGCTAGAGAATTACCTGCCGGTGTCATCACCTGTGCTTTTCCTGCCGGAAACAGCACTGTGTGGTTTATGAACTCGTGCATATTCATCAATGCTGGAATATGCACGAGCAGACCTATCCCCATGCTCGTGCCGAAGAAATGAAGAAGCTGTCTTTTATGTGCACGAGAACCTAAAAGAAAAATGAGGACAAAAAGTATCGGCATGATCATCCATTTCATGCCTAATGCAAGCGCGATGAAAGCACCTGATTGGGCATATTTTTGTGCCCAGAAAGTTGCTAGTGCCACCATAGTTGCCCCGGCAACTGGTAGGTCTACACCACCGACGGCAGCAGAAAGCGCCACAACTGGAATACACAGCACTATCATGAGTGCCGTGGTTTGCGCATAGGGTTTGGTATTTCGGATATGGTCTTCGGTTACTCGATAGGCATAGATGAAGCACCAACTAAAGAAGACTAAAAACCATATCCGGGCGTCTCCTAGGAAACGAGTATCCCAAACCTGAGCTGGCATACCGAAAAGAACCATTGCAGGACTGTACGGATTAAAGTCATCTACTACCTTGGGGTGTGTGATCCAGGGATTCGCAGTGGTGAAAAAATCATGTGCTGCACGTTCTACCACGAAAACCTCAGGTTGGCGTGCACCGCGGGGAATGAACCATGCCAGTGGAAACACTAATGTCCATGCTAAAGCCCAAATACAAGCGACAACAGCCCGCTTAATCGAAAAAAAACCTGCTGCCCCGATATAACCAATCAGTGCTAAGAGTGCCCAATGACGGTGCAATTCGTTGCCTGTTGCCCAGGCAAAGACAGCACTAATCGCACATAATATGCAACACACGATGATCCAATACTTGTGGCAGATATTCCACAGTGAGTTAGGTCGAACCACGGTGTGTTTTTCTTTTATCTGTTGATACGGCACATAAAAAGTCTACTTGTTTTCGGTCGGTTTTATTCTTCCCATTGCGTGCCTTGCTTATTGGGTAATCAACCCGGCTACAGCACCAATAACATAGACAGCTGGTGGTTGTATCTGCTGCGCACGCATAAGCTGAGCTAATTCTGCTACTTCGCAATGAAAACTACGCTGATGTTTGGTAGCGCCTTCTTGTATCACGGCAGCAGGGGTATGTGGATCAAGACCTGCGTCGATAAGTGCTTGAGTAATTGCTTCAGCATTTTTTACTCCCATTATCACCACCAAGGTACCGCCAGTATGTGCCAGCGCAGAGAAGTCATTAAGTGATTTGGGGTGTCCGGGTGGTAAATGCCCAGATACAATCGTGAAATTATGCACCATCCCACGTTGTGTGACAGGTATGCCTGCCAAGGCAGGAACAGCAATACCACTGCTTACCCCCGGGACGATTTCACAAGCAATGCCCTGTTCCTGAAGTGCTTGGTATTCCTCAAAACCGCGGCCAAAGACATAAGGATCCCCGCCTTTTAAGCGCACCACTTTTTTACCTGCTTGTGCATATTCAATCAGGAGTTCATTTATTTTTTCCTGAGCGACCTGCTTGCCATAAGGCAACTTGGAGACATCAATAATCTCTTTTTTTTCTAAATCACATAACTCAGATAATTCTGCTAACTCAGCCCCAGGTCCTAAATGATCAACTAACACTACATCAGCTTCACGCAATTTTTTCATACCACGAATTGTTATCAGGTCCCATGCACCAGGACCACCACCAATAAGCGTTACAGTAGAAGTTAGTTTTTCTGCCATGCACATAGAGTTTAGTCCCCACTAGGGTTGGATACATGAATCTGAGTCACCATTTTGCTGAGAACCTACCGTCGTTTGTACACCCAACTACGATGGAGCGGTTCCCTAATCTAGAGTTAGTGCAGTTCAATGACGCATTGGGCGCAGAACTCGGTATCACTAGCTGCGATCTCCTTTCATTATTAGACTCACACCCTACTGGTCATGCCATGGCATATTCTGGCCATCAATTTGGCAATTTCGTCCCTTTGCTTGGCGACGGGCGGGCACTCCTCTTAGGAGAGTTACGTGCACGCAATGGCTCTTTGGTTGATATTCATCTCAAAGGCTCGGGTCGCACTGTGTTTTCTCGCGGTGGTGATGGTCAAGCTCCGCTGGCAGCAATGCTTCGCGAATATGTCATAAGCCGGTGGCTGCATACTTTAGGTATTCCTACCACACAGGCTTTGGCAGTGCTCAAAACTGGCAAGAAAATTGCTCGTACCACGGCAGAAGAAGGGGCATTACTGATCCGAGTGGCACCTTCGCATATCAGAATAGGCACTTTTCAATATGCTGCGCTACGCGGTCAATCCTATGTTCAGGAACTTGCCGACTATAGTATCGCTCGGCACTACTCTGGTTGCAATTACGCTGAGTTTTTCGACGCGCTAGTCCAACGGCAGGCACAATTAGTTGCCCAATGGATGCGTTATGGTTTCGTTCACGGAGTGCTCAACACCGATAACACCACCATAAGCGGGGTAAGTATCGACTACGGTCCATGTGCTTTTATGGAATACTACGACCCAAACACTGTGTTTAGTTCTATCGATCATAATGGTCGCTATAGTTACGGAAATCAACCCGGGATAATCAGATGGAACCTCACTAGACTTGCAGAAACATTACTTCCCATTCTCCCCCATGCACACCTGAGCACTATCCTTGATACTTTTCCCACGCACTATCATCGCGCATGGTTGAGCCTTATGCGTGGTGCATTAGGACTAGAGGGAAAAGAACATAACCCAACCGTCGAAAAGCTCATTAAGGATTGGCAGCTGTTATTAAACCAAACGCACCTTGATCTCAATGCTTTCCTGCATCTGCTTGCGCATACGCACGACGACATACCTCAGGAGGAATTAGCTGCACTACTGCCTCAACGCAACAACAGTCAGCACCATCATCACCTGAATCAGATAGCTCAGTGGATTACGCAGTGGCGCTCTCTTGACCCAGATTATGCGCATATGCGCACAGTCAATCCCGCATATATTCCGCGGAATCATGTTGTGGAAGATGCTCTCAAGAAAGTGTGTTACGACGATGATCTTAACGATGTCAAGCGCATTATGACACTACTAAACACTCCTTTTGGGGAGGTAGCTCAAGATAACCCACTGGCTGTCTCATTGAGCACACCAGATTCTGCTCTTGCCTCAACCTTTATTAGCTATTGCGGTACGTAACCCTAGGAATTACTCCTGGAGGGATTCCCGCTCTAGCAGTGCTCGTTTAATCTCTAGCCCATAGCGAAAACCACCTAGGCTACCATCACTGCGTATAATCCGATGGCAAGGCACAAATAAGGCTGCACTATTGCGGGCACATGCACTAGCTACAGCCCGAATAGCCCGTGGCGCACCGCATAATGCTGCGTAGTCACGATAACTTATGGGGTTTCCGGGCGAAACCTCGCGTAAACATTGCCATGCTTTTTCTTGAAAAGCAGTAGCGACTTGGGATACCGCCACCTCAGCCACTCGATGAATCTCGCCCTGATAATATGCATGCACTGCGTCGAGCGCGAAAGAAACCTGTGGATTATGCGCAGGCACCTCTTCTAGTTGATCTGGTCGGATACTACTGTGAATCAAAGAGAGCAATTCCTGAGTAGTGGTATTCCATCCGCTTGCCAATACTTTGTTATCAGCACTGATAATGCTAAACGCACCATCTGGGGTAGCTGTGGTACTGAAAAATGCAATCACCATGTTTTTCTCTTCGTTGTCTATGCTGTATCGGAAACAGCGTCACGACAAGCAGCATAGTGCAAGCACTGTTCCACAAAACGACTTATTGCTGTGGGCACCGCGGCTGGATGAACGTGCACATAACTCGCATGGATATTACCACGGATAAACCCTTCTTTTACCACTTCTTTTTCCCAACTACGCCATGCCCAAGCGGGATTGTAGTCACCACTATCGTGAGCACGAGACTCCGCGTCGACGACTAATTGAGTGTAGTGAAACTCATGCCCCACGACGCGTTGCCCTGCACGATAGAGACAAGAATCAACTAAAGCAACACTATCGCGGTAGCCCAGTGTCACTCGATTCTTCATCGTTGCTACTGCGGGGATCACCCCCAACATGGGATAGGAGTCAAGGGTGTCAAGCAGCCATAATAAACCAGCACATTCTGCGTGCACCGGCATACCTTGTTCAATTCGAGCACGTATCTGCTTGGCCAATTCACTACGCTGGGCTAATTCCTTACAGTATTCCTCTGGGAATCCACCGGGAATAATAAGCCCATCGCAATCTGGAAAATCATCACGCAATGGATCAAAACTCATAAGTTCTGCTCCTGCTGCAGCTAGTAATTCTCTATGCTCAGCATAAGTGAAAGAAAAAGCAGGTCCTGTTGCCAGTGCAATACGAACTCTAGCGTGCCGAGCAACAGCCTCAATATGATCTTCTGGTTTCCACGGCTCGCCTTCCCATTGACACTGTGCGCACTCAATGATCCGGTCTATATCGACATACTGTTCGACAATGTCACCCATTTTTTCCACTGCTTCTTGTGCGGTGGTCAATTCTCCAGAAGTAACTAATCCCAAATGTCGGGAAGGCACAGCAATATCTTTTATTCGTGGTACCACACCAAATACAGGGATACCGCAGTCGATTATTGCTTGTTGACAGACCTCAGCATGACGGGAACTACCTGCATTATTAAGGATTACCCCTGCAATGTTAAGCCGAGGATCATAAGTGGAAAAACCACGCACAAGTGCTCCAACTGACTGGCTCATTCCTCGCACATCCACAACAAGCACTATGGGCAAACCCAACAGCGCAGCAATATCTGCAGTAGATCCCTCGGCATAGTCACTGCCACTGTGCTCAGTGGTGATTCTGCCATCAAATAGTCCCATAACGCCTTCGACGACAGCTATATCTGCGCCTTGGCAACCATGTGCATAAAGCGGACCGATAAGTTCTCGCCCACACATAACAGAATCAAGATTTCTACCTTGGGTTTTCGTCGCTAAGCTATGATAGCTCGGATCTATATAATCAGGACCCACCTTAAAAGGAGCGACTGTCATGCGCTGGGCTAGGGCATACATAAGCCCAGTGGCTATTGTGGTTTTTCCTGCCCCAGAGGCAGTAGCTGCAATAACAAATCCTGGGGTTGTCACCACTCAATTCCTTTTTGTCCCTTGCGTCCCTGATCCATCGGATGCTTGATTTTCTCCATACGCGTGACCAAATCAGCTACTTCAATCAATCGCGGATGAGCATCCCTTCCAGTAATAACGACGTGCTGTGTTCCTGGTCGACTCTTCAGAGTCTCTACCACATCTTCAACATCAATCCAGCCCCACTTAATGGGATAAGTAAACTCATCAAGCACATAAAAATCATGTGTTTCTTGCGCTAAACGACGCTTGATCTCCTCCCACCCCGCTGCAGCATTATGCGCATGGTCTTCTTGTGCTCCTTGTTTCCTCGCCCACGACCAGCCCTCTCCCATTTTATGCCACTGCACAGCACCACCCTGAGCAGTGTCCTCATGCAACTGAGCCAAGGTACGGAACACGCTTTCCTCGCCAACGCGCCATTTTGCTGATTTTACGAATTGGAATACTCCGATGTTTAAGCCCTGGTTCCAGGCGCGTAATGCCATGCCAAAAGCAGCCGTAGATTTTCCTTTGCCGTCACCGGTATGTATCGCTGTAATAGGTAGCTGACGACGTTGTTTGGTAGTCAAACCATCATTGGGGATATTCTTTGGATCTACTTTTCCCTGCGGCATTCTTGTACTTCTTTCTTTACTGTCTTTGCTGCTTACAATGCTTTTCTATTGATACTCACACATCAGAAAACGTCAATGGCTCTCGTAATAGCTTGTGCGCTCAGTTGCTCCATACGAATGCACTCACCAGCTAAATGCCGAGCTAACTCCTGCGCAAGACCAAGCCTGATACGCCCTTGTGCTTCACAATCAATAACAATACTTCCCGTTAATGTTCCTTGGGCAATTTTTGCAGCTACACTATGTGATTTCTTCACAGCATCTTTTCCGGTGGCGCGCCCATCGGAAAGCACTACTAATATAGCTCTGCGCCCTGGTTCCTTAAGATGGTGCGTGCTAATAATCCGATGTGCAAGGGCAAGTCCTGCTTCCAAAGGAGTTCTTCCACCTGTTCTGATATCTTGCAATCGCTTCTGCGCAATATCAATTGAGCTTGTTGGGGCTAAAAGTAATTCTGGTGCTTTCCCCCGCACACTGATTACGGCAACTTTGTCCCGGCGTCGATAAGCATCCGATAGTAAAGACGACACAGCACCTACCACAGCACTGAGTCGATCACGCGCAGCCATAGAACCAGAGGCATCCACGAGAAACACAATCAGATTAGCTTCCTTACCGCGACGGATATTCCTACGCACATCAGCTGCCAGAAAAGGGATAACAGATTTTTCTGAGGATAATCGTGCCCCTCGTGCTACTGCAGCATGCAGCGAAGCAACAAGATTGAGCCCATGACCATGCTCTGAACTAGCTCGAATATCAGCACCAATACTAAGTTGCTGATAAGCCCTCCTACCTGGAGGTGCTTCATAGCGCACACGAGTTTTTGGCTTACGTTTGAGTGTTCGGATAGCGAAAGGGCGCGCCAGAATCAGCGCTGCCTACCTTTCCATCTTGGGAGACGTGCGCATCATCAGGATTATGTTGAGGGCGCATACTGTTGTTTCCCTGGTGTTTATGATCTGCAGCGTCGGTAGGCTCAGGCTGAGAATGATCTTGGTGATTGTGTTGTTCTTTGGAGCGTTCCATGATGTTTTCAAGCTCCTGCTCACTCACCCCTGGTTCGTCAAAAGGATTCTGCCGACGGCGGTGCGGTAATGCTAAACGTGCTGCTACGTTAATATCTTCTTCATTCACACTACTTCGCTGTTGCCATGCCGCATGTGCCATCGCAGTACGAGCAATAACAAGATCACCGCGCAGGCCTTCGACTCCAAACTCAGCACAAATATACGCAATCCGCTCTAATTGTGCATCGCTCAAAGAAATCTCATCAACCACATCTTTAGCTTGTGCGATACGTACTGCGATTTCTTCATCTTTTTCTTGCCATTGACGTACAAAACCCTGTGGATCATTCTCGTAAGCTAATCGACGACGCATAATTTCAGCTCGTTCGCGCACATCAGCTGGTCCTGCAATATCAACAGAAAGACCAAAGCGATCCAAAAGTTGTGGACGCAGTTCTCCTTCCTCAGGATTCATCGTGCCGACAAGAACGAAACGCGCTGATTCAGTATGGGAAATAGAATCGCGTTCAATAGTCACCATTCCAGTTGCAGCTGCGTCGAGAAGCACATCGACAATATGGTCTGCAAGTAGATTGACCTCATCCACATAGAGCACACCACCATCGGCAGCACTGAGCAGACCTGGTTGAAACTGTGCTTTTCCAGTAGTAAGCACAGTTTCAATATCAAGCGAACCGACGACGCGATCTTCAGTAACGCCAAGGGGAAGATTGACTAATGGAGCACTACCTAATAGACGCGAAAAAGCACGCACGGTAGTAGTTTTTGCAGTGCCCTTTTCACCTCGGGCAATGACACCACCAATACGAGGCGCAATTGCTGACAGAATGAGTGCAAGACGTAGATCTTCTTGACCCACAATTGCAGAAAATGGAAAAAATGATGGCGACTGTATCTCTTTGTTCATAGCTCAATATGTCATTGTTAGTATGTGAAAACAACCGAGATCTCTTCTAAGGATCTCGGTTGTGTGCATGAAGATAAGAATTACTATCCCTCTAATTTGAGTGTCTTTTGAGTGTAACTCCACATCTCATTAAAGAGAGTCTTATTTGCAGAAAGTTTCACGCCATACGACGGCACCATTTCTTTAATTTTATCTGCCCATACCACCATGCGATCACCAAAGCAATGCTCTAGCACCTCTAGCATTGCTGCAGGGGCAATAGAAGCACCTGGTGATGCGCCTAAGAGACCAGCAATGGAACCATCATTAGAGTTGATCAAAGCGGTACCAAACTCAAGAGAACCAAAACGTGGACCAACGACAGGTTTAATAACCTGCACACGCTGACCAGCGGTAACAATCTCCCAATCTTCATCGCGTGCCTCTGGAACATACTCACGCAATGTTTCCATACGAGCCTGCTGATCTTTTAACAACTCGGTGATGAGATATTTCGTCAAACCAAGTTCTTGCACACCAACAGCAAGCATAGAAGCCACATTGGTCACCCGTAAGGATTTAGGCAAATCCGCCCATGACCCTTTCTTCAAGAACTTTGGTGTCCAACCCGCATATGGTCCAAAGAGCAAGCCCTTTTCACCATCAATAACACGGGTATCAAGATGTGGTACTGACATTGGTGGAGCACCAACCGATGCTTTTCCATATACCTTGGCGGAGTGCTGGCTAATAATTTCTGGATTAGTGCAACGCAACCATTGACCTGACACCGGGAAACCACCAAAACCACGGATCTCTGGAATACCTGCTTTTTGCAGCAAAGGAAGTGCCATACCACCAGCACCAACAAAAACGAAATTTGCACGAGTGACGCTAATGTCACCGGTGTGACGGTTCTTTGCAGTAATTTTCCACTTGCTACCGTCACGGCTAATGTTACGGACTTCATGCCCATAACGGAATGTGGTTCCTTCTTTTTTGGCAGCCTGTAAAAACTGCTTAGTCAGAGCACCGAAGTTAATATCTGTTCCTGCGTCTGTCCAAGAGATAGCAACCTTATCCGATGCAGGACGTCCACGCCCCATAAGTGGCAACATATCATCGAACTGCGCACGATCATCACTAAACTGCATATCAGGGAATAGTGGATGACCGTCTAACGCCTCAAAACGCTTCTTCAAGTAAGCAACTTGTTCAGCTCCGTGACCAAAAGAAACATGAGGTACTTGGTTAATCCATTCATCAGGATCCCCAAGAACACCTTGATCTACCTGATAAGACCAAAATTGACGTGATGTTTGGAACTTTTCATTAACGCCAATCGCCTTGGAGATGTTAATTTTTCCATTAACTTCTGGCGTATAGTTCAACTCGCATAATGCAGAGTGCCCAGTACCAGCATTATTCCACGGTGAAGAAGATTCCTGTGCTGGAGCGTCGAGACGCTCAAACACCATCTGTGACCATGTTGGCTCCAAGGTGCGAAGCATAGCACCTAGCGTGGCACTCATTATTCCTGCGCCGATGAGAGCGACGTCTACCTCATCAGTAACTTTTGCTGCGGTTGTGGAATTTGACATTACAATTTTCCTCGCGTTATTACGCTTATCTCTTCAACTTTTCTAACTGATTCTCGGATAATGACGACTAAATCTAAATCGACTTATCAGCTATTTCATAACGACACTGGTTTCCCAGCAAACCCTCATACTCATAAATGGGCACGAAGTCTGAAACTCGCTAGGAATATACTCTACGCGCTTATCAGGTTTGATGTTAAAACTCCCCCGATAAGTGTGTGAAAAAAATATCACAATTAATCACAACGTATCATTGGCAACAGGTTTTATCGGTAGCATCTTCACGTATCAGGGGGCATAATCGTGCGCAGAAAGAAAACAAAGTTCGTATTCAATTCCGCAACAATAGCTCAGCTGCCCCAGCAATGGGAGCACGATATCCTCGGTGAGGATTTTGCCCAATTAGTTTTTAACCTAGACAGTAATGTACCTACCACAGGCACTTCACCCCAAAATCCAGACAAGGCTTGTGCCACTCTGATACGTTATGCTCCAACAAAAACTGCCCCCTCATCACAAAAGCCCGCAGCCACCACTGCAATGCTATGGGTACATGGGCTCACAGATTATTTCTTCCATGAACATATTGCTCAGTTTTTTGATACACATGGTTACGCGTTTTATGCACTCGATCTGAGAAAATGCGGGCGCTCATACCGCCCTGGGCAGAAATGGCATCACACTAATGACATTGAACAATACTTTGAGGAACTTACCCTAGCGGCACATATCATTCTGAGCAAGCATGATTTCCTTATTCCCATTGCTCATTCTACTGGTGGGCTTATCGTCGTTCTGTGGCTTGATTATCTACGCCGTTCACATCCGCTCATGCATAAGCACATTCGAGGTGCAATCTTGAACAGCCCTTGGCTTGATATGATCATCCCAGCCATAGCCTCCGCTCCGCTCAAGCCATTGCTGAGTGTCAGTGGTAAATACTTCCCTGACATTGCATTGCCGTCGAGTAGCAATCATTCCTATGGTCAAAGCCTGCATATCTCTGCACAGGGCGAGTGGAATTATGATCTCACCTACAAACCTATGGGCGGGCACAAAAAATATCTAGACTGGTTACGCAGCATTATGTTAGGACAACAACGCATACATCGTCGAAAAGTTGATTGTGGAGTTCCGGTGCTTACTTTATGCTCCACACAGTCATATTTTCCTCGGGCTTTCGACGCACAGTGTACTCGCAGCGACGTAATTCTCAACGTTGCTCAAATACAAAAATGGGCTAAGGTACTAAGCACTCATACTCGTGTTGCACCTATTGCGGGAGCAGTTCATGATGTATTTTTATCCAAAGAATACGCTCGCACTGAGGCACTACGTATCTCACTGCAATGGTTACGCGACCTGGGATAATTCCGATTTTGCTTAAAATCCTCAAGGCTGTGAGCCTGCCCTACTGTGTTATACGCATACGTTCTCTTAGAGACATAAAAGAAAATGGAGATGTCCATGTCAGACAAGCATTATGATCTCATCATTATTGGTACTGGATCTGGTAACTCTATCCCCGGCCCAGAATTTGATGATAAAACAATCGCTATCGTAGAAAAAGGCGTTTTTGGTGGCACCTGCCTGAATGTCGGTTGTATCCCCACCAAGATGTTTGTTCATGCAGCAGAAATAGCACATACCATCACTCATGCCAAGGATTTTGGCATTAACGCCAAAATTGATCACATTGACTGGTCACGTATTGTTTCTGATGTTTTCGATAAACGCATTGACCCTATTGCTCAAGGTGGTGAAGCCTACCGACGCGGCCCAGAAACTCCTAACATCGATGTCTACGACCATCACGCTTACTTTGTCGGTGAAAAAACTATTCACACCGGTCAAGGCAATAAAGAGATGACCATTAGCGCTGACACGATCGTCTTAGCAGCTGGTGCGCGACCTTTCATTCCGCCAGTAATTGCCGAATCAGGTATCACCTACTACACCAATGAAGATATTATGCGCATCGCACAACTACCACGCTCCCTGATTGTGCTTGGCGGTGGTTTTATCGCTGCAGAATTTGCCCATATTTTCCATGCTCTTGGTGTTGAGGTAACACTTGTCAATCGCTCCACCACTCTCTTGCGTTCCATGGATAAAGATATTTCCGAACGTTTTACTAAGCTGAGCGAAGAAACTTTTCACACCAAACTTGGGCACACCATTGTCAGTGCGCATCAGCAAGCGCAAGAAATTACTCTTAAGCTTGACGACGGCAGCATAGTCCGCGGCGATATGCTCCTCGTTGCCACCGGACGCATTCCCAATGGTGATCAGATGAGCGTCGACAAAGCTGGTATTGAGCTCCTCGACGATGGCCGAGTGAAAGTCGATGAATATGGTCGCACAACAGCTGAAGGTATCTGGGCGCTAGGAGATATTTGCTCACCTTATCAGCTCAAGCACGTAGCAAATGCAGAAATGCGCACTGTCAAGCATAATATCTTGCACCCGGAGAACTTGCATTCGCTGCCGCATAAGCATGTCCCTTCTGCGGTTTTTACGCAGCCACAGATCGCAACAGTTGGCCTCACTGAACAACAAGCGCGAGATAAGGGTCATAACATAAGCGTCAAGATCCAAAATTACAGCGATATTGCCTACGGTTGGGCACTGCATGATGACACAGGTTTTGCAAAACTCATCGCTGACAAAGACACTGGCACTCTGCTGGGCGCGCATATCATCGGGCCACAAGCCGCCACACTTATTCAGCAACTTATTACAGTTCTCGCCTTTCAACTCCCGCTCCAGCAAGTGGCAACCCAAGAGTACTGGATACATCCAGCTCTACCTGAGCTTATTGAAAATGCGCTCCTTGGGCTAGACTTAGAGTGATTTTCCCGACTGTACGCTCATACTTAGACTCGCCTACTACTGGTATTCATCCTTTTCTTATGCCTTTTTTTCGTTCCGTTTCCCCCGCAGTATCTACAGTTCATGTATCCCCCACACCGTTGCGTCCTATTGCATTGAGTTTGGCTACTGGTGCAATCATTATTTTGGGTGTCCTCAGCACTGCTGTCACACGCACGAACTCATTATTTGCCACCTTGGTGGCAGGGTGTCTTGTGCTCGGCGCCACAGCAACAATTACTGCTATCCGCCATACCGATCATTATCGTCATCGTGTGCCGCATATATTTTCCGCCCTCGGTGCTGGTATCAGTTTATGTGTTGGGGTCATTATGAGCGTATCGGGAGTTATTGCGTCAACAAAAATTACAGATTTTGCGCTCACTGCTCTCTCTGCAGCAATGCCTGTTGCCGCCTGTGCGTTATTGGTGGGAGGACTTAGCCAATTATCGCCTCATCATGGGCTGCTGTATGCCGGTGCCACTATCGGACCGCCTCTTTTATATTGGTTTATCATCAGCGGGCATTCCACTGATTGTTGGGGAGCCTTTGTCTTGACAGGCATTATCAGTAGTGGATGTTTAGGGTGGATCAGCATTGTGGTTAGTCGAGCTAAAAATTGGTCGCGGATTCGTTTCTTAGGTGCTGGTGCCGCTTTTTGTGCAATGATAATCAACATCGCCACACTTGTTATTAACCTTTTTGCTAACGAAATACCGCGCCAGACTTCTTCTATTGCCCTTGTAGCATGGGGATTGCTTTTCTGCGTTCTATGCGCTACTACAAGTGCTTGTCTTGTGCGACCACACCATGACGCGCAATGAGTTGATCAAGATCCCAATGCTGCTCCAGCGCGTCGGCAAGCATATCTAATTGTTTATCACGCTCTGCTGCAAAACTCGTATCAGGAGAAACAATAAAGTTGTCTTTTCCGACAAGTGCGGCAATTTCACTAAGGAACTGACGACGTGCATCATCATCTTCAAGGTAGCCGTGTCGATGTGTGCCGTAGTTGGTACCTTCTCGCGAGCCTTCATCGCCTAACCATGCTTGAGTATTATTACGAACTACTTGACCATGATGAATCTCATATGCTCCATGTGGATGTCGGATCACTGTTTTTTGTTCTTGAAACTCGATATCAGCATCAAAAATAGCTAACCCTGAGACTACCACTTCGTGATCGTGACCAGTAGTTACTGCTTCTACTGAATCTATGATCTTGGTGCACATCATCTGATAACCACCGCAGATACCCAAAATAGGCTTACGTGCCACCACGCGCTTTTCTAATGCCTGCGCTAATCCTTGTGCTCGTAACCACGCAAGATCACTGACTGTTGCCTTCGACCCTGGGAGAATAACCAAATCTGCCTGGGCAATCTCATCTGGATGCGTAGACCACACGACAGTTACGCCCGGTTCACAGGCCAAGGCTTCTACGTCAGTAGCATTAGAAATTCGTGGCAACCGAATAGCTGCAACGCGCATACTGTCTTTACCCAAGGCTGTTGTCACAGGTCCAATAACTGCACCGCGTGGTGTTTGGAGTGAATCCTCGGCATCTACCCACAGTCCTTCAATAAAAGGAAGTACCGCCAGTGTTGGCACTCCAGTTCTGCGTTCCAACTCAACAAGTCCAGGTTCGAGTATTGATCTGTCGCCACGAAACTTATTGACAATGAATCCGCATATACGGTTTCGGTCTTTCTCGGACACAATCTGATGTGTGCCATAAAAATGAGCGAGCACACCACCACGATCAATATCGCCCACAAGGTAAACTGGCAAATTTGCACTCTGTGCTAGACCAAAATTAGCAATATCAGTGTCTCTGAGATTAATCTCTGCAGGCGAACCAGCACCTTCACAGATGACCACATCATAGTGTTTTTCTAATTCAGTCAGCGAGTCTGCTACTACGTGCCGTAATTGCTGTCGATATTCCACATAGTTTCGGGCATCAACCTGCCCTACTGCACTCCCATTGACAATAAGTTGCGATCGACGATCGCTACCTGGTTTAAGCAGTACAGGGTTAAATAGTGCCTGTGGCTCTAGCCCACACGCGTAGGCTTGTAAGGCCTGTGCTCTACCAATCTCTCCGCCGTCGACAGTGACAGCGGAATTATTAGACATATTTTGTGCCTTGAATGGTGCTACTGCAAATCCTCGTCGAAAAAGTGCTCGACACAGACCTGCCACGATCATAGATTTCCCTGCGTCTGAGGTACATCCGGCTATCAGAAACGCACTCATCGTATTGGTTTACTCATCGTCGCACAATGTCAGAATCTCATTACCATCTTCAGTAATGACAATGGTGTGCTCGAACTGGGCGGTGAACTTGTGGTCACGGGTTTGTACAGTCCAATCATCATCCCAAATATCATAATCAAGACCACCAAGATTAATCATTGGCTCAATGGTCAGCGTCATGCCTGGGACAAGAACATCACGATAATAATCTGAGTCATAGTGCAACACGATAAGCCCATTATGGAATGTAGGTCCGACACCATGCCCAGTAAAATCGCGGACGACGTTATACCCAAACCTTTTGGCGTACGATTCAATCACTCGACCAATGACGTTGATTTCTCTGCCTGGCTTTGCTGCGCGAATACCTCGCATCGTTGCTTCTTTAGTACGCTCAACTAACAATCGGTGTTCTTCAGAAACATCACCTGCTAGAAAAGTAGCATTAGTGTCTCCATGCACACCTTCTTTATATGCAGTGACGTCGATATTGACAATATCGCCATCTTCAATGACGGTACTGTCTGGGATACCATGACAAATAATTTCATTAAGTGAAACGCAACAGGACTTAGGGAACCCACGATATCCTAGCGTGGATGGATAAGCACCATGATCGCACATATACTCATGGGCAATCCGATCAATTTCATCAGTTGTTACACCAGGAGCTACCGCTTTACCAGCTTCTTTGAGTGCACCAGCGGCTATGCGTGAGGTGCGTCGTAAAGCGTCAATGACCTCTGGTGTTTGGACATAAGGCTCCCCCATAGCTTCCTGTACTGTGTCTTTCCATACATATTCTGGGCGAATAATATCTTGTGGAACACTACGAATAGGAGTAGGGGTACCAGGTCGAAGTGGTGCTCTTTTGTGCGTCATAGTCTTCTTTCGATTTCTTAATTATTTTCCTAATTATTGCAGTATTACTTTTTCTAAAAATACCAGCACCCTCTATGTGCTGTACAAGATTACAGCACGCTACAAAGCCATCCTGATAATCATTCTGGGTGACGAGCACTGTTGAGTTCATCTAGGCGTTGGAAAAACTTATCCGTCACGGCAACAGCTGTTTCTGAACCACCACCTAGCACTATCAATGTAGCGAATGCAATATCCTCCCGATAACCAGTAAACCAAGCATGCGATCCTTCGTTAATTTCTGCCTCACCTGTCTTGCCATAAATCTCTCCTCCTGCTTTCATACCAGCAGCCGTACCAGAAGTGACAACGCTACGCATCATACGACGAACCTGATCAAGTACTTCTGGTTTCGGCGCAATTGGATGCTTATCTTGTTCAGTGTTATACCCAGAAACCAAGGTAGGAACTGGTGTTTTTCCACTTGCGGCAGTAGCAGAAACTAAAGCCATCCCAAAAGGACTAACCAAATCAAGCCCCTGACCGTAACCAGCCTCTGTCTTTTCTAATTCTGTATCGCCTGCGGGCACAGAGCCAGTTACCGTATTGAGCCCAGGAACCACATAATCAACACCAATACCAAACTCACTAGCGATATCTTGCAATTGTCCACGCTCAAGTTTGGTAGAAATATCGGCAAAAGTGGTATTGCAGGAACGAGCAAAAGCACTTTCTAATGGCACATTTCCCAAAGAGAAACCATTGTAATTATTAACAACACGACCATAAATGTTCATTGATCCTGGGCATGGCACTATGGAATCAGGACTCAAATTTTGTTCCTGCATTCCTGCCTGAGCAGTAATAATCTTAAAAGTAGATCCCGGTGGGAAAAGACCCGTAAGAGCTAAATCACCAGATTTATCCGCTTTATCAGTTTGCGCTACTGCCAGAATTTGCCCGGTAGAAGGACGAATAGCTACCATCATTGTCTGCATATCCGCACGTACATTTACTGCTTCTTCAGCCGCCTGCTGCACATTATGATCCAAACTAATTTCAATAGCAGGAGCTACTTCTGGTTCTTGCTTCTCAATAGTATTAACGACCGCCCCATCTGTAGTAACAGCTGCAATTTGCCAACCATTCTTACCATCAAGTTTCTCATCGACGAGACTGCTCACGCGCGAGACAATATCGGGCGCAAAACCTGGATCAGTTTCCACCATCGTAGCTTCCCGATTAAAGCTAATACCCGGTATTCCCGATAATTCTTCTTCGATAAGACTTCCTTGTATCTCATTAATAGTCATAACGGAGTATGTTCCCGAAGCATTCTTCAGCGTATTACTAAGCTCCTGTGGCACAACAGTGGGCACTGAGTTATCACGTTCATGCGCGCTATTGACTGCTGTAGCAATTTTTCTTGCCACATAATCCCTATCAGACACCTGGGCTAAATCCACAATCACACGGTACTCAGCGCCAGGCACCAACACATCTGCACCATCTGAAGAAATCACCCGCGCTTTCGTTGCATTAATCGGCCGCAATTCCAAATGCTGATTAGCGCTTAAGTCTGGATGCAACGCTGTTGGCTGCCATCGAATAATCCACTCGCCATTGAGACGGTTAAGAGTCATTGACGTCTGATACTCTAAAGTACGTTCCTTAGGTAATGCCCACTTCATTGAATAATGCGCCACAGCAATAGTGCCTTTGGTATCTAAGGAATCGAGATGAGTGCCCAGCGACGTGGCTTGCAACCCATCCCAGCTTCGACGAAGCAACTGTGACACGTGGGTATCAGCATCAGTTAATTGTGCAGCTTGATCAAAATTTTGTCCGGAGATACTGGATAAAAACTTTTCCACAATTGGTTGCGCCGAGGCTTGTTTGGGAGTGCAGCCAGCCAAACCGGCAACTGAAACTATAAAAAAGATGACAGCAAAAACCAACGACAAAATGCGTTTCATGTAGCTAAGTTAGCATTACATAATGACAGTTTTTTGTTGCCACTCCGACGCTTAATGCGCGCAATGCCTGTGCACAGTATGCACAGGCATAAAACATTTTGGAAGTGATTGCTAACGAGTAATAGAAACCTTAGCAGCAGCACCTTCAGTAATTTCCAGCCCTTGTTCTTCTGCCAAACGCATCGCTTCTTCGATAAGTGTTTCGACAATTTGCGATTCCGGCACCGTCTTGATCACTTGACCTTTGACAAAAATTTGTCCTTTACCATTACCAGACGCCACGCCAAGATCTGCGTCACGCGCCTCACCTGGACCGTTGACAACACATCCCATTACTGCCACGCGCAGCGGAATATTCATACCATCAAGCGCAGCTGTTACTTCTTCAGCCAAAGTATAAACATCTACCTGCGCTCTACCACATGACGGGCAAGAAACAATCTCCAGACCACGCTCTTTAAGATTAAGCGATTGCAGGATTTGATCACCGACTTTAATTTCTTCCACTGGATCTGCCGATAAAGAAACCCGGATAGTGTCTCCGATTCCTTGGCTCAATAAGGCACCGAAAGCAACGGAAGATTTAATCGTTCCTTGGAACGCAGGACCTGCTTCTGTCACTCCTAGGTGGAGCGGATAATCAGTTTGAGCAGCTAACTGGCGATACGCCTCAACCATAATCACTGGATCATTATGCTTGACAGAGATACAAATATCTCCAAAACCATGTTCCTCAAATAGGCTTGCTTCCCATACCGCAGATTCCACTAATGCCTCTGGAGTTGCTTTGCCATATTTTTCCAATAAACGCTTATCTAAAGAACCAGCATTAACACCAATGCGAATAGGGATACCAGCATCCCCTGCCGCCTTAGCAACTTCTTTTACTCGACCATCAAACTCTTTGATATTTCCTGGATTTACGCGAACAGCGGCACAACCTGCGTCGATAGCTGCAAAAATATACTTTGGCTGAAAGTGAATATCAGCGATTACTGGGATAGGTGATTTTTTAGCAATAATTGGTAATGCTTCAGCATCAACTGTTTTAGGACACGCAACGCGTACTATATCGCACCCTGTTGCAGTTAATTGGGCAATTTGCTGCAAGGTAGCATTGACATCATGAGTTTTGGTCGTAGTCATTGACTGCACCGAGACGGGATAATCAGACCCAACGCCAACATTTCCTACCATAAGCTGACGCGTTTTACGACGTGGTGCCAAAACTGGTGGTGGTGCTTCCGGTAGACCTAAACCAATCTGGGTAGACACTACTGTTTTACTCCTCGGGCTGTATGGGATGTATAAGAATAAAGCATGATTTGTTATTGACTCATTAAGTCTAGCACTGATTTACCTAGCACTAATTTCTCGTAGCGAATGAGCACGCTATCTGCGATACCTGCAAGACTAATGCCAGCACTAACCAAACAAACGAATCGGGTTAACAATATCAGCAGCAATCACAATGACTCCTACAATAAGCAACACGGCACTAATCGTGACAATAACTGGGGTTATTTTCGTATAATCGGCAAGACCAAGAGGCTTTTTACCACGCATTTTCCTCAGGGCATCACGAATTTTCTCATACAGCACGACTGCAATATGCCCACCGTCGAGAGGCGGTAATGGTAAGAGATTAAATAGGGCAAGGAAAATGTTGAGGCTTGCCAGCATAAGAAAGAAACTATCCCACATCGAGCGTTGAGCTAGTTCCCCGCCAATACGTGAAATACCCACTACGCTGACTGGGCCGTCTTTTTCTCGTTCCCCGCCAAAAATAGATGTCACTACTGATGGTATTTTCGCAGGAAAGGAAACTAATCCCTGTGCCGAAGCAATAAAAGTTGAACGAGTGTAGTCTATAGCAACAGCAAAACCAGATATAGCGTTGTACTTTTCTTTTGTGATCGGAGCACTACTTACTCCAATAGCCCCTACTTCGATGGAATTGCCTTGCTGATCGAGTCGAGTAACTTTTTCCACTGGAACAGCAATATCTAAGCGCTGATCGTCACGCTCAATATCAAGAATGATTGTGCGCCCAGCATGACTTTGGACATACTCTCTAATCTGTGTAAAGGCCTCGACTTTCTTACCATCAACCGCGATAATTCGATCCCCAGCTTGTACCCCTGCTTTTTGAGCCGGTCCTTCGCCTTGGCATGGTGCTAGTGTCTGCGCATCAAGCTGCTGCGGCGAAACACATTTGACTTCACCAACTTCAGCTGCAGTTACCGCATGAGGATTAGGCAGCCCTGAACTCACTGCTACTGCATAAAAAATAACAAAGGCAACAATGATGTTCATGATGATTCCACCGAGCAACACAATAATCCGCTGCCACCACGGTTTATATGCCATTGCCTCTTGAGGATTTTCCTGGGTAAAAGGATCCTGATTCGTCATGCCAGCAATATCGCAATAACCACCAAGCAAAATCGCTTTGATACCATACTCGGTCTGCCCACGTCGATAAGAAAAGAGCTTGGGACCAAAGCCAATAAAGAATTGACGCACGCGCATACCAAACATACGCGCTGTCATATAATGCCCCAATTCATGCAGACCAACGGTAACTGCAATGCCTACGGCAAAAAGTAACGCAAATAATAAAGTTGCCACAACCAACCTAACTCATTATGAAAGCAAAGACGCAATATATTCATCAGCGATGCGTCGAGCTGCTAACTCGGTAGCTAGCACATCATCAAGATTCAAGGCTACACCAGTAGAGCCATCAACCTTGTTCATTGCAAACTCAATAACCTCAACAATGTGTGGGAAAGCAATACCACCAGCAAGGAAAGACGCTGCCGCCTGCTCATTTGCAGCATTATAAACAGCAGGATATCCCCCGCCTAGAGTTGCTGCATGGCGCGCAAGCTCTACCGCTGGGAATGCCTCATTATCTACCGGCATGAATTCCCACGTTGAAGCAGTAGAGAAATCCAGTGCGGGCTGTGCGTCTGGCACTCGATCTGGCCAGCCCAATGCCAACGCAATGGGAAGTTTCATAGACGGTGGTGAGGCCTGCGCAATAGTTGCCCCATCGCGGAAAGTAATCATTGAATGAACAATCGACTGTGGATGCACAGTAACATCAATATGCTCTGGAGAAATGCCAAAGAGTAATGTCGCTTCGATGAGTTCTAATCCCTTGTTGACCAAGGTTGCAGAATTGAGTGTGTTCATTTGTCCCATTGACCATGTGGGATGTGCAGCTGCTTGCTCAGGAGTTACCGTCTGCATTTGGCTGCGCGTCCAGCCTCGAAATGGACCACCAGAAGCAGTAAGAATAAACTTCGCTACTTCATTGCGCCTACCTGAACGCAATGCTTGTGCCATTGCAGAATGCTCAGAATCTACAGGAACGATTTGCCCTGGTCTAGCAGCATCAATGACTAATTGTCCCCCTGCTACCAATGACTCTTTATTAGCCAAAGCCAAAGTGGCACCTGCGTTGATCGTTGCCAGAGTTGCGCCAAGCCCCAATGACCCCACTAATGCATTGAGCACGGTGTCGGCAGTAACAGTTTCTACTAACGTCTGCGCACAGGCTTGACCACTGATTACTTGCCCGCCTAGTGCCTGCGATACCTGCTGTGCTGCTTGAGCATCGGCAATAGCAACACATTCTGGGGCAAGCCCAAGTTGCTGTGCTTGGCGGATAACAAGCTGCGGGTTACTACCTGCAGCAGCCAGCCCCACGACGACAAACCGATCAGGATTATCAGCAATAACCGATAACGCCTGCGTACCTATTGACCCAGTGCTGCCAAGAATGATGATTCTCTTGGGATAATGTTGATCTGCATGATCCGCTTTATCTGGAGCACACGCTGCAGTTGTAGTAGATACCAATGGATATTTTTCAGTGCTTTGGGGATTGTGCATACTGTGAGATATAGCAGATGTAGCGGGTTTGGCTTGTGAATTCACTTTTTTATTATGAACGTTTCTGTGCCATGACACAATCTCATTGCTCAGTGATTGGACGCCTCATGCGTTGTCTGGTGCGTCTACGTGTTCTCTCGCATATCATATTTTCCACCCCCTAACGTGTATGTACTTTTGTTTGATTGTTTTCACGTTTCTGATTTTTCCTCAGTTCCTTGCCTCATTTTTCCCATTATTTTTGTCCCTTATTAGAAAAATCACTCCATTATTTGAGTATTTAGGTAATGCAATGTCGCTTATGGAAACAAAATATGCGAAAATAAGCAGGAGAAAATAGATACTAAGTGAATACGCATGTATTTTGAGTGCGTATATACACATGAAGAGGAGAAGAACGTGGCTAGTTCCCACGAAATTGCACCTGAGGTTCACAATGGTGTTTCCACTCTCGACGAGCCGTCGGCAGCCTGGGGATGGCATGATATTGGTCAGCATGCAACCCAAATAGCAGGTTGGATTTCTGTTCTATTCCTTCTTGGCTATAACTTTGGTAATCACAAAGGGCACGTAGAGACTATCTTCCTCTTTGTTTTTGCTATTGTTATTGCGCTTGGTTTAATTCTCCAACTTTTTAAGCCAAAACTTACCCAGGTGCGTACGCTTACAGCACACAATAAGCCAGTCGGATACACGGAAAAAGATTGGGACTATCTACAGGCTACCTGTACTGGTCCTTATGCAGAGCTAACCGATTCCCAGCTGCGTGCACTCAACATCGAGCCTTCTCGTGTTGCTCACCTACGCGCCCTACCTCAGGAATCATAAAGCGAAATACTGCTCAATAATTAAAAGCGAGATTCATACACGAATCTCGCTTTTCTTTTTATCTTTCTTCAGCTGCTAATTGGCCACACGCAGCAGATATTTCCTGACCTTTTGTATCACGAACTGTGCATGGGACCCCCTGAGCGCTCACACGTCGCACGAATTCATCTTGACGCTCACGAGGCGATGCGTCCCACTTAGACCCTGGCGTTGGGTTAAGCGGAATAAGATTAACGTGCACTTTGGATCCTAGCGCCTTATGCAATTTCTTCCCAAGCATATCTGCCCGCCAACCATGATCATTAATATCACGAATGAGCGCATATTCTATGGATACTCGTCGCCCAGATTGCTGCGCATAATAGCGCGCGGCTTCTAGCACTTCTTCAACTTTCCAGCGGTTATTGACTGGCACCAAAGTATCACGCAGTTCATCATCAGGAGTGTGCAAAGAAATAGCTAAGGTAACTGACAACTCCTCATCAGCAAGTTTGTAAATTGCTGGTACTAATCCAACAGTAGAAACAGTCACATTACGTTGCGAAATACCAAAACCTTCTGGCACTGGTGCAGTAATCTGCCGAACCGCTGACACTACTCTTTTATAATTTGCCAGTGGCTCACCCATCCCCATGAACACCACGTTGCTTAGTCTCGACCCTTCTGCCGCCATAGTAGCTGCCGCAGTACGCACCTGGTCTACTATTTCTCCTGTTGATAAATTACGATCCAGTCCGCCCTGACCAGTAGCACAAAAAGGACAAGCCATTCCGCAACCAGCTTGGGAAGAAATACATAGCGTCGCTCGGTTTGGATAACGCATGAGTACAGATTCTAGAAGGGTACCATCATGGAGTTTCCATAATGTCTTCTGTGTTTCTCCATCATCTGCTTCCACCTGCCGTACAGGGGTCATCAGCTCAGGAAAAAGTGCTTCAGCGACGCTGTGGCGCGCTTTTTCTGGCAGGTCAGTCATAGTCCTGGGATCAGCCTGCAACCTGCCATAGTAATGACGCGCTAATTGGTCTACCCGAAACTTAGGAAGACCAAGTTCTTTGAGCGTAGCAACTCGTGCGTCTTTATCGAGATCAGCAAAATGCTGTGGTGGCATAGCACGACGACCAGCGCCGAAGTTTAAGGAGATGGATGTAGCCATAATGTCTCATTCTCGCATTAAAGTTTCCTAATGGAAAATCATAATTGGATCAAACGGCTGTTTTAACCAACGAATATAACAATGCCATAAAAGAAGCATAACGTAGGCTGGAATAATTAGCCTTTGAGCGAAAAATGAAGTTGAATGATTTTATGACTAATCGTGATAATTTTTCACCTGACCAAAACTTTCCTGAAGATTCCACTCAGCACTTCGATGATTCTTTGACTGCACAACCGCACTACACCGAAAGCGCTGCAGCAGAACCTGCATACGAAGCACCTGTTCCTGCCCCAGAAAAACACGAAAAGACTAAAGTGAAGTCTTCTTTTGCTGGCGGAACCTGGGTAGCGCTTATTGTTGGTGCACTACTGCTCATTGTCTTGTTGATATTTATCATGCAAAATCAGCAAGCAGTAAAAATGTCCTTTATTGCTTGGAGTTTTTCTTTCCCCGCTGGTGTTGGTTTCTTACTTGCCGCAATTGGCGGCGCTTTAATTATGGCGCTTGTCGGTGGTACACGTATTTTGCAATTGCGACGCCAAATCAAAAAGAAATAAAAACTACGCAACCAATAAGCTCTTATCTTGTAGTTAGATAAGAGCTTTTATTTTTGTATTATTTGTTTTGTCTTGTATTTGTCTTGTATGCACTCCGAAAAGACAATCATGGCATAGTAATGAGACTCAGTAGCAGCCAGGTCACCATTGCCGACGGCAACATACCATCAAGGCGATCCATAATGCCACCATGACCAGGCAAGAGATTGGACATATCTTTGATACCCAACTCCCGCTTGAACTGAGACTCAACAAGATCACCCAATGTTGCACAGATAACTAGACCGCCTCCCAAAAGGATTCCCCACCACCAGTTATAGTGCAAAAGCAAAGACACACTTAATGCACCAGTAAAAATTCCTGCGATGATCGAACCGATAAAGCCTTCCCAAGATTTTTTAGGACTCACGGCAGGTGCCATCGGGTGAGCACCAAACATTACCCCGGCAATATAGCCACCAGTGTCGGAAGCGATAACGCACAGCATGAAGGTCACAATGAAGTGCGAACCAGAAGCCCTATCTGTGTTAAACAAGGAAAGCATTGCCGCAAAGCTACCAAATAACGGTATCCAAGTAAGAACGAAAACCCCAATTGCTGTGTCTCGTAGATAATTTTTTGGTGCTGCAGAACTGCCATGATGGAATAGCCTGCTAAACATCAAACACAGCACTGAGAGCGCATATGCCGATACCAACCCCTTGGCACCAAAAAATAAACTCAGCCAAATCATCAACTGCCCTGCCGCTAATAACAACCATTTGGGTAGTACATAACTGCGCTCACGCAAGCGAGTATGTACTTCCCAGGTTGCTGCAGCAAGGATGACTGCTACAAAAGGGTACCAACCAAAGGGGACAATGAAGATCGCAATAAAAACCAATAAACCAAGACCAATACCAACGCTGATAGCAGCTTTAAGATTGCGTCCAGCGCTATTGCGTGGTTTGGGAAAATGCTCAATGTTCCCATGCACCGTTTGGCTCATTGATGATATGTACTCCTTGTTTCTTGGTCATGCTGGTTAAAACCCAAGAGGCCTGTTTAGACCTCCATCAACTCGCCCTCTTTTTTAGCTACCAGCTCATCAACTTGAGCAACATACTTTGCAGTAACTTTATCAAGTTCTTTTTCAGCTGCTTGTACTTCGTCTTCGCCCGCGTCGCCGTCTTTTTGGATCTTCTTTAGCCCATCCATTCCCTTACGACGCACATTGCGAATTGCAATTTTTCCTTCTTCACCTTTAGCCTTGGCCACCTTCACCATGTCTTTACGACGCTCCTCAGTAAGTTGAGGAACTGTTACCCGCAACACGTGCCCGTCGCTAGTTGGATTAACACCAAGGTCTGAGTAGCGAATTGCATTCTCAATTTCACCAAGCATTGATTGCTCATAAGGTTTGATAAGCAGCATACGTGCTTCTGGCACAGAGATGGTTGCCATTTGCGTTACTGGGGTAGGAACTCCGTAATAATCCACAATGATGCCAGCAAACATTGCAGGATTAGCGCGTCCAGTACGAATATTTGTCAACTCGCTACGAGTACGCTCGACGCTAGTAGTCATATGTTCTTCAGACTCTAATAAAATATCATCAATCATAAATAATCCTCTATGAGTTAAACGGCTAAGAAGTAGAACTGTTTTAGCTTTGCACTAAGGTGCCGATTTTTTCACCAGCAACAGCTCTTGCGATATTACCTTCTTCAAGTAAATTGAACACCAGGATAGGCATATCATTATCCATACATAAACTGAATGCTGTTGCATCCGCCACTTTAAGTTCCTGCTCAATTACTTCACGCGGAGTAATCTCGGAGTACAAAACAGCATCTGGATTAGTACGTGGATCATCTGAATACACACCGTCGACGGCTTTAGCCATCAACAGCACCTCACAATCAATCTCGAGTGCTCGCTGAGCGGCGGTAGTATCCGTAGAGAAATATGGCAATCCCATTCCAGCACCGAAAATAACAACACGCCCTTTTTCTAGATGACGCTTTGCGCGTAAAGGCAAATACGGCTCCGCAACTTGCGCCATATTGATAGAAGTCTGTACGCGGCAGTCAATGCCTTCTTGTTCCAAGAAATCCTGTAAAGCAAGACAGTTCATGACTGTACCCAACATACCCATATAGTCTGAGCGATTACGATCCAGACCTCGCTGCTGCAATTGTGCACCGCGGAAGAAGTTACCGCCACCAATAACAACCGCTACTTCTACGCCACTTTTGGCAACGGATGCAATTTGGCGCGCAACGTTTTGTACCACATCTGGGTCAATACCTACTGCCCCACCGCCGAACATTTCACCTCCAAGTTTAAGCATTACCCGCTTGTACTTAGAACGTTTGGCAGTCTCGGTCATAGATCTCAAACCTTTCTTAGACAACCAACAGCCATACCCTTGCTGTGGAGTTATCCCAGCAAAATAACACTGTTGTGTGTGTTTAATGGAATCTCATGATACAAAAAGTGCTTTGTACTAAAGGCTAATCATACCTGCTTTGGAGATAGTTGTGTAACTTAAAAACGAGGTTCCCCACAAACAGGAACCTCGTTCATTATTTACTCAGCACTTACCCAGCGCATTACCCGCAGGGGCGTGAGATTGCTTATCACAATTACTGCTGTCCAACCTCAAAACGAGCGAAAGCAGTCAAAGTAACACCAGCCTCATCCATGACCTGCTTTACAGTCTTCTTGCTGTCTGCAACTGAAGCCTGTTCAAGCAATACAACATCCTTGTAGAAACCGTTGAGACGACCCTCAACAATTTTTGGAATAGCTGCCTCTGGCTTCTTTTCTTCACGAGTAATCTGCTCAGCAATAGAGCGCTCTTTTTCGATAACCTCAGCTGGCACATCCTCGCGGGTAAGATATGCAGCTTTAAGCGCAGCAACCTGCATAGCAGCAGCATGAGCAGCAGACTCTGCAGCCTCGCCCTCACCGGTGTAAGAAACCAAAACACCCACTGCTGGTGGCAAATCAGCAGATCGGTGGTGCAAGTACACAGATACTTTGTCTCCTTCAAGAGTTACTGCACGACGCAACTCGAGTTTTTCACCGATCTTAGCGGACAACTCCTGGATAGCTTCCGCAGCAGTCTTACCATCAACATCTGCTTGAGCAAGCTCTTGTGCAGAGTTAGCTTTCACGGCAGCAGCTGCATCAGCAACTTTTTGTGCAAAAGTCTTAAACTCGGCGTTCTTTGCCACGAAGTCAGTTTCAGAGTTGATTTCAACCATTGTGTTTGCAGATACAGCAATAAGACCCTCAGTAGCATTACGCTCTGCACGCTTTCCGACGTCCTTAGCGCCTTTGATACGAAGAACCTCAACAGCTTTGTCAAAGTCACCATTGGTTTCTTCAAGAGCCTTCTTACAATCAAGCATTCCGGAACCAGTGATTTCACGGAGCTTTTTCACATCTGCAGCAGTGTAGTTCGCCATTGTCGGGGCGATCCTCCTCAATTAGGGTAATTTAATAATTTCGATATACAGAGTAACTGACTTAGCGACTAAACGCTATCGAACGCGCAACATTGCGCAAACATTACCGTCGAAAAGCTCTGTATTTCGATGTGCCATAAAAAAGTCCTTTGCACAGCACCGTGGTGTTGCCAAAGGACTCTAAACAATGTTGAGACAATTACCAGAATTGTCTCATACAAGTTTTATTCAGCAGATTCTGCTGGTGCTTCAACCTTGGCTGCAACTTCTTCAGTTGTCTCTGCCTGTGCAGCTGGCTCAGACTTTTGTGCATCACCAGCAGCTTCTTTGGCTGCAGCTAGCTTACGCTCTTCGCGTGCTTTCTTCCCCTCGATAACTGCGTGAGAAATAACACGAGTAAGAACCTCAATAGAGCGGATTGAGTCGTCGTTACCCGGAACAGCGTAATCTACCACGTCTGGATCACAGTTAGTGTCAAGAACAGCAACGACTGGAATGTTGAGTTTATGAGCCTCACTTACTGCAATGTGCTCTTTGTTGGTATCAACAACCCACAAAACAGAAGGAACCTTGCCCATCTCTGCAATACCACCGAGAACGCGCTCAAGTTTGGTGCGCTCACGAGTAAGCATGAGGATTTCTTTTTTGGTACGACCATCGTAACCATTTTCAGCTGCGTCCATCGCTTGCAATTCTTTCATGCGGTGAAGACGCTTAGAAACGGTCTGGAAGTTGGTGAGCATACCACCCAACCAACGGTGGTTCACGTATGGCATACCAACGCGCTCAGCCTCAGTAGCAATTGCTTCCTGAGCTTGCTTTTTGGTACCTACATACAAAACAGTGCCACCATGTGCAACTGTTTCTTTCACAAACTCGTATGCTTCGTTGATGTAGTTAAGAGTCTGCTGAAGATCAATAATGTAAATGCCGTTGCGATCAGTCAAGATGAAACGACGCATTTTTGGATTCCAGCGGCGTGTTGGGTGACCAAAGTGCACACCAGAATCGAGAAGCTCACGCATGGTTACAACTGCCATGTTCACTTCCTCCTTGTTAATAGTTTTCGGTTTATATACTATGCAGGCTCTCCCTGCACCCTAGCTGCCATTACCACTCAAACGCTTATACTCAAGAACCCTGAAAATAAGACCACAGTCCAAGTTGGCTTCACAATGACCGCGCGAAATTAGTAACTCTACTTATCTGTGCATATATTTCAATTATGTTTTCGCCAAGACATCATCTTGCGAACGCACAAGACCTTGATCAGAAACAAAATACCGCACATATAACAGAGCCAAAGTAGCAGTATAGTGTTTCACGTTCTGCAATACAAAAAAGATGTGAATAACTTTTCCCCGCTGTGGAAAATGGGGAAAATGATGCCAGTGTGACAGTTTTCCACAATGCTGGTTAGGTACTTTTGTCCTTGTTGTAAGAAGATGTGCATAGTCACACCATGACTGTGAATATAGCGTCTCAACAACTGCCACACGCACAACCGCAACGGAGAAAAAATAGATTATGGCTCGTCTTGTGCCTTAGTTTGAGTATGCTGCTGGGATTATTCCCGTTCCCGGCACCTTCACGAGCCACGTCGACCACTCCACTAGAACGAAACTACATTAGTCCCATAACCGCTACTGCCGACCCTGGAAAAATTACACATGGATTTGATCCACCGAAGAAAAAATGGCTAGCAGGACACCGTGGCGTGGATCTTGCCGCTACAGTTGGACAAGATATTTATGCCGCACAAGATGGTGTTATTGCTTTCGTCGGGATAGTAGCTGGCACTCCTGTCCTTTCCATTGATCATAACGACGGCATCCGAACAACATATCAACCAATTGATGTCACCAATCCGGATATTTCCCAAGGCACCGTAATACAAGCGGGACAAGTAATTGGCAAACTCAGCCCCGTAGGCATATCACATGGGCAAGGACTGCATTGGGGTGCACGTACCGGCAAAGATACCTATATTAATCCTCTATCTTTACTCGGCGCGCCGGTAATTAGACTTAAACCATTAAGCAACCAATAACTTTACGCACGCGGGTGAGCTTTCTTGAAGGCTTCTTTTAACCTTTGCGAGCTCACGTGTGTATATATCTGCGTGGTCTGCAAAGAAGAGTGACCTAATAATTCCTGCACAATGCGTAAATCTGCCCCACCATCTAAAAGATGTGTCGCAGCGGTATGACGCAAAGAATGGGGACTGAGTTGTTCTACCCCAAGCTCATCTCCAGCTTTCTCGACGATGCGCCGAACCTGGCGAGGATCTATCCTGCCACCCCTACTGCCCAAAAAACACGCTTTTTCTTCTTTATTCGCACCACGAGCTGCTAATACTGGACGCGCCGTATCCAACCATTGCCGCAAGATTGATGCAGCATTTTCACCAAAGGGAACAATACGTTGCTTATTTCCTTTTCCAGTTACTTTTATTGTTGAGCGAGCAAAATCAATATCTGCAATATCCATGCCACACACTTCCGCTACACGAATGCCTGTCGCATAGAGCAACTCCAATAATGCGCTATCACGGATATATTCTTCTTCATGCACAGCTTGCGAAGCGCGCATGAGCTTGTCTGCTTGTTTTTCATTGAGCACTTTAGGCAAATGGCGTCCTTTTTTGGGCGAAACAAGGGTTGCTGCCTCATCTTTAGACACGAGATCTTGTGCTACTAGCCATTGCGAAAATCCACGAATAGCCGCTGTTCTCCTCGCAAGAGTGGCTCTTGTTTTTCCATCTTCGAGAGTTTGCCCTAGCCACGCACGGATATTGACAAGATGGAAATCTTGCAGTTCGGGAGCGCCTGCCGCAAAGTCTAATAAGTCAGACCGATAGCCTTTCACTGTTGCAGCAGAACGTCCAGCGACCAATGTGAGGTGCTTGGCATACGCGTCGATAAGCTCTATCAATGATGTCGTGTTCAGAGACGACGAAAGTGCAGCAGATGTTTCTTGTGTTTTCATCTGCTGCACTTTCGATACTGACTCACCCATAGTGCATAACCCTAGCGTGTTAGGCAGACTCTGCGCTACTGCACACAGTGCCTTGTGCTCAAGAAAGGAACCAGCCCGAACCTTCAAGAACCTTTTGCTTAGGCTTGCCTCAATTACATTACAGCCCTATTTTAGATTATGCAAGCCTAACTTATAAAAGATTGGGGAAATTCGGCAAAACAGCTCCCGCACCCAAATCATTTACATCTAGACAGCACGTCGCCAGGCGTTATGGGCGCGCACCACTAAACCTTTGCGCTCAAGTACAACCAAGAGATACATACATAGCCCAAGACTCAATGCCGTTTCTTGCACAATCTGATCACTTGTCTTAGCCTGTGCTCCCAGTACATCAAATACCCGCAGTTCATTTCGGCTCAATGCTTGCACGTGGCTTGGTGCAAAATCAATTTCATACTGTTGCTCAGGATCAACTTCTCCCACAGCACTCAACAATGCCCGTACCTCATCTGCACTACACACCAATTGCGCTTGACCATTTCTAATTTTTTCATGACAGCCTAAGGATCCAACCCCAGTGATAGGACCGGGAACTGCCATTGTGACTTTCCCAAAGGCTTGTGCCCAATTGAGAGTATTTAATGCACCAGAACGCCATGCAGCCTCCATAACAACTGTTCCTTGTGTAAAAGCCGCTACTAATCTATTACGAGTCAAAAATCTATGACGCTGCGGAGTATGACCTGGCGGATATTCACTGACGATAAGTCCACATTCCACAATTTTATCAAAGAGGTTACGGTTACCAGCTGGATAAAACCTATCTATCCCGCAAGCGCTAACCGCAATAGTCACACCCCCACTATCAAGAGCTTGTTTATGTGCCACAGCATCTACACCCAAAGCACCACCAGAGACAATTGTCCATTTATGCTGTGCTAAACCTTCAGCAATATATTGGGTAGCGTCAATTCCATAGGAAGAAACTGCGCGAGTACCGACAATAGCAACTGACTGCGCCAAAACCTTGCCCAAATCTAAATGGGATGAGCCACGCACCCACAAAGCATGAGGCATCACAGCGTCTTCTTGATAAGAACGAGCATGTTCACTCCTACCAGAGGCAGCAAACCCAAAAGCCTGGTTTAACTGCTCATAGGGCCATTGCTCAGAATCAGGAGTCAATAACCACCCTCCCAAAGACTCTACCTGTGCTAAATCCTCCTGGCTGCGATCGCAGTTATACCGTGCTTGCGTTTCACCTAGTAACCCACCAATCCATGATGACCTATTTTTGATGCCAGAAACAATTTCTTCCACATCATGACCAGCAGATAATAACTCTTGCAACCGTTTACTAGGCCCTTCAAGCACCCGCGATAAATATGCCCAACACAATGTACGTTCTGAGATTTTCATAGATTTATACCTGACAAGTTCCTCAACTCTAGTCCTCGCATTACATGATCAATAGTTGGCTGTGCAATGTCTTCTAAATCAGCCAATGTCCATGCAAGTTTTAATGCCCTATCAACGCTTCGTTGGCTGACCATTCCTTGCGCTAAATATGCAGATAAAAGCTCCATAGCATCCTCTTTAGCAGGAAACTTCCTACGAATAATTGGAGCCTCAACAGAAGCAGTCACGTATTGAGACAAGCCTGCCTTGCACCAACGCCACTGTGCTCTTTGACGACCAGCTGCCACACGTTGTGCAATCGTCGAACTCGACTCTGAAGAACAATCATGTAAAACTGCCCCGCTATTGCGCATTGCCACAACAATATCTAAACGATCCTTGAGCGGACCTGATAAATTACTCAGATAGGTTCGTCGAACGCGCGACGAACACTGACATTTACTAGACTCTTCACTGCCACAGCGACAGGGATTAGCAGCAAGTACAAGTTGGAAACGCGCAGGAAAAGTAATATTCATACGCGCCCTACTCAAATGCACATATCCTTGTTCAAGCGGCGTACGTAAAGAATCTAAAATATGCGCTGGTATTTCGCTTACCTCATCAAGAAATAGCACCCCATTATGAGCCAAACTTACAGCTCCTGGCATAGGTTTTCCTTGACCACCACCTAGTAAAGCTGCCTGGGTAATAGAATAATGCGGTGCTACGAAAGGTGGATCTGCAATAACGCCTGAATACGTTTTACCAAGTACAGAATAAATTGAGGTAGTTTCTCGCTGCTGATCCCCTACCAAAGGCGGCAAAATACCTGCCATGCGCTGCGCAATCATTGTTTTCCCAGAACCAGGCGGTCCCATCATCAAAAAATGATGTCCACCTGTGGCTGCTATTTCTGCAATGTACTTTGCTTCTTGTTGCCCAGCAATATCTGCCATATCCAAAGAAACCTTGTTACTAGCGCACACCCGATTTTTTAATAAAGAATGTGCACAATCTAAGGTTTTTTCTCCGATAACCCATTGATATAACTCACGAATATGCTCTACTACAAGCACCGATATCCCATCGCATATTTCAGCTTCTGCCAGGTTTGCCCGAGGAATAACAACAGTTTTAATACCAGTTTCCTTTGCCACCAACAATGTAGGCAACACGCCATTAACTGCTTTGATACGACCATCAAGACCTATTTCACCCAGCAACAAGGTACTCGCTAATTTTTGTAGTGCTGCATGATTATTTCCCACTGCCGTGAGAACTGCCATACACATTGCTACATCAAGATGAGCTCCAGATTTTGGTAATGATGCAGGTGATAAACTCACCACTGTTTTCGTTTTAGGCCAACTCAATTGACAATTTTGGACAGCAGTCTTAATACGATCACGAGATTCTCCGATAGCGGTATCTGCCATACCGATGATATACATCCCTGGCAGACCAACCCCGATATTAGCTTCTACCTCGATAATATGTGCTTGCACCCCTATGACAATTGCAGACAAAGTTTTAGCAAGCGCCACGGTCAACCGCCTTATAATGCTCGAACTCTGCCGAACCCATCATTGCTTGTGTAAAAACCACAATGACATCAAAACGAATGGGTACATGGTCTAAAACATATTCCTTGCTCTGCGCTAACCACTGCGCCATCACACCACGCATTCTTCTGAGTTTCTTGTCATCAACGCTTTCTGTACTTCCCCACCGTTTCGTCGATCGTGTTTTCACTTCAACGCATACAAGATCACCAGTTTTATCCCGGGCAATAAGATCAACTTCCCCGCCTCGGTAATGAACATTATGAGCCACAATCGTATATCCTTGCTCGCACAACCACGATGCAGCTAGTTGTTCCCCATAAGTACCTAATTCTGCTCGCTTATCATGCCTACGACGCACATCTATAGTTTCCCTACCACTGCTATATGACATAACTATGCTCCTTGAGAAAATCTTTTGATATATCTCCAGGTATAACAAGCACGCGAAACAGAAAATATCGTCGAAAGCTATGGAAAAGAAAAACTGTGGATAACCGACCATCGTGGTCAGTTATCCACAGGAAAAATAATAAGTGCTAGTTAGAATTGACTTTTTCTTTGCTTCTCAACGAGCCTCTGGTTTATCTAATTCTTCGATGTTGACGTCCTTGTATGTGATCACTCGGACATAGCGCACAAAGCGCATGGAACGATACATATCCCATACCCAAGCATCAGACATTCGCAGCTCATAGTACACATCATTACCTTGTGTATGCGGGATAAGTTCCACTGCATTTGCTAGATAGAACCGCCGTTCAGTCTCAATAACATAGGAAAACTGGCTCAAAATATCTCGATATTCACGGTAAAGTGATAGCGCAACTTCTGCTTCATAGTTATTGAGATCTTCAGCACTCATTATTACTAGGCTCCTCTTCTAGCAGTCGTCCAGGCGGCGTGAGCAAGTCTCACATTCTCATAACTATATCTATGCTCCGGACTGGCTCCGTGACGGCGCACCGCTTCCATATGATTCTTCGTAGAATATCCTTTGTGCTGTGCTAAGCCATACTCGGGATAACGCTCATCGAGTCTACGCATCAGTTCATCTCTAGAATGCTTTGCCAGCACACTCGCTGCAGCTATGCAGCGTGCAACGCTGTCCCCACCAATGATCGGCAAATATGCGCTAGCCAAACCTGGTACCTTCATCGCATCAGTCAAAATATAACCCGGATGAATACCAAGCAAAGCAATTGCGCGACGCATCCCTGAGATATTGGCATGCTGTATGCCATGCCGATCGATATCAGCAGCATCAATATGCACAATGGCATATGCCCGAGCATGGTTTTTGATGAGAGGATATAATTTTTGGCGAGTATCTGCCGATAGTTGTTTAGAATCTGTCAGTTCAGATAACTCCGCTATGGGTTCCGGTGGCAAGATGCACGCGGCAATACTGATTGGACCACAACTTGCCCCTCGGCCTGCTTCATCCACACCAGCAACTGGCCCTAATCCATGCTTTTCAAGCGTAACCTCTAAGGTACGCAATTGCTTAAGAGTACGCACAACTTATTCTTGTATTGGCACAGGATCAACAGTTCCGATCCGATTGAATGGGAACAAAATGACACGAACTTTACCACGGATATTCTCCCGTGGAATTGTTCCTTGGTATTGGTCGCCAATATGTGCCCTGGAATCCTTAGAATTAGTGCGATTATCGCCCATCATGAAGTAATTTCCCTCGGGTACTGTGACAGGACCAAAGTACGCACCACCACAAGCAGCAGAACCAAACTCAGAGTCAGGAATCTGATAAAAAGGCGGATCAAGGATATATGAAGAATCGATTTCCTTACCATCAACCATAATGCCAGGATCCCCTGGTTGGCATTGTACTGTTTGCCCACCAGAAGCAATGATCCTTTTGACTAGATTATTTTCATCCGGCGCAACCAGGCCAACAAATGCCCCAATATCCTGCATACCACGAATAATCGGGTTAGCAGAACGCGTGGACTGGTAATTCTCATTCCACGAATCAGTACCCTCAAATACCACAACATCACCAGGTTTAGGATCAGAAAAGCGGTAACTGATTTTTTCTACAAAAATACGATCCCCCACACAACCAGTACATCCATGCAAAGTAGGTTCCATCGATTGTGACGGAATCATGTAGATACGCCCCACAAAGGTTTGTATGAGGGTAATAAAAACAAGAGAACACAAAACAACAATCACAAGTTCCACATACCAGGGACGTTGCTTTTGCGTATCTGTTTTGTCCTTAGCTTTTTGCCTAACCGCTTCAGTGGAAACAGTTTGCTCAGCAGCAGAATTATCAAAATCGTCTTTGCGTGTTGGAGTCACAGCACTATACTTTAGCACCAACTAGCTACAAGCAGCAGACAAGAACTGAAGAATAATCTATCGCATAGAAAAACCCAGTGGTCGCCGATAAGTACAAGGCAACCACTGGGTAATCTGAGAAAACGAATTAGCGCTTCTCTTTAATTTTCGCTGCTTTACCGCGTAGATCACGCAAGTAGTAGAGTTTCGCACGGCGAACTTTACCACGGCTAACAACTTCGATCTTATCAATATTTGGGGTGTGTACTGGGAAAGTACGCTCCACACCAATACCAAAGGAGATCTTACGAATGGTGAAGGTTTCGCGAATTCCATCGCCCTGGCGACGAATAACAACACCCTTGAATAGCTGGGTACGAGTCTTGTTACCTTCGATAACCTTTACGTGTACGTCGAGAGTGTCACCTGGACGGAAATCTGGAATATCATCACGCAAAGAAGCTGCATCGATTTTATCGAGAATGTTCATCTAAACAATCCTTAATTTTCAAGAACAGAGGATCCTGGCGGTATATAACTCAACCGGTTCATATTCACTACAATGATCACGACTATCTACGCATATGACAGCATAAGATAGACAACCAGGAAATTATGTCACATATAACGGCTAAAAACAAAATTGCATCCAGCCATATGAAGAATTAAAAACCTGCACTACGCAATGCTTGCGCCATAGCGCCCAGCCCCTGTGAGTTCTGTCGCGTAGCACCACGACGCACAGCAGTACCTTTCTGCGCTTTTTTCTTCGGAGAACGTCGAGTAGGCACAGCTTTTTCTTCTGAATTCTCATCAAGCCGCATCGATAAAGAAATACGATTACGCTCTGGCTCTACCTCCACGACTTTCACTGTGACAACCTGCCCAGAAGACACAATCTCATGTGGATCGGACACAAATCGATTAGCTAATGCCGAAATATGCACCAGCCCATCTTGATGTACCCCTACATCAACAAACGCACCAAAAGCAGCAACATTGGTTACAGTCCCTTCGAGAATCATGCCAGGACGCAAGTCGCTAATTTTTTCTACCCCATCCTTAAATCGAGCAGTCTCAAACTCCGGTCGTGGATCACGACCCGGTTTTTCTAACTCAGAAAAAATATCGCTAATTGTTGGCACACCGAAGTTTTCGTCGGCAAAGCTCGCTGGCTTTAAGCTACGCAATACAGCGCTATTACCAATGAGCTCACCGACGCCAAGCCCAGCACTTCCAGCAATTTTGCTCACAATTGGATAGGCTTCAGGGTGCACTGCAGAGGCGTCGAGTGGGTTTTGTGCCCCGTTGATGCGCAAGAATCCAGCACACTGTTCATAGGCTTTTGCACCTAACCGAGGAACTTTTGTCAAGGTTGCTCGCGAGGAAAAGGCTCCATACTCATCGCGGTAAGCAACGATATTTTCTGCAATTGAGCTACTGATACCAGCTACTCGTGCCAGCAAAGGAGCACTTGCCGTATTGAGATCAACTCCAACCGCATTTACTGCATCTTCAACAACAGCGTCAAGAGTGCGCGCAAGTGCTGCTTGGTTTACGTCGTGCTGATACTGACCGACCCCAATTGCCTTGGGATCAATTTTGACTAATTCTGCCAAGGGGTCTTGTAACCTGCGCGCAATAGACACTGCACCACGTAACGACACATCCATTGTGGGAAATTCTTGTGCCGCCAACTCCGAAGCGGAATAAACAGATGCACCCGACTCGCTTACTGTCACCGCTATAGGTGCCATCCCACCTGCTTGTTTGATAAGCGTTGCGGTTTCTTCAGCCAGTTTCTTCGTTTCTCTACTTGCAGTTCCATTTCCAACCGCAATGAGTTCAACTGCATATTGGGCACATATATGCGCCAGTTCTTCCCGTGCGTGCGCCCATTGATTGCGCGGTTGATGAGGATACACAATAAGCGTGTCAAGCACTTTTCCTGTCTTATCTACGACAGCGCACTTCACGCCATTGCGATAACCTGGATCGAGCCCAAGCGTCGTACGCTGACCGGCAGGTGCTGCCAATAACACGTCTTTGAGATTGCGCGCGAAAACCAACAATGCTTCTTGTTCCGCTTTCTCCTTGAGACGCATACGCACGTCAAGACTGGCAGAAATGTAGAGTTTTGTTTTCCACGACCATAGCAGAGCACTACGCAGCCAAGGGGAAACATCATCATAGCCAGTGTGCGCAATGAGCTTTTCGACGTAGTGCTGGTCATCATGCTCATTATCACTAGCAATAAAGCTAAGGTGAAGTACCTCTTCTTTTTCTCCACGCAACAGCGCTAAAATTCTATGGCTTGGCAACTCGGCAAATGACTGCGAAAACTGAAAATAATCCTTATACTTTTCACCTTCTTGTTCTTTGCCTTCAATAACCTCAGCACGCAATTGTCCATGCTGGTACATATGTTCGCGAATATCACCGACAAGATCAGCATCAACTGCTAAGCGATCACTGAGAATGGCACGTGCTCCATCCAACACTGCTTTTACATCCGCAAAACCACTGCAGATAAAACGCTGCGCATATTCCTCTGGATTGAGATGGGGCTGTGCGATAAGTTCATCTAAAAGATTTTCTAAACCAGCCTCACGTGCACTATCTGCTTTTGTTTTTCTTCGCTTTTTATACGGCAAGTAAAGATCTTCTAAACGTGCTTTTGTGTCGCATTGTTCGATTAATTGGCGCAGCTGATCAGATAATTTTCCTTGCTGTTCAATAGCAGCAAGGATTGTTTCTTTACGTTGGGCAAGTTCTTGAAGATAACTGGCTCGTTGTTCAATATGACGTAATTGGGAATCATCTAAACCACCAGTCGCCTCTTTACGATACCGAGCAATAAAAGGAACTGTGTTTCCTTGCGCTAATAGTTTTAAGGCAGCAGCAACATGAGCGTGCTCAGTATTAAGTTCCGTAGCAATCGTATGTGCAATCATTATGCTAAGTTTATCTTCTTCCCACTAGGGCGAGAACTTCGACATCAGTGTTCAAGCATGAAGATACATGAAGATATTAGCTTCCTCGTTGTTCAAGATAAGACTCATCTTCCGGGCTTAGCTTTTGTGTCGCTCGTAGTTTTTCTATCAAATCTGGTCGCACCGCCATCGTGCGTTCTAGTGCTTGCTCTCGACGCCACCGCGCTATCCGAGCATGATCACCAGAAAGTAAAACAGGTGGCACTTCTCGATCACGCCATACTCGTGGTTTGGTATAACTAGGTCCTTCTAATAATCCATCGGAAAAGCTATCTTCTTCATGACTGCGCTTATTTCCTAATACCCCAGGAATAAGACGCGTGATTGCCTCTGCAATAACTAAAACAGCTACTTCGCCACCAATCAGCACATAGTCGCCAATGGATACTTCACGTACTCGGTAACGTCGGCGAGCATCATCAATCACACGTTGATCTATTCCCTCGTATCGACCACAGGCAAACACAATATGCTCTTCTTGCGACCAGGCTTGAGCATGCTCCTGATTAAACGGAACCCCTGCAGGTGTCGGGATAAGCAATAACGGCATATGTGGATCTTCGTCTGTGCGTATATCCCGCTCATTAGCATAACTATGCCCTGTTATCCCTTGTAGCTCATCATGGCGTTGGACGTCGACATGGCGTTGAGCAGTATCGAGAGTATGCGCTAACTGTGCTTTACCAGTTTGTGCTGCCACATCGTCGAGCGCTGCTCCCCATACTTGCGGTTTCATCACCATTCCCGGCCCACCACCATAAGGAGAATCATCAACTGATTGGTGCACATCTGTTGTCCACGCCCTTAGGTCATGAACACACACGTTGAGTTGACCTTTTTCTATCGCCTTCCCTAACAACGCATGGCGCAACGGATCAAGATAGGCAGGAAAAATTGTGAGCACATCAAGTTGCATTATCCAACTCCCGTATTAGAGTTCTAACAAACCATCTGGCGGAGTGATTGTGCACGTCCCGCTCTCGACGTCCACCTCAGGAACAATGGCATGAACAAAAGGAATTAACACGTCTTTTTCCTGTTGCTGCTCCGTTGCCTCGAGGCGAACCTCCAAGAGGTTAGAGGCAGCCCCATGTATTACACCGGTAACAACGCCAATGTCTGCTTCATCATGAATAATGCGCAATCCAATTAACTCATGATCGTAGAAGGAATCATCATCGTCTTCTTTATCAAGAGGTGGTGCCCAAAATTGGGTGCCCCGCAAGGTATCGGCTACGGTTCGATCTGGCACTTCAGCAAATTTAATCAGCATTCTCCCCTGATGCATCCGACGCGTTTGGATGGTAAGACTATGCTCTTTTCGCCCCTGACGTCCATTAAGCACTGCCCCCTTGGCAAAGCGAATATCGGGTTCGTCGGTAAGCACTTCAACGCTTACTTCCCCTTTGATCCCATGAGACTTAATCACTTTGCCGATCATTAACTCCATGACATCACCATACCTAGTTTCTTAGTACGCCACCAATACACACGTGTGTGAGGGATGTAGGAAAAGAACAAGAGGGTATTACCTGCAATGGCAATACCCTCTTAAAGACGTAACAACAGCGTGAATTATTCAGCTGATGCTTCTTCCTGATCTGCTGCTTCTGCTTCAGCTTCTTCAGCTTTTTCTGCTTCAGCAGCAGCTTTAGCGGCAGCTTCTTCCTTAGCTTTACGCTTTTTCTCTGTGATAGCTTCTGCTGTAGGTCCTTCATTAGCCTCAGCAAGAGCCTTATTGAATAGCTCAAGTTTAGATGGCTTCTCAGGTGCAACCTGAAGAGTTCCTTCAGCACCATCAAGACCCTTGAACTTCTGCCAGTCACCAGTAATCTTAAGCAAAGCAAGAACAGGCTCAGTTGGCTGTGCACCAACGCCCAACCAGTACTGTGCTCGCTCAGAATTAATTTTGATTACAGAAGGATTCTGCTTTGGTTCGTAAACACCAATGTTTTCGATTACTTTGCCATCGCGACGAGTACGTGAATCAGCAATAACCACACGGTAATGTGGAGTACGGATACGTCCTAGACGCTGTAGCTTAATTTTTACAGCCATGTTCTACCTCTTTTTAGTCACTGGGCAGTACAGACACTTTGCATATTCTATCTTTAGCAAAGCCGGTTCAACCCTTGGATTTTACTGCGTGTGACTCACCAGCCGACCGTAGACGGTTATGATATACCGCAGTGTGGACATGCCATCGTCACAAACAAGATAAAGATGACGACAACCCATCCAAAGCTACCAGACAAAAAATCAAGAACCAAATTTCTCCTAGTCTCATCACTATTCCATTGCCACCCCGTCACCGGGAATATAAAATTCTTAAAAAACTTAACCGGTGTCACTACATAGCAATAGGTTTGAGGCGAGTAAACTAGCACCATCATAAGATCTATACGATCATTGCTCCCCATACAGAATCGACCCAGTTTAGAACGGCAAGAGAATAGCTCACCACCTGCATGAACCCATCACAGTCATCTCAGTATCGCTATGACCTCGACGGTCTGCGCGCTATAGCGGTTTTGCTTGTAGTTTTCTACCACGTTTTCGTCGGGCGTGTCTCTGGTGGCGTCGATATTTTCCTCTTGCTATCTGGGTTTTTCTTTCTCAGTTCACAACTGCGTTATGCAGCAAAACCACAGGCTTCACTCAACCCGTGGTTTCCCTTCTGGCGCACTATACGACGACTAGCGCCGTCCTTAATTACTGTACTTGGTGCAGTGTACTGCGTAACCGCATTATTCACTCCACAGCTGACCACTCTAGAGTTCTACCGGCAAATAACAGCAAGTCTGTTGTATTACCAAAATTATGAACTCATCAATCAAGATGCCGACTATAATGCTGCTTCCCCCACCACCTCAGCACTACAGCACCTATGGTCAATGTCTGTGCAAGGGCAATTCTATCTCTTCAGTATTGCTTTTGCTTTAGTTTGTGCCGCCATATATAAAACTGTACGCAGGAAAACTCGGAGCGAAAAGAGAGAAAAAGCTGAACGAAAAATCCAACTTGCCATTGTCATCATCTTAGGATTAATTACACTCGCTTCTTTCTGTTATGCCGCTCGGTTTGGGCTTTATGGCACCTCTGAAAATTACTACTCTTTCTTCTCTCGGTTATGGGAAATGACCCTGGGCGGAGTATGTGCGCTCAGTATTTCCCGCATAAAACCGAACAATAAAGTTGGTACTTTGCTAAGCAGCTTAGGTTTAATTGCCATAGCACTTACCGGTGTATTTATCACCACTACCACTGCTTTCCCAGGGCCACTATCGCTTATCCCACTTGGGGGCGCACTGCTTATCATCGTCGGCGGCAAAAATAATCACAACGCTATTTCTACATTCTTGTCACTACCAGTGTTTCAGTGGGGTGCAAAAATTGCTTATCCGCTTTACCTCTGGCATTGGCCACTGCTTATTATCTGCACATCGTATTCCGCACATGATTCTGCAACTGCTGAATTGTCGTGGCTGAGCAAAGCTGCAATTATCATCTGTTCCATTGTGCTTGCGTATCTTACGCACCGCTTCGTCGAGCAGTTTTTCATGCAAAAGGCGCCTAGAGCGCTGGCTGGACAAAAACATATGCACCGACTTAAAGAGAGCGTGGAATCAACCGCAGGAAAACTCAAAGCACTAGCAAGTGTTGGTTTTATTACAGCTTTGCTTGCGCTTTTGTCGCTCCAACCACATCAAGAACACCTTATTGAGCAAGCACAAAATACTTTCGTCATCGACGAGGCACATTATCCCGGAGCTTTGGCAATCACGGGTGCTGCAGTTCCCAATGGTTTGACATATTATCCTGATCCACAGCTCATTTCTGAGATTTATCCAGAACCAGGTGCCCAAGGGTGCGTCACCATGAAGTGGGAAGGGGCAGATACCACTCGTACTAATAAAGTGGACGGGGCACCATGCATTTATGGTGATCTTGATGCTGAGACAACAATAGTTATGACTGGCGGCTCTCATGCGGAGCAATGGATGCCACCACTTCACGCACTAGGGATGCAATATCACTTCAAGGTTATTCCTTTAGTCCGTCAAGGATGCCCTATGACGATCGAGGACGACTCTTTTATTGACGCCACCTGTGCACAGTGGAATGAAAATGTTTTGGACACCATTATTGCTATGGATCCTGATTTGGTTTTCTCTACTTCAACGCGTCCGGAAAAAGACCATAAACCAAGTGTCGATGCTGTACCTGATGGGTATATCAACTTCTGGCAACGTCTAACCGACGCAGGCATTACTTTCCTGGGATTGCGCGACAACCCCTGGTTCTACGATCAGCAGGGACAAGAATGGGATATGAACCAGTGCATGATTGCCCGGAAAAATGATATTTCTGAATGTTCTATCCAACGAGATAAGGTTTATGCTCCCGAAGATCCTGCTGCAGCATATACCCGTCTAGGGTCGAATATGCACTTTGTAGATACTGCTGACTGGTTCTGTAATAGCTCAACCTGCCCACCAGTTATCGGCAATACCTACGTGTACCGGGATCAAAACCATATTTCCTACGCTTATGCATTGAGCACTCAAAAATTACTCTGGAAATACCTAGAACCATTGCTCACCCCAAACACTAATTCTCCTACAAGTAGTATGCGACCAAGTAGCACAGCCACTTCTACTCCTGCTCCCGCAAGCACTACTGCTAAGAAAACCTCTACTTCTCCTACCACCACGGCAACCAGCACCAAGACAAGCACGAGCACTGTTTCTTCGTCTTCTTCCCAGGTGCAGAAGAAATAAAGAGAATAATTAAGCACTAAAAGGAAAAGTCCCTGTAGCAGCTATAGAGCGCTACAGGGATTCTAATTCGTGGGTACCTATTTTCCTTTGCCGAAATCAAGGTTATTGAGGTCGATATTTTCCAACCCCTTGGGCATTTTTGGCATTCCAGGCATACCTGGTAACCCTGCGCCACCTTGCAATTGTTCCTGCATTTTCTGCAACTCAGCCATATTCGGCATTCCAGGCATTCCGCCAGGCATTCCAGGCATATTATTGTTACGCTTTGGTGCTTTACGTTTACCGTTTTTACCTTTACGCCCTTTAGGTTTCTTCTTTGTAGCGCTCCGGCCACCCCCCATGCCAAACTGACCGGCCATCTGCCCCATCATCTTCTTTGCATCGAAGAACCGTTCTACCAGTTGATTTACTTCAGTAACGCTTACGCCAGAACCATTGGCAATGCGCTTACGTCGAGAAGCATTTAGAATTTTGGGGTTTTCTCGCTCAGCAGGGGTCATACCACGGATAATGGCCTGAATGCGGTCGAGCTGTTTCTCATCAACCATGTCCGCCACCTGAGACATTTGCTTGCCACCAGGGAGCATCTTGAGGATATTACCAATCGGCCCCATTCGACGAATCATAAGCATTTGGTTGAGGAAGTCTTCCAGAGTGAGCTCCCCTGTACCAATTTTTTGCGCTGCAACTAATGCTTGTTCTTGATCAAGTTTCTTCTCTGCTTGTTCAATGAGCGTGAGAATATCACCCATGCCAAGAATACGACTTGACATACGCTGTGGGTGAAATACATCGAAATCTTCTAGCTTTTCACCAGTAGAGGCAAACATAATTGGCTTGCCAGTAACCTCACGAATAGATAATGCAGCACCACCACGAGCATCACCATCTAATTTAGTAAGCACTACACCAGTGAAATCCACACCATCGCGGAATGCCTCAGCAGTATTTACTGCATCCTGACCAATCATGGCATCAATGACGAAAAGCACTTCATCAGGGTTGATAGCATCGCGGATATTTCGTGCCTGGGTCATCAAAGTCTCGTCAATACCCAATCGACCAGCTGTATCGACGATTACCACATCATGCTGGCTACGCTTTGCTTCTTCAACACCTGCTTGAGCCACAGCGACTGGATCACCATGCGAAGTACCCATTTCGTGTTCGAGGGAATCGATCGATGTACCAGGATCCGGAGCAAAGGTAGGAACACCTGCACGCTGACCTACAATCTCAAGCTGCTGCACTGCACCAGGTCGCTGCAAGTCACATGCAACGAGCATAGGGGTATGACCTTGCTCAGCAAGATATCGTGCCAGTTTACCTGCCAAGGTAGTTTTACCTGCACCTTGCAAACCTGCCAGCATAATGACCGTTGGTGGATTCTTTGCCAAGCGCAAACGGCGCGTCTCGCCACCAAGAATTGCAGTAAGTTCTTGGTCGACAATTTTAATAATTTGCTCTGCAGGATTGAGCGCCTTAGATACTTCTACCCCTAAAGCACGCTCCTTAATTTTGGCAATAAAACCGCGCACTACCGGCAAAGAAACGTCAGCTTCTAGGAGCGCAAGACGAATTTCTCGAGCAACAGCATTGATATCAGCTTCGGTGACTCTGCCTTTTGTCCGTAGACCTGATAAAGCTTGACCCAACCTATCTGATAGAGACTCAAACACGCTAGCGAACTCCTTGAAACCTAAAAGTATGTAACAGTGTAATCCAAAAACCCTATTATAAGGCTCACATAGGGGTGAGCGAAAATACGCAACAGCCACAGCATAGCGAAACTGCCCTACCGCCCATGCGATTTCTTATTTTTTATTTCCTGATGTCAATAGTCTAGTCACATCTCGTTCTACTTGTGCTCGATCAAACCCTGGTTCTAGTTGACACTGGACAATCATCGTCGCCCCAGGGGTAGTCATGCGCAACCACTTAATTCCTGGTAATACCCCTAATAGAGTGCCTAAAGCTGCCTGGCGATCCGTCGTACGCACTTCTAAAATATCATCCTGCCACATGGTTGTGGTCAAGCCGCCGTGGATCGTCGGTAATGCACTAAATACGCCAGACTTATAGCTTTGCACAATATCTTGTTCATCAAATCCAGTACCTAGGGTGTTATATACCTCAAGTTCTGCCTCGACAATGCGCTGACCACTATCTTTATCCACTCTTGTTGTTATTCCTGCACCAAGGATATTCCATTCTTTTGCAGCTACAAGTGCAAAAATACGGATACTTTCACGGTCATAACTACCACGCCAGTAAATCGTCGCACGCATATTATTTTCTTCATGCCGCACGCCCACCGTATCAGGTGCATGTACCTGAGGTGGCTGAGGCGCTAATGCACTCAGCTGTACTTTCGCTCGGTGGCATAGAGTTTTTAATCCTGCGCTCAACGACGGACTAAACACTCCAGGTCCTGTCGCTAAAGAATCTGCTTCAACTAGGGTTTCTAATAAGTTGATGATTAATCGGTCATATCCAGTAGCATCGAGCAGCTGTTCCAAGGCCTGCGAACCAGTGGGATCCATACGCCTGAGGATTTGCGGAATCAACGTATGCTGCGCTACAACCGTTTTGACGATATGAATTTCTTGTTTGTTAAGCCGCAATCTTTTAGCCATATGAGCAACATACTCAGCGCCTACTTGCTCATGCGGTAACTGCTGCCCCTTACCAATATCATGAAAAAGTGCTGCCAGATAAAGCAAATCTGGACGTGCCACGTTTACACTTCGCTGAGCACAATTGTGCACCACCATAAGACTATGCTGGTCGACGGTATGGATATGGGTTGGTTCTCTCGGCACAAGCCCACGGATATTTTTCCACTCTGGAACTATTTTCTCCCATAATCCATACTCATCCATCTGATGTATTACCCGTGCACTGTGCTCGGGTGAGCTGAGCAAAGCAAAAAAATCACCTGCCATATTAGTGGGCATAATCTCTGGTAATGGCGGTAACTGTGTCAAACGTTTCCAGGTATGTGGCGCAACACTAAGCCCGGTGCGTGCCCCAGCTGCTGCTACGCGCAATAACAAACCTGGATCACTAAGGTCAGGAGTACGCGAAAGGGTGATCTCACCATTGAGTTCCACAACATCGACGTCGAGTGGCCGTCGAATAGGACGCCTGATTTTTGTGCGCGACGGCAACAAGTTTCGTGCAGTGGCTAATGCTTCAGTAAGAGCATCATCGACTGTTTTAGCCGCAGCAGCCAAAGCACGCGCTAATTCATAGCGATCAGCAAAACCTAAATCTGTTGCAACATCGACGGCGAACTCAGGATCAAGAACATCTCTCGCTCGCCCCATATGAAAATGCAATAGTGTTCGAGTATCAAGCAATAGCGTACGTTGTTGATCCAACTGTGCGCGATTACTCAGATTTGCCAAAGCAAGAGCATCAATTAAATCAATATCACGTAACCCGCCATGACCATGTTTCAGATCAGGTCTAGTCATTGTCACCAAAGAACCTGAACGACGCCACCGAGCTATCGCAGTATCAACAAGATTATTAAAATTCTTTTTTAATTCTTTACGCCATGTGGCAAGGACTAACTCTCGCGCTCTTTCAGTTAATTTTTCCTGCCCCCGACAATGCGATAAATCCAAAAGAGCAAGTGCCGCAGTAGAATCTGCCGTCATCATCTGTGCACATTCTTCTGGCGTGCGTACTGCATAGTCAAGACGCATTTTTGCATCCCAAATGGGGTACCACACACGCTCAATTTCTGCCGAATCAAGCGCGGTGGCTTGAGCGTCGACAAGCAATATGAGATCAAGATCTGAATGTGGACCGAGTTCACCGCGGGCAAAAGAACCCGTAGCTGCCAGTGCAGTACCTGACGGTAACTGCACGGAATTGAGTATATCCCAAGCTCTATGCTGTGCTTGTTGCCTGAGTTGTTGAGGCATTACATGAATATGACTCATAGCAGCACGACGTTATCCTGTTCTCTTAGGTGTTCTGGTGTTTCAGGGTTGCCTGAGTGTGGGTAGTTTTCCCACATGAGGTATAGCTGAGGGACTTACACTGCATCTGCATCACGTTCGCCAGTGCGAACGCGAACAAGCTGTTCTACATTAGTAACCCAGACTTTGCCGTCACCAATTTTTCCAGTATGCGCAGTATCGACGATCGCATTAAGTACCTCATCTAATTGAGCATCATTGATGACGATTTCAATTTTTACTTTAGGCACAAACTCCACCGCATACTCTGCACCACGATAGACCTCTGTATGCCCTTTTTGTTGCCCAAAACCTTGGGTTTCTGTCACAGTCATACCGTGGACACCAATTTGTTCCAAGGCATCTTTAATATCGGTGAGAGTAAAGGGTTTGACGATAGCTGTCACAAGTTTCATGGAATGCTCCTATGGCTTAGCAGTTGTTGCTCAATTATTCTACTTAACTCTTTGCTGAAAATTTAGTTGAATGAAGGACCAGCAGTATCATAAGCAGTTTCGCCATGCTCATGGAAGTCAATGCCATTTGATTCTTCTTCATCATCAACTCGCCAACCCAAGGTTGCTTTCACAATGAATGCCAAGACCACAGTGATAAGGCCAGCAAAAATCATAGCAATGAGCGCAATCAGAATTTGGACTACAAAAAGTTTTACGCCATCAGAACCACCACCTGTGAGCAATCCCTTGCCGTCTGCCAATAGCCCCACGCCAATCGTGCCCCACAGACCAGCTACAAGGTGGACACCCACAACATCCAAGGAATCGTCGAAAGCGAATTTATATTTTAGTCCCACGCCAAAAGCAGCAAGGATACCGCCAATAGCACCAAGAATGAGTGAGGTAACCGGGGTGAGATCACCAGCTGCAGGAGTAACAGCAACTAAACCAGCGACGACACCCGAAGCAGCACCTAAAGATGTTGCATGACCGTCACGGATTTTTTCCACAAGCAACCAACCTAGCATTGCAGCTGCGGTGGCAGCGGTAGTGTTAACCCACGCTAATCCAGCTAATCCATCTGCAGCAAAAGCAGAACCGCCGTTGAAACCAAACCAACCAAACCAAAGCAGTGCTGCGCCAAGCATCACAAAAGGTAGGTTGTGTGGTCGCTGCGAAGAGCGAAGGAAGTTTTTACGTTTTCCAATGATAATGGACAGCACTAACGCACTCACACCTGCAGAAATATGCACGACTGTACCACCAGCAAAGTCAATTGGCTTGATGAGTGCTTCTGCTGCGTCGTCAACGCCGAATAACCAAGCAGCAACACTATTTTCACCGTGAGCCAGCAAACCGCCACCCCACACCATATGCGCTAATGGGAAGTAAGCACACGTTGCCCATAATCCTGCAAAGAGCATCCAAGAGCCAAATTTGACACGTTCGGCTATGGCACCAGAAATCAATGCGGTAGAGATAACAGCAAAGGTGAGCTGGAATGCAACATCAATAATGTTGGGATAACCAGATGCACCTGCAATATAGTTGCCTTCTGCGTCAGTAATGGAGTTTTTTAGCCCAAAGAACTCAAAAGGATTGGCAAATACCCCACCTATTGATTGAGAGCCATAGGACATGGACCATCCCCATAGCACATAAATAACGCTGACTAACCCAAGTGTGCCAAAAGACATCATCATCATGTTTAGCACTGATTTTTGCCTGGACATACCGCCATAGAAAAATGCAAGTGCAGGTGTCATGAGAAGAACCAGTGATGCTGATATGAGCATCCAACTTGCATTTCCTGATGCTTGTAGCACTTCTTCCGAGCTCATGATGCGCTCTCCTTTTCTCAGAATCCCTCAGTGGATACGACTGTTGCCATGCAACTCACTATATAACTATAGACATACAGAATTCTTTTCTATAATCCAACAGTTAGAATGGGGTACCCACTCACGAAAGACAAGGCATTATCACTGCTAAGAGCACCGAAAAAGGCAGCACCCCATCATGGATGCTGCCTATAAAGATTCACTGCACCATCGCGCATCATCACACAAAGATGGAATGACTAACCAGCGAAAACTTACTGTGTGCCCAAAAGTGCATCGACAAAACCATCAACCTCAAAAGGTGCTAAGTGGTCAGCGCCTTCCCCAAGACCCACCAATTTCACTGGAACACCAAGTTCTTCTTGCACTCGGAACACAATCCCGCCCTTGGCTGTGCCATCAAGTTTGGTTAGTGCAACACCAGTAATCTCTACGACATCACTAAATACTTTCGCCTGGTGCATACCATTTTGCCCGGTAGTAGCATCAAGGACGAGCAAGACCTCATCAACTTTTGCTTTCTTTTCCACTACTCGTTTTACTTTGCCAAGCTGATCCATCAAATTCGCAGAGTTATGCAAACGACCGGCAGTGTCAATGAGAACCACGTCCACTCCTGATTCCACGCCCTGCGACACGGCGTCGAAAGCAACGGAAGCAGGATCTGCACCTTCTTTGCCACGCACTGTTCGCGCCCCTACGCGTCGACCCCATGTTTCTAGCTGATCAGCTGCGGCAGCACGGAAAGTATCTGCAGCGCCAAGAAGAACAGAGTGCCCCATAGACACAAGAACACGTGCAAGTTTTCCTGTTGTGGTCGTCTTACCAGTGCCATTGACTCCCACAACCAAAATCACCGCTGGCTTACCATCATAAGGCATAGCCTTAATAGAGCGATCCATATCTGGTTGCGCTGCGCTAATCAAACATTCGCGTAGCATTTCCCGCGCTTCTTGCTCAGAGGAAACCCCGCGCTTGGCAATGGTTTCTCGCAATTGATCAACGACTTTGAGCGTCACATTAGCGCCAAGATCTGCTTGCAATAGCAATGCTTCAATATCTTCCCACGCCTCATCGTCGAGATCTCCCTCGCTAAGCATACCGAGTACAGAACGACCAAAAACATTTTGTGAACGCGATAGGCGGGCGCGCAACCGAGCAATACGACCGTCAGCAGGATCAATATCTTCGACAGGGGCACTGTCAGCGCTATCAACGCTATCAGTGGTGTCAGCGCTATCAGGGCTATCAGAGACACCATCCTCAGAAACAGTATCGGCAGCAGAATCAGAGTCAGAGCTTTCGACATCATGGATCTGTGCTCCCTGCTCGTGAGTTTGTGAGTCGAGTTTCGTCGCATGAGCGTCGATAAGCTCCTCAGGTTTATTCGTGCTTTCTGCGGCTATAACAGGTTCAGCAGATTCAGCCTGACGAACCTCAGGCTCCGATTGGGCTAATTCAACTGGTTCTTTTTGCGCAGAACTAAAATTAAACCCACCTTGAGCCTGATAATTACCCGACTTCTCTTGTTGCGTTAGTTCCTTTTTAGGCTGCTCATTCTCAAAACTGATTTTTTTTGCGCTGTGCCGACGCAAACCAATAATGACAAAAGCAATAAGCAACAGCACTACCACTACAGCAGCAATAAGGATTATGAGCTGAGTATTCATGATTCTTTCTCCAGTTTCTCTCACATAGTATTAAAAACTTATTCCTTGGTGTTTCACCGCTAAAACCATAGCCTCAGCAGCAACCATATCGCTTGTCACCAGTTCTGGCACAATATCAGCCAATAACGCCCATGCTGGGGTCACTGCGTCAAGGGTCTTAGACGATGTGATCAAACCATGCGCATGCATACGAGCAGCAAGAGCCAAAATAAGCGATACCACTGGAGTCAATGCCCACACATTATCACGAGCATCAGTATCGACCCCATCCAATTTGTCAAAGCGTACACGTGCCATAGCGTAAAGAGTTTTATTGGTACTACGCAAGGTACGTAATAAGGTCACAGCTGGTTGAATCAATCCCTGCGAAGACAACAATTCACACAGACATTCTCGCTGATTAAACGCCTCAAATACCGCTAAAAGCCGTGATCCTTCATCCATAATCGCCCCAGGAACAACCCGAGAATCAGCGAAAAACATAGAAAGCAGATTTTTCTGCTGCGACTCATCCATAGACGCAATTGCCACCGTAGAACGATCAATGCACGCAGAATCCAACGTAGCATCTCTACCGGTTTTGAGTATTTCTACCACATTCTCCCCAGCAAGATGCACGAGCTTTTCGACGATTACCGCCACATCTGGATCCACTGTCTCATCCGCAAATGCTGATCCGAACTTGGCAACGTCTTCTGCGGCTAGCTCCGTTCCTTGTTCTTCATGTTCCATGATCTCTCTGGAGTCTTGAGCACCTTCTTGCTGTATTTGATGAGATAATCGACTATCTAATTCGCCAAGTAGTGCCAAGGTATCAATCCATGCAGCCCGGTGAATATCCTCATAATGGTTGTGTTCTTCTTCCTGATAAGCACTTGGAACAGTATGACCAGAAAAAATGCATAGACTTAAGGTTGTTTCAATAATCTTTCCAGGTTGTTGCGTTGCTGGCACTAAACTTTCTGACAAGCCTTTAAGCGCATTATGCGGCTGAGAGCGCAATACTTGTTGCACTGCTTTGCGTGCATCGCCTTTAGCCAACCCTGTGGTAATGGTATCCCACAGCAATGGCATAACTTCAGCGGAATCAGGCACTTGCGTGCTGTCACCAGCAAGAAAAGCAGAAAGCTGTGTCAAAACACCGACGGTGTCTGCGTCTGCGTCATCGTGGGGATCAATATAATGCCCTGGCTGTTCTAAAATATAGGCATAGTCCCCAGGAGTAATTGGTGCACGTAGAGTCATAAATGGATCATGCGTATGCAATTGGATTGCCAGATTACCCGCATTCCTTAAATTATCTGGCAATGTTAAAACCCCAGAATGGACGTCGAGAGTATAAGCTGGCTCCCACGGAGCAGTCAAAGCCCATACCCAAGCACGTAGCCGAGAATGATCGGTAAGACCACTAAAGCTCATTACCCCAGGTTGCTCAGGATCAGTCTGAAGCGTGTATTCCTGCTCAGAACGTAAATCGGCAACAGTGACCGAAACTTTATTGCGACTGAGTGCATCTGTCCACTCCAAATCAATACGTCCAGCAGGCATAACGCACGCACTTGCAGCAATTGGAGCGAGATCAGCAACATACGTTAAATCAGAATCCGCAGCTTTGAGCTTAATCGTTTTTACTGGAGCTCCATGAGTATTGCGCACGGTAACCGTCGGATTGCGTAACTGCCCCACTGCTCGAATACGTAATTGCCCGTCGGCAGCTAAACGACGCGGACGCACCACCACTCTACTCGCACGCCACATTGGTGGCTCACCAATCAGTGGTAACTCAAAGGTTAATCGAGGTGGAGTAAACCGTAGCGGCAGTTGATCACCTTCGTCGGTACTCACGATAAGTTCTGCTCCTGCCTGATCAGGCGCTACCGACAATACCTGTGGCTGACATCTAAACTCTTTTTCTCCTGGTATAAGCTGTAGCGTTGCTTCGCTCAACCCACCACCCGTAGGAATCCGAAATGCTTTCGATACACCAGCAATATCCATATGCGCTTGTGCGCCTTCAACTAACGCAAACTCATGTCGGAATGACTCATTCCGCGGTCCACGCATACGAACAAGGTATTCCCCCACCCACGGTGCATCATAAAGGTCAGGATCAAAAACCTGAAATACCCCACCCTCAGCTGGCACTTCGAGTGGTTCTGGTTGGGTAATTTCTTCACCAGCGTGCGATGCACCTGCATAAGAAGAAATAGATAAATACCAGGTTTCACTGTGTCCTGAAGGAGTAGGAGGGAAAACTGCAAGCAAGGAACTGTCATAAACAGCTAACCCACTCAAACTCGTCAATGCAGGTAATGGCTCCCCGGGATTTTGGAACATGACTCGCTGGCGCACATCAATACTGCGGATTCCTTCCATAGATGCCTTAGCACCTTGTGGCACAGCAACCATCGATGCAGCATGATATACATCCACATAGTGACACGTCCAACCTACCCAGCCTTCAACAGCACAAGAAGATAATGGTGTGATATGTTCACCGCTCACAATGTCTTCTAAAATCGTTGCCTCAGGCACCAATACATGAAGGTATTGGTGATGAAGTGAGACTTTATCACTAACATTTGCGCCACCAGCACTAAAGAGCAACATGGCATTATCACTATTGATAACAGGCACTGTCCACACAATGTTGTGCGTAAGATCTTGAACGATGATGTCACGCACTGGATGATCAACAGAAATATCTAATGCTTCGCTAAAACCCGACTCATCTCCCCAAGCACGTCCAGTACGATACACCTTCGTTGTTGAGTCTATGGATACACGCCAACTTACCTGTTGTTGTTCTACTCCTACTGCTGTATGCGGGGTGTTATCAACATTCTTAGGTAACTGTGGTAAGCGCTGTTGAGGCAAACGTAAACAGATCTTTTTACGCTGCGCATCATAAATAATTCTCGGACGCATTTCCCTACCAGCAACCCCAACAGCAGAATCACGATCATGTGTTCCCACTGGCCGCTCCCGCAACTCTGCAACAACCAATTCATCAATTGTGGTAGGCAGCTTAGGCATCAACCCAGATCTATCTCGGTCGAACCAGCTATGCGGATGGTCAAGGGCAAAACGTCGTAATGCATAAATGCCTGCCAGGATTTTCTCACTATATTCCGGGCTATGCTGCGCCGCTTGTGAAAAGTAAGGTGTGGTTTCCTGAGCACCAAGATCAGCAATGTCTAGTTCTGTTTCTGCTGTATCAATAAGCTCTAATAATGCAGGAATCTCATTGCTGACAATGCCAGCATGAAACGCAGCAAGAGTAAGAAAATCAATATCGCCAGGGATAAGCAACTCAAAATCACGCAATGCCGCTGGCAGGAACTCTTCGATAAGCTGTTCCAGCTCCGCTACTGACGGCAGCGCAAGCCCTAAACTCCCTGATAACTCTGCAGCAAAGTTCTGCGCACACACCACTTCGCGAGCTCTAGAGATTATCGTCACCAAAGATAGTGCAGGACTAACAGATAATAGCCCAGCAAGACTAGCGCCAGCAGCCAATTGTCGACTCAAGAAAATACCATAAAGCCGCTCAATCTGTTCTAGTTCATCAATGGATAAACCCAGTTCATACACCACATCAACTTTTTTCAAGCGCTGAGCCAAATCCAATTCGCTTTTCGACGCCCAGCCCAAGAGACTATCGCTCATATCTGCAATAGGATGAGAAAGTTGGGAACGGCTATCCGACATAGATGTTAATCCTCTTCGTTAATTTGTTGTTCTGGTTGTGATTGCTGTGTCTGAGATTGTCTAAGCTCAGGACTCATTCGTTGCGAAATAACCCTCGTCACACCATCACCACGCATAGTGACACCATAGAGCACATTAGCAATGTCCATCGTTGGCTTTTGATGGGTAATCACAATGAGCTGTGAATCTTGACGCAACTGCTCAAAAAGCGCTATTAGTCGTCGCAGGTTTACATCGTCCAGTGCTGCTTCAACCTCATCCATAACATAAAAAGGCGAAGGACGCGCACGGAAAATTGCAACCAGCATAGCAAGGGCGGTCAAGGACTTTTCGCCACCGGACAACAACGATAATCGCTTTACTTTCTTTCCTGGTGGACGAGCCTCCACTTCGATGCCGGTGCCCAAAATATCTTGAGGATCAGTAAGCACCAGCCGCCCTTGCCCACCAGGGAATAAGGTAGAAAACACCTTAGGAAATTCTTTTTCCACATCCAACCAAGCATCATGGAATAATTGCAATATCTTCTTATCTACGCCCTCAATAACATCACTGAGATCCTGACGCGCACGCTCAAGGTCAGCAAGCTGGTTGGCCAGAAAATCATAGCGTTCCTCTAACGCCTTATACTCCTCCAAAGCAAGAGGATTCACTTTCCCTAATGCATTAAGATCTTTTTCCGCTTCTCGCAGTTCTTCACGTACGGTTTTTTCATCAAAATCAGAATCAGGAAGATAATCACGTGCAATTTCTTCAACTGGCACGCCAAGCTGCTCAAAAATTTTGGTACGAGCTTCCTCTAATCGTACAGACGCCTGGGTGCTCGCAAGCTCTAAAGCATGAACATTATCACTTAATCTTTTGTGTTGAGCTTGCAGTGCACTATGCGCACTTTTAGTCTCTTGAAGGCGAGTCGACCAATGCGCACGCTGCTGAGCTTTATCTTCTCGATCGCGCTGCGCTTGCTCTAAGACCTCACTTAGTTGCTGTCCAAGCACAGTCGCCTTATCACTTACCCACTGTGCCAATTGCGCCTGCTGGCGTTTGCGTACCATCTGCTGCTCAAACTGGGCTTTTGCCTGACGCTCATAATTGATTTGACGCTCCAAACCACGCAATCGATCATATGCGGTACGCACTTTGTCTTCCGACGAGCGAAGGGCTAACTTTGCTTCTAATTCCATCGCTTTGATTTGTGAAAGCGCGGCAAAGGCTTCATCACGTTGGTGTGTAGACAGCTCTTGGTCTTGTGTCTCATCACTATCTACTCGCGCAAGTCGATCAAGCGTGTCATCAAGATGTTTCTGCACCTCGACCTGACGAATATCCGCTGCTTGTGCATGATCCGCTAGTTTCTCATGCTCAGCTTGGAGAGTTGCTTTTTCACCACGTAGTCGTTGCACATCTCGTTCTAACTGCGCAATGAGATTATTATGATCACGCATATTTGCTGTAGCCTGCGCCACTGCTACCCGCGCCTCCTGAGCCGCAGTCTGTGCACCAGAGAACGTACCAGCGATCTCCGCAAGCTGTGCTTGCACTACCTCCAATTCTGATTGTGCTGCCTCAACCTGAGCCTCTACCTCAAGAGTCGAAATAGCACCTTGACCAAATTGTACCCAGCCTTGTCCAATAAGCTGACCATCATAAGTCACAGCACGCAAACGTGGATCATTGTTAATGACTTCCATTGCCAGATCCAAGTTAGGAACTAAAACAACATCTGCTAGTAATCTCGTGACAGCAACCACATAACCAGAATCAATGGTGAGAGCATCAAGAAGCCATTGAGTTTGCGCAGGAAGATCCGCATCTAAGCGCCAAGGAGTATCGCCTGGTGTCTGCCTAGCAATAGTCGTTACATTACCTGGTTGGGACACCAACTGAGCCAATGTCTCATCGTCAATAGCACCAGCTAATGCCTCAGCAAAAAAACCAAGTGCTGCTGCTAACGCTTTTGCCTGACCGGCATACTCTGCTCGCATTTTCATCTTGTTTGCCAATGGCACTAGCTCGGCCATCGCCGCCTTACTTTCCGAGCTACCGGCATAAGAAGTATGTGCTCTAGGTGCAGCAGCTTGCAATGTCTCTATCCGCGATTCCAGTCTAGAAACTTGTTTCTCTAGGTTCTTTTGCTCTGCACGCAATTGCTCTAAACGTTTTTCCGCGGCATCTGCTTCAGCAGTTGCTTGGATATGTGCTTCCTGTAGCGGTTGTGCGGCATCCTGTGCTTGCACCCATGCCTGTTCACTTTCAAGCAAGCGCTTTTCTATATCCTGGCTACGAGATCGACTGTGTTCAAGTTGCTCGTTATAGCGCGCAATTTCTGCAGCGACTACCTTGAGTTGTTCATTATATTTCTCTTGAGCAGCCACCAGGCGCACAACGCCCTCACGACGATCGGCAATCGCCCTGACCTGTGCCATATGCTCTTTATCTGCTTCTTGAGCACGCAGTTCATAGTCAGATACTTCCTCTTGAATGTTCTCCAACCGTTGCCTGGCAATCTCAACATTCTCGTCTAATTGTGCGCATTCTGACTTAACTCGTTCTGCCTGGCGCGCTAGTACATCTGGATCTTGACCTTGATAACTGAGTTCGACAAAGTTATCTGCTCGTTCCCGAGCAATTCTTTGAGTAGCAGCCACGCGTTCAGCCAATGCGGAGAGTTGGAACCATAGTTGCTGAGCCTGTTCCGCAGCAGGGGTTGCACGAGCAACTTCTTGTTCTGCTTCTGCATGAAGGATATGTGCCTGCTCTAATTGCTCAGCGACAAGCTCGCTTTGTTCTTGCGCAGCATGAACTTGTTTTTGTATATCCTCATGGGCTGCGGCTAACTGAGCAAGCTCATACCCAGCCAATTGCAATCGTGCTTGGCGCACCTGAGCCTGCACACTAGCAGCGCGTTGCGCAGCTTTGGCTTGCCTAGCCAGAGGCTTGAGCTGACGACGCAGCTCCTGGGTGAGATCATTGAGACGATCAACATTTGCCTGCATACTCACTAATTTGCGCTGTGCTTTTTCTTTGCGGCGCTTATGTTTGAGTACTCCGGCGGCTTCTTCAATAAACGCTCGACGCTCCTCAGGACGTGATTCTAGAATCTGATTTAGTCGTCCTTGTCCCACGATGACATGCATCTCGCGTCCGATACCAGAGTCTGATAGCAACTCTTGGATATCCATCAAGCGTGCCTTTGTGCCATTGATTTCATACTCACTGGCACCGTCACGGAACATACGGCGTGTCACAGCTACTTCGCGATATTCGATGGGCAATGCTCCATCGGAATTATCTATTGCCAGCGTAACCTCGGCACGCCCTAAAGGTTTTCTTTGTCCTGCACCAGCGAAAATGACATCTTCCATTTTGCCGCCACGGAGAGTTTTTACCCCTTGCTCTCCCATGACCCAAGCAAGGGCATCGACAACATTAGATTTTCCAGAACCATTAGGTCCAACGACTGCACATATTCCTGGCTCGAACTTTAGGGTAGTTGCCGAGGCAAAAGACTTAAAACCTTTGAGCGTCAGCGACTTAAGATACACTCAAGCTAGTTTAGCAAAACAAGTTCAAGCATGTGCCGCAGTCACAAGTTCTAGATGTGCATAAATCTCTTGAACTGCCTGAGTCAATAATTGTTGCGCGTCTTCATAAGTTCCAGAAGGAGCCTGAGCACATAAAGCAACAGCACTATACTGCTGAGGATTATCTGGGTGTGGAATCAAACCAAATTGTCGTACTCCATACCGACCTGCCTCGTCTGGCCCCCAACCGCTTTTATAGATAGCACCTGGTATTGTTCCCAATCCATAGCCGCCTCCCACACGAATATCTCCCATGAGCGCAATGACCTGTGCGTCGCGAGGAATATGGGATATGTAGGCAACTTGATCCACCAATGACCATGTGCTTTGACCATAGCTGCTATACCCTTCCCGTGGTGGTAGAGCAGGAACCTCAGCATGGCTGGCCGCCTGTGCTATTTCTGCTTCTACTGCCGCCGCAGCCGTTTCTGGATCACCTAAAGATTCCCATAACTTTTGTGCTGCCTCATTATCAGAATCACGAATTGCCTGTTGTGCCCATGCAACTATCTGCTGATTATTTTCTCCAGAATTATTGTGCAGGGCTGCCATAACAAGTGGAACTTTAATAGTGGACCAGGGGGCGATGGTATAGCCGAGTCCACTGACAACTGATTCCATTCCTTCGACGTAGAAGTCCACTCCCGGTATCGCTGATAGGGTGAGAGAATTGGCTGAATGTTCTTGGGCGTTGATCGTCGGCATGGCGGGCTTACCAGATGGGGCTAGTGTGGGCGAAATATCAGCACCATCAGATTGCGTATCTGCATGGCTTGCTGGTGCAGCGTTATCTGAGGGTTTATCAATCGTACAAGCACTCATAAATAGCGCTGACATGGCAATAGTGGCGCTAACATACCACGCCTTATTAAGCGATGTAAACATGTGCTTCATCTCCACCAGTACAGTGAACATATTGCCCATTATCAGTACAGCTCATGGTGTATGTTTGCTCTGTGGTTGGTGAATATACTTCGAGAACCGCATCGAGTTTGTGTGTTTTCAGATAGTTCTCTACAAAACTATCGCGTACTGCAACCGCAAAGGAATCAGAGGTTTTTCCTGATTTATACACATTGTTCAGGTTTCCTGCAGGTTCAGCGTTACGTGCAGCCTCATTGACTGGTGTGACATCACTTGGCAGCTCAGGATTGGCTGGACGAGCCTTTTGCTGCTCAGTCTTCTCACTGGTGCGCTGTTTTTCATCTGCTCGTTGCGCGGTTCGAGCTTTTTGGGTACGTTCTTGATCGTCTTTTTGCTGAGATTCATCCTGATCACTGGATTCATCAGAACTATTAAACCCAGGGGCACTGCGCGTAGTTGTTACAGCTGCCGCGGCAGTATCTTCGGCTTTGTTCTTTCCCGAAAAGATTAAGAAATAAGCTCCAGCACCAAAGAGCACCACTACTAGCGCGAGAATTACCAGCAATAAAGCAATCCCTTTCCCGCTTTTTTGCGCTACTGGTTGCTGTGTTGGATACGCCGCTGCTTGTTCCCAAGCAGATTGCTGTTGATAAAACGCAGCTTGGCTTTGCTGATTATAAGAATGGTGTGGCTCATACGCATGAGCTCCCTGAGAATTCTGAGCGTTAAAAGGGTTATCCGCTTCAGGACTATTGTGGCTATTGTGGCTGCTATTTCCCCAAATAGATCCTTGATTGTGTTGGTTTGGCTGATTCATCGCGATTCCTTGTCTTTTACCAGTACTGTTAAGTCGTATGCTCACCCATGCGTATGTGCGGCACTAAAAGCGCAATCCCATACCACCTGCAACATCAATGCTACTACCAGTGATATAGCTTGACTGAGAAGATGCTAAGAAAGCTACGACGCTGCCTAATTCTGCAGCTTGTCCGATACGCCCAAGAGGAATATCACGTGCGACGGTATCTGCAAAAAATTCATCTAAAGATTTTTCCGGAGCACGTTTATTGCGAATGTTCTCCCATTGTGGTGTCTCAATAACACCGATATTGATGCTATTGACCAAAATCCCCTCTTTAGCTAAAGCTGCTGCCCAAGTCTTAGTGAAGTTATCTCCAGCAGCTCGCAACACAGAAGTAGCAAAGAAAGCTGGGTCAGGAGTATGAGCATAGACTGAAGATATATTGATAATGCGTGCTTGGTGTGACTTCCTCAACAAAGGCAATGAGGCTTTAATCATACGCTGCCACGACAACACCTTGATATTAAAATCTGCAAGAAATGCTTGATCTGTCAGTGTCTCTGGAGTACCAGGATGAGCGCCACCAGCATTATTCACTAAGATGTCGAGACTGCCATAGTTCTGGGCAACGTCGTCAAGCAAATGCTTGATATTGTCCGGATCGGAAATATCAGTACACACCCCAATGGCAGAATCAGCAAATAACTCATTCAGACGAGCTACTGCTTGCTTAACCTCATCTTCATGGCGCGCACACACAACAACGCGTGCCCCTTCTTGAACTAATGCGACTGCGGCAGCATAGCCTAATCCTTTAGAACCACCAGTAATAAGAGCAGTTTTATTGCGCAATGCTAATTCCATGACGTGCTTTTCCTATCTTCTTATCCGAATTCCCATTTCAGATATTTCTCCACATATTTCCTGAGCAAATTCTAACTTTTTGCTCATGCTTACCGCATAATCAGCACGAATTTTTTGGAGAAAACAAAGAAAAATACTCATTGGCTGTGAAAAATAACCAACCAATGAGTAGTAGAAATAAGTGCTTTGTTGTGCTTAGACCTCAGTAACTACCGCGCCACCACGTCGAGTGACCGGATCGCTACCGTCCCATACCTCAATGTTTTTCACTTCAGGCAACATATCACGATGGAACACAGGATCCACGCCTTTTCGCTTTTGCTGGCTGTAATTACGCAACAATTTCACCGCAACACCACCAAGTGGCACAATCGCAATAACGTTGATGAATACCATGAGCGCTGCGAATGTATCGCCCAAAGACCATACAAGGTTTACTGACCCAATTGCACCACCAAAGACGCATAACACCACTAACACGCGAAAAACAGTGAGTGCTTTGCGCGATTGAGTAAAGTATTCCACATTTGCTTGAGCCAAATAGTAATTACCAATAACTGAAGAAAAAGCCAAGAAGAACAGAATCAAGGTAATGAAATGAATGCCAAAACCACCCACCTCTTGAGCCAAAGCACGCTGCGCTAGTGGTGCTCCCTCTTGTTCCGCCCCAGTGTACGTTGGCGAAGAAAGCAAAATGATAAAAGCGGTAATACTACATACCAAAAGCGTGTCAAAATACACACCAAGAGTTTGGACAAGACCTTGCTTTACTGGGTGCGACACACTCGCAGTTGCCGCCGCATTTGGTGCGGAACCTTGACCAGCCTCATTAGAAAATAGCCCACGACGCATACCATATTGGAAAGCAGCACCAAGAGTAGCACCTGCAATCTCTCGGATACCCAGGGCATGAGTAACAATTTCTGCAAACATCGCTGGAACATGGCTTATGTTAAGGATCAGAACAACAAGCCCCATACCAAGGTAAAGCAAAGCCATCACAGGCACAATGACTTGTGTGAAATTAGCAATGCGCTTGATACCACCAAAAATGATTATTCCGGTAATAACCGCTAGAACAAGCCCTACTGTAGCCCTAAACCCAAGACCACTATTATTGATGGAAGTACCAATTGCTTCAGTAATAGAATTAGCCTGAATAGAGTTATAAACAAAGCCATAAGTAATAGTGATCGCAATAGCAAAGCACGTAGCTAAACCTTTAAGCCCTAACCCTTTGGTCATGTAGTATGCAGGACCACCGCGATAGGTGCCATCTGCTTCTTTTACTTTCCATAACTGTGCCAGCGTAGACTCAACAAATGCTGTTGCGCCACCAATGATGGCTATCATCCACATCCAAAACACCGCGCCGGGACCACCAGCAGAAATAGCTACTGCAACGCCAACGATATTTCCAGTCCCAACTCGCGCTGCTGCAGAAATACAAAAAGCCTTGAATGCAGAAATTCCCTCATCATCTGTGTGTGAATCTTCACTTGTGTTCTTTTCAGATACAGAACGAATCATGTCTGGCACATAGCGCACCTGCACAAAGAAAGTACGAACCGCAAAATAAACACCAGCACCGATGAGTACCCAAGGAACAATGAGCCATATGTAATGGTTCATTGTTTCCACAAAAGATTCAACGCTATTCATGGCAAAAATGCTACCTTACTTTAGGTCACATTCCTATCCATGCTTTACTATCACATTCTGTTACCGTGGATAAGTCTTAGATTAAGTTTCGGATATGTACAGCTCTCAGTGGTTAGTCTTTTTTCACCTGACACTGCGGACAATAGTGACTAGAGCGATTCATCCACTGCTGCTTGACAAGCTTTGTCCCGCAACGCGCACATGGTTTATTGTGCTGTCCATAAGCATGCAAAGAGCGCTCAAAATATCCGGATTCACCATTGACATTGACATATAGTTCATCAAAACTCGTACCCCCTTGTGCCAAGGCCTGAGTCATCACAGTTTTTCCAGCAGACAATAAGGACAAAACCTCTGTGTGTGTCAAAGAACTCGCAAGAGTAGCCGGATGTACACTCGCAGCCCAGAGCATTTCATCAGCATAGATATTGCCAATGCCGGATACAATTTCTTGGTTGAGTAAAACCCGCTTGATCTCAGTTTTCTTTGCTCGTATCTGCGCTGCAACAACAGAAAAATCTATGTCCTCCTCAAGTAAGTCTGGAGCAATATGCGACACTAATTCTGGGACTAATTTTTGCTGTTGTCCTGGGACTAATTCATCAGGCACAAAATAGCCAAACGTACGCTGATCCACGAACCATACTTGTATGTCATTATCAAGCATCACGCGTAGTCTCAGATGTCGAAGCGTTTTATCTTCTAATCCAGCACTATGGGGTTGGAGCTCTCTACCATAGCGTGCTGTCACAGCAGCGCTATCTTTGATTAACAATTGCCCACTCATGCCCAAATGAATCACAATGGTTTGATCGTCGTCAAGGCATAGCCACAGAAATTTACCACGGCGCGCTATCTCATCAATTCTGCGACCGCGAAGTTGCGCTTGCAGAGCATTCGCAGTACCGGGATATTTTCGCAATGTCCGATGATGATAACTAAGCACATCAGTGATAGTGCAACCAAGGATGTGTGTTTCGAGTCCTCGGCGCACCACCTCGACTTCTGGTAACTCAGGCATTTTCTATACTTATATGACTTATATGCGCGATTGCAATACTTTCACAGCCTCATGAGCTGCTAATTGTTCTGCTAGCTTTTTATTTGGCCCGACTCCGGTACCTAATTTTTCGCCTTCGACGCTCACCGTTGCTGTAAAAACTTTATCGTGTTCGGGACCTGTAGCTGTTGCCTCATACACTGCCATCGGTAATTTACGTTCGGAAAGTCGTTCTTGAAGAGTGGTTTTCCAGTCTTCATGCAGACCTTTTGCACTTGCCACATCGATTTTATGCTGAAACAACCGCAATACAGTGGCACGAGCAACCTCAAAACCATGTTCAAGATATATGGCACCTAATAATGCCTCAGTTGTATCCGCCAAAATAGAGGTTTTATCACTGCCACCTGTGGTTTTTTCGCCTTTGCCCAACAAAATATAGGTGCCGAGATTAATCTCTCTGGCTACATCAGATAATCCATAACGGCTTACTACTGAAGCACGCATTTTAGAAATATCACTCTCAGGGCGTGTGGGATATTGCTCGTATAATTTTGCTGCCACAGCCAAACCCAATACTGCGTCACCAAGAAATTCTAACCGCTCATTATTAGGCAAAAACCCATGCTCATTAGCAAAAGAACGATGAGTAAGCGCCAAAATAAGCAATTCTCGGGAGATAGTAACTCCCAAAGCAGCACAGAGTGGTTCATGATCTATTTCATCAAAAGATGCCTCAAGTATCTCTTGTCCACTACGTGTATCATGTTGTTTCTTGCTCATAGAAATTTCTCCAATCCAGCCCAACGCGGATCAGTTCTGGTTTCTTGCTCAGCAAGACCATCTGGTTCTGGAACCTGGGTACTGCCATCACAGCCATCTTCACAGGTTGGATTAAACGGCAATGTTAATCCTGCTTCAGTGGCAACAGTGGGCAAAAGATCAATGGAATCATCGATAACAAGCGGTACTTCTTCCTCGTCAAAATCCTCTAAATCACCGCCAATGATTCCTTGTTCGAGTGCAAAAACAACATTAACATTCAACTCGATATTTGGGGTGAGTTCTTTCAGGCAACGCACGCATTGTCCTTGTAGCTGTGCCAATACTTTAGCATCAACCATTACCGCGTCGCCCAGTGGATCAATACGCGCTTCAATAGTAACTTCTGTCCCCTGTTCGATTCCGATCATTGCTGAACCGATGCGCTGAGGGCTATCACCAACATTGCGGCGCATTTCTGATACACCAGAGCGAATAATATCGCCAATTGCAAAAACAAAAGGAGAATTTTCTTTATTATTTTTCATACCGTTTCCGTTGAGCATTGATAGATGAGTGGTATGCAGTGTTGTGGTTTATTGGACCGCACAATAGTGCCGAGAAATAGCAGCTTAAGACCGAGGTGAGCGTGAAGAATCAAGCGAACCAGATACGCCTGCACCGCGCTGCAGTGCGCTGCGATCCCGAGAAATAGTACGCAAAACTGTGGTGAGCGTTTCCTCAAAGGAGGCGAGTTTCTGATCTACGAACTGATCGCATTCATTACGTAGGCGATTAGAATCAGCATGAGCAGCATCGACAATTCGGTGTGCTTCTTCATTAGCGCGACGCATAACCTCTGTTTCGCTAATCAGTCGTGCTTGCTCAGCTTCACCCTCAGTAACACTGCGCTGATACTGCTCATTGCCTCGACTGATCAGACGATCAGCTTCTGCTTGTGCACTAGTTACTGTATTATCCGCATCACGACGCGCACTGCCCACAATATGGTCAGCATCATCTTGAGCTTTAGCGACAGTAGCGTGTGCTCTGTCTTCTGCATCACGCATCATGCGATCTGATTGTTCGGTAGCATCAGCAACCAAGGCATCTGCCTGATTTTGCGCATCGGAAACTAATTGCTGTGCTCGATCCTGAGCACCTCCAATAATTTCATCGCGCTGATCAAGAACATCTTGCGCATCATCAATTTCAATCGGCAAAGCGTTGCGGAGATCATCAAGAAGACCCAGAACCTCATTGCGTGGCACCATGCAATTTGAGGTCATGGGAACGCCATATGCCTGCTCAACAGTTTGGACAAGTTCATCTAATGCTTCAAAGACGCGGTACATGAGTTTCACTTTACTGTCATTTGTCTTTTTTGGTGAGCAGGCATGACCAAAACACCTATTTTTTCGATTTAGTTGTTCACAAGGATTCATTTTCGCTTATAATGACCCTGCCTATTATCACTGCGTTTCCCAGTATGACAAGGATTTTTATGCACATTATCATTGCCCCCGATTCCTTGAAAGGAACAGCAACAACCCATGAAGCTGGCCAGTACCTTGCTCAGGGGGTAAGAGAAGAACTCACCGCTCGTGGCATGGATTTGGATTCAACTACTCTGAGTATTTTTCCTATGGCTGATGGCGGTGAAGGAACAGCCGCGCTTTTCGACGGCCAACACATTACGCTGCCAACGACAGATGCCGTCGGTAGGCTCAGTGAAGCGTCCTATGTCTTTGATGAGTCAAGCTCAACTGCGTATATAGATGTTGCTGCCGCGAGCGGTCTTGTCTCTGTGCACGATCAGCTTAATCCACTAGGTAGTGATACTTTTGGCACTGGTGTGCTTATCGCTGATGCGGCAAGTCGTGGAGCAACACGTATCGTGTTGGGGCTTGGTGGCAGTGCTACGACTGATGGCGGCACAGGAATTTTGGTTGCCTTGGGAGCACAATTGCTTGATCACAGTGGACGTATTCTACCCCAAGGTGGTGGTGGATTATCGGATATTGCCCAGATTGATACCGCTATGCTCAACATTCCCGCAGCCTCTGTAGACTGGGTACTCCTTGGTGATGTCGCCGCAACTGCTACTGGGCATACTGGCACGGCACACATATATGCACCACAAAAGGGAGCTGATGAGCAACAGGTTCAGCAATTAGAAGCAGGTATTACCGCATTGTGCGCCTTTACCGGAATTGATCCTATGCGTGCCGGTATAGGAGCAGCTGGCGGCATACCTATTTCTATTCTGTGGTTATCCGCTTTATTACACGGCACTACTGATCATGTGCATTTATTACCAGGTGCTCGAGTTATTGCCAACCATACAGGGTTAAGTGCAGCCATAGGTAGCGCTGATGTAGTCATCACTGCAGAAGGACAATATGATACGCAGTCTGCTACCGGCAAGGTGGTAGGCACGATTATTGAATTAGCTCAAGGTACAGATACACGAGTTGCTGTTGCTGCAGGGAAATTCGTCGACAAGCTACCAGAGGGTGTTCTTGGACATACTCTTGCCGATCCTGCCCACTGCGATGTGCGCACTCAATTACAGCAAGCAGGACGAGCTCTCATTGCGGCTTTTCTCGATGAGTCTTTGGAAAGCGTTAAGGCTCAATAGTCACTGTCCATGGGAAAAGAGCTGCTTGTTCCAGTTGGTTTTCTTGTTCTAATTGGATCCGGTCGTTGGGCAACTCTGCCGCTGGAGTAAAAATACGAGCATAGAGCATGGTCAAGGCATTGATAGAACCCACCACTCCAGATAGATGCATGCTAAAGCGGTAGATTCTACGGCTTTCGGCTATTTTATGCAGCTCACCAGCAGTGTCTTGCACATCATCACTGCTATCGCTACCATCACTACGCTCACGAATAAAAACGCGGCGTAATTCTTGCTCTATCATGTGGTCGATAGCTGTGTTTTCTGCTGCATTGACTACAACTGACTCCACTTTTTTATCGCGGATAATCAGCTCATTGAGTTTATCGAGTTGCTTCTTAATGGATTCAACGTGCTCAGGCGCACATAAGCAATCAAAATGGATAACGGGCATGGGTTTTAGCCTAGCAGGATCACGTTTTCCATTGTCTGCTGTCTAAACGTGTACAATAACAAAAAATTGCTTAACGCACCACAAGACTATAGATAGATTTTCAAGGGTTTTCATAATGAATATCGTCGATATTTTAGGCGCTTCTACGCTAGATCTCCGCTGGCAATGGGACGTTTATCGACATTTACACGCACACCCAGAGCTATCCGGTCGGGAATCAAAAACAGCGGCATATATCCTCAAGCAATTAGAAAAATATAATTGTGAGGTCATCTCTGGAATCGGCGGGCACGGCATTGTTGCTATTTTCCGCAATGGAGATGGTGCCAGTGTTCTCATGCGCGCAGATTTTGACGGCTTGCCAGTAAAAGAATTAACTGGTGTCGCTTTTGCATCCCGAGACATCATGCTTATCGACGATGCACCAACCCCTACTATGCACGCGTGTGGTCACGATATGCATACCACATCTCTGCTGGGAGTGTGTGCGTTTATGGATGCACATCGTATGCACTGGTCTGGTACGTTCATCGCGCTTTTCCAACCAAGTGAAGAAAATGGTAAAGGCGCTGAGACAATGGTTGCTGATGGTTTGACCAGCAAAATACCGCAACCTGATGTGTGTTTTGGTCAGCACATTACTGCTGGCCGTGCTGGCACTGTAATGACCATGCCTGGTGCTGCTCTTGCCACCTGTGACTCTATCGAAATCAAAATCACTGGTCATTCCGCACATGGTTCTATGCCGCATAATGCTATTGACCCCACCTATGCAGCAGCCATGATTGTTATTAGGATTCAAGGTATCGTCGGGCGCGAAATTGCACCTCATGACTTTGCAGTAGCCTCTGTTGGCACTTTGCAATCTGGGCGATCTAACAACACTATTCCAGGTGAAGCGCTTATCGTTATTAACTGCCGTACGTATAGTGAGAAAGTAAAAAAGAAACTCTATAGCGCCATTGAGCGCGTAGCGAAAGCAGAATGTGCTGCCAGCGGCATGAAAGTACAACCTGCTTTCCGCTATTTTGGGCATGGCCCACTTACCACCAATAATCCTCATGTCTTTGCGCGAGTGCGTCCACAGCTCGATGCTGTTTTTGGTGAAAACTCGCTTAATGCCCAGCCATGGACTGCCTCGGAGGATTTTTCTAATATCCCAGATGCTTTTGGTGTCCCTTATTTATTCTGGACGGTCGGCTGTACTCCTGCCGAGCAATGGGATAAAGCGGTAGCAGAAGACAATGTGGAAACCACCATTCCGGTTAATCACATGGGCACTTTCTTGCCTGATTATCAACCAACGATTACTGCGTGTAATAATGCAGCACTAACTGCGATTTTGTCCTATCTTAAAAACTCGTAACCAGTAGTTTTCCCGATCTTCCTTCTGCAGGCTGCAGGCATAAAAATAGCACGCGAAAGAGGAAACTCAATCACGTGCTTGTTCATTGTGCTCCTATGAGCAACGCGAACATTTCTTATTTCTTCTGGTTCGCTGCGCAGTCTGCATCCATTTTGTCAAAAATATCAGCAATCTCATTGTATTCTTCCTTTGGAAGATCATTATTTGATGCTTTCTCAAAGGCCGTTTGCAGCTTTTGTTTTAGGCTCTCGTCGTCAATGTAGGTGACAGCGACTCTCCAGTAAAGAAAACTATTCGGATCCATAAAGTTAGGTTTTATACCTGACTGTTGATCAAATTGATTTGCTTCTTTGATATATGCACAGAATCTTGGTTCAGCTGCTCCGGAAAAAGAAGCTGGATCGGTAAGATCTACGGAAGAGTTACTTCCACTATCAGTGGTGCTACTATCTGCATCATTATCTGAGTCTGATGCACTTGCTGCGGTAGTAGAATGAGCACTTGCAGCAGATTCCTCATAGTCATAGCTATCTGTGTTTGACGGAATAAGGAAAAAAGCAATAAGCCCGACAACTATCAATAGAACCCACAGGGAGCCTAAAACAATACCGGCGATAGCAAAACCACGACCACGCTCACCTGTCTTTTTAGCTTGACGCAAACCTACGATACTAAGAATCAAACCAATGAGCGGCAAAAACAACGAGGTTACAAAACCAACAACAGACATCGTATTCATCTGGGATGATTGTTGAGGTTGAGTGTATGTATTCGCGTTATAGGAGTTATAGGAATTGTACTCCGTTTGCTGCTCAGAAACAGGCTGAGCATTAGTTGGTGCTCCCGGTTGATCATTATGTGGATAATTTTCTTGGAACGGATTATCCGTCATGCTTTCACCTCAGAAATATATTGAAAAAAGTTCAGTGTGCCATGATAACACATCAGCTTGTTCTTTGATTTTTCTCAGCTTCAAGCAAACAAGGTGCAGCCTTATGCGTAAGCAAACCTCCGATATATATTCCAATAGTGACATCTGCATAAAATGCAGGAAAAACCCAATTCTAGCTTTGCATATGTTCAGTACAATCCGCACTGATTTGATTTATGAGTTCTAAGTAACGTCGAGTGCTTTCTAATGTTGTGGCTGGATCCACGTTTGGATCTTGCAACATATCGCTATACCCTTGAGCGATTTGACGTTTCTCAGGATCACGCAATAAAGGAGCAAGTTGTGGTACCGACGACTCTCGCTGTTGTGAACCACCCAAAAGATACACACAGGCTTCTGGCTCCGCCGCACCAGCATAGCGGGCAAGATCTGTACCATCACCGCGCTCAGGTGCATTCTCTGCACGACCTGCAGAAGATACAGAATCTACTGGTGCGGCTGGTGTTGTGGTAAGTATGCTGCTCTGCTCGTCAGAATAATCATAATTCTGACTATTAGCTGGCGAATCAGCATATGACGTGGCATCTTTATTGCTCAGCAATGCCAAACCGCCTAGGGCCAGGAAGGCAATCACAAACACACACCATAACCCACTGATAATGATGCCAGCGATAGCAAAACCACGACCACGCTCACCACTTCTCTTTATTTGCACCAGTCCAATAATGCTCAATATCAAACCGAGAACCGGCATAAACAACGACACAAGAAAACCAATAACCGACATAGTATTGGTTTCTGATTGCTGTGGATAGTGTTGCTCAACCGCAGTATTTCCAGTGGGATAAGAATATGGATAACTCGGTAGTTGAGTATTGTCTTGGCTACCGTCATGCATTGTATTCATAGTTTTCTCACTTTCTTCTCTTATTAGATCTTTTAAGTGTAATTATTTATGTAATTATTTTCGCCCCGATACACATATAGTTCACCATATAAAAGTATCCTCTGAGGTTTACTACTAAATCAGAGCCTTCCCCTCGTCACACCGTGTACCACGCCTCTAATCGGGTTATGCTTAATTCACGTAAAACATTCTTGCTGCCAAGGAGAGTAGTTCCATGAATAACCCTGCTCATGTCCCTATGCTCAAAGATACTGTTGCTGGTCATGTCCGTGCTGCCGCTGGCATGAGTGCACACTCTGCCACTGACCGTAAGTTCTGGTTTGGTTTATCAGATGCAGTTATGGAACAACTTGCTGATAATTGGGAAGCCACCACACGAGCCTATAATGCAACCCGCCAACAGCATTATTTTTCAGCTGAGTTCCTCATGGGACGTGCCCTACTCAATAACCTCACCAACCTGGGATTAGTGGAACAAGCTGAGGAGGCAGTTCGTGCTTGCGGTCATGAGCTTTCCGACGTTCTAGAAGCAGAAAATGATGCAGCGCTGGGCAATGGTGGTCTTGGTCGTCTAGCAGCGTGTTTCCTCGATTCTGCAGTTACGCAGAATTATCCTGTCACCGGTTATGGGCTGCTCTATCGTTATGGACTGTTCCGTCAAGAGTTTCATAATGGTTTCCAATCTGAATCACCGGATGCATGGAAAGAAGATGGCTACCCTTTTGTTGTTCGTCGAGAAGATCAACAACGCATTGTCACATTCGACGACATGATCGTGCGCGCAATTGCCTATGATATGCCTATCACTGGTTATGGCACGAACAACGTTGGTACCCTGCGCTTGTGGAAAGCAGAACCTCTCGATGAGTTCGACTATGACGCTTTTAACTCACAACGCTTTACCGAGGCTATCGTCGAGCGCGAGCGCGTGATGGATCTATGCCGAGTGCTCTACCCTAACGACACTACATATGCAGGTAAGGTGTTACGCGTACGCCAGCAGTATTTCTTTGTCTCTGCGTCCTTGCAAACAATGCTAGATAATTACATTGCTCATCATGGAACCGATCTCAAAGATTTTGCAAAATATAACTGCATTCAGCTCAATGACACTCACCCCGTACTCGCCATCCCAGAACTCTTACGCTTACTTCTCGACGACCACCACTTAAGTTGGGATGAAGCATGGAAAATTGTGACTGATACTTTTGCTTATACCAATCACACTGTGCTTGCCGAAGCCTTGGAGCAGTGGGATTGCTCTATTTTCCAGCAGCTTTTTGCCCGAGTTTTCGAGTTAATTGTAGAGATCGATCGTCGTTTCCGTGAGGATATGCGTGCTCGTGGGTTCGATGAAGACCACATTGCTACCATGGCACCAGTACAAGATGGAATGGTACGTATGGCATGGATCGCCTGCTACAGTTCTTTCTCCATCAATGGCGTTGCTGCGTTGCATACCGAGATCATTAAAGCAGATACGCTTGCGCAGTGGTATGAAATTGCTCCAGAAAAATTCAATAACAAAACAAATGGTGTGACCCCGCGTCGTTGGCTCAAAATGTGTAATCCACGGCTTTCTGCTCTCCTTACAGAATTGATGGGCTCTGATGAGTGGGTCACGAACTTGGACGCACTGAAACAACTACGCCACCACGGCGATAATGAGGAAGTCCTGCGCAAACTTATTGATATCAAGCAGGCTAATAAAGCAGAATTTGCCCAGTGGATCAAGCAACGCCAAGACATAAGTGTGGATCCAGAGTCGATTTTTGATGTCCAGATTAAGCGCTTGCATGAGTATAAGCGCCAGCTTATGAACGCTCTTTATATTTTGGATCTCTATTTCCGCATTAAGAATGATGAAGTCAGTTCGGTACCGCCACGCACCTTCATTTTTGGTGCTAAAGCAGCGCCGGGATATGTGCGAGCAAAGGCAATCATCAAGCTCATCAATGCTATTGCTGATCTAGTGAATAATGATCCACAGGTATCAAGTGTTCTGCGAGTAGTTTTTGTGGAAAATTACAATGTTTCCCCTGCCGAACACGTTATCCCTGCCGCGGATATTTCCGAGCAGATCTCTATGGCTGGCAAAGAAGCATCAGGTACCTCCAATATGAAGTTCATGATGAATGGGGCACTGACTTTGGGCACTCTCGACGGTGCGAATGTGGAAATCCTCGAGGCTGTTGGCGCAGATAATGCCTATATTTTCGGTGCGAAAAATGAGGAACTCCCTGCGCTGCGCGAGCACTATAATCCACATCATTGCTATGAGACAGTACCTGGTCTTAAGCGCACCCTTGATGCGCTTATCGACGGAACTCTGGATGATAATCACTCTGGTATGTTCCACGACCTGCGTAGTTCCCTACTCGATACCAATGGTTGGGAAAGCCCTGATGTGTACTATGTACTCGGTGATTTTGCCGCCTACCGCGATACTCGCGACGCTATGGCACAGCACTACTATGCGCAGCCACTGACCTGGGCACGCCAGTGCTGGGTAAATATCTGCGAATCTGGTCGTTTTTCTTCCGATCGCACCATTAAAGATTATGCAGAGCACGTGTGGAAGTTGCAGGCAACACTCATTTAAGATGCGCACTGAATACAGAAACTATAGAATGAAAGAAAATACCTGCTGCTTCGTTAAGGGAGTCATCATGGATAGCGTCTCAACATTGTCTGGTGTTAAAATTCCTGCGATCATATACTCTGCGCTACTTGGTATGACCATTACCCTAGGTTCAATGGTCACAACACTCAAACTAGATATTCCATTGTGGGCATGGGTACCGGTGTTTGCGCTACTGTGGTCAGTCACCCACGCTAGTCTCAAGCATAATTCTGCGGTATCGGATAATGGCACAATCACAATCGATCACAAGCGCGTGCTTACCTTAGCGCTATGTGGTTTGGTGCTTTTCCTTGCAGTAGTGTGCGTTGCTCTTATGGGAAGTTAATGGTTGTATCACTCACTCAGGGGTGTGTCCATGCATATGGGCACACCCCTGGTTTTATTTTTGTTCTAGCTGCGGTGCTATTTCTTTTGCCTTGATCATGAACCCAGATTGTCCGGCTTGATAGTATTTCTCCACATAGTCAAGGGCGATAAGAGCTGCGTCGTGATAGCTCATTCCCTCTGGTGGATGGATATTGGAGATACAATTCCTGCGTTCCTCAGTGATACCTGCATAGGTTTTCCAGGTGGAGTAAATGCCTAAAGAACTAGGCACGCTCAGTCCAGGGCGCTCGCCGATAACAACAAGAGTGATATCCCATGCGGCTGCTTGACCGATGTGATCTCCCAACGCAACTCGACCTTGGTGTCCTACTACCGGTGGCGCTACTTTATAGTCTTTGAGGGTTTCTTTGAGAGCAGTGTATAGCTGTGGACCGTGAGTACTTACTGCAGCAGGTGAAAGTCCGTCGATAAGCACAATGCCGATATCAGCTTTGTAGTCTGCTAGTTCTGGTGGTAATTCGCGTGGGGCACGGCCATAGTCAGGGCGTAGGAGATATTCTCTGCGATCCTTGGCTTGGGAGTGAATCTCAAGTATCTCCCCTAGTTGTTCGCGCAGTAGTGTCATATCCATGTGGGAGTGTACTGCGTCTCGCGCTTGGGCATGCGCGCTGAGTAATTCCAAGCGTGCAGCGGTAGGGACTGCTGCACCATATCTGCCTAATCCGACTCGTGCTGGGGTAAGGCTTTGTAATTGAGCGTTGAGTGTTTGCTGGGGGGTAATGTCTTGCGTATGGTTCATGATTTCGCCTCAAGAGAAATGAGTGAACTAAGATCTAGTGCTGGTTGGGCTTGTAGCGCATGTGTGTCGTCGATAAGCCCTGTGCCTTGCAACCATTGCTCGAACTCTGGAGCATGACGACGCCCAGTCACTGACCTGGCGAGGGCAACATCATTATGGCTAAGCGATTGGTAGCCAAGCATGATGTCGTCTGTGCCAGGCACACAAATAACAAAACTTGTACCTGCTTGAATAAGCAAGTGCAGCAAAGAATCCATATCGTCAGGATCAGCTTCTGCATGGTTGGTGTAGCACACATCCACTCCCATAGGTAGCCCTAGGAGTTTGCCACAGAATAAGTCTTCTAGACCGGCGCGAATAATTTGTTTCCCGTTGTAGAGATATTCAGGTCCAATAAAACCTACCACGGTATTGACCAGCAAAGGATTGTAGTGCCGCGCTAAGCCATAAGCACGTGCCTCGAGAGTTTGTTGGTCTACTGGGTGTCCGTCGTTATCGCAATGTGCACCTGCCGATAGTGCAGAACCTTGACCAGTCTCAAAATACATACAGTTATTGCCCACGCTGCCACGTCCAAGTGACAAAGCGCCAGCATACGCCTCGTCTAATAATTCTTTTGTCACCCCGAAGCTGAGATTTGTGCCTTCAGTACCTGCTATTGATTGGAAAACCAGATCCACTGGTGATCCTTTTTCTAAAAGATCAATCGTGGTAGTGACGTGGGTAAGAACGCATGATTGAGTGGGAACCTCATAGGTCTGGCGCACATCATCTATCAGACGTAGTAAGGAATCAACGCGCGTGGGGAAATCAGTGGCGGGGTTGATTCCAATAACTGCATCTCCTGACCCCAGTAGCAGACCATCGGCAATGGAAGCTGCGATACCAGCTGGGTCATCTGTGGGATGATTTGGCTGCAACCGAGTAGCTAAAGTTCCTGGTAGTCCAATTGTGCTGCGGAATGCAGCAACATTAGTGATTTTGCTGGCCACAGCAATCAGCTCGCCGTTGCTCATCAACTTTGAGACTGCAGCTGCCATCTCTGGGGTGATTCCTGGTGCGATAGCAGAAAGAGCAGCACTATTGTTATATGCCTGCTCCAGTAGCCACTGCCGGAACTCCCCCACAGTCAAATGCGCAATAGGTGCGAAAGCCTCTTTGTCCCAGTCGTCAAGAATAATGCGGGTAACAAAATCACTGTCATAGCTTAGTGCTGGCTGCTCTAAAAATTGCACGAGGTCAATATCTGCCAATACCCATTGCGCTGCAGCACGTTCTGCAGCGCTATGCGCACCAGCGCCAGAGAGAATATCTCCAGAACGCAGCGGTGTTGCCTTGGCCATGACGTCGTTAAGCGAACGAAAAGTGTAATTATGTTCCCCGAGTTTATAGTGATAACCAGAGCCGGACATAAAATTCCTTACTTCATATTGAGCATTAGGCAGTGTCGATGACATCTAGCCTAGTGCGAGCGATAAGAAAATAGGTGCAGTACAAGCAAGCACGCTAACACTGCCACTGAGCACAATCCAACGGCGATATTTGCAAGGAAAGTACAAACAATCGCGCATAATGACAGCACTAAGGCAATGCCAGAGGTAATTCTGCCACCAGGGGTCACATATGGAGCCTCGCTTGTCTGCTGCGGCACTACTTTTTTGTGTAGGACAATGTGGCTAGCCATCATGAGCGCATAAGAAATTACTGCGCCGCACACTGCAACTGCCATGAGTGTATCGCCGTCGATGAAGATCGTTAGGACAAAACCAATGATAGCCGGCACGATAAGCGCCCAGGTAGGTACCCCACGACCGTTAACGCGAGTGAACACATGAGGCAAAATCTGTTCCCTGGCAAGGCTATAGATTAAGCGACTATAGCCAAAGGTAATGGAGAAAAACGAGGCGATAAGACCGATCAATGCGGCACAATTGACCGCCACAATCAAGATAGATGGTGCATGGATAGCGCGTAACCCACTGATAAGCGGATCACCTGATTGTGCAAATACATCAGTACCTGCGCCACCGGGTCCAACCAGGAGCATGGCAAACGCGAAGATACTTAGAATAACCATTGAAAATAGAATTGCACGCGGCAAAGTTTTATGTGGTGAACGCGCTTCTTCAGCAGCCATAGGAACACCCTCGACAGCTAAGAAAAACCAAATTGCCGACGGAATAGCAAGCCATACGCTCATAGAGCCATGTGGGAAAAAATCGATTCCTTGCGATAGATGCGTCACATCAAAATGCGGCACCATTGCTATGGTGTACGCAATAAGCGCCAACGAGGCAATCGTAGTAATGACGAGCATAACTTTGAGCGCTTCCCCAGCACCGGCCAGGTTAATCGCAACGAAAATGACGTAGCAGGCTAGATGAATCACCCACGGATGTGAGAAATGAACTATACCGAGCGACTGCACATAAGCTGCGATAAACGTGGAGATAGCAGCCGGTGCCACCACATATTCCAATACGATTGCGCTTGCTGTGATCACGCCACCAATGCGCCCAAAAGCGATTGTTGCAAATTGGTGCCCACCGCCTGCGCTTGGGAATCGTGAAGACAGCTCCGCCAAGGCCATACACATCGACAGATACAGCACCCCGACGACGACCAAAGCAATTGCCATGCCACCCCAGCCGCCGTCTACTAGACCGAACTGCCAACCAGCAAAATCTCCGGAAATAACGAAGGAAACTCCCAGCCCAGTGAGCAGCACCCATCCCAAGGTTCCTTGTTTAAGACCAGTTTGCTTCCCTGCTGACTGCTTTTTCTCCCCTTGCACTCTTTGTCCGTCCATTGTGTTGGTGTCCAAAGAATCCTCCTTAAGACCTTGGTGAAGTTTCTTAGCCTGTACTGATTGCACTCCCGACGCTACCGAGTATGTAAGTCCTCATAGTGAGTATGCGGTGCGTGGTTTTCACCAGTACCCCAATCAGCCTACCTGTCAATCAATAGGTATGGAAATCAGGGGGAGGTGGCAGGAATTTTCATACAGAAACAATGATTCGTAAAGCATCGGTGGGATCAAACGCATGAGGAACCTCTGCGAGAGAAATAGGACCTGCAGTAATTGATTCCCAATCAATAGTTGATCGAGAAAGAAAATCCAAAGCCTGTTCAAGATGACGCGGTTCATAATTATGCACACCAACGATATGCCGCAACCCACGCACTAACCACTCGGGATTAACCGATATATCTGGTGACGTTGCCACAGATCCGCTTAATACAGCTAGACCCCCAATATCGAGCACACTAATACAAGAATCAACGCCTTGAGCTGAACCAGAAAATTCGCACGACACATCTATGCTACATGGATTGGCAGTATATTCTGCAGGTGTATATACCATTGCTCCCAATGACTGTGCCCACGCACAACGCTGTGGATTAGGATCTATCGCCGTCACTACCGCACCAGCCTGGATAGCGACGTCGACAGCAAGTAAGCCAAGCATTCCACACCCCACCACCAATAGTCTTTTCCCAGCAAGACTGCCTACATGGTGGCGCACCTTTTCCAATGCTGCCATCACAGTACCACCTGCACATGACGCAATAGACGCCGGCACGTCCTCTAACGTATCAGGTACCACAGCTACTGGCTGGTGAGCCCGAAGCACAATATGGGAAGCATACGTCCCCGATAGTGACCAGTCCCCATTAAAAGGCTCATGTCCAGTCTTGAGCAGATTGCGACATTTGGCAGTACAACCCATCTCACAACGATCACATGACATACATGGTGCAGTAACTGAAAAAGTCACACGCTGACCGGGCACTAAAAGTGGATTACGCGTTTGTTCAACGATACCGACTCCTTCATGGCCAAGAACTGACGGGCATGCCTGTTTCCTCCGCCCTGTTACTGTGTGACGATCAGAACCACAAATACTCGCCGTGGTTATACGCACCAAGCTCTCTCCGGGTTGTAACTGAGGAGCAGCCAAAGCAACATTCTCAAAGTTAAGTCCCCCCATCCATACAAGTGCATTAATTGGTTCGCTCAGTGATGTATGCAAACTCATTATTCTGCCTCGTCGGAAGGGTCAGCCAGAAGTAAAGGTAGTTGAGCAGCAGAATCTAAGACAAAATCAGCACCGAAAGAACCGAATTTTTCTCTATCAAGATGCCCAGTCAATACTCCGACACTCGTCACTCCTGCTCTTTGTGCACTTTCCACATCTGCTTGAGTATCGCCACAACTAATTACCTCTTTTAGATCACTTACACCAAGTTCTTGCATTGCCTTTTCAATAAGGAAAGGCTCAGGACGTCCAAGAGGCACTTCGTCACCAGCAACTAAGCAGTCAATAACACCGTTATTCCACCCCATCGCTTCTAGAATAAGATCAGCTATTTCACGGGAAAACCCTGTAGTGAGAGCGATTTTTATCCCTTTTTCTCGTAAAAGGCAAAACATTGTTTCAATTCCAGCAAACGGACTTGGTGGCTCAGCCATATAGCTTCGACGCAGTTCAGCCCGAAACCATTGCCATGCTCTTTCATGTATGTCTTTGTTTAGTGGCACCCCACCAATTTCTAATAACTGACCTAGTGCCCAATATTTTTCAGTACCCATATACGACTGAAATACCTCATCGCTAATCCTGGCACCTTCGCGTTCGGCTGCTGTACGCAATACGCGATAGACCTCATCGCGTTCATCAACAGTAGTTCCCGCCATATCAAAAATTGCTAGTCTGTACATTATTTATCCCTTAAAGGTGAAAAGAATTGTGGCTGATAAAATCGCTCATGCGCGCCTTATGAATGGAAGGCATCCTAGTATTTAATGGCTATCGCACAGCTTTGCGTAGCCACATGGAAAGAAATTCCACACATAGTACTACGCCAATGATGAGTAAAAGAATGTAAGTTACTACTTGAAACTGATTCACACGAGCAGCATTGAGCAATTGAAAACCAATACCGCCAGCTCCGACTACGCCTAATAACGTGGCCGACCGGATATTGATATCCAAAAGATAAAGAGTGTGCGCAATAAAAGCTGGTGCTGCTTGACGTAATGTCGCTGCAAAAAATACTTGTGCTCTTGTCGCTCCAGCTGTAAAAATTGCTCTTTGCACATCAATATCTGTTTCTTCAAGCGAATCTGCTACCAATTTTGACAACAGCCCTACTGCGCCAAGTGCCAACGCTAGAGTGCCTGCCACAGCTCCAAGACCCGATATAACAACAAAAATAATGGCAAGGATCAGTTCTGGAATTCCTCGAATAATAACGATGAAACTCCGCACAAAAATATGGACAGCAGGATGAGAAATAACGTTCCGAGCAGCAAGAATTCCAATAGGGATCGCACATATTGCCCCTAAGAACGTCGCCGCTAGAGCAATACGGATTGTATCGAACAGTAATGCAAAAAGTTCGGGTGCCATATTCTCCGACGATGGTGGAAAAAATAATGCACAAGTAGCAGGAATATTCATTACACCATCGAGTATCTGATGTGTAGTTATTCCAACTTTTGCGGCAGCAGCCCATGTAAAAAAGACTAGAAGCGCTATCGATGCTACACGCTGTCCGCGGGAAAAAGTCCACGGAGGTTTCACGCTAGAAGTATTTTTAGCAGGCTCTACCTGCTCTTTTCTTTCTGGATTACGTGGCAAAAAGAACGTATCAGCCCATGTCCGCGCTCTCTTTTGTGGAGAAAAATCTGTGCTCGCTTTGCGTAGGATAGCCGCACGCAATGCAGCAGAAAGTAACTCGATACCGATGCATAGCACCAAAACAACGAGAGCCAATGCCATGCCTCTGCGATAATTCATCATTCGTAAGGAATCAGCTATCGCCATGCCCACTCCCCCGACTCCAACGTATCCCAAGAGCACTGAAGTACGGAGGTTTATATCAAAGCGATGCAAAGCAGTAGCGATTATCTGAGGGGCAAGCGCCTGCGGTATAGCAGCGATAATTTGTTGCCTTCGTGTGCCACCAACAGATTCGATAGCTTCACGAGGACCGTCGTCAAGCTCTTCAATCGCATCAGCATATAATTTCGCAACCATACCAACTGAGTGAATTCCCATAGCTAAAATACCACCTACGGACCCGAGGCCGAATATCCGCATGAAAATGATGGCAAGAACAAGATCGGGTATTGCTCGAGCGATCACTATTAAGGCACGCGATGCAATCCGTGCGCTAGAGTTGGGTGAGATTTTCCTTGCTGCGCCTAAAGCCAGTGGCATAGATAAAACTACTGAGAGCAATGTTGCTAGGAATACAATCGCCAGTGTCTCAGAAATCAATGATAGTAATTCCGTTATCTCTGGAAACTGCAGCGGAAACATACGCTTTAGAAAAGCGGAAGCATTGCTGGCAGATTCAACAAGACTATTGATGTTGATTCCTATAGAAATGACTGACCAACAACCCGCTAGAGCTAGGGAAACAAAGCAAAGATACGCCGTAATACGGTGCTTATTCTTATAGCCCTTATAACTCTTATACCGCAGTATGCTCGACGGATGTGCTGAATAAGTTGAAGAAACAGTCATCTCACACCTTCCGTGGTAAGAGCTGCTTCCGCAGTACCAGCAGAATGCGCAGTTATGGATTGATATACATGCGCTGCATCTTCAACCGTCATTGCTTTTGTTGAGCGATCAAACTTCACCCGACCAGATCCTAAGCCAACAATACGATCCGCATAGTCTATGGCTAATTGCACCTGATGCAAGGACGCAATGATAGTGATCTTATCTTCGACGCAAATTTGCTTTAATAAAGTCATCACCGCATCAGAAGAAATAGGATCAAGGGCAGCAACAGGTTCATCCGCTAATAGTATTTTGGGGTGCTGCATAAGAGATCGTGCAATAGCTACACGTTGTTGTTGTCCACCAGATAAAGTATCGGCTCTTTGATGCGCTCGGTCTGCAAGTCCAACACGCTCAAGCATTGCCAAAGCCTCATGTTTTATTGCTTTAGGATACATCATCAGCGATAACCGAGGACCAGTGAGTCTTCCCAATGCCCCTGTGCATACATTTTCCAACACAGACATCGGTCCTACTAAATTGAATGCCTGGAAAATCATGCCAATATCTTTACGTAGAAAACGCAATTGACGAGCGCTAAGAGAATTAACCTCTTGTCCAAGTACGCGCACACTGCCATTAGTCGGGGAACATAAGCCATTGATATGACGTAATAATGTAGATTTTCCGGACCCCGATAATCCCAATAAGACAGTGATTTCTCCTGTGCGGAAACCAAGTTTTACGTTATCAAGACCAAGGACACCACCAAAATCTTTGCTTACATTCTGCAGTTGCACCGCATAGTGCGTATCAATCTCGTGCTGTAGTTGCGAAGTGACCATGCCAAGTTCTCCGTTATTGCCCTATCAGTGACCGTGTATTAGGAAATAGCAGCACAAGCCTGTGCTTTCGTCGTGGCGCAAATACTACGGATGGTGTCAAAATCAGCATCACTGATTTCTTTATATCCCCATTCAATTTCTTCCGGTAGCACACAACGCTCTACTGAAGAACAAATACCTGCTGCTACTAGCGCAGGCTTATTTGCTTTTTCGCGAATAGCAGTCCGAATTTTCGCTACGAGTTCAGCAGGTACTGATTCTGTGTTAATTGCTATAGGATCTTCCGTAATAGGGTCAGATTCCCAGATGGATTTCACTTCCCCCTCTTTTATCTGACCTGTTTTTGTCAAAGTGGTCAGCATAGCGTCGTGGGCAAAAGCGGCGTCACAGTCGCCTCCTTTGAGCGCAAGTAATGATGCGTCATGTCCACCAGTGATAATCGGTTCAACATCATTGAGCATATCGATACCACTGTCCATAAAACCTTTCATCGGCACTAAATAACCTGAAGTGGAACTAGGGTCTACCAAACACACCTTCTTCCCTTTGAGATCTTTCAGAGAGGAAATAGGAGAATCTTGTTTCACGTAAGCCAACGAGGTATATGCCGGTGCTTGTGCTTCATCATTAGTAGGAGCTGCTATGGGTTCAATGGGGACACCAGAATCTTTAGCTAAGACATAAGAAAAGGGACCATAAGATGCAATATCGATTTTTCCAGCACGCTGCCCTTCAATAACTGCAGCGTAGTCGGTAGCATCTTGAAACTCCACGTGTACTTGTGTTTCTTGTTCAATGAGTTTTGCTAAATTTTCATAAGACGACTTAAGAGTTTGGGAAGTCTCCGCAGGAACTGCTGCAAAGATCAGGGTATCTTTAGTCTCATCTGCAACACTTGAATTTGTGCTGCCATGTCCGCCACAAGAAACCAACACAGGACACATACATGCAACGGCTGCATAATACTTTAACTTCTTCATGAGGATCCTTTCATTTTCGTGTATGACGAAGTTCTGCCACGCAGAGACGCCGGAAAGCAATGTGTACTAGAAAATATTTTGATAAGACATACTCAACTTGTCTAGTCGAGTTAAAAGAATTCATATACAAGTAACCTACGTTAACCCTAAAAAGTGACGTTACCCCTACCATTAAGTGCCAAATCAGCAACCCCAAAGGATAAAGTCATACCTATGCCAGAAGTTACTACCGCCACCACCGTTTGCTCATCAGGATGTTCCAAAATTACATTCACACTAGGCGAATCAGCATAACGCCCCTGCCAACGCTGGATAACTCGTGGGTTTTTAATGGCAAAATATTCACCAACACCATCGATGAGTAATTGCGCCACATCATGATCCATAAAAGGATCCGGAGACAACGCATAGCTATGCGAGTCCCCCACAAAAATACCTTCTGGTATTCCAGTAGCCATGAGATTAGCAACGCAATCTACAAGTTCAGGAGCATTTTCCTTAAGCTCTTTTTTGAGCTTTAACATACTTGGCATACCAGTAAAACCGTCATAACGAGCAAGAGACGTTCCAGTAAATAATGCAATATCAGCAGGAACACGCTTTGGTCGCTCAATCAACGCCATAGTCAAAGTACATACTCGAACAGAAAACTTATCTGCTAACTGCGGAAATAATTGTGTAAGAAAATAGTTCGGACAACATATCACCCGTTCAGCCTCAAATACGCCACGATTTGTTACAACCGTGCCAGAGGCAACCTCACGCACTTCATGCAACCACTGAAAAATTACCCCCTGTTGCGCAAGCCATGCAGCCAGTTTCGGTGCCGCTTCACGTGGATTTACTCGCATATCCAGTGGAAACCATGCTCCCCCGACACTTGGCAAGCCCGGATTACCAATTTTGGCACCCACCATTTTTGACTCGAGGAGTTGGACTTGTTCATCACCTCGATGACGTGCAAACTCTTCAAGTACCTGCATTTGCGCTTCTGTCATAGCAGGCACATATGTCCCAGAATTTTTTGCCCATAGCCCCACAGTTTCAGCTGCCCGGATCCACCCTTGGCGCGATACCCATGCCATATCCATAGTTGAATCAGCCTGACCAGTAAAGCAAGCATGACCGAAATTCATAATTGAGGAACCAACAGGACGCTCCGATCGATCAATAACACGAACTGAGAGCCCTTTTTCATGCGCCAAAAACGCAGTAGCGAGTCCTACAATGCCGCTACCAACCACAATCAAATCAGTTTTCATACCCCTTATTGTGCACCCAATAAACACCTATTGTCCATACTTGAATAGACAAGTTAAGGTATTTTTTGCCAACTATTAACCAGAATTGGGTCGCTATCGGGTTATCATTAGAGTCATATTTCCGCAAAGTGCTGGATAAAACATCATCAATCCAGAAAGGCATATTCATAGAAGTGGCTAAACTGCAGCAGCACCAAGAGATCGCAGCTCATCTCCGACAGCAAATTCGCACAGGTGTATTCTCCCCTGGTCAAGCAATTCCTTCAGAAGCCCAGCTATGCCAGCAATTTCATTGTGCCCGAGGCACAATTCGTCAAGCTATCACAACACTACGCACCGAAGGCTTACTATCCTCAGGGCAAGGACGGCGATCCCGTGTCCTTGACACTGTCCCAACCCAGTCCTTTGACGGAGTTATCTCTTTTTCACAGTGGTGTCAGAACTCCGGAATCGAACCAGGTCAGCAAACTCAATGGGTTACTCGTCGTCCAGCAGGATCAGAATTGGCTGTGCGCCTGAATATCTCTGCTACCGATCAGATTGTCTCGGTATATCGTCTCCGACTTATGGATGGCGAACCTGCCATGGTAGAACGCCTCAACTATCCTCTGGAAGTAGGTAAGCACATTCTCATTTTTGATACTGATTCGGGATCCATCTACCAACAACTCATCAATTCCGGTATCTCTATTGCCTACGCAATTCGCACCATTGATGCGATACCAGCAGCAGAAGAAGACGCCCGTTTACTTGGTGTTACTCCCGGAACTCCCCTACTGAGAGTGCGTCGCCATACTTTTTCCCAAGACGGTACCCCCATTGAAGCCTCCGACGATCGCTATCTCTCCCATATGGCAAATTTCACTATGACAACCGTGCGTGGAACCCCCTCACCAATTTCTATGGTCAACGCACAAAACAACTCCGAAGATGATCCAATCAATGACTAGCTCAAGTAGTAGAATCACATTACACTAGCTAGTTTTATTTCTTGGATAGGTTCATGTCTGCTGTCAAAAATATCGCCCTGCAACTCATCGGCAACGAACACTCTTTTACCAAATCAGAGCAAAAAATTGCACGAGTCCTACTCGCAGACTACCCTGCTGCAGGTTTATCAACCGTGGCATCTCTTGCCGATAAAGCAAAGGTAAGTGCGCCTACTGTCATCCGATTCATCAATGAACTTGGTTTTGCTAGCTATAAAGATTTTCAAGAATGTCTGCGCACAGAACTAAGTCAAAGAGAAACATCGACGCTGCAACAAGTCTCTGATCAACAAGCACAGACTCCATCTGCGACTTCATCTGCATTAAATTTATTGCACCAAGTCGAATCATCTCTGATCACAATCCCAGAAAAAGAACTACAACAGGCAATTACCCTTCTTGGTGCTACCTCGAAAAAAATTTTTGCTACTGGTGGTGATTACTCATCAGTAGCTGCCGAACATCTTGTTCTCCAACTTATTCAGCTACGCCCATATGTCCACCTCTTACCGAGCAAAGCAATTCTGGCTGCGGCAACCCTATGTGATAGCAAAAAAGGCGACATACTGTGCGTCTATGATGTTAGACGCTACAGTCCACATACATTGCGCATAACAAAAGCTGCGAAAGAATTAGGGATGAAAATTGTACTTTTCACCGATAAATGGCTTTCTCCTATCGCAAGTTTTGCTGATGTAGTCATTCCAGCAGAAGTTGAATCAGATAGTGCCAATGACAGTTCTGTTTCGCTTTTAGCTGTTACCGAGTATGTATGTAACCAGGTTGCAGCCACACTGACTCCCCTGGCTACAACCCGCTTAGAGAAACTCGATCAATTACGTTTGCGTATCGAATCCTAAGCAGCAAGTATTTTTCTTGCTGCACCAAGATATCCTGAAGCCATAGTTAATGCCACACGACGCACGGCATCTTCATCAGGTAAAAATCGCGCATCATGCAGGTGAATGTGCATATTATGCTCACTACCAGTACCGACAAAAGCCATTACTGATGGAACTGCAGCACTGAAGAATGAAAAATCATCAGCGCCCAAAGAACGCATAGGAGGTGCAAGCTCTAATCCTGCTTGTCGTAAAAAAACATCCATTTCCTTGCATAATTCCTCTGCATTATGCAAAACCGGTTCTCCTTGGCGATACTCTAACTTTGCAACTACTCCATAGGCAGATGCGATTCCTTGTGCTAACTCCGATAATGCTTGAACCAGCGTTTCTGCATCGTTTTTTCTCGTAGTGCGCATCGTAGCAGTAATTTTTCCTGTTTCAGGAAGAACATTTGCTCCTCCACTATCGACGATCATCTGCCCAACACTTACTAATGCAGGATTCATAGGATCCAATGTTCTACGCACTACTTCTGGGATTGCTAGTGCTATTTGGGCAGTTGGAGCAACAATATCTTTTGCTTTATGCGGATAAGCACCATGACCGCCTTGGCCAGAGATAGAAAAATGCACTTCAGCTGCCGCAGCATTAACAACTCCCGCACCGGTTGCCACGCTGCCACAAGGTAATGAGGGATGAACGTGTGCACCTATTGCATACTGTATGTTTTGCTGCTCAAAAATACCACTTTTTTTGATATCTAATGCACCTGAGGGATATGTCTCTTCGCGAGGCTGCAAAATTGGTACTAAGGCAACAGGAAGATCGATCTGTCGTGCTGCTCGTATCACTGCGCCTAAAGCAGCTAAATGCACGTCATGACCACAGGCGTGCATAGCCCCATTTGTAGCTGCCCACGTCACACCGGTTTTCTCGGTGATAGCCAAAGCATCAAGTTCGCCACGAATAGCAACTGCAGGTCCTGTTTTCTTTCCGATTCTGGTATATGCGCCAGTAGTTGCGATAGTAGAAAATTCGCAACCAGTGTAAGCAATAATTTCTTGCGTTGTTTCTGACTCTTCACCAGAAACTCGTGGATTTTGATGCAGTCGTTTTCGCAATTCCTGAGCCATACCTATTTCTGCAGAAAGTAGTTCATAAAACTTATCCGCAAAGCTATCTAGATCTCTCGCCATCATTTCTCTTTATTCTCCAAGTGGTATGCTCTCATAGCGTTACGATAGCCAATCATTTCTGCTACACGTTGTGCTTCGGCTATGGGCCAACCATGCTTTTCAATATATGTTTGTAAAACTTTTTCTAAGCCACACCGAAATAGTCTTGCCCCGGTGTAATAGAGCTCGCTTAATCCGAAAGCATCACTAGAAAAGAGCACTTTAGTAAACGGGGCTAGCTCAATAGATTCAGCAATAATCGCTGTTGAGCGCGCCCCAGTGTAGTTTATTGCCAACCCCACATCGCAGTAGACGTGCGGAAAAACGTCCGCTAAATATCCCGCTTCTCTATGAAATGGGTAGCAGTGCAAGAGCATGATAGTTGCGCCATACTGTACAGATTTTCGTAACAGATCTGTCAGTAACAAAGGATTGCAGCGATGCAGATCCACGTCGTTATCGCCATATCCAATGTGGAATTGGATAGGTAGCGATTTTTTAATGGCGAACCAGATAAGCGCTCGAATAATAGTGCTGTCTACTAATCTCGGGTGTTTATCGTCGGAAACGCTTTCATACCAACGACAAAGGGCATGATCCAATTCTGTATCTGTCGGTGCTTCGGGATTAAAGTCAAGCCCAATTCGGTACGCTGCAATGCTTTTCACGCCAATCGCTGTACGCAGTTTATGCTCTAACATTGTCGTAATCGCGTCCCATAAGATCTCTACTGGCAATGCTTGACGACGATGTGCCATAGCAACTTCTTCTGCTACACGTTCCAGGCGCACAATCTCATAAACCTGTGCCTCCGCAGCACATCCCATTTCCTTAGCACCAAGAATACGATCTGGTGCATGACCAGTTTCAATACCTAAAGTTGTCATGCGACTATCGCGTAACAAACGTTTATTAACTTCTCTCGCACCTAGCTCACGACGTTTTTCTACGTATTCTTCAGCAGTAGCAAACCTTGGTAATCCCAAAATAGGTGCGCAATAATTCCTTATGGCAAATCCAATATGAGTATCAAATCTCGTAGTTCCTTTTGCTGGATCATACGTTGACTCTGATATCAATTCCTCAAAATCTTGTCGAGATAATTCCTGCTCTACGACTCCATGACAATGATGATCAAATAATTCCAGCTGACTAAGATCCAATTGTTTAGTAGACACGAGAATAAACCTCACATTGTTGTGCTAAAGAAAGACCTTGTAATGCCTCGCACTCATCACGCTTTATGGCAAGGAACGTACTGAGAAATTCTTGCGAAAACCACGATTTAACTATCTCATTCTCGGAAAGTTCTGTTAAAGCTGCAGGTAAACTATGCGGTAATTGTGCAAAATCTTTATGCTCACCATCAAGATCAAGCTCACCTTCTATTACAGGTTCCGGTGGTAGTTGCTCATGTAAACCTTGCATACCTGCACGCAAAATACTGCCAATCAATAACCAGGGGTTCGCACCGATATCACTAGCTCGATACTCAAAATGCAACTGCGGTGCAGGGTCACGTCCATATAATTCATTTGTTGATGGGATACGCAACAATGCTTCTCTATTATTTAGTCCTAGGTAAACACGAGCTGTTGACCAATTATTCGGTACAAGTCTCTTATAGCTGATAGTCAGTGGAGCGCATAATGCCGAGAACGCAGGCGCATATTTAATAATTCCAGCAGCAAATTGTGCCGCCTTTTTACTGAGTCTTCCAGGCTGCGCGGGATCAAAACATACTGGTTTCCCCATCAAATCAGTCAGGCCAAAATGAACATGCACTCCATTGCCTACTGAATCAGGAGATACAAGTGGAGAAAAACTCACATTTCTCTCTGCTTGCTCGAACACATCATGAATAAGCTCTCGCAATACGATAGCTCTATCTGCAGCTGTGACAGGATCTGCAGGACGTAATGTCATCTCAAACTGATGCTTACCATACTCCGGCAGCCATGTTTCTGGTTCTAGACCAGCTTCTTTCGCGATATTCATCAACTGAGTTCCTATAGGTTCTGCACGTCGAAAGTCTCTTAACGAGAACGGGTGATGTTCTGTGGATTGGCTCGTATCCATAAACTCATGCTCAAATGCCACCGTCGCTCTAAGACCATAATCGGCTAAATCATTTACTGCACGTTTTAAGAATGTCCGCATACATGACGACCATTCTTTCCCATCTGGTTCCACTAAATCAGCAAGTACAATGTTGACGGTATGCATTGGTGTCTTGATCGTGCTCAGTGAAGTAGGATCTGGTCGTAGTCGCAAATCACCGCTAGAGCCAAAAGCAGATCCTGGTGCTATATGTCCTAATGCTCCTATCCCCAAGTTTGCCGGCACCCAGCCTAAAGACGACTTCGGTGAGTAATCGCTCATCAGCATCGCTCTACCTTTTGCTCGTGCTGAAATATCACTGGTAGCAACGAATAATAATTCAGTTGTGTTACTGGTGGCTTCCATTTTCCTATACCTTGCTTTCTATTATCTTGCTTTCGGTTGCTGTTTTTCGTGTCTTTGTCTCTATATAGGATTCTTATCCCTCATTTCTTTGCCTATTTTTTCTGCTAATCGTGGTCGAGCTGTGGCTATTACTATTCCTAAAAAGCACCATGCCCCAGCTATATACGGGAAATAAGTAAAAGGTGCGCTTTGATCATGTATCTGAATGAAATAGACAAAAAGCAGGTAGCACAGTGCAAGTATCGGAATAAAAATTTCATAGCGCGGTATAGCGCGACGAGATTGCAAAATGAAAAATATAACGCCTAACGACGTGGTGGCATAGGCAACTACCATGCATAGGGTGCCGATTGTTGCTAAGTAATAATAAATATCTACGCTTGACATTCCCATCAGTCCTAATGCAAGAGCTGATCCGACAGCTAGAATTATGCAAAACCAGACAGCATAAAGCGGAATCGCGTGCTTTTTCGAGATATAAGCAAAAACTCGTGGTCCGCAATCATCACGCGCTAAGGCATAGAGCAGACGTGAAGCTGCTGCAGTAGAACTTAAAAAAGCAGCTAGAGCCACACAGAATGCAACAGCTGCCATCCCCACAGCAAAACCGTGGTTGATATAGCGCGTAGACAGTTCAGTTAACGCTGATGAAGAAGCACTAAAAGCTGCTATTCCTTGTGAGTCTGTGCCAAAACCAATGGTAACTGCGAACATTACAAAGATGTATGTTATCCCGCCTAAGACAACTGCATAGAGCAGAGAGCGCGGCACTATTTTCGTTGGATTGTGTGTTTCTTCTCCTAAGGCACTCCCAGACTCAAAACCTGCCCATGATAAAAATGCAAACACGGATGCAGTGATAATCGTCGTCCAGCGTGAGTTTCCAGGGGTGAATACGGAAAAATCTATTCCGGTTTTTACTGGTGCACTGTCTATATCTGTTCCTACTTTTATGAGAATAAAAATTGCAAGGAAAAGCATGGAAGCAATTCCGATGAAGCCCACTGAGAGCAGAAATCGTGCTGTTATTTTCGATTCCCGGCTGTTGAGAAATAACCCAATCGCCAGCACAAATACAGCAATGAACATCCATTGCTGACCGTCTAGTTCAATCCCTAATTCTGCAAAGAAAGCAGTACCAAAAACTGCACATGCGCCGACGATACACATAGAAAAGCATATGTAAGTTCCGAGTAAAACCCACCCACCAAAGAATCCAGCACGTGGGCCTATAGTTAGTCCTGCTAATGCATAAATTGATCCAGAATGACCGATAAAACCAGTTAAGCGAATAAAGCTATACGCCACTAATAGTGTGCCGATGAAGGCCAGACAAAAAGTAAAGGGAACTGATTTTCCTACTAAACCAGCGATGCCAATTCCGTTGAGAGACATAGCCATAACTGGTCCCATGAATCCCAATGATATGGCCGTAATTTCCCATGTTTTTAATGTTCTTTGAGTTGGTTCATGATCCATTGTCTGCTCCTAATTAATCATGAATCGAGAAATTACATTTAGTAACAAACATTACAAAATGTAATTATCGTAATTATTTGTAATAAATAATAAACATCCTCCATGAAAATCATTAGACTTTCTAGCAAATTATAGAAATTAATCACCCAACACCACCCCCATTACAAAAATAACCCCACAGAAATAAACACAAAACAACACAGTCGCATTGACAATCAGACATAAGCAGACAAGTATTGATGGTGTATATCATGCACATCGCATATATCGCATACGTCGCGCGAATAAAGATACATAAGATAAGGTCGCTACTCCATGATCGTGACTCTCACACCAAATCCAAGCATTGACGCTACCGTCACTCTTTCTTCCCCACTCGAACTAGGCACTGTTAATCGAGCACAATCAATAAGCCATGTTGCTGGCGGCAAAGGTATCAATGTGTCTCATGCCATTCATAAAGCACAAAAAGCAACACACGCACTCTTTCCTGCTGCACAGCATGATCAATTTATTAACCTCTTGGAGGAAATAGCCGTACCGTATAGCCGCATTACGCTTGACGACAAGGTTCGAGTAAACACCACAATCACTGATCCCCACGGAGTAACCACTAAGCTCAACGGGACAGGACCTCATCTTAGTAGCACGCATCAAACACAGCTGATGAGTGCGTTACTTGATAAAGCAGCGCACGCAAATTGGGTGGTTCTTGCAGGATCACTACCCCAAAACACGCCTGTAGAGTTCTACGCTACACTTTGCCAGGTTCTACGCAAAGAACTGCCTCACGTACGTATCGCTGTTGATACTTCCGACGCACCGCTAAAAGCACTCGGGAAACATCTTCATCACGCAGCACCTAACTTGCTTAAACCCAATGGATTAGAATTAGGCCAGCTCGTCGGCTGCGATGGTAATGCTTTAGAAAATGCAGCACGACAAGGAAATTTCAGCGATATCATTAAAGCAACTCACACCATCATTAGTCGTGGTGTTTCTGAAGTATTAGTAACCCTAGGCGATGCAGGTGCTCTTCTTGCCACCAGTTCTGGTATCTGGCACGCAAGTCCACCCCCTATTACAGTTGTATCTACCGTTGGCGCAGGTGACTGCTGTTTAGCAGGATATCTCATGGCTCGAGCTGAAGGAAAAACTTTTGCCCAAGCATTGCAACAAGCAGTTGCCTATGGCTCTGCTGCCACAGCACTACCTGGGACTACTATTCCGACACCAGAGCTGATCAATACCACAGATACTGTTATCACAGAACTAGCCTTTTAATCTTCTCACAACTCGACAGAAAGAAACATGATCATGACTTCCGCACTCATTAACACTGATCTTGTCACTCTCGATAAGGATTGCGGTACCACACCTGAGTCCGTTATTACTCATCTTGCCGAACTTGTTTATCAAGCTGGACGCGCAAACAACGCAACGGAACTAGCACAAGCAGCAATTGCCAGAGAACAAAAGGCAGGAACAGGTGTTCCAGGCAAAGTAGCTATCCCTCATTGTCGTAGTGCAGCAGTATCAGAACCGACCCTTGCTTTTGCTCGCCTAAATCCTGCGGTTGATTTTGCTGGTCCTGATGGTGATGCGCATCTTGTTTTCCTCATCGCCGCACCCGCCGACGGCGGAAAAGAGCACCTCAAAATCCTCTCTGAATTAGCACGAGCACTGGTTCTCCCTGATTTTCTTGCTGCACTAGGCACTGCGCAATACGAAGATGAAATCGTCGCATTAGTGCTAGACGTGGTAACCGCTGAGAAGAAAACCTCCACTGCCCCTGTCTCCAGTAAAGCAAGCACTAGCTCCGCTAAAACCACTATCGTTGCTGTCACTGCCTGCCCTACAGGCATTGCGCATACCTATATGGCAGCAGATGCACTCACCCAGGCAGCAACCAAACGCAATGATGTGGAACTTGCAGTGGAAACTCAGGGGTCATCTCATAATGCCCCTCTGGATCAAAAAGTTATTGACAACGCTCAGGCTGTTATTTTCGCTACCGACGTTGGGGTTCGCGACCGAGAAAGATTTGCCGGAAAACCAGTCATTGAATCTGGTGTCAAAAGAGCAATTAACGAACCCGATACCATGCTCAAAGAAGCAATAAGTGCAGCACACAATCCGCAAGCACGTACTGTGTCTGGCAAGACAAGCTCTCGTGTTCCCACAGACACTAACCAATCACAACTTGGGTGGGGAAAACGTCTCCAACAAGCCATTATGACAGGCGTGTCCTATATGGTGCCTTTTGTTGCCGCAGGTGGTCTGCTCTTGGCACTAGGTTTCTTATTCTGTGGTGCAGATATGGCACAAGGCTGGCAAGATATTGTCACACAGCATAGCCTCACCAACTTGCCGGGTCATGAGGTGAATTCTATGACATTTGAGCGTTCTGGTTTTGCTCTTTATTTCGGAGCAGTTCTCTTTGCCACTGGTCAAGCAGCTATGGGCTTCATTGTTGCTGCACTATCAGGTTATATCGCTTTCGCCTTAGCCGGTCGCCCCGGAATCGCACCTGGATTTGCTGGTGGTGCCATTGCAGTAAGTGTTGGCGCTGGATTCATCGGAGGATTAATCACTGGACTACTTGCTGGTTTCATAGCCATGTGGATTGGTTCTTGGAGAACACCCCGCTGGCTTGCCTCACTCATGCCTGTCATGCTTATCCCACTCATGACGTCTTTGATCGTCGGTAGTTTGATGTATTTATTTTTAGGTGCACCACTGGCATATATCATGACAAGTTTGCAGAATATGTTGGCAAGTATGTCTGGTTCTTCTGCGATCCTTTTAGGCATTGTTCTAGGTCTTATGATGTGTTCTGATCTTGGCGGACCAATCAACAAAGCAGCCTATCTCTTTGGCACTGCCGGGTTATCAACCGGCGACCCCGCCTCCATGCATATCATGGCCGCTGTTATGGCAGCCGGCATGGTTCCACCTATTGCACTGTCTTTAGCTACGCTGATAAAGAAAAATCTCTTTACCCCTGTAGAACAAGAAAATGGCAAATCAGCATGGTTAATGGGACTCGCTTTTGTTTCTGAGGGGGCAATTCCGTTTGCGGCAGCAGACCCACTGCGTGTCATCCCAGCGATGATGCTCGGCGGTGCCACTACAGGAGCACTGAGCATGGCTTTAGACGTAGGATCACGTGCACCACATGGCGGTATTTTTGTACTCTTCGCTATCGACCCAATCTGGGGCTATGTCATTGCGCTACTAGGTGGAATCGTAGTCAGCACCATTTCCGTACTCGTATTAAAACAAGCTCTTCCCAATAAAACCCTCCAAGAAACAGTCAACACCCCCGCATAACAAAACTTAAGCTCCTAGAGAACATCTCTAGGAGCTTAGGTGCTGCTTGTATATATTCCCCAGCACAATCTAGCGCGAACCTTCACCACAAGCTGCGTACAAGTATCTCATGATCGGGTACACGATAATAATCCCCGCGGAGCCCCATGCAATTCCTTCTAATTGGATCCCGGCAATACTTAATGTCAAATTACCGATACCTGCTATCAAAGCAATAGCAGCGCAACTAAGATTGACAGGATTATTAAAATCCACTTTATTATCCTGCCAAATACGAATGCCAAGCATACCAATCAAACCATAGAGCATTACTGTTGCCCCACCAAGCACTCCTGCGGGAATACTAAAAATCAAAGCACCAAACTTAGGAATAAACGCCAACAAGATAGCAGTAGCAGCAGCTACCCAATAGGCAGCCGTAGAATAGACACGTGTAGCTGCCATAACACCGATATTTTCTGCATATGTAGTAGTCCCAGATCCACCAAAACCACCTGCCAAAGACGTAGCAAGACCGTCGGCAATCAAAGCATCTCCTGCTAGATCATCTAAATTGCGTTCCGTCATTTCACTGACAGCTTTAACATGACCAATGTTTTCCGCAATCAATACCACCAACACCGGAAGTGCCACTGCAATAGCAGAAATCTCAAATCGCGGAGTATGGAACTGTGGAACCCCAACCCACGCAGCTTCAGCGATACTCTGGCGTGCTTCTTCGGCGATATTGCCAGTCATAGCCGCAAAAATCCAGCCGACAATAACGCCAAATAAAATACCTAAACGCGAAACCATACCGCGCCCTGCTACTACGAAAATCAAAATCGCCAGCAAAGTCACACACGCGACAAGCGGTTGTGCCTGAAAATTAGTGGTTGCACTTGGCGCTAAATTAAGACCAATCAATGCAACAATGGCGCCGGTGACCGTCGGCGGCATAACAGCATCAATAACTCTTTTACCAGCTATTTTTACAATAATGCCAATGGCAATAAGTACAAGACCAGTCACGAGCACGGAACCAGCCTGAGCACCAATACCATAATGCTGTGCGGCACTAAGAGGTGCAATAAAAGCAAAAGAAGAGCCTAAGTAGGATGGGAGCCTATTCCTGGTAACAAGCAGGAATATGATCGTGCCAAGACCAGAGAATAATAATGTGGTATTAACTGGAAAACCAGTTAAAGTGGGCACCAACAAGGTCGCACCAAACATTGCTACAACGTGTTGCATACCAACACCGATAGTGCGCGCCCAAGAAAGGCGCTCTTCAGGGGCAACTACTGCACCCGGATGAATATGTTTTCCATCTCCGTGGATAGACCAACCAAATCTTTTCGTCACAAAATCTCATTATTGCTTAGTAGAAAATGGCTAGTCAAAGTTTCGACAAACTTTGTGCACCTTACCCCACCGGATAAAAGAAAAACTGATGCGTTTCTTTGGGGCATCATGCCCATAAACGCATCAGTTTACTTATCGAGTGTTGATTCAGGTAGTGATAAAGCGCAAACGCTATACGTGTACTTCTTCTCCTAACAGGTGCACATGAATCATATTGGTGTTTCCAGAAATTCCTGGTGGTGTACCAGCAACAAGAACTACCATATCATCACGTTCATATTCTTCCATTGCTAATAATTGCTCATCAATCTGCTTGAGCATATCATCAGTATCTTTAATTTCTGGAGTAAGGAAGGTTTGCGCACCCCAGGTCAACGCTAATTGACTGCGTACTGCCTGCGAAGGAGTAAACACCAACAATGGCAATTGAGAATGCAAACGAGCCACACGCTTTGCGGTATCACCAGACGTAGTAAAAGCAACCAAGGCCTTAGCATTAAGGCGCTCTGCTATATCTCGCGCTGAATAAGAAATAACACCACGCTTAGTACGTGGAATATGCGCTAAATCTGGCACCTGACCAGAAGTTTCCGCGTATTTCACAATACGAGACATCGTACGCACTACGTTATGCGGATCAATACCCACAGAGGTTTCTCCAGAAAGCATAACTGCATCTGCACCATCAAGCACTGCATTTGCCACATCCGATGCCTCAGCACGAGTAGGACGAGAGTTCTCAATCATCGAATCAAGCATCTGAGTAGCAACAATAACTGGCTTTGCATTCTCACGAGCAATCTGAATAGCACGCTTTTGCATCAGTGGCACTTGCTCAAGCGCCACTTCAACACCAAGATCACCACGAGCGACCATAATGCCGTCGAAAGCCAAAACAATTGACTCCAAAGCATCAACTGCTTCTGGTTTTTCGATCTTAGCGATAACTGGCACGCGCCTGCCTTCTTCATCCATAACTGCGCGAACTAATTCCACGTCTTGCGGGGAACGCACAAAAGAAAGTGCAATGAAATCAACACCAAGGTTGAGGGCAAAACGTAAATCACGAATATCTTTTTCAGAAAGAGCAGGTACCGAAATGTCCATACCCGGCAAAGAAACACCTTTGTTATTAGATACTGGTCCGCCTTCTACCACTTCGCAAACAACATCGTCGCCTTCGACACCAGTGCATACCAATGCTACTTTTCCATCGTCGACAAGCAAACGATCACCAGGCTTTGCATCTTTAGCCAAGTTCTTATAAGTGGTTGATACGCGATCGTGCGTTCCTTCTATATCTTCGACGGTGATGCGCACAGTTTCACCGTTCTCCCATACTGTTGCACCGTCGATAAAGCGCCCTAGGCGAATTTTTGGCCCTTGGAGATCAGCGAGAATACCGACTGCTTTTCCTGTTTCATCAGTTGCTTTGCGCACCCAATGGTAGTTTTTCTCATGATCTTCATGCTCACCATGCGACATATTCAAGCGAGCCACATTCATGCCGTCTTGCACCAGTCGAAGTATTTTTTCTTCACTTGCTACTGCAGGGCCTAATGTACAAACAATTTTTGTGCGACGTTCCATGTGTTTAAGCCTAATCTTCATTTCTCGTTAGTGCTAGATCAGACAAGAAACTTTACTATGCCGAGAATTTTATGTCACTCCAATTCCCCGTCACAATCCCCTCAAAATGGTAAGGCAACATCGTAAAGCAACTTTGCCTCGAACGGTTTTCCACTGCACATGATACAAAATATAATGAATACCACTTATGTGATATAAATATGGAATACATAACAATATGTGAAATCCTGTAACACAAACAAGGACGTAGATTCTTTAGAAGAACAATAGAAAAACTACCCTCTAAAAGGGATTTTCCAGAGAAAAGATAAAAATCATCAGCCAAATACCGTGTGCTGCAAACGCCTCTTCCACCCTAGTCCTTCTTTCGGGCAAGGACTTTGTATTTTCCCAATATGAAACCTAAGGAAAATTTTGGTTAATTTTTGATAACGAACATCTCTTGCATATACGCTTAAGCGTGAGTACAGAAGAGCTATTCCTATATTCTGTGTTCTTCCCCTTCTTTATCTTTTTGATTGACCAGAAAGCTAGCATATGTCTCAAGACTCGCACAATACTATTTCAGTGCAAGAACGTCGTAGAGTCCTCGGCGCAACCCTTGTGGGTACAGCAATCGAATGGTACGACTTTTTCATCTATGCCCAAGCAGCTGGATTAGTTTTCGCAACCCACTTTTTTAAGCCAGCTGGCGACGGCACCATCGCACAAATCCTCGCCTGGGCAACACTGGGAATCAGCTTCCTCTTCCGCCCACTTGGAGCTATTATCGCTGGTCACCTAGGTGACCGCTATGGGCGAAAAATTGTTCTTTCTGCAACTCTAATCCTCATGGGTGCTACCACCACCCTTATTGGTGCGCTACCTACCTACGCCTCCATTGGTATTGCAGCACCAATTTTGCTCGTGATCCTACGCGTCCTCCAAGGCTTTTCTGCCGGTGGAGAATGGGGAGGTGCAGCTTTGCTCTCTGTCGAACACGCGCCACAAGGCAAACGCGGTTATTTCGGAGCATTCCCACAAATCGGAGTCCCACTTGGTCTTACTCTTGCTACCTCAGTGTTGCTCTTGCTCAACATTCTCTTCGGTGCAGAAGCATACCTGAACTGGGCATGGCGCATCCCATTCCTCATTAGCTTTATTTTGGTTGTTGTCGGCATTATCGTACGTCGCAAAGTAAGCGAATCACCCGTATTTGAGGAGATCCGCGGACGCAAAGCCGAATCAAGCACACCACTGGGTGTCTTGCTCAAACATCACTTCCCTACTGTGCTCAAAGCAGCATTGATCTTTGCCGCCAACAATGTTGCTGGTTATATGGTGATTGCATTCATGGCATCCTATGCAGTAAAAACCTTAGGAATGCCGCAAAAACAGATTTTTGTATGCGTTATTATCGCTGCTATCGTCTGGACTTTCCTTACCCTCTGGAGTGGCGCACTCAGCGATCGCATCGGACGAGTACAAACATTCTTAATCGGCTACCTCCTCTTGCTAGCTATCTCTATTCCTATGTGGTTCATGATCGACATGAAATCAATCTGGCTCTTCGCTCTAGCCATGCTGCTCCTTACCCCTGGTTTAGCGCTAAGCTATGGACCACAATCCGCTCTGTACGCCGAAATGTTTGATCGAGAAATCCGCTACTCAGGTGTAGCTTTCTCCTACGCCCTTGGGTCTATCCTCGGCGGGGCCTTTGCCTCGACGATCGCCCAATTGCTACTCAACCGCACTGGCGCTAGCTGGACAATTGGTGTCTACCTCGCCGTTATGTGTGTAATTTCTATCATCGCACTTCTACGCACTCCAAGAGATCTTGCTCAACGAGAACTCTAATAAACAAAAGCATGATTGCATTGAATAACAGAAACCGCGTTGTCACCGAGGAAACCATACCTCAATTACAACGCGGTTTTTAATAACTACTAATACTTACGCAGTAACAGCTTTATCTTCACTATTTTCAGCAGTCTCCCTTCTGACGTGCTCAGGAGTTTCGCGACCTTTCTTCATCACGAAGAAAGCAATGCACGCAAGAATGAAAACAATGATAGACATCCACGCATTAATACGCATACCCATGATGAGCATAGCGTCGTCAGTGCGCATATTCTCTACGAAGAAACGACCAAAAGTATAACCCGCTACATAGAGCACAAACACTCGCCCATGCCCTAGTGTGAACCGCTTATCCGCCCACAGCAGCACGAGAAAAATAAGTACATTCCACAGCAGTTCATAAAGAAAAGTCGGATGAACCACTGACATAACCTCACCAGTAGAATGACCTGTCAGAGGCGCTAAATTACCGTTATTATCCACACGATAATAAAGCTCTAGCCCCCAAGGAACAGATGTTGGGGCACCATAAAGTTCCTGGTTAAACCAATTCCCCAATCGACCTACTGCTTGAGCAATAATGACACCAGGGGCAATCGCATCAGCAAAAGGGGCAAAAGGAATTTTTTTATGGCGAAGATATAACCATACCGCCGCAGTACCCAACATAACGGCACCCCAAATACCCAAGCCACCATTAGTAATAGCGAAAACTTCGACAGGGTTGCATGAATCGCAAAAGTATTTGTCGTGATCAGTGAGCACATGATAAATGCGTCCACCCAAAATACCTGCAGGAATGACAATTATCGCTGCATCGAAAACAACATCTTTATTACCACCTCGTGCGCTATATCGACGAGTTCCTACCCACAAGGCAATGATAATTCCTGTAATAATGCATAAAGCATAAGCACGAATAGGAACCGGACCAATATGCCACACTCCCTGCGGCGGTGACGGAATAAAAGCTAATTGCGTGACGTTCATCTACTGCCTTTTCGACGACCAAAATGTACCACTCTAGTGTGCCTGATAGAACCTCACTATGCCACCCCTAGTCCCCCGATTGAGTGCTACGAATCCTTAGAAACGCGATGGACAAGAGGGATGCTGACCAGCAGCTACTAATGCGCGAGTAAAAGAACGCGGTGACGCAGCCCTCACCAATTCCTCACCTATGACTACTGCATCAGCACCTTGAGAAGCATACGTGAGTAATTCTTTACTAGAACGCACCCCAGACAAAGCAACACGAATAGTATCTTGCGGTAAACCAGGAGCTATATCAGCAAAAATTTTCTTATCAATGGTCATTGTTGATAAATCACGAGCATTAATCCCAATCACCTTAGCCGATGCCTGCATAGCACGCGTAGCCTCCGCAGGAGTATGCACCTCCACTAAAGCCGTCATGCCTAAAGACTCTGTGCGATCAATTAACGACTCCAAACGCGATTGCGTCAACGCCCCCACTCTTAGTGGAATCATATCTGCACCATAATAACGCGCTTCATGTATCTGATACGGATCAATAATAAAATCACGGCACATCACTGGCACGCTTACTGCTTGACGCACCGCATACATATCTTCTAATGAGCCCTTAAAATTCCGCCGTTCTGTTTGACACGCAATCATATGTGCTCCACCGGCCTCAAACTCTGCAGCCAGTGCCGTTGGCTCAATAGTATGGGCAATGACGTGCCCTGGAGCCGCCTTCTTAACCTCAGCGATAATACTGCAACCAACATTTTTCAGTGCGGCCATCGCATCACGAGGTGGTGGACAGTCATAAGAACGCGCTTTCATCTCTTTATAAGAAATTTCTGCTTCACGTGCAGATACATCTTCGATAACCCCAGCAATGATCTCATCGAATACTGTAGTCATAACGCGATCCTTCACCATAACCCGGTATAGCCCAACTGGCACCTTACTCTCATAGCCTAACGCCTTCACCGCAGATAACGAATTCAAGGCATTCTCGATGAGCCAGACGAGTCACTTGTTGGATCGATATCTGCGTCTAACGCATCCCAAATCACACGCCCAGATTCAGGATCAGAAATGAGATCCTCACGGATACGCTGACGACGTTGAGCTTTGCGCTCATACTGATTGGCTCGCGCACCATCCGTACCTGGTCGTAGCACCAACACCACTGCCGCTACAAAAGCTAGAGCACAACCAAATAATGCCACACACAACGATAAAGTCTGCACATCTGCTCTGATAATCTCTGCCCAATCATTAAGAACAACTGGATCCTGCGCGCGCGAACGTGAATTCTCAGAGGAAAGCAAATGCACTATGCGTTCATAATCTGGTTTATGCAGTAATAATTGCATAGGTGGCCATGCGCCTAAAGCCGCTGCAATCGCAGCATTGACAGCAATTATTCTTCTGGCTAGCCGTCGCAAAGCTAAAGAAACTACCGCAGCTGCCACCAGCAATAAGGCAAATGCAGTAAGCTCATTACTCCATAGAGCACCGCGAACACTAGTGGTAATGCGCCCTGCTTTATCGTCGAAAGCCTCAACTGAGATCCACGGCATTCGCGATGAGGCCCATATGATGCCACCGCCGAGAAGAATTCCGATAACTGCTTTGATATTTTGTTTAGCCACCACTGATCACCATCATTCTTCAAGCAACACATCGTCATCAAAACAAGTTCGTGTACCTGTGTGACACGCAGCTCCGGTTTGTTCTACGACCATCAGCACAGTATCACCATCACAATCCAAGCGTACCTGCCGCACATATTGAACATTGCCGGAGGTAGCCCCCTTGATCCAGTATTGCTGACGCGACCGAGAGTAATATGTTCCTTTTCTCGTAGCCAAGGTATAAGCAAGAGCATGTGCATCCATCCACGCAAGCATCAATACTTCTTGAGTTTCAGACTGAACAACAGCAGGTACAAGACCTTGGTCATTAAATTTCACTCGCTGTGCAATGGCAGGATCAAGTTGATACTGAGCTGGGTTATCCTCGTTGCTCATAGGTGCGCACCTCCCACTGATTTTCACGTAAGGCATCTTTTACCTCGGCTATCGAGACTTCGCAGAAGTGAAAAATCGACGCGGCAAGCACTGCTTGGGCTCCCGCTGCTAATGCAGGTGGAAAATGTTCAGCCCTACCTGCGCCTCCAGAAGCAATGATGGGAATAGTGACCACGGAACGCACTTTTTCGATGAGCTCAAGATCAAACCCCTGCTTGGTGCCATCGCCATCCATAGAATTAAGCAAAATCTCCCCCACGCCTAATTCTTGAGCCTGCTGTGCCCATTGCACTGCGTCAAGCCCTGCCGAACGAGTACCACCATGAGTAGTAACCTCAAAACCACTAGGGTACGTTGCACTACCATCTGCACTACGACGCGCATCAATGCTCAATACGATACATTGAGCACCGAATTGCTGAGAAAGTTCACGCAACAACTCTGGGCGTGCAATGGCTGCAGTATTCACACTGACCTTATCTGCACCCGCGTGTAGTAATTCATGAACGTCCTCGGCAGTACGTACTCCTCCACCAACAGTAAGCGGAATAAAAACCTGATCTGCGGTTCGACGTACTACCTCAAGCATCGTACCGCGACCATCTTTCGAGGCAGAAACGTCTAAGAACGTCAGCTCATCCACGCCTTCAGCCTCATAGCGAGCAGCCAATGCCACCGGATCACCGGCGTCTTTGAGGTCTGCGAAATTTACTCCTTTCACAACTCTGCCTTGATCAACATCAAGACAAGCGATGACTCTGACTGCTACTGCCATATACTTATCCCCTTATATTTTCCGCTATTGTCATTTTCCCTGGCATACTGGATCTCAATGCTGACATTCTAGGCAAGCACACTCATTATTTCTTCATGCGCTACCGCACTTCCAGCTACCAATCCACAGGCTCCAGGATGCCAAGGCTTGCCAGACAAATCACTTACTACTCCACCCGCTGCTTGCACCAACAACACTCCTGCAGCATTATCCCAAATGTTCGGGCTAAAACTAATCGCAGCATCGAAAATTCCTGCTGCTGCATATGCAAGGTCAATACCTACCGAACCAGTAATACGTGGGCGCAAGGACGTAGTACAGAGTCTTTGGAAAATTTCCTGCCTAGCACTGCTAGGTATCTCATCATGAGCAGACCCCATAGCACCAATTCCCACATGAGCACAGCGCCTACGAGAGCGCATATTGTACTGGTATGGTTGTCCATTGCATAGTAAAGGCGAGTTCTTATAGGCACCAAATGTTTGCGATAACAATGGCATTGCGGTCAGCGCGACGACGGGTTGATCGTCGATAAGCAAACTGAGCAAAATGGCAGACATGGGATTATGCGTAGCATAATTTGCTGTGCCGTCAATAGGATCAACAACCCATTGCGGGGAACCCTGCTGACCACCATATTCTTCGCCTACGACGGTAATCCCCGTGGCTTCATATAAATGCGTCCGTAAGTAGCGCTCAATCTCTAAATCAATGTCAGTAGCAAAATCGCCGCGTGCTTTCAGCTCTTGCACTGTCTGCCTATGGATACCAGCGCAAAAAATCTTTTCCGCCCCAGCTATTGCAGATTCAGCAATATGATAAAGCTCGCGAATATCGTGCATCTTATTGTCCTGCTACCGCCTCAAGAGCCTCTTTGAGACTAAAACGGTTTTCGTACAAGGCTTTTCCGATAATCGCAGAGTCTATGCCTTCGTTTTCATACTGAGCCACAGCAAGGATATCGTCAATACTTGAAATACCCCCTGAAGCTACAATTTGTGCATCAGTTGCTGCGGAAACCTCACGCAAAAGATCCACATTAACTCCACTTAATGCCCCATCTTTTGACACATCTGTCACGATAAAGCGCTGGCAGCCATAGGAATCAAAACGCTCCAACACTTCCCATAAATCGCCACCGTCACTCACCCAGCCACGCCCACGTGCCCGCCACTGCCCATTTTCTTCAAGTACGGCAAGATCAATAGCAATTTTCTCACCATACTTATCAATGCACTGTGCGATCCAGGTTGGATTTTCTAACGCTGCCGTACCGATATTCACTCGACGTGCCCCAGTGGCAAGTGCCTTTTCCAAGGAAGCATCATCACGAATGCCACCCGTTAATTCCACAGCAATATCCAATGCGCCAACGACCTGCGCCATCAGTTCATAATTAGAACCACGACCAAAAGCAGCATCAAGATCAACAAAATGCAACCACTGTGCTCCTTGACTCTGCCAATTGAGTGCAGCTTCAAGTGGACTACCATAAAACTTTTCGGTACCAGCCGCACCTTTTTCTAGACGCACTGCTTGCCCTGAAACAACATCAACAGCGGGAAGGAGGGTAAATGCCATGTGTAATGATCCTACTTGCTCTTATTATCTTGCGCTTTGTCTTTCGCTATCTGTGAAGATTATAACTGCGCTAACCAATTTTCTAATAGCTGTGCCCCGGCATCACCCGATTTTTCTGGATGAAACTGTGTTGCCCACAGCGGACCATTTTCTATAGCAGCAATAAAGCGGTCATCTTCATGCTGTGCCCACGTCACAAGAGGCGGTTGTGTTAGCCCATCTTCAACAAAATCCCAACGTCGTACGCCAAAAGAATGCACAAAATAGTATCGCGTAGCTGCATCTAGACCAGAGAAAAGTTCAGATTGCTCAGGAGAAACAACAGTATTCCACCCCATATGCGGCAAAATATCAGCCTTGAGTTGTTCCACAACTCCCGGCCATTGGCCACATCCTTGGGTTTCTTGCCCATGCTCTACTCCTTGATCAAAAAGAATCTGCATACCGACACAAATACCAAAAACTGGGCGCGATCCAGCAAGGCGCTGACCAATAATACGATCTCCTCTGATGGCTTTGAGTCCCTGCATACAAGCTGCGTAGGCTCCCACTCCTGGAACAAGTAATCCATCTGCTTCTACAGCAATATGTGGGTCTTGGGTTATTTCAACTTGTGCCCCTACCCGTTCGAGTGCTCGGCAGGCTGAACGGATATTTCCTGCACCATAATCCAATAGCGCCACAGTTTTCATACTCATTACCTTTTCTCTCTCAGTGCTGTTTTACACTGTATGTTTCCCCCGATTGTTTCCCTGCCCCTATACATTGCCTATAAGGCCTATAAGTGTTAACCGCCAAGGAAGTCTAGTGCCCACAGCACTCCTCCAGCCGCTGCAATAACTGCGCATAGCGCCAAAATGACAGCAAAGAGCTTATTACCTGCTTTATATGCAGACCAGACTCCCCCAACAAGAAGACCAGCGACGAGGAATAGGATATAGACCAAGATATAATTCCCACTGCCATTGCTGCTGCGTGCAAAAAACGTGGCATACTCGGCATAATCATCCATAGTCTGCGCGAGGATGTCCCTGGGATAGTACATGAATGTTATCTCTAGTTCTCGTATCACAATGTTCCTTTAGTAGACGGAATACCTCTTAGGCGCTCATCAGCACTCAGTGCTTCTCGGAAAGCACGCGCTACCGCTTTATATTCCGCCTCAGTAATGTGGTGCGGATCCCGACCATAAAGACAACGAATATGTAATGTGATGCCCGCATTATAAGCAAGCGACTCGAAGAAATGCGCGTTGATTACCGTCGCATAATGTCCACCAATAACAGAGTGCACTAGATGTTCTGGTTCCCCGGTCATAACGAAATATGGGCGCCCGGAAAAATCAACGATTGCTTCGACGAGGGCTTCATCCATAGGTAACTGACAGGAACCAAAGCGTCTCATGCCTTTTTTGTCGCCAACGGCTTGTGCGAGTGCTTGGCCAAGTACGATTGCTGTGTCTTCAATGGTGTGGTGGGCATCAATGTGGATGTCACCTTGTGCTTTAATTTTAAGGTCAAAAGCGCCATGTACTCCAAAAGCGGTGAGCATATGGTCAAAGAAAGCAATACCTGTATCGATTTCCACGGTTCCAGTGCCATCAAGATTCAGCTCAACACTAATATCGGTTTCTTTGGTGGTGCGCTGTATCATGGCACGACGCACATGAGGCATATCATTATCCTGAGCATCTTGTGGGCTAGTTGTCATGATTATTCTCCTTGTCTACGCACACAGTCTATATTGGCCACTTTAAGAACATTTTTTGCAGCTGCTAAGAAAGCATCATTTTCCTCTGGAGTTCCAATCGTCACTCTCAAGAACCCAGTTATTCCCACGTCCCGAATCAACACTTGTTCCTCAAGAAAAGCCTGCCATGCCTGAGCCTGATCGTCGAAAAGCCCGAAGAATAAGAAATTAGCCTGGCTAGGTAGCACATAAAACCCCATTGCAGCTAATTGTCCTGCTACGCGTTCACGCTCTTGAACAAGCATTTCGACGGTAGCCAAAGTGTCATCACTGTGTTGGAGCGCTACAATCGCTGATACCTGCGAAATAGCCGATAGATGGTACGGCAATCGCACAAGCATCAACGCCTCGATAAATGCAGGGTCTGCAACGCAATATCCCAGACGAGCCCCAGCAAAGTCAAACGCCTTACTCATGGTTCTCGACACCACCACTTTGTGTGGATATTTTTTCAGCAACACGACTGCAGAGGGTTGTTGTGAGAACTCTGCATACGCCTCATCAATAATGACAATGCCCGGCGCTAGCTGAACAATGCGCTCAATGTCTTCCAAGCTGGTGCTATTGCCAGTGGGATTATTAGGGGTTGTAATGAAAATAATATGCGGCTTATGCTCAACGATTGCATCATGGGCTGCACGCATATCAATATCAAAATGTTCATCACGAGGGCAATCAATGAACTCGGTATAGGCACCAGTTGCAAGAATAGGGTGCATAGAATAGCTTGGGGAAAACCCCAAAGCCTTTCTGCCAGGTCCGCCAAAAGCCTGAAATAGCTGCATTAAGATCTCATTGGAGCCATTTGCTGCCCAAAGATTGTCTTTTGTGACAGAATATCCGGTTTGTTTTGTCACATAGGCCGCCAACTCTTGGCGCAACTCCACGCAATCACGATCAGGATAACGATTAAGCTCATGAGCCTGACGCGCTACACGATGTGCTAATTCTTCGATGAGTGCATCGGAGGGTGGATATGGATTTTCGTTGGTATTAAGCCGCACCCGTACATTGAGTTGTGGCGCACCATAGGCTTGCTTGCCACGTAGGTCATCGCGAATAGCTAAATCAACTACAGAAATAGAGCCAGTTGCATTGTATTCTTCTTGTTCCATGGGTGCCCTCTTATGATTATGTGCTTTGTTTCTTATGAATTCTTATTCAGCGCTAGTGGGTAGGTTCTCAAATCGAGCGCGAATCGCCTCACCATGTGCAGGTAATGACTCTGCTTGCGCTAATGCCACCACAGTTGGCGCGATTTCCGATAACGCATCTCGGTTATATTCAATGACATTAACAGCTCGCAAGAAGGTGTGCGTCGATAAGCCAGAGCTATAACGCGCCGATCCTGAAGTAGGAAGCACATGGTTAGAGCCTGCAGAATAATCGCCAAGTGGAACTGGAGAAAACTCGCCAACAAAAATTGCTCCCGCGTGCTTAATGTGCTGTGCTACCGCAGCAGCATCCTGCATATGAATTTCTAGATGTTCTGCCGCATAAGCATTAGCGACGCCAATCGCGGTATCACGATCATCCACCAGAACAATACCCGACTGTTCACCTTGTAATGCTTGAGCAACCCGCGACGCATTCAGCGTGACCTCATAGCGCTGGGCAATTTCTTTTTGCACTGCGTGAGCAAGTGACTCCGAGTCTGTAATAAGCACAGAAGCAGCCATACCATCATGTTCTGCTTGACTAATGAGATCATAGGCAACCCATACAGGATGAGCACTTTCGTCAGCGAGAATAGCAATTTCTGTAGGACCTGCCTCGGCATCAATGCCTACCACAGAACGAACCAGCCGCTTTGCTGCAGTAACATAAACATTTCCAGGTCCAGTAATCATATCTACTGGCTCTAGCTTTTCGACGTCGTCGCCATAGGCAAGCAGGGCAATGGCTTGACTACCGCCCACTGCCCACACTTCAGTAATACCTAATAGCGCACAAGCAGCAAGAATTGTTGGATGTGGATAACCACCATGCGCTGCTTGCGGTGGAGAAGCAATAACCAATGACTCCACCCCTGCTTCTTGTGCAGGAATCACGTTCATAATCACACTGGAGGGATACACAGCTTGACCACCAGGAACGTACAAACCTACACGTTCTACTGGAATGAATCGCTCAGTAACCGTCCCCCCAGGAGCAAGCTGTGTAGTGTGCGTTGTGGGCAATTGCTCACGATGTACAGTACGAACACGATTAATCGACTCTACCAAAGCGCTGCGTACCTGTGGGTCAAGCTGGGTTAGTGCTTGCTCTATGATCTCGCTCGGCACTCGCACGTGCTCTGGGCGAATACCATCAAATTTTTCACCGAAATCTAGCGCAGCCTGAGCACCATGCTCACGTACTGCAGCAACCACAGGTTCCACTGTGCTAAGAACAGCGTTGATATCAGTATTTCCACGAGGTAGGGCACGCCGAAGTTGGCTTGTGGTCGGATTGTGACCACGCAAATCAATAACATTGAGCATATAGTTTTTCTTTCATGATTCACTTGAACTGTCTACGCTACACCTACTTGCAATACAGTTCTTTGATAGCACTATAGATATTATAATTTGCGCTGCACAGGAGTAGGAATATCTGCACGAGTATGTGAATCAAACTTTTCAACTGCCACAGTTGCATCTGGCATATCCATTGCGTCGGGAGCAACATATACTAGGCAACCAAGCCAATAGGACAATACCGCGACAAAAGGGCTCAGAAAGAAAACCGCAATTCCGCTCTCAAAAGGTGGAACATACGATATATGCTCCCCTGGGACAAGAGCACTAATATCGCTTTGACTTACCCCGTAGAGCATAACGCTGACTGAAGTGCCCACTTTTAAGCATACGAAAGAACCAATGAGCGTCCATAATGCAAGCCACCACATCATTATGACGCTGCGTGGACGGATGCGGTGAAATACCCCGATACTAAGTACCAAGGCTGCAATCACAGTAACAAGACTGAACCAGAAAAAAGATCTAAACTCTATGTTGGTTTCATCACCTAACTGTCCTTGCCCGTCCTCAAGAACAGTCACCTGATAGCTGGGGCGGATAACAGCCCAGATAACCCCGCATAGAGCAAAAAGAGCAATGCTTGCAAGCACCACACTGGCATAGGAATGCACACTGCGTTTTGTTGCTGTTAAGCCCAAGGCACTCTCTCATTCTCTTTGCGGGTGATCACTTTACTTACAGAACTTCCAGCGCCCATCCTCTTTAAGATAACGATGGGTTGCTGTGGTAGGAGTACCACCAGTGCTTGCTGTTACCTGAGCCGAGGCTGTATCACCCTCAACTTTGATATTGCTCACCTTGTCAATAGTGGGATTAGCTTGCTGGTATGCAGGTACCTGCGCCAATGGAGTATCTGGTACTGAGTCTGTATTCATTGCAGCTTCGCCCCCACGTTCTGCTTGCACCTGACGACAGGTGTTATTGGGAACATAAGAAACATACTCGCGCAATGTTGTAGCTTGAGAGATATTACGTTCTAACGCTTCAATTGCAGCGGCATCTTCTGGTGTAGCTGGTCCACCATTAACCTCAGCAACACCAGGAGCTGTCACATCATTTCCCAGAGGAACCGGCGGCTCCACTGGAGCTGGTGGCGCAGCAGGTGCAACAGGTGCAGCAGCATCTGCTGGAGTTGGTGCTTGACCTTGTGGTTGCTCTGGTGCCACATTATGCGATGGTTCTGCTACAGAAGTTGATTCCGGTGCAGGTGATGACTCTAACGCAGCACTGGTTTCGCTGTGTTCTGTGGTAGTTGCTGCTGAACTTGCGGTCGTTTTCGCTGATGACGACGTTGCAGAACTGCCAGCAGATGCGGCAGAGTCTTTATCATTGCCACACGCAACAAGTGTAAAAGTTGATGCAGCGCAAAGCATCACAATCGCTGTTTTCCTGGCATTGCGCTTGCTGAACCTGATGTTGTTGTGGTGTGACACTATTGTTCTCCTCTAACTACTGTTAACTACTGTTTCTTTGAGCACCATTGTAGGGACATTGTAGACAAACGCTATAAACCCTATGCAAAGACTATCTCTGCGTTGGACATTTTCGTTTCTTTTCCACCCTAACCCATGTCATCCATGTCTCTACTTTTAGGATTATTTTTAGACTGCTTTGGACTACTCTGGAAAAAGTGCAGTTGAGTAAAGACCTCATCATAAAGACAAGTCTCGATATTCTTCATTCTTATGGGTTAGCTGATATGACGATGCGTCGTTTAGCCCGCCAATTAGGTGTTGCCCCAGGTGCTCTTTATTGGCATTTCCAGAATAAGCAAGCGCTTATCGACGCTACTGCCAGAGAAATACTAAAGCCTTTTCTCGCAAATACCACTCCGGTTTCCTCCCCTGCAAGTACCTCACACCGATTTATCACAACCTGCACGCAATTGCGCACCCTCATGCTTAGTTACCGTGACGGTGCAGAATTAATTGGTGCTGCGCTTGCGGACGAACATCTGCGACAAGAACTAGAACAACAACTCATGCTCACCCTAGATTTTTGCCCTAGTGCATTACGAGAAACCGTTGTGCAAACAACTGTTCATTTTATTCTTGGTGCGACTACAGTAGAACAACTCCAACAACAACGTCATGATGTAGAAATCAGCATGAGTTCGCCATCACCTGAGCGAGAGTCGCACGGCGATGAATCTTTTTTAGCAGGCATTAGGCTTATCATCAACGGCGCTATAAGCCACTGATCTCGTCTCTAGGATAAAACAGGGTAAAATCTCCAAATATGAGCCAAGAAACTATAAGTGACCAGGATATGAATCGAATTGTCTACCCTGGATCGGCATATCCTTTAGGGTCTACTTATGATGGATCAGGCACTAATTTCGCCCTCTTTTCCGAAGTGGCAGAGCGCGTAGAGTTATGTCTCATCGATCGGGCTGGTAAGGAAGAAAGAATTACGCTCGAAGAATGTGACCATCATATTTGGCATTGCTATCTTCCCGGCATTATTCCGGGTCAGCGCTATGGGTACCGAGTACACGGGCCATATGACATCACGCAAGGGCTTCGCTGTGATCCGGCAAAATTATTAGTTGATCCTTATGCACGCGCTTTCGACGGTGAATTTGATGGCGACCCTTCACTTTTTAGCTACGACATCACCAATCCTGATGATCTCCAGGCGCGCAACACTCAAGACAGTTTAGGGCATACCATGCTCTCTGTCGTGGTCAATCCGTTTTTTGATTGGGGTGCAGATCGACCGCCACGGATTCCAGATAATAAAACCGTTATTTATGAAGCCCATGTCAAAGGCATGACAATGACGCATCCAGAAGTGCCAGAACACTTACGTGGTACGTATGCTGGTTTAGCCCACCCGGCAATCATTCATTATCTGCAAGACCTAGGTGTTACGGCAATTGAGCTTATGCCGGTACATCAGTTCTTGCATGATGATCGGCTCCGTGATCTTGGATTGCGTAACTATTGGGGCTATAACACCTTTGGTTTTTTCGCACCTCACGCTGATTATGCTGCCAGCCAGAAAGCAGGCGGTGCTGTAAGCGAGTTCAAGAGTATGGTGCGTACCATGCATGAAGCAGGCATTGAGGTCATTCTCGATGTGGTTTACAACCACACTGCAGAAGGTAATCATCTCGGTCCCACCATTGCTTTCCGTGGAATTGATAATGCAGCGTATTATCGCTTGGTAGCACAAGACAAAGCGCGTTATATGGACTACACCGGTACCGGTAATTCCTTGAATGTGCGCCATCCCCATTCTTTGCAATTAATCATGGATTCCTTGCGCTATTGGGTCACAGAGATGCACGTCGACGGTTTCCGGTTTGATTTAGCTGCAACTCTGGCACGTGAACTGCATGACGTCGATAAGCTCGCCTCTTTTTTTGATCTAGTGCAGCAAGATCCTATTGTTTCGCAGGTCAAGCTGATTGCTGAGCCTTGGGATGTAGGGGAAGGCGGATACCAAGTCGGCAATTTCCCTGCCCTGTGGACAGAATGGAATGGAAAATACCGTGACACTGTCCGAGATTTTTGGCGAGGTGAACCAGCTACCTTGGGTGAATTTGCTTCGCGTCTTACTGGTTCTTCTGATCTCTATGCCCATAACGGTAGGCGACCGACAGCATCCATCAATTTTGTTACGGCGCACGATGGTTTCACGCTCACTGACTTGGTCAGTTATAACGACAAACACAATGATGCCAATGGGGAGGAAAACCGAGATGGCGAAAGCTACAATCGCTCCTGGAATTGCGGTGTCGAAGGCCATACTGATGATCCAAACGTGCGGGCACTGCGAGCACGCCAACGCCGTAATTTCTTGACCACTCTCCTACTCAGTCAAGGCACACCGATGATTGCTCATGGGGACGAAATTGGTCGTAGCCAAAACGGCAATAACAATGTCTACTGCCAAGATAATGAGCTATCGTGGATTGACTGGTCGCTAGCCGAAGAAAACGCAGCGCTGCTTGAATTTACGAAGCGGCTCATTAAAATTCGGCATAACCATCCAGTTTTCCGCAGACGACGGTTCTTAGCCGGAGGTCCATTGGGGCACCATGAGGCCAATGAGCGCGATATTGCTTGGCTGGTCCCTTCTGGAAAATTGATGACCCAAGATGATTGGGATTTTGCTTTTGGTAAATCGCTCATGGTCTATCTCAATGGCAATGCCATAGTTGAACCAGATGAGCGTGGACGCACCATTGTGGATGATTCTTTCTTACTCATGTTCAATGCACACCATGATGACATTGTGTTTAGTACCCCAGATGAGCAATTCGGGCAACAATGGAAACTCATTGTTGATACTACCGAACCAATCGGCTACCCCAAGGAACCACTTATTATTCCAGCTCAAGGCACTATTACTGTTCCAAGTAGATCAACAATGCTGTTGAGATTAGAAGCACCAGTTCAGCAACCACCTGCCCACGATGATTACGCACCTGCCCCAGCACAACGCTACTAGCGTGTGGATCCCCTAAAGGAAACAGAACCAGAAAGGCCTCGTTGGCATTATGACAGCACATATACGCGCACACGGTGTAGAACTAGAGATAACGCTACAGCACCTTATCATGCGCCCAACAGTTCTGCTTGCAGCACTAGGACAAGAAGCACGCAGCCTAGATATTGCCGAAATTACGACAGCAGAACTGAGCGAACAAGCAACTGCTTTTCAGCATGGCACAGTGCGTATCCATTCTACTCAAGGCACCATAACTGAACTTACTTTTTCTCCCGGTACCGCACAAAGGCAACAGCGCTTTCTCGACCTGCTGCACCAAGCACAAATGGGTTCTCTCCCTGATGAGCACCCAGATCCTGAGCCAGAGCCGCAAGAAGAACCACAACAAGAAGAAGAGCATGAACTTAATTTTGCTGCTCTCGATGTAGAGACTGCTAATAGCGATTGGGGTTCTATCTGCCAGATCGGAGTAGCAATTGTACGTGCTGGGGTGGTCGTCGACAAGCGATCATGGCTGTGCCAACCCCCAGCAAGTCTTTCTTATTTTGATCCCATGAATACCGCGATTCATCATATTACTGCTGAGACTGTAGTTGATGAACCACCATTTGCCCAGGTACTAGGCGAAGTTGTGGAGTATATTGGCGATCTCATAGTTATAGCGCATAATGCTCAATTCGACATGACAGCATTACGACGAGCTGCCCAGGCCGCAGGTGCACCCATTCCTACCTTAGCTTTTGGGTGTTCCCTCACTCTGTCGCGAGCAGCACACCTTGGAGTGGAAAATCACAAGCTCCCTACTCTGGCACAGTTTTTCCAGATCGATTTCCATGATCACCATGATGCCTGTGCAGACGCGCTCGCTTGTGCTGAAATTGTTTTGGGGATTGCGCAAAAAGCACACTATGAGGGTTCTATTCGGGGACTATATGAGCATTTTCATTTTAATCTTGGTTCCCTCAATGCGGATCGTGTGTACCCGGTGCTCAAACAACCAAGCGCCTATATCACTGACGACGCAACGAACAACGCTCATTCAGCTGATGACTCTACGGCAGGATCTAGGGTCGGAAAAGAAAAGCACGAAAATAATTCTCGCCACAATCGTAATAAATGGGAAAAAGCAGCAACACCAGAAAACATCCCGCAACCTAATGAACATGCCGATCCACAAGCACCTTTATTTGGACAATGTATTACGCTCACTGGAGATTTCTCGCCTTTCGATAAAGCAGTGCTGTGGGAAAAAATCGCTTACCAAGGTGGAATCATTGCCAAGAATGTAACAAAGAAAACCACGTTACTTGCTATCGGAGCATGGGAATCCATCACCACTAAGCAAAAACGTGCCGAAGAACTTATCGGGAAAGGACAAGACATTACCATGTGGACCTCTCGAGAGCTTTTCGACGCTCTGGGACTCGACCCCACTCAGATAGAAGAAGAACAACCACCATTCTAAGTTTTCTTGCTCAACTGAGGAACCATAGTCATAGCCAATCCGTCTATTCCCTATCAAAGAATCAACAAATACTACTGATAGTGTAAGGACCCTCCTATGACCGATATTGCCAATGTCGAGCAACTCTTTCTAGAACTAACACCTGTGCCGTGGAAACAACGCACACAAACTCATAGTCAGCACTTTGATACCTCTCATGCATCAATTTCCTTATCCCCCTATTTAGCCGCTACGTTTAGCCTGGGTGGAAAACGATTATGCTATACCGAGCTTGCTCAGCTACAGCTCAGTATCAAACAAGCCTGGGATTTAGGTGCTCAGAATACTATCCGCGTGGCAACGCGTCCCCAAGGGATATGTTTTTCGCATCGACCAAGCAGTTACCTTAGTTCTCGCGCAACAACTGGTATCCAAATACGCGCCCACGGCAGCGCAATTGGGTCATGGCTTGCCCACCCCTTAAGTTTTAGTATTTTGGATAAACACTTTTCCCAATTGCTTGGTGCACCATTAGCCTATTATGCACCTGATAATTCTATGCTCCTTGCTGAGCCAATCCCACAACCTGGGCATCATTCTTCATTAAGTACCTGGATAACGGAACATTTTTGCGCACACCATCCACACCGCATTCCGCCGGTTTTTTATTGTGCCCAGGGATTTCCTACCCATGTACTCCCGCAACACGCTCAATGTGCTATTAGTGTGGGATAAAGAAGATAATAAAATGTCGTTGAATATCCCATGCCATCTTCATCATCTTTCATCTCGGAGGTATCGTGCCACAAGCTCAACTGCAGCGATTGCATAGCTTTTATCAAAAGTTCGTCAATGCACATCCTGATGCACCTGACGATCTTGTCGATACTATCGAAGATGTGCTGTCCGACGCAGGTTTAACCTTCGATAGAGTCAGTGGACGGCTCAAAGAATGGCAGTCGCTCAAAGCAAAAGCAAAAAAGCGCACTGCCAGTGGCGAACTTATGTACCCACAGCCATGGAATGATATTCATGACCTGATTGGCATACGCATCACCACTTTTCATTCCACAGATATTCCCCAAATTGTTGAGGTACTCAAAGATACGTTTATCGTGCACCGTTCCGTCGATAAAGCTGCGCAAACACGTATTGCTGGTGGGTTTGGGTATGGCTCACACCATCTTATTCTTGAAGTAGATCATGCGTCTCAAGAACTAAGCAGCTACGCAGGGCACCAATTCGAGGTGCAAATTCGTACTGTACTTCAGCATGCCTGGGCAGAGTTTGAGCATGATATTCGTTATAAGCGTAATCAACAAGAATTGGATCCACGGATTGATCGTGCGTTTACTCTTGCAGCAGGACTTATTGAGCTGGCGGATCAGCAATTTGATCAGATTGCAGCAATTAAGCAACCAGAAACACCACAAGACAATGACCTTGAGCTAAGCCCGCAAACTTTACCGGGTATTCTTGCGATGATCGTCGGTACGCGTTTCCCTCAATCACGTATGCAAGATTATCGTTTCCTCGATGAATTACTCACCGCACACGATATAACAAGTGTAGCTAGCTTGCGTTCCCTACTTAATGACCAGGATATTGAGGCAGTATCAAGTGCTTTTAAGTATCGGTTTCAACCTGGTCAAATAAGAATTATTGATGACTTATTGCTCTATCGCTATCGCGAAGATCATATTAAGAAAACAGAAAAAATTGGCAAGCGAGCCCTACATCGTCCAGCAAAACTCAAGCATAGATTAGAAATGCTCACGTCTGCCACGTAATCGATCGATTTCGCGTCGTTCTTTTTTCGTAGGGCGACCTGCTCCACGATCTCTTCTAGGCATAGACATAATGATCTCTCGTGGCACAGGCGGTGGCGAATGATCCACATAACAACTTCGCGCAATCTGTGCCCCTACTCGTTTTTTGATAGTATGCACTACTTCCACATCATATTCACGATGATCCACCCATACTCTTACACGATCACCAGGAGTAATGGATTGCGAAGCCTTGACCGCCTTACCAGCTAACTTGATGTGCCCTGCTTTACACGCCTGTATTGCTTGAGAGCGAGTCTTTACCAAGCGAACTGCCCACACCCAGGCATCAATACGCACTGGGTTAGTGGGTAAAGTATCCTCCATCATGCTTTTATTTTTTAGTAGTTATCACGTTGATTGATAATAGAACGCACTTTATTGGCATAGAAAGCGCCGCCAACTACAGCGATAACAAAGCCAAGCACCATAAGTGTCTGTGATGCTAATAAGAATCCGAGAGATAACCCACCAACTACGCCACCACCCACGCAGATAAGGGCTTTGGCCGCATTACGACGTACAGCTTGTTTACGTAACTCGATAGGGTTATTTGGTCTATGTTGTAACGACATTCTTATCCCTTCTCGTCTATCCAGCTCTCACCACGTTGTCTTATTGTAGCTGTTCCTGAGGTTAAATTAGCCAAAGTATTAGCTAAATCATCATAAGTACCAGGAACCACCGCAAGGGTTAAGTCTACCCCAGTATTGTATTCACTAGCTATGACGCTAAAATCACGGTCACGCAAATATGCTTCTACTCTACCGGCTTGTTCATAAGAAATACTTACCTGGTAGAGCTCTCGTACACTACGACGACAAGTTCTCACCTGAGTTAAACAAGAAGAAACACTGTGGGAATAGGCGTGGATTAGCCCACCAGTGCCTAATTTTATCCCTCCGAAATAACGAACAGTCACTGCGACAATATCACGTAGTCCACTACCGTTTAGGACGTCAAGCATAGGATTACCAGCAGTTCCTGCTGGCTCACCATCATCATTAGAGCGCTGAGTTGGATGAGTATTACTACCATCTACGATAAAAGCACTGCAATGATGCCTAGCATCGGGATATCGTCGTTTAATCTGGGCTATGAACTCTCTTGCGCCTTGTTCATCAGGAGCCGCTGAGATGAAACAGAGAAATTTAGAGCGTTTTATTTCTGTCTCGCTATGGTATTCACCAGGTGCAGGTCGATCATAATGCCTTGGTGTCACCATTAAATCCTTACAAGATAACCATATTCTGCAGAATCTGGCTCTAACCTGCGACAATCAATACCAGAATCAACAATACGTTCTAATAAACCAGTCAAATTAGCCGCATTGCCCATTTCAATTCCCACCAAAGCAGTACCAGTTTCGCGATTATTTCTCTTGAGGTACTCGAAGAGGGTGATGTCATCGTCTTCACCGAGAATATCACTCAAAAATGCACGCAATTGCCCGGGTTCTTGCGGGAAATTGACCAAAAAATAATGCTTTAATCCACGATGCACAAGACTGCGTTCCATCACCTCGGAATAACGCAAAATATCGTTATTTCCACCGGAGATAATACATACCACCACGTCATTAGGGGAAAACTTCATCTCCATTAAGCCCGCCACAGATAATGCACCAGCCGGCTCAGCAATAATACCTTCATTTTGATAAAGATGAATCATCTCAGTACATACTGCGCCTTCGCTGACTTTGAGCGGGTGCAAACGTCCCTGGTTCTTTTCTAGAATGTCATAGTTAAGATCCCCAATACGCTTTACCGCTGCACCATCTATAAAAGAGTCAACTGTTTCAAGAGTAACTGGCTGACCTGCGGTTAAGGCAGCAGTCATGGATGCTGCACCTGCAGGTTCCACACCAATCACCGCGGTACGAGGAGCCATATCTGCTAAATAACTGAGATTACCCGCGATCAATCCTCCACCGCCGACGGGAATCACAATACTATCAAGTGATTTTCCTAGCGCAGTAAGCTGTGACAATATCTCAGCAGCCACTGTTCCTTGCCCGATAATGGTGTCTCGATTATCAAAAGGTTCAACCATTGTAGCGCCTGTCCGAGCTGCGTCGGCACGCGCTGCTTGAGCAGCCTCGTCAAAATTAGCACCGGTAACAATAAGTTCCACATACTCGCCACCATGAACAATAATGCGATCACGCTTTTGTTTAGGCGTTGCTGCTGGTACATAAATGCGCCCATGGATGCCTAAAGACCGGCAGGCAAAAGCCACTCCTTGTGCGTGATTGCCAGCAGAAGCAGCCACAATACCCATTTCGCGTTGTTTATTGCTCAGCTGTGAGATCGCATTGACCGCACCACGAATCTTATAGGAACGCACATCTTGAAGATCCTCGCGCTTGAGATACACCTGAGCCCCAGTCAGTTGTGACAGCCGCGGACAATACTGCAATGGTGTTGGCGCAATAAACGCCGAAATTCGTGCTTGAGCTACCTGAATATCAGCAGCACGTACTCCATTGTTGTTATTGTTGTCTTTTTCGCCAGACCCTACGTTATGTATTGTTTCTTTGTCTGTTTCCGCAGAACTACCCATGCTGATAGATACTAGTACCGAATTATCTTTTTACCTATCTGATAGCTAATCGACACCAGATTGGTACTATTTTGATACCAATCTGCGCACTGGTCGATAAAGCGTTCAAGTAGACTCGCGTTCATGGCAGCCTCACAAGATAAAAACCAATCCCTTACCAATAATGTCCGTCGTATCATTGCTTTTTTACTCATCCTGATCGGTTTTATCTGGTTTGGCACGATTATTCTTCCCAAACATTACGCTGACAGTGCTCTCCCAGTTCCGCAAATCCAAGCCAGTGCTTTCCTTGGCGCAATAACACTGATTACAGGTATAGGATTATTGCGTTCTTTTCGACGCGCACTCATTATCCTGATCATAGCCATGCTCAGCGTTGTACTTATTCCTCGAGTTCCCATGCCATTTCAATCTGCGCATAAACCCACAACTCGTGTCATGAGCCTTAATACCTTCTTTGCTCATGCTGATGACCGCATCATCGCCCAAAAAGTCACCGAAATATCCCCTGACATACTAATTCTCATTGAGACAAACCCTGAAGAGGTAGCAGCTATAGCAGAACACACCGGTTATACTGCGCTCAATGAAGCGCAACCAGGCGGTGGCGCTAGTGCAGTAGTGACCCTTGTATCTGCCCCTTACCTAGAAAAACTCCAACGCGACAACACATGGACATTCACTATGGTCGACAACATGACCATTGCCCAAATGCCACAACTAGAACTTGCCCAGGGGACTCGCATTGTCGGTGTTCACCCCGTGGCTCCCCTGCTAGCCAATGGCACTAATAAACTATGGTCAAATGAGCTAGAATCCTTAGCACGCTGGGCGCATTCTACTAGACAACAGCAATCAAACAATGCTGACCTTGTGCTCCTTGGGGATTTTAATTCCACGCGTGCCCACCCGCAGTACCGTGAACTAGGTTTAGCAGATTGTACTGGTCATCTCGCGCACAAGCCCACATGGCCGCAGACACTACCAGTTATTCGCATTGATCATATTCTCAGCACAGCACGCTGTGCTGATGGCGGTACTGTGAATGTACAAGGAACAGATCACCTGGGTGTCTGGGCAGATGTGGAGCTCTAGGTTATATCTCTTAGCCTAAAATGCCAGGTCCCATTGTCGCTTTGAGATCTCCCATCAATGAAGCAGAACGATTCACCCGCAAGTGTTCGCCCAAAATCATCATGGATGATTCCTCACCATTGACCAAGTTCAGATACACATCAGATTCGCCCTTATTAGCTAAAAGCACCTGCTTGAGCTTAGCAATAGTGTTCATGGTGCATTGCTCAGTGCGCAAGGTCAAGCGCAATGGTAGACCTGAGCCATTACCAGGACCAAGTTCAGGTACTTTCATATCATCACAGAATAATGAGGTTCGATCATCGCGGATCGAGATATGTGCTTTCGCCAAGATGATATTGTCTTCCACGATTTGCGAACTTACTAAGGCATACACTTTATTGAACACCAGTAATTCCACGGCAGCACCATGATGATCTTCAATGGTAACAATCGCCCACGGCGAACCATCTTTTTTGGAGAAGCGTCGATCCACGCTAGAAATAATGCCGCCGACGAGTACCTCAGTACCATTTTTTAATTCGCCGCTGAGAATCGTCGTTAAAGCAGTATCTGTTTGTGCCTCAAGAGCTTGCTCAAAACCATCCAATGGGTGACCTGATACATAAAGTCCCAGCATTTCTCGTTCTAATGCCAACTCATGTTTGCGATCCCACTTGTCCTCAGGAACCTGGACAGCAAAGATATTCTCCACAGGAGTATCTTCCCCGCCAAAACCTGCGAAAAGATCAAATTGCCCTTTATCCGCTGCTTTTTTAGTGCTGATCACAGAATCAATGGCATCATCATGAACCATCACCATGCCTTTACGAGAATGATTCATCGAGTCAAAAGCCCCTGCTTTAATCAAGGACTCAGTAACACGTTTATTACACGCAATGACATCGATCTTATCGAGGTAATCAGAAAAATCCTTGAATAATCCCTTTTCTTTGCGGGTTTTGATGATTGAGGCCACCACATCCTCACCAACATTACGCACTGCCCCCAAGCCAAAACGAATATCAGTGCCCACAGGTAAGAAGTTAAAAGCGGATTCATTAACGTCAGGAGAAAGAACAGAAATACCCAAGTGACGGCAATCTGAAAGATAAATAGCTGACTTATCTTTCTTATCAGCAACCGAAGTAAGGAGCGCAGCCATATATTCCGCTGTGTAGTTTGCTTTAAGATACGCAGTCCAATAAGAAACTAAACCATATCCTGCAGCATGGGACTTATTAAACGCATAAGACGCGAAAGGCTCAATTGTGCCCCATAGCGCATCTACCGCTGCCTGCGAATACCCATTGGAGTGCATCCCAGCAGAGAATTTTTCATATTGAGCAGCAAGCACATCTGCTTTCTTCTTACCCATCGCTTTACGGAAACCATCGGCTTCACCAGCGGTGTAATTTGCTACTTTTCGAGAAATCTCCATGATCTGCTCTTGATACACAATAAGACCATACGTTTCCGCCAAAATATCATGCAGTGGTTCTTCTAACTCGGGATGAATTGGCTCAATTGGTTTACGCCCATTCTTGCGATCAGCATAATCCCAGTGCGCGTTCACACCCATCGGACCTGGGCGATAAAGAGCCAAAGACGCCACGATATCATTGAACCCCGTTGGCTGCATTCGCTTAAGTAGCTCCTGCATACCACCAGAATCCAGCTGAAACACTCCAAGTGTCTCTCCCCTAGAAAGCAACTCATATACTTTGGGATCATCAGTATCAAGTGCTTCAAGATCAACATCTTCATTACGGTTAATTTTGATGTTTTCGATGGCATCACCAATCACTGTCAGATTGCGCAACCCCAAGAAATCCATCTTCAGCAAACCAATTGCTTCACACGCTGGATACGGCCATCCAGTAATCAGCGCCCCATCCTGGGAGCGTTTCCACATAGGAATGCAATCCAATAAAGGAACAGAAGCCATAATCACTGCACAAGCGTGCACGCCTGTTTGGCGTACCACGCCTTCTAAACCACGCGCAGTATCATAGATTTTCTTAATATCTGGATCAGTTTCGATCAAGCCACGCACTTCACCGGCTTCGCTATAGCGAGGATGGTCTGGATCCATAATGCCGGACAGCGGAATATCTTTTGCCATAATCGCTGGTGGAAGTGCTTTGGTAATGCGATCTGCAATTTGATAACCAGGCTGCCCAAACTGTACACGTGCAGAATCTTTAATAGCCTGCTTTGTTTTAATGGTACCGAAAGTAATAACCTGCGCGATCTTATCCTCACCCCAACGCTCAGATGCATAACGCACCATTTCACCGCGGCGACGATCGTCGAAGTCAATATCAATATCAGGTGCTGATGGTCGCTCTGGATTCAAGAATCGCTCGAACAGCAAACCGTGTTCCATTGGATCGATATTGGTAATCGTGAGCGCATAAGCAACCAAAGCTCCAGCAGCTGAACCACGTCCAGGCCCCACACGAATACCGACTGATCGTGCATATTTAATAAGCTCTGCGACGATAAGGAAGTAGGAAGGGTACCCCTTCATATCGATAACATTAATTTCATATTCTGCGCGCTCAATATATTCTCGAGGCACTTCGGCACCATCAAAGCGTTCCTGCAGACCACTCATGACCTGCTCACGCAACCAGCTAGTTGGGGTGTGACCTTCTGGCACATCAGCAACCGGCATACGATCGTGAGTATGCGGCTGCCAGATTTCCCCATAATCCTGTATGCGCTCTGCAATCCATAAGGTGTTGTCGCACGCATCTGGGACTAAGTCATCCCACGTCTGTCGCATCTGCTGCGCAGATTTTACATAATAACCAGTACCATCAAACTTAAAGCGATCAGGATCGCTCATTGTTTTACCAGTTTGCACACACAACATGGCTTCGTGTGATTGAGCCTGTGATTCCAAAACATAATGGCAATCATTAGTAACTAATGGTGGCAAATTAAGTTTACGACCAATTTCTAATAACTCATTGCGCACCCTAGTTTCAATATCAAGCCCATGATCCATAAGCTCAAGGAAATAATTATCTTTCCCATAAATATCCTGCCACATTGCTGCAGCCTCGAGAGCTGCGTCGAATTGCCCCAGCCTTAGCCTGGTTTGCACGTCTCCTGAAGGACAACCAGTAGTGGCAATGATCCCCGTCGAATGTTCGGCAATAATTTCCGCATCCATTCGCGCCCATTTACCAAGCTGACCTTCATAAGAAGCCATAGAGGAAAGATAAAAAAGATTATGCAATCCCTCAGCGGTTTCAGCAAGCATGGTCTGGTGCAGATATGCGCCAGATGCTGAGACATCATCAGCTTTTTGGTGCGGTTCACCCCAACGAACACGCTGCTTATTAAAACGAGAATCTGGCGCCATGTACGCCTCAATACCAATGATTGGTTTAATATCAGCTGCTGTCATAGCTCGGTAAAAAGCATCGGAGCCAAACATATTGCCATGATCTGTCATGCCCACAGCGGGCATTCCTAGTCGTTTTACTTCCTCAGCCAATAAATCAACTTTCGCCATACCATCGAGCATGGAATACTCCGTGTGATTATGAAGATGAACGAAAGAAGATTTTTTTGCCATGAAACAGAGTCTAGAGCACCCATCTCATCTTCGCATAGCTGCTGTTCACGCTACTTTCAACCAATAAAATCGCCAGCAGTCAAGCATTGTTCAAGCACTATTCAAGCACTATTCAATCCTGGCAAACCACCACAACGCACTTTGGGCTAATATCTACAGACCATGGTGTATGGCATACTCGCATATTTGTTGTGGGGGATTTTTCCTGCTTATTTCCCCTTGCTCAAACCTGCTACCGCACTTGAGGTTATTGCACATCGCATTGTCTGGACATGTGTATTCATGTTCATTCTCCTGTTATGCACCCGACGGTGGCAAGAGCTGCGCAACGCATCGGCAAAAGTATGGTTACGGGTAGCAGCAGCCTCATTACTGATCGCTACGAATTGGCTCGTGTATGTCGTCGCAGTGAATTCTGGTCATGTCTCAGAAGCCGCACTAGGCTACTTCATTAACCCATTGGTCAGTGTGATCCTTGGGATGATTTTCCTTGGCGAACGATTGCGGTTCTTACAAAAAATTGCCATTATGATCAGCACACTTGCCGTTATTATTTTGACACTAGCAAGCTCTCAACCACCTATTTTAGCGTTACTGCTCGCCTTCAGTTTTGGTTTTTATGGCTTGTTGAAAAAAGGACTTCCTCTGTCCGCCTCAGCATCGGTTGCCGGAGAAACTTTCGTGCTTACTCCTCTCGCCTGCGGTTATCTCATCTTTCTTGCCCTCAATGGCACTGGTACTTTTATACAAGGCGGTATGACGCACTCGCTACTACTTATTTCTTCAGGATTTATCACTGCAATACCATTACTGCTCTTTGGTGCTGCCACACACAAGACACAGCTCTCGACGATCGGTATGCTTCAATACATCACGCCTAGTATTCAGATGCTGTGGGCAGTGATTGTGGTACATGAACAACTTGATGTAATCCGATGGCTTGGCTTTGTCATCATCTGGATTTCGGTATCGCTCTATCTTTTAGATACTTTCTTGTTCAGTAGAAAACAAAAACGTGCTAATTCTGGTGAAAAATAGGGCGAATCCCAAAGAAACCCCATCTGGCGTCCTCAGGTAATACTTCTATGCTCAACACTGCTTCGTTTTTTGCTAATTGACGCAAAGAATCACCATCGTCATACACAATGAATCCTCTAATGCTATCGACATAACCACGCATTTTTAGCTGTTGTTCTAGTAATTGTTGCCTACTTACCCCTGCACTCGGTTCGGGTAGCTCAGCAATAGAGCCAATAACTGTTATCGCCGCATTAACCCGAGTAATCTGAGCATTTTCTACTACTTGAGCTGCCTCATGTGCAGTAACAGGAGTACGAAAATAAACAAAAGCAAAGGCTGGTTGCTGTGCATGAGCTAGGCTTTGCGCCGCACGCTGCACGTATTCTGATAATGTTTCGCCTTCTTCCTGCCCTACCATATCCCCGTTAACAGGTGGCGTACCATCATATTTTTGCTCACCAACGATAATTCCCACAACACAAAAAAGCACTAAAGCAACTGTTGCGGCGACACCATAAAAGCGATCACTTTTCACAGTAGCTCTTCCTTTAATCACACCTGAGTATATCGAGGGCATGTTGTAAATCAGCAGGGTACGACGATTCTATTTCCATCCAACGTCCATCATGCGGATGGTAAAAACCTAAAGATACAGCATGGAGCCATTGCCGATTAAGCCCCAAGCGACGCGATAATGCCGGATCTGCCCCATACATAGGATCGCCGCAACATGGTCGATGCAAAGCAGACATATGGACACGAATCTGATGGGTCCGCCCAGTTTCTAAATGGATCTTGAGCAATGATGCCTCAGCAAAAGCCTCCAAGGTTTCATAATGCGTCACCGCGTGTTTGCCATCATTGGTCACGGCAAAACGCCATCCTGAACTAGGGTGCCGCCCAATTGGTGCTTCGATGGTTCCTTGCAGCGGATCCATATGCCCCTGTACCAGAGAATGATATGTTTTTTTCACAGTACGCTGCTTAAATGCACGTTTTAATACTGAATAGCCTTGTTCTGATGCGGCAACAACCATCACACCAGAAGTACCCACGTCCAGACGCTGGACAATGCCTTTGCGCTCAGGAGGACCAGAAGTAGAGATCCTAAACCCTGCAGCTGCTAACCCACCAACGACGGTTGGCCCATCCCAGCCTACCGTTGGATGTGCCGCCACTCCCACAGGCTTATCCACTGCAATGACATCGTCGTCAGCATAGAGGATATTCATTCCTTCGACGAGTTCTTCCTGCGCAACAAGTTCTTTATCAGTTTCAGGTAAGGTTACCTCAAGCCAACTCCCTGCAAGTAAACGCTCGGATTTTCCTACAGGTTGACCGTCGATAAGCACATCACCGCTTAATGCTAACTCTGCAGCGGCAGTACGCGATAACCCAAGTAACTTCGACAAACCAGAATCAACGCGCATCCCTTCCAAACCCTCAGGAATAGGTAAACTACGCTGCTCACGCATCTTTTTCTCCTTGCGGTGCTGCGGACAAAAATAGCGAGCACAAGAAAATCACCACGCCCACGCTAATAGCAGAATCGGCAACATTAAACACTGCGAAATTACCCACTGAAATGAAATCCACCACATGCCCGACAAAAAAACCAGGCTCTCGAGTAAGACGGTCATAGAGATTGCCTAAAGCCCCACCAGCAATAAGCGCAAGACCAGTAGCAGAGTAAATATCCTCAATTTTGCGAGCATACACGGATATACCACAAATAAAAGCGATCTGAATACACGTGAATAGCCATGTGGAATTTTGCCCGATAGAAAAAGCAGCACCGGAATTAAAAAGCAGGCGAAAACGAAACCAATCACCAATAAGATACAGTGGCCCGTCCTCAAGAAGATCAAGCATAAGAGTTTTTGTAAGCTGGTCAAGTATAGCCACAATGAGCGCAATGACTATCATCGGGCGAACATAGCTTTTTATTTTTCCCCTATCGGTTTCCATCACATCATCTATCTTTGCAAAGACCTTCTCAAGATAAAAACGCACGCGCGGGACGACGGGAAAAATATCAGTTTTTCTAGCTACAACAATAAGTAAGGTAATCTATGGAGCGTGAATATCCCACAACAACATAGCAAACTGCGGTTGATCCCAGACAAGCATAGAATACGCACCATTGTCTCTATCATGGGGCTGCTTGTGCTGATGAGCACTGCCACAGTTGCGTGCAGCACTGAAGAAAAGACACTGGTTGACTCTCCTGTCGGTGCTGAGGTGGATCCAGTAAAAATCACAATGCTTAGCTCAGGTACGTCAAGCACCAACGCAAAAGTATTACGCTACCTAGACCTTGCCAATGGTGAAACCGACAAGCAAAAACTCACCTTGGAAATATCCGAAGGCTTTGCACAATCTGTGGTCAACAACGACGCTGTTGATCCACAAGCCCCAGCAGGTGGTGAGGTAACAACACTGACGTCTTCGCTAGAAGCCGAAACAATTACCCCAGAGAATAGTGATAGTAAACGCTCAGTTTCTTTATCTATCACAGATAGCTCATCAGATAACTTAGCGGATAACCAAGATTTAGATACCACGCAGGGGTTCCGCTTTGGTTGGTTCGCCAGTGATGCAGGTCAGATTTCTTCAGTAAATCTTGCGGCACCAAGCAAAGCTACCGACGCTGGGAGAAGCATAATTGAGCAATACTATATGAAACTCGTCCCGTTCACTGTGGTGTTTCCCGCAGATCCCATCAGTGTAGGTGGGTCATGGAAAGTGGAATCTCGAGTCGCTAATGATTCCACAATGTTACAAACCACTACTTATACGGTGACAGACCTTGTGGCTGACACGGTGCATCTTGATGTCTCGGTCGAACAACGTCCAGTTCTTGGCGCTTTATCTTTACCCATCGATGACCAAACACGTTCTTTAACTGTACTCAGTTCCACCACTACCTCCCAGGGAAAAATTGTGGTCGATCTACATAAACCACTCCCGGTAAGTGGCGATATTGGCTTTACGACGCGTGTCGTCTACGGTGAAGAATCAACGCAAACTCGGGTGGTGCAAGATAGCACTCAAGCAATTTCTTTTGGCTCAATTTAATCTCCTTGGTGAAACACGACACACCCTGGACAAAACCGAAAATACAACAGTACCCGCATAGCTCACGTCGAAAGCTATGCGGGTACTAATGTTCTTGATTGTTATTGTGCAGCTGGTGCTTCTGGAGCAGGAGCCTCAGCAGCTGGCGCGTCTGAAACCGGTGCTTCTGGAGCAGCAGCTTCTGGCGCTGCTGGTGCAACGTGATCAACACACATTGGTGGCAATTGTGCATCCCCTAGTGAAACACTGATGAGGGTACAAGCCCAGTCTTGAGAGATCTTCCAAACACCATCTTCATAGACAAAAATAACGTTTTCCACTGTTTGTGGTTCTTGATCCGGATAGGTCAAAGACAAAGTAGTCAAAACGCTATTTGGCTCAGCATTAGGCAAAATTGGATCTACAACCTGGAAATTAGCACCAGATTCTTCTTTGAGACGAGCCATGGTATCAAATAGCTCAGGTGCGGTTTCACCACCTTGTACTGTGGCGGTCTTTTGTTCGATTGTTGCAGCAGGATCTGTGGCAGTAGCAAGAATTGCATTCAGTTGCTCAACAGTAGGCATTTGCTCTGGTACCACTGCAGAACCAGCAGCGGAAGAATCTGATTTCTCACTGGTCTTCGTGTTTGTTGCTTTATCATTATCCTGGGCACAAGCTCCCAGAGTTAAAGCCATACTTGCAGCGATAGTAGCAATGAAAACCTTGGAATATTGCACAGGGTCCCTTTCCTTATGTGGATCACGGTACGATCCTCTTAGCTTTTATCAAGCCTAATAGTCATATTTTTTACTCGGCACATTCCAGATATAGCGCATCATGGCATACCCAGGAATGTCAGCGTCTTACTACGCCGATAACGTCTACCGATTCTACACGCATTATCTCATCAGGAAAAATAATTTCTTTACGCATACAAATGCGCTATCTGCTTTTTGATTTCGTGCTTTTCCATTCTCTGCTTAGGATTCTGACCGAGTCACATAAAATATCTCCCCATTTTTATGGCACTCTAATACCTATGGCCTCTGATTCATCTGTCAAAAAAATAGTAGTGCTGACCACTGGCGGCACTATTTCCTGCACCAGCGATTCAACGGGTGCGCTCATTCCCACAGTCAGTGGTGCCGAGCTCATCGCCCCCATCATTCCGCGTTTTGCTGATACTCTCAGCATTGAGGTGCGCGAACTTAATCGTCTTGATTCTTCTTCTATGACCTTGGCTGACATTGATGAAATTGTCAGCGCAGCACATCATGCTCTCAACGACCCTGATGTAGTTGGGGTTGTTATTACACACGGCACAGATTCGATGGAAGAAACAGCCATTGCTCTTGACACTTTCCACAATGATCAACGTCCTATTGTACTGACTGGCTCTCAAAAACCCCATGATCACCCAGAAGAAGATGGTACCCGCAACCTGTTCGAGGCAATTATGGTTGCTTCTGACACCTCGGCACGTGGCATTGGGGTACTTATCGTTTTTGGACGTGCAGTTATACCTGCACGAGGAGCAACCAAATGGCATACCACAGATGAACTTGCCTTTGCGACAAATGGTCCTGAAGAGCCACAACGAGCCGATCCCGTTTCTCCTTGCCCTCTCGGTGATATTTATATTGAAACAATTACCGCCTACCCTGGTGCTTCCCGTACGCTTATCGACGCTGCTCGCAACGCTGGTGCTCAAGGGATAATTGTTGAGGCACTAGGTTCAGGCAATGTTGGCACAGAATTAGCAGCGGGAATAAGTGACGCACTGCAAGCAGGTATCCCTGTGGTTATCACAACTCGAGTTCCGCGCGGTGAAGTTGCTGGAAAATATGGTGGCGCTGGTGGCGGAGCAACACTAGCTGCACAGGGCGCTATTGGAGCTCGATATTTTCATAGTGGGCAAGCACGAGTGCTTCTTGCCATTGCAATTGCGTCTGGGGTACACCCAGCTACATTATTTTAAGCTGTCTAATGGATCAGCAGGAGTGAGCAATGGATCTGCACTATCAAAGGTTTTTACCTGAGAATTGGTAGTGCTTTTCGTCTCAAAACGCACGCTTACTCGACCGTGCCCTATTCCTTGAATCCACCCATGCCCATAATCTGGGTGGCTGACATCTTGAGTAGTCCAAAACCTACCATGACGCACGAGAATCTGCGGCAAAACTTCTTCAGCTTGGTCTTCGTAGTTGTGTTGCTGTGCACGAACACCTACTTCATATTCTGATTCTTTTATGCTGTGGTGATTAAGTAAATCAAGTTCAGGGAAAAACACCTCTTGTCGTGCTGTTTCCAGGCTAGAAAAACCGACTCCTACTAATCGAATTGGTCCAAGTTGATCTGGATAGCGTACCAATAAGAAAGCCGCAGCTTTGAGAATCTCATAGTCATCGGTTGCGTAGGGCAACGTCGTTGAGCGAGCTTCTATATGAAAATCCGCCATACGGAGTTTGAGACTTATTGTGCGCGCACCTCGACCATCTTTAAGCAAACGACTATGCGCCTTCTGTATAGCCCGTATGATTGCCGCATCCACTTCGGTTTTTGTGTGTAGATCTTGCGGATAGGTATATTCGGCAGATATTTGCTTAGCAATTGCTCGCGGAGCCACTGGGCGTTCATCTCTGCCTTGCGCCATTGACCATAGTGTTCTCCCCACCGCAGCGCCCAAAGATGCTTCTGCTTCTTTTTGCGATAATGCGGCCAAATCGCCAATAGTAGCCACACCAAGCTGTGCTAATTTCCGCTGCGCCACAGGACCGACACCCCATAGTTTATTCACCGGTAATGGATACAGTACGGTGGCGTGATCCTTTCGTGGCATAACAAAAATACCATCAGGTTTTGCTAGATCAGAACTAATTTTTGCGTACTGCTTTCCGCACCCCGCCCCTACCGAGGCGCGAAGACCTACGTGACTGTAGATTTTCTCACGAAGATCATGCGCCCACTGGTGTACTTGCTCCACCGACGCTCCTGCTAATTCAGCAGGTTCAATAAAACCTTCATCAACCGATAGTTGTTCTAGCACACCCCCTTGCTCAGCAATGATTGCCATCACTTGCTTAGAAAGGTGCCGATATACGCTAAACCGCGGTAGCACCACAACTCCTCGCATACCTATGAGAGTTTTGGCTTGATACATGGGCATCGCAGATTTGGCTCCCAGAGCACGTGCTTCATAAGAAGCGCCTGCTACCACTCCCCGACCACTAGTATTACCAACAACAACCGGACGACCCCGCAGAGTAGGTCGAGTAAGTTGTTCGCAGGAGGAAAAGAATGCATCCATATCAATATGGAGAACCCAACGCTGCATAAACCTAAAGTGTAATGTCAGCAATCACCACAGTCAAACATATTTTCGATTAGCGTTTTTTCGTGTTAGCCACAAACCACCAATAAATAACAAGAAAAACACGATAAGAGCAATAATGGCTGTATAGGTACCTTGAGGATAATCCAGAATCATGAGGACAAAGACTCCGCCAAGAAAGAGCAAAACAATAATATCGGCACCAATCCCACCAGGGGTTCGATAATTATGCCGCATTATTTTCCCATTCTTCGCCGCTCGTATGTACCCAATATGGGTACAGGAAATAATCGCCCACATTCCCAAAATCGCGATGGCACCCAAACCTAACACAATCTCAAATGCTTGAGCTGGAACGACGTAGTTAAGCACCACCCCACCTACAAAGAAGCACGTCGTAAGCCAAATTCCGCCTGTGGGAACACCATGAGAAGACATTTTTGCCAGAAAAACCGGCGCAAGCCCCTGGTGTGCTAACGGTTTGAGAATACGTGCCGTTGCATATAGTCCCGCATTAACCGACGATAAAGCAGCAGTGAGCACAACCATATTCATGATGTCGGCAGCAGCAGGAATTCCGATAGCATTCATGAAAGTCACAAACGGGCTTTCCGTGCCGGAATAAGCAGAACTTGGCAACAATAATGCAAGAAGAAAGACAGAGCCAACATAGAAGAAGATAATACGCACAACTGTAGTGTTAATTGCTCGAGGTATCTCTTTGCCTGGGTTCTGCGTCTCACCTGCCGCCACGCCAATCATGTCGATTCCAGCATATGCAAAAATAACCCCCTGAGTCATAACAATCAATGGCATGATTCCGTGAGGAAACCAGCCGCCGCCTTCGCCCAACGTCGATAAGCCCGGGGCATGACCATTGATTGTCGTACCGCTAACAATCATCGCTACTCCAATAAGCATGAAGATGATAATTGCAGCTACTTTGATAAAAGCAAACCAGAATTCTGCCTCGCCAAAGAACTTAACCCCTATGAGATTTACCCCAACTACCAGGCACAAAGCACATGCAACCAAAATCCATTGAGGAACTTGTGCAAAAAGCGGCCAAAACTTGAGGTACACCGCAATAGCAGTCAGCTCAGCAATACCGACTGTTACCCATGCGATGAAATATATCCATCCTGCGAAAAAGGCTGCATTTTGTCCAAGGAACTCTCTGCTATAGGAGGCAAAGGAACCAGAGGTTGGGCGGTAGATCACCATTTCCCCTAGCGAACGCAGCATCAAATATCCGATAATGCCACACACTGCATAGACCAATGCCAGTCCAGGTCCGCCAATGTTTAATCTTTCACCAGCACCAAGAAATAACCCGGTTCCTAATGCCCCGCCAAGGGCAATCATATGGATATGCCTATGTTTCAGATCTTTGCGATAGCCTGCAGTCTCTTGTGCATGAAAATCATCAAAGCTATGGTGTGAAGTAGCCTCAGAACACATACATAGACAGCTTAGTCTACCAAGGGGTGTTTAGGGAAGTAACCGAGAAAAATAGATAACATAATCAGAAAGCAACATTGTGCGTACACCACATATCATTGTCATGGGAGTATCTGGGTGCGGGAAAAGCACTATAGGTAGCTTAGTGAGCCAAACATTAGGTCTTGATTACTATGACGGCGACGATCTGCACCCCAAGAAAAATATCGAGAAAATGTCCCAAGGCATCGCGCTCAACGACGCAGACCGTATTCCCTGGCTCAAAAAAGTAGGAGATCGTTTAGCACATAACCCTCATGGTTGCGTGATTAGTTGTAGCGCCTTAAAACGCACATACCGCGATATCATCCGTGCTCATTGTCCTGGGGCAATTTTTATCCATCCCCACGGACACTTCGATGTACTATATGCGCGAATCAGCAATCGCCCCGGACATTTTATGCCTGCTTCTTTATTAGAATCTCAGTACGCAATTTTGGAACCACTATCCGAGGACGAACTCGGTCTTATCTGTAATGTTGAACAATCACCAACAGAAATTGTGCGGCACGTATATCAGTGGCTGACCAGTCTTAAACAACAGTAGTCAGAGCAAAAATTGTGCCGACAATACTAAACCCAATCACAGAAATGAGCAACTGATTAATCGTCCAGGTACGCAGCGTAGTAGGCACATCCATATCCATTAGGCGACCAACCAACCAAAACCCAGAATCATTGACATGGCTTGCAGTTACCGAACCAGCAGCAGTGGCAAGCACAATCAAAACCAGTTGCAATGAGGAATAGTCTCCCGCATTCACAGCAGGAACCATCAACGCCGCGGCAGTTGTCAATGCCACCGTTGCTGATCCTTGGGCAACACGCAGTACAGCAGCAATAAGATAGCACGCACAAATTACTGGAATACCTATCCCCGCCATCGCGTGCGCCAACGCATCACCAATACCTGAGGTGCGCAATACACCACCAAACATTCCGCCGGCACCAGTAATGAGCACAACTGAACAAATAGGAGCCAGAGCAGATTCCATCGTTTTCTCTACTGTCTTAGCTGGTACACCACGCCTTAGTCCCAATATCACAATCGCCATCAGTAATGTGATCAATAAGGCAATAGGCGTTTGCCCAAGGAATACCACAACCCGATACCACCATGACTGATCCGTAATAACCCCTGCCGTCGCTAAAGCCGATAATCCAGTGTTGCCAAAAATCAACACGAGCGGCATCAGTAAAATAACAATCACCTGGCCAGAACGAGCAGGATTATCAGGCAACTCCTCAGCTGACAAAGGTGCACCGCTGAGCATATCAACCACGCGGAAATTGAATTTCTTACCCAGATATTTACCTAGCTGATAACCGGAGATATACCACGTCGGCAGTGCAACTAATAACCCAACCAATAACACCAAACCACTATCTGCCCCATAAAACTCAGCAGCAGCAACTGGACCTGGATGCGGTGGAACAAAAATATGCATGACAGAAAAAGCTCCAGCAGCGGGAATACCATACGTGAGTACCGGACCATTCAATTTTCGCGCCACCGCAAAAATTACTGGCAACATAACAATGAGCCCGGCGTCGAAGAAAATAGGAAAACCCATGAGCAACGCCGCAATACCTAATGCTAGTGGTGCTTTTTCTTGTCCGCAGCGAGTTACCAACGCATTTGCCAAAGACTGTGCTCCACCTGATTGCTCCACTAAGCGCCCAAGCATAGCGCCTAGTCCAACCAAAAGCGCTACCGACGACAAGGTAGTACCAAAACCTGCAGTCAAGGTAGGCACAACACCATCAACGGGAATGCCTGCAGCCAATGCAGTCACAACTGATACCACGATTAACGTCACAAAAGCATGAATCTTAAATCTAATGATCATGAGCAAAATCAATGCCACTGCCGTTGCTGCGATCAATAATAAAGGTCCAGCCCCTAGCGTCGGTTGCCAGGTAGACATATCCATTATGTTATTCTCCGTTTCATCCTGCCTCTTTATATTCTGCTTATCTTCCCGCCATACTCATAGGCTCATGCTCATGCTCATGTACAAGAATCAAAAGATAATAGAAAAGAGCATAACCGAAGAACAGTTATGCTCTATTGTGCAGCTCAGGATTAGCCCCGCGAAAAACAGTAATTACACAATTTATGCGTTATTCTTTGTTATTTGCGCACTGACTCCATGAGCAAGGGAATGTATGTGCCCGTTTTCACTTTCGTCGGTATGGGTAGGTTCACCAGAATGTACCTTAAATTCTGTTGCCAGAACTTCACCAGCAATAAAATCTTGGTGTCGCGTCGCCCACTCATATAACCCAGAATCCACATACAGCTGTACCCGAATGCGATCGGAAACATCCAATCCACTACGCTTTCTGGCTTCTTGTAGTTCACGCACAATATCTGCTGCCCAACCTTGAGCTTCTAGCTCTTCAGTTACTGTCATATCCAATACGACAAGCCCTTCCACACCATCAATTTGTGCTGTGGAATCGGGATCAGCAGCAACAAGGCGTTCAGTGAACTCACCAGCTTTCAGCTCAATACCATCCGCGAGTACACTGTCGCCTTGACGTGTGTAGTTTCCAGCTTTGACAGCTTTAATTACTCGCTGCACATCTTTACCTAGACGAGGCCCTGCCACTTTAGCATTCACAGCTACTTGGAAAGTACCCACAGCCGCAACGTCGGATCGCAATTCGACGCTTTTCACATTGGTTTCATCTTTAATGATGTCGACGAATGCTTCAAGGCGCTGTGCTTGAGGTACTGCCACAGTCAACTTCGGCAATGGCAAGCGGTTGCGGAGTTTGTGCGCTTTACGGATTGAACTTGCTGCAGAACATATGCCACGAATCTCATCCATTGCATCCACTAATTCCTCATCTGCAGGGAACTGCTGCGCCTCAGGGAATGTAGTCAAGTGCACCGAACGCTCACCTGTCAATCCTCGCCACATTGCTTCAGAAACCAATGGCAACAATGGTGCAGTAACCCTTGCGAGAGTCTCCAATACAGTGTAAAGCGTGTTGAACGCCTCAGGGTACTGTTCATCCCCGGCCCAGAAACGCTCACGGGAACGACGCACATACCAGTTGGTGAGACTATCGCAGAACCAACGTACTTCATCACACGCTCTAGCAATATCGGTATTGTCTAGTGCTTGCGTCACATGAGCCACAAGGTTATGCAGCTTCGCAAGAATATAGCGATCGCGTACATCAGTAGAATCTACTGACCACGTAGCTGGGCGTGAGGAATAGAGTTGGAGGAAACTATACGCATTCCACATTGGCAATAATGCTTGACGAACGCCCTCACGGATACCCTGCTCCGTCACAATAAGGTTGCCACCACGCAAAATCGGTGAACTCATCAGGAACCAACGCATAGCGTCAGAACCATCACGATCAAACACCTCATTCACATCAGGATAATTGCCCTTAGACTTCGACATTTTCAGGCCATCATCACCCAGCACAATGCCATGAGCCACAACCTTCTTAAAGGCAGGGCGATCAAAAAGAGCAGTCGCTAGCACGTGCAAGGTATAGAACCAACCGCGGGTCTGACCAGAATATTCAACAATGAAATCAGCAGGTGAATGGGAATCAAACCACTCTTTATTCTCGAAAGGATAATGCTTCTGGGCAAAAGGCATAGAACCAGACTCAAACCAGCAATCCAATACCTCAGGCACACGCCGCATCATGGACTTACCTGTTGGATCATCTGGATTAGGACGAGTCAACTCATCAATATCAGGGCGGTGCAAGCTGCGTGGACGAACCCCAAAATCACGCTCAAGTTCCTCCAAGGAACCATACACATCCATGCGAGGGTATTCCTCACTGTCAGATACCCACACAGGAATTGGCGCACCCCAGTAACGGTTACGGGAGATATTCCAATCGCGGGCACCCTCTAACCACTTACCAAACTGACCATCACGAATATGGGACGGTACCCAATCAATCTGCTCATGGTTCAGCTCCACCATGCGGTCACGGAACTTTGTCACGGCAACAAACCAGGATGGCAAGGCCATGTAGATCAGTGGTGTTCCAGAACGCCAGGAGTGCGGATACGAGTGCTCAATGGTCTGATGACGTACCACTCGCTGCTTTGCTTTGAGATCACGAATGATATGTGGGTTAGCGTCAAAAACAAGCTGACCTTGATATTCTGGAACAGCCTGGGTAAATTTGCCATCCATATCCACTGGAATAACTACATCAATTCCATTTTTCTGACAAGTCTCCATATCGTCTTCACCAAATGCAGGTGCTTGGTGAACAATACCAGTACCGTCCTCCGTCGTCACGTACTCTGCGCCAAGAATCTGGAATGCATTGTCGTGATCAGCAAAATAGTCAAAAATTGGTTCATAGCATAGTCCTACCAGCTCTGATCCGGTGTGCGTCGAAAGCAACTCATACTCGCCTAGTTCTTTGCTATATACCTCAACAAGGGCTTGTGCAAGCAACACACGCTTACCGACGATTGCCTCAGCTCCATCATCCCCTACTGCAATGTGCGCATAGCTCACCTCAGGGTTGACTGCAAGCGCTAAGTTCGAGGGTAGAGTCCACGGTGTTGTGGTCCATGCCAGTGCATAGGCGCCAACGAGAGAAGCATGAGCCTGGGTTCCTTCTTTTACAGCAGTAATCGGGAAGGTAACAGTCACGGTTGGATCCTGACGCATCTTGTATGAATCGTCTAGGCGTGTCTCTTGGTTTGATAGTGGAGTATGCTCTGCCCAAGAATACGGAAGAACACGAAATCCCTGGTAGATGAGCCCTTTATCATAAAGAGTCTTAAATGCCCACATGACTGATTCCATGAAGTCGATGTCCATGGTCTTATAGCCATTATCGAAATCAACCCAACGAGCTTGACGAGTGACATACTCTTTCCACTCTTGGGTATATTTCAGTACCGATTGTGCACAGTAATCATTAAAGGCAGCCAGACCCATATCTTCGATCTGCCCTTTATCTTTGATTCCTAATTGCTTTTCCGCTTCTAATTCTGCTGGTAAACCATGACAATCCCAGCCAAAGACACGGTTGACTAAATCCCCCTGCATGGTGCGATACCGTGGCACGATATCTTTAACATAGCCAGTAAGCAAATGCCCATAATGAGGTAGTCCGTTAGCAAATGGCGGACCATCATAGAACACATACTCAGAATTATCGGTGTGCTTTTTTAGCGACTCTTGGAATGTATTATCTTGTTTCCAATAGGCCAACACATTTTCTTCTATTGTAGGAAAATGGTTTGTACCATTGGTCATATCTACTTTCGGGTAAACCCCACCGACGTTACTCATTTTCTCCTCCACACAATGAACATATCTGGATATTAACTATCGCATTCATATGCAGGGACGCTATCAGCACATAGCAATAACGCGGTACCACCCTGCTTGAGCATTTTATGCTCCGCTTCATTTGTGAAAGAGATGTCGGTCTTACCCGTTCAGTTCTACTCAGAACCTCATATGACAATACGGTTCTTTTCTTCTGAAAGGCTCCCCGGTGATTGCCGGATCACTGCCAATAAAGTTAATTGTACTTCCCAGTTCTTCATTATGCAGAACATGAGAAGTACAGATACGAGAACAGGGTTTTAGCTCTCGTTATTCGCTGCAGGTGCTGATGTTCCTCGTGACTCGAGTTCATCCAGCTGAGATTGGAGCAGAGTCTTCAAGCGAGTACGGTATTCACGCTCAAAGGTACGCAGCTCAGCAATACGAGTCTCAAGAGCACTCTGCTGTTGCTTAACCACAGCCATAATTTCAGTGTGCTTACGCTCAGCATCTTCTTGAAGAGACTTTGCTTTATCCTCCGCTTGCTTCAAGCGAGCATCAGCACGAGAATTAGCCTCGCTAATAGTCTGCTCAGACTTACGTGCAGCCTCAGCAAGCTGTGCTTCCGCTTTACGACGAGCCTCTTCAAGAGTTGCTTTAGAACGTGAATCAGCGTCTGCAATTTGAGACTCTGCACTAGAACGAGCTTTATCGAGCATATCCTTAGACTCATTGCGTGCATCTGCAGTAATACGGTCAGCCATCTCTTGAGCCAAACCAAGAACTTTTGCGGCTTGCAAGTGTGTCTCAGGAGTAGCGCTAGACTCACCAGCAGCAGGAGCAGGAGCAGCAGCAGTTGCTTTCTTGCCTTCTGCTTTGGCTGCTTCTACTTGCTTATGTGCCTCACGTGCCTGTGCCTCAGCTTTTTGCTGTGCTTGACGTGCCTGCTCAAGACGCTGCTCATAGCTACTACGCAGTTCAGCTTCAATTTTCTTACGCAGCGCAGCTTCATCTACTTTCTGAGAAGAAACTGATGATGCCGCTGGAGAAGAACCAGACTTTTGTGCCTGCTCTAGTTCTGCTTCAAGCTCTTCTACCCGCTGGCGAAGATCATCATTTTCATCTTGTAGCTCTTCAAGGCTTTCCTCAATGAGATCAAGAAATTGATCTACCTCATCTTCGGAGTAGCCCCGCTTGCCGATTGGCGGCTTATTGAAAGCGATGTTACGCACATCGGTCTGAGTCAAAGGCATTGAGCTTATCCTTCCAAGATTAATCTGACCGTAGACGATCTTCACCTACGATTGGTATTACTTGCACATAATAATGCAATAATCCCAGATATTTAACAAATGTTTCTTAAATTCTACTCAAGCAGTGCATAGCAGCCATATGAATTACAAGAACCTATGTACTCCATGTGCACAGCCTTCGGCAAAACTACACCCAGTATAGCAGGAGAGCTGCATAAGAACATGACACTCTTCATACACGTACGCAAGTCTGCTGCTCAACTACCACATAGCACGCAAAATTTTATTTCATTACCCTCAAAATTATGAATGCATCATTACGCCAAGCACAATTTGGAACACTTGTAAAGCAAAGAAGAGAACAAGAATAGACACATCAAGCGCTACATTACCCAATCTCATTGGTGGGATAAGTTTTCTCAAAAACTTTACTGGCGGATCAGTGAGCACAAACAAAAACTCCGCTATGATCACAAACCACCTTGGGGCGCGGAAATTACGCGAAAAAGCATGAATTACCTCAATAAGAATGCGCCCAACAAGCATGAGCGTATAAATCTCAACCACCCAATATAGTAATAAAAGAAATTCTGTCATTACTATGTCAACCTATTCCATTCTTTCAGTTACCTAGAGCGCAACAGCATCTTCCTGAGATGCAGTATGCAAAATAAAAATGCCCAACCGCCGACGCATGAGACATATCTTCATACACAACGGTCGAGGCACTGATCTAGTTCCACGTTGATACAGCATGGATAAAACCATACTGAGTGGAAAATTAACGCAATCCGGCAGCCCGTTCTAGCTCCACAGTAGTTACATCCACGCCCTTAGGAATAATGGCAAACACACCCGCATCAAGTTTTTTCATTTGACTGTACAAGCCAAAGCATAGACCAGCAGCAAAGTCAATGATACGCTTTGCCTCGTCATGGGAAAGACGCTTAACGTCAAATACCACAACATCACCATCTCGAACAGGATTACCAATCTCAGTAGCGTCGTTATAGCGCTCAATCGACACCGGAACAATAGTTGCTGGATAAGAAGGCTTATAGCTTGCGCTAGCGTCACGTCGAGAGCTATCTACTTTGCTGTAGCTGCGATCCTCATAATCTGGTGCATAAGCAGCCGAACCCTCATAACGTGGTTCCTCATAGTAGGAGGAGTAGGCAGCCTCTTCTTCAAGCTCATAAGGAGCGAGACCAAAAAATTCTTTTGTCTTTTTCACAAATGACATAACGGTGGTTCCTTCGGATATGGCGCGTTCTTGCTTACGTACTGTTTTATAAGATAGTGCTGTTATTAAGGTCTTTTAGTTCCGACACGGTGTGTTGCCGCATTATTCTGGCAGCCACACCACCCCAGCTTGACGTCCCGTCGTGCCCTGGCGACGATACGAGAAAAAAGTATCATCTTCAATAGTGCATCGCGGATCTGCATCAATCGCCCGCACCCCTAGGCTCAGTAACTGCCGCACCAAGCCAGCACGGATATCAAGACCACTTGTTCCTTGTTTCGTTTTACAAAGACTGCCTGGCAAATGCCGCTCGACGTCCATCGCCATTTCTTTGGGAACTTCATAGTTTTTACCAGAAGCTGCCGGACCAAGAAGCGCATGGATCCGAGCTGGCTTGGCTCCTAATGCCATCATTTTTTCGACCGTTTTGGCCACAATGCCATTACGCGCCCCACCTCTACCGGCATGAACCGCAGCAATAACCCCTGCTTGATCGTCGGAAAGCAACACAGGTACACAGTCGGCAACAAGCACAGCAAGCGCTAACCCGCGCGTATTCGTTACCAGCGCATCGGTAGCAGGCACCGGCTCGGCGTGCCGCCTATCCACAACAGTGACGGTATTTGTGTGCAATTGCTCCATCCAGACAAACGCATCCGGAGACAACTTGAGCGCTTGCGCTAGACGATCCCGATTAGCTGTGACATTGGCAGGATTGTCGCCAACATGATTCCCCAGATTAAAAGAATCATAGGGATAAGGCGAAACCCCGCCCGCACGAGTAGTAAATACCTTGCGGACAGGGCGAGAAGTAGGATCTTGTGTGTTCATCTCAGTCATATTTCTCTAGCCAAATTTTAAGAATTAGCGCAAGAAGTCTGGGATATCCAGATCATCGACATCACGATGACGCTGCTGCGACTGATATGAAGGCTCCTGGTTATCTTCACGTGAGGTGAACAAACCACCACGATTATCTCGCGGAGTATAGCTAGAAGATTCATTACGTTGACTCTCATAGCTTTGAGCTTCACGACGGTGACGCCCCTGGTCATCATCACTAAATAGTGCAGAGTTCTCGCGTGCAGGTGCAGGTGTTGGGTTGCTCACCGGGGTGGATGCGCTTTCAGTTACCTGATGAGCACCATTTTGACGATTGCTGTCAAAACCAGTGGCGATAACTGTAACACGAACCTCATCACCAAGATTATCGTCGAAAATAGTACCGAAAATGAGGTTAACATCAACATCTGCTTTTTCTTGCACCATAGATGCAGCATCATTGACTTCCTGGATTCCAAGATCGGAACCACCAGCAATAGAAAGCAAGACTCCTGTTGCGCCATCCATTGTGTTCTCAAGCAAAGGCGAGTTAATCGCTTGCTCCGCAGCAGTCATCACACGATTATCACCGCGCGCAGAACCAATACCCATCAATGCAGAGCCGGCATCAGACATAACGGAACGCACATCAGCAAAGTCGACGTTAATCAGACCAGGAATAGTAATCAGGTCAGTAATACCCTGCACACCATTGTGAAGCACCTGGTCAGCGGCACGGAATGCACTCACCATGGTTAAAGAAGCATCACCAAGTTGTAGCAGGCGATCATTAGGAATAACGATCAAGGTGTCACATACTTCTTTTAGAGCTGCAATACCTTCCATAGCTTGACGAGAGCGACGCTGCCCCTCAAAGCTAAACGGACGAGTCACAACACCAACAGTCAGAGCACCCATCTTCTTTGCGATAGACGCAACTACTGGTGCTGCCCCAGTACCAGTTCCGCCACCTTCACCAGCGGTAACGAACACCATATCCGCACCTTTGAGCGCTTCTTCAATTTCACTCTTATGATCTTCTGCAGATTGACGCCCTACCTCTGGGTTCGCACCAGCACCAAGACCGCGCGTTGCTTCACGACCAATGTCTAATTTCACATCAGCGTCAGAGAAGATCAAAGCCTGTGAGTCAGTATTCACTGCAATGAACTCAACCCCTTTGAGCCCTTCTTCAATCATGCGGTTTACGGCATTAACTCCGCCACCGCCAACACCGACTACCTTAATGACAGCTAAGTAATTATCTAGGGAAGTCATAAAAGCAGACTCGCCTTCCTTGTTCCTTGTAACTTGAGATGAACTTTTGCTTTACCACAATGATGAGCATTGCTTTTTGCATTCATGTTCCATCTTCGATGAAAGTTGAGAAAAAATGAGGACATTTTGGCGGCGTGTCGGTACCTTAAACCATTACTTGAGGGTTTGAGCTGGGAAAATACAGGAAATCACCACATTCTCTCCGAAAAAATATGATTATTTTTCCCCTTAAGGACGCACAGCAATCATGGGTGCACCAGAAATATCTACATTCTGTTCCGCTCTACTCAAAGCCGCAGCAACGGCAGCAAGTTTGGCATCACGATTATCACTCGATCCCCAATAAATGCGTTTTCCGTCATCACTAATCAAAGTTAATTCCACCGCACTTTTCGCATTGATCTCCACAATACGAGCACGCACTGGCTCATCAAGCCCTTCTACAATTGCTATTGCTTCTCGCAAAATTTTTATGTCATCGGTGATACCCGTAATTTTAGGAACCCCTATTGGCGGTTGTTCAATGCTAAATGGACGCCCATGTTGATCAATAAGATGCGCACCATCTTCATGCTCACTAAAAAGCACTACCCGACGTTCCACCACAGAAATAGCAACGCTACTGGGAAAAGAAATACGCACCGACGCTGAATCCACCCAAGGTAATTCGCTAATTTTCGAGGCAGCAGCATGAGCATTCACACGTACTAAATTGTCGCCAAGATTAATTCCTGAGGTCTGCGAGATAAGCTCTTTGCTCTCATGCACTGCACCATCAACCACAAAGTTTTTTACTGTCAAAATTGGTCGAAACCACAACAAGGCACCTGCAATACCAAGAGCTAAGAGAATGCCTATGAGACTGACGACAATTTTTTTTCTACTCATCTATGTGCCTTTGGTTTTCTTATTACCTGCCTTGGGGTCTTGTTCTTCCCCAGACTACTTAACCCTGCGCAAGGGTATTGAGGATCTCATCAGCAAGCATAGTCACTGACCCTGCACCCATCGTAAGAATGAGATCTCCAGGGCGCGCAATAGCTGCCACGCGTTCTGGAACTGCAGCGAAATGAGGTTCATACCAGACAGGTACAGTTACCTTCTCACTAATAATACGAGAATCCACACCTTCCACTGGTTTTTCTCGTGCCCCAAAAATATCAAGTACAACTACCTCATCAGCTAAAGACAAAGCATGCGCAAACTCTTCAGCAAATTCAATAGTACGAGAGTACAAATGCGGTTGAAAAGCTACCACAACGCGACCTTTTCCTTGTGCATCAACTTTTTCCCGAGCAGCCTTAAGCACAGCAGTTACCTCAGTGGGGTGATGAGCATAATCATCGTAGACTTCTACCCCCGCATAAGCACCACTTTCTATAACACCGTGGCTCTCAAACCTGCGTCGTACGCCATCAAAATCACTAATTCCAGCAGCAAGTTTTTCCACATCACCGCCAGCTAACATCCCTACAGTCAGCGCTGCTGCAGCATTGGCAACCATATGCTGACCAGGGGTACGCACAGTAAAAGTCACCTGCTGCTCGCCAAGTAATACGCGTGCCTGTGTTCCCGATGCCGCAACGTCCATGCGTTCAATAACACATTTCATCAGATCTGGATACCGAGCTGCAGCTTGAGAACTACCATAGCCAACAACATTGATCCGATCGCTCACACGCGTAGCTAATTCAGCGGCTTTGTCGTCGTCAAGGCAAATAACGAGCGAGCCGCCTTCGACGATACGCTCAGTAAACTTCTCGAAAACCTCAAAGTATGCCTCAGCGGTATGGAAGAAATCGAGGTGATCTGGCTCTATATTAGTAATAACCGCGATATCTGGTCGATAGCGCAATAGGGAGGCATCGGATTCATCTGCTTCTGCGATAAACCACTGCCCTGCACCCTGATGTGCATTAGTTCCCGCACGATTCAACTGCCCACCAATGGCAAAGCTCGGATCCATGCCAGCGGAATAGAAAGCTGACACAACAAGTGACGTAGTCGAGGTTTTTCCATGCGTTCCTGCAATCAGTACCTGCTTGTTGCCTTCCAGTAGCTCTCCTAGTAGATCAGAGCGTCGAATGACCGGAATACCAGCAGCTCGAGCGGCAACAAGTTCAGGGTTGTCATGAGGAATAGCAGCAAAAGACGTTACGACGACCGTCGGCAAGGCACCACTGAGTTGAAGATTCTTCGCATCATGGCCGATTGCAATCTCTGCGCCCATCGACCGCAAAGCAAAAACAGAGCGTGAGTCTTTCACATCGGAACCGGATACCACTGCGTCACGGGCTAGCAGAATGCGAGCCAAGCCCGACATTCCAGCACCACCAATACCAATGAGATGTACTCGGGATAAATCAATAGATCCTGACATCGGTTGCTCAACCATATAACGACCTCCCTTTATTTCTTTACTGCCGCACACATTCGCTCAGCAATGATAGCTGCCGCATTTCCTAGTCCTGCGGCATCAGCAGCTTGAGCCATCTGCTCATATACTTCTTCGTTGCCGATAGTTTCGTTGATCTGTTGGATGAGAGTATGTGCTGATAATTGTTCATCACTCATCAATCGTGCGGCACCTGCTGCCACCACCTCCTGCGCATTAAGCGCTTGCTCGCCATTGCCATGCGGAAGTGGAATGTAGAGCGCCGGAATACCTAAAGCAGTAATTTCTGCCACGCTCATGGCACCAGAACGACACACCATAAAATCTGCAACACTATATGCTGCTGCCATATCGTCGATATAGGGCACTGCAACATAGTGCGGCACCTGCACTGGCGCTTCATTTTTCTTGCCATAAGCATGAAGAATCTGATACCCCTGCGTAGTCAATTCCTCAGCAGCAGCGCTCACTGCCTGGTTAATACTGCGTGCTCCTTGTGAACCACCAGTAACAACAATTGTCTTACGACGTGGATCCAATCCCCACTGCTCATATGCCCGAGAACGAGCAGCACGAGTATCTTCAGCAAGCGAAACACGAATAGGAATACCAACTACTTCGCCTTGAAGACCTGAACCTGCTACAGCGTTAAAACCAGTTCCCCCCAGGAAAACACCTAGCTTATTTGCCAAACCTGCGCGTGCATTAGCCTCATGAACAAAATAAGAAATCCCTAAAGATCGTGCCGCTAAATATGCTGATGCGGCAACATAACCACCAAATCCAATGACCACATCAGCATTATGTGCTTTGAGTATTGCGCGCGTTTGCCGAAAACTCTTGAGAATCTTCCACGGCAATTTCACCAGCTCCGCATTTATCGAACGCGGAATAGGAACTGCCTCAATGAGCTTTAACTCAAAACCACGCTGGGGAATGATGTTTTTTTCTAAACCACGCTCTGTCCCTAGGGCGATAACCTCAACCCCCTGCGTCTTTAATTGCTCCGCAACTGCTAGCGCTGGTTCGATATGACCAGCAGTACCGCCGCCTGCCACTACTGCATTGATCTTCATTTTTTACTCCAGTGTGCCTTCATTCTCATTGTGTCTTTGTGTCTTTTGCTACGGGCTTGTCTAGCTACCGCGCCGGTCATCTCTAATCTGATTACGAGAGTCAATCATATAGTTGCTGTGGTTACCACGATTTCTATTCTGCTCTACCTGATCTGGATAGTGAGGGCGCGTTTGGCGCGCAGCAGTATGGCGAGAAGATTCCACATGCCGATAGTGTGTGCGCTGTGTAGGACGTGGCGCTAGCTGCGTCTGCGACTTCCGTGAACGTGCAGAAAAGGAGGATGCTTTTCGACGTTGCTGCGGTGCTCTTTGATACTTCATGTGCGCAAAATCAGCATCATGTTCCTCTTCATCTACCAGTCCTCTCAGGCTTGGTTCTGGTAGAAAGAAAATCTGATCCAGTGCTGGTCGTCCATAAAATGACATAGCTTCCATAGCTTCTGGTTCATGACGTGCGCAATTAGCTAAAAGCCCCATAGCTCCCAGAGTAATAATCGCAGACGTACCACCTGCAGAAATCATTGGCAGCTGGATACCGGTTACTGGGAAAACACCAACCACATACCCGATATTGATGAATGCTTGCAGTACCACACCTGTACTCAAAGTAGCTGATAACAAAGTTAAAAATTGATTAGAGCAACGTCGGGCGGTGCGCAAACCAATGATCCATAGCAGGAAGAACAAGGCAATCACAATGGTAGCCCCACAGAAACCAAGTTCTTCACCAATAATCGCAAAAATAAAATCATTTTTCGCTTCTGGCAAATAAAACCATTTGGCTCGCGACTGCCCTAGACCAATACCAAAAAACGATCCTTCTGATAACGACAAGAAGCCCTGATAGCTTTGATATGCAGTATCGCCAGTATCGGCAAAACGTCCAAATAGTGCCCCAAAATACACAGTAAACCGATCCGATCTAAAGCCATCAGACAAAGCAAGAGCTGCTATACCAATCAAACCAAGACCGCCAAAAAATGCCAGGAACCGTAGATCCAATCCGGCAAAAATTGCCATCATAGCGACAACCAATAAGAAGGAAATACCCATACCAGCATCTCCCTCAGCAAAAATAAGTAATGCCATCAAAATGGAGACACCACTAAACACCAGTAGCCTATTCTTTGCAAGCGGTATTTTTACTCGAGTGCGCTTTGATTCCTCCATCGACTGCTCAGCCACACCAGATGTACTCTGCTGTGAAAGATATCCCGCTCCCCATACTGCAATGGCCACGCGGGCTAATTCTGAAGGCTGTAATCGTAGAGGACCAACCACAATCCAGGACTGCGATCCTACTTCTTCCCTACCGGTACCAATTCCGGGGATAAGCACAAGAATAAGCGTAAGGAATGCAAATAATAGCAACCACACACCATATTTTTTAAGGGAAGCAGGTCGAGCGCGTAATGCTAACCACATGGCAAGAAAACCAACGATGACCATGACTGTTTGCCTGGAAGCAGTACTCCACACATTTTGCCCTGCGTCTACCGCAGTTACCATAGAACTAGACATCACCATGACCAGCCCCAGAATCGACAAAATACTAACGATAATCAAAATCAGGTAGTAGTCGCTAAAGGGACGAGTACGCCATTCAACAATCCTTAGCCCAGCTCGTCGCAATAGACTAAGTAGTGAGCGCTGCCCAGTGGCTTGATCTCGCGACTTAGTTGAAGCCGAAGCTAAAACGCGCGCACTTTGTTTCTTTCTTTGTTCCACACCTGCACTGGTTTTATCAGCAGATTGCCGTGACCCAGCCACATGGCGGCGTCTACCTCGCGGTGATGTGCTTGGGCTTGTCATCTACGCTCCCTAGTTCGTGGTGACGAAAATTATATGGTTCCTGACGAAGATTCTTGAGTCTTACCACTTAAGTGTAGGTGGCAATGGCTTGTGCAAACATTGTGCCACGCTCAGCCATGCCACTATACATATCTAAACTTGCTGCAGCAGGAGCCAAAATAATTGCGTCACCGGCATTTGCCTGTGCAATAGACCATGCCACTACTTCTGCCATTGCTATTTGAGGATCACGAGATTCTGTCATCATAAGAAGAGCATGAGGAGCTTTTTCTCGCACTGCCTGAGCAATAATTTCTCTGTCCTGTCCGAGCAAGGCCACAGCTTTGAGCTTTGTAGCATACTTTTCCACAATTGCATTTACATCAGCGCCTTTAAGCTGACCTCCAGCAACCCAAATGATACTGTCATACCCACTCAAGGCGGTATCTGCAGCATGAGGATTAGTGGCCTTAGAATTGTCGATAGCAACTATTTGTCCAGTAAGATCAGCGTGCGACGGCCACCGAGCAACTATTTGCCCTCGGTGTGGGGCAACCTGAAATGACCCTAATGCTTGTCTAATGGCCTCATGCGAACAATCTAATGCACACGCCACGGCTATTGCGGCTAAAGCATCGTAGATGCCTGCTAGACCAGGAGGCTCAATATGAGCTGTTCCTGCAACAGGGCTCCCCTCGGGCATATTATGGATAGCGTGATCATAAAACTGCCCCTCATGCACACCGAACTCACCAGACTTGGGTGAGCTATTCCTAAACGGAATAATTGTCTGAGACTTAGACTCATTCTCGGCACAAACATATGTGCGTTGATAGTCCTCCATTGCTTCTTGCACATGAGTATCATCGCATCCGACTATCACAACTGGCGCGGCAAGAACCTTGGCTTTGGCCTTCTTATACGCTGCAAAATCACCATGCCAATCCAAATGATCTTCAGCGATGTTGAGCAATACACCAATATCTGGAACAAGTTCCTTAGTCCAATGCAGCTGAAAGCTAGAAAGTTCGGCAACGAAAATATCACTGCGTTGTTCATCCATAAGTGCTTGAGCAACGCTCACTCCGATATTACCCACAGCTTGAGCTGCCAAACCAGCAGCTTGCAGCATTGCAGTAGTCATAGCTGTAGTCGTGGTTTTACCATTAGAACCTGTGATAACAACCCACGTTCTTGTTTTCCCACACATCTGTGCCTGATCAAGGCGATAGCATAACTCTACGTCACCGATGACTTCGCAGCCCTTTTCCAGCGCAGCACATAGCAAAGGAGTATCGGGGCGCCAACCAGGAGAAGTGACCACCAAAGAATATGTGCCGATCCGGTCCATTGCTTCTTCTAGTGAGCGAATCACAACACCGGTTTGTTCTTGGGCATTAGCTAAAGATTGTGCATGAGCGTCGACAAGCTCTACTGCAATACCAAGATGGTGCAATAGTTTAACAGTCCCAATTCCTGTTACTCCTGCACCGGCCACAAGCACTGTCCCGCGCAAATATCCAGGTAGTTGTGTCTGCGAGGTCATATGTGTTCCTTTACCATTGTGAGCTGATTGCCCAACGACGTGAGGTTATGAAGCAATACCAGCAAGGTGCACCCAATTGCCAAAGAATAATGCGGCACCAATTAAGGCACATACAATGCTGATGATCCAAAAGCGAATCACCACTGTAGTTTCCGCCCAACCACCATTCTCGAAATGATGATGAATGGGCGCCATGCGAAATACTCGAATACCACGAGTTCTAAAACCAAAAATCTGAATGACCACAGAAATAACTTCGATGACAAAAATAGCGCCAATAATAATCATGAGCACTTCAGTACGAGAAACAACAGATAATCCAGCAACTAAACCGCCCAATGCCAAAGAACCGGTGTCGCCCATGAAAATTTTTGCAGGTGCCGCATTCCACCACAAAAAGCCAATGCAAGCACCCAATCCACCGGCGCATAGCACTGCGAGATCCAATGGATCACGCACGTCATAGCAGCCCAGTGCTGGCTGTGCAGAACAAGAATTATTGTGCTGCCAAAATGTAATTGCCAGGTACACCGTCAATACTATTGTGCTAATACCAGCAGCTAAGCCATCTAGACCATCAGTGAGATTCACTGCATTGGACCACGCTGATACCAAAAAATACATGAAAATGAGAAAGACGATCACGCCAATTACTCCGCCCCCCACAGCAAGATCAATTGTGTCAATATCACGCACAAAAGAAAGTTTTTGCGAGCCAGGAGTCAAACCGCTGTCATCCGGAAAGCACAGGACAAGTAACCCAAAGGCAATGGCAGCAACGAATTGCCCAATGAGCTTTGCTTTTTTGTTTAAGCCAAGATTGCGTTCTTTATAGAGCTTGATAAAGTCATCGGCAAACCCCAAAGCGCCAAGAGCTAAGGTGAGTCCTAATACTAATAGGCCAGAAGCTCGAAAACCTTGCCCACCAGTGAGTAACCCATACGTGCTTGCTACACAATACGAAGTAAAAATACCGGCAATGATGGCAATACCGCCCATTGTTGGGGTACCACGTTTACGCAAGTGTGAGGCAGGGCCTTCTTCTCTAATTTCTTGCCCTAAACCTTGCTCGCTAAAGCGTCGAATAAGCACCGGCGTAAGAAAAATTGATACCAAAAAACCCACGGCACCTGCAATAATTATTTGCCCCACTGCCTCATCACCTGCTACTTCTCACTAAAAATTTAAGCTAACTATCAGATTATACGGGTAGTTGAAACCACTACCCACATAACACTCCACTACACTTTGCTGTTGTCATCGTGCCTATCCAGGAGAATCTGCAATCCCCTGTCCAATGGTCCACAATTGCGCCGCATGAGAGGCTTTAAGCAGCACTACATCCCCTGCCGCCAATTGGGTAGTCAAAGTAGCAATAGCCTGTGCATTATCTGCCACGCGCACAGTGTCCACACCATGTGTACCGGCAGACTCAGCGAGTGCTGCAACCTGATCATTATCACCCACAACCATGAGCTTATCGACGCCGACTTGAGCAATAAACTCTCCCAATAGTCGATGTGCTGTATCGGCATCATCACCAAGCTCACCCATTGCCCCCAATACTGCCCATGAACGCGCGTTTTCTCGATGGCGAGCAGCACTGATTAAGGCTTCGATGCCTGCTTTCATCGACTCGGGATTGGCATTATAAGCATCATTGATAATCATGACATTATCTTCTCGCAGCCGTACATCCATGCGGTGCGCAGAAAGATTGTGGTGCTGTTCTAATGCTTTAAGTGCTTGCTCTGTGCTTATTCCTGCAGCATATGCTGCAGCAATTGCGGCAAGCGCATTAGCCACTTGATGTTTACCATGCACAGCAAGATGTACTTTGCGAGGAGCTTGTCCTAGAACATGGAGTTGGAATTGTGGTCTGGCTAATTCGTCGAGAGTGACGTCGGTAGCATAAAAATCCACGGCGATTTGAGAATCTCCTTGGATTATTTCTTTTTGTCCTGTTGCAGAAAAATACAGCACGCGTGCTTTTGTTCGTTGTGCCATTGCCACAACATACTCATCATCAGCATTCAAGATAGCACTACCGGTATCAGCTAATGCTTCAACAAGCTCTCCTTTAGCTTGGGCAATCGTCGCACGGCTGCCGAATTGTCCCAGATGTGCACTGCCGACATTGAGCACCACACCAATATGTGGTGGGGCAATCGCAGCTAAATGTGCCACGTGTCCAATACCGCGAGCAGAAAGCTCTGCTATTAAGTACTGAGTATCTTGGTTACAGCGCAAAACTGTGTAGGGATGCCCCACTTCATTATTAAAAGATCCAGGTGGCGCCACTGTAGGAGCTTGTGCCGAAAAAATACTTGCCATCATATCTTTTGTGGAGGTTTTTCCCGCTGAACCCGTTACTCCAATGACAGTGAGTGCTGTTTGGCAACCAGTATGTGTATGGTGTTCTTGCGCTAGGGTATCGACGACATAGCGAGCCAATTTTCCTAGTGCCGCTAGTACCGCAGCAACTGACCCATCACGATCATGTTCTGTAGCATAACTATCAGTGCTGTACTCCTTGAGCGCAGGAACAAGCACTGCCGGAGTCTCAACCGGTCGAAAAGCTAAAGTAGCATGGGCACCTTTTTCTTGTGCCGCCACCGCAAAGTCATGACCATCAACACGCGTTCCACCAAGAGCCACAAAGAGATCTCCTTGGTTGATTTTGCGTGAATCAAATTCAACTGCGCCAGTAATGGTGATCTCAGGATCACCGTGAACTGTACCGCCCACAATGCGCGCAATCTCACCAAGAGTAAGATTAAGCATTATTTTTCTCCCTCTGGTGTAATGCTGCAGTTACTTCTTCACTATCGCTGAAATGATGATTCACGCCATTGATAAGCTGTCCCACCTCATGACCTTTACCAGCAATAACCACAGCGTCTCCCGTACGCGCCCACGATATTGCCGCCGCAATTGCCTCGCGCCTATCCCCTATTTCCGCTACTGTCACTTCCTCACCAGCTTCACGACGTTGCCTTTGTCCGTTATAAGCGCCTTCAAGGACCGCTTGTCTAATCGCTGCAGGTGGCTCGGAGCGTGGATTATCATCAGTGATGATGACATAATCTGCACGCTGGGCTGCTTCTTGTCCCATGATGGGGCGTTTGGCAGCATCTCTATCACCACCAGCTCCCACGACTACAGCTAACCGACCAGTAATTTGGGCACGTACTGTATCTAACACGGCTGCTACCGCTGCTGGTTTGTGCGCATAATCTACTACTGCAAGAAAATCTTGACCACAGTCAATTTTTTGCATTCTACCTGGTACGGATACCTGAGAAACACCTTGGAGGAAGGCATGAGGATCAATTCCTACTGCCAATGCCAATCCGCATGCCAAGGTGGCGTTGGCTACATTGAACAATCCGGGAAGAGGCAGCTCAACTGAGTAAATGCGGTTGTGCACATTGTCTTTCAAGCTAAAACGCTGGGTTCCTTGCACAGAACTCTTGATGTCACAAGCTACGAGATCAAGTGGTTCATCATGCGCATATGTATCAAGTCCTACGCGCATCGGTGCACTGGCAAGAGCTGCCATCTTTTCCCCCCACTGATCATCGACACAAATCACAGATTTCTGTGCATGAAGTGCAGAATCTGGGTCGAAGAAGAGGGCTTTAGCACTAAAGTATTCTTCCATTGTTTCGTGGAAATCAAGATGATCTTGAGAAAGATTACTAAAACCAGCTGCATCAAACTCCGTACCAGACACCCGCCCAAGCACTAAAGCATGAGAAGATACTTCCATTACTACATGGCTTACGCCTTCATTAACCATGCGTCTAAACAACGCCTGTAATGTGGGTGCCTCTGGTGTGGTCAAACTGGTGGGAATTGCTTGCCCATTGATGCGAGTACCAGTGGTGCCGATGAGTCCCACATGGGCACCAGCTGCCATTAACCCGGCTTCTAATAAGTAACTCGTTGTAGTCTTACCGCTGGTACCAGTTACCCCAATGATGGTTAATTCCTGTGACGGATAATCATACACAGCTGCAGATACTTTACCGAGCACAGTACGCACATTATCGACGACAATCAGTGGCATTGCTAGACCAGCAGCAGAAATAATCTCTGCTCCTTGTGCGTCGGTAAGCACTGCTGCTGCTTGAGTATCTGCTGCAAAAACTGCCCCATGCCTTGAGGTTCCAGGCAAAGCAGCAAAAAGTGCCTGTGGCGCTAAGGTTGTGGAATCAAGACCAATGTCGCTAATGGTCAGTGCCTCGGCTGCATCGTGCTCAACATTATGTAATACGCCACCGGCAAGTTCGCACAAATGCGATAATGATGTGGACATTCTTTTCTCCTTAAACCTTATAAAACACTCAGATTGCAATACGGAATTTCCCGTGTTTTATCCAGTCTGCAATATCAACTGTCCTTCCATCGGTGCTGATAGCGGCACATTCTCTTTATCGAGCAACCATGAGGCAATATCCTTGAATAACGGTGCTGCCGATTGCCCGCCTTGACCGTGTACTCCACGCTGAGGTCTATCTAGTTCTAACGCCACGACAAAGCGTGGATTATCAGCTGGCGCAATTCCAGCAAAGGTGATCCAATAATTCGAGTTGGAATACGCACCTGTATTTTCGTCAATTTGTTGTGCAGTACCTGTTTTACCGGATAGCTGATAGCCTTCAAGAACTGCATCATAAGCGGTTCCTTGTTGTAAACCACTTGGGTCTTTTTGGATAACAGCTCTAAACATATCTACTACTGTTCGCGCAGTCTGTGGGGAAACAACTTGTACTTTCTTTGGCTCTGGCTGTTCCACAATGTTTCCTTGCGCATCTTTGACCTCAGCAATAATTCTTGGTTCAATACGCAAACCACCATTAGCAAGAGTTTGATACACACTTGCCATTTGCAGCAAAGACCAGCTCATACCTTGACCAATTGGCAAATTTGCAAATGTACCACCTGACCATTGTGATCGTTGCGGCAATAAGCCAGAAGATTCATATGGGAGCTCGATATTGGTGTTTTGGCCAATACCAAAGTCGTGCAGCAATTGGGCAAAACGATCCTCGCCAAGACGTTGTGCTAACATCAGCGTGCCAACATTAGAGGATTTACCGAAAATACCTGTTGTGGTAAATCCTGTGGTCGAGTGGGACCACGCATCGTGTACCGTAACTCCCGCCATATCAATGCTGCCTGGTACTTGCAGAACTTCATCGGGAGTGCTGAGATGATCTTCGATCACTCCTGCAGCGGTAATAATTTTTGCTACTGACCCCGGCTCAAATGGCTCACTAATCGTGGAGTTACCAAAATCTTTTCCTTGAGCTAATTGCTTTTCAATATCCCCCATAGGGTCGATAGTGCCGGAATTTGCCATGGCAAGCACCTGACCAGTAGCACTATCAAGCACCACTGCTTGACCACCTTTTGCGCCGGAATTCACCACGGCTTGTTCAAGTTGCTGTTGCACATAGGTTTGTGTGTCTAAATCAAGCGTTAACGTGATATTAGCCCCGTCGGTAGGAGGCACTTCATCACGCAAGGTACCTGGTATTTCTTGCCCATTCACCGAAACATCCATGGTGCTGTGCCCGTCGATACCAGCAAGCAATGAATCATTCGATGCCTCAAAACCATATTGACCAGCACCCTCATGATCTACTTTGCCGATGATATTTTCGCCTATAGCTCCATTGGGATACTGTCGAATAAGCTGCATATCTGCTGCAATACCGTGATATTTTTTCGCTATTTCTTCTGCAATATCAGGATCGACATTACGGACAAGCACTTCATACGACGTGTCTGCGTGCAGCTTATCGAGTATTTCCTCGGAGTCTACTTGCATTGCACTAGCATTTGCCTCACCAATAAGCTCTGGTATTTCCTTGGCATACTTTTCTAAGTACGAAGAAACTAACTCACTAATTTTTTCTTCCCGCGCTTGCCCTCGCAAACCAGATAAATCCTTATTCTTCTGCACTTCCACATCAGCGGTGTAACGCAGTTCTTCTCGCAGTTGCTTTGGCGATACAGTCAATGATCGGGCTTTCATCGTATAAGCAAGCTCTTTTGCATTACGATCCAAAATTGCACCTCGACGCGCTGTTTCAGTATAAGAACGCGTACGTTGTTCCTGTGCCAATGCAGATAGATCTGGACCCCACCATAGCTGCACTAATGCGAGACGAATGAGCAGAACCACTACTGCAAACAATGCTGCGATACCAACAAAGCGAATACGCTTAATGGTCTGCTGTCGTTGCATATGCGCGTTGTATTCTTCGGCATTATTAAAACGACGCTTCAGACCTAGCTCTCGTTCTTGTTCTGGGTAGCGGCGGGACATAGAACCATTCTCGTGGACAAAGTTTTTTCGTGTGTAATCGCGATAATGCCTATCAGCATACGCGCGAGTTGATGATGAGTGGGGTGACGCGCCTTCACGATCCCTCAAAGCACGTCTAGGATAAAACGATTCATCATTTTTGCCAGGCAAAATTAGTTCCTACTATTAGTTACTCATGCGTGGGGATTCCACAGTACCAGCGGCAGTATCAGTGCTAGCAGTAGTATGTGCCGCATAAGGAGCAACCCCTGCAATTGCAGTTCCACTATTTGCTCCAGCACCAGGTACAGCATTAAGGTTACCACCTACTTCTCGGGTAGCTGCTGGATCACTCGTCGCTCCGCTGGCACGTACTGGATTACCATTGACATCAATAATAGGGCGGGTATCTTGCTCAGCTGGTCGCTGTTCGACGATAGCTCCATGCTCATCTGCGGCCAGTACTCCAGCTTGTTGCGGTACCACCAATTTCATCTCTTGGGCACGCCGAGCAATTTCCGCTGTTGCCGAGGCTTGTTCAATATCACGATTTAATGTTTCGATTTGGTTATCGAGAGTCTTTTCCTTGCTTGTTAGTTTTTGCAGCTCAAAAGAAGCCGTTGTGGTCCAACCAGAAAACATCATTGACATGAATACGCCAGCAATCAACAAACCAGTGATAGCGATCAAGAAACGTACTGTATGCGGATCGGTTTTCTTCTTCTCTACAATCCGTCTACCGCGATAACTAAATTGCTGACGGGAACCAGCTTTTTTCTGCAATAGTCGTGGTTCACGATGCGGACGTGGTAGAGTCCGCACCCCACTACGCGGTGTCGAACGCTCTGGTGTATGTCGTAGCGGAGCAAGTGTGCCCACGCCTCCCACTGTCTGAGCACTATAGTCTCGTGAGACATGGGAGTAGCGTGCTGACTGCTGATAACGCCCCTGTGTCATAGTCATCTGTCTTGCTCCGTTCTTCTAGTTATTACTTTGGTTAAGGTTTCTCGATTTCCAGTTTTTCAATGGCTCGTACTCGAACTGGAGCCGCCCGAGGATTTTCGGCTATTTCTTCTTCTGTGGCTTTTTCCGCACCACGAGTCACTAACCGAAAACGTGCCCCCATACCAGGCAAATCCATAGGTAATCCCTGAGGGGTTTTAGACGTAGTGAACTCACGGAAATGCCGTTTCACAATTTTGTCTTCCAAGGATTGATAAGACATAAATACTGCCCGCGCACCTGGCAAGAGCTTTTCGACGATCACCGGAATGACATTCTCAATCGCTTCTAATTCCCGATTAACTTCGATACGCAATGCTTGGAAAGTGCGTTTGGCAGGATGTCCGCCTGTACGTCGAGCAGCTGCAGGAATGGTCTGGTAAAGCAATTCAACCAAGCGTGCAGAAGTACTGAACGGGGTCTTTTCACGCTCACGAATAACAGCGGAGGCAATTTTCCCCGCAAAGCGTTCATCACCGTAGTTCTTAAGCACTCGCGCTAGTTCGCCATGCGAATAGGTGTTAAGAACATCAGCAGCACTAAGCGGCAAAGTATCATCCATGCGCATATCCAAAGGAGCGTCGACCCGATACGCAAAACCTCGCTCAACTTGATCGAGCTGCATAGAAGAAACACCTAAATCAAAAAGAGCCCCCGCAAAACCATGCTCGAGCGTATGCTGCGCTAATGGGTGTGCACTATGTTCAAGTGCAGTCATAAAGTGATCAAAGCGGCAATGCACTCCCAGAAAACGATCGCCGAAAGCAGAAAGTCTCTGCTTTGCTTGATCTAGCGATCGTGTATCTCGATCCAGACCTATGACGCTTAGCTTGGGAAATCTGTTGAGGAAATACTCGGTGTGACCACCAGCACCTAGGGTGCCGTCGAGAATCACTGCGGTGTCCTGTGCGGCAAGGGTTTTTTCCACACCAGGGGCAAGTAGCTGAGCCATGCGTTCACGCAACACAGGAACATGACCGTGGTTTGACGCAAGATCATACGTCACATCACTGCGACGTTCACCTTGATATTCATCTTGCCTATCGTGTGGTACGGTCATTTTCCCTCCTTCCATATTGCGCTAGCCTTTGCAGCTACTTGATTGTTTTGTGGGTTTAGCAGTTAAAGCGAACGACGAGCATAGAAACCCCGCTCAAGTGTTTTGGCTCTGGCATCGGGGAAGTATGCCAGAACTTTTCGCTCAAACGGAGTTCATACGTCCATCGTTCTTAGTGTCGATGTGGTCGATGAACTGAATAAATTAAAGAAAATCCCCCAGCATATCTTCTTCGGCTGCAGAGAAATCAGCTTCCGTTTCTTGCTGGTAGTTTTGCCAGGCTTGCGCATCCCAAATTTCCAGAAAATCAACCGAACCAATGACCACGCACTCTTTGCTCAAACCCGCATATTCTCGGTGAGCCACCGATAGACTAATGCGACCTTGACCATCAAGATTTTGCTCATCAGCACTAGCGGCAAGATTACGAATGAAAGCACGTGCAGCAGGATTGGTGCGAGAAACTTTTGCCGCTTTCCGCGCTCTTGCTGCAAACTCCTCACGGGGATATACCGCTAAAGAGTGATCTTGCCCCTTAGTAACCATTAATCCGCCTGCTAATTTCTCCCGAAATTTTGCAGGAAGCGTTAAACGCCCTTTGTCATCAAGTTTTGGCGTGTATGTACCAAGAAACATTGGCACCCACCTCCAAAACAATCAACAACCACTGAGCATTTTCTTTAGGTGTCACCCCTACGCATTTCACGTATAAAATTTCACCACTGCCCACATTACCCCACTTTCCCCCACTTTCAACACTTAGACAGGTAAATGAGGCATATTTACTCAAAAATATATTACAAAAAGCGCATTGAACAGGTTTTTCTCCACCAAACCCATCGTGGGGCGCCATGCTCTATCCATTTAACGCATGAGACATCAAAGGTTTAATTATGTCACATAAGTAACTATTGCCACTTTGATATCTTTTTTACACAACGATATGGAAGGTGGATCACCTCTTAAAAAGACCAAGTAAAGCGCACCGAACCCAAGAAAATACAGAACATAGCCCCACATACCCTTAAGTCATATAAATATGTGGGGGAAAGTGGGGAATTCTAAATCATATATCCCCGCACCTCTATAAAGTTCACATGAGCCAAGATAAGAAAATGCTCGGCAGCACCAGGCTGCCGAGCATTTTCTACTACCTCAGGTCTATGCCTCAAATCGGCGGTGAAAATTATTTTCCATACGCTGCCCTAGGCCACTTGAAGAACGAGGTTTAGCAGTTTTCGATGCCATAGATCCCCTGCTAATAGCAGCAGATCCACCACCGTGAAGCATCCAGATTCCACCCGCAAGCATGACCAAAAAGCCAATAATGCTCAGTACAACAAACCATGTAGAAGAAGGACTCAATGCCACACCCCCAACGAGCATGAGCAATCCAACAACAACAATCGCTATCCCCCTCAGCGATAACTGCATACCAGAACCGTGAGACTCATTATCAGACATGACAGAGGCACTAAACTTTGGATCCTCTGCCATAAGTGAACGTTCAATCTCACGCAATGCCTGCTGTTCCTGTTCCGACAGTGACATTTTGCTCTCCTCTGGGAATAAAGTGTTCTAGCAGCTTTATGTTGCAGCTACATACGATAACGCTAAAAACAATTATAAAGTTCCCACTCATTATCACGCCAGAAAAAGAAAAATCTCACTTCCCATTTTAAGCTGCCAGCATAAGCTCCCCGGCCTCGTACTCCACCTCCCACAGGAAATCTCGCACAAGAGCCATAAGCTCTTCCACTAAAAGCGGCGAAACACCATATTCCATCCCACTAGCTACGCGCGAACGAATGCGCGAGTAAGCAGAAAATTTCTTTGCCCATTCTCGACCCACATCATCAACGAGCTGCAATTGCAGCCAAGCGCTTTGCGGTTTACGCGACCGCCGAGCAATACGAGACAAAGACACCTTGGCACCAGCCACCCGCAATGCACACCGATAAGCAGATTCTAGCGCTGCATCATATTCTTCAGAATCATATTTATCTTGTGCCTCTTTCAATAGACCATAAGCCTTCAACAGAAAAGCCCTATGCTTTGGCATTTTAGAGTAACCACTCGATGAAACTTTCTTTGTTTCCATCTGTACTACCGACATCATGACCTCCATAATTTGATCTTTATCATCTTGAGCAAGCACTAACCTACCTACCCCTTGCGACATAGCATACACCCATATGCGAACATTTGTTCTAAAAGATGAAAAAGGTGAGCCTGACCGTCGAAAGCGAAGAAAAAATAAAGCGATTAGATTATCTAATGTGGCTATACACTATGACCTGCTCAGTAGAAACCAATTCTTCAGTCTCACTCCACATCTTGTTGATGTGTATATCGCAGCTATGGAGTACGATCCATCCATCAAGAAACAACGAGTACTTCACTGGCATAAAGACAGTATGGAACCAGGTTTCCATGCGATATTAGCCCATGACGATACCTCAATTCTTGGAATAGCCTATGGATATCGCGCTACTACTCATCATTGGTGGGGAGCAGAAATCGATCGAGGTATCGCACAATTTTATACAGAGAAAGGAATGAGCGATCACGAATTTTTGATCCGGAAAAAAATTCTTAACAGTTTTTTTGAGTTAGCAGAGATACACGTCGCCCCGCAAGCTCAAGGGCAAGGCATTGGTCAAGAACTTTTCACTCGCCTAGCTTGTTGTGCAAACAAAATCAACGCCAAACACTTATTATTGTCCACCCCAGAAGTACCAGCAGAAAATAACGCTGCTTTTCGGCTTTATCGACGACTTGGCTGCACAGATTTTCTGCGTCATTTCCTCTTCACTGGCGATAACCGACCGTTTGCTATCCTGCATACCCCACTGCCATTGGACTATTAAGCTGCCGCAGTAATCTTCAGTAATCCTCAGTAATCCTCAGCAATCGCAGTTCGCACGGCTTGACCAACTAGCGCACAGCATCATGCCCCAAAGCTGCACCCCAAGCAGGTGCCATTCCTAGATTATGCAATACCTCTTGGGTCGCCCTAGCAAAGTTAAGCGTCATAAAATGCAGATCAGGCGCGCCTTCAGCAATTAATCGCTCTGCCATAAGAGTGCTCAATTCAATACCCACTTTACGCACCTCATCATCACCGCCACATTCTGCCGCACGCCTAAGCTGCTCATGCACCCGCGATGGCACATGCGCACCAGAAAGCTCGGTTTGTCGCGCCAAACTACGCATACTGGTGATAGGCATTATTCCTGGAATAATCGGTTTGGCACCATGTTCCGAATCAGCTTTGAGCAAACGATCACGCAACCGTAGGTAGTATTCCACATCAAAAAACATCTGAGTGATCGAAAACTCAGCACCCGCACGTAATTTTGCTAGCGTCACTTCAGTATCAGCTGCCAAAGATGGCGCACGAAAATGCCCCTCAGGAAAAGAAGCAATACCCACTTGAAAATGCTGCGTTTGCGGCAACCGTCGAGTAAGCTCAATCAACTCCTGCGCATATTCATATCCCCCTGGTGTCTTCGTCCACGGCCCTAGCGGATCAGCTCCCGGCGGATCACCACGCAATGCTAATAAATTAGACAAACCTGCCTGCGCATATTCAGTCAAAATCGACACTAATTCTTCTTCTGTGTGATTAACCAATGTAAGATGCACCAACGTCGTAAGTGGGTGATGAGCAAGTTCATGAGCAATGCGCGTTGTTCTTTCTCGCGACGACCCACCTGCTCCATACGTCACTGATACAAAAGCAGCTCCAAGATCATGAAACACCTCTGCCGCTTTCCACAACCTCTGCTCTGCCGCGTCATCTCTCGGTGGCATAAACTCCACGGAAAAAGGAACTCTGCCAGGGTTTACTGTGGAGATAACATCTGTAATGGTGCGTTGATAAGAAGCAGGAACCGAGGAAAAAGACATGACAGTATCTTATTGAGCTTTACTCCAAGAAAGAAAACTACTTTGGCAAATATGAAAAGAATTGAACTGTAGCTGACAAACAAGCGATAATAGAGCGTGAAAACCCATTCGTAGAGCACTCTCTACATCAGTTTCAGCACAAGGATTTTGCATGACTTTTTCTACCAGCGAGCTTTCTAGCTCACCTTTTTCTTTTGAGCAATTACCTCGCCATGTAGAACGCTGTCTGAACGACTATTTTCAGCATCGCTGGAATGAGATCACTAAAATTGGCTCACCTGTGGTTGAGGCAATGTCCATTCTGAAAAACTATGTACTCAACGGCGGTAAACGCATCCGCCCCATGTATGCTTGGGTTGGTTTTAGCAGCTCCTACGGTTGGGAACGCACAGAATTCACACCACAAGCAGTTCTTCAGGCAGTGAGTAGCCTTGAGTTTATCCAAGCCTGTGCCCTCATCCACGATGATTATATTGATTCTTCTGATACACGACGCGGCCACCCTACCGTGCACCGTCAAGCAGAAAACATACACAACCAGCGCAGGTGGTCAGGATCGAGCCAACATTTTGGCGCCAGTCTTTCTATCCTTATCGGGGATATGGCTATGGTATGGGCAGATGATATGTTTCACTCCACGAATCTTCCCACTGACGCACTCACTCGCGCCCGCATCCCCTGGGAGGCAATGCGCACAGAAGTTATTGGCGGACAATTACTCGACATCATCAATGAACATTCAGCCGATGAATCCATTGACCGAGCACACAATGTCAATCGCTATAAAACCGCTGCATACACCATAGAGCGTCCACTCCATATTGGTGCTGCACTAGCAGGTGCGTCAGAAAAAACCATTGCTGCCTTGAGAGCATACGGACAAGACATTGGCATCGCTTTTCAGCTTCGCGACGATCTGCTCGGAGTTTTTGGCGACCCCACCATAACAGGAAAACCTGCTGGTGATGATCTACGTGAAGGCAAGCGTACGGTACTTATTGCCACTGCACTAACCCTCGATCCACAACGAAGTGACTATATCCGAACCCATCTCGGTCAGGTAACTGAAGCAGAAGATATCGCCCAATTAGCTCAAACGCTCAGAGACACTGGCGTTGAAGAACATATGGAGCAACTCATTAGCTCCCTTACCGAATCCGGTATCACTCATCTAGAACAATGCGACTTAGCACCAGGTGGTCGTGACGCTCTTATACAATTAGCCCATCGCGCCACGGCACGACGCACCTAAAGGACAACCATGCACACGCTAAACCACAGCTCATCTGTGAGAAAAACCGCCACACAGTCTTGGTGGGGGCAACGTCTTTTCCGCTGTTTTTCTCATCTTTCCCCTTATACATTAGGCATTATTGCCAGCTGTATCATCATGCTTTCTTCCTTTGGCGCAGGTGCTACTCGTAATCATGGCGGAATTCTTGATCGTTTTGGCTTAAACTTTTTCACTTTTGGACATGGTTCACTTATCTGTAACGTCTTTCTTTGGATCGGGATCTTTCTTTTTGTCATTGCGTGGCTGGTATTAGGACGCAACCTGATTCACCGCAACATTGAGTTTCCTGTCACGAAAATTTATCGCATCATGTTGTGGTGGGTTTTTCCACTTTCCTTTGCCAGTCCCCTTATGAGTCGAGATGTCTATTCCTATCTCATGCAAGGAAAACTTTTAGAAAAAGGCTTTGACCCATATACCCAAGGTGCTGCAGCTAATCCAGGTGTGTATCTAGTAGAGGTATCCCCAGACTGGCGCAATACCACCACCCCTTATGGTCCGCTCCATCTATACCTCGGGTCATTAATCACTCGTGTCGTCGGCGATAACCTAACACTTGGGCTTTTTCTTTTTAAGATCATTTCCTTAGCCGGCTTTGCGCTTATTGCTTTCTCCATTGCACGTATCGCTCTATTATTTAATGTGCAACCTAGCTATGCACTCTGGATTGGGGTGCTCAATCCTGTGATCGTATTCCATCTCGTCGGCGGAATGCATAATGAGTCAGTCATGGTTGGATTAGTAAGTCTAGGTATTTATCTAGCACTTAAAAATAACCTTTACCTCGGAATAGTGATTATCTCTATTGCAATGGCGCTCAAAGCTACTGCTGCCCTAGCCTTGCCTTTTCTCATTTGGCTTGCTGTACTTCGACGTGATAACTTACGCCAGAAAATACTGGCTTTCTTTATTAGCTCCATCACTGGTGTGTTCTTATGCTTGGCAACGCTTTACATCATCACGATGCTCTCTGGCGCAACCTGGGGTTGGATTGCGGAACTGACTGGCAATACCAAAGTAATTAACCCACTTGCTTTCCCCTCATTTCTCAGTGGCATCATCAGTTCTATTTTTAGTGTATGGATACCTGACTTCCCGTATAACAAAGTGTTAGCAGTTATCCGTCTTGTATCGATGGCGTTCTTGCTCATCGGAGTAATAGCAAGTTGGATATATTTCCGCACTTCTAAACTGGCTATTCTACGCGGTATCACTGTTGCTTACTGCTGTGTATTTATTTTTAATTCAGTAACCCTACCGTGGTATTACGCAAGTATTCTTACTCTCTTTGGCGTTATCCATGCACCTAAATGGGCTAAAAAACTTATTATTGGTTTTTCTATTATTATTGCGCTTTCTTTTACTGGTGGCGGCAACCACCAGTTCTACCAACCACTGTGGATGATTATCGTAAGCATTCTTGCTTGCTGGGCAGTGCATTGGATTTTTCTTACCCCATATAAGCACCAAGGCCAACAAACTACAGGTTAAAACGCCAACGCTTGCGCTCGACGCATCACTTCACGTGCCAAATGCCCATGCAATGCGTCGATAGGGCGACCTGGTAAGGAATCATCTTCGGTGAAGAGATAGGAAAAAATTTCCTCGTCGCTATAGCCGCCATCTGCTAACAGAGCAATAACACCTGGAACAAAACTATTCGTGTTTCCTTTTGCAGCAATGAAAGCCTCTGGGATTTTTTGGACTTTCTCTAGCTTTAAGGAAATGAGTTTATGGTCATTGAGTAGATGAAAAACTTTTGTGACTGGCACGCCAATACGCTGTGCATATTCCGGCACTGTCAGTAGTGTTTCACCGGCTAGAACGTGCGCTAAATGGGCTTGGACATTGACAGGAGTTCTATCATATGTGTTCACGCTTACTTATTCTATCGTGTTCTGCGTTTTCTGTAAGAATAGTTGAGAATAGTTCTTCACATACCTACGCAAATGGTTCTGCTGTGTCGTGTGAGTTGGGAATAATACGCAATTTCGACCATACTTATAGCCATGACGATGTTACAGGTAGGAGATGTACTTGAAGGACGCTATCAGATTGAAGCTCCGATTGCTCGCGGCGGTATGTCCACAGTTTATCGTTGTATAGACACTCGCTTGGCTCGATATGTCGCCGCCAAAGTCATGGATGATAAGTACGCCCATGACCCTATCTTCACGCAGCGTTTTAAGCGAGAAGCACAGTCCATGGCCAAACTGAGCCACCCGTGTTTGGTTGGGGTATATGATTTCTCGAGCCAAGGAGAACATATCTTCCTCATCATGGAGCTTATTACAGGTGGCACATTGCGTGAGCTACTAGCAGAACGTGGTCCGATGCCTGCCCATGCCGCTGCAGCGGTACTGCGCAGTGTACTCACTGGGTTATCCGTTGCGCATCAAGCAGGGATGGTGCATCGAGATATTAAACCGGATAACGTGCTAATCAATGCAGATCATCAGGTTAAATTAGCGGATTTTGGTTTAGTACGTGCTGCGTCAGCAAGTACCGCCACATCAACACAGATCGTCGGTACTGTCTCCTATCTATCTCCGGAGCAAGTCACCGGGGATGATATCAGTGCTCGCTCTGATGTCTATTCTGCTGGTATCTTGTTATTCGAGCTTCTTACTGGGCAGACTCCTTTCCAAGGCGATACCCAAATCTCTCATGCCTATGCCCGTCTTGAGTCAGATGTGCCCGCTCCTAGTTCGCTTATCGACGGCGTGCCAAAACTTTTTGACGACCTTGTCGCCACCGCAACAGCACGCAATCCTGATGAACGCTTTGTTGATGCTACCGAGTTTTTACACGCTCTCGACGATATTTCTACTGCGCTCAACCTCCCTGAGTTCACTATTCCAGTTCCAGTTAATTCTGCTGCACATCGCGCTTCCGAACAACTATCATCAACTGCTCACACAGACTTATTCACCACGGATATCAACCGACCTGGCTCTGAACCTACGGCACGCACCACTGCATTGCCTCAAGCAGAACAACCACATGAAACTCAGGTTTTCCCAAGTATGGATGCTCATGCCTCTACTGCTGCTGGCTATGGCGTCGAAAGCGCTCATTTTGCGGATCAAAGTGAGGCTGTGGTATCCACCAATACGAACGCGCATACACCAACGTTGAGCAATCGCAGCAAAACTGGTTTCATCGCATGGTTGATTACCGTCTTATTATTTACTGCAGCAGTAGCTGTGGGAGCCTGGTGGTTCGGTTCAGGACGATATGGAGAAATCCCGCAAGTATTGGGTATGGAAGAAAACCAAGCTGTCGCCACGATCGAACAAGCAGGGTTTAGCGTAACCACATCTGATGTGTATAACAATGATATTGAAGCACATCACTCTGTAGGGACTAATCCTGCCAGTGGCGAACGCGCAGTACGGGGAAAAGACATTACAGTGCTTATCTCACGTGGTCAGCCTACGGTTCCAGCAATACCAAATACGAATACAATTGCAGCTTACCGGCCACTATTAGAAGAGCGTACGCTCAAACTGGTTACCGGTATCCAAGAATATAGCGATACCATTCCCGAAGGTAATATCATCCGCACAGATCCTCAACCAGGAGAAACTGTACCTACAGATTCCACTGTCACAGTTTATACTTCTAAAGGTGCTGCTCCAGTAAATGTGCCAAGCCTTGAAGATAAAGAGAGCAAAGACGCCATAGAAGAATTAGAAAATCTTGGTTTATCCGTTACTGTGGTCAAAGAGTTCTCCCCGCGTTTTGCTAATGATCACGTCATCGAAACAGATCCCCCTGCTGGCACCATGTTGCCGAAGAAATCTGCAGTAACGCTCAAAGTATCCACTGCTATTGAAGTGCCTGATGTATCTGGGTTGAGTGAATCAGAGGCGAAGAAACGTCTTGCTAAAGCAGGAGTGACCGTAGAACAAGTTACCCGTTCTACGAGTGCGGTTGGTGAGTCTAAAGATACTGTCGTAGGCACCAGTCCTGAAGCACAATCTCTGCTTGATCCAGCGAACTCTAATGTAACTCTCATTCTCGTAGGTGAAGTAGAGATACCGAATGTGGTAGGAAAAACGGTAAAAGAAGCGAAACAAATTCTTAGCGACGCAGGCTTTAGCGCTACGGTGAAGGGATCGACAAAACCTAATGCCAAAGTCTACTGGCAATCACCTACCAGTTTTATTGTTAGCAATTCTGCCCAAGAAGGAACGGAAATCACACTTCATGCAAATTAACACACTATCTGCCACACGCACTCGACTTATCACAATAACCGCCACCATTATCTCTTGCGGCATTATTGCTTATATCATGCGAGGCAAAGAGGATTTTATCCGTTATCTCATTGACACCGATGTATATAGACTAGGTGCGATTGAGTTCTTAGGTGAAGGTGAGCTCTACAACAAGGACTATGCCACGCGGCTGATTAACTTACCTTTTACCTATCCTCCTTTTGGTGCTTTATTCTTTATTCCTTTTGCATTTTTAGGTCAAGTTGGCGCTGAAACCCTCCTCACTGTGGTGTCCGCGCTTTGCCTGTGGCTGAGCATGGGTGCTATCTTGCGTACGGCTGATATTAAAAAACCCTGGTTATGGGCACTGTGGTGCTTGCCTGTGGCTCTCGTTTTTGAGCCGGTTCATGAGACTTTCCAGTTTGGACAGATCAATCTCATTCTTATGACATTAGTGATTATTGATATCACCGGTCTTATTCCTAAACTTCCTCGCGGTATTCTCATTGGTGTTGCTGCTGCAATTAAGCTCACCCCAGCATATTTTGGGCTTTATTTCTTAGCACGAGCGCAGTGGAAAGGCGCACTAGGAGTCATCGGTGGTTTTCTCGGCGCCAGTGCGCTTGCTTTCATATGTCACCCTGCAACAAGCATTCAATACTTCACCAGCGTTGTCTTTCATGCAAACAGAATCGGTAATCCAGAGTATGCGAAAAATGTTTCCATCTCAGGAATCAATGCACGAACCGTCGATAGTCAATTAGTGTGGCTGATCGTATGTGTGGCAATTACCGCATTAGCTTTTTTCGCTGCTCGACGCGCAACTGTGGCGCAAAAACCGCTCCTAGCGATTATTGCTATTGCGCTAGCTTGCTTATGTGTTTCTCCAGTGAGCTGGTCACATCACTGGGTGTGGTTAGTACCTACTGTGATCGTGCTCTTTATCTATAACTATCGTGGGTTAGCGATATGGGGTGTGCTGGCTGCGATTGTGTTCCCCTTCCACTACTATTTACCGCAAACTGGTGGCGTAGAGTCAGAATGGGCACTGTGGCAGCAAGTGCTTGGTGCGCACTATGTTATTTTTGCATTGGTTATTTTGTGCATAACACTGCGTCTGCCTAAGGTGGCAACCGCGCACTAAAATCTACTGGAAATAAGCTCTGGGGAGAACCATAAAAAATTATGGCTCTCCCCAGCTTATATAGTGCTTATGACTCTCCTAGAATCAGGGTTTAGGATTATCACGAAATTTTAGTTGCGCAGCATTTCTGCCACAAGGAAAGACAGCTCTAATGATTGCTGAGTATTCAGGCGCGGATCACACGCAGACTCATAGCGTCCTGGCAAATCGACATCGGTAATATCTTCTGCACCACCAAGGCACTCGGTAACATTTTCACCAGTCAATTCAATGTGAATGCCACCTGGGTGTGTGCCCAAAGCTCGATGAACCTCGAAGAAGCCCTGTACTTCGTCAATAACCTTGTCGAAATGACGAGTCTTATAACCGTTAGAAGCGGTGAACGTATTACCGTGCATAGGGTCAGACTGCCAAATGACCTTATGTCCTTCTTTTTCTACTGCTTGCACAATACCAGGCAGCACAGAGCGAACTTTATCGTGTCCCATGCGGGCAACCATAGTAAGCCGACCAGGTTCACGCTCAGGATTGAGTTTCTCAGCATAAGCAACGGCTTCGTCTGGAGTGATTGTAGGACCGATCTTTATGCCAATAGGATTAGCAATCATTGCTGCAAAGTTCACATGGAAATCCTCAATGCCACGAGTGCGTTCGCCAATCCACAATTGGTGGGCGGAAAGATCATAGAGTTCTGTCTTGCCTTCTTCATTGGTCGCAAGGCGTAACATGGCACGCTCATAATCGACCAAAAGTGCCTCATGAGATGCGAAAATATCCGCTGAACGCAGCGTATCGTCAGATACTCCACAAGCACCCATGAACTGCAAACCACGCTCGATTTCCTTTGCTAATGCTTCATAGCGAGCACCCGCTGGGGAATCAGCAACGAATTTACGATTCCATTCCGTTAAGCGATTAAGATCTGCTGTTCCAGAATTAGTCAAAGCACGAACCAAGTTCATTGCCGCTGAAGAATTAGCATAAGCGCGGATCATTCGGGCAGGGTCGTGACGACGAGCTTCGGGTGTAGCCTCAACGCTATTGACAATATCACCACGGTAATTTGGCAAACCATTGCCGTCGAGATTAGAAGAACGAGGCTTTGCGTATTGACCAGCGATACGCGCCATTTTCACTACAGGTGTAGACGCTCCATAAGTAAGCACTACTGCCATTTGGAGCAATGTCTTAATGTTTGCTCTAATATGCGGCTCAGTATTGGACTCAAATGTTTCTGCGCAATCGCCACCTTGAAGGAGAAATGCTTTGCCATTAGCGACGTCGGCAAGCTGTTTCTTGAGCCTGGTAACTTCAGGAGCAACCACAATGGGAGGCACTGATTCAAGAATCTTGCGAACATTAGCGGCAACATCAGCGTCCCACGTAGGCTGTTGTTTCGCGTCACGAGAAATAACATCCTCAAATTGTGTTTGCATTGCACCTGGCAACGGAGGTAAATCTGGCAGGGCTTCTTTAGGGATATCTACTGTCCAACTCACACTCTTATGTCTATCATGTCGACCAGCTCCAACGAAATCGACAGAATATTATTGGGCACAATCAGCTATTTCACACTTGACACAGCTCCACCCACTTATATGCCAAGAACTACATTATTCATGCTCAAGGGTAGTTTTTGGGCGCAGCAACGAAATTTCTCTCGATTATGACGTGCATCAACCAAAGCATCATGATTGCCTGATGGGGTATGCGGTAATGGGGGTTTTCCTGCCATTTCCCAATACTGCTTGAGTTCATGAGTATAACGCGGGATAAACGATGGCAAACCAGACATATCACCCCATAATTGTGCTAAAACAACATGGTCATAGGCTCCCACCCATGCCCATAGTTGCACTGGGGATGATGCAGCAGCTCCCCCTGTAGCTACTCCTGCTCGGAAAAATTCAATAAGATCCTGACGAATTGTGTGGAGATCACGCCACGCCGGGTCGGAGGGATTGGGCAACTTATCCAGCACATTATCTCGTACCCACTTATTAGCTTTTGCGTGATTTGCCTGGGTAGACACTGCGTAGTATTCTCGGCCGTCTTCTGCAACGACACCAATGGACACCAGCTCAATAGTGTGTCCATCTTCAATAAACTCTGTGTCATAAAAATAACGCATTACGACGACCTACCTAGCGTTGTCTAGTTGAAGGATCATGATACACACTATGTTCTTTGCGCACTGGCAAAAATAGCAATAAAGCAATAGCTATGCAGAAAAACGGTGCTACTACTTCTCCATATATATCCAAAGCTGCCAGAATGATGTAAAGCACCAATAATGCAGCAGCTGCTATCACTCTTTTACGCATAATTGTTCAGTTTAGGCGTTTGGAATGGTTTTTGGGTAGTTTCGCACTGGTAATGCTGGAGGTTTAATTGTCCATCCGATAACAGGGACTTTGCTGAGCCAATGCATGACCACACCGCCGCCAAAGGCAACTACAGTGCATAGCACGATCCAAAAATATGTACTGTCGACGAGATTATCTGCTTCTAAACTAAAAGCAAAACCACGATAACGGAAGAGAAAACCAAAGACCAAGGTAAGAGCCAGCTGATGTCCTAGATACACCACCAACGTATTGCGCCCGACGAATTGAATACAGGTACTGAGCACCGATACTTTGCTCAATAAAACTGAAAGGGCAATTGCACTTGGGATAAACAAAATCGTCTGGATAATCTGCTGACTAAAACCGCCATAGACGATGTCGTTCCAGCCAAGAACAATGCCGAGAGCAAGGCTTGCAAGTGCAATGCCAATCCCAGAAATACTCAATGCAGTAGCAGCGTAGCGCTCGATAATTGGGCGCAGATAAGCACCTAGAAGAAATACTGCGAGATAACTGAAATTAGCGATTATCGGTAAGAGAGAAGACTGCTCATTAACGATGGCATAGTATTCCACAATGCTGGGGGTGATGATTGCACAGATCAGTAGCACAATTTTGCCTTTGCGCTGTAAATGCTTACTAGCGCATAGGATGAATGTATAAATGGCTAGTGCATAAAGAAACCAGTAGGTATTTTGCCCGCACAGGATATGCCATATATAAAAAAATAATGAAGGCATCTCGTTGCCCATGCCATAGTGCATCTCTTGTTGTTTTGTCCACAGTTCCACAGGTGCCCAAATGAAATAGGGAACGAGAAGAAACCATAGGCGTTTTCGTATGACTTCCCCAAGAGTCATACCGAGTGCTTTGCGTGCAAAAAAACCAGCAACAAGAAAGAATACTGGCATTCTCAGCAAACCAAATAACCCGTTGTAATAAAAAAGTTGGGTTTGGGCTCCATTGGGAACAGCTAACGTCACGTGTAAGATGACGACTCCAAAAATAGATAGCCCACGAGCAATATCAGGCCATGCTAACCGTTGCGCCATATTTTCCCTCTGGTTTTTCTTTACTGTCCACTGTTAAAAGTTCAGCGTACAGAATCTGAGAAAATCAGAAAAGAAAGGTAAACATTAGTTACGAGATTATGGCTGTGCTTCCTCAGGATAGCCTTGTCCTGCCTCTAATGATTTTTTCACATCAGCTGCATAAACGTCGACATAGGTTTGCCCACTTAACTTGGCGAGAGCAGCCATGAAATGATCAGTAAGACCACGTATTGCTTCATAACTATTAGGATCCACGCCAGCGTTACGCACATATTCATGCGGGTCAATAGGATCGCCTACTTTAATATGCACTTTACGAGGACGCGGAATCCACGACCCAATAGGATTAACCTCACGAGTACCAAACATCGCTACAGGAATAATTTTATCGCCTGTCGTTAACGCAACTCGAGCAATACCAGTTTTTCCCTTATAAAGCCGACCATCAGGTGAACGAGTCCCCTCAGGATAAATCCCAAAAAGCTCCCCTTTATTCAAGACATCCTGTGCAGCTTCGAGTAATGCCTGCCCTGCATCTGAGGCAGAACGATCCAAGGGAACCTGACCAACACCACTAAAAAACCATTTCTGAATTGCCCCAACAACGCCTGGAGTAGTGAAGTATTCTTTTTTCGCTGGAAAAATGATCTGACGTGGGCACAACAACGGCAGATAAAAAGAATCCATAACAGCTTGATGGTTAGATACAAGGATCGCAGAACCATGTGCAGGTATTTTTTCCTTACCTTCCATAGTCGGACGGTTATATATATGCAGCAATGGACCGACAACAATATGTTTTAAGAACCAATAAAGTTTGTTCTGCATCGCCTTATATCCTTACCAATCTATGCCATCTACTGCTATCTACAGCGTTATACTGCCCAACTCGTTCCACATGGAAAACGTGACAGGAGTTAAGAAAGTTGACGTTTTCTAGCCAAATCTGCGACCCCAATCATACCAGCTTCATCTCCTAATGTAGCGCAACTAATCTCAGGAACTGGTCGATAGCCTGAACCAACAATGTTCTGCACACAATACTCACGTGCCGCATCCAAATATAATTCAGCACCACCAGAAACCCCACCACCAATGAGAATCAACTCTGGATCCAAAATATCCACTACTGTGGATAGCGCATGACCTAACCAACGCGCAAAATCAGCCACTACCTGCTGCGCCAACTCATCACCATTGTGAGCTGCCAGCATAATTGCTTTTCCAGTTAAACAACCGTCGACGCCAAGCTGAAGCAAAGAAGAGTCATGGTCTGTGTGCGCCAATAGTTCTTTAGCTGTTTCCACCAAAGCAGTACCCGAACAATAACGCTCCAAGCAGCCCCTTTTACCACAAGCGCATTTTCTTCCCTGCGGAACTACACATATATGTCCAAACTCCGGTGCTGTTCCAAACGCGCCACGATAAATTTCCCCATCAATCATCAGTGTGGCGCCAATACCTGTTCCAAGTGCAAAGAATACCCAGTTCTTATGTTGCTGTGCGCCGCCAAAGGCATATTCTCCCCAGGCCGCAGCATTAGCGTCGTGTTCTAGGATCACTGGCACCTGCAATAATTCTTCTAGCTGGGCGCGCACAGGTTGATTTCGCCAGGAAAGGTGAGGAGCAAATCGAACAGTTTCGCATTCAGGATCCAAAAAACCAGCGACGGCTACCCCTACCCCTGCCACAGAATACGAACGATCAAAATAGGTGACAAGTTCTTTTATCCCTCGCTCTAGTCCACTTTGAGTCCGCGGAGTAGGAATTGATTGCGTATCCAGTATTTTTCCTGATTCTGCCACAACTGCAGCACGCATATTCGTACCGCCGATATCAAAGCCAACAGTAACCGTCGGAGCGCTTAAAGACATAAACTGCACGTCTCACTTTTAAGGTTGTAAATTTAAGATAACCCCTTAATTATAACTGTGTCTGGCTTATGCGTGTATAACCATCCTCCTCCGAGGCACACTGATCCTAGTACCCCTATCTTGCGTCGGTTAGATTCACCGTGTACCTTGCTGTTATTCACTAGATTTCTGTCGATCGAAAGGCACGCACTATGTCTAGCCCACTTTCCACGAACGCTAGTAGCGCACAAAACACTGAAAAAACTCATACTATTCGCACAATTATTGCTGCCTCGAGCGGCAACTTAGTGGAATGGTTTGATTTCTATATTTACGCCTTTTTCAGTGTGTATTTCGCAGAAAAATTCTTCACCGGAACTGGAGAAACCGGTGCGTTGTTTAAGTCTGCCGGCATCTTGTTCGTTGGTTTCCTCATGCGCCCCATTGGCGGCTATATCTTTGGACGCATTGCGGATCGACGTGGACGCAAAACCTCTATGCTCATCGCTATTATCTCCATGTGCCTGGGGTCATTACTCATGGCTGTCCTCCCCACGGCAGAAAGCGTCGGCGCCTTAGCACCATTTTTATTGCTACTGGTACGGTGTTTCCAAGGCATTTCCGTCGGTGGTGAATATGGATCTACCGCTACCTATATGTCTGAGGTAGCTACTCCTGAGCGTCGTGGGTTTTATTCCAGCTTTCAATATGTGACGCTCATTGGTGGACAACTACTTGCCAGCCTGCTAGCTGTGATCATGACCATTTTCCTCTCCGAAGAACAAATTTCAGGCGGTTGGTGGCGCCTGCCATTCGTTATCGGTGCCCTTGCTGGTTTGGTGGCGTTATGGTTACGGTCCCATCTGCATGAAACCACATCTTCCGAAGAAAGAAATGAAAAAGGCGCTGGAACGTTCCGTGAAGTTTTGGCTCATCCACGAGCTTTTTGGGTAGTTCTTGGTTTTACAGCAATCGGTTCTCTTACCTTCTATTCGTTTAGCACATACATCCAGAAACATCTGATTAACACTGTTGGGTATAGCAAGTCTGACGTAGCTAAAGTCATGACTCTGTGCTTACTGGTTTTCGTTATCTTCCAACCATTAATCGGTATGCTCTCCGATAAGATCGGACGAAAAAATTGCATGTTGATTTACGTTATCAGCATGATTATTATTCCGGTGCCATTCTTTAGCCTCATCAACAACCAAAATTCTCTGGTTATCAGTGGATTTTTGATGCTTATCCCATTATTCTTCCTGAGCTTCTATACCTCGATTTCAGGTATCGTCAAAGCAGAAATGTTCCCTACGTATATTCGTGGTCTGGGAGTTGGTTTTACCTACGCCATCGGCAATTCCCTCTTTGGTGGTTCTGCAGAATACGTTGCGCTGGGCATGAAAGATGCTGGCATCGGTCAACTATTCCCTTGGTATATTGTTGCCATGGCCGTTCTAGGACTCATCGCGGTGTCCTTCATGCATGATAACCGCACCCACTCCACGATCGACAATAGCGAAAGCAGTGCTTATGCTCGCAAATAACTGCAGCAACTAAAGGTATCTTCTGGAGATATCCGTTAGCGGCTGGGCTCACTCGACAATCGCACAATATCAGCCAATCGCTTCCCCATGATCTCCCAGGTCCATCGATCTTGCGCATGGACACGACCTGCTTGTGCCATTCTTTGTGCTCGCTTTTTATCCTTGAGAATGGCACACAACGCTAAAGCAAGCCCAGCACGATCACGACCATCAACAACTACTCCAGTAGCATGAGTGACTGTCTCTGGCGCACCTCCCGAATTACCGGCAACAACTGGTATTTCACACGCTTGAGCTTCTAGATACACAATGCCAAGCCCTTCGACGTCTAGCCCCGCCCCACGAGTACGCGCTGGCATAGCAAACACATCAGCTGCTTGCAGAGCGCTAAGCATATCCCCATCACTCAATTTTCCGCTAAAAACTATGTGCGAGCTATGTAAACCAAAAGTCTTAAGAGCAAGTTTTCGCAATTTTGCCTCATATGCCCCTCCCCCCACAATAATCAACTGCGCATTGGGAAACTCAGACACAATGTCGGGCATCGCACGAATAAGCAGATCTTGCCCTTTGCGTGCCACGAGTCGGGAAATGCATACAATATGCGGTCCACCACTATGCCAATTAAGTGCCGCTGCTTTCTGTTCTTTTTGGGAAGTAGCAATTGGCTGGAAATAATCTAGTGATACCCCCGAGGGCAAATGAACATAATGCGGATTATCACCAAACGCACGACGAAACCGATTAAGCGTGTAGGACGAAATATAGGTAACAACATCACAAGAATTACCTATATAGCGCAATATCTGCCGTGCTCCTGGCAGCATAGACCAACCAACCTCATGTCCATGCGTCGAAGCAATAACTTTCTTTGCACCTGCACGACGAGCTGCACCTGCCATCATTGCCAAAGGTGCTGCCGCCCCAAACCAGACCGTATCTATTTTTTCCGCACGAATAATCTCTTGCAGACGACGCACAGTTGCAGGTGTAGGCAACATGACCTTGGCACCCCACCGATAGACTTTATATTGCTGCTGTGCATCCCATGATTGAGCATCACACTCATTTTGTGTTGAGGCAAAAACCACCACATCATTCGCTGGCAATGTTGCCACAAAATCACGCAGATAGGATTGAATCCCGCCTAAAGTTGGCGGGAAATCATTTGTTACGAGAAGAACTCTAGGCATATTAGAAATGCTCAGAAACAATGCCTAGAAACGACGTGCGCCATACCAAGGCATCGAATCAACAGAAACCACCTGCACTGGAATGCCATAATCTGAGGCGTGAATAAGCATTCCGTCACCGATATACATGCCCACGTGAGTAGCACCAGGATAGTAACCAACAACATCACCTGGTTGCAGTTCTTCTCGACTCACAGGAGTGCCTGCCGCCATCTGTGCCTGAGAAGTACGTGGCACAGTAAGACCAGCTTGCTGATAAGACCAATAGATAAGACCGGAACAGTCGAAAGCATCTGGTCCGATCGCTCCCCAGCTATATGGTGCACCTTGCTTACTCATTGCGGCTGCTACTGCGGCCTTAGCTGTCTCACTACCTCCACTTGGAATAGAAAACTCCTGAGCCACAAAATCCAAGACAGGCTCATTCTTTTCTATCCAACGCGTACGATCTTGTTCAGAAAGACCATCCACCTGAGCAGCAAGCTCATTAGTCTGTTCCTCTAACTCTTCACGCTCCTTAAGCAAGAGCTTGTGCTTTTGCTCAATATCATGACGCTTATGCTTAGCTTCTGCTAAAGCACGTGATTTATCATTGCGAGCCTTAGCAGCTTGCCGAGTGGAATCGGATAATTCTCCAAGTAGTCCTTGGGTTTTCTTGGATAAGGTACTCAAATATGCAGCACGATCAATTGCTTGCTGAGGATCATCAGAAGAAATTGCGTTAGTAATAGGATCAACCAAAGTACCCTTGTACTTGGTTCCAGAGATTCGGTTAATCTGCTCTTTATACTGATCTTCTTGAGACTTTGCCTGATCCACCAAAGCAGAAGCGTCTTTTACTTCTTGCTCTAAAACTTCCAGTTCTTTACCTTGATTCTCAAGATCAATCTCTAGTTGTTTTACTTCCTCATTCTTAGCATTAGCTTGCTGTGATACTTCTTCCATTGAGGCAAGAAGAGTATCAAGCTCATCAGCTGATACGACTGGGCTTAAACTCAATACACTGATACCTGCCACTACGGTGGCAACACTTCCAAAAAAACGACGAGACTTATTCATGCGATAACCAAAACTAGAATGATAACGATCCTATAAATACTGACCTGTTCACTATACATACTTAAATCAAAAAATGGTGCCCCAACAGTAAAAATGTTCCTTATGTGACAAATGAGTTCTATGTTATTCATCAGTTACCCCCAAACATAAATACCCCGCCAAACCAAAGGTCTAGCGGGGATTTACAGTCGACAGTGCTTACACTGCACGTTTCACAGAGGTACTGATGCCAGCTCTTTGCTTTGCGACACCACAGCCTTATTAGAAGCGTACTGCAGAGTGGAATGGCATGCTGTCAATCGGAGACTCAGACAATGGAGTTCCTTCAGTAAGAGCGTGAACAACAGTTCCTACACCAGTGTAGATACCTACATGAGAAGCACCTGAGTAGAAAACAACAATGTCGCCAGGCTGAAGCTGGTCACGAGAAACAGGAGTTCCCTGTGCCGCCTGATCATAAGAGGTACGTGGAATAGACTTACCTACCTGTGAATATGCCCAAGTAGTAAGACCAGAGCAGTCAAAAGCATCTGGACCAGCAGCACCCCACACGTATGGCGAACCAATCTTGCTGCGTGCAGCATCCACAATAGCTTGACCATTGCTGCTAGGAGCAGCAACCAAAGGAGCGCCCGGAGCTGGCGCTGGTGCGCCAAGAATTGCTCCCAAATCTAGTGGAGCAGCCTGACCTGGAAGAGTTGGAAGTGCAGGAAGGATCTGTGCAGGATTATTCGTAATTTGCTGCAAGTTTTCCAAACCAGGAACATTAACCGCACCCAAACCTGGCACGGAAAGCTCAGCAGCCTGTGCTGGATTAGCAAGAGTCACTGTTGTGCCAACCACAACAGCTGCTGCGCATAGATTGTGCTGACCACGACGGCGATGTTTAGCCATGAATGAATCTCCAAACTTTTCTGAACCACCAATCAGCACTGTCATTCACAACACTGACCGGTTTGCTACCACCGAAATCTTGAGCTGTTTCAGCGATACCAATAAGGCTTATCGATTTTCTTCTTGACGACACGACTGCTTTGGTCGCTTAATTGTCTCGAATAGATTACGAAAAAATAACGACTGATGTCCAATTAACCCAATGATTCCAAAATGTTATCGAGTCGTTATCTAAGATAACGTCACTTTTTCTCATAACGAGAAAAGTGTCCCTAGAAAAGCACGCAATCAATGTTACATAAAGCCAAAAGGTTGGTTAAGCTGCACATATTCTGTGCATGATATTTTTTATGCGCCCCATTCTCACACTCACCCAGCCAACTTCCCCACCGCAAAAAAGACGAAACCTTAGAATAAGTTATTTATGTCACACAGTTGTTTTTTTTCTGTTTTTGGAGCAGTAAATACATAGCAGAATCGGGAGAAAAGGGAACAAAATTATTTTCTACTTGTGCAACTCAAAAAACAGTTATCACAATAATTCACATATATTTCACGTCGAAAGTAAGAAAGATATACAAGGAATATGGGGCGATAGAGTGCACAATAAAGAAAGAAGCTCTCACAGTCTTTTTATTGACTGTGAGAGCTGTGGATAACTAGAGACAGCACTTATTTTTAGATAAGTCCATCTTTCTTATCTTGTTCACGATTTACGCGGTTAAGATTTTCTAGCATCTCTACTTCTTCAACATGGTTGGAGTGTTCAATCTCATCGGCCTTGCGTGCGATTTCTGCAGAGTCTGGCTTAAAGAATGAGCCACGACCTGGCTTACCAGATAGTCCAAGCTGGTTCATCTGCTTAGGAACTGCAGCTCCCGCATAAGGCAATGGAATTGGATGTCCATGCTCATCCGTTGGTCCAAGCGGTTGATGCACTTCAATAAAGGCACCATTAGGGAGGAGCTTGATTGTACCGGTTTCAATACCATGCTCAAGCACTTCACGGTCAGAGCGCTGTAGACCGAGACAAATGCGATACGTAATGAAATATGCAACAGGTGGCAACACGATAAGACCAATACGTCCTACCCAGGTCATAGCATTCAGGGAAATCTGGAAGTGGTAAGCAAAGAGGTCGTTTCCACCAGAAAGAGTGAGCAAGAAGAAGAATACAATGCCCATAACTCCCAAGGAAGTACGCACAGGCACATCACGAGGACGCTGCAAAAGATTGTGATGAGCATCGTCGCCAGTAATCTTCTTTTCAATGAATGGGTATGCAACCAGTAGGACAACCATAACACCACATAGCATTGCTACCCAGAATGCACCTGGAACTGTGTAGTTACCGAGGTATAGTTCCCATGCTGGCATAACACGTGCCGCACCATCCGTCCAAAGCATATAAATATCTGGCTGAGATCCTGCAGATACCTGTGCTGGATTGTATGGTCCTAGAGTCCAAATCGCGTTGATGGTGGTAAGACCAGCCATAAGAGCAAGCACACCTGCTGTGATCAAACCGAAAGCGGCAGCTTTAAGACCGAACAATGGAAGAATACGCACACCAACTACGTTGTTTTCCGTACGACCTGCACCCGGGAACTGCGTATGCTTTTGATACCAGACAAGTGCAAGGTGCGCTGCAATCAAGCCGAGGATAATGCCAGGAATAATCAATACGTGTGCGATATAGAAGCGATCAAGCATGATCTCTGAAGGGAAGTCCCCACCAAAGATGAGCCAGTGCAACCAGGTACCAACAATTGGCAGACCCACAACAATGGCGGACATGATTCGCAAACCAACACCAGAAAGCAAATCATCTGGTAGAGAATATCCCATAAAGCCTTCAGCCATACCAAGCAACAAGAGGATACAACCAATGATCCAGTTTGCTTCGCGTGGACGTCGGAAAGCACCAGTGAAGAAGATACGCAGCATATGCACCGTCATGGAGATGACGAACATGAGCGCTGCCCAGTGGTGCATTTGGCGAATGAACAACCCGCCACGAACCTCAAAAGAGAGATCAAGTGCTGTTTCATAAGCACGAGACATTTCCACACCGTTAAGTGGAAGGTAGTCGCCTTCGTAAATCACTTTGGTGATGGAAGGGTCAAAGAATAGGGTCAGATATACACCTGTCAACAGCAAGATGATAAAGCTGTAAAGCGAAATCTCACCAAGCATGAACGACCAGTGGGTCGGGAATACTTTGTTTATTTGGCGGCGAAGACCAGCAGCAGCCGTATAGCGTGAATCAATGTTTTCGCCAATTTGAGCAAGTTTAGTAGACATTATGACTTACGCTCCCAGAATGCAGGGCCAACAGGTTCAACAAAGTCACCAGCAGCGATGAGGTATCCTTCTTCATCAACCGTAATTGGTAGCTGAGGCAAAGCACGTGCAGCCGGCCCGAACACAGGCTTACCATAATGCAACGCATCAAACTGTGACTGGTGACATGGACAAAGAATACGGTTGGTTTGCGCCTCATACAATGAGGTTGGACAACCAATATGAGTACAGATCTTGGAATATGCGTAGTAGTCACCATAGTGGAAGTCCTCTTGACCTTCACGTTCAATGACCTTTTGCGCATCTGAGTGACGCAAACGAATAAGCATCACAGCATTACGTGGACCATGAATGGAGTGCATATGCTCCTCATACACATCTGCTGTCTTACTGTATTTATCGCCATCATTTACCAAGTCTTCAGGAAGTGGGAAAATAGTTTCCATACCCGCAGCAGCTAGGTCTTCAGGGCGCATACGAACGAGACGAGTAACACCCTGGGTAGTGTAGTGCTCCCCCACCGAGTTGCTGTGCTTAGCAGCAGTAGCGCCAGTGTCACGACCAAGATAGAGCTTTACGCCTTTCTTAGACAAAGACCAACCTGAAGTATGCAAAGTACCATCACCTTGAATACCCAGTGGTCCTTCTTTCCAAGGGTTCTTGATCATGCTAAATAGTGGAGCAACAATCACGAGGCCACTCAACACACCACCAGCACCAAGCAATCCTTGAAGCACTTTACGACGACCAAGGGTGGAAGTCTGCCAAGAATCATTAAGCAACGCAACCATAGTACGACGATCTACTTCATCTGAAGGACCATCGTGACGACGCTGTACTGCAATTTCTTCCGGCATGATTGTCTTAATGTAGAGGACAACAGCAAAGCCAAGAGAAAGAATGGTCAAACCAGCGGTCAACCCCAATAGCGGCGTATAAACAGTGTATGTCCATAGACCCGCGTCGCCAAGGCCTTTATAGCGCCAAGGCCAGAAGAGATACACGCCAAGAAATGCAAGACCAGAAATAATGCCGAGAACTAACCAAACTGCTACTGCACGACTTGCACGCTTCTCTGCAGGATCATTGGGAATCGGGAAACGCTGCTTGCGATAAGCAACAGTAACCTCATCAAGCTCGGTTCCCAGCCGTGCCAATTCTTCATTCGACATGGAAGCGAGTTCTTTTTCTGAATATTGTTTTTCGTTTGTATTACTCATGAGCGTGATCCAATCCAAAGCGCAGCAGCAATAAGAACAACAATTCCTACTAGCCACATGAACATACCTTCAGCAACTGGACCAAGACCACCCAAGCTCCATCCAGCTGGGGATGGTGTCTCTTTCGCTGTTTTAATGAAAGCAATGATGTCTTTCTTTTCTTCGGCAGTTAGCTGGCGATCAGAGAATTTAGGCATATTCTGCGGACCAGTAAGCATAGCCTGATAGATTTCTTGTTCATTGGCTGGGTCAAGAACAGGCGCAAACTTACCACTTGATAACGCACCGCCACGTCCAGTGAAGTTGTGGCATGATGCACAGTTAAGACGGAAAAGATCTGAACCACGTGCAACGTCAGCAGGGTTGATGTTTCCATCAAAATGCGAGCCACGTAGCGATTCTAGAGAAACATTGCCATCTTCATCTTTAACAATTCCTGGTCCTCCACCATTAGCTTCGACATATGCTGCCAAAGCCAGGGTCTGAGACTCAGAATAGCGTGGAGTTTTACGCATAGCTTGTGCTTCATTACGCAGCATAGGCATGCGACCAGAGTGCACCTGGAAGTAAACCGCACCAGATCCAACACCAATCAGTGAAGGTCCACGATCTTTTACTCCCTGAAGGTTTGCACCGTGACAGGTAATACACGCTACGTCATAAAGGTCTTTACCTTCTTGAATGAGTGCCTTTTCATCTTTTTGTGCAGTAGCAACCTGTGCAGTTGGTGTTACCGCATTAACGATCACACCCGCACCAGTCAAACTGAGCACAAAAGCCAAAGCACCAGCAAACATTCGGCGTATCTTACGACGATTACGCTTTTTCTTTGCTTGCGTAGCCGACACAGATCTAGCTTGAGCTGTCATGTCGGGGTTTTGTGGGTTCTTATCCATCATTTCCCTTAATCTCGTTCGGAAATTGAATGACTGTGAGCTATAAGGAACTGCCCTTACAAGCTACTACCGCCTATTGAATGAAGTAAATAGTAATGAAGAGTCCAATCCAGACCACATCAACGAAGTGCCAGTAATAGGACACCACCATTGCTGCTGTTGCTTGTGCAGGAGTGAACTTTGCTTTACTAACCCTTAGCAACACAACAACGAAAGCCAAGACACCAGCAAGCACGTGTGCTGCGTGGAAGCCCGTTGTAATGAAGAAGGTTGATCCATAGACGCTGCTCTGAATGGTCATACCATGCTCAACCAAATGAATGTACTCATAGGCCTGCCCTGCCAAGAAGACAAAACCGAGCAAGATAGTCACTCCGAACCAGCGACGTAATCCAAATACATCACCACGTTCAGCCGCAAACACACCAAACTGCGCAGTAATAGATGATGAAACCAAGAAAGCAGTAATTAGCAATGCATAAGGAACATTGAGGTGCTCTGCCCCCTCTTTCCAGGATCCATTTCCTATACCATTCGCACGTGAGGTGAAGTACATTGCGAATAAACCGGCGAAGAACATCAATTCCTGAGACAGAAACACGATTGTGCCAACACTGACCATATTGGGTCGGTTCAGTGCCGCAACACGTCGTGGTGCTGCCATATCTTTATTTCCAATTGCGCTCGTCACGTTATCTAGTATGGCTGTTTTATCGCCTTAAGTCACTTCACGCCCCCCACATTAGCCAAAGGTTTGATGGCCATCTCTGGCCTAAAAAATTGGCTTTTTCCTGTCACTATTTCTTAAAAAGAATACGTACATATTCCAGAATTCACCGCATTACACATTGGCGCAGGTCAGCACGCCGCTTTTATTCGCGCCATTGACAGAAGGTCAGATAAGAAGTACATGCGGGACAAAAAATAATTATTTTTCAGCGTTTCCAGAAAGAAAATATTGAGAGTTTTATCACACAAGAAAGCAGGGGCATTTTTGCCATATCAAACTTTAGTATGCCCCTTAGTTACCTGGCATTATGCGGGTATTGGAACCAAAAATAACCTAAAGAATAGTCGGAAAAATTTTTTCATACGTCTCGGGAACTTTTTCACATTCCATACGACTATCGCGCTCATGCCCCCACCTACACAAAAATAACAAAAGAGCCTTCGAGCTACCCAACTCGAAGGCTCCGCGTTTAACAGCAAACAAAACTTTTAATGTTTTTCCTTTGGCAATCCATATTGCAGATTCAGCATAGTAGTAGTCCAAATCAACAAAATTGCACCTGCAGCAATGAGCCAATAATGCATAAAGATGATACCAAACCCAAGAACTGCAACCGCACCACTCATGGCAGCAGGCCAAATAGAGCTAGGGCTAAAGAAACCAAGTGTGCCAGCACCATCAGCAATCTCTGCTTCTTCCCAGTCTTCTGGAAGAACATCGACATGCTTGTCAGTGAAATGGAGATAACCAGCAAGCATGAGCATCAATGCAGTTGCCAATACCAATGACACACCACCTGCCCACTCGAAGTTGTATGTGCCTGCACCTTCTTTATAAAGATTTCCATCATCACGAACGTAGGTAGTGGCGAAGAAATACACCACAGTAGCAGCAAAGAGATATACCGCCATGCCATACAAGAGTTTTGCAGTTGCTTTCATCGATAATCCCCTTTATCTCTTCGCAAGCTCGTTATTGTCTACTGCATTGTCGCCATCACGAGTCATGCGATCAACGTTGAATGGGTGTGTAGTCACCGCATAAGGTTGCTCACCAATCTTCGCAAGAGCTTCTGAGTTCGGCAAGGATGGATCGTCATGCCTAATCTTGAGATATTCCTTGAACTTCTCTGGCGAAACGACGCGAATCTCAAAGTTCATCATGGAGTGGTAGGTACCGCACATCTCCGCACAGCGACCGACGAAAGCACCTTCCTTTTCAATCTTTTCGATCTGGAAACGACGCTCTTGCTTATTCTCCTCTGGGTGAGAATAAACATCTCGCTTGAACAGGAACTCAGGAACCCAGAAAGCGTGGGAAACATCGTTAGAAGCCAAGTCGAACTGAATTGGCGTCTGTGATGGAAGAACAAGAACTGGTACTTCCTCACTGGTTCCTAGAGTCTCAATAAGATTGAAACGTAGGTAAGAAGTATCATTCTTAGAACGACCATTGATTGGGTTATCGCCGTTTGGATCAACTTTTGACGCCTCTGCCTGTGCCTGACGTTCCTGATCCACACCGTCATAATCAGAACCAGTTGGGCTTAGTTCAGCCGCAACGTGCTGATAACCAAACTTCCAGTTCCACTGATAACCAGTAACATCAACAGTTACTTCTGGATTTTTATTCAGTGCATTGACTTTATCTTCAGTCTGAACTGTAAAGAAGAATAGAGCCATCACAATAATGATTGGAACAATAGTAAGAACTAACTCCAATGGAACGTTATATTGCGTCTGGCGTGGGAACTCATCTTTTCCTGCTTTCTTGGCACGCTTTGCATTCCAAGCCAGCATTCCATAAATAAACAGACCCCACATAATAAAACCAATGATCCATGCGGCAACCCATACCCAGGACCAGAAGTTATACATTGCAGTTGCCTCAGGGGTAATACCCTTTGGCCAACCAAAAGCCAAGATCTCACCAAGAAGACCACCTGGCGCTTCGACGTCACATCCGGCAAGTGCGAAGCCACTGACACCTAGAAGGGCACCTAGGAGCACCTTACGGCTCATGCCACGCTTCTGCTGCTGATTCACGCGCGTCTGCCTTCCTTCATCTGAACAATATATTTCTCTGAAGATTCTTGATCGTCACACATCACATAGAGCGTGACGTAGTTTTCTTGTTCCCTTCAAGAACCCACCTAAATATGCAGGATAGCGCACAATTGCCCTTTCCTTTAACTCAACAAGCACAAATGATTTCAGCACTAAATACGGCAAAAAAACGTTTCCCCTTTTCACAACGGTTTTTTATCCGTTACCCTGCACCGCAGTAGGCAAACACTCCCGTTGAATGTAATCCATTTCACAAAACATACGAGACGTATCAACCTTATGGATACCCACAAGTTTCACCCGTATTACCCCCGCCGTCCTAACGCTTTATTCCCTCACACTCTTAATTCAGTCGAACGCTACCCAACGGCATTGAGTCCAAGAAATAAATACCCCGTCCAAGCAGCACGGTAACTCGTCGAATAGCTAAAGCAGGCTATAGTCTGTGTAAGTAACTCGATTAAAAGAATGAAAAGACTTTAGGATCTGATTATTTATGTGCGGACTTCTTGGTTTCCTCAGCGCCGACTCTAGCGCTGCCAGCTTTACCAGCAGCATCGAAAAAGCGCTGCCATGTATGCGCCACCGCGGTCCCGACGAGGCGGGTTCTTGGCATAATGACCAAGTTATTTTCGGTTTTAATCGCCTCTCGATTATTGACCTTGAACATTCTCACCAGCCATTAACTTGGGGGCCAGCAGAGCAGCCAGAGCGCTATGCCATGACATTCAATGGGGAGATTTATAACTACGTAGAGCTGCGTCAGGAATTAGAAGGATACGGCTACAGCTTTAATACTTCTGGCGACGGCGAACCAATCATTGTTGGTTTCCATCACTGGGGCAAAGATGTCGTCTCTCACTTGCGCGGAATGTTTGGCATTGCTATTTGGGACTCCGTCGAAAAGCAACTATTTTTGGCACGCGATCCTTTTGGCATTAAGCCACTTTATTATGCGGCCACTACCAAGGGCACTGCTTTCTCCTCCGAGAAAAAGTGTTTACTAGCAATGGAACAAGACTTGAGCCTTGATTTATCGCTCGATAAGCGCGCGATCGAACACTATGTAGATTTGCAATATGTTCCAGAGCCAGAAAGCCTCCATAGCGCTATTCGACGACTCGAGTCTGGTTGTATTGCCACAGTTAAGCCAGGTGGCGAGCTAGAGCAACAACGCTATTTCACACCTCGGTTCCCTGCGCAGCCAGTAACAAAAGGAAAAGAACAAGAGTTATTCGACCGTATCGCTCGTGCGCTTGAGGACTCCGTCGAAAAGCATATGCGTGCTGATGTCACCGTAGGTTCCTTCCTCTCTGGCGGCATTGATTCCACGGCAATTGCTGCACTAGCCAAACGTCATAACCCGGATCTGATAACCTTCACCACAGGTTTTGAGCGAGAAGGCTACTCAGAAGTAGATGTTGCTGCAGAATCTGCAGAGGCAATCGGGGTAAAACACGTGGTGAAAATTGTGTCACCAGAAGAATACGCTGCAGCTATTCCAAAAATTATGTGGTATCTTGACGACCCAGTGGCAGACCCATCGCTTGTGCCACTATATTTTGTGGCGCAAGAAGCACGAAAGCACGTCAAAGTGGTTCTTTCTGGAGAAGGCGCTGATGAATTATTTGGTGGATACACCATTTATAAAGAACCACTTTCCTTGGCACCATTCGAGAAAATACCATCGCCTTTGCGCAGAGGTTTAGGCAAGCTCTCGCAGATATTGCCCACAGGAATGAAAGGCAAATCACTACTAGAGCGTGGCGCAATGACCATGGAAGAACGCTACTACGGCAATGCTCGCTCTTTTAATTTCGACCAGCTCCAGCGCGTATTGCCGTGGGCAAAAACTCAGTGGGATCACAAGGACGTAACAGCACCGATCTACGCACATTCCCGCGATATGGACCCGGTTGCCCGAATGCAACATCTTGACCTGTTCACCTGGATGCGTGGCGATATTTTGGTCAAAGCAGACAAAATGACCATGGCAAACTCTCTAGAGTTGCGCGTGCCATTTTTGGATCGGGAAGTTTTTGCCGTTGCAGAAACAATCCCTTATGACCTCAAAATCTCCCATAACACCACAAAATATGCGTTGCGCAAGGCTATGGAGCAAATTGTCCCTGCCCATGTGCTCCATCGCAAGAAATTGGGCTTCCCCGTACCCATGCGCCACTGGCTAGCTGGCGATGAACTATTTGGCTGGGCGCAAGATCAAATCACGCAGTCAGAGACTGAAGATATTTTTGATAAAAAAGCTATTCTCACCATGCTCAATGAGCATCGCGACGGTGTATCAGATCATTCTCGCAGGCTATGGACAGTATTGGCGTTCATGGTATGGCATGGCATTTTTGTGGAAGAACGCATTGATCCAGGTATTGAGGACAAAGAATACCCGGTATATCTCTAGAATTAACGCTCTCGCAGACAGCTACAAACGCAAAAGCCGACTCACTAGGACTAGGAGTCGGCTTTGTGCATCTATAACATCTGCAGCATCTATGGCAGCAGAGTTGAGTACATTGAATAATTAGTTGAATGAATCTCCACAGGCACAAGAACTACCTGCATTAGGGTTATCAATGGTAAAGCCCTGCGATTCAATAGTGTCCGCGAAATCAATACGGGCCCCAGTGAGATAAGGAATGCTCATCTTATCCACGACAAGACGTACGCCCCCAACAATATCTTCTTTGTCTCCATCAAGCTGGCGATCATCAAAATAGAGTTGGTAGCGTAATCCTGCACAACCACCTGGTTGCACTGCAATACGCAAAGCAAGATCATCACGACCCTCTTGCTCTAATAATGCCTTTGCCTTAGCAGCAGCAGCCTCGGAAAGAATAACCCCCGTATTGGTATCTTTGGTATCTGTAGAAGGTGCTGTCATGACTACTTTCTCCTTAACATTGTGGACATAGGAACCTAAGTTGATGAGAAGTTCTTGTGAGAACTGTATCAAAAAATACAAGTATCCCCACGCTACCCTTATCTTGGCTTTTACGCTAGATATGCTAGAGCATTACACTCTTTTAGGCTTCAAGAAACTTCTTCGGAACTTCTTTATGTGCAACACATGACGCTAAAAATTATTCCCGCACATATTCCATACGCATTTTCCATACGCATTCCGCACACATTGCGCGCGCATTCCACAAAGTTCGGGTGTATGGGAGTTGTTACTTTGTCGCTTCTAATTGGTAGCCTTAGGAACGTGAAACTTCCTTGGAATGATGAGAAAAAGCAAGAGCAAGAATCAGTATCAGCTGCTTCGGCAGGAACTGCACGTCGACTAGCAAAAGAGCAACCTGGGGAGGAGCAAAAACCTCTGGCTGCAGAAACCTCAGAGACAAAGCCTCAAGAGTCTCAGCAGACCTCAAAGGCATACACTCCCAAGAAAGGTCATGCCACGCCTTCTCGTAAGCAGGCGCAACAGCATTTGGGGACATTTGAGTCGCGCTATGCTCCGCAAGGAACATACAGCGAGAATCGAAAAAAACGCAAGGAGCTCAAAGCGTCGATGAGCGCTGAGCAGTGGCGAGACTATAAGAAGAAAGAAAAGCAGGAACGGCAAAAGCAACAACGCGAAGCTCAAGCGGCAATGGATCGTGGAGAAGAAAAGTATCTTCTTGCACGCGACAAAGGACCGGAGCGTCGTTTTGTTCGTGATTTTATTGACTCCCGACGCTACCTCAATAATTACGTCATGCCTTTCGCAATTGTGCTGCTACTCATCTTGATTATTGGTCAACGTATGCCACAAATTGCGTCGATAATTTCTCTCGTAGCAATGATTATCATGCTGATTTTCTTTGCCGAGGGCATCTGGCTTGGTCGTGCGGCAGCACGTGCAACGAAAGCAAAGTTCCCCGATACTACCGAGTCTGGTTTTGGTCTAGGTTTTTATGCCTATGGTCGCGCCACCCAACCGAGAAAATGGCGTACTCCTAAACCACGTGTGTCCTTAGGAGAAAAGGTGAGTTAATGCGCACGCTTATTCTGGGTGGAGCGCGCTCTGGAAAATCTAGTTTCGCAGAGAATCTTATCGGCGAGGCTTCGTGTCTCTATATAGCCACTGCTCGCCCCACACCAGGTGATTATGACTTTGCAGAGCGCATTGCCCGGCATAAGTCGCGTCGGCCTGCGCACTGGTTCACTGAGCAGGAACGTGATCTCCTTGAAATACTTGAGGAGTACACACGCCCTCAGTCTCATCGCCCCGAGGTGGATTATATTCTTGTCGACGACTTGGGCACCTGGCTTAGCTATCAATATGACATTCACAAGGCGTGGGATAAACCTCGCGGAAGTCTCCACCACCTTTTTGATGAGCTAGTTGCAAAAATTAGCGCTTTTCCGAGCACCATTGATCTTATTTTTGTCTCTCCTGAAGTAGGGATGGGCATTATTCCTGAGTATCACGCTGGTAGACTTTTTCGTGATGAATTAGGGCTACTCAATCAGATGATAGCCAGTGCCGTCGATCGTAGTTTGTTCGTAGTGGCAGGACAAGCATTAGAGCTGCATAAAAGCTACGATTGAGGCTACAATCTTTATTTTTCCTGTGAGAGCCTTTTGAGAGTCGTTGAGGATTTCTTATGCACGCAAGTGATTTTTTCCCTAAAGTTCACGCCCCTGACGCAGATATAGCGCAACAAGCGCGTGATTTTCAGCTCACGCTAACAAAACCTACCGGCTCACTAGCACGCTTAGAAACTCTGGGAGTATGGTTGAGTTCTTGCCAAGGGTGCGTGCCTCCTAAGAAAATTACTCGACCACGATTAGTGGTTTTTGCGGGCGATCATGGCATTGCTACGAAAAATGTTTCACCATATCCAATTGAGGTTTCTGTGCAGATGGCAGAAAATATCCGTCAAGGTGGTGCTGGTGTTAATGCCCTTGCTCAACAATCAGGCACGGGAATACGCGTTGCTGATATTTCACTATTCCACGAGGCCACCGGCCCAGAGCGTGTTTCTCAGTCCTGTGGTTCGATTGATGTGGAAGATGCAATGAGCGAGGAAGAACTCCACCGCGCAATCGAAATTGGTAAAACCATTGCAGACCAAGAGGTAGATTCAGGTGCTGACCTGCTTATGGCTGGTGATCTAGGCATTGGCAACACCACTCCTTCGGCAGTAATAATTGGACTGCTTACTCATAAAGAACCTGTGCTTGTCACCGGACGTGGCTCGGGGGTCGATGATCAAGGGTGGCAACGTAAAACAGCTGCTGTACGTGACGCTATGTTCCGTGCGCGCAAAGATCGTCACGATATTCTCACGCTCATGCGCAAAGTAACCTCACCTGAGCTAGCAGCTATGGCAGCATTTCTTGCTCAAGCAGCTATTCGACGCACCCCTATCCTCTTAGACGGTGTTGTGGTTACAGCAGCGGCAATGCTTGCAGAAAATCTTGCTCCTGGTGCTAAAGCCTGGATGCAAGCTGGGCACCAATCTGCTGAGCCGGCACACGCTTTTGCACTGGAGTATTTAGAGCTCAATCCCCTACTTCAATTGGGCATGCGCTTGGGTGAAGGTTCAGGTGCAGCAGCAGCTGTTCCATTGATAATGATGAGCGCCAACATCATGAATGATATGGAAACCTTTGCTTCAGCTGGGGTTTCTGGTAGTGATGCAGTTCCTGTTGGCCGCTTTAAGGATTGCTCCTAGTATGTCAGGAAAAGTGGACTTTGTCCCTGGTAGCCACGGTTCTGCTTGGCTTGAAGGACCAGCTACAGCACTGAGTTGGCTAACCATCATACCTATTCGTGGTGCCGAAGCATTTGACCGTACTACCGGTGCTCGCGTAATGGCATCGTTACCTGTGGTTGGTATCGTCTTTGGAATCGTAGGTAGTGCTTTAGCATGGCTTTTTCTCTCGCTACATATTTTTCCTTTTCTCAGCGCTGTACTGATCATTAGCGCATGGCAGCTTTTTAATCGTTTCATGCATCTAGATGGTTTTGCTGATGTTGCCGATGCACTTGGTTCCTATGCTCCGCCGCAAAAAGCTCGCGACATCCTTTCCGACCCGCATGCCGGCCTTATTGCTATTGCCAGTGTGGTCCTTGCCCTGGGCGTCGAAATAGCAGCTATTTTTTGTTTATTAGATGCTGCTATGACTACCCGCATCAGCACCCCGACGTTACTGATTAGTATCTTCTTCATTCCGGTTATTTCACGAATTTGTGCCATGATAGGTGCTCATCGGCGTTTTTACCCTATGCACACCCAAGGTTTTGGCGCATTGTTCATCGGTCATGTGCAGACCTGGTGGGTAGCATTATGGGCTTTCTTGGCGTTAGTTTTGTGCTTTTCCTTAGCCCTGATGTGCGCAGCACCTGTTATGGCTCTTATGCTCAGTGTGAGTGTTGCCTTGGTGGTGAGTATTATCGTTGCCACCATCTGTGCCATTCATTGCTTTCGACGTTTTCGCGGACTCAATGGTGACACCAACGGTTTTATCCTAGAGATGAGCGTCGTAAGTTGTTCTGTGGTGTTCGCGGTTCTATTGCCGCTACTGCCATGAGTGCTGCACATAAATAAACCTGGTGCACACCATGTGCACCAGGTAAGCGGCAAAGAAAATAGCGCCCTTAAGGCTCGATAAGAGTATACATCCAACCGTGGATGTCTTCTTCAGTGCCTTTTTGGATACCAGTGAGTTTTTCACGCAATTGCATGGTTATCTCTCCTGGTTGATTGCCGTTGATACTGAATTGCCCTTGTGGATATTTTGCAGAACCAACAGGGGTAATAACTGCTGCGGTACCACAAGCAAAAGTTTCGCTCATCTCACCGCTACGCGATTTTTCTTCCCATTCTTGGACAGAAATTAAGCGTTCTTGTGCATGATAGCCAAGATCTTGAGCGAGCTGAACAATGCTCTGTCGGGTGACACCTGGCAGAATTGAACCAGATAATCTCGGCGTAATGACCTGTGCGTCTTTTCCTTTCCCCTGCACAAAAAACATATTCATGCCACCCATTTCTTCGATATAGGTGCGTTCTTTGGCATCAAGCCATACCACTTGCTCACAGCCTTCTTCTGTTGCCTGAGCCTGGGCGAGCAAAGAAGCAGCATAGTTACCAGCGCACTTTGCCGCACCTGTTCCTCCTGGAGCAGCGCGAACATAATCAGTGCTCAACCATACTGATACCGGTTTGATCCCATCGGCAAAATATGCTCCTGCAGGAGAAGCGATAAGAATATACATATATGACTGCGATGGGGAAACCCCTAGAGTATTTTCTGTAGCAATCATAAAGGGGCGTAAGTAGAGCACTTCTTCCCCACCTGGAGCTGGAACCCAATCACGGTCAATATCAACAAGTTGGCGTATGGATTCTATGAACAGTTCTTCCGGCAACTCTGGCATAGCAAGACGTTGTGCTGATGCTTGAAAGCGGTGTGCATTTTCTAGTGGGCGGAAAGTCTTAATGCTTCCGTCGGCATGGCGATAGGCTTTGAGTCCCTCAAAAATTGCCTGACCATAATGCAGCACGCTTGTTGCTGGATCAAGAGAAATCGGCTGGTACGGCACCACTTTGGCATCGTGCCAACCTTGCTCTTTATTCCAGTTGATTGTCACCATATGGTCGCTAAAATGCTTACCGAAACCTGGGTTAGCAAGGATTTCTTGGAGCCGCTCTGGTGACGTCGGAGTTGTGGTTTTCTGAACTGTGAAAGTAGAAGACGTCATGCTCCTTGAATATACACCTTGTTCAGAGCAGGGAGAAAATCATATTTTCCGCTATTGTAGAAATACTCCCAGATATGTTTTTCTACTCATTCAAGCGCATCATGCAAGCGCGGGGAAAGCATAACGATTACGGAAGGTTGTATTGTGACATCTCAATTTGATTTGCCAGCACGTGGCACAAAAACAAAGCTCACCTTAGCGAAAAAGCTCCCTGAATCTTTTGATTGTTTAGTTGTTCCTGTGTTTCAAGGAGAACACGATTTAGAACTAGCAGCCAGCGATTATTTCTCCGAAACCGCCAACTTGGATATATGGAAGTCGCTGATTGCAGTAGGAGCAACAGGTAAAGTAGCTGAGCTCACAAAGGTTCCTGCTGGCGAGAACTCTCCAGCGGATTTTGTTCTTGCTGTGGGGCTAGGTGATAGCCAAGAACTCGATGAGGAAATAATCCGTCGCGCTACCGGCGCTGCTGCACGTGCACTAACCGGGGTAAATACTGTTGTCACAACCATTGGCGCTTTTGGGATGCAAGCAGCCGTAGAGGGCTTTGGACTCGGTGCTTATCACTATCGCGGCTTAAAAAATCACAAGAGCAATGCCAAAAATACCGCACATAACGAGCCAGTGAAGAAAGTAGTTTTCTTACATAACGCTAAAGGTGATAAAGAGATAGTTCGCAATGCCAAAGTGACCGTTAATGCGGTGAACTTAGCTCGCGATTTAGTCAATACTTCATCTGCACATCTTTACCCGGAAAGTTATGCAGCCATTATTGAACAACTTGCCAAACCACTTGGGATTGACGTCGAGGTGCTGGCGGAAAAAGAGCTCAAAAAGCAGGGTTTTGGTGGCATTTTGGCAGTAGGTATGGGGTCAGCTCGTACCCCTCGGCTGGTGCGCTTATCATGGGCACCGAAGGATAAGGATACCGCTAAAGAATTGCCTCATGTAGCAATGGTGGGTAAGGGAATTACCTTTGATACTGGTGGTATTTCACTCAAACCGGGTGCTCAGATGGATCACATGATTTCTGATATGGGTGGTTCTGCAGCCGTTGTTGCTACGGTTCTAGCTGCAGCACGCTTGAAATTGAATGTACGTATCACCGCTACTATTCCGCTGGCAGAGAATATGCCTAGTGGTCACGCATATCGTCCAGGCGATGTCATCACTCACTATGGCGGTATCACGACCGAGGTGCTCAATACTGATGCAGAAGGGCGCCTTGTGCTTGCCGACGCTATTGCCAGGGCGTGTGAGGATAAGCCACAGTATCTGCTCGAAGCAGCGACTCTTACAGGTGCCCAGATTGTTGCACTCGGACATCGTATCTCAGGTGTCATGGGTTCAGATGAATTCCGTGATCGTGTTGTTGCTGCTGGTCAGACTGTAGGCGAACAAGCATGGGCGATGCCATTGCCTACTGAGCTTAGCGACGCAATCAAATCCCCTGTGGCTGATTTACGTAATATCAGTGCTAATTCTGGGGGCGGTATGTTAGTGGCTGGCTGCTACTTGCAGGAGTTCGTTGCTGATGATGTGCAGTGGGCACATATTGATATTGCCGGACCATCGTTTAATACCAGTGGTGAACACGGTTATACCCCCACACGTGCGACAGGTGTGCCAGTGCGTACATTCCTCAAAGTGCTCAGTGAGCTTGCCGACGCTAACTAACGCATTCTGGGCTGTTATCTCTTGTCTTTATGATCGCTGTGCTTCCCCTCCCCTGATCCTGATAACAGCCCTTTTCTTTATTGCTTATCGCGATATTCTCGCTCAAACTTTTCTCGACGTTTCTTCTGCTCTGCACGTTTTTTAAGAATACGATCGCGTTCAATTTTCTCACGCATACGCTGGGGATACCCTGTTTCTTCTACATCATAAATTGGAATATCAAGCCGTTGTGCGAGCATATCAATGCTTCGCGGGCCACCAATTCTGCGGCGCGTAAACTCGCCGGTGATGTCAACCAGCACAATCGACATTTCATTGATGAGGGTTTCTGGTTCCACAAAACCTTCGACGCCCATATGTTCAGTTGTCCAACGCACCAAGAATTGCACGTCTTCTTCCTGCATTTTCTTCATATGAGTGTGAGCAGAGTGCGACCGTCGGGAGGTTGTTTTCTGCCTAGATTTTCGACCAAATAAATTGAACACAGCTCATATTCTAAAGATTTTTTTAACCGCATTGCCCCCGAAAGTCACATAAAGTTCCTTTAGACGGTACTCTCTAAAGTATTAACGTTTTCCAGACACTAAAATCCGAGGAGTCTAAAACAAAAATGGCGCACTCAGTAGTTATGCCAGAACTTGGTGAATCAGTCACCGAAGGCACCATCACCCAATGGCTCAAATCTGTAGGAGACACCGTCGCAGTAGACGAACCACTACTCGAAGTCTCCACAGACAAAGTAGACACCGAAGTACCATCACCAGTAGCAGGCGTACTATTGGAGATTAAAGCGCAAGAGGACGATACCATTGACGTTGGTGAAGTCATTGCGATTATTGGTGACGCAGACGAAGCTCCTGCCGAGCAGCCTGCACAACCAGCGCAACAAGCAGCACCAGCACCAGCTGCCGAAGAAAAACCAGCACAGAGTGCACAACCAGCACAGAGTGCAGATGCTGCTGACGCTACCGACGTTGTTATGCCAGAACTTGGTGAATCAGTCACCGAAGGCACCATCACCCAATGGCTCAAATCTGTAGGAGACACCGTCGCAGTAGACGAACCACTACTCGAAGTCTCCACAGACAAAGTAGACACCGAAGTACCATCACCAGTAGCAGGAACCATCCTTGAAATCCTCGCCGCAGAAGACGACACCGTCGACGTAGGAGACGTTATCGTCCGAATCGGAACCCCAGGCGCTGCCCCAACACAACAAGCAACACCAACCGAAACACAAGCTCCTGCCGAGCAGCCTGCACAACCAGCGCAACAAGCAGCACCAGCACCAGCTGCCGAAGAAAAACCAGCACAGAGCGCACAGCCAGCACAGCAGCCTGAAAAAGTGAATAACGGCAATGTGCCTTATGTGACACCACTTGTGCGTAAGCTGGCAGAAAAGCATGGTGTGGACTTGTCTACCGTCGAGGGCACTGGTGTTGGCGGTCGTATCCGTAAGCAGGATGTGCTTGCTGCTGCTAATGGCGCTGACGCAGGTAGCGCTACTGATTCACAGAGCAAGAGCAATGCTCAGGCTGCCAATCCACGCGCGAACTGGTCAACGAAGTCTGTTGATCCTGCTAAGGCAGAGCTTATTGGCACTACGCAGAAAGTTAATCGTATCCGTGAGATTACCGCTGCCAAGATGGTTGAAGCGTTGCAGATTTCTGCGCAGCTCACGCACTTGCAGGAAGTTGATGTCACAAAAATTGCTGAGTTGCGTAAGCAACATAAGCCTGCGTTCCAGCAAAAGCATGGGGTAAATCTTACTTACTTGCCATTCTTTGTTAAGGCTACTGTTGAGGCGCTTATTAGCCACCCGAATGTCAATGCATCGTACAATGCAGAGACTAAGGAAATGACCTACCACTCAGACGTTAATGTTGCTATTGCGGTTGATACTCCTCGTGGTTTGCTGACCCCTGTTATTCATAAAGCTCAGGATCTTAGCTTGGTTGATATTGCTAAGGCTATCGTCGAGTTGGCTGATAAGGCACGCAACAATAAGCTCAAGCCAAATGATCTGACCGGGGCAACATTTACTGTTACCAATATCGGTTCTGAAGGGGCATTATCTGATACCCCAATTCTTGTACCACCACAAGCAGGAATTTTGGGAACTGCAGCGATTCAGAAACGCCCTGTTGTGGTTACCGAAGACGGTGTGGACGCTATTGCGATTCGTCAGATGTGCTACTTGCCATTTACCTATGATCACCAAGTTGTTGACGGTGCAGATGCTGGTCGTTTCACCGCAACAATCAAGGATCGTCTCGAAACCGCTAATTTTGAGGCAGAGCTAGAGCTCTAGTTGCCTGTCACGGCAGCACACCTCCCCGGCGCACGGTATAACAATTGCCGTGTTCCGGGGATTTTCCTTACCCTAAAGCAGGGGTGAAAAACTATGCGCAGCATTGCATATTTTCCATCTTATACAGCGAAAAGGTGCCAGCATATCGCACTGAATTACCCTACGCATATCTCGACCTACCAAGCCCTACTTTCGCAATAAGTAATGCCATATAATGACGGGGATAGTTCACTGCAGCATACACATCATGCAAAGGAGTTTCTAGCCATAATGACGCTATCTTCTTCACCATATTTATCCCGCCACATCGGCCCGGATAATGCAGAACGTACACATATGCTAGAGCGGCTGGGTTATGACAGCCTCGAAGCACTTGTCACTGCCGCAGTTCCCGCCTCAATCCGCAGCGAGGCACCAACCTTAGCACCAGCCCTTAGCGAAGAAGAAGCACAAGCAAAACTTCGTTCCTATGCACGGCAAAATACAGTGCTGAAATCCTTTTATGGGCAGGGCTACTACGACACCCTCACCCCACCAGTTATTCGTCGCAATATCGTAGAAGATCCAGGCTGGTACACCGCCTATACGCCTTATCAACCAGAAATTTCTCAAGGACGCTTGGAAGCATTGCTCAACTTCCAGACCATGATTGAGGAAATCACCGGTTTACCTGTCGCCAACGCATCATTGCTTGATGAAGCAAGTGCTGCCGCAGAAGCTATTGCTCTCATGGGTCGAGTACAGAAAAAAGGTCGTCGGGTTATCCTTGACCAACGCCTCCACCCGCAAGTGCTAGCAGTTGCGGCTCAGCGCGCACGCGCTATTGATATTGAAGTAGAAATTAGCGACCCTACCTCTGGTTTAGCTGGTGATGATCTCATTGGCGTGGTGCTGGCATATCCTGGCACCAAAGGCGATATTCAAGATATTTCTGGCGCCATTGCAGATATTCATGCTCGCGGTGGTCTAGCTGCCGTTGCCACAGACTTGCTTGCTTTGCAATTACTCAAGTCACCAGGTGAGTTAGGCGCAGATATCGCCTTTGGTTCCTCACAGCGTTTTGGTGTCCCCCTCTTTTTCGGTGGGCCTCATGCAGCTTTCATGTCAGTCACAGATGCTTTGCGACGTCAACTCCCTGGTCGTATCGTCGGTGTGTCTATTGACGCAGCTGGTCGTCCGGCTTATCGCTTGGCTTTGCAGACCCGAGAACAGCATATTCGTCGAGAGCGTGCAACAAGCAATATCTGTACTGCTCAGGCTTTGCTCGCAGTGTGTGCTTCGATGTATGCAGTGTGGCATGGTGGCGCAGGGTTGAAAACTATTGCCCAAAGAATTCATAGCCGAGCGGTATCTTTTGCTCGTGCGATTGATACCTGCACTGATGTCACTCTTGTGTCACATGAGTTTTTTGACACTGTCACAGTCTCAGCACCAGGAAAAGCTGCACAAATCACAGATCGCTTGGCTGAGCAAGGGTATCTTGTGCGTGCCATTGGGCAGGACGAAGTGTCTATTGCCTTCGGCGAATCTGCAACTCACGAAGATGTGGTACAGCTTGCAGCGGCTTTTGATGCTCAGGTAGCAGATGAGCCAGCAACAGAGCACAACGCTATTCCTGATTATGCTCAACGCGATACGACAGCACTAACACACCCCATTTTCAACTCGGTACATTCCGAAACTCAAATGTTGCGCTATCTGCGCACTCTCAAAGACAAAGACCTGGCTTTAGATCGCACCATGATTCCATTGGGTTCATGCACAATGAAGCTCAATCCTAGTGCGGGTATGGAACCAATTACCTGGCCTGAGTTTGCCAATATCCACCCTTATGCTCCTGAATCGCATACTGCTGGTTGGCGTGCGCTTATTGCAGAACTTGAGTCATGGCTAGCAGAGATTACTGGCTATGCCAAAGTTTCTGTGCAGCCTAATGCTGGTTCTCAAGGCGAGCTTGCTGGTTTATTGGCGATTCGTCGTTATCATCTTTCTCGTGGAGATACTGAGCGCAATATCGTCCTTATTCCGCAATCAGCTCATGGCACTAATGCTGCATCTGCTACCCTGGCAAATTTGCGTGTAGTGGTGGTAGCAACCGCTAACGATGGTTCGATTGATCTGGAAGATCTAGACGCAAAACTCGAAAAGCACTCTGGTCATGTAGCAGCAATTATGATTACTTACCCCTCTACACACGGGGTGTTTGAGGAGACAGTACGCACCGTCTGCGATAAGGTACACGCTGCTGGCGGGCAGGTATATCTTGATGGTGCTAATCTCAATGCACTCGCAGGTATTGCACAGCCTGGTCAATTTGGTGGAGATGTCTCTCACCTGAATCTGCATAAAACCTTCACCATTCCACATGGCGGCGGCGGTCCAGGTGTTGGTCCTGTGGCAGTTGCTGCACACCTTGTGCCATTCTTGCCTACTGACCCGAATACTGCCGATCCACACACTGACGCAGCACTAAACACTGGTGTTCCTATTGCAGCCACACAGTATGGTTCTGCTGGTGTCCTTCCTATTTCTTGGGCGTATATCGCCATGATGGGAGGCGCTGGCCTCAAGGAGGCTACTGCCTCAGCTATTTTGGGCGCTAATTATCTTGCTCATGAGCTCAGTGATTCTTTCCCTATCCTCTACACTGGCGCTCATGGTCTTGTGGCGCATGAATGTATCCTTGACCTGCGTGAGATCACCGATAAGACTGGTGTCACTGCAACCGACGTCGCAAAGCGTCTGATTGATTTTGGTTTCCATGCACCAACGTTGTCTTTCCCTGTAGCAGGAACACTCATGGTGGAGCCTACCGAGTCAGAAGATTTAGCAGAGTTGGATCGCTTTATTGAAGCCATGCGTACCATTCGAGCGGAAATTGATGCTATTGCCCAGGGTGCGGTTGCTTATGAAGACTCTGTGCTACGCCATGCACCGTTCACTGCTCACGACGTATGTGCTGACGAGTGGGATTACGTTTTCCCTCGTTCGCAGGCGGTATACCCGGTTGCCCATCTCAAGAAGGCAAAATACTTCCCACCGGTGCGTCGCCTCGACGAAGCCTATGGTGATCGCAATTTCATTTGTACGTGTCCACCACCAGAAGCATTTGATTACCAGGATTAACCACGAACTAACACGTGCGTGTACCAAGAAGTATCAAAGCGCACCAAGGAGAAAAATTGTCTGAGCTTATTCATTCCCCATTGCATAATGAGCATGAGAAACTAGAGGCGCGGTTTACCCCATTCGGGCAATGGAATATGCCGCTAAAATATGGCTCTGAGCTAGAAGAACACCGGGCAGTGCGTAGTGCTGCTGGATTATTCGATCTTTCTCATATGGGTGAGATTCGCGTATCAGGTGCTCAAGCTGGTGAGTTCTTGGATTATGCCCTTATCTCTTTGCTGTCTGCCCTGCCCGTGGGCAAAGCAAAATACTCCATGATTGTTGCTGAAGATGGGGGCATTATCGACGATCTGATCACCTATCGTCTTGCCGAGCAGGAATACCTTGTGGTTCCTAATGCAGGCAATGCAACCACGGTTTTTGCTGAGTTAGAAAAACGTGCTGCCGGGTTTGAGGTTTCTGTAGTAGATGAGTCGAAGGATACTGCGCTTATTGCAGTTCAAGGGCCTCGGGCTGAGGAAATTGTGCTTGCAGCCACAGCGAATACCCCAGAAACAGATCCAGAGGTAGTGCGTAGTCTGCGTTATTATGCGTGCGCTCCGATTATGGTTGATCAGCTCGCGGTACTCTTAGCCCGCACTGGTTATACCGGTGAAGATGGCTTTGAGCTGTATGTTTCTGCAGAACAGGCTACAATTCTATGGCAAAAATTGCTTGCAGTTGGTGCCCAGTTTGGGCTTATTCCTGCTGGTCTTGCTGCGCGTGATTCTTTGCGTCTCGAGGCGGGAATGCCGCTTTATGGCAATGAGCTCTCCAGACAGCGTACTCCTATTTCTGCGGGTCTTGGTGTTTTGGTGTCTAAGAAAAAGCAGGGGGATTTCGTCGGCAAGCAAGCGCTGAGCAATGCTGAGCAACCAACTCAGGTATTGGTTGGGTTGGTTAGCAAGGAGCGGCGAGCAGCACGCGCACATACCCCACTACTCGACGAAAACGATCAGGTAGTGGGTGAGGTAACTTCTGGGCAGCCGTCCCCCACGCTCGGTCATCCTATTGCGCTTGCTTATGTTGATCGCGCATATCAAGAACCTGGTAGTGTTTTGCGTGCTGACATTCGCGGTAAGCATTATGCTTTTGAGGTTGTTAAGCTGCCATTTTATTCTCGTGATTAATGAGCTTATTGTGGCAACGAACCGCCGCCTTATCCCTTACACTGGTATGAGGAGTGGTGGCGTGTGCCGTATCTGCTGCTCACTCACTCTATTGGCCTTCATTGGCTCCATATTTTATTTTCAGGAAAGGATCAAGCTATGTCTACTACTGCTTTGCCACAGGATTACTCTTATTCGGAAGAACATGAGTGGATCAATACTACGCAGGTCAGCGCAGGTGACACTGTAAAGGTGGGGATCACTTCTGTTGCTGCTGATCGTCTTGGTGAGGTGGTTTTCGCTGAGCTTCCTCAGGTTGGCGATAGTATTGAAGCTGGTGAAACCTGTGGTGAGGTGGAATCCACCAAGTCTGTCTCTGACCTATACGCACCGGTTTCTGGCACAGTCGTTGCAGTCAATGACAATATCGACGCTGACTATGGGCTTATCAATAATGATCCTTTTGGTGAGGGTTGGCTCTTTGAGGTTGAAGTCAGTGCTAGCGGTGAACTCATGAGCGCTGATGAATATGCCCAGGCAAATGGTGTTGCATAATTCCTGAGTTTATATTGGTTTTCCTCTCCTTATACCGCGCTCCTTATGCCGTGCGTTTCATCGCACGGCATAACAGGAGTATGTTGTAATTCATGACTGCTCCTCGTGATCCCTTCTTCCCCGCTGATCAATCAATCCGTGCTGATAATTCGCCACTGGGTATTCGCCGTTTAGGCGAAATTGACTATCAACAAGCATGGGATTTACAAAATGAACTCGTTGCCCAGCGCGTATCTGGCGATATTGGCGACACAGTCCTCGTGTTAGAACATCCAGCCGTCTACACTGCTGGAAAGCGTACTCAGCCTGAAGATCGCCCTACCAATGGTTTACCAGTCATTGATGTTGACCGCGGCGGGCGTATTACGTGGCATGGTCCGGGGCAATTAGTGTTTTATCCGCTCATCAAATTAGCTGACCCTATTGATGTGGTCGATTATGTGCGCCGCATTGAAGAAGCACTAATCCAGGTGATACGCAATTACGCTGGTATCAGTAATGCTGGCAGAATTGATGGGCGCTCTGGGGTATGGATACCGGGCACCGGTGGTCGGGCTCATCGTAAGGTTGCTGCTTTGGGCATTCGCATTACGCGTGGCGTTACTATGCATGGTCTTGCACTTAATTGCAATAACACACTTGACTATTACAATCACATTGTTCCCTGTGGTATCACCGACGCGGGTGTCACTACCCTCTCGCAAGAATTAGGGCGTGAGATAAGTACCTCAGAGATGACCGATCCTCTTCTTGAGGCTCTTGATGCGGCTTTGTCTGGTCGTCTGCAAGTAGCAGACCACACTTTTGCCCAAGCACCAGACCCGACTAAGGGATTGCCGCGGCGTTCTGCGACACATATGCCGCTTAAACCGCAACCATTAAATCTCTCTTTGGATTAAAAATCACCCTTTTTAAGCAGGGCTTTTCGACGCACGGCCAAAGGCGGAGTAGTCTGTGCGATGTGACTACATCAGCACCTGAAGGACGTAAACTACTTCGTATTGAAGCAAGAAACTCGCAAACCCCTATCGAGGCTAAGCCTCGGTGGATTCGTACTGCGGTAAAAACAGGACCTGAGTACCAAGATATTAAAAAGCGTGTGGCTGGTTCTGGTTTGCATACTGTATGCCAAGAAGCTGGCTGCCCGAATATCCACGAGTGCTGGGAATCCCGCGAAGCAACTTTCCTCATCGGTGGTGCTAATTGCTCTCGACGGTGTGATTTCTGCCAGATCAATTCAGCAAAACCAGAACCGCTAGATCGTGATGAGCCACGTCGAGTAGCGGAATCAGTACGAGAAATGGAACTAAACTACTCCACCATCACAGGTGTTACCCGTGACGATCTCGACGACGAGGGTGCCTGGTTGTATGCGGAAGTGGTGCGGCAGATTCACAAGCTCAACCCGCACACTGGCGTGGAAAACCTCACTCCTGATTTCTCTGGTAAAGCCGACTTACTTCAAGAAGTTTTCGAGGCACGCCCAGAAGTATTTGCACATAATCTAGAGACTGTACCGCGTATTTTTAAGCGTATTCGCCCAGCATTCCGCTATGAGCGTTCTCTTGATGTTATTCGCCAAGCGCGTAACTTTGGTTTAGTGACCAAATCAAACCTCATCCTTGGTATGGGGGAAACACCAGAAGAAGTACGTGAAGCACTCGTTGATCTTCATTCGGCAGGGTGTGACATTATCACTATTACGCAGTATTTACGCCCTGGTGCGCTTTATCACCCCATTGACCGTTGGGTAAAACCTGAAGAGTTTATTGAGCACGCTGATTTTGCTCGTGAACTTGGTTTTGGTGCCGTCATGAGCGGACCTTTGGTGCGTTCTTCCTATCGCGCTGGTCGACTCTATGCTCAGGCTTTGGAAGCTCGTGGTGAACAATTGCCGGAGCATCTTGCTCACCTAGCTCATACTACCTCTGGTTCTACCGCGCAAGAGGCCAGTACCCTACTCGACAAATATGGTCCGTCCCAAGATACGCCTGTGGTGTCTTCTCGCGTATAAGAGTCACTGCCGACGCACACTGGTGAGCACTACAAAGGTTAAAGCTAGTGGTGTTCACTGGTTATGGTGTGTTTTTCGTACGCTGGGTAAATAGGCTCATAGAGCAGGCAATAAACCATCCAGCAGGTATGAGCAAGAATACTTATACAGTGAATTACAAGAATCTTTTACGCGATCAGTCGATCTCTGCCATACTAATGTGAACACATGGATGAATGATTGTTTTATTATGCGTCTTATGCTTTAGGCTTCTCTTTCGCGTTCCCATTCCGCTCGAGCTGCTGGTGACATAAGCAAACCAGTTCGCTCAATCCGCTGCCGAATGTCCTCCAACTCAACGGGAAAACACCTTGCGCCAACAATACGCACAGTAATAGTTTCTACTTTACCCCTATGCGGTATCTTCCACTGTCCCCTAATAAAAATAACCGGAAAAACACTAGGCCTATCAAAAATAATACCTGTTCCAGGCAATAATTCAGCACCACAATATCGAATAACAGTATTGCTTACTTCCAAAACAAGAAAACGCTTTTTCCTTAGTGCTTCTTTAATCGACAGTAGAATAATCTTAAATGACGCAACAACTAAAGCAACCCCGCATATAGTAGAAAGTAAAAGATTAACAATAGTATGCGCTATAAACATATCCCAAACAATTCCAGCATAAAGCAGCACGCAGAAAAAAATAACCCTACAAACCTTGCTGGTCGCAGCCACACAGGATGATATATCGCCAAATAATCACTGGTCTGCGTAGTAGTGGCAATGCGCCTAAGAATAAAACCAAACCACTTAGGAAAAAGCATGGTAAGCAGCATAGTTCCCAGAAAAATCACAAATGGTGCTCCCAGCACAAATGCTTTACTTCCATTCCAAATTCTCTGGTAATCAGAAAGGTTCTGCAGACCAAACACTATCAATGCTAAGCAAAAGAACAGATAAAGTATCTTTTTCAGAAAAATTTTAAGAGGCATATCACACTCACTCATCGATCTGTTCAGCTACATATTTCCGATTATTCTGGTCAAACCAATTTTCAGCTACCTTAGCAGCAAAAACCAACCACAATGGATAGCACATCTGCATCATAACTATTTTGTATGCAATACTCCTGCGTTTTCGATTCGCTGTTTAATTTCTTCTGGAGTGACAGGAGCCAAAAGGGCATAGGGCAATATTCGCCTATTTTCTGGTTTCTTTATTTTTCCTTTAGCTGATTCTACAAGTTCCCACTGTCCCCATATAGCGATCGACGGAAGTTTGTAACTATCAAAAACTTCCGCGATACCAGGGACAAGAGTATATGTCTTAGTTTCAATTCTACCTGGCACAATACTAATAACAAGATATCGACGCTTGGCAGGGGTACGGAAAAAACGAACTATTCCCCATATCCATAAGATAGTAAAGAGAATCGGTATAGTGAAGAGAATAATTCTCATCAATACTGATATGTACTCTGCTCTTAGCATACCTATCCCAATAAACCATAAAAGAGGAAGAAAAGATAAAGCGATTATGATGAAATAAAAAAAGAAAGAAAAACGATCATATATTTCTAGCTCAGTGTCAGTTCTGATGATCGTTATGAACTTTGAGCGAAGAAAATACATCTGGTACGGAAAATTTATTACGAGAGAAAGAATCAAAATACCAGTAAAAAAGAGGAAAAGATATATATCTATAGCTTGGAAGTTCCAGAAGTCAGAGTCAATATTATTATCTGCATAATGTGTCCATAGATGATATGCGATTGCACATATCATGAGCAAATGGAATGCACGCCAATATAATCGGCTTATCATTTGCGACATAGAAAGAGAGTCCATATCTTATTGCCCTTTTCCTTTTTCCAAAATACTTCATGGAAAATGAACTGGAGTAAAGTTTGGTCAAACTCAGCTATAAAAAGCTAAGGCGATACGTAAGTTTTCGTTGGGGTGGTGAAGCTCAGCGTTTTCTTTGTATAGATGTTTGTTTCCCGCTATATTTATACTTCTCTTTCGCGTTCCCATTCCGCTCGAGCTTCTGGTGACATAAGCAAACCAGTTCGTTCAATCCGCTGCCGAATGTCCTCCAACTCAACAGGAAAACACCTTGCGCCAATAATACGCACAGTAATAGCTTCTACCTTTTCTTTCTCTTTTTTCCTATGCGGTATTTTCCACTGTCCCCGTATAAAAATAACCGGAAAAACACTAGGTTTATCAAGGATAATACCTGTTCCAGGCAATAATTCAGCACCGTAATATCGAATAGCAGTATTGCTCACTTCCAAAACAAGAAAACGCTTTTTCCGTGGTGTTGTATCAATCAGAATCAGAACCATCTTAAAAAATATACCAACCGAAAGAACTCCACATATTGTATAAAGAAACAGACTATTGCTATGCGCTATAAACATATCCCAAATGATTCCAACAAACGCCAAAACTAAAAACAAAGAAAGCCCCATAAGTCTTACCGGTCTTAACCATATGGGATGATAAACTGCCAAATAATCAGTAGTCTGAGTAACAGTAGCAATGCACCTAAGAATAAAACCAAACCACTTAGGAAAAAGCATGATAAGCGTCGCACTTCCTACAAGAATCGCAAGCGGTGCTCCCAGAACAACTCCCTTGCTTACGTAATTCCAAAATCTTTGATAGTCATAAAGAATCCATATACCAACCGCTATCAATGCTAAGCAAAAGAGCAAATAAAGTATCTTTTCCAGAAAAATTTTAAGAGGCATATCGCACTTACTCATCAATCTGTTCAACTACACGTTTCCGATTATTCTGGTCAAACCAATTTTCAGCTACCTTAGCAGCCAAAAACCAATTCCAATGGATAATACACCTATTACCACAATTGGAGTTGCAGTACCTCCACTAATAATTTCTGCTTCTGCCATCGTTTCTGCCACTTTAAGCACCAACGCCGATGCACCAGTGCCCACACCATTAATGACTATTGCTTCGCGTGTATCTCTCCCTTCTGGCATATCTGCTAGCGTTGATGCTCCTGCACCAATCGCACCGAAAGCAGGACTAGTTCGTTTTATGAATCTTTTATCATCAGCTGATGCTCCTTCCTTGGCTATCTCCTCTACTGTGTAGTAAAAACCGTCATAGACAGCAAAAGCGGAATCAAGTTTCGTAGGAATGTAAGAACCCTGACTGATGTATTCTTCACGAGTGAGAAATTCTCCGTGTTTCCCAACTTTCGGTTTGCCATTTTTATCAAAGGTCACATTTTCTGCTTTAGCATACTTACCTTCTGGATTTTTTAATGTCCATTCAATGCGATCCTCTTCCTCTGAAAGAGGAGCATAATTCTTCTGCCCCACCAAAAAACTATTGTCCTCTAAACGATATGTCGGCGTAAAATCATCACTCGTTGCTCGCGCCCCATTCTGCCATCTTCCTTGTTCATCTTGAAATACGCCATCATTAGGGTCTTGTGTTTCTGTGGCGTTGTACCAAGTGCGGTTATATGGACCGTCTTCAGGCGGTGCTGTGGTCAGTGTCTTGTCTATAGCCTCTGCACGTTTCAGACCACCCTTACCGTCATCAAAAGAATGCTTATTTGTTTTGCGGTCACAATGACCTTTAACAATGATGCCTTGAGTCGGGTCAGAGAATGTTCCGTCGCCATTATCGAATGGAGTTCGTCACCCACACAGATAAAGGAATATAACCCCTGAAAAACACGCCTTCCATTGTCAATTTTCCCACCTTGCCGCGCCGTCGTAAAGCATTTTTATTCACTCCACCCCCTTTATTGCACACCATTATTGCCCCAGAAGGAAGGTAAACCTATACTTAGTTGGACGGTTTTTCGCTGTCTTACCGTAAGACATCAAGCGGAAAATCCCTCTGTGGTGTGCGCACCACACATTTTTATGTACCTTTTTAGACTTTAAGGAGCAGGATGTTTTCTCTACGCACAACTCGTCGCGCGATTACATCAGCCGTAGCTGCCACTGCCGTAGCATTCTCACTCGTGTCATGCAGCAATTCCAATGACTCTGCAAATAGCGAATCTACCGCCGCAGAAACCACCGCTGCCGCAGAGGCAGAATCAACAGACGAGGGACAATGGCCGCGCACGATCAAGAGCGTAAGCCCAACCAATCCTCAAGAAACCATTGACGTCACCATTGAGAAGAAACCGGAAAACATTGTCTCTACCGCAGTAAGCCTCACCGGTGGCCTGCTTGCCATCGACGCACCGCTAGCGGGTACTGCCGTACAGTCAAAGAGCAACGGCATTGCCGACGACAAAGGCTTCTTCACGCAATGGGCAGATGTTGCCGAGGAGAAAAACCTCGCCACAATCTACGAGCGTGAACCAAATGCAGAGGCCATCCTCGCTGCTAATCCTGACCTAGTGATTATGTCAGCAGCTGGTGCAGACTCCGCGGTAAGTGTCTACGACCAGATCTCTGAAGTTGTACCTGTGGTTATCGTCAATTCTGTGACTGGCACCTGGGAAAGCGTACTCGAACAACTCGGTGAAGTGACTGGTCACGAAACTGAAGCCAAAAAGGCTATTGAGTCTTATGAGGATAAGGTACAAGAGGTAGCTGATAGCATCAGCACTCCTGAACAACCAGTTAATATCATCTCTTTTGGTCAAGGCGGCAATACTCTTAACGTATGGACTGCAGAATCCGCCCAAGGTAAGTTGTTAAGCCAACTCGGCTGGGAAATTGCAGTACCTGCTGAAGAATTTGCTAATGGCGACCCTCGCTTTGCTGGTCGTAAAGATGTGAAATCCGTTGCAGCAGAAAACTTTGATCCTGCATTAACCGGTAAGACCATTTTCGTACTCAACCCCGACGGTGGCGATTCACTCGTGGATAAGGTGAAAGAACTTCCACAACTAGCAGGTAATGCTGCAGTTACCGCAGATGCCGTTCACGAACTACCACCTTATTTCTTCCGCGTTGATTATTACTCCGCGATGAAGACTCTTGAGTTCATTCAAGAAAACTTCAAGCAGTAAATAGCAGCAAATATCACTGCACCATTGCCCACGTTCCTATGAGGTTCGTGGGGTTTCTTATGCCTCATTCCATTCCTCTCGTTCCTTTCCTGTTCTCTCCGCCTCTTCACCGTTTCCTCATTCTTCCTCCTTCATTGTCGAGATTCCCCTCGTCGATTCCCAGTTATCCCCTGATATTCGCTAAGGTAGGAGCCATGGCAGACGCAAAGAAACAAGCTGAAAAAGCAGAAAAGAAACAGCAACGCGCTCAAAAGAAAGCGCAACGACGCCAGAACTGGTCACAAATCTGGCAAGCCTTTAATATCCAGCGCAAACGCGATAAGGCACTAATCCCTATCATGCTTGGCGCTTTCCTTGGCGTTGGCTTGTTATTCTTCCTTATTGGTATGCTCTGGCACGGTCAATGGCTCATGCTGATCATTGGTCTATTACTTGGCGCCACTTTAGCAATGTTCCTGTTTAGTCGTCGTCTGCAAAACTCAGTATATGACCAGGCTGCTGATCAACGCGGTTCCGCTGGCTTTGCACTAGAAAATATGCGCAATAACTTTGCCGTGGTGTGGCGCACTAAAACCGCAGTAGCAGCTACTACCAACATGGATCTGGTACACCGCGTCACTGGCGTATGTGGTTTTGTTCTCGTAGGTGAAGGCGAAGTACACCGCCTCAAGCCGCTGATTAACCAGCAAAAAAAGCGCTTGAATCGCATTGCTCCTGGCGTTCCCGTACATGAGGTATATGTTGGCGAAGGAGAAAACCAAGTACCACTTAAAAAGCTCCAAAACACTTTGGTGCGCCTGCCTCGTCATTACAAAAAAGATGAGGTGTATCAAATTGCTGCACGCATTGAAGCGATGGACAATGCAAGCGGACAACAAGGCTCGTTGCCTAAAGGACCACTACCTAAAGGTGGAAAAGTTGCTGGTATGAACCGCAGGGCGCGCCGTCATGCACAGCGCAATGGGCAATAGTGTTAGCGGGCAACAACAATAGGTAAGCAGTAGGCATAAGCAGCAACGGCTACCTATCACAGCAGTAGTTCGATGCAAAAAGGCGTATTCACTTATGTGAGTACGCCTTTTTTACTACGCTAACTTACAGCCGTTTAACCTAAAATTACTGCTGTTCCGGTGGCACGGTCGTGCATTCCACGCCCATCAACATCAACCATTGCTGCGGGCAATACGAAAATGGTAAAAATCGTGCGCGCACACGCACGAATAAACCCAACACGTTCATCGACTTTATCCACACGCGCCACCCCCATGCCGAGCACTGCCTGTCCGGGAGTGCGTGCAAAAACAGTAACACTGATGATCCCTAGCGGCACAAATAATAACAGGGTAAGAAAAGCTGTACCACCAAAGGCAGGGGTAAACATACGAATAAACCCTGCAATGATCCAACACATTCCCCAGTCGATTGCCACTCCACCACTACGACGCATTACTGAAGCTAAAGCTCCTGGCCCTTCTTTGGGAAGTCCGAGCAGTTCTCCTGGCCACTGTGGCATAACATCATCTGAATGTTGTGCAGGGATTTGTGGTCCATCCAGCCAACTTCTCTTTTGCTCACTCATATCCACTATCCTAATATGACTGGTGAGATAGGTGGCTTTCCCGGAGCTCTTTTACTGCTTTTTGGCTGTCTTTCCCCTATGCTTTGGGTATATCCTCACGCTGGGTGCACACTACTTGGCAATTTTTTGATAGAGTGATAGAAAATAAGCTAAAGTGCTTAATGTACAAAAAGTCCACCACTAATCGAACGAGGAGTCATAGTGGCTTTCAAGACAGCAGAAGAAATCATCAAGTACATCAAAGATGAAAATATCGAATTCGTTGATGTACGGTTCACTGACGTTCCAGGTATCGAACAGCATTTCACCATTCCGGCCTCAACCTTTGATGAGGACACCATCAATGAAGGTCTTGCGTTCGACGGCTCTTCCGTTCGCGGTTTCACCAGCATTGATGAATCCGACATGAGCCTTATCCCAGACCTCGCTACCGCAACCCTAGATCCTTTCCGCAAGACCAAGACTCTCAATGTCAAGTTCTTCGTATCTGATCCTTTCACTCACGAGCCTTTCTCTCGTGACCCACGCACAGTAGCACTCAAGGCAGAAGAATACCTCTCCTCCACCGGCATTGCAGACACGTGCTTCTTCGGTGCAGAGGCAGAGTTCTACCTCTTCGATTCTGTTCGTTACTCCACCGACATCAACAACAGCTTCTACGAAGTTGATTCCGATGAGGGCTGGTGGAACCGTGGTGAAGCAACCAACTCCGACGGCAGCCCAAACCTTGGCTCCAAGACTCGTATCAAAGGCGGATACTTCCCAGTACCACCTTATGACCAAACCCAAGATGTTCGCGACGCCATGACCCTTAACCTGATCAATGCAGGTTTTGACATTGAACGTTTCCACCACGAGGTAGGTACTGGCGGTCAGCAAGAAATCAACTACAAGTTCAACACCTTGCTCCACGCTGCCGACGATCTCCAGACCTTCAAGTACATCATCAAAAATACTGCTGCGGCTCATGGCAAAGCTGCTACCTTCATGCCAAAGCCACTTGCTGGCGACAATGGTTCTGGTATGCACGCTCACCAGTCTCTCTGGAAAGACGGCAAACCACTATTCCATGATGAAGCAGGCTATGCTGGTCTTTCTGACATTGCCCGCTACTACATTGGTGGTATTTTGCACCACGCTGGCGCTGTTTTGGCGTTCACCAACCCAACCTTGAACTCCTATCACCGTTTGGTTCCTGGTTTCGAGGCTCCTATTAACTTGGTGTATTCACAGCGTAACCGTTCTGCAGCTGTTCGTATCCCAATTACCGGCTCTAACCCTAAGGCAAAGCGCATCGAGTTCCGCGCTCCAGACCCAAGTGGTAACCCATACTTTGGTTTTGCTGCCATGATGTTGGCTGGTCTTGACGGTATCAAGAACCGTATCGAACCACACGCTCCAGTTGATAAGGATCTCTACGAGCTACCTCCTGAGGAAGCAGCTACGATTCCACAGGCACCAACGTCGCTCGTTGATTCACTCAAGGCTCTGGAAGCAGATCATGAGTTCCTTTCCGACAGTGGAGTATTTACTGAGGATCTCATCGATACTTACATCAAGCTCAAGTACGACAATGAAATCACTCCAGTTCGCTTGCGCCCAACCCCACAAGAGTTCGAGATGTACTTCGACGTATAAAGGTTGCTGTCGCTTATGAGCGCTCGTTAAAGCACAAAACTCCCCCATGCTGATTCCAATCAGAATGACGGGGAGTTTTATGCTTTTTACTTTTCTTTGTTTTCACCCCAACCCACCCGCTACTACCCCAGGACGCTAAAAATTTTATTTTTGTTATAGCGCCCTTATACAGCACTTTTCTTTCTTTTTTATCTCAAAATGTAGGATTTCGTTTCCATAGGGCAGTACATATTAGGCGCCCCTTACTTTACTTAATGCCATTTTATCTATTGGATAATAGATAGTTTTGCAAGATTTTAGTGTGAGGGAAACGATGAATTACCACAGAAAAATCGAAAAACAAGGACTCTATAATCCCGCTTGGGAACACGATGCTTGTGGTGTGGCATTTGTTGCAGATATGCATGGTCGCGCCACGAGAGATCTCGTCGACAAAGCCCTCACTGCATTAGTCAATCTGGAACATCGCGGTGCCGCCGGAGCAGAAAAAAACACTGGCGATGGCGCAGGTATCCTCATGCAGCTCCCCGATGCTTTCTACCAAGAAGTCACTGATTTTGAGCTGCCTGAAGCCGGTGCCTATGCCACTGGTATTGCCTTCCTCCCCCAAGCTCGCATGGCTATGCTAGATGCAAAACGCGAAGTAGAAGCCATCGCCCGAGAAGAAGGTGCACAGGTACTGGGCTGGCGAACAGTGCCAACCGACTCATCAATGATTGGTGAAATGGCTAAAGAAGCTATGCCCCACTTTGAGCAGATCTTCTTGGCTGTACCAGGGAAAACCGGCATAGAACTTGATCGCATCATGTTCTTTATTCGTAAGCGCTGCGAACGCGAGCTCGGCACCAAAAATGGTGAAGATACCGTCTATTTCCCTTCCCTCTCGGCACGCACTGTGGTCTACAAAGGTATGCTCACTACCCCACAGCTGCCACAGTTCTATGTTGATCTTGGAGATCCTCGTATGCGCACCGCTATTGCGCTTGTACACTCTCGGTTCTCTACCAACACATTCCCGTCTTGGCCGCTAGCTCATCCTTATCGATTAGTGGCGCATAATGGCGAAATCAATACTGTGCGTGGCAATGAGAACTGGATGCGCGCGAGGGAATCGCTTATTGAATCAGAAAAACTCGGTCCACTCGACCGCGTATTGCCCATTTGTACTCCTACAGGCTCAGATACCGCGCGTTTCGACGAAGTCCTAGAGCTGCTACACCTTGGCGGTCGCAGCCTGCCACACGCGATTATGATGACCATTCCGCAAGCATGGGAACACGCCGATAACATCGATCCACAATTGCGCGATTTCTATGAATATCACTCCTGTCTCATGGAACCTTGGGACGGTCCTGCCGCAGTTGCTTTTACCGACGGCACACTCGTCGGCGCGAGCCTTGATCGCAATGGTTTGCGCCCAGGTCGCATCTGGATCACCGACGACGGACTCGTCGTCATGGCTTCCGAAGCAGGTGTTTTAGATCTCGACCCAGCTCATATCGTCAAAAGAACACGAGTGCAACCAGGTCGAATGTTCCTTGTTGATACCGCAGCAGGCAGAATAATTAGCGATGAAGAAATTAAACAAGAGCTTGCCAGCGCACAACCCTATGGGGAGTGGATTCGAGAGAACTTCGTCAAAATTGATACTCTGCCACAAACGCGCTATAAGTATATGCCGCATAATCGTGTAGTGCTGCGCCAACGAGTCTTTGGTATCACCGAGGAAGATGTCGACCTCATCATTAAACCAATGGCACGCAATGCAGCAGAAGCTATTGGCTCAATGGGCTCCGATACTCCTATCGCTGCCCTATCGGCACGCCCACGTATGCTCTTTGACTTTTTTGCCCAGCGCTTTGCACAGGTAACCAACCCACCACTGGACTCTATCCGAGAAAAACCAGTGACCAGTATGTTTACCCTCCTGGGCGCGCAATCAGATGTTTTGCACCCTGTTGCACAAGCAGCGCGACGCATCCACCTGGATCGCCCTATCATTGACAATCATGAATTGGCTACCCTCATCCATGCCAATGACCACGGCGAATGGGAAAGTTTTGGTGCGGCAGTTATTTCTGGCCTCTACCCAGTAGCGCATCACGGTAAAGGAATGCATGAAGCGATTAATCGCGTGCGTCGAGAAGTATCCCAAGCTATTGCAGCAGGTGCCACTATCATTGTGATTTCCGACCGAGAGTCCAATGAGCGTTTTGCCCCGATTCCTACTTTGCTCTTGACCTCAGCAGTGCACCAGCACCTCGTCGCAGAGCGTACCCGTACCCAAGCCTCTTTGGTTATTGAATCCGGTGACGCTCGAGAAGTACACCACTTGGCCATGCTCATCGCCTTTGGCGCCGATGCAATCAACCCCTACATGGCTTTTGAGACTATCGACGAGCTACGCACCAGAGGGCAGCTTGACCAGCTCAGCCTCGACGAAGCCTGCCGCAATTACATTACAGCAGCCACCGCAGGCGTGCTCAAAGTGATGGCGAAAATGGGTATTGCAACAGTCAGCTCTTATCGAGGTTCTCAGCTTGCCGACATTATCGGCTTGCACCAAGACCTACTCGATGAATACTTTGGGGCGGTATCCTCACCAATCTCCGGTATCGGTCTAGAAGATATTGCTGCTGATGTCGAGGTGCGGCATCGTCAAGCATTCTTGCCACGCCCTGAAGAAAATGCACACCGCGAGCTTGATCTTGGTGGTGAATATAAGTGGCGCCGTGAAGGGGAATACCACCTCTTTAACCCAGAGACTATTTTTAAGCTCCAACACGCCACCCGCACAGGGCAATACGCAATTTTTAAGGATTACACACGCAAAGTCGATGACCAATCCAAACGCCTTGCCACCATCCGCGGACTCTTTGAGTTTGCACCTGATCGCGAACCTATTTCTGTGGATGAAGTCGAACCAGTAGCAGATATTCTCAAACGATTCTCCACTGGTGCAATGTCTTATGGCTCCATTTCAGCCGAAGCACACGAAGTGCTCGCCATTGCAATGAACCGCATTGGTGGTATGTCTAACTCAGGTGAAGGTGGCGAGGACGCCCGACGCTTTGACGTTGATGCCAATGGCGACTGGCGTCGCAGTGCGATTAAGCAAGTAGCTTCAGGGCGCTTTGGTGTTACCAGCCATTATCTGTCCAACTGTACTGATATTCAGATCAAGATGGCTCAGGGTGCTAAACCTGGTGAAGGTGGACAGTTGCCACCAAATAAGGTCTATCCTTGGGTTGCGCAAGTACGTATCACCACCCCTGGTGTGGGGCTTATTTCGCCACCACCACACCACGATATTTACTCCATTGAGGATCTTGCTCAACTCATCCATGACCTCAAAAACGCTAATCCAGATGCACGTATTCACGTCAAGCTGGTTGCGGAACAAGGAATTGGTGCTGTGGCTGCCGGTGTTTCTAAAGCCCACGCAGATGTGGTTCTCGTCTCTGGTCACGATGGCGGTACTGGTGCCTCCCCATTGACTTCCCTTAAACACGCTGGTGGTCCATGGGAGCTCGGTCTTGCTGAAACACAACAAACCCTCTTGCTCAATGGTTTGCGTGATCGCATTAGAATCCAAGCTGATGGTCAGCTCAAAACTGGGCGCGACGTCGTTATCGCTGCTCTGCTTGGTGCTGAGGAGTTTGGTTTTGCTACCGCCCCACTTGTGGTGGAAGGTTGTGTCATGATGCGTGTCTGCCATTTGGATACCTGCCCGGTGGGTATTGCTACCCAAAACCCAGACCTACGCAAGAAGTTCACGGGTAAGGCAGAACACGTGGTGAATTTCTTTACTTTCATTGCTCAAGAGGTGCGGGAATACTTGGCTGAACTTGGATTCCGCTCTATCGACGAAGCGGTGGGACAATCTCAAGTGCTGCGCATGAATAAAAACACTGCACACGCGCGAGCAAGTAAATTGGATCTTTCCCCTATCTTTGAGCGAGTCGAGTCAGTTCACTTTAGGAATCAAAACTTGCGCTGTACAAAGACTCAGGAGCATGGTTTAGAAGAAGCTCTCGATAATAAAATTATTCGGGCGACTCAGTTGACTATTGATGCGGCTGCGGCAAAGAGTTCTGCTAATGCACCGAGTTGGATGGCTGCGGGTGAAAATCCAACTATTGAATTGGAATACCCTATCTCTAATATCAACCGGTGTGTTGGTACCATGACCGGTTCTCGTATTACGCGTGCTGCTGGTCAGCATGGTTTGCCAAGCGATACGTTGAAGTTGCGTTTCCACGGTTCTGCGGGTAACTCTTTTGGCGCGTTTATTCCTGCCGGTATGACTCTTGATCTAGTCGGTGATGCCAACGACTTTGTGGGCAAAGGATTATCTGGTGGTCGAATTGTGGTGCGTCCACCTGCGCAAGCACCAACACAATTGGACAATAATCCTGACATTATTGCTGGCAATGTGGTTGGTTTTGGTGCTACCAGTGGTGAAATGTTTATCAATGGTAGTGTCGGTGAGCGTTTCTGTGTGCGTAACTCTGGTGCTACGGTGGTCGTCGATGGCATTGGCAATCATGGATGTGAGTATATGACTGGTGGTACCGTTGTTATCCTCGGCGAGATCGGTGAGAACTTCGGTGCTGGTATGTCCGGTGGGGTTGCGTATATTGCGCCACATGAGGGACTAACCGCCAAGCTCAATCATGATGTTGCAGATAGTATCGAGGAGCTTGACGACGCAGACCTTGCTACCTTGCGGAGGCTTTTTGACGAGTACGAGCGTCGTACTGGGGCAAGCGTGTCATGGCAACCCGAGCAGATGATTAAAATTCTGCCGCGTCCATATCGCAAAGTTCTTGATGTGATTAAGCAGGCACAAGCAGAAGGCAAAGACGTTAATACAGCAATTATGGAGGCAGTAAAATAATGGCTGATCCACATGGTTTCCAGAAATTTCCTCGCCAAGAACCAGCACATCGCCCTGTGCCTTTGCGCTTAATGGATTGGCGAGAAGTCTATGAAGAAGCTCCTGCTGGGCAAATTCAACAGCAAGCAACTCGCTGCATGGATTGCGGTGTACCGTTTTGCCATGAAGGCTGCCCGTTGGGCAATATCATCCCTGAGTGGAATGACCTGGTTCGCCAAGACCGTTGGCGTGAAGCCTTCGATCGTTTGCACGCAACCAATAACTTCCCAGAGTTTACTGGCAGGCTCTGCCCTGCCCCTTGCGAAGGTGCGTGCGTGCTTGGTATCAGTGATGACGCAGTAACCATTAAAAATGTGGAATTAGCTATTGTCGAGCATGGTTTTTCCCAAGGTTGGGTAACTCCCATCACGCCTTCTTTTGATACTGGTATCCGTATTGCTGTGGTCGGTTCCGGTCCGGCTGGTCTTGCCGCAGCGCAACAGTTACGCCGCGCAGGTCATGGCGTCACTGTGTTTGAGCGTGATGATCGCATTGGCGGACTTATGCGCTATGGTGTGCCTGAGTACAAGATGGAAAATAAGTGGATTGACCGTCGTTTAGCGCAAATGAGTGCTGAGGGGATTGAGTTCCGCACAGGTGTTTCACCTACTGCAGCAGATCTTGACCGCTATGATGCTGTTATTTTGGCAACCGGTACCCCAGTGCCTCGTGATCTTCCTGTGGAAGGCCGAGAACTAGGTGGTATTTACCCCGCTATGGACTATCTCAACCTCCAAAACCGCATATGTGAAGGCGATACGCTTTCCTCCACCATTGATGCCCGCGGCAAGAAAGTCGTTATCATTGGCGGTGGTGATACCGGTACAGACTGCTTTGGTACCGCATTGCGCCAAGGGGCTGCGAGTGTCACACAATTTGATATTCGACCACGAGCACCAAAACAGCGTGCTAGTTCTACACCGTGGCCAACATATCCGCTTATTTATCGCACTGCAACAGCACATGAGGAAGGCGAATATATCGTCACGGGTAATGAGTCTGCACAAGAAATCGAAGACCTTGGTCTAGCTACTCGTAAGGTTGGCGATACACTCGGTAATCGCACTTACTCGGTTAATACTGTGTCTTTCCATGGCAAAGACGGCCATGTACGTTCCTTGCGTGCTAATGAGGTTCGCGTCGAAAATGGCAAGCGTGTGCCTATCGAAGGCACCGAGTTTGACCTTGACGCTGATCTTGTCTTGCTTGCCTTGGGCTTTTCTGGGGCAGAGCGCAGTGGTGTCATCCATGAACTTGGGGTTGCGTTCGACGAACGTGGTCGTATGGTTCGCGATGAGCACTACCGAGCCTCAATCAAACCACTCTTCCCTGATTTCAAGCCAAAGGTGTACGTCGCTGGTGACTGTGGTCGTGGACAGTCACTCATCGTGTGGGCGATTGCTGAAGGACGCGCCTGTGCGGCAGCTGTAGATGCCGATCTCATGGGTGAAACCTCCCTCCCCATTGCAGTCACCCCGCGCACTGCACCACTGGGGGCATAGGAGAACAGCAATAAACATGAAGGCCACCGTCGAGAGCTTTTCTTACTTTCGACGCTGGCCTTCATGGTTTTATCTGCCTTTGTCTGCGCTAGAGCACCATTGCGGCACACCAGCCAGCAATGATCAACGGAATGTTATAGTGCAAGAATGTTGGGATCACAGAGTCGCGAATGTGATCATGCTGCCCATCTGCGTTAAGTCCCGATGTAGGACCAAGAGTGGAATCTGATGCTGGTGAACCCGCATCTCCCAATGCGCCGGCAGCGCCAATGATTGCCACAGTTGCGGCAGGACTAAAGCCCAGAGAGACACACAACGGTACATAAATTGTGGCGATGATGGGCAGCGTAGAAAAGGAAGAACCAATGCCCATGGTCACAATAAGACCAACCACGAGCATGACAAATGCTGCCGCCGCCTTATTGCCACCAAAAAGGGCGGCAGAAGTGGTCACCAGTGACTCTACCTGTCCTGTTGCTTGCATAACAGCCGCAAATCCCTGCGCAGTAATCATGATGAATCCAATCATGGCCATCATTTTCATGCCTTGGCCAAAAACATCATCTGCTTCACGCCAATTAACGGCACCGGTGACCATGAAAATCACCAAACCACTCAGCGCGCCAATCAAGAGTGAATCAGCCTCAGAGCCAGAAAGCTGCATCACCACTTGCACCACAAAAGTGACAATAATGGCAATGATTGCCACAGAAATTTTATAGGGAGAAATATCTTCTACCTGCACATTAGTTACTGGCTTATCGACGTAATCGCGCGGGCGTCGATAGCTAAAGAAAACAGCAATGAGCAAACCAAGGAACATACCAAGTGCAGGAATCGCCATGACCTGCATGATGTTGATACCACTGGTGTCCATCCCCGCCTGCTCGATATTGTTGAGCAAAATCTCGTGCAAGAAAATAGAGCCGAAACCAACAGGAATCCACATATAGGTCGTGACCAAACCAAAGGTCAACACACACGCAATAAGGCGACGATCCACACGCATCTTATTCATAACCGACAGCAAAGGCGGAATAATCAGTGGAATAAACGCAATATGCACGGGGATAAGATTTTGGCTCATCATCGACATTGCCAAAATGCCAGCAACCATAAGCCACTTGGTTACTGCCACCGCTCGTACACTCACCTGAGGTTCATGCTGGCTATGCTGGTTTTTTGCGTGTGCGGTACCTGTCGCGCTGGTGTTTGCGTGTGCATTGGTCTGACTGGGGCTAATCCGACGCATAATTTTTTGCGCCAACAGCACCGGCAACCCAGAATGAGCAACTGCCATAGCAAAAGCACCAAGCAACGCATAACTCAATGCAATTTTTGCCCCACCAGAGAGTCCTTCTTGAAAAGCAACCATCGTTGCTTCTAGTCCGATACCGGAAACAACACCACCAATAATCGCGCCAATAAATAAGGCGAGCACAACATGGATACGGGCTGCAGCAAGAATAAGCATGACCAGCACCGCAATTAAAACAGCATTCATGCTTTTTAATCTACGGTACGGTATTGTTGCTCAGGAAATAACCACACAATTAGTGCATATAATTTTTACTTGCACATAAAATTACTCTTTTAGCGCAAACGATCTCGCTTATGAAATCCCAATCTAGGTCTAAACCCCTCTGGGCGTCGCAACTGCGCTACCGCATCCCCAACAACTAGCCGAAACCTAGGCTGCATGGGCGGCATATGCATCACAGAAAACCAACCCACCTCAGTATTTTCCCCGTCAGCAGCATACGGTACAGCCGTATCATCAAGCACAGTACAACGCACCGCAGTATCCACATAACTGGTCACATCACCATTAGGGTAGGTGATCGGTCCTACTTTACCCACCCCAAGCAAAGCCTCAACCTGCACATCAAGCCCAGTTTCTTCTTTTACCTCACGCACCGCTGCCACATGAGGCTCTTCATCAGGATCAACAATTCCCGTTACCGGTGTCCACTCGCCATTATCCGAGCGTTTAACCAACAACACCTCAGGAACCGCACCAATAGGAGCACCAGCTGGCACATCCTTGAGCACGATAGCAGTCACCCCAGGTAACCACAACTGCTCATGACCAATTTTCTCCCGCAACCGCACAATAAACTCTGGAGTTGGCATAGTATTCTTCCTCAGTACCGAACTGATAGTACGATTCTTAACATCTTGCTAAGCATTTTCTTCGATAAGCTGTTTCACCGCAGCCACATCATTAGGCAGAGCAATCACACGATGTTCTACATCCATAATTGCAGCAAAACGCTCCGATACCGGCGGTTGCGTTCCCGTTGCCTCCACGATGATGTCACTAAACTTCACCGGCAACGCCGTCTCCAAGCACACAATCGGACTATCAATTTCCTCACGCCACTGACGAGCCACTTTCACACCGTCGGCAGTATGCGGATCAATAAGCACACCAAGACGCTCATAACAATCACGAATTGTCGCCACGCGATCCGAATGCGTGGACTTGCCCGAACGGAACCCATACTTATCAGCCGCTTGAGCAAAAGCAGGATCTGCACCGAGTGAAAAACCACCTTGCGCTACCTGAGTGCCAAAAAGCTCTGCGACGCGCTGAGCATCGCGCCCCAGCAAGTCAAAAATAAACCGCTCAAAGTTCGACGCGCGGGAAATATCCATCGACGGCGAAGACGTCTCGTAAGTATCAGCACTGCTACGCACTCGATACTCCCCTGTGCGGAAAAACTCATCGAGCACATCGTTTTCGTTAGTGGCGACAATCAGTTTATCTATATTCAGCCCCATCTGCTTAGCGATATGACCAGCACAAATATCACCAAAGTTTCCAGTGGGCACGCTAAAACTTACTTTTTGATCATTGGACTTGGTAACGTGCAAATACGAAGAGATGTAATACACAATCTGCGCCATAAGACGCGCCCAGTTAATAGAATTAACAGCCCCAATATGATACCGCTGCTTAAATTGCGCATCAGCAGAAACACTTTTGACAACATCTTGGCAGTCATCAAAAACTCCGTCGAGAGCGATATTGAAGATATTAGGATCATGAAGCCCAAACATCTGCGCCTGCTGGAAAGGAGTCATACGACCTGCAGGGGTGAGCATAAAAATTTTAATCCCCCGACGCCCACGCATAGCATACTCAGCAGAAGAACCCGTATCGCCAGAGGTCGCACCGAGGATGTTGAGACTCTGACCGCGCCTAGCAAGTTCATACTCAAATAGCTCACCTAAAAGCTGCATAGCCATATCCTTAAACGCCGCTGTTGGGCCTTCGGATACATGGGCAATGTACATTCCTGGTTCCAACTCAGTGACCGGAACAATCTCAGCAGCGCTAAACTTTGGCGTGGTGTAGGCACGCGCTGTCATAGCAGCAAGATCCTGGGCAGGGATATCATTTTCGTCGATGAAAAGCGCAAGCACTTTTGCCGCTAACGCCGCATAGCCTTGCTCTTGGAGAATCGTGCGGAAAGAGTTGAGGGTGTCGTCGTCAAGCTGTGGATAGCTGCTAGGAAGATAAAGACCGCCATCGGGGGCTAGACCGCGCAGCAGAATATCGCTAAAGGAAGCAGGAGTGCGGGACTGATCACGGGTTGAAATGTAATACACTCTGACCAGCCTAGTGCTTTACTCATAGAACTAGCTATTTTTGCTCGACATTATTTTCATTTTTCTACTTTTTCTTCTCTTAGCTTCTTCTCTTAGCGTGGTTTAGTAACTAAAATGGCTAAACGAATATCGTTTCGCATAGTGCCCAAGGAGTTTTGTATGAAAGTGCTTATTACGGGGGGGGGGCGGGGTACATCGGCTCCACCATCGCCGCCTGTTGCGTAGACAATGGCATAACCCCCATCATTCTTGATGACCTGAGCAAAGGACTACGTACCTTCGCCCAACCATATGCTTTCTATGAAGGCGACATTGCCGATACTAAGCTCCTCACAACAATCACCACCGAGTATGATATTGACGCAGTTATTCATTGTGCTGCCAAAATTGTTGTTCCAGAATCTGTCGAACAGCCCCTTGATTACTATCACAACAATGTCGGCAAATCTATTACGCTTATTCGCACTCTTTCTGAACTTGGTATTAAGCGGTTTATTCTTAGCTCTACTGCATCCATGTATGAAGCAGGTGAGGATCATCTTGTCGACGAACACTCTGTAGTTGCACCACACAGCCCTTATTCTGCCTCAAAATGGATGCTAGAGAGAATACTGTCTGACTTCGCACACACTGGAAAATTAGATGTTATTTCTTTGCGGTATTTCAATCCCATTGGTGCTGATCCACATATGCGTAGTGGACTGCAAGATCCGCATCCGACGCATGCACTGGGGAAGATGATTGAGGCACATAACGAACGACGTGCCTTTACTGTCACTGGAGTGGATTGGGATACTCGTGATGGTTCAGCTTTGCGCGATTATGTGCACGTGTGGGATTTAGCTCGCGCTCATATTGCTACTCTTGAGCGCTTTGACCAGGTTATCTCTGCCGCTGCACAACCTGGTTATGAGGTTATCAATCTTGGCACCGGCACTGGAACCACAGTGTATGAACTTGCCGCTGCTTTCCAAGAAGCAACAGGTACCGCACTCGAAATTGTCACTGCTGCGCCACGACTAGGTGATGTCATCGGCTGTGCCACGAAGAGCAATAAAGCAGCCGAACTATTGGGGTGGCAGGCTGAACTCAGCATTGCTCAGGGAGTGTTGCATTCTATCGAGTGGGGCAAAAAACTACCGGCAATCCTCGAAAAGGAAAACACACTAATGGCAGATTAATGCCTAACTGCGTCTGGCAGATTAATGCCTAGCTTAGTGCCTAGCTGCGTCGATTGAGCAGTTCTTCAATTAAGCCATTGAGCACTACCGACGCAGCGCTATCCCTGGCATCTTTCTTGGGTGCGTCATGATAATTATGGTGCTGTGTACGCGTAGCGTCTGATTGCAGCGGTGATGCAGGGGTAGTGCCGTCCACAATGATTTCTATGTAGTCCTCTGTGATATGCACGGCAGCGTCATCAGACACTCGCATATTTTCCCCAGCTTCGACCAAAGTGCGCAATTGCCCAAAAGTGAGGTCGTTAATTGCTAGAGAGATTTTTACTGCGGAAGGGTTATTAGTGTTCATTCTGTACTCCTTATCGTGTTATTGGTGAGAGCTTAACTCACTATAAGCTCACTATATGTGGATGGTAAATCATTCATGCTCGCTTATCATCTCTCCCCAAAAGACTTGGTCGACTACTTGCCGTGCGCGCCTAGTCACTTTGAGATAATTCTCAACAAATTCTTGAGAATTATGTGGGTCCCATCCGGCTGCACCGGCAACAGCAACAAGCTGCGCTCCTGGTTTTGGTATTTGATCTGTTCGTTTTCCGCGAACAAGAACAATGGCATTTCGAGCTTTTGTTGCAGTCAACCATGCCTGTTTGAGAATATCCACCTGTTGCGCAGAAATGATTTCTTTTTCTTTAATAACGTCTAGGACTTCAAGGGTAGAGGTATTATGCAGTTGTTCATATTGATGTGCATGCATCAATGTCAGCAATTGCACTGTCCATTCAATATCGGTCAGTGCTCCACGCCCTAGTTTTGTATGCGTATTACGATCTGCCCCGCGCGGCAAGCGCTCATTATCCACTCGCGCTTTCATGCGACGCACCTCACGAATAACTTTTTCGGTAGCGCCTTGTTCGGGATAACGATATTTGTCAATCATGTGTAAAAACCGTTGTCCTAATTCTTTATCCCCTGCGATCCATGTCGCACGCAATAAGGCTTGTATCTCCCATATTTCACCCCAGCGCTGGTAATACTGATCGTAGGATTCCAGGGTGCGCACCACTGCCCCAGAGCGACCTTCAGGACGTAATCCTAAATCTACTTCTAGTGGTGGATCACCTGATGGTTTCGCTAAACGTGTTCGTAGCCGATCACAAATTGTGATTGCCCAGCGTACTGCATCATTTTCTTCAACTCCTTCACAGGGGTCGCACACAAACATCACATCGGCATCAGAACCATACCCTAGTTCTGCGCCTCCCAATCTCCCCATACCAATGATGCTTATCGACGCAGGTTGCGTTTCCACTTCCCCTTTATTCAGTGAGTCTGCAATTTCTGCAGTTAATGCTGCTTCTAATACGGCATCCCAAATATATGACAAATCAAGGCATACTTCTTGTACGCTTAACATTCCCAAAATATCCGCCGACGATATGCGAGCTAATTCCACTCGCCTGAGGGCACGTGCTACCGAAATAGCTTTATCAGGGTCTTTATGTCTACTTGCTGCTTTGATCAATGATGCTGCTGGATTCGTGCTTCGCCGTTCTAGTAGCTTGGGTCCTGCTGCCCCGTCACCAAGCTGCTTGACCACATCAGGTGCAGAGATGAGCAGATCAGAGGTATAGGGCGAGTTGCCAAGAATCTTCATCAAACGCTGCCCAACAATCCCCTCATCACGCAACATTCTCAGGAACCAAATACGGTCATGAGCTGCGTCGGAGAGCTTACGATAGTTGAGCAAACCAGCATCAGGATCAGCTGTATCGGATAACCAGTCCATAAGCGTTGGCAAGAGCATTGCTTGAATTTTTGCTTTACGACTCTTCCCTGAGGCTAAGGCTTTAAGGTGCTCAAAAGCACGATCGGCATATTTATAGCCCAGTGCAGCAAGTTGTAGTTTTGCGGCTTGTTCAGAAAGTTTGATCGCGTCTGTAGAAAAGTTCACCACCGAGTTCAACAGTGGTCGATAAAATAAGCGATTATGCAATTGGGCAATGGTAGAGCGTACTTTTTTGAGATCCGTATCTAGTTTATCAACGCTTGAATACTGTTCATGCCCACGATAACCTGCAGCATGAGCGAGCCAGCGCCAGTTTTTTTGGTCATCGTGTTCTGGCAAAGTATGGGTTCGTTTAACTTTTTGCAACTGGAGTCGGTGCTCCAATAGGCGCAAAAACTCATAAGAGTTAATCAGTTCTGCACCATCTTCACGCCCAATATAGCCTCCTTTTATCAAGGCCGCTAATGCGTCAATGGTGGCAGGTGTACGTAAAGACTCATCGCTACGCCCATGCACCATCTGCAAAAGTTGCACAGCGAACTCAACATCGCGTAAGCCACCTTCACCGAGTTTAAGTTCTCTGTCTTTAAGGTTTTTCGGCACATTGTCAAGGACACGTCCACGCATCGCTTGCACATCGTCGACAAAAGATTCTCGCTGGCTCGCATTCCATACCATTGGCGACAATGCTTCTTGATAGCGTTTGCCCAGGTTCATACTGCCCGTCATAGGACGAGCTTTTAGTAGTGCTTGGAATTCCCATGTATGCGCCCACCGCTTGTAATAAGCAATATGTGATTCTAGGGTACGAACCAATGCGCCACGCTTTCCTTCCGGACGTAACGCTGCGTCTACCTCAAAAAAGGATCGACATCCAATACGAATAAACTCACTAGCCAAGCGGGTGGTTTTTGAGTCTGCAGGCTCGGCGACAAAGACCACATCTACATCAGAAATATAGTTGAGCTCCCGAGCACCACTTTTACCCATCGCAATAACGCAAAGTTGCGCATTAAGTGATTGTTCTCCATAGGTATTGCGTACTGCTACGCTAAGCGCAGCACTTAGTGCAGCATCAGCCAAATCTGTGAGCGATCTACTAATCACGCTAAAGGGAACGTGAGGCTGACCTAGGCGTTTATCATTTTCTGGATAAGTTCCTGCTAAATCATGTGCTGCAATGCGCATAAGTAAACTGCGATACACCTTTTTTAAGGTTATTTCTGCTTCCACCCCACCTAAAGCAGCACGGTAAGTACCAACAGTTGTGCGCTGAGAACAGGCTGTATCTCGTGGCATATTTCCCTGTTGTTCTTGGCCTACTACCTGATGGTCTGCTACTTGAACATCACCATGTTGCTCACTCGAACAGCTCGAATCAAAAGCAGGAACAGCACCTACACACCCTAAAAGGGTACTGAGCATTTCTGCTGCACTAGGTATATCTTCTGCAAGAAATTTCCACTCAGTAGGATTAGCAACCAAATGATCGCCAAGCACTGAAGACGCACCTAACAATGCAATCAAACGCACTCGCAATGCTATATCAGTACGCATAGCTTCATCTAATTGCTTATAGCCACCTGTTGCAGCCTCATCTTCTTGAAGTGCATCCATAAGACGAATGAGGTTATTTAATGCCAGATTAGCGTCGGCAGCACCACTAAGCGCCCACAAAAGTTCTGTGGATTGTTCATTGAGCCACCCCAGGCGTTCTAGGTCTTCTTTGGCATGGGCACCAGTGAGACTCAAACTAGCTGGGGTAGGTAGTGCTTTTCTGCTGGTACGTGGATGTGTCACTTAATACTCCAAGTTATGCATCAATTCCCAGGGAGTAATTTGGCGCTGATAGTCGTGCCATTCCCGCCATTTATTCCTAAGGAAGAACTCAAATACGTGTTCACCAAGAACTTCTGCGGCAAATTCAGATTTTTCCATTTCGCGTAGTGCTTGATCGAGACTAGACGGCAAATCTACATAACCTAATGCACGACGCTCTCGTCTACTGAGTAAACTAACGTCTTCTTCAGCTGCGTCGCCAAGCTCATACCCCTCACGAATACCTTTCAGACCCGCGCCAAGCAAAACAGCAAGTGCCAAATAAGGATTGCACGCTGAATCAGGAGAACGCACTTCAATCCGACGTGACTCTGCTTTGGTTATTCGATATGTGGGGACGCGAACAAGAGCAGAACGATTAGATACACCCCAATTGGCAGCAGTAGGTGCTTCATTACCAAATAGAATCCTCTTATAGGAATTAGTCCATTGGTTAGTGATGGCAGAAAACTCACTTGCGTGCGTGAGAATACCAGCAATGAACTGCTTTGCTGTGGTAGAAAGGCTGTACTCCTCATCAGGATCATGAAAGGCGTTCATATCTCCCTCAAAAAGAGACATATGCGTGTGCATTGCAGAACCTGCGTGCTCAGTAAAAGGTTTAGGCATAAAAGTAGCACTTACCCCATTGAGTAATGCGACCTGCTTCATCACATAGCGGAAAGTCATAATGTTATCTGCCATTGTGAGAGCATCAGCATGACGTAAATCTATTTCTTGCTGCCCCGGTGCAGTCTCATGATGAGAAAACTCTACTGGAATCCCCATTTCCTCTAATGCAATCATCGCTTGACGACGAAATTGCGGGGCGTCATTATGACTAGCCTGATCAAAATACCCGCCATTGTCCGTAGGAATAGGTGGCTGGCCTTCAGTTTTTAAGGAACGGACAAGATAGAACTCAACCTCAGGCGATACCATACATGAGAAACCGTCGTCAGCAGCACTTTCTACTTGCTTACGCAAGACTTGACGTGGATCAGAATACGACGGATTGCCATCTGGATTCATAATGTCACAGAACATTCGTGCAGTTTTTAAGGGCGAGTCATCATCGTCGAAAGGCAATAACTGAAATGTTGAGGGGTCTGGACGAGCAATGGTATCCGCCTCAGATATTCGGGAAAATCCTTCAATGGCTGAACCATCAAAACCAATGCCTTCCTCAAAAGCAGACTCTAATTCTGCCGGAGCCACTGATACAGACTTAAGCGATCCCATAATGTCGGTAAACCATAGGCGAACGAACTTGATGTCACGCTCTTCGACGGTGCGCAGCACATATTCCATTTGTGATTCCATGTTTCTACGATACTTTCTATCTGCGGATTTATACGAGATAAGCGAGCCTTAATGATTCCCCTCCCCCGTTTGGGGTGACATGTCGCCCCTCAATGTTTTACTCAACTCTATCGAACATACTTTCCATAATCAAGGGTTGTGGAGAAAATTCCTAACATTTACTAACACAAAGGAGAAAAATGCTGGCAATAATGTTAAGTAATCAGGATGCACAAGCACTGAGTAAGGCATGGCGTCGTTATCAGGCGTTACTGAAAAAAGCTCATGCGAGCACCAATGAACATGAAAAGCGCTGCTACCAGAGCAAAGCTCATGCGTTGCTACAGCAGCATCATCTTTTTAGCTCTCATTTGGTATCGGTATCTTTTGCACTACGCCCACTACGCAAAGCAGGGCAATACCAGCTCATCCAAGCAATCTGCCAGTTTCATGGGCTCAACGCCATCATGGATAAAGCCATAGATGCTGTTGTGGTCAGCGGTAATAGATCTCATCTGGCACGCTCATGGGAAACCATTACGTTTATCGTCAATCAACTACACACTTTGGCACATACTGCACACACCACAAGCACATTTACCCACCATGAATTACGTACTTTTATCAATAATTACTATCAAGCGTTTATTCGCACATTTCGCACTCATTATGCACTGCACACAGGACTGATGCGCACAAACCACGACTTAAATTTTTACACTCAGAGCAATAATGTAATTGCACTTCATCAACACCATCATCATTACCTACGCAACAGATCTGCCGTCAATTCCCCCAACACCAATATCCACTCCATACAAGCTCATGAAGCAGAAAGAATGAAACTTTTAAGCACTAATCCGCGTATTGCCGGAATGACGTACGGCTGCAAGGATGGCTTGAGCACATTAAAGAGTGCTTATTCACAGTGAGTACAGCTATCACACAAACACTATTCCTGGTAAAACATGATTATGAGCATTAAAGAGCAACTCGAAGTAGAGACAAAGTTCTCCGTTGCAGCAGATACAGCCTTACCTCACCTTGGCGCGATTGAATATATTACGCAGGTAAGTGAACCAGAAATTTTGGAGTTATCTGCCACATATTTTGATACTGCTGATTTGCGATTGAGTAAAGAAAAAATCACATTGCGCAGACGTAGTGGTGGTCATGATGCTGGTTGGCATATCAAGATACCAAGTTCTCATGGTCGTATTGAATTACATCATGAGTTCAGTGATGAGCCGCCGCAGTCACTCTTACACTTTGTTCGTGCCATTATTCGTGATGAAGAACTGGTTGCTATTGCTGAGGTCAATAATGAACGTCACCAAAGTATGTTGCAGCATGGAGATCACGTCGTAGCCGAATTTTGTGACGATCATGTCACCGCTACCTCTTTCTTGCCTGGTGGCAAGCGCACTCAATGGCGCGAGTGGGAAATGGAATTAACCACCCAAGCGCAAGAATTAGCTCTATCTGATGCGTTATTGCACTCAGCTCACACAATCCTGACAAAAGCAGGGGCACAATTATCCCATAGCCCATCGAAGTTGCTCATGGCATTAGGCGATTCCATTCACAATGTTTCTGATTCCTCCCGGCAGCTTATTCTTTCAGCAGATCACCCCGCATATAGTGTGCTGAGTGCATTGCAGGCTAGTCGAGATGAGCTGATTCGCTGGGATCCACAAGTTCGTAGGAACACAGATGATTCTGTCCATCAGATGCGTGTTGCTAGTCGTCAGTTGCGTAGTCTTTTGCAATCTTTCGACGGCATTATTGATAGGAAGCACTATAGTCATGTGGAAGATGCCCTCAAACAATTGGCGCATATTCTGGGCAAAGCGCGCGACGCGGAGGTCGTGGCCGAACGCTTTGATTGGCTTCTTGCACAACCTGAACACCGCAATATCAGTGAGGAAGTAGGCGCTTCTATTCACTCTAGTATTGCTGCACGTTATCACCGTGCGCACCAACATATTCTCAAGGCTCTCGATTCCACAGCATATATCACTATGCTTAATCAACTCGATGAGCTTATTGCTCAACCAGTTCTCGCTCCTGCTTCCGGTGCTTCTACTTCAGAGGAACTCAACGCAGGGCAAACATTGGCGCGGCAGTTAGAAAAAAGTTTCGCGGCGCTGAAAAAGCGTCATAAATTTGCTATTCGTGGTTGGCAAGATCGCGGGATAACTGTAGCAGAACAAGAAAATCGCGTGCATGATGTGCGTAAAGCAGCAAAGAAATTGCGGTATTGCTCTGAAGCAGTCACGCGTTCTGGTCATGTAAATACTAAAAATCTCACCCGCGCTTGTAAGCATCTGCAAAAGGTACTTGGTGATTATCAAGATGCGCTTACCTCGCGTGATACTATTCGCACTCTTGCTGAACAGGCTTATCGTAATGGTCAGAATACTTTTGAGTATGGGATTCTCTACAGCAGTGAAGAACATAGTGCTCAGCAAGCTCTCGGGCAATATGATGAGGCCTTTGTGTTAGTAGAAAAAGCCTATCGTCAGGTGAGCAAAGTGAACAAGGAGCAGCGTACTTCTAAGAAGAAAAAGTAGGCTGGTGCAAAGAAGATAGCTCGCGGTCTAGTACCACGAGCTATCCCTACTACCACTGTTCATTGTCTGCTTCATCTTGTTGATCAGCAATGATTGTGCGTTGCCGAGCAATCTCTAGAGCGTGTTCTGCCTCTTCACGAGTTTTGTATGGTCCAAGTCGCTGGGAAAAACCAGAAACACGTCCTTGTTCTGCTTGTCCAGTTTTTTGATTGTAGTACCACAATTCATCGGGGTCAGTGTCATGATCAAACATCATCATGCCTTTCTACGCCTCTAGTCACAGTCGCCTCTCGGTCGACATATTCTTCCAAGTATGTTTCCTCATGCGGCTTATCACCACAGTACATAGAAGTGCAGCAATAACAACAATGCTGCACACCAATGCAGTGCGCTAATACGCATATCACGTCCCAGCATACCCAAGCCGGTAAGTCTTAGCGCGCACGTTGTTTGTTATCTGGGCTTATCATCTGAGCTTGTCACATGACTTTCATATGACGCATAGTCAGGCGCTAAGGTATAAAAGGTAATAAAAGGATTAAAAAAATAAAATATCAATGCCCAGTGCACGCACCACCGTTGAGCCAGTTTTCCTCATCGACAGACTCGATATACGCTCGATACACGTCGGTAGGCTGTCGCGTGCACATGAATAACTTTTTAATACAAGGAGTGTCCATGACAGTGTGGCAGGTCGTCGAGTTTGATCTCACCGATTATGCAGTACGTGTTCATCGAGAAAAATTTGGGCAGCCAACAGCTGCTGCTACTGCCCCTGCTTCTTATTCCCTCATGGGCGAACACACTGATCATTATGGCGGCATGGTGCTCACAGGCCTATCGCACCTTAGGCTTGCCGTCGCAATTTCGCCGCGCAAAGACACAAGTATCAACGTGCATGAGGTCTTTGTGGATCCTCAGACTCAAACTCCACATACACAGCAATGGCACAGCAATTTATCAAACATTACTCAGATCAGTGCTGCGCAAGCTGATAAAAATACTGCTGACCGCCTCTGCGGCGTAATTTTTACCATGACTCAGCGCCAATTACTTTCCCGGGACACCACCGGGTTCGACATCACAATCCTCGGCACCATTCCTCACGACGAAGGCCTAGGGTATCGTGCCGCCGTCGATGTAGCAACGGCACTGGCAGTTGCTCGCAATATCGAAGACACTGATTCCGCCCCAACCAAAGCAAAAATTGCTGACGTATGTTTTCAAGCAGCAAACACCTATAGCGAAGTACCTGCGTCCCGATCCAGGTATAGCACCATCATGCGTGGTCATGGCAGTGCAATCAATGTCATCAACTATGCCGATGGCTCCATCACCCAAGCATCTCACCCCGTTGGAGCTGCAACTCAAACAGCGGGATTCTTTCTTGTTCCACGCACCGGAGATACGGCTGCTCTTTGTGAGCAAGCAGTAGCGCAACGCAATGCTTTCATCGAGCAGGCAACCCGCGCGTTTGGTGCAGAAACTTTGTTTTTGCTCCCTGAGGCGCCGTCGCGAGTAATTGATTGGCTGCGTGCGGTTCATGAGGTCAATGGTCATGACGGTATGCCAAGCATTGCAGACGCAAGTAATTGGTTGTCGTTTCTTCATCAAGAAACTCAAGACGTCATCCAGGCAGCGCAAGCAATTCGCTCCCGACGACACACTGAGCTTTTCCCACTGCTAGAACGTTCACAATTCAATACTCAACAACTCTATGGTCTTACCAATATCGACACTGCTCTTCATGCTTTTGCTCGCCAACACAATGCACTGAGCGCACGCAGTCTTAGTGCCGGTGTCTCTGGTGCGATTTTGGCAATTGTTTCAGAGAATAACGCTGAGGAATTTCTGGACGCGTGTGATGCGAAAGACGCAATCATCATTCCGTTAAGTGCTGGTGAGGCAGCAAGCATTCATTTTAAGGAATAACACATGGCGTGGCTACGCCCCTACCTGTATATCCATCCCTGTTATCCCCAATGATAAAAAGTAGAGGCGAAAGAGTTTTCCGATAAGCCGGATTCTGTACCGTTATGTCACGGTGGCGATCATCCATCTGGACGAACGAAGTTCGCCTCAAGCAGTCACCCGCGAACATCAAGCGAGTAGCCTTCAAGCGTCCGCGCAGATACGCTTAATGCGTATCTTCTTACCTTGCTCCCGGTGGGGTTTACCTAGCCACGATAGTCACCTACCATGCTGGTGCGCTCTTACCGCACCCTTTCACCCTTACCCATTACTGGGCGGTCTTCTCTCTGTGGCACTTGCCCGCGGATTGCTCCGGGTTGCCGTTAGCAACCACCGCACTCTGTGGAGTCCGGACTTTCCTCGATAAAACGCCAGCAAGCCAATAAAATATAGGCCTCGGTACATTTCACCGCGATCGCCTGGAAAACTCAATCGCGCTTTCACACTCTACTCCATGCCAAGTACAAAAGCACAAATAGTGACAATACGTAGATAAACACACGCGCAAACGCTAAGCACTTGGTAAGTTTTTGAGATGATCAACACCATTAAATAGGCGCATACACATTGGTCCATCAGCATAAAAATCAACAATAGAGATTGCTGCCAGATCAAGATGAAGTCGATGGAACACGTCGGCTGGTGCCCCCAAGACACTACGCACAACTGATTTAATTGGTGTCACATGACTTACCAAAACCACAGTTTTACCTGCATATTTCTGCTTTAGTTGCGTCATTGTGTCTGCCACTCGCTGCGCTACCATATCCAAAGATTCTCCTGCAGGTGGCACTACTGTTGAATCAATAAGCCACTGACTATGCAACTTAGGATATTGGTCACGCACCTGGTTAAAACTCAACCCCTCCCAATCCCCAAAGTTCATCTCTTTTAACCCTGGCTCAGTTTTAAGGTTGAGTCCTAGTTCCTGCGCGACAATAGTTGCAGTCTGTTGTGCTCGCTGCAGTGGAGAAGAAATTACCGCATCAATCACGCCCAGATCTCCCACAGCACAAACAGGATCTGCACTGCCCAACACGCTATTACGTGCGGTAGCGCTACGCTGCACCAACCATTGTGCTGCTGCTTGGGCTTGTTGCAGACCCAACTGTGTTAATTCTGGATCACTGTGTCCGCTATATTGCTTTGCTGCCGACATCGCCGTTTGTCCATGCCTCAATAAGATAAAACGCGTGGGCTGGGTACACGCACCATGCCACGTCTCATTCTGGCTCACTGATTCAGCAGCACGAGCAGCGTCAGCACCACGCACACCAGTATCAGCATCATGCTCAGAAACAGCACTGCCAGTATCAGCAGTATCAACACCGCCTGTAGCACTGTTACCACTACCCAGCACCCCAATCGGCGCTCCTGCCGCTAAGGCGTCCATAGCTTGGTTGGCCAGTTCGTCCGCACGCGCATTTTCTTTACGCGGAATCCACGAATACGTCACTGTGGAAAATGAGTTAGCTATTTTTTTGCATTGCAATGCAAGCTGTTGCATATCAGGGTGCTTGATTTTCCATCTGCCGGTCATTTGTTCTACCACCAGCTTAGAATCCATTTTCACATGAACCACCGTGGCACCATGACGCTGTGCCGCAGCTAACCCATTGAGCAACCCATAATACTCAGCAACATTGTTAGTAGCTTCCCCCACCACATAGGCTATTTTTTCCACTACTACGCCACTAGCAGCATCAATAACAACGCTACCTGCACCAGCTATGCCGGGGTTACCACGCGAACCACCATCTGTTTCGAGGATAATCTCTGCCATAATTGTGTGTCCTTGATTCTTCAGCGATTTTTAGCGCACTAAATAACTATTACAATCAGGGCATTGCGCAAGCTCATCAGCTGGCGTTTGGCGAATTTTAGCAATCTCTACTGGCGGCAATGTAATAAAGCACCCACTACAACTGCGTCCATTAAACTTTGCTACCCCCACCCCATTTTCCGCAAAACTCTGATCAAAAAGAGCAACACTATCGTGGGGTAATGTCGCACGCAAATGCGCAATGCGCTCATGTTTTTCTTGTAAGCTCCAAGCCGTTGGCGCTGCGTCGGCAGCACGGCTGGCAAGCTCAATTTTGCGATCCAACTCTGATAAATGCGCCCCATGCACAGCCACATTATTGCGCAGTGCATGAATCTGATTGTGTGCTTCTTGCAACTCAGACATTAAATCTGCAATGCGCGACTTTACCGAGTAGAGGTCATGCTCTAAATCTTTACGGGTTTCCCTGTCGATACTTGCGCCAAGTTGTCGTTTATCATCAGCTTCTCGACGCCGCAGCTTTGTCTCATCAGCCTGAATGCGCGCAATCTCTAATTCCATATCATCCACAGCTAATTGTGCAGAGGATGCAGCTTGCACCATTCTTTCTCGTTCATCAACGAGCCGAGCTAGTTCTTTATGTTCTTCGCTTGGTTCTGGCTCAATATGAGAATTATGTTTTAGAGCACGACTGAGCGTTGCCAGTTCTAAAAGTTCTTCTTGCTGTTGTGGCGATAGTTTCATATGTTTTCCTCTACTTTCCTCATTATCTTTCCGGTACCAAATGTGTCGAATGCACAGAAATAGTCCACGGATCAGTACGAATATCAAGCACTTCGACGCTTACCTCAGGCAATTGTTCTCGCAGAATCTGTGCCGCTTGCTCAGTCCAAGGAAACTCACTTGCCCAATGCGCAGTATCAATAATGAATGGTCCGCCAGCACGCAATGACTCATCAACTGGGTGGTGGCGTAAATCTGAGGTGACATATACATCAACGCCTAGTCCACGTACTGCGTCCAAGAAACTATCGCCAGCACCAGAGGATACTGCTATGGTCTGTACCATTGCATCCGGATCACCTGCGGCACGTACTCCCCACGTGGTAGTTGGCAGTGCGTTGGCGACCTGTTGCACAAAGTCACGCAAACGCATAGGCTGCGGCAATTGCCCAACGCGCCCTAGCCCATAAGCGTGTTCCAGCTCCTGAGTATCGTGCAATGCCACAACGTCGTAGGCAGGTTCCTCATAAGGATGTGCGGCACGCAATGCTGCCATAATCCGTTGCCGTTCTTGTGGTTTAGCCACAAATTCCACCCGAATCTCAGCAACGCGTTCTAGTTCTCCCACTGTGCCTTGTGCTGGTTGAGCACCTGATTGTGGGCGAAATTGCCCTGTTCCAGGTGTCTCAAAACTACACTCACTGTAGTTTCCTATCTTTCCTGCACCTGCCGCAAAGACTTGTTCTTTGAGCTTGTCGACGTCCGCAGCAGGAACATATACGCCCCATTTATCTAAGGATTCAGCATGGGGTTGAATCGGTCGACCAGAGCTAATGCCCACAAGCTCTGCTAGTTTGTCGTTCACGCCGGGGCGCGCGGAATCTGCATTAGTGTGCGCGCTAAATAATGCCACACCTGAGCGAATGAGTTGATGGATAATCGCGCCTTTGGGGGTATCGGCTGCTACTGAGCTTACGCCTCGCAAAAGCAACGGATGGTGTGTGATAAGCATATCAGCGCCTTGGTCCACTGCTGCTTGGGCAACTTCCTGAGTGCAATCTAGGGCTAGGACAATTTTCGACACTTCTGCAGCGGGATCACCACACACTAAACCAACTTGATCCCAGCTTTGCGCCAAATACGGCGGATAGGCATTATCCATTACTTTTCTGACGTCTTCTACAGTGGTATTCACCATTATCAGTGTACCTGTTAGTGAACTATTCTTTGGCTCTCTTCGGCAAAAGCCGCCAAGAATGCCTTGACTTGGGATTGCTCTCGCACAGCGAGTCGCCAATACGTTACGCCAAGTCCGGGGAAGGTATCGCAGCGCCTAATTGCTATTCCTCTTTGCAAAAGTGCTTGTCGGATAGGTTCTGGATGAGGATGGGGTACTTTTACCAATAAGAATGGTGCTAGGGAATCACTTGCAAGGCGAAAGCCTGCCGTCGATAAGCTGTGTTGCATGGCTTCTCGTTGTTTGGCGACCTGTTGCTGTAATTGCGGTAATTGTGTGATGCCACGTTCATATACTGCTGCCGCAGCAGCTAATTGCATACTCCCCAGGGGCCAGTGCATTCTGCCGCGTTCTAGTTGGGCAATGAGTTTGGTACTGGCCAGTGCGTAGCCTATGCGCAAGCCGGCTAATCCCCAGGTTTTCGTAAGGCTACGCAGCACAATGATATGCTCTTCACCTGAGGAAATAGCTGCCGCCATGCTATAGGATTCTCCATTTGGAACAATATCCAAAAATGCTTCGTCGACGACGAGCAGAGGTTTCTGCTGAGTTCCTACCCTGGTATGAGTGGCAAGCTCAGCTATGTTTTCTCGGTCATGGAGAACCCCTGTAGGGTTTGTCGGATTGCCGATAATGACCATGTCATTGTCATTGTGTTGTAGCTGCTCGGAAATACCGCCTAAGTCCTTAAAAGGTTCTTGGAGAATAATCCGATCGCTCTCGACGCCACTCTCATGGAAAATAAGCTCTGGTTCGCTAAAACCAGGGTGAATAATTGCTGGTTTTTGTGCCAGGCGCGGCAAGAGGGAAAAACCTTCTGCTGCTCCATTGAGTAGCAGCACGTTTTCTGGGTGCACATTGTGATACTGAGCAATAGATGTGCGTACTTTTTGGGCAAGGCGCGCGTCGGGATACGCGGACAAGGTGGGAATATGTTTGGCCAGGCTTTCTTGAAGCCAGGTTGGGGGCATATTATCTAACACATTGACGCTAAAGTTCAGCGTTGCGCCTCTGGCATCTTCGTCGCCGTGTATTCGTACTCTGGTAGGAGGTGGTGGAACCGTCACTCGCCTATTGTATATAGCAGTGTATGTAGCTAGAGTTCTTTCCCGGCGGTTGCTCATAAAATTTTAAGGAGAAACATAAATGTACCATGTGGTTTTTGTATGCACTGGCAATATCTGTCGTTCCCCTATTGCTGATGTGGTACTAACACAGCATTTACGCAAGAGCACTATGGCTGAGGTTATGGTTTCTTCCTGTGGGATTGGTGGTTGGCATAGCGGGCAACCAGCTGATTCGCGTGCGCTTCGCACATTAGAAACTGCTGGTTATGATGGTTCCGCACATAGGGCTGCACAATTTGGTGCGTCACATCAATCAGCTGATTTATTCATTGCTCTTGATAGTGGGCATGTGCGTGAGTTACAAGCGCTTGGCGTTGCACCAGAAAAGATCCGTTTGCTGCGTAGTTTCGATCCTGCAGCAGACGGCGATCTTGACGTGGCTGATCCTTATTATGGCTCGCTGGATGATTTTGCACTCACCTTAGCTCAGGTCGAGGCTGCTATTCCAGGAATAATTGCGCATATTTCTGCAGAATATAAGGGGTAGAAACTGCAATGACCTTGTAATTTGACAACTAATCTACAGTGATAGTTGTTAGGTATTTTTACTCTTTTCTAGGTTGTTTGTTAAATAAATATGATTACTGATTATTCTGTTTCGACAGTGCTTTTTGCCTTTGCATTGACTGTTTTCGCCGGACTTGCCACAGGAATTGGTGGGTTGATTGCCATTGCAAAGAAAAACCCTGGTCCGCATTTTTTGGCAGGAACAATGGGCTTGTCTGCTGGCGTCATGCTTTATGTCTCTTTTATTGAGCTACTGCCTGAAAGCATTGAATCGCTCACCAGTCATAGTCACGATCATGCAGGGCATACAGACCATGCAGCGCACACTGCTTCATGGATAGCAGTTTCTGTGTTTTTCTTAAGTATGGCAGCGATTGCACTCATCGATCGTCTTATTCCAGAACCCATGCACGTGTCTGAGCATGATATGTCAGATAAAGCAGCACGCCAACATCAACAAGCAATGATGAAAACAGGTTCTATGGCTGCTCTTGCGCTTATGATTCATAATTTCCCTGAAGGTGCTGCTTCCTTTGTGGCCGGTACTGCACAAGCCTCTATCGCACTCCCGGTGGTATGTGCAATTGCCATACACAATATCCCAGAAGGAATCGCAGTAGGGGTTCCGATTAGAGAAGCCACCGGTTCTAAAAAGAAGGCACTATTGTGGACGCTTATCTCTGGTCTTACTGAACCACTCGGTGCTCTTGTTTGTTTATTGTTCCTTATGCCTTTTATGAATGGCATGGCACTCGGTATCATTTTTGCTTGTGTTGCCGGCGTTATGGTTTTTATCAGTCTCGATAAATTACTCCCGGCTGCTCTATCAACCAATAAGCAGCACACAGCGATCTATGGTGTCATCCTAGGCATGGCCATTATGGCGTTGTCGTTATTATTGTTCCACCATACCCACGCGGTATAAGAGCTGAGTGCAGCAGTCAATCTCTGAGGTGTATTCTTAAGACATCATGGCTAAGCAGCGAAAAAAGCACACAGATGCTACACAACCTTGGTGGAAAACTTTTCTACACCCGGGGTGGGTTATTACTTTCCTTTTAGTTATTGCCTTTTCCTATGCTGCGCTGACTGTGTTGTCACCATGGCAGCTGGGCAAGGATGAGGCAATTGTATCGCGTAATGAGCACGTCGAGAAGGCTTATAAAACAGACCCGCAACCGTTCACCGCGGTATTCACTAATGATGGCAGTGTCAAAGACGGGCAAGAATGGATGCGTGTGACTATTCGCGGCAGATTTTTGAGCGATAAAGAAGTGTTGCTTCGATTACGCCCGGTAGAATCTGGTCCTTCTTATCAATCTCTTGTTCCTTTTCAGCTTGACGACGGCACTGTCATGCTCATTAATCGCGGTTGGGTTCCCACTAAGGCAAGTGAAAAACCAGATATCCCCACCCCTCCTAGTGCCGAGATGACGATCACTGCCAATGCCCGTCTCAATGAACAAAAACCAGCTACCAATCCCATGAATGACGGTGGTTACCAGCAAGTTTATGGTATTAACACTCAACAAATTTCCGAACTCATCGGGGTAAGCCTGGGCACAGACTACTTGCAGCTTTCTGAGGATTCAGCTGGTGGACTTAATCCAATACCAGTGCCAAAGTTAGATCGAGGGAATCATTTGTCTTATGGTTTCCAATGGATTGCTTTTGGCATTATGGCACCGCTGGGCTTGGGCTATATGGTGTACTCTGAGCTACGCGAACGCAGACGCGTGCGCGAAGAAGAAGCAGAAATGCTTAGCGCGCCTACTGCTCAAGACCACAATGCCGACACGAAACCCTCACTCCCTAGTGAGTCCGCCCAACAGCAATCACTTCCGACGCGTAGCCGCTATGGTAATACGCGCCCCGATCATTATCGAAACAAGCGTAATCGTTACTAGGCGTTGATCCCACCGGGATAACGTCACTGCCTGCTGAATATGATGTATCTGTGGTGGGTTTCCGCTACCTAATGTTGGGCGCTGTTCTACCCCATGTGCATATTGAGTTTTCCCACCCAATTGCACGCCAAGTGCACCAGCAGCCGTTGCCTCAACCACACCAGCATTGGGGCTAGGATGTGCGGCAGCATCTGTACGCCATGCACCAAGCACCCGACGTGCATTGCCGTGCACCCACCCATAGGCAAGGTGGCTCAATGCTGTAATACGGGCAGGAATAAACGCTAATACATCGTCAAATTTTGCTGCTGCATAACCAAATTGTGCATAGCGTTGGCTGCGATACCCCACCATTGCGTCAAGAGTATTAGCAAGCCGGTGCACGACTACTGCTACTGCGGCATAACGACCGCAAGCTGCAAAGAATAACGGAGCGATCGCTGCGTCGGAAGTGTTTTCTGCTAAAGACTCCACAGTGGCGCGAATGATACCCGCGCGATCCAATGCCTCTGGATCACGAGAACACAACCAAGGAATAAGCGCACGTGCTGCTGTTATATTGTCTTGTGCTAGTTCATCATGCACCCGCTGACCTATTTTTTCTAGTGTTGTTCCACCAAGACTTGACCATAATCCCAGCGCAAGTGCCAATTGTGGTCTTTTCTTTGCCCACAGCGCAACCACCAATGTAGGCGGCAAAATGCACGCACATACATATGTTGCTCCTGCTGCTTTGGTGGGGCGATAACAGATTTTTTCCATCTGCGCGGCATAGGAACCAAATAAGGCAACGGGATGGAGCCGCCCTCCTGGATCGCCAATAATTCTGTCGGCAATTACTCCGGCCAATAGACCACGAAACATATGACCCCCGCATATTTTAAGGGTATAGGCTATATAAAAATAAAAGCACTTCCCTTTGGAAAGTGCTTTTTGTGGTGCGCCCTGACGGGATCGAACCGCCGACCTGCTGGGTGTAAACCAGCTGCTCTCCCAGCTGAGCTAAAGGCGCAGTATGCTGAGAAACTTACTGAATATCTCAGCAGCTCTCTTAGCAACGTCGTAAAGCTTAACACACAGTAGTGAAATAAAGAAAATTCACTTGTTTCCGCTGGGTACAAGGCATGAACCTTGCCATGCTCCTAAGCGTTCTGCTTTAGTTTGCACCAATCCAGCCAACTGTGCGGATTCTGCAATAAGGCCTGGCTCTAATGAACCCGGTTTCCCAGCACCAGGAGTCAATAGCCAGATGCGACCATTACCAGCCAACGGACGAATAACGTCGACGAGACCGTCTACTAGATCGCCATCTTCTTCGCGCCACCAGAGCAAAACGGCGTCACATACCTCATCTGTGTCCTCGTCTAAGAGTTCTTCACCGATGATGTCTTCGATTGCTTCGCTTAGCTCAGAGTAGCAATCTTCATCCCAGCCAATTTCTTGCACCACCATGCCGTCTGTAAAACCTAAACGGCGTGCATGATCCGCAGGAGTTACTGCGGCTTTTTTCTCCTTCGATACTGTTTCGTTCATCACTAGGAACAATACTCCCATTCTGTGATTTTCTCTCATTTTCTGGGGTTATTTTCTTAATTTTTAGAAAAAATTAGACCGCAGAATAGTTCGTAGAACAGTTCAAGAAATATCCACTGTCCCCTAATTGGGTTTGACCATGAGCAAAGCAACCGCAACTGGCGTATTCTAGAAAACGTAATGTGTGCCTTTTTATGCACATACATGCACATATAAATCTCATTGTGATTACACAATCATGAACTCTCACTTGGAGGTGTGGAATGGCGGACCCAACTCAGGGAAAGCACGCTGAGGACACTAATTTTGCGATGATCCGCGATGGTGTTGCGTCTTATCTCAACGACGCCGATCCAGAAGAAACAAATGAATGGATCGATTCTCTCGACGGAATGTTGGCAGACTCAAGTCCAGAACGAGCACGTTTTATCATGCTGCGTCTACTAGAACGTGCCTCAGCACAGCGAGTAGCTTTGCCTCCGCTCACCTCCACTGACTATGTGAACACCATCCCTACCAGCATGGAACCAGATTTCCCTGGTGACGAGGAGATGGAAAAGCGCTACCGTCGTTGGATTCGTTGGAATGCAGCGATTATGGTGCACCGCGCTCAACGCCCTGGGATTGGCGTCGGCGGGCATATTTCAACATATGCTGGTGCAGCTCCACTCTATGAGGTTGGCTTCAACCACTTCTTCCGTGGTAAAGATCATCCAGGTGGCGGTGACCAAATTTTCTTCCAGGGTCACGCTTCTCCTGGTATGTACGCTCGTGCTTTCCTTGAAGGACGCCTCACTGAGGACGACCTCGACGGATTCCGTCAGGAAGTATCGCGCCCACAAGGCGGTTTGCCTTCTTATCCTCACCCACATGGCATGAGAGACTTCTGGGAGTTCCCTACCGTTTCTATGGGTCTTGGCCCAATGGACGCTATTTATCAGGCACGTTTTAACCGTTACCTGCATAATCGCGGTATCAAAGATACTTCTCAGCAGCACGTTTGGGCCTTCCTTGGCGATGGTGAGATGGACGAGCCAGAATCACGCGGTCTTATCCAAATGGCAGCGCTGAACAACCTCGACAACCTCACCTTTGTCATCAACTGTAACTTGCAGCGTCTCGACGGTCCGGTTCGTGGTAATACCAAGATCATCCAAGAGCTTGAGTCTTTCTTCCGTGGAGCTGGTTGGTCAGTTATCAAAGTGGTATGGGGTCGCGAATGGGATCAGCTATTCGAGGCTGACAAAGACGGTGCCCTCGTTGAGTTGATGAATACCACTCCTGATGGGGATTTCCAGACCTTCAAGGCCAATGACGGAAAGTATGTGCGTGAGCACTTCTTCAACCGCGATCCACGTACTGCAAAACTCGTAGCAGATTGGACCGATGAGGAAATCTGGAAACTTCCTCGTGGTGGACACGATTACCGCAAGATTTACGCAGCTTATAAGCGTGCCCTAGAAACCAAGGATCGCCCTACTGTTATCTTGGCGCACACCATTAAAGGTTATGGTCTTGGTCATAACTTCGAGGGACGCAATGCAACGCACCAGATGAAGAAACTCACCCTCGAGGATCTCAAGAAATTCCGCGATAAGCAAGGCATTCCTATTTCTGATGAGCAATTAGAAAAGGATCCTTATTTGCCACCTTACTACCACCCAGGTGAAGACTCGCCAGAAATTAAATACTTGCTGGAGCGTCGTAAAGCTCTTGGTGGTTTCTTGCCAGAGCGTCGGGAAAACTACACGCCACTAGAATTACCGGATCTGGATAAACTGCGTAGTATCCGCAAGGGATCTGGTAAGCAAGAAGTTGCCACCACCATGGCTATTGTGCGCGCGTTCAAGGAGCTTATGCGCGATAAGGAATTGGGCAAGCGCATTGTGCCTATTATCCCTGACGAGGCTCGTACCTTTGGTATGGACTCCTGGTTCCCAACGCTGAAAATCTATAACCCACATGGTCAAAACTACGTGCCGGTGGACCATGACCTCATGCTGTCCTATCGTGAAGCAACAGATGGTCAGATCATGCACGAGGGTATCAATGAAGCAGGTTCTAGCGCAGCATTCATTGCAGCTGGTACAGCGTATGCAACGCATGGCGAACCAATGATTCCAATTTATATCTTCTACTCCATGTTTGGTTTCCAGCGCACAGGCGATTCTTTCTGGGCAGCAGGCGACCAAATGGCTCGTGGCTTTATACTTGGCGCTACCGCAGGACGCACCACCTTAACAGGTGAAGGTTTGCAGCACATGGATGGTCATTCCCAAATTTTGGCATCCACTAACCCTGCAATGGTTTCTTATGACCCTGCCTTTGCTTATGAGATCGCTCACCTCATCCATCGAGGCATTGATCGTATGTACGGCAAAGATGGTGGCGAGAACATCATGTACTATCTCACCATTTACAATGAGCCGATTCCTCAGCCAGCAGAGCCAGAAAACCTCGATGTTGAAGGGCTCCACAAAGGTATTTACCTTTATGAAAAGGCAGAAACTGGCACTGAGCTTGAAGTATCATTGCTTGGTTCTGGTATCGGTATGCAGCAAGCATTGCGCGCACGTGATATTTTGCGCGACGAATACAACATTGGTGCCAATGTATTCTCGGTGACTTCTTGGGTTGAGCTTGCTCGTGAAGGACGCAAGAAAGAACTCGAGCAATTGCGCCACCCAGAAGCTGAGGTAGCAGAAGCATTTGCGACAACTCAGTTGAAGAAGGCTGCTGGCCCATACATTGCAGTTTCCGACTTCGCATCTGATCTCCAAGAGCAAATCCGACGCTTTGTCCCAGGTGATTACACCACCTTGGGCGCAGATGGCTTTGGATTCTCCGATACTCGCCCTGCTGCACGACGATTCTTCAACATTGACGCTGAATCCGTTGTGGTTGCCGCTTTGGCAGCACTGGCACGCCAAGGCAAAGTTGAGCGCAAAATTGTTGCCCAGGCAGCAGAAAAGTTCAACTTGAACGACCCAACCAAAGCATAATCTATGGCGCTAGGCGCATTTCGCGCCACAAACCTCGATTAAGCTCAACGCGCTACCTCACCTAGGTGAGGTAGCGCGTTTCTATATGAGTGGCGTATGCAGCTAGAACCCAATAACTACTGAGCTATGAAATGTGCAATTGCTTTATTGACAACGGCAGGGTTTTCTAGCGGCAACATATGCCCCGCCTGTGGTATTACTTGCAACGCAGCGTGCGGCATAAGCTCACAAATCTTCTCTGCCTGTGCCAGTGGTGTCACGTCGTCTTTGTCACCAACGATGACTACAGCAGGAATATCAGCTACTGCTTGGGCTGCTGCTAACTCATCGTGTTTTTCTAGATCATCAAGGAAACCGACATAGGTTTCTATGGGAGTGGAATTGAGCAATTGTGCGTGCAGTTTCACCGCGGGGCTCATGCCACTGTTCTTGAACATGGTCACACCCAGCGTGGGGGCAATCAAAGCCGCAAACTCCGAGCGTAGTTTTTGCGCTTCTTCTGGAGAGATTTCCATAGCATTTCTAATGTCATCTGCCACGGGGAGCTTTAAGAGTTGAGGGGTACCTTTTCCGGAAAAGGATTCGATTGCGGTGGCTATGAGCACCATGCCACGTATTTGTTTGCGCAGCTTGGGGTAGCGTCGTAAGAGATTAAAACTGACCATTCCACCTAGAGAGTGCCCGACAAGAATAATCGGTCCGGTAATGTTTGCGTCGGTGATGGCTGCATAGACATCATCGGCAGCTCCATCGACGCTGCATTCTGCCACGGGATATTGGGGGGTTTGTCCATGCCCGCGAAAATCAGGCAGCAGGCAACGAGCTCGATGTGCTATTTCTTCAGTTTGGTATTGCCATTGGGTTGCGGCAAGAGTGAAGCCGTGCACAAACACGACTGTTACTGCGCTATCTTCGGGGCCGGTGAGGAAATAGGTATTTTTGCCCACTGTGCGCTTGGTCGAAAAATGTTCTTCCCCGCGTGGCGGTGTTGCCGGCACGCTAGCAAGCCAATGATTGCGCTTGGAACGTTTCGTTAGTCGAAGAAAAGCCATGCGTTGTAGTCTAGTCGAGTGCAGCATAAACTTAGCAAGGAACTAAATCTTCATGGGCAGAAAGGACAAGGATGGCTTCGCTGCAAGAACAATTAGCAAAACTCCAGAGCACCCAGGACTCTGATGCGCGCACTGCCCAACCGACAACTGCACAAAAAATTCGTACCATCATCGCCCGCGTCCTTGGCGAAGAACCAGAATCCATTGCTACGAGCACTCTCTTGCAAGACCTCGGCGCGAGTTCGCTCGATATCATTGAGATCGCAGTGCGCTTGGAGATTGAGTTTCCACAGCAGCTACGTAGCGACAAGGTTCGGGCAACCATGAGCATTGCTGATCTTGCAGTACTTATCGACGCCGCCCAAGGGTAACGTGCTCAGTGGGTTAACTCCTGCCAGATGTGGTCATTGGTTTGACCCCATACTTCTTTAGCCCACGGTCCAAAAGCTCGATCGGTCAGTGCTATCATTGCTCGCTTGCTAGGACGATGCAGCCACATATATGTTCCCGACTGCCCAAAATGCCCTACCACATCGCTGGGCATACTCTGCCCTGTCCAGTGTGGATTCTTTGCACCTTTGATCTCAAAGCCCAACCCCCAGTCGCAGGGTTTGTACATTCCATAGCCGGGCACGATTCCGGCTAGACCAGGAAATGTGGTGTGGCAGGCTTGTGCTACTGTCTGGTCGTCGAGAAGCTGTGGGAATAGCACCTCACGAGCAAAAAGCGTGAGGTCATAAACACTCGAGCGTGCGCCGTGCCCTGCGCTGCCGTGCAATAAAGAATTGTGCATACCCAATGGAGCGAATACTGCTTCATGGAGGTACTCGGGAAAGGGAATGTCTGTTTCGCGTTCTACTGCCGCGCTGAGTAGCTCGAAACCGTAGGAAGAATAGATGCGGCGCTGCTCAGGTTTTTTGATTGGGTCGTCTTGGCTAAAACCCACTCCTGCGGCATGAGCTAATAGGTGTTTTACTGTAGCGTCCGTGGGACCGCATGGGGTATCTAGCTCAACAACCCCTTCTGAGATGGCAATGAGAAATCCGTAGGCACATAGTAGTTTTGTGACGCTGGCTAGCTCAAAGACGCGGTGAATATCGCCAGCAGTAGCAACGAGTGCGCTTTCGACGCCATGAGCATGGGCATTATCGCCCCAGTCAAGCACTGCTGCTGCTTTGTTGGTGACGTCCCATTGTGCCAAATGTGCTTCAAGATCCATAGGGCATATTATAAGGCTCCGCGGCGATACTGCTGCGGAGCCTATGTGTGGGGCCACCCGGGCTCGAACCGGGGACCGACGGATTATGAGTCCGCAGCTCTAACCGACTGAGCTATAGCCCCTAACACCATTCTTATGTGTGATTGCTGGGCAACCGCACGCAAGACTAGAAAAGTATAACACTAGAATGCTCTCTAGTGAAAAAAGGGCAAGTAGCTTATGGACAGAAGAATAACTTTCGAGAAAAATATGCAATAAGCTGCAGATTTGCAAGTGCAAGATTGGGTAGATATAGTTTATTTCGGTTGAACGCGTTGATGCGTTTCAGCTAGATAACATTCCTCCATAGCTCAGTTGGCAGAGCATTCGACTGTTAATCGAAGGGTCACTGGTTCGAGCCCAGTTGGGGGAGCTTTCTTCTACCGCCTACAAAAGTGTAGGCGGTTTTTTGAGTTACTGCTGTGTATTATGCGCTCACCTATGCGATAGTGGGGTTTGTGTCGTCGGCTATATTGATGACTTCGGTGACTGTTGGTGTGGAACTGGTGTCGGTTTTGTTGTTGAAGTCTTGGCGACCAGGAATGACAAGTGATGAGGTGTGTCAGGCTTGGAAACAAACTGTTGAAATGACTAAGCGGATGACACTAGAGGAAACAAACGAGTAATGCACAAAGAGAATGCGGATAGGGGTAATCCCACGCAAGTGTGTTAACAGCTGACCTGCCACCACTTCCTTCCCCCTTCCTGTGCTAAAACCCGTATAGTGGTGGGCAGAAGGTTCACAATAATATGGGAGGCTATTTTCATGATTCAATTCGTCGTAGGTGCAGCTGCTGGCTATATTTTTGGTACTAAAGCAGGGCGACGCAGATATGAACAAATCAAGAAGGGCTATCACACAGCCGTTAATTCTCCTATTACTAAAAAGGCAGTGACCACCACTCGTCGGGTGATTGCTAATAAAATTGATCCACAGCCACGGATGAAGGAAGTAAAAAACATTAGGACTAAAGATAATTCCACTATTTTGGAACCAGATCACGACTAATACAAAAGCTCTTGGCTACCGCGATCTCAACACAATCGACGGTGACCAAGAGCTTTTTGTCGCACTAGACAAGCCGCACGACGCAAAACAGCGGAAATAAATTATGCCGCTACCTGGTTATTTACCTTTTTTGCAGCTTTATCTGCGATAACAGCTGCCCAGATGATTCCACCTATCGCTAAGACATAAGAGATAGCTCCGGTGGTCAAAGAAACAAATGGAACATCCTGCACAAAAAATGCTGAAATGAGTAGCACTGCGGTGAGGGCAATAACGAGCATTCCTGTCACTTTCAAGATAGGTGCGGCTTCTTTATGACCCTGCAGCCACGCTGCATCAGATTTTTTGGTTTGTGTTGTACGTAGTCCCATTATTGAATTGCGATATAGTTTTCCCGAGGTAGCTGTGTTAGGAATACTTAAGCACAATGTGCTCAATAGAATCAGTCCCACAGCAGCGATGAATACAGCAGCAATCTGCATGGTTTTTCCTTCCTTATTGTGAACGTCCCTGCTCTTTTATTGTAAATAACCGCGGTGACCTCGTAGTCCTTCGTGATGAAAGATTCATCGAACCTTTACTTTCTTTTAATTTTGCCCCTTCTTGCACCATATCGTGCTTAGTAACGTCGGCTGCCGCTGTTAGGATAGTTAATCACTTCGTGTTTTTACTACTTGTAAGAAAAGAGCTCATGTCTAGTCTTAATGATCTCCTTGAGGATCGGATTCTCCTCGATGTTAGCGCTGATAGCTGGCAAGAATCCATAAGCATTGCAGGTGAATTATTAGAGCGCAGCAATAGTATTACTGCCGCCTATACTCAGGCAATGATTGATAATGTCACTGAGAATGGTCCTTATATTGTCATTGCTCCTGGTATTGCTTTTGCTCATGCCCGCAGCTCTGACGCTGTTATACGCAGTTGTCTTTCTTTTGTGCGGCTACGTACCCCCATCACGTTTGGGCACCCCAAGAATGATCCAGTACATATAGTTTTTGCTTTGGCAGCAGCTGATTCTCACGCACATATCGACGCTATGCGCAGCCTTGCTACCCTCTTGTCTACCAAGAGCACTCGCCAAGCACTCAGCCAAGCGCAGACCCCGGAGCAGATTGCAGAGATACTTGCTGGTGGTGCCCAACCAAACACAACGAGCACAACGAGCGCACTGAAGAAGGCTCAGGCGAACGTCGAAAAGCAAGAAAGCACTGGTCACGTTTTGACCGTGTGCGGCAATGGATTGGGTACTTCGCTTTTCCTCAAAAGCACCCTCGAACAGGTGCTAGAGCGTTGGGGCTGGTCAAGCTATGTTTCGGTGGAGGCGACAGACACAATTTCTGCAAAGGGAAAAGCCCAGTCGGCTGATTTTGTTCTCACGTCCGACGCTATCGCGCGCACCTTGGGCGAGATTGGCATACCGGTGTATGTTATTGAGAATTTTTCTTCCCCACAAGAAGTAGATCATGTGCTTCGTACCATCTATGACCTTGGAGAATGACCTATGCAGATTCTAGAGTTTCTTGTTAATGAGATTTTGTCAGTGCCCGCATTTCTCATTGGTATCATCACCGCAGTCGGATTGTTTGCACTACGACGCAGTGTTGGTGATGTCATTGGTGCTGCCTTAAAAGCTGTGCTGGGTTTCATGCTCATTGGTGCAGGCGCTGGTGTAGTATCGGGCGCACTCGAACCATTGGGGGCAATGATTAATGCGGCTACCGGCGCACAAGGTGTTATTCCCACCAATGAGGCAATCGCAGGAATTGCGCAAGCAGAATATGGCTCTCAAGTAGCCTGGCTGTTGATATTAGGTTTTGGACTTAGCCTAGTCATTGCGCGTTTTACCAGCCTGAGGTATGTGTTTCTCACTGGTCACCATGCCTTATTCATGGCAACAATGCTGACCATTATCCTTGCCACCGCAGGATATAACAGTGTGACTGTGATTCTTGTCGGCGCTATTGTGCTTGCCATTATGATGGTTTCTTTGCCGGCACTATCCCAGCGATGGACCCGCACAATCACTGGCGATGATTCCATCGCAATGGGGCATTTTGGCACCTTGGGCTATGTTAGCTCGGCGTGCGTTGGCAGCGCACTGAATAAAATAGCTCGCCCCTCCCCTTCCACAGAGGATCTGCAACTGCCTTCTGGGTTAAAGTTCTTGCGTGATTCTATGGTCACTACTGCGCTTTCGATGGCACTGATGTATGTGATCATTGCGGCAATAGCACTGCCACGACTAGGCAACACGGATGCCTTTGCCATTTTTGAGCAAGAGGCCAGTTCAGTGGGTAATTACTTTATGCAGTCTGTCACCCAAGGGCTCACCTTTGGTGTTGGTGTTGCCATTATTCTTTTCGGGGTGCGTACAGTGTTGGGTGAACTGATTCCCGCATTCCAAGGCATTGCCGATAAGGTGGTTCCTGGTGCGATTCCTGCTCTTGATTGTCCGATCGTGTTCCCTTATGCACAAAACGCAGTGCTGATTGGGTTCTTTGCTTCATTCTTAGGCGGACTGCTTGGCTTGGCTGTGCTTTCTGCATGGTTATCACCCGCATTCGGTGTGGCTCTTATTTTGCCTGGTCTTGTGCCACATTTCTTTACCGGTGGTGCGGCTGGTGTGTATGGTAATGCCACTGGTGGGCGTCGGGGAGCATTTTTTGGCGCGCTGACTAATGGACTCATCATCACATTCTTACCTGCGTTTTTGATGTCTGTTTTGGGTAAGTTCAGCTCAAACACCACCACTTTTGGCGACGCCGACTTTGGTTGGTTGGGCTTGCTCATCGGATACAGCACTCACGCCGGACAGGCCGTGGGACTGATTCTCATTCTGCTCATTGGTGTTGGGGTGCTGGGGTTGGCTCTGCTTGCGCAGAAAAATCTTGCACCGCTAGCTGCTCAAGAAACACCTAAGGTATCTGCTGCTAGGCAACAGCATGATTATCCCAAAATTCCGCGCCCGCATGGGGCTCCTATTCCACCAGCCCATATTGACTATGAGTAATGACCCAAGGAGCGCCTTAGCTGCCAAAAGCTAAGTCCAATAGCTCCCGACGACGCTGCTCTAATTCCACAAGTTCGGCAAATAACGCATTGTAGGTGCGCTCATCTTCTGATGGGCGCATTCTTTGCATTTTGCCTTTGAGCAGGGCAATTTGGTTGCCGATCTGTTGCTCTTGCAATCTAGCCAATGTGGTGTCGATGTGTGGCAAGAAATCTTCTTCAGTAACGTGGAATGCTTCTACTGCAAGTTCAGATACTAATGATTTTCCTACGAGATCGAGCATATGATCGCTTACCGAGGAAATCCATTGCGCCCCTGATTGCTGCGCACTGCACCCACCAGCAGAATCAATTGCTTTTTTGAGCGCTCGGTATGTCTCATGGGTAAATACTTGTGGGGCAAGGTCGTCGAATCGCTTTCCCACAGCCTCAGGGTATTGCAGGGCAATTTTCAGACATTCGCGCTGTGTCCAAAGCCGCGGATCTTTGGGGTTGGGCAAAGATAGCACTGAGTCAGGTTGAGCGGCAGGGGCAGCATTATGAAAACGCTGTGCTTTGCGCTGTGGTGTACGGGGTTTGCGTGCTTGTGCTCGTACTTGCTGCACTACCTCATGCGGGTCTTGCCAACCAATCCACCCAGCTAATAGCCTGGCGTATTCATCTTGAAGTGGTTTGTCTTTGATACTTGCGACCACTGGAACTGTGCGGCGCAGTGCTTGTAAGCGCCCTTCCACAGAATCAAGAGAGTATTGGGCAATGAGGGTTTGGAGTGCGAACTCCACCATGGGAACCCTTGAGGCGATGAGCTCACGCACAGCACTATCACCGCGTTGCAGACGCAGGTCACAAGGATCCATTCCTTCTGGTGCCACTGAAACAAAGGATTGCCCAGTAAATTTTTGATCCCCCTCAAAAGCACGCATAGCTGCTTTTTGTCCAGCTTCATCGCCGTCGAAAGTATAGATGAGTTCCCCGCGGAAGAAGTTATCGTCAAGCATGAGCCTACGGATCATTTGCAGGTGATCATCGCCAAAAGCAGTACCACAGGCTGCTACTGCTGTGGTAATCCCTGCTGCGTGCATGGCCATCACATCGGTATAGCCCTCGACGACTACCGCCTGGTGTCTGGTAGCAATATCACGCTTTGCCACATCAAGGCCAAAGAGTACCTTTGATTTTTTATACAAGAGCGTTTCCGGGGTATTCATGTATTTACCGAGGTTATCGTCGTCGAAAAGTTTTCTGGCGCCGAATCCGATTACATCACCCGATATGTTTTTAATCGGCCAGAGTAGTCTGCGATGAAAACGATCAATGGGACCGAGTTTACCCATGCGCGATAAACCAGCAGCCTCTAGTTCCTGGAAACTAAAGCCTTGACGAAGTAACTGCTTGGTGAGAGTATCCCAGCCCTCGGGGGCATAACCGCACTCAAAGGAATAGATGAGTTCTTTAGAAAACCCACGGTTGAGTAAGAAATTACGTGCAGTGGCTGCCTGAGGGGTTTCTAATTGTTCTCGGTAAAACTTATGTGCTGCTCGGTTAGCTTCAATGAGGCGTTTACGGGTTCCAGGTTCTTCTCTGCGGGCACCAGTGGAACCGCCCTCATAGTTAATTCGGTACCCAATTTTGTCTGCGCATATTTCCACTGCCTCCGGGAAAGAAACGTGCTCCATTTCCATGAGGAAAGCAAACACATCTCCGCCTTTTCCAGTGGAAAAACAGTGGTAGTAGCCGTGTTGCGGACGTACGAAGAAAGAAGGGGTGTTTTCGTCCTTGAATGGGCTAAGCCCGCGCAACGAATCAGCACCGGCAGGCTTGAGCTGCACATACTCACCGACGACGTCCTCTAGGCTAATTCTCTCTCGAATTGCCTGCACATCAGATGCCGGTATTTTTCCTTTTCTCATATGTCTGCTCAACCTCCTTTCACCGCAGATGCCACCCTGGGCACCGCTACTACCTCACAATCCCACGTATCCCAGGCGCGTGCCGTGGATTATTCCACAGTAACTGCCTTAGCTAAATTGCGTGGCTGATCCACATCCAAGCCTTTAGCCGCAGCAACGGCACAAGCAAAAATCTGCAATGGCACAGTAGCAAGCAAAGGCTGCAACAGTGTTGGGGCTTGAGGAATCCGAATCACATGGTTAGCGTAAGCGTCTACGACTTCATCGCCTTCCTCAGCGATCACAATGGTAATCGCGCCACGTGCCCGAATCTCTTGGATATTAGACACTACCTTTGCGTGCAAAGAATTACGCCCTTTTGCAGAAGGGACAATCACAAACACGGGTTGTCCTTCTTCGATCAAGGCAATCGGACCATGTTTGAGCTCACCAGCAGCAAAACCTTCTGCGTGGAGATACGCAATTTCTTTGAGCTTCAGGGCACCTTCGAGTGCTACTGGGAAACCAACATGGCGACCAAGGAAAATCACCGAGTTAGCATTTTGCATATTCTTGCCCAGGGTTTCAATACTTGCTTTAGCATCAATGACTTGCTGAATTTTATCTGGCATGGCTTTGAGCTCACGCACAATAAGCTCAATCTCATCAGCAAACATATTGCCACGCAATTGTGCTAAATACAGACCCAGCAGATAGGATGCTGTGATTTGCGCCAAGAATGCTTTGGTCGAGGCCACTGCAATCTCTGGACCAGCATGGGTGTATAGGTTTGCGTCTGCCTCGCGTGGAATAGAGGAACCACGGGTGTTGCAGATGGCGAGTACCTTTGCGCCTTGTTCTTTAGCGTGGCGCACTGCCATGAGCGTGTCCATCGTCTCACCAGATTGAGATAACGCAACCACCAGGGTTTTCTCATTCACAATGGGGTCGCGGTAACGGAACTCATGCGCGAGCTCTACTTCAGTAGGGATACGACACCAATGCTCAATGGCGTAGCGTGCCACTTGACCAGCATAAGCAGCTGTACCACAGGCAATAACAATGATTTTGTCTATACTGCGTAGCACTGCCTCATCAATGTGGAGTTCGTCGAGAGTGAGCTTGTTATTCTCATCAAAACGCCCCATGAGGGTTTCGCGCACGGCAGTGGGTTGGTCATGAATCTCTTTGACCATGAAGAAGTCATAGCCGCCTTTTTCAGCAGCAGAAATATCCCACTCCACCACAAATTTCTTGCCCTCATCAGGGTTATTGTCAAAATCAGTAATGTCATAACCTTGTGCGGTAAGCGTAATCACTCGGTTATCTGCCAGCTCGACGACGTCTTTCGTGTATTCAATAAAACCACTGACATCAGAACTCAGGAAGAACTCGCCCTCGCCTACGCCAACCAGCAAGGGTGAACCAGAGCGCGATGCCACAATACGATCCGGGCATTGCTTATGAATAGCCAGAAGGGTAAACGCCCCCTCCAAACGCTTGCTGGTCAGGCGCATGGCATGGCTTAAATCGCCTTGAGCCTGCGCGTCGTGAGCGAAAATATCAGCTAAGAGCGTAGCTGCTACCTCTGTGTCTGTTTCAGAAACAAAGTTATAGCCTTTATCAGTGAGCTCTTTTTTTAACTCAGCATAGTTTTCAATAATGCCATTGTGGACAACAGCAACCTGACCATCGGCAACAATATGCGGATGCGCATTAGTATCACTGGGCGCACCATGAGTTGCCCAACGCGTATGCCCAATGCCAACCTGAGCACTGCCTAGTGGTGATTGGGTAATAGCGTCTTCTAAAACCGCAACTTTTCCAGTTTTTTTACAAAAAGCAATGCCCTTTTCAGAGGCAACGGCAATACCTGCGGAATCATAACCGCGATATTCCAAACGTTTAAGCCCCTGTAAAACAACATCTGAAGCTGTATATTCTGCAGCTGATTGCGAAGAGCCTACATATCCAACAATTCCACACATAGTGTCGCATTCTACTCCAAATATGCCTCTAGTGGGGCACGGCTTGGGGCTGCCAAAAGGTTCTACTAGCGTTCCAGGAACAACTATGCCACCATAGCACTATGAGTGGACAATCACGGTCACCCAAAACTACCTCAAAATTGATTGCCGGTGCTGGCACCACTGCACTCGCATTAGCCGGCATCTGGTTTGGCATTTCGCACAATAATTCCACCGATAATTCCACTAACGACGCTCATGCAACCAGCACAAAAAGCGCACGCCTACCCGCTGGTGCTACGCAATCCGCTAAGGCAGGTCGCGCAACACTCAAAAACTGTGAGCTGGATACTTTACCGGCAGAGGCCGAGGAAGTCGTAGCCGATATTTTGCAGGGTGGTCCCTATGAGTTTCCAGAGACTGATGGTTCTCACTTTGGCAACTATGAGCGCAAACTCCCCCGCCAAGGCAGTAGTTACTACCGCGAATATACCGTGGAAACCCCAGGTCTTGGGCACCGAGGGGAGAAAAGGATTGTCACAGGTGGCGGCACAGAAACCGACCCCGAGGTGTGGTACTACACTGAGGATCATTACGAGAGTTTTTGCGCCATACCTGACGCTGAGAACTAACGCTACGACTCTAGCGTGGCAGCAAAGGACTATCCCAGGAAACCCGACCACTGTGCCGCCTGAGCAGCTACCCGCTCCAAACGCGATTCTGTCATTGACGCAATTTGATCAATAATGACTCGCTCACGTTGTGCAGCAGTATCAGCCTGCTCCCACCACAGGCGAAAGAGAGGGTCAAGAGTACCAGCGCCACCTGCGGAAAAATAATCGTAGACTCTAAAAATACGGTCGCGCTGCCGATCTTGACGCGCTAAATGCGCAGGCTGATCCATCACATAGAGCACCGCAATGGTTTTGAGCAACGTCACCTCAGCCCATACCTGTTCAGGAATAACTACCGTGCCATACATTCGCCCCAATGGCTGCCCTTGAGCTGCTTCTTGGGTAGCGCTTACTACTGCTCCTACATATCTGCCCACCAACTGCGAAGTCATTGCTTTGAGCTGAGTGTAGTCACGCAACCTACCGTGGAATTCTGCGGCACTGGCTACTACGTCAAGATCGCGCAGGCGATCCGCGGCGTCGATAAGCTGCTCTGGTTCACCGCCAAAAGCTCGTGCCCCTTTATGCGCCAATGCAGCTAATTCGACGAAGTCCCACAGCACACTTAATGTGATTCTGCCAGCAATAATGCCATCTTCTACATCGTGGACGCTATACGCAATGTCATCACTAAAATCCATGACCTGAGCCTCTGCACAAGGACGGTCATCAGTATGCCCCTGGCGTATCCACGTAAGAATGTCACGGTCTTCGTCATAGCAACCATATTTTTTATTGATACTGCCATCGGTATTGGTTTTGGTGCGCGGATATTTACAGGCAGCGTCGAGAGCTGCGCGGGTGAGATTAAGCCCAAAAGAAGTATCGCTCTCGTCAAGAATCTTTGGCTCTAGGCGAGTTAAAATCCGCAGCGTTTGAGCATTTCCCTCAAAACCACCACAGTCTTGTGCGACCTGGTCGAGCGCACGCTCACCATTATGCCCATACGGTGGATGCCCAATGTCGTGAGTAAGACCAGCCATCTCGCATAAATCAGCATTTAAGCCCAACCCGCTACCGATGCCACGCGCTATTTGTGCCACTTCAAGAGAATGAGTAAGCCGAGTACGCGGCGTATCACCAATCCCAGGTGCCACTACCTGTGTTTTATCAGCTAAACGACGCAGCGCCGCAGAATGCAACACCCGCGCACGATCACGCGCAAAAGGGTGACGAGTGTCAGTGTGCGCAATGAGTACACTTCCCTTTTCCCCTTCTGAATACCGGCGCTGACAATCCTGATCAATGTAGTGGTAGCTCACCCTTGACGATTCTAGACGATTCTCGTGCCTCGCCCAGCAATCCAGCGTCGATAGACTGCAACCAGGGCGAATATATTAACCACAAGCCACATCACACCATAAATAATCGACCGAGCACTCGGATTATTGACTTTCAGCTCCCAACCAAAAGACAACACAATGAGCACAGCAAAAGTAACCAACGCGCATAATGCCACAGGCCTACGTGCAGTAATAACAACACAACCCAAAAACGCCACCACAAAGCCACAACCAGTACCAACAATAAACCACATTGCCGCCTCTACAACCGGAGTAAAGCTAGCACCAACACCTAAGAGCACATCCGTACCAGTTTCGATTGCTAACGCTGCCCCAGTACACACAGCCCCAAGCATAATGCTCACAAACGCGCCTGCATCAGCAAAAACCAAAGCAGCACAAAAACCAATCCATAACCACAACCACGGAAAAGCAACCAAAGAAATGAGAAAATCAGAACTAATCTTCGCTTCAAGAGAAGAAAGAAAAGGTAAAACTACTAAGAAACAAAGGATATAGGATATATGCGTATGTAATTTTCCATAATTGCGGTGGTTGCGGTGGTTGCGCATACTGTAATCCCTTCATAGACGCCCGACAAGCTCAGTATCACCGCCATAGGAAAGACTGTCAAAAGATATTTAAGCTATCCACCTAGCTGCACATTTCATCATGACGCGAAACAGCACTCATCACATACCACTTGAGTCAGCTAACGTAAAAAACTCCCCGTCAGCTAAGAATCATGTACTGATCCAACCAGCGGGGAGCTTTCAACTCTTAAGCAAGAATTACGCTACGCGCAAATGACCACCAGTAGTAACTTTAGGACGGTCTTTCTTCGCAACACTCTTCGCCTGCTTAGCGACGTTATCCTTCACACTTTCAGAGATAACGGTCTTAGGTGCAGGCTTGGATTCTGGTTTAGAATCGGCAGGTTTGTCCTCAGGTTTTTCTTCCTTATCCTCAGGCTCTACAACGGTGGTGACAACCTCACCCTGCTCAACCTCAGTGTCTGTGTCAGGAAGAGTTGGTGGAACAACAGGCTTAACTGGTTCCTCACGTTCTTCAGGACGCTCAGCTGGCTTCACAGGTTTCTCCTGTTCAGGCTCCTCAGAAGGAGTAGGTTCCTGAGTTTCCTCACTTGGAGTTGACTCCTCAGACTCCTGTGGTTCTTCGCTAGAAGTTGGCTCCTCTGTTTCCTTAGAAGGCTTAGCAGGATCAACCTCCTCTTCCTCAGAAGGAGTAGGTTCCTGGGTTTCCTCACTTGGTGTTGGTTCCTCAGACTCTACAGGCTCCTCACTAGGTGGAACCTCAGATTCTTCGTCAGGACACAGCGTAATATGCTGGAAACCCTGATCACAGTTATCCTCAGCACCTTTGAGCGAACCAAAATAATTCACCGCAGGATTCAAGTGAAGATTAAACGTATTTACATACTTCTCATATCTATCACCACCAGCCTCGATATCGTTACCAATCATGTCAAAACGATTCGTATTACGAGTAACAGCACAGGTTCCCACACTCGTCAAACCATGGCGAGTACCCTGATCAGCATACAAAGCAGCAATCTTCTCATTCTCCAAAGCGATTTCTTTGTTGCGCTGCTCAATCTCTGCTTTACGAGCTGAAGAAGCAGACTCATCCTCAGGAATCATCGGAATAGACGCAGGAGGCAACTCATTAGTAAGCCCCCAGTGATAATCTTTCAGACTCTGACACCCCTCCTCAGCGCTACCAAACACATCTTGGCTAGAGCATTTCCACATCACATTATCAACGCGAATCGGAATATAGGTATCTTCACCAACAGCCTCCACAGTACCGGTGACCTCAAAAGTATAGACACCACCCACACTGCCCAAACTAATCTGGTAGAAATTCCACTCAGGCTGATACGAAAAAGACGAAGGATTCACACCACGAGGCTGCCCTAACTTCTCTGATTCCTCGGCAGTAAACTTATAAAACGGAGTAATACCATACGTAGCATCACGCTCAACATTAGATAAATCTAATTCAGAACTATCCTTGATAGGAACCTGATAATCAACCATACGCACAGGCATAAAACTCGTATAAAGATCTATATCTTCGTTAGGCTTAACAGGCATATGCGTCAATTTGATAGACACGTCTTTGACCGTAGATGGGATCATGATCTGTGCATTCTTCGAGGTTTGGATTTGATCCTCACCCATCGCCAATGGCGCTACCTGCACTTGCCAAGTAACCTGTGTTTCATCCCCCACTTGCTTTACACAGGTAGAACCAGTGTCACAGTTCACACCACCCCAAAAACCATGAACATTATCGTAGCCACCACCGGCTAATACCGAGGGGGGGGGGCTAGAAAACCCGCACCAAGCACACTTACGGCAACAACCGCCGCAGCACGCTTAGCAAAACGTTGTAAAAACATATTTCCTCTATTCTCCTAGGAAAAAGAACAAAAACACTTCTCAAATTCCCCTCAACCCCAAAACACAAAGCTGAGAAAAACCTAAAAGCATTTCTCATCATAACCCAAGATATAAAGAAAGTCCTAGCACCAACTGGCACTAGGACTCCACAGAAGAACAGGCGGTGACAGGCAAGCAAACAGACAAACAGGGCAAGGAAGTTACTTAAGCGATTTCTGTATCTACATCGTGCTCAATAGATGGAGCAGATTTTCGTCCTAAAAACTGACTCAGCCCAATGAGAAACGTCGCAATAGCTATTGCAGTCCAAACGATGACAGAGAACGCGTATCCCACACGATCTGCACTATATCCACCCAAGATTGCTCCTAGTGGAACCACCGCCATAACAAACGTTCGCATTGAAGAAAGTCCCACGCCGATTTTCCCTTGAGGCAGCTGGCTAACAAAGTAGTTCATTGCGGAGACGTTGATGAACGTGGCTGCTATCGACCACAGTGCGCCCGAAATTGCCGTGAAAATGAATGCTGGCGCGTCACAAATAACCACGAACAGAAAAAACAGTGCTGAGAGCACCTGACCAAAAGTTGCTAGCGTAATCATTTTTGCGAAATCGAAACGGTCAATGAGTCGTACTACCAACACTGATGCAAAAAGAGCTGCAAGGGCGTCGATTATGTTCAGGGTTGAAAAGCCCGACGGATTCATTCCTACTTCCCGCAGCAAGAACAGTGATTGTGGAGAGTCGATAAAGGCCAATCCAAGGTTTCCTGCGGCAATGAGTAGTACCGGTATCAGACGTTCCTTACTCTGTGCAATGAATAAGAAGCCGCTAAGAAGCGTTCCTTTACCGTCAGTGTCCTCTAGCTGGCTAGAGCTTTCGTCAATGTTAGTATCGCTAACATTCTGAACCATTCTTCTTACCGGGAATGCAATCATTGCTAGGGCACACATCGCGAGTGCTGCTGCCCCAATATATCCTTCCCTATAGAATTCCCCTGCTGCAATCAGTGCTACCACACCAGGGGCAGCAATACCGATCATCTTGTCTGCAGATTCAAGCTGGGCAACTAGCTTGGAATTTCCCACAATTTTTTGGATTGATACCGCTGTAATTATTTGAGAGTTGTCGATGAAAATACCGACAAACGATTGAAGAACCTGAAGAACCAGAATGGTCCAAAATGACAATCCTCCAGACAAATAAAGAAAAGCGAATGCCGTGAGGAGAGCAGCCTTAACCGTCAAGGCGTAAATCAATACCTTAATCGGGTCTAAAGAGTCGACCAACTTCCCAATGGGTACAGCGGAAACTAAGTACAAGACAATCGAGAGAGAACTCAGAAATCCCAGCTCCGTACCCGTGAATCCAAGCTGATTTACTACGACAAGCTGCGTTATTAGATCTACAGTGCGTCCGGCGAAAGCGTCGAACATATTGGAACTGGCATAGTATCGTTCAATACGTCTCATACTTTTCCTCGCTGATCAATCGTGACTGTAACTCAAAACGCCCGTTAGGGCATGCAATAAACGTAGCAAAGCGCGGTTGGCTAAAGACTTTTCTCTTGAATCTAACCTAGCTGGAAAACTCCCATCAGAACCTAAGAAACACAGAAAAGTCCTAGCACTGGTTAGTGCCAGGACTTTTAGATTTCTAAGGAACAGGATTACGCTGCGCGCAGATGTCCGCCAGTAGTAACTTTAGGACGGTCTTTCTTCGCTACAGTCTTAGCCTGCTTAGCGACGTTATCCTTTACACTTTCAGAGATAACGGTCTTAGGTGCAGGCTTAGATTCAGGCTTAGAATCGGCAGGTTTGTCCTGCTCAGATTGAGCAGATGGTACAAACTTACTCTCAGAAGAAACAGGTTCTTCACTAGAAATAGGTTCTCCAGGCTCCTGTGATTTCTTAGAAGATGTAGGCTCCTCAGATTCCTGTGGCTCATCACTAGAAGTTGGTTCCTCAGTGTCCTTAGAAGGCTTAGCAGGATCAACCTCCTCCTTTTCAGTTACAGGTGTAGGCTCTTCACTAGGCGGCACCTCAGACTCCTCATCAGGACAAAGAGTAATATGCTGGAAACCCTGGTCACAATTATCCTCAGCGTCAAGCAAAGGACCCCAGTAGTTGATAGCAGGATTCAAGGCAAGACCAAACACCTCCTGATAAGCACCATATTTACCCGGAGCAGCAGCTTCAATATCAGTATCAATAATGTCAAACCGATCTGTATTCTGTGTCACCGCACAGGTTCCCACACCAGTTAAACCATCAGCAGTACCCTGTTTTTTATATAAGTCAATAATCTTGTTACGAGTATCCTCAGACTGCTCAGCAGTTGTCACAGGAGGCAATTCACCACTACGAGCCCAATCATAATTACGCTTCAGCGGTGCACACCCTTCCTCAGCACTACCAGGTCCACCCCCCTCTTTATGACACTTCCACAAGGTATTATCTGCACGAATCGGAATATAGGTATCCTCGCCAACAGATTCCACCGTACCGGTAACCTCAAAGGTATAAATACCCATTTCATTCAGACCAACTTGGTAGAAATCCCAATCAGGCTGGTTCTCAAAAGTAGAAGGCTCCACACCATACGTCGTAACAGAATCTTCAACTTCACTCAACGAACCATAAGGATTCTTCACAAATGACGACAATCTATACGTGTCATTATCAATCAGATACGGTATCCCTTTATTGTCCGTCTCGAAAGAATCGACAATAGGAACCTGATAACTCACCTCTTGTGCAGGGACAGAATAGTTATATACCACTTCAGGATGATCTACCTCAACGATATTGCCCTCTACATCATGCCATTCACCGTCGTCATACGAAAAAATCAGTGGCATATACACCAAGTTAATCGACACATCTTTGACTGTAGATGGGATCATAATTTGCGCACCACGAGAGGTTTGGATGTGATCCTCAGACATCACCAACGGTGATAACTGCACTTTCCAGGTGACCTGTGTTTCATCCCCCACTTGCTTTACACAGGTAGAACCAGTATCACAGTTCGCACCACCCCACGAACCATTAATATTGGCACTGCCGCCAACATTGGCTAATACCGAGGGGGGGGGCTAGAAAACCCGCACCAAGCATACTTACGGCAACAACCGCCGCAGCACGCTTAGCAAAACGATTCAACAACATTATTTCCTCTATTCTCCTAGGAAAAAGAACAAAAAAGCACTTTCCAAGCCATCCTCAACCACACAAAGCTGAGAAAAACCTAAAAGCGTTTCCCATCATAACCCAAGATATAAAGAAAGTCCTAGCACCAATGGTGCTAGGACTCTTGCATAAAACAAAAATTACGCTGCGCGCAGATGTCCGCCAGTAGTAACTTTAGGACGGTCTTTCTTCGCAACAGTCTTAGCCTGCTTAGCGACGTTATCCTTCACACTTTCAGAAATAACAGTCTTAGGCTCAGGCTTAGACTCAGGCTTAGACTCAGCAGGTTCTTCCTTATCCTCAGGCTCTACCACTGTGGTAACAACCTCACCCTGCTCAACCTCAGTGTCTGTATCAGGAAGAGTTGGCGGAACAACAGGAATCTTAGGCTCCTCACGCTCCTCAGGATACTCAGCTGGCTTCACAGGCTTAACCTGCTCAGACTCCTGTGGTTCCTCACTAGAAGTTGGCTCCTCTGTTTCCTTAGAAGGTTTAGCAGGCTCAACCTCCTCTTCCTCAGAAGGAGTAGGCTCTTCAGATTCCTGTGGCTCCTCAGAAGGCGTTGGTTCCTCAGACTCTACAGGCTCCTTGCTAGGCGGCACCTCAGTCTCCTCATCAGGACACAACGTAATATGCTGGAAGCCCTGATCACAGTTATCCTCACGACCAAGCTGTGAACCATAATAATTCACCGCAGGATTCAAGCGAAGATTAAACGTCTCGCTATACTTCCGATAGCGACTACTAAAGTAATCAGGATAAAGATCAACACTAATCGTATCAAGACGATCCGTATTCAACGTCACCTCACAAGTACCCACACCAGTCACACCATGTTTCGAGCCTTGATTCTCGTATAATTCCACAATCTCTTCATGGGTATATTCAGACTGCTCTTTCGTCATCACAGGAGGCAACTCACCTGTACGACCCCACTCATAATCTTTCAGACTCTGACAACCCTCTTCAGCGCTACCAAACACATCTTCACTAGAGCATTTCCACATCAAGTTATCAACGCGAATCGGCACATACGTATCCTCACCAACAGCCTCAACAGTACCGGTGACCTCAAAAGTATAAACACCAGCATTCATCCCCAAACTAATCTGGTAAAAATTCCACTCAGGCTGATCAGCAAAAGACGAAGGCTCAACACCACGAGGCTGATTCAACTTCTCTGATTCCTCAGCAGTGAACTTATAAAACGGAGTAACACCATACGTAGCATCACGCTCAACATTGGATAGATCCAATTCAGAACTATCCTTGATGGGAACCTCATAATCCACTTCCTGCACAGGAGCAAACTTTAACTCAGCAATAAATTCCCCATCATCTTCAAGAGCCCCTCCTACAGTATTGCCCTGAATATCTTTCCCATAGCGTTTATCAGGATCCTCCCCCTTGGACTCATCACCAGGCTCAAGGCGTGTAGGCATATGAGTTAAACGAATAGAAGTCACATCAACCGTGGCAGGCACCATAATTTCAGCACCCTTCGAGGTCTGTATATGATCCTCAGCTTGCACTAATGGTGCTACCTGTACTTGCCAGGTAACCTCTGCTTTATCACCAATTTTTTTCACACAGGTAGTACCGGTATCACAGTTCACACCGCCCCAATAACCATGAACATTCTCAGCTCCGCCGGCTAATACCGAGGGGGGGGGGCTAGAAAACTCGAACCAAGCATACTCACGGCAACCACAGCCGCAGCACGCTTAGCAAAACGATTCAACAACATTATTTCTCTCCTAGGAAAAAGAACAAAAAACACTTTCCAGATTCCCCTCAGCCCCAAAACACAAAGCTGAGAAAAACCTAAAAGCACACTCATCATAACCACAAGTTCACTCAATACACCACAACAAGCAGATACCACACCCCTCAACCAACCTCATACCCCCAAAATCACTATGATGAACACTATGCCAACGGTTTTTTCTTCAACATCATCAGGTTTCTTCGCTAAAGCTGCCCGCCTTAGCTGCGTCGCGGGGATAAGCGCTGTGGGTATTACTGCCACCCCACTCTATGCCAGTGCCACCACGCCTTCCACGCACCTGACTTACCTGGCTGAAGCACCAGCATCGTATCCGCAGTCGCTTACCGACGCAGATAATGTGCTCAGTGAAGAAGAAAAAACACGCATTACCCAGACCATCACTGATGTTGAGCAGGAACTAGGCGCTCGGATTGTCGTCGTTATTGCAAAAAACTTTGATGGCACTAACCCTACGGTGTGGAGCTCACAAGTATTGAGCAAAAACGGTGGCACACAATCAAATACCGCAGTGTATGCCCTGAGTATGGAGGAACGTAAATTTGCGGTTCAGGTTGGCGAGAATTGGCGTGGCGGCAACGTCGATAGCCTCTATGAAAACAGTATTGCGGTACTCCAAAATGATGCCACTGCGGTCGGCGCATCTATCGATGCTTTCCTCACCGCAGCCCGAGATACTTCCACATATACACCAAGCACAGAAACGAATACCAGCGCAAACAGTGGTAATAGTGCGCTCTGGCTCGGGGCAGGAGTGGGCAGTATAGCTCTTGTCGGTGGTGGCGCATGGGCGTACAGCCGAAGCAGGCGCAAAGAAACACACCAGCAAAACCTCGAGGCTGGGCGCGCAATTGCACCGCATAAAACCGAGGAACTAGAACAGCTGCCGCTAGAAACCTTGCATACTTTGGCAGAAGAGGAATTGGTTTCCACTGATGAGTCAATCCGCAATGCGAAACAAGAACTAGAGCTTGCTCAGGCAGAGTTTGGTGCAGAACGTATCCGTACTTTTACTCGCGCAATGAACCACTCTACGATGACCTTGCAAAAAGCATTTTCGCTCATGGGGCAGATTAACTCCGGGCGCATCAAAGACCCAATTGAAAAACGCAGCGTCCTAGTAGAAATTGTCTCTACCTGCGGGCTTGCCGACGACGCTCTCGATAAAGAAGCAGAAAACTTTGCACAACTGCGCAATGTGCTCATCAACGCACCAGAGTTGCTCGACACAATCACCCAGAAAACTATCGAGGCAAGGGCACGCCTTAGCGCAGCACGACAAACCTTGGATACCCTCAATCAGGCGTACCCAGCAGAAATTCTTGAATCCATTGTGCACAATCCTGACCTAGCTCAGGTAAGTATCGAGCAGGCCGAGAAAAACCTCGAAATGGGCAAAACTCTTGTGGCTAAACCTGCTGGGCAACAGAGTGGTTTAGTAGCAGCGATTCGTAATGCGGAAGAAGCATTAGCACACGCTGATAATTCTTTGAGCGCCATTGAGCACGCACAAGACAATATCTTGTTGGCGAAAGAACAACTGCCTGCACTCAAAGCAGAAATCGATGAAGAAATCACCGAGGCATTACACCTGCGCGAACAAGGACAACAGCAAGGCACAGCTGCAGACTGGGCAGAACTTGACGCTATCGTCGCTGCTGCACAAGGCGCACTCGAAACAGTACGAAATAAGAAAAACGATCCGCTTGGCTCGTGGACACTACTGACCGACATTGACTCTCGTCTAGACGAACAACTCGATGTACTACGCGAGCAAACAAGCCAGCATGAGCGTCAGCTGCGGATTTTTGACCAGCAAGCCGCAGCAGCACAAGCAGCAATCCAAGCCGCTAATGACTTCATCTCTACGCGTGGTCGTGTCATTGGTTCTCGTGCACGCACTCAGCTTGCCGACGCCCAGCAACTCTTTGCCCAAGCCCTACAAAATAGAATCACGCACACACGCACTGCTACCCAGCAAGCTCGACAAGCAGCAGAAAGTGCGAAAAGTGCATTGCGTCATGCGCGTCATGATGAGGATTCTTATCAGCGTCGCAATACTGGTGGTGGCTCCGGTACCTCTTTCCTCACTGGCATGGTGCTCGGGCAGATTCTCGGCGGAAACTCCGGCGGATTTGGCGGCGGTTTCGGTGGTGGCTCTGGTATGGGTGGTAGCTTTGGCGGCGGTAGTGGTCGCAGCGGCAGCTTCTAACCGGGTAGTTTCTCACCTCGCTGCCCACTAGCGATGCACGTAACCAGTAACCCCATCAATGAGAAAACAACCATAACTCATAAATACAAGATCGAGCATAGGAACCTGCTCCGCAGCCGCCAAAAGCCCCAACTCTAGCCCCCCACCAACCAAGGCTCGGATAGTTGCCACCGGAGTAGTTCCCACCTTAATCACACGCCTACGGTGCCAATGACTTGTACGAGACAACGTATATGCTCGATCCGCGCACTGAGCAATAAGCTCAAACACTGTTATCTTTTCTTTTTGTAGTGTAAACACCTGACCATCACGGTCTGTGGCACGCATCCGAAAACTCATCAGTGTCCCAGGTGATGTTTCAATAAGCAAACGCTGTTGCCCATACTCAAGCACATCAGAGCGCACTCTGGCAATGAGAGTGCCCTCTGGGGTTATGAGATCGCCTTTTTCCCAGGTGAACGTCGATAAGCTCATAGGATAGCGAAAAGAATAATAACCGGTGTCAAAATTAACAGCGAAATACTCAGCACTAAACTGGTGGAATCAAGCCGCGCCTCAAGAATGTGGCGGGTGACCAAAGAAAAGAAGATCTTTTCGGAATCACTGAGCTGAGAATCTGGCTCAAACTCCGTAATGGCCTGGCGCACGCCCTTATTGCCACCGGAAAATTGGCCGAGCTTATCCTCAGCAGCATCAGCGCTGACATACACCCAATCTTGTCTAGCCTCATTAACAGCGTAACTATCCCGATCAGTACGCACCACGACCCGCTTTGACCTACTGAACTTCTTGCCCTCATCTTCCGGAACAGCCCGGTACACCCGACCATCAGGCAACGTGGCTCGAATTTCAGTATGCGTGGCACATATATGCCAATGGTGCCCTAAAACTTCTACATCAGCCTGCTCAGGAGTTGGTTGCGCAAAACTGGCCAATAGCACATCGTCATTGCTGCGCAGCTCGGCAACTTTGCTGCCAGCCACACGGGTGCGATTCCACCTGGTGTGCTCCATGATTAGCAACCAATCAACCGAGAAGCCAAATAAGCCTGCAGCTCATCAAGTGGCACGCGCTCCTGCTCCATCGTGTCACGTTCACGCACAGTCACCGCATTATCCTCAAGCGTGTCAAAATCAACCGTGACACAGAATGGCGTACCAATCTCATCTTGGCGACGATAACGGCGACCAATCGCACCAGAAGTGTCATAATCGATATTCCAAATCGCCCGCAATTGTGCCGCAAGCTCCTGCGCCTTAGCAGTCAACGGCTCCTTCTTGCTCAACGGCAACACCGCAACTTTCACCGGTGCCAAACGATAATCGAGCTTTAGCACCACACGCTTATCGACGCCACCCTTAGCATTAGGAGCCTCATCCTCATGATAAGCATCCACCAAAAACGCCATCATTGACCGCCCAAGACCAGCAGCAGGCTCAATAACATAAGGAATCCAACGCTCGCCCGTCTCCTGGTCGAAATAGCTCAAATCTTCCCCGGAGCCCTCGGAATGAACACGCAAATCATAATCAGTACGATTCGCAACACCCTCTAGCTCGCCCCACTTAGAGCCTTGGAACCCAAAAGCATATTCCACATCAACAGTACGCTTTGAGTAATGAGACAATTTCTCTTTAGGGTGCTCATAAAGGCGCAGATTTTCTGGCTTAATCCCCAGGTCAATGTACCACTGGTGGCGAGCGTCAATCCAGTGCTGGTGCCATTGCTCATCTTCACCCGGCTTAACAAAAAACTCCATTTCCATCTGCTCAAACTCACGAGTACGGAAAATAAAGTTACCCGGGGTGATTTCATTCCTAAACGACTTACCGATATTGGCAATACCAAAAGGCGGCTTCATACGAGCCGAGGTCATCACATTCTTAAAATTAACGAAAATGCCTTGAGCAGTTTCTGGACGAAGATAGTGCAAACCTTCTTCGTCGTCGACTGGCCCCAGGAAAGTTTTGAGCAATCCAGAAAAAGCCTTTGGTTCTGTCCACGCACCCGGCTGCCCGGTTTCTGGATCGTTAATATCTGCTAAACCATTTGCAGGAGGATGACCATGCTTTTCTTCATAAGCCTCCAAAAGATGATCCGCACGATAACGCTTGTGAGTATGCAACGACTCCACCAACGGGTCAGTAAATACCTCAACGTGACCTGAAGAAACCCATGTTTGTCGTGGCAAAATAACGGAAGTATCCACACCCACAACATCAGGGCGCGACGTAACCATTGACCTCCACCACTGACGCTTAATGTTTTCTTTTAATTCCACGCCAAGTGGACCATAATCCCAAGCAGAACGAGTACCACCGTAGATCTCACCACAGGGATACACAAGCCCACGACGCTTGCAAAGGTTTACCACAGTATCAATGACAGTATTTGTTGCCATGAGGTATAGCCAACTCCTTATTTTCTCTTGAAGTACCGCTGGCTGCGATACTCTATGTAGCTTCTCAGCACCAATGCCCACAAAGCTATCAGCTATCTGTGCTTAAGTTTAGCTAAGCGACGCTAACCCCGAAAATCGAACCGAGCGCATATGTCACCCCAGCAGCAGCAAACCCAATGAGTAGCTGTCGCATAGCTCGCTTGAGCGGAGGTTTACCAGACAAAATACCCGTAATTGCCCCCGTTATCATCAAAGAAAAACCCACCAAAACCAAAGCACATATTCCTGCCGTCGGTGCGCCAAGCCCCAAAATAAACGGAATAATGGGAATAAGAGCGCCAGTGCCAAAGCACAAAAAACTCGACACTGCTGCCGACCACGCCCCACCTGTATTAGCTGCTGTATGCGTAGCCAAGCCAATATCCACGGCAGCCATATGTTCCGCGCTATTATGCGCCGAGTTCTGCATAGTAGCCAAATGAGCAAAAACTGAATCAGCTTTTTCTTGAGCAGATTCTTCACTCATACCACGAGCACGATATACCAACGCTAATTCATTAGCATCCACATCAAGCTGCGGCACCGCTTTTGTAGTCTCTGGATGAGGCGTCGAAGCCTCCAATAATTCATTCTGGCTTTTTACTGAAATATACTCCCCCGCCCCCATCGACAATGCTCCAGAAAGCAACCCAGATATCCCCGTGATAAGCACAATATGAGAGGAAACACCACTGGCCATCACCCCCAACACCAACGCCAAATTAGACACCAAACCATCATTGGCGCCAAAAACCGCAGCACGGAAATTACCACTCATGCGCTCCCTGCCCCGGGCAGCCAAACCGCGCACCACCTCTGCATGGATGGCTTCATCAGCACGCATTTGTTCTGTGGCATCGTCGTCAGCACCATAAGGGCTGCGGGCTTCCGAGGCTTGCATCATCGCCAAAGCAAAAACCGAACCAAATCTGCGCGCCAAAAACCCCAGAAAACGCGTCGATAAGTCGGGACGGCGCGGAAACCCCACTTCATCACCCAATAATGTTCGCCAATGTTGCTCATGGCGCGCCTCAGCATCCGCAATGCTCAGCAAAATGTCTTTTTCTTCGCCCTCTTTGTGCTTTGCCAGCTCCCGATACACTGCTGCTTCGGCACGTTCATTAGCAAGATACTGTTGCCAACGCCTAATCTGCTTGGCACTAGGCTGCGACTGCGATCTTGGGTGCTCAGATCGCTTACCATCTCCCGAATAGTTATGGTTTGTATCCTGCACACCGCTCATTTGCTAGTACCCCCAAAACGGCGATCACGCTGCGCATATTCTAATACCGCATCATAGAGATCAGCTGCTGTGTAATCTGGAAACAGTTTATTTTGATACACCATTTCCGCATACGCACTATGCCATAACAAAAAGTTCGAGGTGCGCTTTTCTCCCGAAGGGCGCAAAAACAAATCCACATCTGGCATATCCGGCTGATACAAAAACTGGGGAAAGTTCTTCTCGCTAATCGCATCCACGCTCAGCTCACCTGCCGCCACCTGCCGAGCAATCTCACGCACGCCGTCGACGATCTCTGCTCGACCACCGTAGTTAATGCACATGGTCAGCGTCATCTTTGTGTTATGCTGCGTGAGCTGTTGGGCTTGTTCAATCTCTCGGATTACGCTGCGCCACAACCGTGGGCGTCTGCCTGCCCAACGAATCCGCACTCCCCATTCATGGAGAATATCGCGTTGCCTCCTGAGCACATCACGGTTAAACCCCATGAGGAAACGAACTTCCTCAGCAGATCTGCGCCAATTCTCTGTGGAAAAAGCATAAGCAGATAAGTAAGGCACGCCCAATTCCAGGCACGCACGCACCATCTCCAGCAGCACAGCCTCACCACGCTTGTGCCCTTCCGTACGAGCCAGACCACGTTCTTGTGCCCACCGACCATTGCCGTCCATCACAAGTGCAATATGCTGTGGTAAAAATTGGCTAGGAATATGCGGCGGCTGTGCCCTGTCAGGCTGTGTTATCTCAGGTGCATTACTCACAGCACCCTATTGTGCCAGTTTTCCTAGTCGCCTGGCTAGTTAGCTCGATTATGGCGTGCACTACGCTTGATCCAAAACATTAAGACTGCTCAAACTTTTTTCGACGTGCCACTGCAAATAGGCACGCGTAAGTCGATGTACACTAGCCAAACGTTGTTTGTCGAGCAACTGATCTACCTGCCCCTGGTGCCCATGCTGCAATAGCCACATAATATGCAAAACCTCTGGATCGATATCTGCCGCACCACTCGGACGACACTGCACACACACCGCACCCCCAGCACCGGGATGAAAAGCATGATGCGGACCAGCCCGCCCACATTGCGCGCAAGCAAAAAGACTTGGCTGCCAGCCAGTCATATCCATAACCTGCAGTAAAAAACTATCCAGAATCAATAACGGATGTTCATGGTGCTGTAATGTGGCAATCGTATCCTTGACCAGATCGAATAGGGATTCTTCCTCAGCAAAACTTGCTTCGCTGAGCTTTTCGACGGCCTCCAATACCGCACTAGCTGCTAAATACCGCGTCACATCGTCGATAATGCCTGAGCCGAAATACGTAATAGTATCTGCCCCAGTTATGGACTCAAGGTTTTTACCCGGGTACAGCTGGACATCAAGCTCTACAAAAGGTTGCAGTCTAGAACCAAACCTGCTTTTTGCTCGACGTACTCCTTTGGCTACGCCACGAATAAGACCATGATTTTTTGTGAGCAAAACAATAATGCGATCCGCTTCATTAAAATCAAAAGAGCGCACCACAAAAGCACGCTCTCGATAAGATTGACCACGAGCAACCACTAGAACCCTAATCTACCTAGCTGTTTCGGATCCCCCTGCCAATTCTTAAGCACTTTGATACGCAGGTCAAGATAGATATTTTGCCCAAGGAGTTTCATAATCTCAGGACGTGCCTCATAGACAATACGCGATAATCGACGCCCTTGCTTACCAATAATGATGGTCTTTTGCCCAGGTCGCTCCACATAAATGACCGCATGAACATTAAGCGTACCGGGGCGATCATCATCGGGAAGAATCTCATCAACCTGCACCGCCACAGAGTGCGGTAATTCATCTTTGAGCCCACGCAATGCAGCTTCACGAATCAGCTCCGCAATACGAGTCTCGGTATCGTCGTCAGTAATGTGATCATCAGGATAGAACTTTGGGCCTTGGGGCAACTGAGAGATGATAACGTCGATCAGCACATCACGCTGCTGCCCAGTCACCGCAGATACCGGCACCACTTCACTATCCGAACCAAGCAATTCATGCACAGCAATAAGCTGCTCGCCAACCTGATCCCGCGATACCTTATCAATTTTGGTAACAATCCCAATGAGCTTTGTTTTAGGCGCTACCCGACGCACCGACTCAATAATCCAACGATCACCAGGACCAATTTTCTCATCTGCAGGAATAGTAACCCCAATGAGATCCATATCGGCATACGTATCCTTAACCACCTCATTGAGACGCTCACCCAATAATGTGCGAGGACGGTGCAACCCCGGCGTATCAACGACGACAATCTGCGCCTTTTCATGGTGCACAATACCACGAATAGGGTGACGAGTTGTTTCGGGCTGGTTGGCAGTAATAGCAATTTTCTGCCCTACCAAAGCATTGGTAAGAGTGGATTTTCCAGTATTAGGACGACCCACAAAACTAATAAAACCAGAACGGAAATCTGCTGGCACTTCGGTGTACGACACCTGACTCCTTCACAACATTAGGGATATAGTTTGAGCACAACAGCACAAGCACGCAAACATTCCACCATCAATTATTTTCCTCAGCCTAACACACCAGCAACAGCAACTAGCGTCTACAGCTGACAAACTTGCACCAACTACGCGATTTTTTCCACACCAAATTGCATCTCAGGGTGAGCAAAACGCTCCTGCGAGTCAATAAGAGTAAGCTCGCGTGCGTCGGCAGCAAAGGTGTCAGAAATCAAATCAAATACACTCGATGCGGTACGGGCTAAGGCATCAGCAACATCATTGCTACGCACATAATGCCCAGTAAACAACGCTGCCGTCACATCACCGGAACCATTGCGCTTAAAATCTAGAAATGGTGTTTGTACTTTCCACGCACCAGAATCATTAGCAGCAATCATCTCCACAGTGTTATCAGGACGATCAGGGCGCAACACCGAGGTAACCAAAATAGTATCCGGGCCAATTTTACGAGCCGCCTCAATAGCATTGAGCGTACTGCTTAAATCATGCGCTGCCACACCAGTGAGATACTCCAACTCAAATTGATTAGGAGTAATAATATCGGCAATAGGCACCACCCGATCACGCAATAGCGGTGGAATAAGATCCGAGACAAAGCACCCTGACTTCGCATTGCCCATAACAGGATCACACGCATACACCGCGCGTGGATTCACCTCTTTCACCCGCTCAACTGCCTCAATAATCACATCAGCAATATCACTACCGCCTTGATAACCCGATAGCACCGCATCGATATCGCTATAGCCACCACGTGCCTCAATCCCCTCAAGAACACTACGCACTTGAGCTGCAGGGATAAGCTCTCCGCCCCACTGGCCATAACCAGTATGATTAGAAAAGTTCACAGTGTGAACCGGTAATACCTCATAGCCAATTCTTTGCAATGGGAATACTGCAGCAGAATTACCCACATGACCATAGCTGACGTGAGATTGTATAGAAAGAATACTCATATCTTTATCTTCTCTTATCCTGTCTTATCCTGATAAATTTTTCTTAAAAAATTAGTTATCCTCTGCCGCGGGCGCAGTATCTGCCGTGTCGACCGCGTGCATAGCACCTGTATGTTCCTCTTGCTCTTGTTCTGGTGTCAAGAGCGTGACCACAACCGACTGCATTCGGATTCGCCCACGACGATCACGACCGCCTTCAGCCTTCAACTCCAACATCCCCATACGCACTGTAGTACCTGGTAGCGGCACTCGACCAAGCTCATATGCCAAAAGCCCACCAACAGTATCTACTTGGTTGCGTATCTCCTCATCAAACTCAATGTTGATTCCCTCATCTCCATGATCTTCGTGAATCTGCTCTACCAGATCATCAAGCGATAACCGCGACACCACCCGATACGCCATACTGCCCGCAGCAGAAGCCACACTATCAGTCTCCTCAAGTGCTAACGGCTCAATTGGGGCAACCTCAAGCTCATCATATTCGTCAGCAATCTCACCGACGATTTCTTCGAGAATATCCTCAATGGAAATCAGCCCAGCAATGCCACCGTATTCGTCGACAAGCATGGCAATGTGATTACGATCATGCTGCATTTCCTGCAAAAGAGCGTCCAGATTTTTTGAGTCCGGCACAAAAATAGCCGGGCGCATAATCTCGTCTACTGTTACACTACGCCCGCCGTCGGTGGCATAATACGTGCGCTCCACCAGGTCTTTGAGATATACCACGCCCAGAATATCATCCACTGTCTCACCAATCACCGGAATACGAGAATGACCCGAACGAACACATAAACTTGTTGCCTGACCCGCCGTTTTACCTGATTCAATCCAGAGCATTTCTGGGCGCGGAACCATCACAGAACGCGCAGTAGTAGACGCGAGATCAAAAACTGATTGAATCATCCTGCGTTCTTCTACTTCCACCACGCCTTGCTGTTGCGCCTTATCGACGAGCTCGCGCAGCTCAACCTCGGAGGCATAAGGATCGCCCTTATCGCCACCAGGAGAAATAGTGTTTCCAATGCGGATGAGTAACCGAGAAAAAGGACTAAAAATAGTGCCGAAGATATACAGCACTAAGGAAGAACCAAGCGAGATGGAATACGGATTTTTGCGCCCGACAGTGCGCGAAAACACCCCGATAATCGCAAAGCTCACCAGAGAAATAACCGCAATAGCTATCACTAATGCCCAGGTAGAGGTATCAATCAAATGGTAGACGAGCAATGCAGCAAAAACAGCAGCTGTGGTGTCTAGAATCGTGCGCCCAAGCACCAACAAGTTGATGTATTCACCTCGCCGACGCACCATGCGCAGTAAACGTCGCACAGCGTGTGAGCCTTCTTCTTTTGCCATATTTTCCACACGGGCAACAGAAATAGTGCTCAGTGCAGTTTCGATAGTGCTTACTAATCCAGACAGCAATAGCGCTGCGCAAATAATCAATGCCGCGATAAACGGACTCACTAATTAGCCACCTTATTCACTATTTTCGTCATGCTCACGTGGTTGTGCAATAGCAGGAATACCGCCGCCAGGAACCAACAAGTCTAATTGCGCCCGATCAGCTGCAGAAGGAAAAGCCCCTGCTCCACTAGGCTTTGGTTGATAACTCACACCACGACGCTGGCAATCAGCATACCAATCGCGCAGTAATTCATTCTGCAATGCAAACATCTGTTGTTCTTGGTCTGGTTCAATGTGATCATAGCCCAACAGATGCAAACAACCATGAGTGGTCAATAATACCAGTTCGTGACCTAAATCATGACCAGCCTTTTCTGCTTGGCGCTCGGCGAACTCTGGGCAAAGGATAATATCGCCCAGAATTGTCCCCTCTTGCTCTTCCGCAGGCTCAGTCATTGTTCCATGTGGTTTCCCTCGCCCAGGAGTGAGTTCATCCATCGGAAAACTCATCACATCAGTAGGACCTTCCAACCCCATCCAGCGCATATGCAAGTCACTCATAGTGTCTAGATCCACTAATGATAGTTCTACTTCTGCATGAGGGTGAACATCCATCTCGCCAAGAACGAAGGTGGCAACGTCGATAAGCGCTTGCTCGTTGACACCAGCAAAACCAGATTCATTTACTACCTCAATGCTCATTGTGTACTCCCTGTCTTAGGCGTAGTGTTCTGATTTTGGTCTTGGTCTTGTTGCGTTTGAGTTTCATAATGATCATATGCCTCTACAATGCGACCAACAAGCTGATGTCGGACGACGTCCTGGCTAGAAAGTTCAGAAAAATGCACTCCAGGTACACCACGCAAAATATGACGTACAAGGCGCAAACCGGACTTCTGCCCAGTAGGCAAATCGACCTGGGTGATGTCGCCGGTCACGACCATTTTGGAACCAAACCCCAAGCGGGTAAGAAACATTTTCATTTGAGCAGGGGTGGTGTTTTGTGCCTCATCCAAAATGACAAATGCGTCATTGAGGGTACGACCACGCATATAAGCCAGCGGAGCTACCTCAACAATTCCCGCTTCCATCATTTTCGGGATCGCCTCTGGATCAACCATATCGCGCAGTGCATCATGCAAAGGACGCAAATAAGGATCAATTTTGTCATTGAGTGTACCGGGCAAAAATCCTAATTTTTCCCCCGCCTCCACCGCAGGTCTAGTCAAAATAATGCGATTGACCTGCTTTGATTGCAAAGCCTGCACCGCTTTTGCCATTGCCAAATATGTTTTACCAGAACCAGCAGGACCAAGCCCAAATGTGATGGTGTTCTCGTCAATGGCATCAACATATTCTTTTTGGCCATAGGTCTTAGGACGAACGGCTTTCCCACGCCGACGAATAATATCATGCGCTAGAGCTTGGGAAAATGATTGTGGCGCTTGAGTGGTGACAATGCTAATAGCATGCTTGACTGAATCAGGGCTAATGACATGACCACGCCGGGCAATAGCTTGCAGTTCTTTGAGCACTGTCAGTGCGCGGGCTAGTTCATGTTCCCTACCAATGACGCTAATTTTGGTGCCACGGACAACAAAATTGCAGTCCAGTTGGTTTTCTAGAGTTTTTAAGTTCTCATCATTGATACCCAATATCGTATGAATATGAGCAGGATCTACTTCAACTGTTCGCGTTGCATACTCAGTGTGCGCCACTATAGGTTCACCATGTACTTTCTTAGTTTTCTCTGCACTACCATACATAACTGTTTGTGTACTCTCATGCACTCATACACTCATGCACTTTGACTGCACTTCCATCATATTGCGCTTGTGCTCATTGTGCAGTATTTTCCACGCGTACACCATCCATTCAGGTCTTATCCACATAAGATCATCATGACCAGCGCGAACTCCGTGCCCCAATGGCGGCTAGCGCTACCATGCCAGCACTTGCCGTTCTGAGCACTTCTGCCCCTAATTTGATTGAGGTAGCACCAGCAGCATGGAATTGTTCCAACTCCTGATCGGTAATCCCGCCTTCTGGACCAATAATGAGTGCCACGCGTCCAGATTCCCCAAACTCTAGACTACGAAAAGCCACCGTTGCCTCCTCATGGAGCACCACGACCATATCAAACCGACCAGCAACACTGAGGTAATCAATTATTTCTGTGGTGGAAAAAGGACCACTGACCTTAGGGATATGTGCCCGTCGGGATTGCTTAGCTGCAGCTATTGCGCTTTGCTGCCATTTCAACACCGCTTTATGGGTCTTTGCCCCCTGCCATTTAGCAATACAACGATGTGCCTGCCATGCCAGAATCTCATCTGCCCCGCCTTGGGTCAGCAAATCCACAGCCAACTCGCTGCGTTCCGACTTAGGCAACGCCTGAACCACACTCACCTGCAAAGCAGGTAACTTCTGATATTCATATGCGAGCACCACACCACTTAACTGTTCTTTGCCAGACACTGCGCTTACTTCTACCTGCGCACGCGTACCCACACCGTCGATAAGCTCAATAGTCTCACCAGGTTTTATTCTTTTCACACTCACGGCATGGCGACCTTCTGCCCCACTGAGCGTTATCTGCTCCCCCACAGACACCGCCCAAGGAGTACGCGCCTGCGCGTCCTCAGTGCCGAGGGCATTCAGATAGCCCTCTAGGTCGTGAATAAAAACCGGCAAAGACACATAATCTCCTTCTCGCTTATCGACGCCAACCAGAAGTTTTACCTACGGAAATGATTACGGAACTTGCCGAAGAAAGAGCTCTCATCCTCTTTGCGCTTATGCACATCCGTGCGCTCTTTACTGGTGCCGCGCAGTTGCTCGAGAAGTTTCTTCTGCTTTTCGTCGAGATGGCTAGGCACCACCACATTGATATGGGCGTGCATATTGCCGCTGCTCTGCTGACGCAACCGCGGCATACCCTGCCCTTCCACAGTGATATCCTCACCAGGTTGAGTACCAGCAGGAACAGTGACAGTAATTTTTTCTCCAGCGAGGTTTTCTACCTCAAAATCCACACCCAATGCTGCATCAACCATAGGGACGCTCACGCTAAAGTGCAGATCATCACCATCACGGTGGAAAACCGGGTGGCGCTCAATAGATATTTCGATAAATAAATCACCGGCAGGACCGCCACCATGACCTACTTCACCCTGCCCAGCCATACGAATGCGCATACCCTCTGCAATACCAGCAGGGATATTAACGCTGAGATCACGCCTTGCCGCAACACGACCATCACCAGCACACTTGCTGCAAGGATCAGTGATAACCTCACCAGTACCAGAACAGCTAGGACACGGTGATGAAGTCATCACATTGCCAAGGAAAGAACGCTGCACACTCTGTATCTCACCACTACCTTGACACTGAGTACACGTAACTGGTTTTGCTTTAGTTTGCGAGCCAGTACCGGTACATTCATCACACAGCACGGCGGTGTCAATAGTTACTTCTTTCTTCGTACCGTTAAAGGCTTCCTCTAACGTAATACGCGCACGCAACAGCGCATCGGAGCCTTGTTGTACTCGTGAGCGCGGACCTCGACTACCAACGCCACCACCAAAGAAAGTCTCAAATAGATCCCCTAAGCCACCAGCACCAAAGCCGCCACTAAAACCGCCGGCGCCGCCACCTTGCTCCATAGGGTCACCACCAGCATCAACAATACGACGTTTTTGCGGATCCAACAGCACCTCTTGTGCCAAAGAAATCTCACTAAAGCGCTCGGCAGCTTCTTCTGTATCGTTAACGTCTGGATGATACTTACGTGCTAATTTTCGATATGCTTTTTTAATCTCATTATCGCTTGCACCACGATCAATACCTAGAATTGCGTAATAGTCACGAGCCACGGTGTTTTAACAGCTTCCTTTTCTCATTTTGTTCTACTCCTGGCGAGGTATTTTAGCCAAGAGAAAAATAATATACTACTCGCTATTGTCCAAAACCCTGCCAACATATTGTGCAACGGCTGACACCTTAGACATAGTTCCCAAATAATCCATATATGTCGGTCCTACCACGCCCAGTCCCCCCAAAGCCTGACCTTGCAATCCATAGCCCGTAGCAACTACCGACGTCTGACTAAAATGTTCGTCCTCATTTTCATCACCAATACTCACATTCACCTGCCCCAAATCAGAAGCAGCACCCAAAAGTTTCAGCACCACAACTTGTTCTTCTAATGCCTCCAACAAAGCCGGTAGCCCTTGAGGAAAACTATGGCTTGCTCTGGTTAAATGCGAAGCACCAGCGAGAATAAGTCGATCATTAGGCTGTTCTACCAAAGTTTCAATTAACACCGTGGCACAAGCAACAAGGTGCTGATGAATATCAACAGTCACGCTGCCTTCTATGCAACTGGGATCTAAAAGTTGCGTCAACGATACTGACGCATCAGAAAGAGTCTTACCACCAAGTACCCTATTGAGCACATTGCGCATAACATGAACCTGCTGCTGGGTACATTCCTGTACTAATTCCACATTGCGCTGTTCCACTCGACCAGAATCAGTAATAAGCACCAAGAGCAAACGATGAGCACCCAGTAATACCAACTCACAATGTTTTACCCGAGCGACATGGAGATTAGGTAATTGCACCACCGCTACTTGCCTGGTGAGCTGGCTAAGAAGCTGCACACTACGTCGCAAGATATCTTCTAAATCCACACCATCTTCCAAAAACGACAGGATTGCCTTGCGTTCGGCAACAGACAAAGGCTTCACCTCATGCAAAGAATCAACAAAAAGACGATATGCTTTCTGGGTAGGAATACGCCCGGAACTGGTATGTTGCGAAACAATATAACCATCAGATTCCAACGCTGCCATATCATTACGAATCGTGGCAGAAGAAACCCCAAATTTATAGCGCTCCACCAGAGACTTTGATCCCACTGGCTCCTGAGAAGAAATATAATCAGCAACAATCGCCTGCAACACTTGTTTACGTCTTGTCTGCGCTGAATATGCCATCGTTCCTCCTCTTACCTTTACCCTTATTGCCGATCCTAGTATTGCCGGTTTCTAGCTCACGATTTAGTTATCTATCTCATCAAAGAGTATGTCAGCGATAATACCGTCGGCAAGCAAACGCCCGGCATCAGTTACTGCTACCCGGTCATCAATACGCACCAAAGAACGCTCAACAAAACTCTGCGCAACACGTAATTCACGAGCACTCAACTCAGCTTTATCAATGCCCTCGCGTAATCTTAGACCCAACATCACACGTTCTTCATGACGCTGTTGCGCACTCAACCATTCACTATCTGCAATGGGCAACTGATTCTGCGCCACAGCACGCGCATAAGTAGCTGGATGTTTGAGATGAGCAAAACGCACCGACCCCATATGAGAATGCGCACCTGGACCGGCACCCCACCAGTCACCATCACGCCAATAACATAAATTATGCTCGCACTGACCACCTGGTTGCGCCCAATTAGACACCTCATACCACTCAAAACCATGACCACGCAATGCCGTATCAATCATCTGATAACGATCAGCATAAGTATCTTCATCAGGTTGCGGTAACAATCCCTTTTTTAACTTACGCGCCATCCGCGTACCATCTTCCACAATAAGTGAATAAGCACTCACATGATCTACACCTGTAGCAAGCACCTGCTCTAAAGTATGCGCAACATCAGCATCTGTCTCTGTGGGCGTGCCATAAATCATATCCAGATTGACATGGGAAAACCCCGCTGCACGTGCTTCTCTCGCCGCCGCAAAAGCACGACCAGGAGTATGCGCGCGTTCTAGCACTTTTAACACTTGTGCTGACGCGGACTGCATTCCCAACGAAATACGCGTAAAACCCGCTTCTTTAAGCTCATCGAAGAAACGCGGCGAAGTCGATTCCGGATTGGACTCAGTTGTAATTTCGCAGTCGGGCGAAATACTAAAATTATTGCGAATTGCCCGCATAATCCGCCTCAAACCAACCGCGCCAAGCATACTTGGCGTACCCCCACCAATAAAAATTGTGCGCACCAAACGAGTATCGCCCTTGTCGGCACGTAGATGCGCAGCTAATTCAAGTTCTTTTTCTAAGGCATCAAGATAAGATTCAGTAGAAGCCTGCGCCCCCAACTCCCCAGGAGTATAAGTATTGAAATCGCAATACCCGCACCTTGAGCTACAAAACGGGACATGGATATAGAGTCCAAAAGGGGTATGCTCATCAATTGAGACGGCGTCGAAAAGCGGGAAATCGACCATGAATTTACTCACCATGTCTAGGATGCGTCAGCACTAGCAACACTATTTTTCTTGCTACGCACTCTAGCGACGATAGCATCAATGCGTGCACGCTCATTAAGGAATTGAGGTGGATTGCTACCGCGCATGGTACGAGCATAGTGCGGGTGCTCTTGAGCCACAGCAGCCAACCACGCGTGCCCAACAGAAAGAACCATATTACGCGTACGGTTATACAAACGCGGCAAGTTACTCAGGCCAGGATTCCGCGCCGCATACTCTGTCTGCCCCAGTTCCCACTGAGTCACATGGGCGAGATATTCCTTTACCAGTTCAGTGCGAGAATCAAGAGCTTGAGTTAGCTCACCAACGATAATCGGTGACTGTGTGATAGGAAACCGCTCTCGCAAACTATGCGTGTTAATCAGCACAGGAGTAGGTAAAAGAGCAATGGAAGATTCCTCACCAAGTGCTACAGTACCAGCAGCAAGACCAGAAGTAAGTGCTTGGTTTAGCCCATATAGCTCAGCCAAGATAGTGCGGGAATCCTGACTAGCTTCTGCAATAATTTCCTCGAACTCTGTGATGCAGTCTTCGACGAGTTCTTCATCCCAATCCGCAATGGCCTCAGCAAGATTTTCAATATAGGTGGCGACTTCATCACCGATATTAAAAATCTCTTGCACAAGCTCACGGTGACGCAGTGTTGCATCATGTACCTTCATGGCAGCGCCACCCCTTTTCTTGATTCTTCCCAACCATTCACCATGAGAACCAGTTATGATGAATGTGAAAATATCCTTAGTCTCGTCTTCTCTACGAAAGAAAACTCTAAAGTAGTTCTTCAAGGTTTGGGTGGCGGCTCGCCGTTATTGGCAGATAAGTTAATTCAGAGTTAGCGCTTATACAAATGATCAATAGCATCAGCATAACGACGCGCAACGATATTACGCTTTACCTTCATCGTTGGCGTAAGCTCATCAGCCTCTTCGCTTAAGTCCCTATCAAGAATGTAGAATTTCTTAATTGCCTCAGCATGAGAAACAGTAGAATTAACTGCATTCACGGCATCTTGAATCTCTGCACGCAACACAGGGTCAGTAGCCAAATCACTAATCGAACGAGATTCTGGGATATTGCGATCCAAACGCCACCGTTTGAGAGCTTCCTCGTCCAATGTGATCAACAATCCCACGAAAGGCTTACCATCGCCAACAACCATCGCCTGGCTGATCATCGGATGCGCGCGCAAAGCATCTTCCATAGGACCAGGTGATACATTCTTACCACCAGCAGTAACAATCAGATCTTTCTTGCGACCAGTAATAACCAAATGACCAGAATCAAGTAGCTCACCAAGATCACCAGTATTAAACCACTCACCGTCGAAAGATTCTTTGGTGGCTTCTTCATTATTCCAGTAGCCGTCAAAAACGACATTACCTTTAACGAGAATCTCACCATTTTCGTTAATTCTCAGTGATACGCCGCCCACAGGCTTACCCACAGTACCAATCTTTTGGTCAAGGAAATCAACCGCAGCAGCAGCAGTAGTCTCAGTTAAGCCATATCCTTCATAAATAGGCACACCGATGCCGCGGAAAAAATGGAGCAACTCTGGGCTCATCGCAGAGCCACCAGAAATACAGTATTTTACCGAATTACCAATTGCCGCACGTATTTTTGCATACACGAGCTTGTCAAATGCAGCGTGCTTGAGCTTGAGGAAACGAGAAGGTCCTTCTGGGGTATCTAATGCTTTAGAATACTCCTGGGCAATTTTTTCCGCCTGAATAAATAATGCTCCCTTGAGTGAACTATCCTCATAGGCGCTGGTTGCTGCAGAATTGCGCACCTTCTCAAACACACGCGGCACTCCCAAAATCAAGTTTGGTCTAGCGCGTTGGAACTCTAGGGAGATAGTAGAAAAATCAGACCAGTGAGATTGCGTCGCACCGCCAATAGCCACCGCCAACGACACCGCCCGAGAAAACACATGAGCCAGCGGCAAGAAAGTTAACACGCGAGTACCTGGTGTCGCAATGGCACCAATAGGGTTGGTCAACACGGCACGTGCCTCTGCCAGCCAATTCGCATGAGTTAATCGACACCCTTTAGGGCGACCTGTGGTACCCGAGGTATATACAAGAGACGCAAGATCACTGGAATTAGTTGCGGCAATACGCGCATCAACTTCCGAACTATCAATGCTACGCCCCTCAAACTTGAGTGTTTCCACCGCCGAACTATTGATCTCCAAAATCCGACGCAACTGTGAATTAGATCCCTGCAACGCAGGCGTACCATCTTCGCCCAACTCGAGGTGTTTTACTAAATCAGTGTGATCTCGGGTTTCTGTAATGGCAAAAACAGCTTGAGAATCTTCAATGATCCACTCAATTTGTTTCAAGGAAGAAGAACCATAAATCGGCACAGTAACAGCGCCAGCAGCCCAAATCGCAAAATCTAACAAATTCCATTCATAACGAGTCTCACTCAACAATGCCACGCGATCGCCCTGCTGAACACCAGCACTAATAAGCCCCTTCGCAACATCATAAACCTCAGTAATAAACTCAGCTGCGGTAACGTTAATCCACTCATAATTCTTCGGGCGGGTAAACAGTACACCATACGGGCGCGCCTGGGCAGTAGCCATAAGGGCAGTAAGACACGTTTCCTTCTCCCCAATAGTGTACTGAGCTTCTGTAGTTATTTCCTGCATATATTCTTTCCACCTAACGCAAGCACGCGTTTTCTTGGTAGGCGTATCGTCGGCAGCCATACCAGAGAACTAAAACTGATGTTTTACTCATATTTTAATCATATTTGCCACCAAAACTGTATATTCTCGCTTATCGACGTGGCTTAGCACCAAGAATACAGCTATGGCACAATAGCGCTTGTGAGCTACCAAGAAACTCTGCATGAACTCGCCGCTACCTATCACATTGCCACTGGCTACCACGGATTTGGTGGCGAATACATAACCGCAAGCAACGATACGATACTAAAAATCCTCCATGCCTACGGAGTGACCTTTGACAAGGATACCGCTGCCGCAGGCGCCGAAAATTCTGCAAACTCTGACGCACCCACTGAAGATCAATTACGCCACGCAATCCAAGCACGCCACAACGCACTCTTTAGCCAACCACTGCCACCAGCAATTGTGGCCGTGGCAGGCGATCCTCATGTATTTCACGTACACGTTCACGATGGTGCCCCAGCCGACCTAGAGATTCAGCTAGAAGACGGCTCTCTGGCCTATCCAGAACAAATCGACAACTGGACTCCCCCACGCACTATCGACGGCATTACCTGGGGAGAAGCGTCGTTTAAGCTGCCTGTAGACTTACCACTGGGCTGGCACACACTTACGCTACGCTCGCATGAGCTTAGGGCGAGCGCTTTTCTTGTTATTACTCCTGAACGCTTGCATACTGCTGATACTTTCCTTGACAAACCCGCTCATGGTGTGATGGCACAACTCTATTCTGTGCGCAGCAAAAATTCTTGGGGAATGGGTGATTTTCATGATCTGGGTCAGCTGGCGCAACTGCTTGCCACTGAAGCAGAGGCAGATTTTTTGTTAATCAACCCACTGCACGCCGCCGAACCTTTCCCACCGGTGGAAGACTCCCCTTACCTACCCACCACCAGGCGATTCATCAACCCTATTTATATTCGGATAGAGGATATACCAGAATATCTCGACTTGAGTGAAGATATTAAAGCTGACGTGCATACCATCGCCAATGAACTTCGTGCCCTCAACCACAGTAGCGACACCATCGACCGTAACCGGATATATCAAGCAAAACTACAAGTGCTGCAAGAAATTTTCCATATTGGGCGCGCAGCGGCACGCGAACAAGATTTCCAAGATTTTATCACTGACCAAGGCGAAGGACTCAAAGAATTTGCCCTATGGTGTGCCCAGGAACATAAGTCACACCATGCTGACTCAGAAACTGGCGCCCATGCTTTGCCTGAAGATATCACCCAAACCGCCGAATTCTATATGTGGCTACAGTGGATTTGCGACCAGCAACTTGCTGCCGCACAATCCCAAGCACGCGACGCTGGGATGCGCATTGGCATCATAGCTGACCTAGCAGTGGGAATTCACCCAGGTGGTGCTGATGCCCATACATTAGCGTCGGTTCTTGCTCCTGAGGCTTCCGTGGGCGCTCCCCCAGATAATTACAATCAACACGGACAAGACTGGTCCCAGCCGCCTTGGCATCCAGAACGGCTTGCCGAGCAGGGCTATATTCCTTGGCGCGATTTATTGCGCACTGTCCTTGCCCATTGTGGTGGCATTCGTGTTGATCATATTCTCGGGTTATTCCGACTTTTTTGGATTCCGCGACTGCAACCTGCCGCAACGGGCATTTATGTTCACTACGATTACAATGCGCTTATTGGTATCCTCGCGCTTGAAGCCACACGAGCAAATGCCGTCGTTATTGGCGAGGATCTTGGCACATTCGAGCCGTGGATTCAGCATACTCTGGCTCATCGTGGCATCATGGGCACCTCTATTTTGTGGTTCGAGAGTTCTGAGCATCATCCAGGTCCACGCTATCAGGAAGAATATCGACAATTAGCGCTTAGTTCAGTGACCACGCATGACTTACCGCCTACGGCAGGTTATTTAGCTGGCACCCATGTTGCGCTACGTCAACAACTAGGTTTGCTAGGCGCAGACAGTGAACAATCCCATGCGGATCATGCACAGGATATGCACTGGCAAGCCGAAGTGCTCAACCGAGTTAAAGAACAAGGTGCTTTTTCCGGTTTAGCTCTCGACGCTACCGATTTCCATTCCCTCACGCGCGAGGAACGTGGCGATGTGGTGGATATTCTTGTTGGGTTACATCGCTTTATTGCTGCAACGCCTTCTGCCCTGACCTGCACAGCATTGGTGGACATGGTTGGCGATACTCGTATCCAAAATCAACCAGGAACCACTAAAGATATGTACCCTAACTGGTGCATACCCCTTAGCGATGCTTCTGGGAAAGCTCTTTTGTTAGAAGATCTTGCTGGTCTAGAACAATTTGCTCGCATAGCGCAGGCAAGTCGTCGCTTAGCCACATAGGTGCTACATAGGTGCGCTGACTGTTTTAGAGAAGACTCACAAGCCACGCGATGAAAACTACCGCAAGCAATAAATATAATGCCTGGGTAACACGTGATTGTGGGTATTTTCTCTTTTGTTTGGGTAGCTGTTGATCTTCTTTACGTAATTGTTCTGGGTTTGCCATAGTTGTATCGTTGTCTCTTTGTGTCACGGTAGCTCAGTCTTGACTTTGACTTTGGTCAAGATGAGGTGTGCGCACTTTTGTTTTTAATCCTGTTTTTAATCCTAGCCGTCGGGCTACGAGGGAAAAAGCCCGCGTAATCCAGGTGCCGCACGCGTCCACGCAGCGCAACCAGATCAATGCTAAAACACCACAGAGCGGCAGCACGATCATAAGCACCACAGGGCTTTGCAGCCATAGTGGCGCTGAGGTTAAAAATTGACTCAGCGCATCTACTCGCGCAATAAACCACTGATATGCGCCGCTTATCACCACACCCATATGTTTTATAGCGCCCCTGCTAACCCGCGACGGCGCAGCAAAGGCGTAATATCTTTTTCTCGTCCGCGTAGTGCAATAAACGCCTGGGTGTAATCATCAGCGCCACCACGAGAAAGAACCACATCTCTAAACCGCTGACCAGCTTGGCGCGCAGCGGTATCAGTTTCCCCAGTACCAGCAGCGCCTTGTTCTTGGAACCAATCAAATCCATCAGCGTCGAGAGCTTCTGCCCACAAATACGAGTAATAACCGGCAGAGTAACCACCAGCAAAAATATGGTTGAAGTATGTAGAGCGGTACCGCGGCGCTATCTGCTCTAGTTCAATACCTGCCGCCGCCAATGCTTCTTTCTCGAATTGTTCAATATCAGCAGCACTCAACTGTGCAGCTTGTTCGGGGCTCAAACTATGCCAGGCGAGATCAATAATGGCAGCAGCAAGGTACTCGGTGGTGGCAAAGCCCTGCCCAAATTGACGAGATTTTTCAATAGCGGCAACAAGCTCATCACTAATCACCTCACCTGTTGTGATATGGCGTGCATAGTTGCGCAAAATCACTGGATCAAATGCCCAGTTTTCATTGATTTGCGATGGGAACTCCACATAGTCACGGGGAACATTGGTGCCGGAGAAACTTGGATAGCGCACATTGGATAGTAGTCCATGCAATGCGTGTCCGAACTCATGGAAGAGCGTGGTGAGGTTATCAATACTGAGGAGCGCTTCGCTGCCGTCGGCAGGTTTTGTAATACCCATCACGTTTACTACCACGGGTTTGGAATCTAATAGTTGGGATTGATTCACAAAAGAAGACATCCATGCCCCGCCGCGTTTCGACGGACGGGCATAGTAATCCGTCACGAACAAACCAATACCAGTGCCATCTTCTTCTTTTACTTCCCATACTTCTACGCCCTCGGCATAACCTTTGAGATCTGGGCGCGGTTCGACGCTTATGCCATAAAGGCGTTGTGCTGCGTAGAACACTCCGTCGATAAGCACTTGACGCAGCGGGAAGTAGTGCGATAGTTCTTCTTCATCGAGATCAAAGTCACGAGCGCGAACGCGTGATTCCCAATATGGCCAGTCAGCAGCTGTGATTTCTTCAGAGGTTGCCTCGCTGAGGAGTTTTAACTCATGTTCTGCATTTGTGACTGCTGCAGGAGCAAGGTCATAGAGCAATTCACGAGCAGCACGAGCACTACCAGCTGTTTCTTCTGCAATTACGTAGTCTGCGTGCGTATCATAGCCAAGCAACCGTGCCCGTTCTGCGCGTAATTGCACCGTTTCTATCACCAACTGAGCATTGCTGGTTTTTCCTCGTTGCTGACTTGCCTCATAGAGTGCTGCACGTGCTTGATGCGTGGTGAGATTTGCTTGCTCAGACTGCACTGTTGGCAATTCAAGGGGCAACACATATGTACCGCTTTTACCTAAAGCTGCTGCGTCTTCCGCGGCAGAGGCAATTCTGCTAGGGCTTAGCCCTGCTAATTGTTCTGGATTGTCAAAAGATACTGCTAGTTCTTTTGTATCTTTGAGTAAGTTGCGTCCAAATTGGTCACTGAGCACAGACAATCTGGTGTTAATTTCTTTAAGACGCTCGCGTTGGTGTCCCTCTAATTGAGCGCCACGACGAGTAAAAAGGCGAAGTAAATGCTCATGCAAGCGTTCGGACTCTGCGTCTTGTGGTGGGGTTACTGCTGCTATGCGTTGGTAAAGATTATGGTTGAGGTAAATATCATCGTCATGAGCAGTAAGCGCAGGGATAATTCTTTCTGCTATTCCTTCTAATTCTTCGGTGCTATCGGTGGAAAGTAAATTGAAGAAAACATCTAGAGTACGGTTGAGGATTGCTCCTGATCGCTCAAAAGCCTCGACGGTGTTTTCCCATGTTGCTTCAGCCGGATTGTTAATGATGTCTGTTATTTCTGCACGCTGTTGTGCAATGCCGTGTGCAACAGCTGGCTCATAGTGGGAAGGGTTAATTGCTTGGAAATCAGGTAGTGCATAAGGCAACGTAGAGGGGCTAAAAAATGGGTTTTGTGTGTTATGTTCGCTCATGTTTATCTATGTTAGTGGTTTTATAGGGCTAGCACTTATTTTTGTTTTGAGCATTGCTATGATGGTGTCCATGCCGCCACATTCTGCTGATTCTTATCCCGATTACACCACTGCCCAGCGGGTACTCTGCCCTGCAGGCACGTTTGTTGGAATAAAACGCAATACACATGGCACGCGTGAAACACATAACTCACGCACTTCGTATGCCCAACATAGCGCAGGCAATACCCACAGTGAACAGCATTTTTACCCCTATATCAGCTATGGGAAACTCAGCAGCACCTATGGTGATGCGGTCTTGGCGAGCTATCCAGATCATAATGTTGATTATGGTGCTAATCAGGGTGCTGATCATGGTGCAGCAAGCGCCAGCACCACAACCGCAGTAGATACTACTATTCCTGGCTCTAGCTCCTCTTATGCCTTTCCAGGTCATGATTTGCAATTGAGTATTACTACGCCTGCCACTGTACAAAGCGGGGATGATTTACCAGTTGTGGTTTTTATTCATGGCGGAGCGTATGAGGGTGGCTCAAGAGAAGAACCGTGGTTTTCTGGCACGGGGTTTGCTGCACGCAATATCATTACGGTCACTATTAGTTATCGACTCAGTTTGGCTGGTTTTTTACCTTTTTATGCCGATACTCCTGGCCACTATCGCGGTGTTAATGACTGTTTGCTTGCTTTGGATTGGGTACAAAAGCATATTGAGGATTTTGGTGGTGACCCCACTAATGTCACGCTCATGGGACAATCGGCGGGCGCGGGAATTGGACTGTGGTTGTGCCGAAAAGATCACTATAAAGGAACTTTTCGACGTGCATGGCTTATGTCTCCTGCTTTTCCAGCTAGCAGCTTTGCCCGTCGTAAGACTCTGTTGCGGGCAAGCCTTGGTGTGCCGCTGACTCGAGAAGGTTTAGCAAAGCTAGCTCCAGAAAAACTCACGCGACGGTATCGTCGATTTCGCAAAATGTATCTGGATCTTACCGTGGGTCCGTATCCGTGGCAGCCATCTGAGCTGGCAGAGGTGCCTATTGTGTTGAGTTGCTTGGAGCAAGAATTTTATAATTTTGCTCCTGCTATCAAACTTGACCAGTCTCGCTATGGTGCTACTGCACCTGTGCGTGCTTTTATGCGCAGAATGTATCGGGTTGCACGACATTATCGTTGGGATTCTTATAAACAACTGCTCACTGATTTCTTTTTCCGGTGCATTATTGAAAAAACAGCAGCTGCGGCGCCGCATTCGACGTGGGTCATACAATACTCAGGAAGTGATGCTGCTCCTGGGGTGCATTGTGCAGATATACCGTGGATATTTAATTCTCAAGCAGAAATCGCTGGAACTTCCTGGGAGTTGTTACGCGATCCTGCTCAGGAATTAGTTTCGAGTTCTCATGAGCGTGCAGTGCGGTTTATTCGTGGTCATAAACCTGACTGGAACCCCTATGGTGAGTCAGCTCAGGTCCTTTCGGTTTCTTTGGCTGATGCGCACGCCACACTTGTTGCTGACCCTTTTGCACACTTGCGTGGTGTGTTCCGTAGAGATGAGTAATTCAGATGAAAAATCCTTTTAGTAGTGCACAGTGCGGTGACTTAATCGCGGCACTGTGTAGTGGAGATATTCCAGATGGGGTGCAGTTACATGGGTGTGTTCCTGATGAGTTCGGTATTGTTTGCACTCAAGCTCTAGATGTTGAGCAAACTAATGACTCTTTTGTGGTTAGAGCTGATCAGGCGCGGGCACCTTATCCTCGGACTATATGGAAATTTTATGCGGATTTACCTGATGGTTTGAGTCCTGAGGTGGTGTTGCCTCAGTTCATCACGAAGCATATCCCTACCTTGGTGGGCTATATGACTTACTCTCTTGATGGGAATACCTACACTCTTGGTATTATTACCGAGTTTCTTGGCACGGCACAGGATTGTTGGTCTGCGATTCATAATGATTCTATGCGTCCACGTTTGCTTGCGCGGAGTGCTGAGCTGGGGACTTGTCTTGGTGAGATTCACCAAGAACTATTCCGGAACTGCCCACACTCACATATTTCTGGTGTTGCTCTCGCCAATCAGCTCAATGTTCGACTTGATGAGTTTGCCCAGGCTAGTGAGCTCATTTCTCCTTTCGTATCATCAGCACGTCAGCTGTATAACCAGCTTACTCAGGTAGCAACGATTCCTACCCAGCGTATTCATGGCGATTTGCACTTAGGACAGATACTCTCTGATACTTCTGGTTTTTATTTCCTCGATTTTGAGGGCGAACCAGGCTCAGACAACACAGTCCTTGATTCTCCACTGCGAGATATTGCTGGTATCGCGCGTAGTTTTCATTACGCTGGTCTTGAGTTCCCACAACACGAGTTCTTATCTGGATATCGACAAACAACTTCCTACGAAACACTCAATGACATGGTGCTATCTGCCTATATTGTTGATCGGTTCTTATATGAAGTTATTTATGAGCTTAACCATCGTCCTGATTGGGTAGAGCGCCCATTATCGAGCGCTCATTTCATCCCTGTGCTGCGTTAACCATTGGTGCCGTTGTTTTCCTTAACAGTGCCGTGAGTTAATTTCTTACCCAGGCACCAATCACTCCCGGAACAACTCCTTCGCGTTTTCCTATGAGTGCCGCAATGTTGTCGTCAACCTCTACCTCAGTGATAATCCCTTTGGGCTTTTTATTGGACTTGGCGCTTGAAGCAGCAGATTGCATTGGCATTCCTCCCATCATATTTGCCCCGCGTCCTTGTGCTACTGCCTGCATTGGTGGTGCAGAGTTACTTGCCATAGCTGGCAATGATCCTGCACCTGAGCCCGAACCTGACATATTCATAGCCCGTAATGCTGACGTACCTGCCAATTGCTGAGGTAACCCGGAAGTACCACTTGCAGAAAGTGATCCTGCACCACGTACACCACCGAGTGTGCCAAGACCTAGTCCAGCAGATGCTAAGGCTGCTTTCCTGTTGGCGCTTTTAGCATTGTGCGCTGTATGACTGTCGTGCGAAGTAGTTGTCGAACCAAACTGACTATGTCCGCCTAATCCACTACTTGCACTGCGTGTAGCAGTATGACCTGCTAACTCTGAGCCACCATGTGTACTATGAGCAACTGGATTAAGTGCAGAGTTCATAGCTGGTGTGCTCATCGCGTTGTGAGAAGATAGCCCCTGCGGTGATGTAGGCGCAACACCAGAAGTGGGTGTTGCTGATCCAGCTCCAGTGTGCGTATTTGTTGCTGCTGGATTGCTTGCGATATGCGCCATTTCAGCATTATTGAGTTTTGCTGCTTGCGCATCAATTGCGTTGAAATTACCTGCCCCGGGTTGTGCGGCTGCGCTATGCGTGGCCACTGGTGCACCTGTGGCACCTAACCCAGATGTGTTGGTCCGCCCCTTGCCTGCAATGGCATCCATGCCAATCTCAGTACCTATTCCCCCACTGAGTGCAGCATTGTTGACCATGAGATTGTTAATCTTTGGTACCGCTGCAGCGACATAGCTTGCCAAAGAAGCCTGCATTTTTGCAAGATAACCTTGCTCTACTGCTTTACGTTCTACCGGATCAGTGATCGCCTCTATCGCTGGTAATGCTGCCGATACTTCACTGAGCATGGCTGCTTTAATCATTGATAGTTTGTCTACGTCACTGGCTAATATCTGAGCATTGGCTGCAAAGAATTCACCTTGCGTAGCCATCTCATTGATTCGAGCTACTGCTCTATCAAATACAACACCACTATTTGCTGCTGCGATTTGTCCTGCTACGCCACGTAGCTGAGCAGCGACTTGTGCACAATGGTTACTCATATTTCTCCATGTAGTGCTTGCTGCCACAACATCAGCATCATTAGTTGCCGCCAACGACGCTGCTAGTGCTTCTATTGATGTTGCTGGTGCTACTACTGGTGGTGGGAAAAAGAAATTCTCGAAACGCGTTGGTGGACGCATTGGGAAAAGAGCCGCCTCTGCACCAACACTGCCACCCTCATCAGCAATATCCATTGCTCGCCCCATGTAGCTATTTTGCCCTGTTAAAGCTCGCAATGTAATACGAGCATTCTTGCTCAACCAAGAAAGCTGCTGATTAAAAGAGTTTAGAATCGTTTGTGCAGAACCAACGCCACCATGCAACACCATAGCGTGCCCAGCACCTAACTGGTCTAATCCAGATACGCTTGAATAGCCGCCTGAGATTGTATCTATATCGGAAAAACCAATCCCAGTTGTAGAGGTCATTGCTAAAACTATCAAAGTGTTCGTTGCTGCCCCTAATTCCTTTATGTCAAGCAATAGATCCATTGTTCCCCCACTTCATTAGATATATTTGTCTCAATGTTCGTGCTGCCATTGTGCATAATTCTTCGTTTCCGACTTCGGAATGAATGCCTGAAGCATACGCAGCATAAAGACGACCATTAGGCGTGGCTATACTAGCCATACATTGCTCAGGTGGCCCCTGGAGCAAACTAGCATACGCCCCAACCAACATAGGGTCTGTAATATCCCATACTCTTGTTGTCTTTTCTTCCACCATCTCTCTGCTAGAGGTATCCACTCCCAAAACAATAAGATATTTACTCACACCTGATACATCTATATCGGGAGTATCAGAATCAGAAATATCTTTTTCCTGTGATCCAAATGAACATCCGATATGTGGATACTTATGTTCTCCTTCATAAACTTCCCCCGTAAATTCCAGCCCCATCTCCCTAAACTGTTCCGTCGAAAGCTCGGCGCAGATATTGACGTAGTGAAAGTCGGGGGAATCTCGGTCAAAAGTTGCCACAGCGGATGTCGGTTTCCCTGATGTTGATGTGACTACCGATGTGGCAAGTTTTGACGAAGCAGCAGCTTTCCCCTCCTCTTTGCTGCTGCCTGCGGTAGAACATGCGCAAAGCACAAAACATATGCTGCACAGCATGAACATACTGTGCAGCGTTATGCCCAGGTAACTGCGCATATCCTTTTGCGTTGTAAAAATCATGAACATTCCTTACTCTTCTTTTTAGTGTGCTGCGTAGTAGACACAGTTCACACTCAAAAAGAAATAGACGAGTAGAAACGCAAAAGGGTTCCACGGGGCTAAAAGAGACGACTAAAAGGAAAAGTCGCAGGTAGCACGCTATGCGTTGTTGAGGTCACCGGTGAATCTAAGATTGCCAATGCTAAAGGTAGCGTCGTAAAGGCTGCCATAGCTGGTGTCAAAAGCAAAGGCTAGGTTAGTCGACGCGTGGGGACCAAGTGGCAGGTCAAGTGCGATAGTTCCTCCAGATACCCTCGAGGCTTCTGAGCCAGAAATACTTAAGGTTGGCTGCCCAAGTGCATTTGGCGGCAGTGGAACATCATTGTTGTTGGTAATAAGCACATAAACAAAGTTGCCTCCGCCTTCTTGGTTATACCCTGTTCCTTGCAGCTCTACTGAGATATGGAGTCCAGGATCTTCCGTAGGCTTTGTAAAATCCGTTACGGTAATAGGCTCAACTGGTTGGGCAACAAACGCTGGCGCAGTGGTAGTGGTCGGTGCTAGTGAGATTTCTGAATTAGCAGTTTTTTGTTCATCACTACAGGCACTTAACGTCATGGTGGCGATAATTGTCACAGCAGCAATGCTCTTTTTCTTCATTGATAATTCCTTTGTCTAACTAGCTCAATATCCACAACAATGCAGCCGCAACGCAGCGCAGTAGGCAACATGAGCGTATTGTTTTCTTCGTTACTATGATTCTAGCTTGTCTTAAGAGTTTAGAAAGTTTCGGTGTTTATTGCATAATGGGTTCGATCACAAGAATTTTACGCAGCGCAAAAACCTTATGGCCTTATTATTTGGGAGTGATAAGCAGCGCAGTTATTATTTCGCTTTTATCATTGCTTATTCCTTTTATTTTGCGCGATGCTACAGATACGATCGTCGAAGCGCTCTCCGACAAGTCGGGTAAATCGGGGTGGGCTGAGGCAAAAAGCCATCTCATGGTGCTTGCTATTGCGTTGCTCGTAGCCCAATTATTAAACACTATTTTGCGCAATGTGGGTGGATACATTGGTGATGTTATGGCTGCACGAATGCGTCAGATTCTTTCTACGAGGTATTTTGCGCAGCTTTTGGGAATGCCGCAGCGTTATTTTGATAATCAGGTAACTGGTACGATCATTGCGCGTTTGGATCGGTCTATTTCTTCCATTACTCAAGCATTGCAGTCGATGGCTAATAGTTTCTTTCCCATGCTTATTACCCTTGGCGCTGTGCTAGGTATTTCGGCATGGTACTACTGGCCTTTGGCTTTGCTCCTTGCCGCGATTATCCCGATTTATATGTGGCTTACTTCTTTGACCAGTAAACGCTGGCAGAGTACCGAGAGTAAGAAAAATGAGCAGATTGATCTTGCCGGGGGTCGGTTTGCCGAAGTTGTTGGTCAGATTAAAGTTGTGAAATCTTTTGTCTCTGAGCTGCGCGAATTAGATACTTTTGCGAAGCGCTATCGCCATACGGTGAACTACACCAAGACGCAATCCTCGTGGTGGCATCTTATGGATGTGCTGCGCGGCGGAGTGATGGATGTGATTTTCTTCGCTATCTATCTCATGCTGTTCTTCCGCACTCTCGAAGGCGCGTTTAGCCTGGGCGATATGGTGTTGTTATTGCAGTTGGTGAATATGGCGCGTCAGCCTATGACCATGATGAGTTGGGTGGTTGATACCACGCAGCGAGCGATTGCTGGTTCCAAAGATTATTTCGAGGTTATGGAACACAATCTTGAAAATACCGTCAACAAAGAAATTGCTGCTGCTACTCAGGCTTCCGACGTTCCACAGCTGAGCACCCATAAACCAGAACAATTGCCAGAAACTGATATTGCTTCCGATGTCATGATTAGCTTCGATAATGTCAGTTTTTCCTATGAGAGCAACGAACCGGTACTGAACTCGATTAGTTTTCAAGCCGCCAAGAATCAACGTATCGCTTTGGTCAGTGAATCAGGTGGTGGAAAATCTACGATTGTTAATCTTCTCCTTGGGTTGTATCGTCCGACGTCAGGGCAGCTCATGGTTGCTGGCCATGATGTGAGGCATCTTTCAGCTGAGCAATTGCGCGCCAATGTGGGTGTGGTATTCCAAGAGGCATCATTATTCTCGGGAACGATTTTTGAGAATATCGCTTATGGTCGCCCTGATGCGTCGCTGAACGATGTGATTGCCGTCGCTAAGCGAGCGCATGCTCATGATTTTATTTCTGCTTTCCCCGACGGCTATCACACTGTGATTGGTGAGCGCGGTTTGCGTTTATCTGGTGGGCAGAAGCAGCGCGTCTCCATTGCACGAGCGATGCTCAAGGATGCGCCTATTTTGGTTCTCGATGAGGCTACGTCAGCGCTCGACGCAAAAGCAGAGATTGCGGTACAAGCAGGTCTTGATGAGCTGATGGTGGGCAGAACAACGCTTATCATTGCGCATAGGCTTTCGACCATTGCCGATGTGGATACAATCATTACGCTAGATAAAGGCGAGGTTGATGAGATTGGCAGCCCTGCTCAATTGGCTCACACTGGCGGTATTTATTCTCAGTTATTGGATTTGACTTTGCATAGTAGTGAAGAGAACAAAGCCAAGCTCAAGCGCTTTGGTTTTCACGGCTAAAGAACTCTAAGGAGTTCTAAGGAACTTAAATAGACTAGACGGTCTAATACTGGTCTAGTATGGAGCCTATGTTATTTCCAAGTTATGCAGAATTAAAGAATCGTCGCACGTTAAAGTGGACTCGCTACCCTGATGATGTTATCCCGCTGTGGGTAGCCGAGTCTGATTTTAGCACTTGTCCAGCAATTACCGAGGCTCTTGCACGTGCCGTGGAGCATGAGAGTTTTGGTTATCCACCTGATAATGCGGGTATTGCGGCAGCAACGGCACAGTTCTACCAGGATCATTATGGTTATCCAGCGCGCCCGGAGTGGATCTTTCCGGTGCCCGATGTGGTACGTGCGTTGTGTATCGCGATTGAGCATTTTACCCGCAAAGATTCTGCTGTTATTATTCCGGTTCCTGCTTATCCACCATTTTTCCAGTTGCTTTCGACGACCAACCGCGAAGGCGTGTTTCTCGACGCCAGAGATGGCATTGATTTAGCTGAGGTAGAAGCTGCCTTCCAACAAGGTGCAGGGGCGATTGTGCTGTGTAATCCTTTTAATCCATTGGGGTTTGTCTTTAAGCAGGATTATCTCGTTAAGCTCTGTGACCTGGCAGCGCGCTATGATGCTCGAGTTTTGGTTGATGAGATTCATGCCCCACTGGTGTATGAGGGCACGCATATTGTCGCAGCTGGTGTTTCTGACACTGCGGCTCGGGTGTGTATCACAGCCACTGCAACCTCAAAGGCATGGAATACTGCTGGGCTTAAATGTGCACAGCTTATTTTCTCTAATGCTGAGGATGTACGCACGTGGAATGCTCTTTCCCCTATTGTCAAAGACGGTGTTTCTACTTTTGGTCTGATTGCTGCCGAGGCTGCCTATACGCATGGGCGCGAGTTTTTGGCTGAGGAATTGGCTTATCTGGATGCTAATCGACGCTTTTTGGTTGAGGAATTACCTCGTCGTTTCCCTGGTATCAAATTATGTGCACCGGCAGCTACTTATTTACTTTGGCTTGATTTTTCCGATACTGTTGTCCCTGGCAATCCGTCTGAGTTTTTCTTGGAAAAGGCAAAGGTCATGCTGAACGACGGTGAGTGGTTTGGTGAGTTGGGCAAAAATTGCGTTCGCCTTAATTTTGCTACTTCCCGTGAGGTTCTTGACCGTGCTCTTTCTCGTATGGAAGAAGCAGTACAAGCACTATGAATGCCATAGTGCGCACACCTAATTTTTATTCTTTGTTACTCTAGAAAATTTTTATGTCCCACAAATCTTTATTCGCTAAAACTAAACGACATCGTCTCGCTGTACCGCCTTCGGCATTGGTAGCTATTTCTCTTATGCTCTTTTCCATGTTCTTTGGAGCGGGAAATCTTATTTTCCCGCCCGTCGTCGGGGCTGGTTCGGGAGATAATTTCCTGCCCGCTACCATTGGATTCTTAATTGGTGCCGTGGTGTTGCCTGTGATTGCAATTATTGCTGTTGCACTTTCTGGTAGGGATATTCGTGACCTCAGCGCACGTGGCGGCACAGTGTTTAGTGTGTCATTCGCGGTGGCAACTTACCTGGCAATTGGAGCTTTTTATGCGATTCCGCGCACTGGTGCCGTGAGTTTTTCGATGTCGATAACACCTGTTTTTGGTCTGGACTCAACGCTTGCGTCGGTGATTTTTAATGTGTTGTTCTTTGGCGCAGCTCTTGCCTTAGCTTTTAATCCCACCGGTTTAGTCGATCGCCTGGGTAAGTGGCTCACCCCTGCCCTGTTGGTTTTGCTGGGAGTGCTCATCGTCACGGCTTTCTTTCAGTTACCGGGTAGCTCTGCCATAGCCACCGAAAAGTTTGCGCAGAATCCTTTAGCCGTAGGCTTGCATGAGGGGTATATGACTATGGATTCGCTATCAGCATTGACTTTCGGCATTCTGGTTACCTCGGCGCTGCGTCATGCCGCTTTAGAGAACTCGTCAGCTATTAGTTCTCGGGAAATTGAGGCTGCCAGCGGCCCAAGTGGCATTATCGACGCTGATGATATTAAAGAACCCACCAATTTAGTGCGTATGTCTACTATTGCGGCTCTCATCTCTGGTTCTTTGCTCGCCGCTATTTATGTGGGTTTGGCTTTCATCGGGCACAATATCCCCGATGGGCAAAGTTTCGACGATGGTGCCGCACTCTTGGCACAAGCATCATATGCAATGCTTGGTCGCCCTGGTCAGATTGTCTTAGGGGCAATCGTATTGCTCGCGTGCATGACTACTGCGGTCGGATTATTAGCAGCAACGAGTGAGTTTTTTCACCGACTACTGCCGCGTTTTTCTTATCGCACCTGGGTCATCAGCTTTAGTCTGATTTCTTTTATTGTGGCTTCTTTGGGGCTTTCCACAGTGCTCACTATTGCAGTTCCTATTATTTCTTTCCTCTACCCCATTGCAATTAGCATTATTTTCCTTACTATCGTCGATAAGCTCTTCCCTGTGCTTCAGCTTCACTATGGTTTTGCGTTTGCGGTGTGGACTGCAGCGATTTTTAGTGCGCTGAGCATTGTAGTTCCTCACTATGTTGCTTGGGTACCATTGTCCGCAATGGATCTGGGCTGGATTATGCCGGTTCTGCTTGCTGCTGTCATTGGTACCGGGGTGGATTATCGACGCGGGACTGTTCTTTCTAGCGATCGCGCTAGGACTAGCCGGGAATAAAAGGCGTTGCTGCTGCGTTGTTCTGACAGATTACCGTGCTATTTATCGCTTCTTTTGCTAAGGAAAAAATATGTCAGAACAGTTTACTCGCGCCCCTTTATCTATTTTGGACTTTGCCATGATTTTTGATCATGAGCGCCCAGGTACGAGTTTCCAGCGTTCAGTAGCATTAGCACAAGAGGCGGAAAAGCTCGGATACCAGCGTATTTGGTATGCCGAGCATCATAATATGTCTTCTATTTCTTCTGCCTCCCCCGCGGTGCTTATCGCACATATTGGTGCGCAGACAAATAGTATTCGGTTAGGCGCTGGTGGGGTTATGCTGCCTAATCATTCTCCTTATGTTGTTGCTGAACAATTCGGCACCCTTGCTGAGCTTTATCCTGACCGTATTGATTTAGGTTTAGGTCGCGCCCCTGGTACCGATCAGCTCACACTTGGTCGTGCTTTACGACGCTTACCTGATGCTGCACAAACTTTCCCGGATGATGTGGTTGAGCTGCAGAAATATCTAGCTGATGAATCGATTATTGATGGGGTACGCGCTGTGCCTGGAGCTGGTACTCATATTCCGCTCTATATTCTCGGTTCGTCGCTTTTTGGTGCTGAGTTGGCTGCTCGTCTTGGTCTACCTTATTCTTTTGCTTCGCATTTTGCCCCTGATTTGCTGGAGCAAGCAGTAAGTTTGTATCGTGCACAATTCCAGCCACAGCGCTCTGGGGATAAGCCATATGTTATTGCTGCTGTCAATGTGTTAGCTGCGCCAACAAGTGCCCAGGCGCATGAGCGCTTTGTGCAAGTACAACGTGCATGGGTGCGGAATATGGCATCTCGTGGACGTTATCTTAATGATGTGCAGCTCGATCAAGTTATGGATTCCTATGCTGGTCGTAAAATTTTGGACATGATGCGTTATACCGCAGTAGGAACTGCGGATGAGGTTCGAGACTATTTAGAAAAATTCCAGCGTCATGCGCAGGCAGATGAGCTGATGATTTCTTTGCGTGCACCACGCTGGCAAGACACTATGGAATCATTGCGGTTATTGGCCCAGGCATGGGAATTAAACTCTATAGACACGCTATAGATACTCGTGTAGACACGCGGTAGCTGCACCAATGGCTACTATCACCCCCATATTTGTGTCATGTCGCCTAGCGCAGTTACCCTACTGTCATGCTTGATAATGAGCAGCAGCATGGCAAATTGTGCTCCGTTTTAGTGCTTTTAGCAGTATGTTTTCTCAGTGCGTGTTCCGCTGGGCATACTGCTGTATCTACAGTCCCATCAGACACACAACGCACATTGACCATTGGTGCTACTGCTGCTCCTGCTTCTTTGGATTTCACTACCACCGCTGGTGCTGCTATTCCCCAAGCTCTCATGGGTAATGTGTATGAAGGTCTTGTGCGTATCAATCAACAAGGAACGCTCGAACCCCTGCTTGCGCATAGTTGGGAAGAAAATGCCCAAGGCACAGAATATATATTCCATTTAGTAAAGAATGTGTTTTTTAGCGATGGTACAGCTTTTAATGCTCATACCGCACAATTTTCCATTGATCGCGTACGTTCTGATGCCTGGACAAATGGCTTAAAAACCAAGATGTCTGTTGTTGCTCGCACAGAAGTAATTGACGACTACACCTTAAAAGTAGTGCTCCATTCTCGATCTAATTCTTGGTTATGGAATATGGGCACGGCCATTGGCGCTATGATGTCCCCTTCTGGGATCGCAACACTGGCTACCGACCCTATCGGTACTGGTCCTTATACCGTCACTAATTGGTCGGTCGGGACGTCGATAAGCTATAAAGCACGTCAAGACTATTGGGGGGCTCCCGCTAAGGCAAAGACTGTATTGCTGCGTTATTTTGCTGATCCTATTGCATTATCTAATGCGATTCGTAGTGGGGATATTGATATTGCTTATGGTTTGCAATCACCGGAGCTGCTTGAGTTCATCAAACGACAAAAAAACTTGGACATTTCTGTGGGGTCTACTCAAGGTGAAGTCCTACTCAGCATGAATAATAAGCGTGCCCCTTTTAATGATGTTCGGGTGCGCCAAGCGGTACTGTATGGTGTGGATCGTCAAGGAATTATCGACGCAGCCTGGGATGGTTTTGGTGTTGATACTGGAGGCACTCCTGTGGCTCCTACTGATCCTTGGTATGTAGGCAGTTCACCGTACTCATTTGATCCAGCCAAAGCACGAGAGCTCATGCGCCAAGCTCATGCATGGGGTGCCAAAATTACTATTTCAGTGCCGTCCTTGCCTTATGCGCAAAATATCTCCGAAATGTTGTACTCGCAATTGCGTGATATTGGTTTTGATGTGTCTATTGAGTCCACTGAGTTCCCCGCTGTATGGTTAGCAAAGGTAATGAAAGGAAAAGATTACGATATGTCGATTGTGGCTCATGTGGAACCGCGCGATATTCCGACTCTTTTCGCCGACCCTCATTATTACCTTGGCTTTGATAATAAAAAAGTGCAAGATGTACTGCGAGAAGCCGATCAGGCACCAGCAGCAGATTATAACGCACTCATGCAAGAAGCAGTATCAGAAATCATGAATGATGCAGGGGCAGATACCTTATTCAATTTGCCGAATATCGTCGTTGCACGGCGCTCAATTACCAACATTCCCATTAACATCGTCAGTGACGGCTTAGCCTTTGCCGGAATTGATACCGGAACTAATCCCCGAGTTAGCACCCACGCGACCCCATCCACAGCTGCTCATGAGGAGCAACAATGAAAACCATTGCGCTCACCTTAGCCCGCTATGGACTCACCATATGGATAGCAAGCCTCATCATTTTCATTGCCCTACGCATTGTTCCTGGTAATCCTGCACACATTGCTTTAGGAATTAACGCCTCCCCGGAGACCATAGCTCAGCTAGAACATTCCCTAGGGTTAGATCGCCCCCTGACCGTGCAATATTTTTCCTGGGTCATTGGGCTGTTAACTGGTCATTTTGGCACCTCACTTACCTCCGGTACTGATATTTCTCCACTGGTATTCGACCGCAGCGCCGTGAGCCTCATTTTGGTGCTTAGCTCCATGTTCTTTGCTTTAGTAATTGCTCTTCCTGCAGGTGTGTGGGCTGCGTGGCGTACGCAGCATATCGACGGAAAACTCATCGGGGTTTTTTCTCAACTTGGCATTGCCATCCCGAGCTTTTTGGCAGCGATTCTCCTCGTTGCCTTGTTTGCCATCAAACTCAGTTGGCTACCCCCCAATGGCTGGGTAAGCCCTGATAGTGACTTCTCTGGGTTTTGTGCCAGACTCATCTTGCCGGTTTTTTCCTTAGGAATTGTGCAAGCTGCAATTATGACCCGCTACGTGCGTACCGCGATTCTCGACATCATGCATGAAGATTTTATGCGCACCGCCAGAGCAAAAGGATTATCTGCCTTGGGCGCATTAAGAGCTCATGGATTACGCAATGCTGCATTATCAGTGATTACCGTCTCTGGGGTGCAACTGACTTCCTTGATAGTGGGCGCTGTGGTCATTGAAAAAGTTTTTGTCATACCTGGTCTGGGCACAATGCTACTCAACGCGGTCAATGGTAGGGATCTCATTACGGTGCAAACTATTGTTATGGTGTTGGTGGTCTTTGCAATAGTCACCAATGCTGTCGTTGATCTACTGTGCATTCTCATTGATCCGCGTATCCGAAAGAAGGCATAACAATGAGCACCCCCACGCCTCAAGCATTGCAAGCTCCTAAGGCATTACGCGGAATTTCTGCCACTGGATATGTCGGTCTGGTCATCGTTATTGGCATTATGAGCACCGCCATCGTGTCTTTCTTTTGGACTCCCTATGATCCACTCCACGTCGATCCAGCACTGCGGCTAGCTGCACCGTCATGGCAGCACCTGTGTGGTACAGACCGCTATGGTCGTGATATTTTCAGCCAACTTATGGTGGGGGCTCGTATTACATTATTCGTCGGAGTAATAGCAGTTGCCGTTGCTGCTTGTTTCGGTATTCCTTTGGGGATCTATGCAGGTATGCGTCGTGGGCTTGCAGAAATACTTATCATGCGTGGCGCTGATCTTTTCCTCGCTTTCCCGGCTTTGCTCATGGCAATTATCGCCAGTGCCATCTTTGGCGGCTCGACGCTCACCGCAATGATTGCCATTGGCATAGCCAGTGTGCCTGCTTTTGCTCGAGTGTGCCGCAGCGCCACCTTGTCGGTTATGACTCGCGACTTTATTGCAGCAAGCTATAGTGCAGGAAAAAGCAATATGCACGTAGCGCTACGTCATGTGGTGCCGAATATCATGGGAGTCATTATTGTTCAAGCCTCTATTGCTTTTGCCCTTGCTATTTTGGCTGAGGCCGGACTGAGTTTCTTAGGTCTAGGCACTGCTCCCCCGACTCCAAGCTGGGGAAGAATGCTCCAAGCTGCTGGTTCTTTTTTGAGTTCTGCCCCGCACCTAGCTCTGGCACCAGGAGGTGCCATTGCAGTGAGTGTCCTTGGGTTTAATCTACTCGGCGATGGTCTGCGAGATAACAATGATCCACGTGCATAACAACAAGAAAAACAACGAGGACACCAAAGCAGAGCACATGACTATGCCATGCGTGCTGCGTGTGGAAAATCTCAGCGTGCTTAACCAAGTGCACTCTGTGTCTTTTGATATTCATGCTCGGCAACGCCTGGGGATTATTGGCGAATCCGGCTCAGGTAAAACCCTCACTGCCCTGGCTATTATGCGGCTTATCGACGCCCAAGGCAGCATTATCTTCGACGGAAAAGAACTACTCACAACCGAAGAAAAGCAGCTGTGTGCCATCCGAGGCAATCGCATAGCAATGATTTTCCAAGAGCCTATGACTGCGCTCAACCCACTGATGAGCGTCGGAAAGCAAATTGTAGAAGCAGTGCGTATCCATGCCGGACGGACTATGAGCAGGCGCACTGCCAAGCGTATTGCACTGGAATTACTCAGTGATGTGGAATTAGGCGCTGAGCTTTTTGGGCGTTATCCTCATCAGCTCTCTGGTGGGCAGCGGCAAAGAATTATCATTGCGATGGCACTGGCGCATAGACCTCAGCTGCTTATCTGTGATGAGCCTACTACTGCCTTAGATGTGACCAGCCAAGCGGCAATCATGCAGCTCATCGACTCGCTAGTGGACAAGTACGACATGAGCCTCTTGTTTATTACTCATGATTTAGGTCTGGTGGCCCAGGTATGCGAGCAGGTGCTGGTCATGAAGGATGGGCAGATTGTAGAACGCGGTGATACCCACACTGTGCTTCATGATCCACAACATTCTTATACCCGTATGCTTGTCTCGGCGTCTATTCTCGATCCTGCGCCCGCACATCAACCAAGTAAACAGGTGCTTATTGAGTTGCGTGATGTGGCGAAAAAATATAAGCACACGGTGGCAGTCGAGCAAGTTGATCTCACAGTTCATGGCGGCGAGCGGCTAGGTATTGTGGGTGGGTCTGGATCTGGAAAAACCACTACACTCAAGATGATCGCAGGTTTAGAAAAACCCAGCTCAGGTGCTGTGCATATTCATGCGGATTTTCAGATGATTTTCCAAGATCCGTTTGGCTCACTTGACCCTCGTATGCGTATCGAACACATTATCAATGAGACTTTGCCCACCCCTGACCGAGATAGAGTCGCTGAAGTACTGCGTGATGTAGGGCTCAAACCAGAACATATGCACCGTTTCCCCCATGAGTTTTCCGGGGGACAGCGCCAACGCATTTCCATTGCGCGTGCTCTCGCCCCACGCCCACGCATTGTGCTTGCCGACGAACCAGTTTCTGCACTCGACATTTGCGTGCGCAAAAAAATTCTTGACCTGCTCAATGAGTTGGTCACTGAGCATAATCTCACTCTTGTGTTTGTTTCTCATGACATCACTGCTGTCCAGGCATTATGCAATGATCTTGTTGTGATGCATCAAGGCAGGATCGTCGAACAAGGCGCAGTTGCCGACGTGCTTGCCAACCCACAACACTCCTACACCCAAGCGCTTATCGACGCAGTACCACGCCTTCACCGACGCACCAGATCATAGCCAGCTCCCCCTAGTTTTTCTCAGCAATTGCCAGTCAGGCATGAGACAGTTTAGGCTCACTATATGAATAACGTACAAACACCGCACATTAACCCTGGTGATGTGCCTATCGCCCCCACAGTGTTATTGCCCGGTGATCCACTGCGCGCCAAGTTTATTGCTGAGACTTATTTAGATAACGTGCAGCAATTTAACTCCGTGCGCAATATGCTTGGCTACACCGGAACCTTTGAGGGGGCACCTATTTCTGTGATGGGTTCTGGCATGGGTATTCCCTCTATTTCGCTTTATGCCTACGAGCTCATTCATTTTTTTGGGGCGAAAAAACTCATTCGCGTAGGGTCGTGTGGTGCATTACAGGAAAACCTCAACCTGTATGACGTCATCATTGCCCAATCAGCTTCGACTGATTCTCGATTCCTGCACCAATATGATATTCCGGGCACCTATGCCCCCACTGGTTCTTTCCGACTCATTGAAGATGTACGAGCGCGTGCACGCGCAGCAGGCATTGATACTCATGTGGGAAATATCCTCAGCAGTGACATTTTCTACAATGACACCGAAGATGCACATCTGCGGTGGGCACGCATGGGCGTGTTGGCGGTAGAAATGGAATCAGCTGGATTGTATGCCACAGCTGCTCAAGCTGGTGTGGAGGCACTGGGTATTTTTACAGTCAGCGATAATATCCGCACCGGCGCAAAAACCAGCGCCCAGGAGCGCGAAACTGCGTTTACCACCATGATGGAATTGGCATTACCACTAGCAAAGGTCTAACACCATGACTTCTTCTCACGCACATAACCTCAGCAAACCCACAGCTAATGTGTCCTCACCAAAGGCAGCTGTGCCCATCTTATTGTTCTGCTTTGTGTTTAGCTTGGTCGTCGATAACGGCTTTAAGTTCATGACAAAACCCATTGCCGAAGATCTCAGTTTGAGCCCCTCAACAGCAAGTTTGCAAGCAACCCTGGCAGGTATCGTCATTGGTATTGGCGCTGTGGTCTACGCTGCGCTTGCCGACGCGATTTCAATCCGCAAACTCATGATTGCCGGCATTAGCATGGTAGCGCTAGGTTCCATCCTTGGTTTTGCGTTCCAAAATGTGTGGCCAATGGTTCTTGCCGGGCGAGTTATTCAGACCACAGGCTTAGCAGCAGCAGAAACACTATACGTTATTTATGTAACTAAGTACCTCAGCGAAAAGGATCAAAAAACCTACTTGGGCTTTTCCACATCTTCTTTCCAAGCAGCCATGCTGATTGGTACGCTCACCTCAGGTTTTATCGCCACTTATATCTCCTGGACAGCAATGTTCCTCATCTCTTGTGCTTTGGTTCTTGCCATTCCTTTCCTGATTAAGACTGTACCGCCCCAGGCAAAAACCAGCGCTCATGTGGATATCCTAGGTTTGCTCTTTATTGCAGTCATTGCCACCTCGGTTATTCTATATATCCAAGCATTCAATGCGGTGTTCCTCATTCCCATTGCCGTTGGTATTGTGCTCTTTGCTGCGCACGTGAAATACAATAAGAACGCACTGGTCAAACCGGAATTCTTTAGCAATGCACAATATATTTTGATTTTGCTCATTGTCCTTATTGTCTACTCAGTGCAGCTAGGTTATACCGCCATTCTTTTGCCTTATATGGTTGATTCCTTGCATGGCATTAACCTCAGTGGTGCGTCGTATATCCTCGCACCTGGGTATATTTGCGCCATTTTGGCGGGTATTTTCGCTGGTCGAGTTGGTAGAGTGCTCAGCTCACACCGCACCATTATTCTTGGTTTGGTGCTCATTACCGCGGCACTGATTTTGCCAGCAATTTTTATCGACGCGCCAGTAGCCGTGTTGGTAGTCTCCATGATTCTCTTCCCCACTGGCTTTGCGACGATCTACGCGCCACTGGTTTCTACCTCAGTAAGCAGGATTAGCGCAGAAAAATCTGGGGTTGCCATCGGCTTCTACAACCTCACTATCAACATTGCAATCCCCGTCGGCATTGCCTACAGTGCAAAGCTACTGGAACTAGCCCCAACCGGGCTTGCTTTCCTCTCCTACGTTCCAGGAGGAGCTGCTACTCCTGAACAACAGACCGCAGCGACTCTCTTGTGGATTCTTGCCTTCATTGCGCTTGGTGGCATGGTGCTCTACTTGGCGACAAGTAAAATCATCCACCGCACAGGACACACAGCAGCAGGTGCCGAAAACTAACTAAACATACCTAAAAGACCTTATACCAGTTGGTATAAGGTCTTTTGTTTTTCGCTAAACAGCTGTTACGCTACGCGCAAGTGACCACCAGTAGTAACTTTAGGACGGTCTTTCTTCGCTACAGTCTTAGCCTGCTTAGCGACGTTATCCTTCACACTTTCAGAAATAACGGTCTTAGGTGCAGGCTTAGATTCTGGTTTAGAATCGGCAGGTTCGTCCTGCTCAGGCTCTACAACGGTGGTAACGATCTCACCCTGCTCTGTGTCTGTGTCAGGCACAGTTGGTGGAACAACAGGAATCTTAGGCTCCTCACGTTCCTCAGGACGCTCAACTGGCTTCACAGGCTTAACCTGCTCAGACTCCTGTGGTTCTTCAGAAGGTGTAGGATCTTCAGACTCCTGTGGTTCTTCGCTAGAGGTTGGCTCCTCTGTTTCCTTGGAAGGTTTAGTAGGCTCAACTTCCTCTTCCTCAGAAGGAGTAGGTTCCTCAGACTCTACAGGCTCCTCACTAGGCGGCACCTCAGAATCCTCATCAGGACACAACGTAATATGCTGGAAACCCTGATCACAGTTATCCTCAGCACCTTTGAGCGAACCATAAAAATTCACCTGAGGATTCAAGTGAAGATTAAACGTCTGCGCATATTTCCGATAACGATCACCAACAGTAGCCTCAATATCACTACCAATCGTATCGAAACGACCAATATCTGCTGTCACAGCACAGGTTCCCACACCAGTCACACCATGTTTCGAGCCTTGATTCTCGTATAATTCCACAATCTTGTTACGAGTATCCTCAGACTGCTCTTTGGTAGTAACAGGAGGCAACTCACCCGTACGACCCCACTCATAATCTTTCAAGGATTGACAGCCCTCTTTACCCTCACCGCTACCAAACACATCTTCACCAGAGCAACTCCATAACAGGGTATCAACGCGAATCGGCACATACGTATCCTCACCAACAGCCTCAACAGTACCGGTGACCTCAAAAGTATAAACACCAGCATTCATTCCCAAACTAATCTGGTAAAAATTCCACTCAGGCTGATCAGCAAAAGACGAAGGCTCAACACCACGAGGCTGATTCAACTTCTCTGATTCCTCAGCAGTGAACTTATAAAACGGAGTAACACCATACGTAGCATCACGCTCAACATTGGATAGATCCAATTCAGAACTATCCTTGATGGGAACCTCATAATCCACTTCCTGCGCAGGACCAAACCTTAGCTCAGTAGCAGATTCCCAATCTTTTTCATATTCGTTTGAGGCCTCACCTACAGTATTTCCCTGAACGTCCTTCCAATACCATTTATCAGGATCCTCCCCCTTAGATTCATCACCAGAATCATTAAGAAACGGCATATGAGTTAAACGAATAGAAGTCACATCAACCGTTGCAGGCACCATAATTTCAGCACCCTTCGAGGTTCGTACACGATCTTCAGCTTGCAGCAATGGTGCTACCTGTACTTGCCAGGTAACCTCTGCTTTATCACCGACTTTTTTCACACAGGTAGTACCGGTATCACAGTTCGCGCCACCCCAATAACCATGAACATTATCAACAAACTGGTAGCCACTATCATCAGAACCGCCACCACTATAAGCACCAGTACCGCCAGGACTAGCTAATACCGAGGGGGGGGGCTAGAAAACCCGAACCAAGCACACCAACGGCAACCACAGCCGCAGCACGCTTAGCAAAACGATTCAACAACATTATTTCTCTCCTAGGAAAAAGAACAAAAACGCTTCTCAATCTCCCTCAGCCACAAAACACAAAGCTGAGAAAAACCTAAAAGCGTTTCCCATCATAACCCAAGACATAAAGAAAGTCCTAGCACCATTGGTGCTAGGACTATTGTGCAAAACAAAAATTACGCTACGCGCAAGTGACCACCAGTAGTAACTTTAGGACGGTCTTTCTTCGCTACAGTCTTAGCCTGCTTAGCGACGTTATCCTTTACACTTTCAGCGATAACGGTCTTAGGTGCAGGCTTGGATTCTGGTTTAGAATCGGCAGGTTTATCCTGCTCAGACTCTACCACGGTGGTAACAACCTCACCCTGCTCAACCTCAGTGTCTGTATCAGGCACAGTTGGTGGAACAACAGGAATCTTAGGCTCCTCACGTTCCTCAGGACGCTCACCAGGCTTCACAGGTTTCTCCTGCTCAGGCTCCTGTGGTTCTTCAGAAGGAGTAGGCTCCTGAGTTTCCTCACTTGGCGTTGGTTCCTCAGACTCCTGTGGTTCCTCGCTAGAGGTTGGCTCCTCAGTTTCCTTAGAAGGCTTAGCAGGTTCAACTTCCTCTTCCTCAGAAGGAGTAGGTTCCTCAGACTCTACAGGCTCCTCATCAGGACAAATAGTGATGTGTTGGAAGCCCTGGTCACAGTTATCCTCAGCACCCTTGAGCGAACCATAATAATTCACCGCAGGATTCAAGCGAAGATTAAACGTCTGCGCATATTTCCGATAACGATCACCAACAGGTAACTCAGTATCACTACCAATCGTATCGAAACGACCAATATCCGCTGTCACAGCACACGCACCCACATTCGTTAAACCGTGCTTCGAGCCTTGATTCTCGTATAATTCCACAATCTTTTTGCGAGTATCCTCAGACTGCTCTTTGGTGGTAACAGGAGGCAACTCACCCGTACGACCCCACTCATAATCTTTCAGACTCTGACAACCCTCTTGACCTTCACCGCTACCAAACTCATCTTCGGAAGAACATCTCCACATCACATTATCAACGCGAATCGGCACATACGTATCCTCACCAACCGCTTCTACAGTACCGGTGACCTCAAAAGTATAAACACCAAGATTCTCACCTAAACTGGTTTGATAGAAGTTCCACTCAGGCTGATCAGCAAAAGACGAAGGCTCAACACCACGAGGCTGCCCTAACTTCTCTGATTCCTCAGCAGTAAACTTATAAAACGGAGTAACACCATAGGTAGCATCACGCTCAACATTGGACAAATCTAATTCAGAACTATCCTTAATGGGAACCTCATAATTCACTTCCTGCGCAGGACCAAACCTTAGCTCAGTAGCATATTCCCAATCTTCTTCATATGCTTTTCTAGCATCCTCTGGTTCTAGCAACAGACTGTATGATTCACCTACAGTATTTCCCTGAACGTCCTTCCAATAGAGTTTATGAGAATCCTCCCCCTTGGATTCATCACCCAACTCACCAGAAGTCGGCATATGAGTTAAACGAATAGAAGTCACATCAACCGTGGCAGGAACCATAATCTGCACGCTCTTCGAGGTCTGTATATGATCCTCAGATTGCAGCAATGGTGCTACCTGCACTTGCCAGGTAACCTCTGCTTTATCACCAATTTTTTTCACACAGGTAGTACCGGTATCACAGTTCGCGCCACCCCAATAGCCATAAACATTTTCCTTCTCAGACCAAGTACCACCAGGACCAGCTAATACCGAGGGGGGGGGGCTAGAAAACCCGCACCAAGCACACCAACGGCAACCACAGCCGCAGCACGCTTAGCAAAACGTTGTAAAAACATATTTCCTCTATTCTCCTAGGAAAAAGAACAAAAACACTTTCCAGATTCCTCAAAACAAAGCTGAGAAAAACCTAAAAGCCCCCTCATCATAACCCAAGACATAAAGAAAGTCCTAGCACCATTGGTGCTAGGACTATTGTGCAAAACAAAAATTACGCTACGCGCAAATGACCACCCGTAGTAACTTTAGGACGGTCTTTCTTCGCTACAGTCTTAGCCTGCTTAGCGACGTTATCCTTTACACTTTCAGAGATAACGGTCTTAGACTCAGGCTTAGATTCTGGCTTAGAATCGGCAGGTTTACCCTGATCAGATTGAGCAGATGGTACAAACTTACTCTCAGAAGAAACAGGTTCTTCACTAGAAGTAGATTCTCCAGGCTCCTGCATTTTCTTAGAAGATGTAGGCTCCCCAGACTCCTGTGACTCCTCAGATTCTTTAGAAGGCTTAGCAGGACCAACCTTTTCAGGATCCTCAGAAGGCGTAGGCTCTTCAGATTCCTGTGGCTCCTCAGAAGGAGTAGGTTCTTCAGATTCCTGTGGCTCTTCAGACTCTACAGGCTCCTTGCTAGGTGGCACCTCAGGCTCCTCATCAGGACACAACGTAATGTGCTGGAAACCCTGATCACAGTTATCCTCATCACCATTGAGCGGACCATAATACCTCACCGTAGGATTCAAGTGAAGATTAAACATATCCCGATAAGCATGATGCTTACCCTCGGCAGCATCCTCAATATCACTACCAATAGTGTCAAAACGATCCGTATTCTGCGTTACCGCACACGCACCAACACCAGTCAAACCATCAACTTTCCCCTGCTTCTTATATAGTTCGACAATCTTGTTACGAGTATCCTCAGACTGCTCTTTGGTAGTAACAGGAGGCAACTCACCAGTTTGTGCCCACTCAGATTCTTTTAACGAAACACAGCCTTCCATAGCACTACCAACACCATGGGAATCATTTGCACCTCCCTCGGAGGCACACCTCCACAACATATTATCCGCACGAATCGGCACATAGGTATCGTCGCCAACAGACTCAACAGAGCCGGTGACCTCAAATGTGAAAATACCGATTGTATTCAGATACACCTGATAAAAATCCCAATCAGGCTGCTCAGCAAAAGAAGAAGGCTGAACACCATATATACCCGTTTTATCATCAGCTAAAGAACCATCAGGATTCTTCACAAACGACGACACTTTGTACGTATCATTATCAGTTACTTCATCTTTCGACTCCACAATTGGAACCTGATAATCCACCTCCTGCACAGGATCATAGTCCTCAGTCTCCTGTGGAGATTCATCTGGCATATGCGTAAGTTTGATCGACACATCCTTGACGGTGGAAGGAATCATAATCTGTGCACCATGCGTGGCTTGAATACGATTCTCAGCTATCGCCAGCGGTGATAACTGCACCTGCCACTTAACCTTTGTTTCATCCCCCACTTGCTTGACACAGACCGAACCCGTATCACAGTTCGCACCACCCCATGCACCATGAACATTATCAGCGCCGCCTTGGTAGTCGCCGCTACCGCCAGGACCGGCTAATACTGAGGGGGGGGGGCTAGAAAACCCGCACCAAGCATACTCACGGCAACCACAGCCGCAGCACGCTTAGCAAAACGATTCAACAACATTATTTCTCTCCTAGGAAAAAGAACAAAAAAGCACTTTCCAAGCCATCCCAACCACAAACACAAAGCTGAGAAAAACCTAAAAGCATTTCTCATCATAACCACAAAAGGGGCGTGACCACTAGCTCATAACTAGCAGTCACACCCCTAAATATGCGATTAAAAGCACAACGTGCCTGGTCGTCGGAAAGCTCTATATGCTTTAACTGCGCCTTATAGAGCAACCACACCAACAATCGCCGCATTGAGCATATTGGTGGCAAAACCCGTCATCAAAGCCAGCGGTGCCAGACGCGCCACCTCACCACGGCGCTCGGGCACTAAAGCACCAATAGAACCAATCTGGATAGCAATGGAGGAGATATTAGCGAATCCCGCCAAAGCAAAAGTGGAAATCATCAGTGATTTCTTATCCAATTGGGCAAGATTTTCACCCATGCTGGTGTAACCGACAAACTCGTTAATAATCGTTTTCTCGCCAATGAAAGAGCCCACAAGCGGCGCCTGATCCCACGGCACACCAATAAGCCATGCAACAGGGGAGAAAATAGCACCAAATAAACCTTCCAAAGACCAATTGTCCTGCCCGAAAAGATGCCCCACCCCACCAATAACGGCAGAGAACATACTAATGCCGGCGATAAAAGCAATAAGCAAACAACCCACAATTACTGCCACACGTCCACCATTCATGGCTCCGCGACCAATGGCGTCGATAAGATTATGGGATTGCGTATCCCGCACTTCGCGCACATTCGCATCCAAAGTGGATTCTTCCGTCTCCGGCATGAACGCCTTAGCCACCAAAATAGAACCAGGCGCATTCATCACGCTAGCGGCAAGCAGATATTCCAATGGCGCACCCAACAGGGAATAGCCAATAAGTGTGGAACCAGCAACAGAAGCAAAACCACCAGTCATACAGGTGAAAAGTTCCGACTTTGTTAATTTCTTCAGATAAGGCTCAATAACCAGCGGCGCTTCAGACTGCCCAAGGAAAATAACCGTGGACGCCCACACGGATTCCACCTTTGATGTGCCAAGCAGTTTCTTGAGCGCCCCGCCAAAAATATCAACAAAGAACTGAATAACACGCAGGTAGTACAGTGCGCCAATAATGGCACCCAGCACAATAATGACCGGCAAGACATTCAGCGCAAAGACAAAGCCATTCTCAGTATCAAAGAGGGAACCAAATACAAAAGAAGTACCTTCATTAGTGAATTCGGTGAGCTTTTCTAGGCCCTTGGATACCGATTCCATTGCCTTAAAGCCCACTGTCCACTTCAGCACCAGCAAGGACAATACAACTTGCAGTGCCAAGCCCACAGCGAGTGTGCGCCAGTTGATATTTCTGCGTGAGCGTGAGCACACAATCAGAATCGCCAAAATAGCAATAATGCCAAGCAGGCCTTGAAAGCGCTCCATATTTTTACCGCCATTCAATCTAAGAAATAACTATATAAGCCGCAATTAAGTTAAGAATTGAGCTAGGAAAATAATAAATTATCTATCAAGCAATAGAGAAATCTATGCAGCCTAGAGCGACTCAGGACCAAAAGAATAGGGCAAAATCTGCTCAAACGGAATACTGCGTGCCCCACCCTCGCTCTCGACGATCACCTGCTGGCACTCAAACTCGCGCAATACTTGACGACACGCCCCGCAAGGATAACAAGGCTGGCCAGCTTTGCCCACAATGGCAACCGCCTCGATACGAAACTTTGCCTCGTCGATAGCTCTGCCACCAGGTGTCTCATGTATTGCCGTGCCAATCGCATTGCGCTCAGCACAAATGGCTAATCCATAGGAAGCGTTCTCAAAGTTGCAGCCAGGAACTACCCTGCCGTCGGAAAGCAATAATGCTGCACCAACTGGAAAATGCGAATAAGGTGCGTAAGCGGTGCGAGCAGCACGTCGTGCATATTCAAGCAATTCTTCTGGACTCATGATTCTTCTCTCTGCTTTTGGTTACTAGTCACAAACTAACTCATTCAGCATAGCGCTTTCTCGCCAAGAAAATCGCTAGAATAAAAAGGACTTATTTTTATATTCTCTTAACGCGAAAGGCTCTCCTTATGGCAGAGAAATTTGATGTGGTAGACATCATTAGAACAAAACGCGACCACGGCATACTCAGTAAAGAACAGATCGACTGGGTTATTGACGCATACACCCGCGGCGTGGTGGGCGATGAACAAATGTCCGCCCTGAATATGGCAATTTTCCTCAACGGTATGAACCGGGAAGAAATTGCCCAATGGACATGGGCAATGATCCATTCCGGCGAAACTATGGATTTCTCTTCCCTCGGAAAAATAACCAGCGATAAACATTCAACGGGTGGCGTGGGAGATAAAATCACCTTGCCACTGGCCCCATTGGTGGCAAGTTTTGGCGTGGCAGTGCCGCAATTATCTGGCCGTGGCTTGGGACACACGGGTGGCACATTAGATAAATTGGAGTCCATTGCGGGCTGGCAAGCTGCCATTTCTAATGACCGCATGATGGAGATTCTCGCAGATCCAGGCTGCGTTATCTGTGCTGCTGGTGCGGGGTTGGCGCCTGCGGATAAGAAAATCTATGCGCTTCGAGACACCACGGCAACGGTGGAGTCCATTCCGCTTATCGCAAGTTCCATCATGAGTAAGAAAATTGCTGAAGGCACAGCCAACCTGGTTCTGGATGTCAAAGTTGGTTCGGGTGCTTTTATGAAAGACCTGGATAAGGCACGTGAATTGGCGCAGACAATGGTTGATTTGGGTACCGACGCCGGCACGAACACCGTGGCATTGCTGACCGATATGTCCGTCCCGCTGGGCAAAACGATTGGCAATGCCCTTGAAGTGCGTGAATCCGTGGAAGTGCTTGCCGGTGGTGGCCCTGCTGATGTGGTGGAGCTTACCGTGGCGCTGGCGCGCGAAATGCTGGAATTAGCTGGGGTGCATGACGCTGATGTGGAGCAAGCCCTCAAAGATGGGCGTGCGATGGACACGTGGCGTGCCATGATTAGTGCCCAGGGCGGCGATCCAGATGCTGCACTACCTACCGCTGCCCATACTCATACTGTGTATGCAGACAAAGATGGCTATCTCAGCCAGATGGACGCCTTGGCGTTGGGTGTGGCGAGCTGGCGTTTGGGAGCTGGGCGTGCTCGTAAAGAGGATCCGGTACAAGCGGGTGCGGGCATTGAGATTCACCAGGATTTGGGCGCTTTTGTTCGCAGTGGCGATCCCTTGTTCACGCTTCACTCTGATGATGAGTACCGTTTTGAGCGTGCGTTGGAGTCTTTGCTGCCTGGTGTGGCTGTGACCCAGGAGCCGGCTGCCGAGCGCGATAGTGTTATTTTGGGCCGGGTTACCAAGAGTTAGTTGTTCATAAATTTTTTTAAGGATGGCACATATGTCTACGCAGAAACTAAATAAAGCAGCTGTTGCAGCGCTTATCGACCACACTCTCCTTGCCCCCGAGGCAACTGCTCATCAAATTCAAGAGCTTATCGACGAAGCTCAACGCCTTGGTGTATATTCCATTTGCATTTCTCCTAGCCAATTGCCGGTCGATGTTCCAGAAGGCCTAAAGATCGCAACCGTTGTTGGTTTTCCTTCTGGCGCAGTACACGCTGAGATTAAGGCTGCTGAGACAGCACGAGCTGTTGCTGATGGCGCTGATGAAATTGATATGGTCATCAACTTAGCCCTAGTAAAAACTGCGCAATTTGACGAGCTAGAAGCAGAAATTTCCGCAGTTCGTGCTGCGTGTCCTGGCAAAGTGCTCAAAGTGATTATTGAATCAGCAGCACTAACCGACGAGGAAATCGTCGCGTGTTGTAAAGCTGCCCAGCAGGCAGGAGCTGATTTCGTCAAGACTTCTACCGGTTTCCATAAAGCTGGCGGCGCTAGTGTTGCTGCGGTGAAACTCATGGCGGATACCGTCGGCGGGCAATTGGGTGTGAAGGCATCCGGTGGTATTCGAGACGCGGAAACAGCAACTGCCATGATCGAAAATGGAGCTACTCGTTTAGGGCTTTCTGCTTCTGCTGCGGTGCTGGCAGGGTTGGATGCTGATGAGAGTCAGGCACATGACTAACGAGCAACTACTTAACCAAGCCCAGCGCTGGGCAGAACATGACCCTGATCCGCGCACTCGTGCTGAGATTCTTGAGCTGATCCGCACGCAGAACGTCGAGGAGCTGCGGGGGCGGTTTGCTGGACCATTAGAGTTCGGCACTGCTGGGTTACGCGGTGCCCTGGGAGCTGGCGAATCCCGTATGAATACTGCTGTGGTACTTAGAGCTACTTATGGTCTGGTGAGCTGGCTCAAAGAAAATGTATCTCAGCAGCCACGAGTTGTTCTTGGCTGTGATGCACGGCATGGTTCTGCCCAATTTCACCGTGACGCCGCTGCTGTTATCTCGTTACTTGGTGGTACCCCTGTGCTCTTAGAACCACGCAATCCCACCCCGGTAACAGCCCATGCTGTGCGTGCCTTATCAGCTGATGCTGGCATTATGATTACCGCCTCACATAATCCGCCCCAAGACAATGGCTATAAAGTGTACTTGGGTGGGGCGAGCGCTGGGTCGCAAATTATTCCACCAGTAGATACTGAAATTGCAGCTCATATCGCCCAAGCTCCTCATGCCAATGAGATACACCAGCGTATTCAACACCACTGTGTGCACGCTGAATACCCACAGATTGACTATGAGGCAGCGGTATTGGCAAAGGCAGAACTGAACCCACCACAAACGGCAGCCGCACTGCGTATCGTCGCAACAGCAATGCATGGTGTGGGCGGTGCAACCTTAACGCGGGTACTAGCTCGTGCTGGATTTGATGATGTGATTTTAGTAAGCCAACAGGCTTATCCTGACCCGGATTTCCCTACTGTTTCGTTCCCTAATCCTGAGGAACAAGGAGCCCTTGATCTTGCTATTCGCACTGCCACGCAACACGATGCCGATATCATCTTAGCCCTCGACCCAGACGCAGACCGTTGTGCTGTGGCACTCAAGCATAATGGTCAGTGGCGTCAACTCAATGGCAATGAGCTTGGTTCGATCCTTGGGCATTATGCTGCGCAAACTGCCCAGCCGGGACAAAAACTTGCCAGCTCTATTGTCTCAAGTAGATTGCTCGCGCATATTGCCGCAGCGCATGGTCTTGACTATGAGCCTACTCTTACGGGGTTCAAGTGGATTTCGCGCGTCCCGCACTTGGCGTTTGGGTATGAAGAAGCAATTGGCTTTTGTTGTCAGCCTGATGTGGTACGCGACAAGGACGGCATTTCCGCTGCACTCTACACTGCCACTATTGCGGCTAGGCTCAAGGAACAGAATCGCACTTTGGTTGATGTGTTGGATGAGTTAGCCCATGCACATGGTTTGTACCATAGCGACGCAGTAAGTGTGCGTAGCGATAATCAAGATGAATTGCGCGCAATTTTGGATACGCTACGCGACAATCCACCACAAACTATTGGTGCGGATAAAGTCACCACTGTCATTGACCTTGCCCGCGCCCCCGAAGAACGTGGTGCACTAGAGCACTTACCGCAAACCAACTGCCTTATCTTTGAGACGCAACACCAAGATCGCATTATCATTCGACCCTCCGGCACAGAGCCAAAAGTCAAATGCTACCTGGAAGTGTTCTGCGAATGTCTAGCCGACCAACCTGTACCGTGGCAACAGGCCTATGAGCGCATGAGCAGCCTCAAAGCCCAAGTGCAACAACTGCTCAGTGGCTAACCACGTTGAGGTGCACATGAGGTGCGTATTAGTGGTCGCGTAATTTCTCATCAAGGAGCGCAAAAATGCCGGCACCATCATTACCAATACCATCGTGTTGATAGTAATTGGTGATATGGAGTCGGCAATCTTTGTAGGTATGCGCTGTTTCCATTGATAACTCTAGCGGCACAAAAATATCGTCATAGTACACCGCTGCGGCACAAGGCACCTCAGCCTGTGCTAATACCTGTGCATTATAAGGGCTCTCCTGCCACTGGTACTGTGCGAGTTCCTGTGCCGCAGCACTAAAAGCAGCCAGCGCTGGGTCTTCGTCGAACTGCCACGGGAAGATATGCTCCCCCGTGAGATAGTATTTATCAGCCTTGCGTGGGTCTGCGTGCTCCTCATACCCAGGTATTTCTTCCCGAATTCGATGTGCTGACCACGCAGTAGCCGTAGCACCAGAACCAGCACCAATGCCGCCATAGATAGATTCATGAATCGCCGCATACAGTGGCGCTTGCGCAAAGCTAACAGCCGCACCTACTTTAGCCAAGAAATCACCTTTGAGCTTTTTCTCCCCACGAACCTCATGAAAAGGATCCTCGAAAAGATACGCCAAAGAATAAAATCCATTCCCGCGCCCAAGATCAATACCCACCGTACGCATTCTACGCGAACTCAACCGCTCACCAGTTGGCAACAACTCCTGGGCATTATCAAGATGATGTGCCACTTCCCTAATGCGCTGGCTCACCCAAGGGAATTGGCTAAAAAATTGCTCTTGGCGATACGTCAATTTAGCAAAAGTATGCCGATACACCTCGTCAACACTCGCGCTTATCGACGGTAATCCCCCAGTTAAATATGCCTTTTCTACAGAATCAGGATAAGCACTCAAGTACGCAGTAATACAAAAACCGCCAAAACTTTGCCCAAAGAGCGACCATTTCTTAATGCCCAAGGCTTGGCGGAGTTGTTCTGCATCAGCGACGATATTTTCTTGGCGTAGCGTCGAAAGGCGTGCCAGTGTGTTATCTTCTTGGCCGCTATATGCGTCAATACGGTGTGATCTGCCAGTGCCACGTTGATCCAACAAAATCACACGATATTTTTTGAGTGCTTCGCCAATTAGTCCGCTCGGGGCAAGAGGACGAGGAGCCGGAAAACCAGGTCCGCCTTGCAAATAGAGCAAAGCTGGGAAATTCTCGCCACCATCAGGGATTATTTCTCTGGCAAAGAGGTCAAAGTGCTCAGTGGGATGAGCATAGTCCCAGGGTAGTGTAAGGGCATATTCTTTGATGGTATGCCCATAGTGGCGGCTGGTGGCAAGGGTAATAAGCTCAGAGTGCATAAGCTCGATCATAGGACTTCTCTATGCGGCGGTAAAATATGCGCTAGGATTAGTGCCCATGAGCTCTCCTGATACTACGCGCGCCGCCAGTATTCGCACCTTAAAAGATAATTATGCCCGGGTGCAGGAGCGGATAGCCCATGCTGCTGAACACGCTGGTCGTAGCGCGGAGTCAGTTCGACTTATCGCAGTGAGCAAAACTTATCCACTCACTGTCATCCACAATGCTCTTAACGCTGGTATGACTATTTTTGGCGAAAATCGTCCACAGGAATTGGCGCAGAAAGCCCAAGCGCTGCGCGATGAGCATACCGCGCTGACTACCCAGCCACGGTGGTGTGCCATTGGACGCTTGCAGCGCAATAAAGCTAGAGAGATAGCCACATATGCAGATGAGTTTCATGCGTTGGACTCTGTGCGCCTAGCGCAGGAATTGGATAAACGCCTTCGTAGCGAAGGCCGCACCTTAGATGTGTTTATCCAGGTCAATACCTCTGGCGAGGAGCAAAAAGGTGGGTTTGCGCCAGAGGAAGTGGCTGAGTTTTTACCTCATCTTGCCCAGCTATCCACCCTACGCCCACGCGGTTTCATGACCATGGCACAACGCAGCAACGAGGAAAAAGTGGTGCGATCTAGTTTTGCTCGATTACGCAACTTGCGCGACTCATTATGTACGCAATTACCACCAGGACTTAATGCCCAGGATTTCCAAGAGCTTTCTATGGGAATGTCAGGCGATTTTGAGTGGGCCATTGCAGAGGGCGCGACGAGTGTTCGAGTTGGAACCGCAATTTTTGGGCAACGCAATTAGAGAGTAGGGATTATCAATGAGAGAGGATAACGTCGCATGATTGGCGTATTAGAAGGTTTTGCGGTCATTTTTACCGTCATTTTTGTTGGCTATCTCCTTGCCCGCCTCAACATTATCGCTTCCGACGAGCAACGCCTCACCCTCAACCGCATTGCTTTCTTCGCCGCCACCCCCGCCTTGGTATTTCAAGTAGTCAGCACAGCGCCAACTGATTCTTTTTTCAGCACAGTTAGCCTGGTATCCATTGTGACCGCACTAGCCAGTGCTGCATTATTCCTTGCACTCGCTTATGCTTATACGCGCTATAAAAATACTTCTCAGGTCGATGGTGCCACATTGACAATGGGTGCTGCTGCCTCAGGCTACGTCAATTCCAACAACATTGGGCTACCAGTGGGCATATATGTCCTTGGCAGCACCGCATATGTACCACCCTTGCTCTTGGTACAAATGTTGATTTTCACCCCGATTATTCTGGCGCTCATCACGAGAAATAACCAAAACACTCGTGTCTGGCAACAATTACTCCACTCCCTCAAAAATTCTCTCCTCAGCCCCGTTGTGCTGGCAGCTTTTTCTGGTTTGGTGGTGAGTATTTGCTCGCTTCATGTGCCAGAACTCGTCCTCGAACCACTGAGTATCCTAGGCGGGGCATCCATTCCGGTTATTCTGCTCAGTTTTGGCGCTTCCCTGCACAAGGCCAGCGTCCTTGCACCAGAATCACTGCGAGCACTCACCATTCTTGCCACCACAATAAAAGTGCTGCTTATGCCGGTTCTCGCACTGTGCTTTGGGTCGTTATTCCACCTTCATAGCGATCAACTCTATGCAGTAGTGATCTTGGCAGCACTACCGACTGCACAAAATGTGTATAACTATGCCGCTACCTACCAGCGAGGGCAAACAATCACTCGGGATACTATTTTGCTCTCGACATTCCTCTCCCTGCCAGTGATGTTTTGCATTGCACTGCTCTTTGGGCGCTAAGGCACCTTCCTTACCGTCCTGATCTTCCTTATACGGCACCCTGCTGCATTTTATGGCACACTGGCTTGTGTTAGTTGTTTTCCCATATTCATGTTTTAAGGAGAGATTACACTATGGGTATTTTCGACAAAGCAAAAGACCTACTCAAGAATGAAGAAACCTCTGATAAAGTTCTTGACCAGGCAGAAAAGCTCGCTACTGACAAACTTGGTGCAGATAAAGCAGACAAGGTAAAGAAAGTACGCGACACCATCGACGGTAAAATCGGCGAGAACTAAACCCTAAACTCTACGCAAAGCGGGTGTGCATGAATAAAATCATGCACACCCGCTTTAGCCTTTCACCATTGGAGACAAAAACATTAGTTTTCGTCGGTAGATAAGGCAGCAACGAAAGCCTCCTGCGGTACTGACACCGACCCCAGGGACTTCATGCGCTTCTTACCTTCCTTCTGCTTTTCTAGCAGCTTACGCTTACGCGAAATATCGCCACCATAACATTTAGCCAACACATCTTTGCGCATTGCTCTAATGTTTTCTCTCGCAATGATCTTCGAGCCAATTGCCGCCTGAATCGGCACCTCAAACTGCTGGCGTGGAATAAGCTCTTTGAGTTTTTTCGTCATCTTATTGCCATACCAATGTGCAGAATCACGATGCACAATAGCGCTAAAGGCATCCACTGGATCACCATTGAGCAGCACATCCACTTTCACCAAATCGGCTTCTTGCTCACCCGCATCTTCATAATTCAGCGACGCATAACCCTTGGTGCGCGACTTCAAGGAATCAAAGAAATCAAAAATAATCTCGCCCAAAGGCATGGTGTAGCGCAATTCCACCCGATCCTCAGACAGGTAATCCATTCCACCCATCTGACCACGCTTTGATTGGCACAATTCCATCGTGCTACCGACGAACTCGCTCGGCACAATAATCGTAGTCTTGACAATAGGCTCCCATACCTCATGGAGCTTGCCAGCCGGCCAATCAGAAGGATTATGCACCTGGTGTGCAGTGAGATCCTCGGATACCACCCGGTAACTCACACTCGGTGCTGTGGAGATCAGATCCAACCCAAACTCGCGCTCTAGGCGGTCACGGGTAATCTCCATATGCAACAGACCTAAGAAACCACAACGGAAACCAAAACCCAACGCCACAGATGTTTCTGGCTCAAAGCTCAGCGAAGCGTCGTTAAGCTGTAATTTTTCAAGAGCATCACGTAAATCCGGGAAGTCCGCCTGGGAAATAGGAAACAGACCCGAGTACACCATAGGTTTAGGCTCCGCATAACCTTGCAAAGGTTCTTGGGCACCATGTTGTGCCCACGTGACGGTATCGCCCACCTTTGATTGGCGCACGTCTTTCACTCCAGTGATCAAATACCCTACTTCACCAGGTCCTAGACCATCGCACTTTTTGGGTGTAGGAGACACAATGCCAATTTCTAGCAGCTCATGCACTGCGCCAGAAGACATCATCTTGATTTTCTGGCGTGGCAAGAGTTTGCCATCAATCATACGAATGTAGGTCACCACGCCCCGGTAGGTGTCGTAGACAGAATCGAAAATCATAGCGCGCGCTGGGGCTTCATCGTCATACTCAGTAGTTGGTGCTGGTACCAGCTCCGCAACCTTATCCAGGAGTGCCGCCACACCCTCGCCGGTTTTACCGGAAACGCGCAACACATCTTCTGGTTCGCACCCAATGATATTGGCGATTTCCAAAGAATACTTGTCAGGGTCGGCAGCAGGCAGATCAATTTTGTTGAGCACCGGAATAATCTCCAGGTCATTTTCCATCGCCAAATAGAGATTCGCCAAAGTTTGGGCTTCAATACCCTGGGCGGCGTCGACCAGCAAAATTGCGCCTTCACAGGCTTCAAGCGCACGCGATACCTCATAGGTGAAGTCCACGTGACCAGGGGTATCAATCATCTGCATGACGATTTCCTCCCCCGCATAAGGACCCGACTGCGGAACCCACGGCAACCGAACATTCTGGGCTTTAATCGTAATGCCACGCTCGCGTTCAATATCCATATTGTCTAGATACTGATCGCGCATATCCCGAGCATCGACAACTTGCGATAATTGCAAAATACGGTCAGCCAAGGTGGATTTACCGTGGTCAATGTGGGCAATGATGCAGAAATTTCGGATTCTACTAATATCCGTAAAAGTTTTTTCTGCGTAATTGTTCACCATGCAGTTCCTTTTCCTCAACGCTAATCGAACTCCGCTATCACACTACCGCATTTATGGTACAAAGCAGACATTAGGTACTATCAGGCACGATGTATTCTTCTTCCATAGCCCACCGACGTTCAAGCACACATTCTTTCTTCGTCTCATCGTGCCTGGTATCCGCCGCGATGGCTATGCCCCATGCAATTTTGACCCCACTCTTACTGAATAAAGGCATGACACTGCCACAAATAACTGTCATGCAAGCGCTTTTTAGCCTAGTCATTCTCCTTACCGAATTCCCCAGTGGCGTCATTGCAGACCTGGTCAACCGCAAAACTCTTTACATCGCCTCAAAAATTATTCTTGCTGTGTTCTTTCTGATGGTTTTTGCTGGCACAGGGCCGGTAATCCTCATGATCGCCTGGGGCATCTATGCCCTTTCGGCATCACTGAATTCTGGCACTCTCGACGCAGCCTTAGTCAATAACGCAAAAGCCACAGCACTAGACCAAAGACAAGCAGCACAACGCATTTCCTGGCTAGTCGGCCGCAGCAGTCAAATTGATATCAGCGGAATGATTATCGGCGGCACCCTCGGTGGCATTCTCTATACCACCATCGGATACAACATTTATCTCATCTCTGCACTACTAGCCGTACTATCCATCATTTCTGTTCTGCTATGGTTCCAGATCCCAGAAACACACGTCAAACGGGAAAGGCACAACACCACATCACTACAACTATTCAGATCGCATATATCTGAAAGTTTCCATACCGTGCGAGAATCGTCGACAGTGCAATTTTATATTGTGCTCATGACTGTCTTGCAGTGCATTATCCAAATTCATTTCCAACTGTGGCAAGGGAGTTTTTTGGATAAAGGGCTGAGCGAAAATACATTTCTTTTCCTCTATTTAACTTTCCAGGCAATCGGTTTTCTCGCCGGATTCCTTTCTAAACAGAGTCGATTTGCTCGATTTCTTTTTGCACATCCTTTTCTCATATCTATCCCAATCCTGCTACTCCTTTATGCCAGCCTGATGTCCACCGGGATCGCCTCACTTATCCCATACTCAGCTTTTATTTTCATCTGCACAATTATTGTCAATAGCTGTCGCGCTGGAATTAACGAAGCAGCCCCTATGGAAAAAATTGGCGCTATCACATCATTATCCAGTGCGTTGTCGAGACTCGGCGGAATCCTCTCCTTATGCTCCATGGCAGTTGCCTTGCATTATGCTTCCGCAGGAATAGTAGTGCCAATCGGATTAGCAGCATTTTGGTGTTGTGCAGCAGCTGTCATAGCCATTGGATACCAATCCACACAATTAGCGCATTAAGAATTTTTAGGCTTTCGGCAGGTAAACAGAAAAAGATCGTGCTAGACTAGGGAAATCTAAAAATAGATTAGGTATTTTCTCAGATAATGCCCGGCTAATAGCCATCACTCGAAGGTGAAACCACTATGAGCAGCAAATTTCGTGTTGGGTCACAGCTGAAATCGCTGTGGGCAAAAAATAAAACGCAACGCGGCACTAAACAAAATCCGCTTGATACTGGTTTGTCTGCGCTCAATGAACGCCTTGGTTTGCATAAAAAAAATCACTCCCCCGTCGCAGAGCATAATGTCCATAAATACATTGACTGCCAGGTAAGTTCTTCGAGTGAATGTGCCCGCAATATCATCTACGCCCCTGACATGGATGGACAAGTAGATCCAGGGGAAATCGTCTGGTTCTTTGCCCCCACGAACAAAAAGAAAGAACGAGCATTAGTGGTTATTGCCCGCCACGGTGCTGAAGTTCTTGGCTTACTCACCTCCTCTAACCCCGAGCACGATAAAGAAGATTCATGGCTCGACATCGGCGTAGGACCGTGGGATGAAAGCGGCAAACAAAACTGGGTGCGCCTAGACAAAATCATTCGAGTACCAGAAATAGCTATTCGACGACAAGGCGCTATCATTCCCCGGAGTCGTTTTGAGCGAATCGCTAACCGACTTCGCGCCGAGTACGGCTGGATATAAGAATACAAGCCTAAGCATAAATAAGGCATAGAGGTAGTTGTTTTCTTTTTCACGCCAAGCGTGCTATAGTTTCTCTTTGCTATTTATTCACGTTCGTCGCTGATATTTTTCGTGCGCCACCTAAGATGAACAGGACCTTGGGTTCATCCTTGACGCAGAACCACCTTAAGTGTGGAAGTAAATACGAGCGCCGGCATAAGTAAGAGATAAAGAGGTAATCATGGCAAATATCAAGTCACAGAAGAAGCGCGTTCTCACCAACGAGAAGGCTCGTCGTCGTAATCAATCTATCCGCTCTGCGGTTCGCACCGAGATTCGTAAGTTCCGTGCACTCGTTGAAGCTGGCGACAAAGCTGCTGCAGAAACACAATTGCGTGTTGCTTCCCGTGCCTTGGATAAATCAGTAACCAAAGGTGTTTTCCACCGCAACAATGCTGCGAACAAGAAATCTAAGATGGCACACGCTTTTAACAAGATGTCCTAATTCTTGGGTTTCCTAGTTATAAATGTTCTAGGTTACTATTTCCCGCAAAACCCCTGCTCAATATGGCACATGAGTCATATCGAGCAGGGGTTTTGGGCTTTAGGAATTATCACAGTTGTTTTCGTAATGCACAAAGTTGAAATAAGTATAGCGTCAAAGCACAGCCAATAACAGCGTAAAAACCCACGACGACCAGCCACCCCGGCGGGTAGAGATATATCGCAATAGCCGGCACAAACCACAATAATGCTCCCACCAAGCTAGCAGGTGCGTCGCTAAGAAAACAGCGAATTGCACGGGACAATAACCCGGTGAATGAGTAGTGCTCTTGGCGCTGGCACAACAATAACCACACCCACATCATGATACTTATGCTTAGTGCCACGCCGGAGAATACCGCACCAAGGCACACAATTGTGCTGGTTCTGGTTAGACCGGCACGAGTAATCACCGCTATTTCATAAGCGCTGAGGAGAAAAATCCCGAGCAAAATCAACCAAGAGCCTGTTGCGTAGCGCCAATGGGTGGTTTTCCAGGAAAAAAGTTCTCGAAAGAAGTTGCCAAGGAGTTGGAGTGTTCGTGGTTGTTGGCCTGCTTGAAGTTTAATGAGTTGCGTGCCCGCGGCATGGATAGCAGCACCAATGCTCAGCATTGGCACTGCGGATAAGATGAGAAGCCAATTGATGAGGATGACGTCGGTGGCGAGGGAAAACAGGTGCCACCATGAGGAGTCGGAAAGGGTGCGCTGCTTAGTGGGTTTGGGCATTATTATCCTTTAACTGCGCCTGCAGCTACCCCTTCGATAATGTATTTCTGCCCAAGGACATAGAAAATAACAATAGGGATAATCGCTAACACCAGCATAGCCATCATGGCTCCCATATCACGGTTACCATTAGAACCAACTAGGAATTGCAGCACAATGGGAATCGTGCGGTATTTACTTCCCGCACCAAGCACCAGGTTAGGCAGCAAATAGTCATTCCAGATCCACATTGTGTTCAAGATGCCCACAGTAATCATGGTGGGCTTGAGCATGGGCAGCACCACTCTGAAGTAGATTTGCAGTGGTGAACAACCATCTATACTTGCAGCTTCTTCTATTTCTGTGGGAATAGTTTTAAGGAATCCCACAAAAATAAACACCGATAGCCCAGCGCCAAACCCAAGATACAGCACTGCCATACCCAGCGGATTTGCTAGATAGAGTAAATCCGCAATTTTTGCGCTGGGAAACATGACCATTTGGAATGGGACAACCATAGAAAAAACAAAGACAAAGTACAGTGCCTTGGTCCACCACGTGCGCACCCTGGCAATATAGTATGCAGTCATTGATGAGAAGAACACAATTGCCATAACTGAGAGCACTGTAATCACTGCTGACCATAGCACTGCCGAGAGTGTACCCGATACTGCCAATCCCTTGGCATAGTTTTCTACTCCCACATACATATCGCCCAGTGGTAAGGCAAAGGGGTTATCGGCGATAGAGAACTTTGCCTTAAATGAGTTAATCAGCACAAAAAGAATAGGACCAAGAAAGACGAGAGCTAAGAAAATAAGAATGAGGTAGATGAGCACTCGACTTGAGGTACCAAGTTCACTGGTGTTCTTCTTTTTTATACTGCTATTTTTTATACTGCTACGCGTACTCATGCTTCTACCTCTCGATTCCTTGTCACACGCAACTGGTACATTCCAATCACAGCCACAATCACCACAAAAATCACAGCCTTAGCTTGCGCTATTCCCTCTTTTCCTACTTCATAGAACATGGTACGTACAATGTTGAGCGCCACCATTTCCGTTTCCGAGCGCGGTGCACCATTAGTCAGCGCAAGGTTTTGGTCATACATCTTGAAGGTATTGGCGAGGGTAAGGAATAAACAGATAGTAATGGCGGGCATCACCATGGGGATAGTCACGTGCCTGAGGGTTTGCCACTTGCCTGCCCCATCGAGGGATGCTGATTCGATGAGCTCTCGTGGCACGCTGTGTAAGCCCGCAATATAAATAACCATCATGTACCCTACGAGCTGCCAGTTCAGCAAAGAAACCAGTCCCCAATAGCCAAAGGAAGAATCAGCAACAATAGTGGTTCCGTACTTTGCCAATATCGCATTAACCAGCACTTGCCAGGTATAACCAAGGACAATTCCGCCAATGAGATTGGGCATAAAGAAAATAGTGCGGAAGAAATTTGTGCCCGCCAGTTTCCTAGTCAATAACCATGCCAGGGCAAAAGCAAAAATGTTCACACTCAGCACTGAAACCAGTGCCACCAAGAGGGTAAACACAAATGCTTTATCAAAACCACTACGCCCGCCAAAGGCAAGACGGTAATTCTCAAGTCCAACAAACTGCGCATCGCTGAAGGTCGTGAACTTAGTAAACGATAATCCGATTCCGAGGATAAAAGGCACCAAGAACGCTATCAAAAATGCCAAGAGTGTTGGCAGTACAAAAATGGGAAAGTATTTTTTGAGAGTTCTCATTATTGCTCCTCTTTTTCTGCTTTCCACTCATCAACAAATACGTCGACGACGTCCTGCCACTGAGCACTACCAGAAGCATATTGCGCCATGCTTTGCCCCACGGTGTCCTTGAATTTTTGGGAAGGATAGATAGTAAAAATCCAGGGAATAGTCCGCAATTGCTCATTAGAAACATACTTGGCTACTTCCGCGGTAAGCGGATCACTCGGAATGTCGTCTGGACCAAAGGTAGTAAAAGGTGCGTTAAACCCAAGATCTTCAGAGACATAGCGCTTACCGACGTCGGAAGAAAGAAGCCAATTCACAAACTCAATTGTGGCTCGTTGATCTGCTTTAGTGGCTCGCGCATTAACTGCTAGTGATACTTCAGTACCTACTGCAAGCCCTTGAGTTTCCTCGCCGGCATGACCAGTGTAAATGGGTAAGAATTTAATGTTGTCCTCTTTGATTATGTTGCCTTTTACCCCAGAAATCTGACTCCACGCCCAATTGCCGTTTTGGATCATGGCGGCTTTTCCTTGAGCGAACTCAGAAAGGGAATCTGTTACATTCTTCGAGGGCGCTAATTTTTTATCAATAGTGGAGTTATTGAGATACAGGTCGAAAATCTGCTTGAACTCCTGGTTATATGTGAACTTAATGTCCTTTGTATCACTTATGCCTTGTTCATTGAGTTCATAGTAAATGGGGATATTGGTCAGGTGAGTTTGCCAACGCCAATCCTCACCTGATGCTAGTGATGTAGAAGCAAAAGCACCTTGAATACCAAGCTGATCTTTGCGAGCCTGCATATCTTCCGCCACTGCTTTCAGAGTGGCAAAATTATTTATCTGTGCCGCCGACGCTACCTTGGCACCTGGCAATGCACAATATCTATCAAAAATCTCCTGGTTATAAATAATTCCATAGCCTTCTACTGCCAAGGGCACGCCATAAGTTTTTCCGTCATCGCCTTTGAGTGCAAGATTGTCGTCTTTGAGATTGCGGACAAACTCTGCATCAGAAATATCTGCGGTATAGGGCAACCATTTATGCAAACCAACAGGGCCATTGACATTAAAAAGCGTGGGCGAATGACGCTTCATCATCTCAATTTTGAGCGTTAGTTCATATTCGCCGGAGGCAGCTGTAGCCACTTTCACGGGCACGCCTGTTTCTTTTTCGTACTCACGAGCTATTGCTTGGAAAGTTTCATCAGCTTCTGGCTTAAAGTTGAGGAAATACACAGATCCTTTATCATCTTCTGTGCCACAAGCACTCAAGCCACACAGCATCATCGTCGCCAGAACTATTACCGCTATGAGACGTTTGAGCTGGCTTAGTGGTCTTTGGGTTGAAAACACAAAGAATCTCCTGTCATGGTGCGCTAAATCTAGAGGACACATAAGAAGCAAAGATTTATTGCTTAGATCACATAGTAGCGTCTCGATGGATATAACATACATTTCATTCTAAAAATGTAAATAAATCATCCATCCCAAACATACGAGCCGTGTCCACCGCACTCGGGTGCCCCGCATAAGGATCGGCACCAGCGGCAAGCAAAATGGAAATAATCTCCATCTCTTTCTTAAAAATAGCCCCGGCAAGCGGCGACTGTCCCCTGTCATTGAGCTTGTTCACATCTGCGCCACGAGCAATCAACGCCCGCAATGTCTGGGCATTACCACAATAAGCAGCCAACATTGCAAACGTATTACCCTCATGATTCATCAAATCAACATCAACGCCCTGATCAATATAGGCAGCCAAATCTATACTCGCCTGCGGATCATTGCTGCGAGCCAAATCAAAAAGCCTGCTTGCAAACTCAGCTACTTGTTCTAGTTCTTCCTCACTATGTATATCGCTCATTGTTTTCCCAGCCTTTCTTTGACCGACCTTCCTAACGCAAGGAGTTACCCCGCGAGCTGTGATATTTTTCGCACAGCGTCCTCCACGGCAAAGGATTCATCGCCACCACGCTGTCCTTTCACCGACGCATCAAGCTCAGCCATAAGAATGACTGCCCGACTCACCGCATCACCACTCCACCGCCGCGCCACTTTAGCCGTTTTCTCCACAGCAAAAACCGGCATACCCAATTGCCCAGCTAATGCCGCTCCATTGATTCTGCCCCGAGTAGAATACAACCTGGCAATAGCTGACACTTTGCTACTCAACGCAGCAGCTAAAGCAACAGGGCTAATCCCCAATTGCAAAGCCCGCCGTGTTGCCGATAAAGCACGCACAGCATTGCCAGAACAAGCAAAATCTGCAATATCGAATACTGAAACCTCAGCAACACCAACGTAGTATCGTCGAACAGCTGCTACATCGACCTTGCCATCAGTATCAGAAACCAATTGCGACACAGCACTAGCAAGCTCACGCAGCTCTGAGCCAACCCCTTCAAGCAGCGCATTGATGACGTCGGGAGTAGGCGAAAGCCCATAGCGACGAAACTCTGCCATAAGCCACGCAGACTTTTCATGCGCTTTGAGCTTTGCAACCTCATGCACCTGTGTATATTTCTTGAGCTTTTCGACGGCAGCTTTAGCGCGACCACCACCTTTGTGCATGATAATCAGATAAACACCTGGGGTGGGGTTATGTGTTGCTTCAAGTACAAGCTGTATGGGTTCTTTACCTGCGTCTTGCGCTTCCTCAAAAATAACAATGCGATCTTCACCAAAAAGTGAAGGCGAAAGCAATTCAATCATTTCCGCCGACGTAACATCTCCGGTACGCAACCGTGAAACAACAATGTTATCACCCAACGATGATTGCTCTTTTATCTGAGCAATCAGCTCAGTACGTATTCTTTCTGCCAAAAACTCCTCATCGCCGAGGATAAGATGTGACTGCTGAATCATTATGCTCCCGCTACTTGCTCATTTGTGCTCACTTCAGTCTAGAAAATAAGTGAGCACAATCCCACTTAAACTTTTCCTTAAGATCTTTCCTCAGGTCTTTTCTTTCGGGAACCATAAAATAATGCCAAAGAGATAACCCAGGCCACCAGCAACACACTCCACGCCACCCCTACCCACCCCTGCGATAAGGAAATGTGTGCGTAGGGTAATTGAGAACCGCGCTCGGCAACACAATATATCCAACGCACTAATGGTTGGCACAAGGCTATCGGAATATAGGCTACGCCGCTGAAAAACCCACAGTTACTCAGCACAATTGCAAGCAAACCCAACACAGTTATTGGTGCTACCACCGCTGCAACTAAAACATTAGCGAAGAAACTCACCAGAGATAGCGTATGGTTCATCACAGCAATAACAGGAATGGTCGCCATCTCAGCAGCCAATGCCACTGCAGCTGTTCTATTTACTACATCGGGGATATGCCACCAGGGTATATTGGCGCAAACACGATAAAAGATCGGATTAAGCACGATAATCCCAGCAGTAGCAGAAACAGAGAGCAAGAACCCATAGTTGCTTGCCATGTCACTATCCCACACCACAATGCCAATAACAGAAAGAGACAACGTATGTATTGGTGGTGCTCGCGTAATACTCAATGCAGCCACCATGCTCACTGCTCCGGTGGCACTTGCCCGTATCACCGAAGGCTCATACCCAATAAATAAAGCGAATAGTATCAAGGAAACTAGCCCACCAACAGCACATATGCGTGGACTACAACCGCATAATCCAAGCAGAAGCATGACAGTCGTCGTAATGATTGCCACATTACCGCCAGATACCGCACTTAAATGCGCTAATCCTGTTGCAGCATATATTTGTTTGTCATATTCGCTTTGTAAACTCGTATCCCCCATAACCATCGCAGCATACAAACCAGCGATTGCATCATCATCAATATAGTGCCCTACGGCGGATAAGAAATTATCCTTTATTCCCTGCATAAGCTGAACATATTTTTCCCATATCGTGGGTTCTGTCTGTTCCACACACCGTATATCACTCGCAATATACATATGCTTCAATAGCACAGCCTTATCTGTAGCGACTGCTTTCCCACTCACCACAAAAGGTGCTCCCGGATATAAACAGCTGCTTTGCGAGATATGTGCACCGCGATAAAAAATAGGTATGCTACCGGGACTATGGGCAAAGCGAGCCTCGATAATCCATCCAGAATCCGTCTGAAAAGGTCGAGATTGCGCCCGCACCATCATAGTAGGTGGTAATTGATGTGCCAATCCACTACGTTGCAACACATTTATCTTTATTCCCACGCACACTAAGGCACAGAAACCGCCAAGCCCCACCACACCAGCCTGCATTTTATCCCACAATGCGCATAGGCAGACTCCTATCGCTACTACTGCTGCCGCACACCACCATTGACCAGTTCGCAACATAACAAAGGTGCTTACCCAAACACTCAATGCAGCAGGTACCAGACGCAGGTCATTCATAATGTGACCTGGTTTTCTATTTGAGCAAATTTAGCAGCACCAATTCCTTTGATCTCAAGCAATTGATCAATACTGCTAAACGCACCAATGCTTTGCCGATACGCAATGATAGCTTCCGCAGTTTTTTGCCCGACTCCACTAAGAGTCTGCAATTGTTCGACACTTGCTGTGTTGATATTTATTTTCCCGCTCTCAGCACTCACACTATCTGCATCCGATTGCGGCGCGACGATAGGCTCATCTGGATACGGCACATATACTTGTTTTCCGTCTTGAAGTTGCTGTGCAAGGTTGAGGGCATGAAACCGTGGTTCGTGAAATCGCTCCTGCGAAACACCAGCTGCGCTCAGTGCATCGGCTACTCTTGCCTGTGGACTCAGCGTATGCAAGCCTGGCCTAGACACATCTCCAATAACCGAAACCACCAATTCCGTTGCTGATGGCGCTGTTGATTGCAGTGCGCTATTATCTGCCACAGAATTACCTGCCGCAGATGGAGTTATTTCTGCTGGTGGCACTACTTGTTGTGGTACAGAGGTACCAGAGAAGAAAAAGAGTGCTCCTACTATTGCCAATGCACAAATCGCTACCCCTATAAGCTGGCGACCAGATAGTGCATAGCGTGGTGGTAGTGGTTGCACATTAAGCACATCTTCTTGCCCAGTTGGTCGTGCTAATTCTTTTACTCGTTCATATACCCGCCCCATGGGCACAAGAGTAAAGGTTGTGCGTCGAAAGCAAAAACGTGCAGGGCAATAGAGCACGATATTCTGTGGAAAACCCTCTGACCTGCATTAGTTTGCTTGTGGATAACGGCTCATCCACTGGTGCCACAATTATTGATCGGCACTTGGCGCTGTGTCAGTAGCGTAGACCCCCATGTTCCAGCCCTCAAGATACCATTGCACAGGCTCATCTGTTGCAGGGGCACAACCAAAACGCGGACGCGCTATCAGTGCTGACCAGCATGTATTGCCAAGACCAGAAAAAAGTGGATATTGACTAGGGTGCAATTCCAGCAAAGAGGAGGTAAGCGCGCTAATGGTACCACCATGCGCGACAACAAGTACTGTTGTATCCTCGTCATCCCATTGTGGATAATCGGCCACTAACTCGTCGATCACTGCACGAGCACGCTGAGCGACGCTGAGCCGAGATTCACCACCAGGCGGAGTCCACGAAGCATCATTGCGCCACCGCGCCCGAGCACCAGGATAAGCTGCATCTACTTCCTCGTGAGTTTTCCCCTGCCACTGCCCCAAATTAGTTTCACGCAAACGCTGATCGATCTCTACCCCAACGCCAATGTTGCGATCAATAATCTCTGCAGTGACTCTAGCACGCTGCAAATCAGACGCAATGATTTTTTTAATAGGCTGACTCGCTAAGAAATCTGACACTAACTGGGCTTGTGCAATGCCGCGTTCCGCCAGTTCTGTATCAAGATGACCTTGCATACGCTTATTGGCATTATATTGCGTTTGCCCATGTCGCAGTAGAAGTAACCGTCGCGGCATAGGTTATAACTCGTCTTGAGGTTCTGGGGCAGCAAGTGGAATATCGTCCAAAGACTCTACAGTACGGACATCAATATCGTCCGCCCAATCCTCATCACGCTGCATTGTCTCCACGCCCTCGACTTCAATGAGTGGACAATCCCGATAGAGTCGATCCAAACCATAAAAATCACGCTCGATATTGCGCTGCACATGAACAATTAACATGCCATAATCAAGCAATACCCAGCGGTTTTCTCGATTCCCCTCACGTCGTTTAGGCTCTTGCCCGACAGCAGTAAGCTGATCTTCAATTTCTTCGACGATGGCTCGTACTTGACGCTCGTTATCGGCAGAAGCTAATACAAATACTTCCGCAATCGCCATAACATCCGACACATCCACAACAGCGATATTCGTTGCTTGCTTCTCATCAGCCGCACGAGCAACAATGGCAGCTAGGTCAATGGTTTCATTAGTTGCGGTCACACAAAATCCTTATTTATAGCTATTTTCCTCTTTTGTGGCAGTGCAAAACGTGCAGCAAACCAAAACACACAAACAATACCACCGCTTAAAACTTTACACTGGCTTAATATCTCTTAGCAGCCAACAACACAGCATTGTCATATACCAAGATACACACGATCACATTCAAGAGATACTAGCTTCAATCTAGCGTTGATAAAGACCACGCTTAGCGATGTATTGCACCACACCGTCGGGCACAAGATACCACACAGGCAACCCCTGGGCTGCACGTTGCCTACACCCTGTGGAAGAAATAGCCATAGCTGGAATCTCAATCAGCTTAACCTTTTGACGCTGTGGCAACGGCAGAAAATCGTCGGCAAGCTCATAGCCAGGGCGCGTAACCCCCACAAAAGTTGCTAACTCTAAAGCTTGTTCCCAATTGTGCCACGACAAAATACTGCTCAGTGCGTCAGCTCCAGTGATAAAGAAAAGTTGTGCGCGTGGAAAAATCTTCCGAATATCGCGCAGGGTATCTACCGTATAGGTTGCACCTGGGCGTTCAATATCTACCCGGCTCACACTAAAGCGTGGGTTTGAGGCAGTAGCAATAACTGTCATGAGATAGCGATCCTCTGCAGCTGAAACATCACGATCTTGCTTCTGCCAGGGATTACCAGTGGGCACAAAAATTACTTCATCAAGCTCAAAACGAGCGGCAACTTCGCTAGCCGCAACAAGGTGGCCATGATGAATCGGATCAAAAGTGCCACCCATGATGCCGATGCGCTGCGCTTGATGAGAGAAAGCATCATTTCCCAATACAGAAGGAGGTGTCGTGTCATGATTATGCTCATGCAATGCCTCAGGTGTAGTCATAGCCACCTAGTGTAGCTACTGTGGACAAGAACAACCAGAAGAAAGAATGCACATACTCGTTCCATTCACCTGAGAATCAGCGAAACAACACTGTGCGCCAACCCCCAACATTTGTTATGGAGAGTAAACTACTTACCTAAATTGGCGAAAACCAAAGGCATATACTGCTAAACCGATACTCCGACTTGAGATCTTTAGATTAAAAATGAGCAATTCCGACAATTCCAATACTGAGGTTACTACTGAGGTGACTTATCCTGCTGCGTCTGCAATATCAGCTCCAGCCTCGGCCGCTAAGAAAAGTAATCGTTCTGGTCGCCACCGTGTGCCGATAGCACGCCCCAAAGGATGGAGCACCACAGTTGCGACGATTTCATCAGTGATGATGACCTTAGACATCACGATCGTACTCGTTGCACTACCTGCTATTGCACAGGATTTACAGCTTTCCCTTAGCGGCGGACAATGGGTAATCAACGCCTACAGTCTGGCTTTTGCTTCTCTCTTACTTTCCGCAGGCAGCATTTCTGACATTATCGGGCGACGAACAATTTTCCTCGTCGGGCACCTTTTATTCTTAGCTGCATCTATTGCGTGTATTCTCAGCAGCTCCGAAGCAATGCTCATTGCAGCACGTGCAGTACAAGGCGCTGGTGGTGCTTTGGTTTTCGGCACCAGTATTCCACTGCTCAGCGATAGTTTCCGCGCGCATGAATCCAGGGAACGCACTCGTGCCATTGCTATTCTCATGGGGGCAAGTGCCGCAGCCAGTGCCCTTGGCCCGCTCGTCGGCGGCTTTCTCGTGGAATACGGTGCTTGGGAATGGATTTTTATTATCAATATCCCCATTGGTATCTTCACCATAATTGCCACGCTTATTTTTGTTCCCGACCTGCATAGAGCCGGGTTACTCGAAGACGATAACGCACAAGAGTTACCACCTCTTGATATTGGTACGGTATTCATCGCAGCTGCCATGCTCTTTAGCCTGAATTATGGCATTATTTCTGGCGCAGAACGTGGGTGGACTGATGGTTTTGTCCTATTGAGTTTCTCCGCAGCGATCTTACTCTTTGTGCTTATGACGGGTATTCAACTATCCAAAGGCAACCGAGCCATGATCGATATGCGCTTATTTGCCATTCCCTCTTTCTCCGCAGTCACTTTTGCGGCTTTTGCTGCCCGTATGTTCAGCTTCGGCATGATGCCATTTCTGGTGCTCTGGCTATCTGGACACGTAGGATTATCTGCCCTAGAAATCGGCTATGTTTCCACGGCAATGGCAGGCCCCATCGTAATTTTTGCTGCTGTTGGCCTCAAACTCGGCAACTATATTCGGTTAGGTTTTGTACAAGCAATCGGCATGATTATTGTCGCCATTGGTTTAGGACTTGGCTTGCTTATTCAACCAGATAGCAGCTGGCAAGCCCTCATTCCTGCCTATGTAGTTATCGGCATGGGAACGGGTGTCATGTTGCCGCACCTGATGGATTTAGCAGTCTCGGTTGTTCCGCGTGGTCGCACAGGTACGGCAAGTGGCATTGCCAATACCGCATTACCCCTTGGCACTTCCTTTGGTGTTGCCGTTTACGGAGCTTATCTTTCCGACTCCATTCGCAATGCACTGGGCGAGGTACCACATATCCCTGCAGAGATTTCTGCTGCCCTAGCGACGGCGGCAGAAGCTGGTCAATTCACAGTGATTGAGCGGTTTTCTGCCGAATTAGCGCATACGGCACTTGAGGCTTTCGTCGACGGTTTGCATGGCATTTTCATTATTGCAGCAGTGCTTGCGATTGTCGGAGCTATTGCGTGTGCAATTTTCATCCGGGACACCCACACCCACGAGAACTAGCGCACATCTCTTAGGCTCAGCGTAGCCAGGGGCTAAGGGCGAGTTTGCCCGTCGCCATGCAAAATCCACTTCGTGGTAGTCAACTCTGGTAACGCCATAGGGCCGCGAGCATGAAGTTTTTGCGTGGAAATACCAATCTCAGCGCCCATGCCGTATTGCTGACCGTCGGTAAAAGCGGTAGAGGCATTCACCATGACCGCAGCCGCATCGACTTCCTCAGTAAATTGCGTTGCTGTGCGGATATTACCAGTTGCAATCGCCTCAGTATGGCCGCTGGAATAACGTCGAATATGCGCTATTGCCCCGGCAACACCGTCGACGAGTTTCGCAGCAATATCAAAAGACAGATATTCCTCCGCCCAATCTTGCTCTGTAGCAGCGATAATGCCACCAGCGCCACAAGGAGCTAACTGCTCAATATCACCATGAACCTGCACCCCAGCTTGTTGCAGCGCATGGATGATTTTATATTGATCCTCAGTAGGTAACGCCTGGTCAATCAGCACCGTTTCTGTAGCATTACACACTGAAGGACGTCGAGTTTTGCCATTGATAAGCATGGCTATAGCCTGGTTGAGATCAAGCACATCACGATCAATATAGAAATGACAATTACCCGTACCCGTTTCAATAGTCGCAACAGTGGCATTTGTCACCACCGACTCAATCAATCCTGCCCCACCACGAGGAATAATCACATCAACCAGCCCACGAGCTTGAATAAGATCACGCACACTCTCACGCGTCTGGCATGGCAATAACTGCACACTCTCACGAGGAATATGCTGCTCGACGAGCACCTGTTGAACAAGAGCAACCAACTTCTCATTAGAATGACGTGCGCTCTTAGAACCACGCAATAACACAGCATTGCCTGATTTGAGAGCCAGTCCAAAAGCATCCACCGTCACATTCGGGCGAGCCTCATACACCATGCCCATAACCCCCAGGGGCACTCTCACCTTGCGCATCGTGATCCCATTGGGCATGACTTGTCCTGCAACAACCTCACCTACTGGGTCGGTAAGAGCTGCTACTTCTCGCAACCCTTGAGCCATTGCACTGATACGAGACTGGTCTAAACGCAGCCGATCAATGAGGGAATCACTAAGCCCATTGTCTTTAGCAGCACTAATATCATGCTCGTTAGCAGCAATAATCTCAGCACTAGCCTGCTCTAGGCGTTGTGCTACTGCATACAGTGCTGCGTTCTTTTGCTCTGTATTGAGCTTGGCCAGAGGCGTCGTTACAGCTTTGGCAGCACGCGCCATAGTAAGAATGCTCTCACGTTCTTGTGCGCGAATAGCTATCGCGTCAGTGCTAGTACCAGTATCAGTATCAGTATCAGTATCAGTGTGCATTATGTGACGTCTCCATTACCTCAGGGGCGCAATATCTAGTATCTCAAGGACCCGATATCTCAATATCTCAGTGTCCAATTATTGTGGATAAACTTTAGTACAAAGCAAGATAATCAGCATGAATAACCGCACGATTCATCCCAGCCGGCACTTCCTCTGTTTTCTTTCCCATAAGAGTACGCACAATCTCTGAATCATAGGACACCTCACCACGACCAATGACCTTGCCTGTATTATCTGCAATATCCACAATGTCACTAGCAGCAAAATCGCCTTGCACCTGCTCAATACCCACTGCCAACAATGACGTACCACCAGCGCGCAATGCAGCACTCGCCCCTGCGTCAATGCTAATCGTTCCTGAGGTATCTGCCGCATAGAGTACCCAAAACTTCCACGCCGGCAACCGCTGAGTATGCGGATGAAACATAGTGCCCACGCTAGCGTCGCTAAGCGCAAGATCAATGTTATCTGCAGAAGTCATAAGCACGGGAATACCACCACGGGCAGCAAGTAGCGCCGCTTGCACCTTAGCAGCCATACCGCCTGTGCCTACTGCACCACCATCGCCAGCATTAACATCATGTAAGTCTCGAGCACCCCGAACATCTGTGATGAAATGCGCATCAGGCTGCGCTGGATTTTTGTCGTATAGTCCATCAACATCAGACAATAAAATCAGTGCATCCGCATACGTTAGGTGAGCAACTAAAGCAGCCAGACGATCATTATCGCCAAAGCGTAACCCTTCTGTAGCAACAGTGTCGTTTTCATTAACAATCGGCACACAGCCTAAAGAAAAAAGACGATCAATCGTACGCTGAGCATTACGCGCCCGCTCTCTGATTCCTGAATCAGCAGAGGTCAATAAAATCTGAGCAACGTGACGAGAATAGCGAGCAAAACTTGTTCCCCAGGTATGGGCAAGTTGTACCCCACCCACGGCAGCTGCCGCTTGTTTTGTGGCTAAATCACGCGGGCGCTCTGCCAAACCCAATGCGCCCATTCCTGAGGCAACTGCCCCAGACGACACGATAATAACATCGCTACCACGTCCCATACGCGCTTCCACTGCATCGACCACTGCGTCGATACGCGCTGGATTGACTCGATAATCTTCACCAGTAAGAGACGAGGAACCAATTTTGACTACTACACGACGAGCTGCTACGAGCTTTTGCCGAGACGCACTCACCATCTACCTGCCTAACCTTGCCAACGCTCACGTTCAGCAACTTCACCATCGCCATAATCGTATTCATCAATCAAACCACGACGCACCTGAGACTCGCGTTTACGCTCAGCTGCGGAACGACGATTATTGCGCAATAACCTGGCATCTTGACCACGACCAGCAAGCGTAGGATCTACCCCACCTGCCGTCGGCTCCCACTCAAAAGTAATTTCCCCTATGCTCACGCTACAACCCGCTTTAGCCCCAGCTTTCATTAACGCATCTTCAACGCCAATTTTGGCTAAGCGATCAGCCAGATACCCCACAGCCTCATCATTCTCAAAATCAGTTTGCCGAATCCACCGCTGTGGCTTCTCACCGATTATCAAGAAACCACCCTCAATCTCTGGATCAGGCTCAATACGGAACTGACTACCATCGCCACGCTTACGCACAGCTTGTGGGCGAATAATCTGCTTAGGCTCCATCTTTTCTACAGGACGTTGCTTACGATCTTGCTCCACAATCTCCAAAAGAGCATACTGCAGCTCATCAAGACCTTTACGTGCTACTGCAGAAATAATGAACACTGGCCAGCCGAATTTCTCCTCTAAATCGTCTTTAAGGAACTCGGCTAATTCCAGAGCATCAGGAATATCAACCTTGTTGAGGATAATAATGCGCGGCCGCGAACGCAGATCCCCAAGAGTGGCATCCTGTGCCAATTCTGATTGATACGCCGCAAGTTCTTCCTCTAGAGCTTCAATGTCACTCATTGGGTCACGCCCTGGCTCCATCGTGGCAGTATCAACCACATGCGCCAACACTGCAGTACGCTCAATGTGGCGTAAGAAATCAAGCCCCAGCCCTTTGCCCTGCGACGCTCCGGGAACTAGCCCTGGCACATCGGCAATGGTAAAAGTTTTATGCCCAATCTCTACCACACCAAGATTCGGCTGGAGCGTGGTAAAAGGATAATCACCAATTTTTGGTTTTGCTGCCGAGAGTACAGAAATCAACGATGATTTTCCGGCACTAGGAAAACCAACCAGTCCGACGTCAGCCATTGATTTGAGTTCAAGAATAATATCATGCTGCTCACCAGGTTCACCTTTGAGAGCAAAACCTGGTGCTTTGCGTACGCTCGACGCCAAAGCAGCATTACCCAAACCACCAAACCCGCCTTGTGCAGCAGTAAAACGCATACCCACGTGCGTCAAATCAGCAAGTGTTTCGCCTTGTTCATTCAGTACAACTGTCCCTGGTGGAACCGCAAGGATGAGGTCTTCTCCTCTGGCACCATTGCGGTGATCACCTGCACCATTGCTACCGCGTTGCGCCTTGATATGAGGGCGATAGTGGAGATCCAAAAGAGTATGGATCTGAGCGGATACTTCCAGAATAATATCGCCACCATGACCGCCGTTACCGCCGTCTGGGCCGCCTAAAGGCTTAAACTTTTCTCGGTGAATCGACGCACAACCATTGCCGCCGTCGCCAGCTGATAAATGGAGCACTACTCGATCAACAAAACGCGCCATGACGCCACCTTTTTCATTCTTAATGGATTCTGTATCAGTCTACAGTAAAAGAAAAACACCCCTGAGTAAGGGGTGTTAAAAGCTCACTAAACCTTAAGGTTGTATGGCTTATGCAGAAACAGCCTCTGGAACAATGTTCACAGTGCGACGGTTGCGCTTGGTGCTGAACTGTACTGCACCTGCTTTTAATGCGAACAAGGTGTCATCGCCACCGCGTCCTACATTCTCGCCTGGGTGGAACTTAGTGCCACGCTGACGAACGAGGATTTCACCTGCGTTTACCTGCTCGCCGCCAAAGCGCTTTACACCAAGGCGCTTGGCGTTGGAATCGCGACCGTTATTTGAGCTTGACGCACCCTTCTTGTGTGCCATGTGGATTCCCCTCCTTCGGGAAAAATCTAGAAGGTGGTTAGACCTTACTTAATGCCAGTAATTTTCACTACGGTCAGCGGCTGACGGTGACCTTGACGTTTCTTGTAACCAGTCTTGTTCTTGTACTTAAGGATCTTAATTTTTGGACCCTTAACGTGCTCAACAATCTCAGCTGAAACCTTTACTTTCTCAAGTTCTTCAGCTTTTGTGGTAACAGTTGCGCCATCGACGAGCAGAACAGGGGTGAGAGCCACGGACGAACCTGGCTCACCCTCGATCTTCTCGACCTTGACGAGGTCACCTTCAGCAACCTTGTACTGCTTGCCGCCGGTCTTGACGATCGCGTACATACGAGGGCTACCCCTTATCTAAAACTCGGACTCTTTGAGCAACACATCACTCTCAAATGCAATCTGCTGCAAAGAGTACTACTTAACAGAAACTTTCTTGCGTTTAGCATTCCATAACCAATAACCAACGAAAGCTAGCCAGGAAGAAAATGCTAAAACAGCGACTGTCAAAGACTACCCTTAAAAGCAGCCAAAACACAAACTGGCTGCCCTTGGGGCTAATAGCGGGGTTAATTATGCTTTCTCGTTACCCTACGTCGTCCACGACCCCGACCAGAAGTATGGGAGGTTTTCCGTTTCTCATCAACCTCAACAACATCTCTAGTAGCATTACCGACGCGCGTATCGCCTTCATCCATGTGCTTATTTTTACGAACAACACGACGTCGATGTCTCTTTGCGCCCTCTCGCACACTCTGCTTGGTTTGCTGCTCAGGGTGCGTCGTCGATGTCTGCTCAATCTCAACCGCTTCAGCCTGCACCGCATGAGTATTTTTCCGCACCGCTCGACGACGCTTCACAGCCGCCCGAGAAGAACCTACTGCTTTTGTTTCTTCGGCCTGGGTTCCTCCCCTCACAGCCTCATGAGTCGCAGCCTCGTGCTGCCCATCAGTACGCTTTTCCTGTGCAGCAGCTGAATTCGCTCGGACTACACGACGACGCGACTGGGTACCGTGCTGGCGTTGTTTCCGATCAGACGCATAGTCGTCAGCTGGCAAGTAGTTCTGGGCAGATGGCTCATCCGGGTCTTCCTCATGTGCACGTGCAAGCGCAGAATCAACAATATCGAGCACACTGGTATCCGCTGTTGTATTCGATCGTGAATTATCAGCAATGACATCTTGTTCCACAGAATCCTCATCGGAATCAGTGTCCATATTCTTGATAACAGCAGCTGCCAATTCTTCGATACTACGCTTCGCCTTTGCTTTTGCTGGCTTTTCACTCGGTGCAACAGAATCTGCATCAGGGGTAGACTCTTGGTCCTGCTCTTGCGGTTTATCAAATGCAGACTCATCGTAGTGCTCAACAGGATCTGCATGGACGATTACGCCACGACCTTCGCAATGTTGGCATTCCGTCGCAAATGTTTCTAGTAAACCAGTGCCTAAGCGTTTTCTGGTTACTTGGACGAGTCCTAAAGAAGTAACCTCGGAGATTTGGTGGCGAGTGCGATCCCGTCCCAGTGTTTCTTTGAGACGACGCAATACTAAATCTTGGTTTTCTGGCAGCACCATATCAATGAAGTCAATGACAATCATGCCACCGAGATCACGCAAACGCATCTGGCGCACAATTTCCTCGGCAGCTTCCAAATTATTGCGCGTCACGGTTTCTTCAAGGTTGCCACCAGAACCAGTGAATTTTCCAGTATTAACATCAATGACGGTCATAGCCTCAGTGCGGTCAATAATCAATGTACCGCCAGAAGGCAACCACACCTTACGCGATAATGCCTTTTCTAGCTGCTCATCAACCCGATACACCTCAAAAGCATTCTGCCCACCATGATCTTTAGGATTAAACCGAATGAGTTTATCGGACAAATCAGGAGCTACCGAAGAAATATATGCGTGGACGATATTCCATACACGCTTCCCCTCAACAATGAGTTCAGAAAAGTCCTCATTGAATAAATCACGAATAACCTTGACCAGCATATTTGGCTCTTCGTAGAGGGTAACTGGCTTGGCACCTTTTGATTCTTTTTCTTTGTGAGAAAGCTCGTTAATATGCTCCCACACATTATGCAAGCGCTGAACGTCGGCAGCGATAGCTTGTTCGCTTACTCCCTCAGCAGCGGTACGAATGATTGTGCCACCATTTTTCGGCACCACACGACGCAAAATATCTTTGAGTCGCTTGCGCTCTGGCGCGGGCAATTTGCGGGAAATACCAGCAGAACGCCCCTCTGGAACATAAACTAAATAGCGCCCTGCCAAAGAAATCTGGGTAGTCAACCGAGCACCCTTTTGCCCAACAGGATCCTTAGTGACCTGCACTAAAACTTGGTCACCAGACTTGAGCGCATGCTCAATTTTTCGTGATTTTCCACCTAGTCCAGCTTGACGCCAATTAACTTCACCAGCATAAAGCACACCATTGCGTCCCTTACCAATGTCAATAAACGCTGCTTCCATGCTTGGTAACACATTTTGCACTCGCCCCAGGTAGATATTGCCAATCATGGAGGCCTGTGCCTCAGAGGTCACAAAATGCTCCACCATCATGCCATCTTCAAGCACACATACTTGGGTCACTGACCCTGGATGATCAGTACGTTCACGCTCACGCACAATCATCGTGCGCACCACAGATTCTCGCCGCGCTAAAAACTCCGCCTGCGACACAACATGGCGTTTCTTACGAGCTTCTTCACGCATTTCCGCACGACGACGTCGCTGCGCCTCCAAACGGGTAGAACCATGAATAGATACTGGTTCGGTAATTTGCTCCGTATCCTGTGAGTCTTGAGGTGTCTTAGGCGAAGTATCTGCACTCTCCTTGCGCGCAGCCTTGCCGACGTTGCTCGCATTGCCTGCACTGTCTGCACTGTCCGTAGAAGCAGCTAAATCGTCTTCTTCTGCATAATCCTCCAGCTCAGGCTCAGGCAATTGTGGCGCCAGAAAAAGCGGAACAGCTGCACTAAGCGCTGCAAGGTCAGCCGCATCTGCTTTGTGCGGTGAGGAAGAATCTCCTGTGCCGGAGTCATTACTCAAGCGCTGCTCTAACTCCTGTTCCACTTTCTGTTCAATTTGATGAACCTCGTTTTCCACATTTTTTTCTACCTGATGACGCAATTTCTTTTTTTCTTGTGCATCATCAATTTTTTCATTGAGGTCTTTTTCTACCTTTTGCTCAATCTGATGAATCTCATTCTCGACATTTTTCTCAATCCGATGCCGTAATTTTTCCTCTGCCTCTGCACCATCACCTGCAGTTTCCCCCGTAGCGTCCCCCAACCACTCTATGACTTGTAATGCCTCCTGGCGCGAAAGATTGGATTGCGCCCGCTTCGCAATACCATGCTCCTGTAGCAAGGTCACAATATCTTTACTTGATCGGTGTAGATATTTTGCAAGCGCATATACTCGGATACTCTCACCAATACTCTGGTCTATCGACGCCTGGTCAAGCCGTGATTTCTTCTTTTTGTTATCGCTCACGATCATTTTCTCCTCATCGTGCCATAGCACTGTTCACCCAACTACAACCCCAGGAAAATAATCTGATAAACCGCCGCTCCGCAGGGCATAGGAGTAAAACGCACCAGCACTGTGTATGTATAACTATTCAATCTTGTTATTCAGTTTTATTTAGTTGTCGTATCCCATTGTCTCATATTTTTCACTTCCCTACGCGAAAGCCCTGCGCATAAAAATGCACAGGGCTTGAAGAAAAAAGTTCAGTATTCGTTATGGTTTTACAGGTTAGGGAACCAAATGCCGATCTCACGCTCTGCAGACTCTGGAGAATCCGAACCATGCACCACGTTCTCTGCGACGCTGAGGGCAAAGTCTCCACGAATGGTACCAGGGGTTGCCTTAGCAACTGGATCAGTACCACCAGCTAGCTGACGCCACGCGTCGATCGCTCGCTCGCCTTCCACGATACCGGCGATCAGCGGAGCTGAAGTGATGAACTCAACCAACTCACCAAAGAATGGCTTATCAGCGTGTTCTGCATAGTGCTTCTCAGCAGTCTCACGATCTGCAACACGAAGATCGAGAGCCACAAGCGAAAGACCTTTGCGCTCAATACGAGAGATGATGTCGCCTACGTGTCCGTTACGAACACCATCTGGTTTAATGAGGATCAATGTACGTTCAGTCATATAAGCGAACTTACCTTAGTTATCCCCATCGTGCAGTTTTCGCACACCACAAATAAAAAATAACCGATATTTTTCGCCTCATGCGGCAAGCACGATATTTTCGTGCGCCAACCTCTGCTGCCCGTGCTCAGCGATAGTCGCTGCACCTCTAGGAGCGAAACCAGTACCTCATGGGGATGCCCATCGCACTATGCATCATGGGTTTGGCTTGGGAGCTCTAGGGTTTTGTTCCTTGGCATCATGCGTGTTACGGATAACGCAATTAACCATTGTTAGTTTTTGTACTTTGGCCAGCGTCGACAAGCCTCATAAGGGCATAGCGAGTAGGCTTATCAATACTGCTCGCCAAAGCGGCACAATCTGTGGCACTGCAATGCTTGGCGGAATCTATTTAGCCAACGAGTCAGCACCACAGTGCGCTATAGCAATCGGGATAGCAGCAGTGGCGTTGATCTTCGGTTCCCTATTGAGCACCGCAACGAGATAACCACACTATTAAATGCCACTAACAGTAACTTTTCCTGCACTATCGACGCTCACCTTAGCAGCAAAAGCAGCCGCTAGGTTGATACGCTGCCAAGAACCACGCGGGCTTTGATCATCCAATGGTGAACCAGCAGGAGCCGCAGTTGCGCGTAGAATTTCAGCTCGCTGCTCATAGCTGAGCTCAGGATACTTGGCCAACAATAAATCAGGTGCAGCTTGTGGCACAATCATAGGTGCCTGCGTGTTATAGACTGGCGCAAAACCATAGTTCATGCGCTGTGTGTACTCGGCAACAGCGGCAGCAGTGCTGCGATATGCAGAATCACCAGCTATTACCTGTGCTAGTGGTTTTCCAGCACGCCACTCTAATTCAGCACGCAATTCTGCTTTGGCTTGGTTGAGCGCATCACGCATACGTGGATCATTCCAGCGATCAGCAGCGGCAGCAGTACCAGTCATGCGACCACCAATAACATCGAGCGGATAGTGCACACCCATAACAGTACGGTGATAACCAGCCTCAGAACCACGGGCGAGGATTTGTGGTGCCAACTCTGGCAACATTTGCGCAAGCAGAGTGGTAGTCCACGTGGCTTGGTTGGTATGACCAGAGGGGAAAGATTTAGAGGAAGCGTCGTAAAGCTCACGATCAGCTACTTCATAGCGGTGAATGCGCTCTGGAGCCACCACAAAAGGACGCTTATAACCATACAATTCTTTTTCTACAAAAGTAGAAGAAGCAAGCCCACCGGCACGGGCGAGATAACCATTGCCGAGCAAGAATGTTGTTTTAGGCAAACGATTCTCCGCAAGAGCCTGGCGGAAATAACCACCGAGTTCCCCACCGAGAGCATCCGAGAACGCAAGTAACACACCATCTTTATCTGCTAAGGCATCTTTTTGCGCCTGTGCAACAAGTTGTGGATTGCTTGCAGCTGCATTGTTATTAGCAACTGTGATGTCAAGATTTTGCGCCATGATTTCAGGGTGATGTGCGCGCAAATCATCAAAGCCGGCAATAACATCGGCATAAACGCCAAAGCTATAAGAGCTGATGTCTGAGATATACCCCGCAAGATAATCAGGAGTAAAAGGTTGCGGCACTGGTGCTCCTGGATGTTGCACAGGGGCTGGGTAACCAGGCAACAATTGTGCACCTTGTAGTGCTGGAATATCTAGTGCTGATGCTGGTGCTGCTGGTAGCACAAGTGGAGTTGCCAATGTTAAAGTGGCTAGGGCTACACTGCCAAGGCGCTGAGCAAGAGCTTTTTTATGCACGTCAAACCTTTCTCCGCAAAACCTATGCCGTATCTGGATTGTTACGCCACGGTAATTCTCTACTGGTGTTTATCTCTTAGCTGATCCATCCTGTCAGACCTTTTGGAACCCTAATGGATAAATGTAAAAAGAAAATGAACTGTGGCTTAAGTTCTTAGGTACTACACATAATTCACCAGTGCCCCCATAGGCAGCGCCCATAAGCAATAGTGCTACATATGCTGTGTTGTTAATAAACCACGTTTCATCCGCTCAATAAGGTTTTTGCGCAAATAGAATAAATATGCCCATACAGCAATAAAAATGAAGGCAATAATAGCCACACTCGGGTGCACAAAAATACCGATAAGAGCAAAAACCTGGATAATGACGTCGGCAGCAATAGCCCAACGAGTAAATTGCAGAAAACTCAATATGAGCATTGCTGTTGCCACTACAGTGATATAGCCCCAATTCACTGGAGTCCAATGGATACCATTGTCCACACGCAAAATCACAGTGAGAATAAGGTAAAAACAGATGGACTCCATCATCATGGTGCCAGACATCACCCCACGCACACCTTTGAGCGGATCCTTTGCTGGCGCATGACCAGGGCCCAGTGGACCATATTCTACTTCTTCTGCTTCTGCTACTGACTGTGCTGTAGCTTTTTCCCTCATGCTGGTTCCTTTCCAAAAAGTGCTCGGGCTTGGCCAGCGGTCACAACCGAACCAGTGATAACAACTCCCGCCCCTGATTGCATATCTGTGTCTTCAGCAAGCGCGACAGCTAGCTCTACAGCACCAGGCAAATCCTCCGCCGTATGCACTCGTTCATCACCAAAAATTTCCTGCGCATATTCTGCTAGTTCTTCCGTGGATAATGCACGCGGTGAGGAATTAGTAGTAACCACAATCTCAGATACATGAGCCTCCAACTCCATGAGCACGCCACGTACATCTTTATCCGCCAAACAAGCAACAACCGCAATGAGCTTAGAAAACTCAAATTCACCAGATAATGCCTGCCCCAAAGCCCGCGCGCCATGAGGATTATGCGCTGCGTCAATAAACACAGTTGGTGCACTACGCACTCGTTCTAATCGCCCTGGCGACTGCACCGCAGCAAACCCCGCACGTACTGTGTCTATATCCAATTGGCGACCAGTTCCTGCCCCAAAAAACGCCTCAACAGCAGCCAAAGCTACAGCAGCATTATGTGCTTGATGTATTCCTGATAATGGTAAGAAAATATCAGGGTATTCTCCTCCCAAACCGCGGATAGTTACTTGCTGCCCGCCAACCGCCAGCTGCGCAGCTACCACACCAAACTCACTGCCTGCACGTGCCACAGCATTATCAGCTGCCACTGCTTGCTCCAGGATAATTCGCAAAGCAGCAGGATCTTGCTCAGCAACAATGGTGACGTTATCTGGAGGTGCTAAGAGATCGTCACTATTCCACCGCGACTTGATAATCCCAGCTTTTTCCTCAGCAATCTCAGTTATTGTCTCGCCAAGATAATCGGTGTGGTCAAGCCCAATGGGAGTTATCACAGACACATCAGCACTAATCACATTAGTGGCATCCCATCGACCCCCCATGCCTACTTCCACAACAGCAACGTCAACTGGCGCATCAGCAAAAGCAGTATAAGCCAAAGCAGTAAGTACCTCGAATTTGCTCATCCGTGGTCCGCCCTCAGCTTGGCTACGCTGATCCACCATCTCTACATAGGGTTTTATTTCTTCCCAATGCCGCACATAATCGCTGGGATGGATTGGGGCACCGTCGATAGCAATACGCTCAGTAACAAGCTGCAAATGTGGACTGGTAGTTCTCCCAGTACGACGATGAAAAGCACGCAACAGTGACTCAATCATGCGCACAGTGGAGGTTTTACCATTCGTCCCAGCCACATGAATACTTGGATACGCATTCTCTGGGTGTCCAAGCACATCGACAAGCATGGCAATACGATCCAAACTCGGATCTATCTTTTCCTCACTCCACCGCTGATTCAGCTCAGCTTCCACCGCAGCCAATGCTTGCAGATCTTCATCGGTTATCTCACGACGCTGCCCAGAGGAAAAATCCTGAGCATCATCACCAGCAGGTGTATCCTGAGCCTGTTGTGCCCGACTAAGCGGTAGCGACAAACCAGACTCATTGAGCTCTAATTCACCAAGATCCAACCCAGCCTCATCAGAGAGCAATTGGGAAATATCTGCCAGAGAAGCAAAAGAATCCTCGCTAATAATATCCGAGCTATGCCCTAGCTCAGCAACGTGCTCTTGCTCAGAATGCTTCTTCTCAGACGGTATGCCCTCATGTGTATCACGCGTATCGCTCACTTAATTCAGCTCCTCCAACCGAGCGCTAATACGGGTGACTTCATCTTCGGCAACCTGGTGCCTATCCCGAATTTTTGCCACCACCGCCTCGGGCGCTTTCGCTAAGAAAGACTCATTATTCAATTTCTTCTGCGTTGTCTCTACCTCTTTTTGTGCAGCAAGCAAATCCTTTTCGAGCCGCTTACGTTCTGCTGCTTTATCAACAGTGCCAGAGGTATCAAGGCTTACCACTACCACAGAGTTGCTCAACGCCACCTCAATACTTGCGCTGGCAGCAAAATCTGCACCAGGTGCGTCGACCTTTGCCAAAGAACGAACCAGTTGTTCTTGCTCCGCCAAATCACACGCAGCGAAATCAACCTGTGCTGGCACCTTTTGTGAAGGCTTAACGCCCTGATCAGAACGGAATCGACGAATCTCAGTAACGAGCTTTTCGACGTCAGCAATACGCTGTGCAGCTCGTTCATCAATAGCCGCACCACCATTGCCATACCGCTCATCTGGCCACTGAGCATGGGTAAGAGTTTCTTCACCGCTGAGAGCTTTCCACAATACTTCCGTCACAAAAGGCATTGCTGGATGCAACAAGCGCAAAACCGTATTGAGCACATGCCCAAGAACAAGCTGCGTATTCTCCCCAACCTGTAGCTGCTTAGCATCAGCAGCACTAGCCTCACGTGGAATCTGCACTTTGGCATACTCTACATACCAATCGCAGAACTCACCCCAAGTAAAACGATAGAGTGCTTCATTAGCCTTAGCGAATTGATAGCGATCATAATAATCATCAACTGCGCAGCGTAGGGTTTCTAATCGATCAAGAATCCATCGGTCAGCGTCGGTAAGCTCTTCTCTAGCAGGCAAGCTACCAATGTGCGCGCCATTCATCAAAGCAAATTTTGTGGCATTGAATAGCTTGGTTGCAAAATTACGCGAACTTTGTGCAGCATCCTCACCCACTGGTAAATCGACACCTGGATTCGCACCGCGTGCCAAGGTAAAACGCAGGGCGTCGGCGCCAAAGCGATCCACCCAATCCATTGGATCAATACCATTACCCAAGGACTTAGACATTTTGCGTCCATGTTCATCACGAACCAAACCATGCAAATATAAATCAGTAAAAGGTACTTGTGGGCGATCAGTCTCAGCGCTCGTACCTAATAATTCTGGGGTGCACTGTGCAGCAAAAGTACCAAACATCATCATGCGCGCCACCCAGAAAAAGAGGATGTCGTAGGCTGTTACCAGTACCGATACTGGATAGAACTTCGCTAACTCTGGTGTTTTTTCTGGCCAGCCCATCGTCGAAAATGGCCAGAGCGCTGACGAGAACCACGTATCGAGCACATCAGGATCTTGTTCATAACCTGCCGGTGGTTGCTCATCGGGCCCCACGCAAACAATATCGCGCTGACCATCAGCATCCTCTGGACCATACCAAATAGGAATGCGATGCCCCCACCACAATTGGCGAGAAATACACCAATCGTGCATATCATCAACCCACTCAAAATAACGAGCTTCAAGAGCGCTAGGGTGCACTTTTGTATCCCCACTGCGCACAGCTTCACCCGCCATTTTGGCTAGTTCCTCCACTTTGACAAACCACTGCAAGGATAGTCGTGGCTCAATTGCTTCACCAGAGCGTTCAGAATGTCCGACAGAATGAACATAAGGACGTACCTCTTTTACAATGCGCCCCTGCTTGGCGAGTGCTTCTCGGATTTTCACTCGCGCCTCATAACGATCCATGCCGTCGAACTCAGTACCAGTATCAGCAATATGTCCAGTTGCGTCCATAATGGTCGGCATATCCAAACCATGTCGCATACCGAGCGCATAGTCATTAGGGTCATGCGCTGGAGTAATTTTCACCGCACCAGTACCAAACTCGGGATCAACATAATCATCTGCGACGATAATCAAAGAACGCTCAGGTAAAAATGGGTGCGGCAAACTCGTACCCACCAGATCCTTGTAGCGTTCATCCTCAGGGTGTACCGCAACAGCAACATCACCAAGCATGGTTTCCACTCGCGTCGTTGCCACAATCACATGAGGCTCATTGTCTTTAAGCGAACCATAACGGATAGAAACCAACTCGCCTTCGACGTCCTTATAGGTCACTTCAATATCAGACACTGCCGTCTCTAAAATTGGTGACCAATTCACAAGGCGATGTGCCTGGTAAATCATGCCTTTGTCATACATCGCCTTAAAAATTGTCTGTACCGCGCGCGAGAGTCCCTCGTCGAGAGTAAAGCGCTGTTTAGACCAATCAACGGAATCACCGATGGCACGCATCTGCTGGTCAATAGTGCCACCATATTTTTCTTTCCACTCCCACACCTTGTGGATAAATTCCTCGCGCCCATAATCCCAACGGCTCTTGCCTTCAGTTTCTTTGAGCATTCCCTCTACTTTGGTTTGGGTCGCAATACCTGCGTGATCCATACCAGGCAGCCACAACACCTCATAACCTTGCATACGCTTACGCCGTGCAATGCTATCCATGAGAGTGTGGTCAAGCGCATGCCCCATATGCAATTGGCCAGTAACATTTGGCGGCGGCAATACAATGGAAAAAGCTGGTTTGGTGCTATGCGGATCAGCCTCAAAATATCCAGCTTTTACCCACGATTCATAAAGTTCGCTTTCGACGGCCTTAGGGTCCCATTGACGAGGTAATTTATCTGCGCGGTTGTTATTCATCACGGCAAACCATATTACCCTGTCTTGTTGGTCAGGCGGTATTTATCTTTAGGTGGTCGTCGTGAGTTATTCAGATCATTCTGTGTACTATTTTTAAGCAAGAAAACACCCCTTAGCTGCAAAGCACCCCCAAAGGTATGTAAAAATATGCGCTGTTTCGGATAGCAAGACAATGAGTTAAAAACTTTCGGTACATTTATCTCTTGTATCTTCTTGTAGAGGCTGCTGACGCTTCGTGCACGAGGGCGCCAAAAATTTAGTAACCAGCAATAGTAAAAGAGACAATAATGAACAACTCTGACTCCCTTTCACAAGCATTGACAGATGATGTCCTTGATATTGCTATGGTTGCCTTTGCTCAATCTGGTTATGCCGACACTCGTCTTGACTCAATCGCTAAAGAATCTGGCATGACAAAGCGCATGATTCACTACCACTTTGGGGATAAGAAAGGGCTCTATCACAGCTGTCTCATTCACGCTATCGAGTTATTACGCCCCTCAGCTGAGGAAATTCAGAATGACTCGGGTATTGCGGCAGAGGGAATCCGCATTATTGTCGAGGCTATTTTCCGTTGCTATATCCAAAATCCACACGCAGTTCGGCTCTTACTGATTGAAAATCTGCACCACCCTGATGCAGTGGAAGACACAAAACTACTCGACGACCAATCCGCAGTTATCCTCGAACTCGATAAAATACTCATGCAAGGACAAGACTCTGGAGCATTCCGACCAGGTATTTCTGCTCAGGATATTTTTGCGCTCATCGTCTCTTTGGCTATTTTCCGAATTTCGCATCGGTCAATCACCTTAAATCTTTATGATATTGACCTTGCTGACGACGCCAATACGCAAGGACTCACACGTATGGCAACCGACGCAGTGCTAGCATTTTTGACCTCTCCCATTAAAGCCACCGATGAGGTGAGCTACCTCGGCAGCAGCGATAATGCCACAAATGCTAACTACAACAATGGTTATCTCAATTTCGGCATTGATGGCGATCTATAAACCGCCACCCCACGCTAGGATCTATCGCTAGGCAGTTTTTTCTGCGCCAGCTTCAATGATACGGAGCTCTTCTTCGCCCCGAATCGACGCCGCAGTAACCACAATTTCTGCAATATCTTCCCGATCAGGAATGTCATACATAATCGGCACCAATGTTTCTTCCATTATTGCTCGCAACCCACGAGCACCAGTGCCACGTTCCACCGCTTGACCAGCAATTTCTAACAGTGCATCCTCGCTAAAACGCAATGCCACACCATCCATCTCAAAAAGACGTTGGTATTGTTTCACCAAGGAGTTCTTCGGCTCAGTCAGCACTCGCACTAAGGATTGGCGATCAAGATTATCCACGGCAGCAACAATGGGCAAGCGACCAATGAACTCAGGGATAAGACCAAACTTCACCAGGTCTTCAGGCTGCACCTCACGGAATATATGTGTATTTTCCCGTTCTTCTTTGGTGGTAATTTCAGCGCCGAACCCTAACCCTTTTTTGCCTTTACGATCCTCAATAACCTTCTCTAAGCCAGCAAACGCACCTGCGACGATAAACAAGATATTTGTGGTATCAAGCTGGATAAAGTCTTGATTGGGGTGCTTGCGCCCACCTTGAGGTGGAATGGACGCGACAGTTCCTTCCAATATTTTCAGTAAGGCTTGCTGTACGCCCTCACCAGAAACATCACGAGTAATCGATGGGTTTTCTGATTTCCGCGAGATTTTATCAACTTCATCAATATAGATAATGCCACGTTGTGCCCGCTCAACATCATGATCTGCGGCAAGAAGAAGTTTCAGCAAGATATTTTCCACGTCTTCACCAACATAGCCAGCTTCAGTTAATGAGGTAGCGTCAGCAATAGCAAAAGGCACATCAAGCAAACGCGCTAAGGTTTGAGCTAAATAGGTTTTTCCCGACCCTGTTGGACCGAGTAAAAGGATGTTTGATTTTTGGAGCTCTGTTTGCTCCTCTTGCCCTGAACGAGCACTAATGCTGCTCGCTTCGTCGGCACGAACACGCTTGTAATGATTGTAGACTGCCACCGCAAGGGTGCGCTTTGCCTCATCCTGCCCAATAACGTATTTATCTAGAAATGCCGCAATCTCAGAGGGACGTGGGAGTTTTGCCGCAGCTTCCTGCGCCGGAGCGTTTTCTTTCCCTAGTTCTTCTTCGATGATCTCATTACATAGCTCAATACATTCATCGCAAATATATACGCCGCCACCAGCGATAAGTTTTTTCACTTGTTTTTGGCTCTTGCCACAAAATGAGCATTTGAGCAGATCAGCACTTTCTTGCATACGCGACATTGTAGAGGTGCCAGTCACTTTCTTTTGCTAATGTTTTTCCCGGTCTTACCCACTCTAGTCTTTTCTATGTATAAAACGCTGCACGACGCTTATCAATGCACGTTAATCTTCTGAAATACACAGAAAAATGAATACACCTCAGTTTTCCCGAGGTGTATTCTAAGGGTTTTCCGGGGTGTTGAACCGGTCTTTAGCCGTTGAGCTTGCGGTAATCAAAAATTTGATCGACGATGCCATATTCTACTGCTTCTTGGGCGGTAAGAATTTTATCTCGATCAGTGTCAATGCGAATCTGCTCTGCACTACGACCAGTATGACGTGCAAGAGTTTGCTCCATGAGTGTACGCATACGCTCAATTTCTCGCGCTTGAATCTCCAAATCAGATACTTGTCCGCGCGCCCCCTCAGTAGCAGGCTGATGTATCAGCACACGAGAGTTTGGCAATACTGCACGCTTTCCTGGAGCACCAGCAGCAAGCAATACCGCAGCAGCTGATGCTGCTTGGCCAAGACATACAGTACGCACATCTGGACGCACATATTGCATAGTGTCATAGATTGCCATGAGAGATGTAAAGGAACCACCAGGTGAATTGATGTACATGGTGATGTCACGATCAGGATCGAGTCCTTCAAGAACGAGTAGCTGTGCCATGATGTCGTTGGCAGAAGTATCATCTACCTGCACACCAAGGAAGATAATGCGCTCCTCGAATAATTTGGCATAAGGATTGGTTTCTTTTGTGCCATAAGCTGATTGCTCAATAAAAGATGGCAATACATAACGTGAGCTAGGCATCTGCATAGCGTTGTTCATAGTGGAATTCTCCTTGATATGTTCTGTAGATACTAATTAGCTATTGATCCCTGAGCGGAAGTAATCACATGATCGACAAGACCATATTCTTTTGCCTGCTCAGCGGTAAACCAACGATCTCTGTCAGAATCTTTTGTAATTTGTTCCACACTCTGACCAGTATGCTCTGCGATTAGCTCTGCCATAACTTTCTTAGTCTGCGCAAATTGCTCAGCCTGAATCGCAATATCCGCAGCAGTACCACCCACACCTGCCGAGGGCTGGTGCATCATAATGCGCGCATTGGGCAGCGCAAAACGCTTACCTTTGGTACCACCAGAGAGGAGGAATTGCCCCATTGATGCAGCAAGACCCATGCCATAAGTAGCAATATCGCATGGCGAGTATTTCATGGTGTCATAAATTGCCATACCAGCAGTAACAGAGCCACCTGGGGAGTTAATGTAAAGAGAAATATCGCGATGAGGGTCTTCTGCAGAAAGCAAAAGAATCTGCGCGCATAGCTTATTAGCTATCTCATCATTGACTTCTGTTCCCAAGAAGATAATACGATCACGCAACAGGCGATCAAAAACAGAATCACCTACAGCTGGATTTTGGTTCATGGTGTCTCCTTAAATTTTTATAAAAATGCTTAATGCAAGCAATGAGATTAACAATACCAACGCTCTCGACTAAACAAGTCCTTGTTCGCTCACAGCGTTGATGAGTCACTGCTGGCGGTATAGTCAGTCGGTACAGACCAGCGATAGACAAAAGAGTTATACGCAAAGCACAAAGACCTACCCGCCACCTGGCACGTAGGTCTTCGTAGAGTGTAACGCTCACGTATAAAACTTATTCTGCAGCGTCATTCTCTTTGGATTCCGCCTCTGCTTCAGTTTCCTCACCGAAGTAGATATTAGGGTCGATTGTGTTACCCTCATCATCTGTCACAGATGCACGGGTAAGTACGGCAGCCATTGCCTTACCACGACGAACATCAGCAAAAAGCTGAGCGATCTGACCTGATTGCTGCAACTGCGCCACAAACTGGTTTGGATCCATGCCATAAGAGCGTGCAGTAAAGAGAATGTGGTCAGTAAGCTCCTCTTGGGATACCTCTGGCTGTTCTTGTTCCGCAACAACATCAAGGAATAGCTGGTTACGAACTGACTCAGCAGCTGCCTCACGCGCCTGAGCCTCGAACTCTTCACGAGTAGTGCCCTGCGCCTCAAGGAGGGAATTCACTGCCTCGTCGTCGTGAGCAAGTTGTCCCATAACCTGATGCAACTGGGCATGAGCCTGCTCCTCGACGATTGCTTCAGGCAACTCGAAACTCGTCTGAGCAAGTGCAGCTTTGAGGACTTCGTCGCGAATAGCTGCAGCCTGAGCAGCCTTAGCCTGCTCTGCAACTCGAGAGCTCACTGACTCACGTAGCTGCTCCACAGTGTCAAACTCAGACGCAGTCTGAACGAACTCTTCATCAAGCTCAGGAAGCTTGCGTTCCTTAGTTTGCTGCACATGAACAGTCAATGTCGCCTTCTTACCAGCGTGTTCACCATCTTTAATCGTGGTAGTGAACTCAGCAGACTCACCAGTCTTAAGACCACGAAGTGCAGTATCTAGACCATCAAGCAAGGAACCATCGCCAACACGGTAAGAAAGCCCCTCTGCCTTGGTGTCTTCAACAGTTTCGCCTTCAACATCAGCAGCTGAAAGATCAATGATGGCATAGTCATCAGTCTTGAGCTTACGACGAGTATCTTTAAGCTCAGCAAAGCGCTCACGCAAACGATCAATCTCTGCGTCCACAGCCTCTTCATCAGTCTTGAGTGCCGGAACAGTCACAGAAATCTGAGAGAAATCAGGAACGGTAATCTCTGGGCGAACATCTACCTCAGCAACGAACTCAACAAGCTCACCATCTTCAATCTTGGTAACGTCGATGGTTGGCTGTGCAAGCACCACAAGCTCGTTTTCCTCAACAGCCTGCTGGTAACGAGATGGGAGCATATCGTTGACAACTTGCTCCAATACAGGACCGCGACCCACGCGAGCGTCGATAAGCTGACGTGGTGCCTTGCCTTTACGGAAACCAGGAATGGTAATCTGCTGGGCAATAGCACGGTATGCTTGATCTACTTCGCCTTGCAATTCCTCGAAAGGCACTTCAACGGTGAGCTTAACGCGGGTATCGCTCAGCTTCTCGACGGAACTCTTCAACGGAGTCACTCTCCTGTGTGTAATAGAAAAATATGAACCTAAATAAAACTATCACCCTCACCCAAAAAATACTTGGATGAGGGTGATAGTTTTTGGTCGGGACGACAGGATTTGAACCTGCGACCCCCTGCTCCCAAAGCAGGTGCGCTACCAAACTGCGCCACGTCCCGGCATACATCAACACTAATGATTATTAGCTTATAGAGCTACAACACAATAGTGCGCGGTACGGATTAAGACTATAACTCATAACAACGTAAAAAAGCTAATCGCCAGTATAAGCCCCTAAATACCGCAGCAGAACGATACGAAAACAATGGGACAAAGACACACTCAAACAACTCAACTATCACTACTTCTTCTCAGTGTGCAATGCCATTATCAGGGCAATTAACAGGCATTTTGTTTCTTAGGAATCTCGTACAGTACCATAAGCTGCAGTGTGTAACTCTTTACTCACTGGGGCTATGGCGCAGTTGGTAGCGCATCACACTGGCAGTGTGGGGGTCACGGGTTCGAATCCCGTTAGCTCCACGTATGTACTCATGCACTCAGCTTTTGCAAGGTTTGAGTACGAACCAAACCTCTCAGGTTACGCGTTTTACCTAGTCGGATACGCAAACCGAGAGGTTTTCTTTTCCTGATAGCAGGTGAGATTAGGGGTCACACCCCATCCAATACGGCAAGTGAATCACCAAGACCATAAAGAGAAAACACGTGTTGTGAGCATTGGCGGGAGAACATAAAAGATAGCAGTTTCCCTCAAGGACTCATACTCTGCGAGCGAGACAATGACGACTGGTTCTGGCTAGCACGCGTGATAATCGTCTCCTCACCATTATCGACGACGTCGTCAAGCACCTGGGCGCAATTCGCCTGAGACTCGGTATAGCTCATGATTTTTCATAACCCACCTCCTGTACCGAAAACTGTACGTTTTCGATGGACAATGTCAAGGATCGGATATGCTGCTATCAAGGTGGGATTACTTCGCGGTCAGGTTTATACAACGAGAAACCGTACTCGTTCATAAACACCACACGACAAGTATGGCTCGGTAAATCTGGCTTTGTGCTCTGAATAGTCTCGGAAAAGTGTAGTTCTTCTACCAGTTCATTCATTCAGATTCACCACTGCCCTGAAGTAATCGAGGTTAGAGCGCGAGTGGAGAACAATCACAATCTGCTTGCCGGTGCCTTCGAGAGCGCGCGCCAGCGACTCGATCTCAGCGCGCTCCTGTGCAGGAGTGAGCTTCTTCAAGGTTTCATCGAGCAAAATAAGTCGGGCAGTGTCTTCCCGCAGAACGGAATGTGCAAGCGCGATACCACTCAAATCTGATAACTCAGACGCGAATGGATCAACATCTGGCACGATAGCAACCTCACCTTCGGGATGTCGATAGTACAGAGCATCAAGTATGACAGACTTCCCAGCGCCAGTTGGTCCAATCAAAGCAACCATCGAATACCCACAATCAAGAGCATTCTCCAGCCGTTCCAGATCGGCATACCGCACAGGTGGATGAGAGCGAACCATCTGAAACTCTTCGAGCATCCGAACACGCTCCATAGTCAAGCCGACTACGCCAACCTCTTGTAATGTTTCCACTGTGGATTGAACACCAGACGACAGAGTCACTGCAAAATAGATTACGGCCACAGGAGCAACCAGTGAACTTGATTCTCCGAACAACAGCACCAGCATCACTGCGGAAACGTTCAGTGATAACACGAGCAACTGAATCAGTCCTGTGCGGAGCGCATACGCATTCGCCAACTGAACCGAGCTGCTGATATATGTAGTCTCTGAATTAGCATAGGCTTCTTCCACAGCCCGATTCAGCCCCGTGCTCACGGGCACATTGTGTAAGCCAGCCTGTGCTCCAACGGCTCCAATGAATTCTCCTCGACTATTCGCAACTGTCGTTGAGGCGGGGAGAATCCACTTCGATCCTTGACGCATGGCGAGTAGCGCGAGGGGAACAACCGCCAAGACAACAATGAGGAACAGCGGGGCGCCGGCCACTGCACCTCCGATGAGCATAACGGTCTGCACGCTGACTAGGAATACCGAACCCAGGGCACTAGGCACCGACATCTGAAGGTCAGAGAAGTCTTCACCGATTCGCCCCACGACCGCCCCACTTGTCCTAGGACTGGCAAAGTAATTGATCCTCTGCATAATCCTGCCGTGCAAGCAGCTCAACCTAGCGATCGGAACTCGATAGATCGAACCAAAGAACATGACAGATCCAACGATTGCTGCCAACGCGCAGGCAGCTGAAACTGCAGCAATCTGAGCAGACAGCGCATCAACTTGGGCAAGCGTCAACGCAAAAGCAACCTCGGAGCTACCCAGCAGTAGAGCACCAATCGCAATCCACACCACGTGGGGTCCAAACAACAACCCGACTGATCGTCGGAACGTGGCATATTTCTGTTGAGGGTCGGGAAGATCCTGTACCTCACCTGTATCTGTTGAACCGTCGTCTACTCCTTCAGCGATACTGGGAACATAGCCCTCTAACTCCCGACGGTCTGCCCTCACGTTACTGTCGGGGGTGAACACATTAGGCACATACTCCTCCGAACTCGCTATGAGCGTGCACACTGGAACGCATTCCAAAATCCTCTCGGCCACTACTTCGCGTGTCAGAGGATCGAGTGCCGCGAACGTATCGTCCAGAATTAGCCAGTGTGGTTTGTCAACCAAGACGAGAGCAATTGCGGCACGGTGCTTCTCTCCCGATGATAAAGTTTTTGCGTCCTGCCATAACCGTTTGATTACGTCCTCATTGAGCCCCATATCTAACGCGAGGCTCGTGAACTGAGATATTTGTTGTGGTGAAGAAGAAGTCCGCCATGCTGATAACACAGATTGAGGAATTTCCGGGTTACAAGGTACGAAAGCAGAATCACAGTTGGTCACAGACATGCGCAAGGCTTCAGCGCGATCACAAGTGGCCTCGAGCACCTCTGTAGCAATCGAAGGAGGCTCCTCCAAATCTTGCTGTTCTTCCGCGAGATTCGGAGTCGTCTCGAGTTTGTCGAGCTCACGCATCATCGGCACAGCAAGCCGGATAACCCGATAGTTCACAATGTTGTTCTGCACAGCTGCGTGCAGGTAACGAGCCGCTAGGATGATTCCAATACCGAAACTAGTAGCAGGCCAGAGCCATGCACCGAGAATCACAACAACAGCGAGCGTGGTAGTCAGCGCTCCCCGCTCAAGGAATCCATTCAGAACCTGTAGTGGTACGCGTCTGTGTAGAAGCCGCTCTTCGGAGTTTCGGATGCGGGCAATTTTACCCAGGGCGTTGCCCCAACTGGGAATGGCCTGCCCTCGCGGCAGCGCGTCCGCTACGCGCTGGATCCAGCGTCTGCGCTCCCCTTCTAGAGCGACATACTGCTTCCACAGTGCGCCTACCAAGTGGACGAGTCGGACACTGAGGAGCACTAATCCGGCGATAAGCAATACAGCAACAGCGCCGCTTGTACCATACAACACGAGCGAAGTAACGAGAAAGGCCACAATCTGAAGCGCTGAGACGGCGAAATCAACAATGAAAGCGAACTGGCTGATTTGCGTCGGGTACGTTAGAACATACTCGTGGGCTTGCCGTGAAACAGACGAGCTCCCAAAAATTTCCCGAAAGCGTCGGTAAGTCAACTGCCGAACCGCGACAGTAAGAAGCAACTCTTGGCGTTCCTTGACCCAGTACCCGACACTTTCAGCTAGGAATCCCAAGATGAGAAACCAAATAACACTGACTGGAGTGCTTACACCTGACGTCACTCTGCCAATACTTGCCGTGATCACCAGTGAACCGGCGACGCTCAGCAGGCCAGCGGTGAATACGATGCAGCTCGTGCCCGCCGGAGCGAAAACCAAAGCAAGCCAGCGTAGTCGTTTCGGCAGATTCCTCTCAAGCCATTGATAGCGCTCAAACATGGGAGCTATGTGCATATTAAACCTCTTACGTTCAGACCATGATCATTCTGCACTTGACTTCGACGCAACTCATGGCCTCCATAATCCACCTCTACGCATAAGAATCAAAGTACCTATAGACTGATTGATACCTCAAGAGAAAACCATAATCCCCCACTTTATAAAGACGAGAAGACAACATGACAAAGCAGAATATCCTTCTTGCCATCGAAGCTATGTCTGAGTTGGATGAAATGGCCTCAGCTGCAACAAAACATGGCTATAGCCTACGCGTTTTGGCGGAAAATCCGAATCACTATGGCGATACCTGCGCAGAAATAGTTAAGTTCCCCACTCGAGATCGCGCACAACTCGAAAATTATGTGAAAGAGAATCAGTCAAGCATTGCCCAAGTCTTTAGCGTTACAGATACTTGGGGCGTTATCGCATCCACAATGCGAGATTCCTTTGGATACTATCAATTCGGCGATACCTCAAAGTTAAAGTTTTTTAGAGACAAGGAGTCAGTTCAACAAAAACTAATTTCTTCCGGTCTGGCATCCACGTCGCAAGACTGGCCAAAGATTATAAAACCACGCGGCGGTACCGGAAAAATTGGAATTCATCTCGTTGAATCCGAGGCAGAGATGTCCGCATTTTCTTCAGAGGCAGAACTACATCTAGAGGATTACCTCGAGCAAGATTTTTACTTCGGCCCTACCTATTCTGCTGAGGTGTGGTGTGATGGATCATCAGAGATATTATTTGGCATTACAAATCGCATTCTGTCCCAACCACCGTTTTTTACAGAACGCGTGAAGTCGTTTCCGTGGGACGCTTTCTCTCCTTGGGAAAAAGATGTAGAAAATTGGGTTTTCGATATATTGAGAGCTCTCGACTATGACCTCGGTTTAGCTCACATAGAGTTCATCGAAACAGCTACGGGGTTTGAGCTGGTTGAAATAAATGCTCGAATGGCAGGAGCACTCATCACACCTGGAATACTCAAGACAACAAATTTTAACCCTTATGCAATGGCAGTTAATCAGGCACTAGGCGCACCACTCGACTCCCCCACTCACCGGGAAATAAAAGGTGGATTCTCACACGTAAGCCTGTACGCTTCACAAACTGGAACCCTAGATTCTGTGCAAGGAATTGAGAACATCAAGCGTTACCCCGGAAACCCAGAATGGTTCCCCTTACGAAACCAAGGAGATATTATCACTGAGGTGGGCACCTACCGATCGAGAATCGGAAACCTGTGTGCAACAGCCAAAACAGCTTCCCTAGCTCAAGACAGAGCAATTTGTGCAGCGCAGTCGATTAAGATGACCATTCTTGCGTAAGGATCTCCTGCTAAAACGCTTTGTCTTATACTTTTAATCCACAATGTTGCTCCCACAACACCTCCATAATTTGAGGACGCAAAATCATGACGCATAATCCCATACCCCCGCAGCTTTCCCTTAGCCTTTCCGACGCACGCGCAATTGCTGTAGCAGCACAAGGATTGGGAGGTAAACAACGCAATACCGATCTGCTCACCACCATCGAACGCTTAGGGTGTGTCCAGATTGATCCGCTCCGACCAGTGTTGCGCTCACATGAGTTGGTACTCTTAGCGCGTGGTGTACCAGCTGAAAATATCCAATCCATTTTTACCCAACAAGCAGGATTATTCGAGACGTGGGGGCACGCACATTCATTATTAGCGCTAAGTATGTGGCCACGTCTTGAATGGCAACGCGCTCACATTCGTGACAAGGGATTATCTGGTCCTGCAATAGACAAGAAATTAGCAGCAGAAATAGCACAGCGCATTGCAGATTCCGGACCTGCAACAGTTGCCGAGTTAGGCAAACTCAACGGAAAAGGATGGGAGCGTTCTAGTCCCATTAAAACTGCGTGTGAATGGTTGCTCAGTATCGGAGAATTAGTGGTTGTAGATAGAAATGATAAATGGCAAAGAATCTACCGGACACCACAGCAAGCAGACCTTCCGGTTTATAGCAGACTTGATTGTGATACTAGCCTGAAAGAAACAGTAGCTATTGCTATCAAAGCACTAGGTATTGCCACCGAGGATCACATCCGCGATTACATCAGAATCCCAAAAACCTTAGCTATCCAGGATCATATTCTTAGTGTAGGAGCAGTGCCAACGCGTGTAGCAGACAGCACGGCGATATGGTACCTCGATACACACTACCGTGATTTTTCCCCTCACACTGTGACTGAGCAATCACCTACGCATGATCTTGATAGCATTACTGCTTTGTCTCCTTTTGATTCATTAATTTGGACACGTGGCAGACAAAAAGCACTTTTTGGAAAAACGTATTTACTCGAGGCATATAAACCGGCTCTTAAAAGGACTTTTGGTTATTATGGTTTGCCTCTGCTTTTGGGTGACGAACTGATCGGTCGTGTTGCAGCACGAAATACACAGGGGACTCTTTCCTTAGAAAACTTCGAGGTCGATCCAGGAGTACCCTTTGATGAAGCCAAGGAAATAGTAAAGAGGAAACTAGAAAAATGGACTGGTTTACCTGGTGATAGTACGTGGAAAGATTTTACAGGCAAGTAGCTAAACTGAGCTGGCATTTACCCAGATATGAATACACCACATTATTATCGCGGGGATGGACGTCGTGAAGCATATATACGGCTTGGTGACCGCAGCGAGTTAGCACCTATAGAGATTCTTAATGAACTAATTTTACGAGGAAAAAACGAGACATACGACTCCCTGATATCCAATTTTCCTTTTACCAATGGCAGTTTCACGGTCTTGAAAGCTATCTATGCAGAGGCTACCGGCAATAAGTTTAGCGACTCTGATTTCTCCTCTTTTGGTTTGGTAGATACCAGCGGGCAAATGCTCACTAATGCAGGCGCTTTATTAGCAGACGAACCGCTCATGAAACATTCTCGGGTATTTTGTACTCGGTGGGCAGGTTTAGCAAAAGACGATGCTCTCGACGACATGGAACTTTCTGGCGGTCTGCTGTTTCTCTTAAGGGAAGCTCGTGCTTTTGTCATGCGACACAACACAACCCCTTGGCAGAAAAAACCAGAAAGTCGTTCTGACCAACCAAGCTATGCACAACGCGCAATTACTGAATCCCTAGTTAATGCACTTATCCATCGAGATTATCTGCTCAACGGAACAGAAATTAATGTGGATATTTACGATGATCGTATGGTCATATCATCTCCAGGAGCCATGTTTCAGGGTGGCACGCTACCTGATGACCCATTGACAGATGAAGTAAAGAGCAGACGACGGAACCCAGTCATAGCTGACTTATTTCATCGAGTTGGACTCATGGAACGCCGCGGTAGTGGTTTACGCAGAATTTGCCGCGAAACTGAGCAGCAAAGCAATTTCCGCCCAGAACATATGCCTCAATTTAGTAGCAAAGATGATATTTTTGCTGTGACATTGGCGGATATGAATTACCAGACCCCCCAAGTCACCCCCCAAGTCACCCCCCAAGTCACCCCCCAAGTCACCCCCCAAGTCACCCCCCAAGTCACCCCCCAAGTCGCTCAGTTACTTAATACACTCGGCAACGAAGAGCTATCTAGTGCCGAGCTCATGGAAGCGCTCGGTCTATCCGATCGCAAACATTTCCGCGCAGCGTATCTCAACCCTGCAATCAAAGCTGATCTCGTGGCACTTACCATACCGGACAAGCCCAATAGCCGCCTGCAAAAATACCGGAGACACAACTATTAGGGCACAGATCCTGCCCATAAGTTAATCCCCTAGTTAGAGCCATACTAACTAGGGGATCAATCAGAAAACTATACAGGCTACAACTTATTTGGTTGCTGCCTCGACCCAGCCTTCCATGCGACCATTCTCGCCAGTATATTCTTCGCCATTGATGAAGATACGTGGTGAGGAAACGCCATCATGCTCTTTATCGAGAGTGTCATAATTTGCCAATGCTACTTTGCGATAGGATTCTTTCTCGCTACCGCTCTTAATCGTCTTCACAACGTCGCTAGAAGCACCGTAATCTGCAGCGAGCTTGGATAGTTGTTCCTCATCTACTGAACCATAAATGTCACTCTGGTTTTCCAATAGATACTTGCGGAAATTCCAATAAGCGTCGCCTTCTTGCGCTTTAGCCACAACATAGGCAGCGGTACCAGCTTTAGTTGCGTGGCCGTTGATCGTCGTAAGTGCTTCTCTGCCTGGTTTGGATTCAGCCATGCCGTCGAGGAAGTTCAGTGAACGAATATGCACAATTATCTTGCCGTCTTCGATTGCTTTCTTCATGGCTTCATCTGTGGCAGTGGCCAAGTCGGCACAGTGTGGGCACGCAAAATCCTCATAGACCTCAACGTTTTTTGCATCCGCTGCTGCTTTATCGGACTTAAGCACCACAGCATTGTCGGCAAAGGATACGTTGAACCCCACAGATTCTGTATTTTGCGCAATACGCTCGCTATTTGCTTTTTTACCGTCAATCACAATGTAGGCAACTACGGCAATGATAACTACCAGCAATGCCACAATAGCCCAAACGAAACCATGTGATTTTTCATTTGGGTTTTTAACTTTAGAACTTGAACTCATTTTTCAACCTTGCTTTTCTTTCCACAAGTTATCTAAACCGACCTTAGCAAAAAGCTAAGGATTAGGCATATATCGCAAATTTCTTGAATGGGCGATAATAAGTCCACAACGAGAAGAATATGAACAACACATCACGTGCAATGGTGAGAGCATAATCCATACCTACGCCGGGGTCAGCGTCTTTGGGACCAAAGCAGCCACAGTCAATAACCAACCCTCGCTGCCACGCTTGAGCAATACCGATAATGAAAAGTACCAGTACAAACGTCGAAACCAGCGAAGAATGACGCAAGAAAATACCAAAGAGCAATAACACTCCACCTGCTATTTCTAATGGCGCAATGAGATAACTCAAATAATTCGACCAGGTAGCACCAAAGATGTCATATGCCCTGATTGCCTGTGCTTCCGCAACCCGCTCACCTAATTTTGTGAACCCAGCTACCAACCACACCAATGCCATAGCAAAGCGCGAAATAAAACTAATAACATCTAAAATCAGCTTTTTATTGTCGCGCTTTACATCTGCTTTTTCTACAGTATTCGTCACAAGTTAAACCCTATAGCAATTTTCCGCTCACGACGAACCACCACTAGCTAACCCTTTTGCAAAACCTCAGAAACAAGGGCTTTAGCTTCTTCCTGCACCACCTGCACATGGTCACTTCCGTGGAAAGACTCCGCATAAATCTTATATTTGTCCTCTGTCCCCGAAGGTCGTGCCGCAAACCATGCATTTTCGGTGGTTACTTTCAAGCCCCCAAGAGGCGCACCATTACCTGGCGCAACCGTAATTTTTGCAGTAATCGGCTCGCCACCAAGTGTTTGTGCAGTTACTTGCTGCGCTGATAGGTGTTTGAGTAGTGCTTTTTCTTGGCGCGTAGCTGGAGCATCAGTGCGTTTATAGGCAGGTGCACCATGTTGTGCCACCAATTGAGCATAGCGTTGCGATGGACTAAGCCCAGTAGCTGCGGTTATTTCTGCGGCAAGCAAGTCCAAAATTATGCCATCTTTATCCGTTGACCATGTGCTACCGTCGTGGCATAAGAATGAGGCTCCTGCTGATTCTTCCCCACCAAAGCCCAGCGTACTGTGCATAAGACCGGGCACAAACCACTTAAATCCAACTGGCACTTCTACGAGAGTTCTTTCTAGTTGAGCAACCACTCGATCAATCATCGACGAGGACACCAGAGTCTTTCCTACCTGCATATCTTTGGACCACCTCGGGCGGTGGGTAAAAAGATAGTCAATGGCTACTGCGAGGTAATGATTAGGGTTGATCAGCCCACCATCGGGAGTAACAATGCCATGTCGATCTGCGTCAGCATCATTGCCGGTTGCTAGGTCGAACTTGCTGCGTTGTGCCACTAATGAGGCCATGGAATCTGGGCTGGAACAATCCATGCGGATTTTGCCATCTGTATCGAGTGTCATAAAGCGCCAGGTGGCGTCGACAAGCGGATTAACTACGCTAAGGTTAAGCCGGTGTGTATCGGCGATTGCTTGCCAATAGTCCACGGATGCGCCTCCCATAGGGTCAGCGCCAATAGAAAGCCCTGACTCGCGAATCAGATCAATATCAATGACCTGGGGTAAGTCTTGAACATAGGAGTCGAGATAATTGTATTTGTGTGCTCGTGGGTCTAATACGCCGCTCACTGACACTCGCTTGACCGAGCTTGCTTGGGCATCGTCATGCAAAATCTCATTGGCGCGACGGGCAATCGCATCTGTGGCGTCAGTATCAGCTGGACCACCGTGAGGAGGGTTGTACTTAAAGCCGCCATCGCGAGGCGGATTATGCGAGGGGGTAATGATAATGCCATCAGCGTATTCATGTGTAGCTTTGCCTTGGTTATAGCGCACGAGGGCATGGGATAGCGAGGGTGTAGGTGTGTAGCGTCCTCGGTCGTCGACAAAAACTGGAATCTTATGTGCCAGCAATACTTCAAGTGCAGAAATCATTGCCGGCTCGCTCAGCGCGTGGGGGTCGCGTCCAATGAATAATGGACCGCCTATGCCCTGGGCACTGCGATATTCTACGATGGCTTGGGTGATCGCTAAGATATGGCTCTCGTTGAAAGCGCAGTCTAGAGAGCTGCCCCTATGCCCTGACGTGCCAAAAACCACGTGGTGATCGGGGTTAGTCATATCGGGGGTGCGTGTGTAATAGGCGGTGACTAATTGTGCAACATCAATTAAGTCTTGTGGTTGTGCTTGTTGGCCAGCACGCTGGTGAGCCATTGCGTTCCTCCTAGAGAACCTTAAACAGAAGTCACTTTCCATCATGCGCGCTCTGGGATAACTTTTCCAGAGCTAATCGTGTTTATTTTTCTCGTTGCATTCTCCGCGCCCCACTTACTCCCCTTTTTGGCTTATACTTTGTGCGATGAAAGAAGTGCTCAAAGAAATGGCAGTAGTAGGTTGCGGTGCTGCACTAGGTGCCTTGAGCCGCTATGCGATTGGCGTTTATGCTGCCAGTTTTGTCTCGTTAAGCCCAGCACTCATAACAATGGGGATCAATATCATCGCTTGTTTTCTCATGGGATATCTCAAACCAGCATTGTTTTGGGGCACGGGTTTCCTTGGCGGCTTGAGCACTTTTTCCACCTTTATCTTTGTGCTCGCCGCTCACAGCACTGATCTCACTTTCCTTGGTTATTATTTCTTTGCGACGCCCCTCCTATGTATTTCCCTGTGGCTTCTAGGAGACATTCTGCACACCAAACACCCCAAGCACCCCAGGCGGAGGACTCATGCTTAATGTCTTTGTTCTCATCGGTGGGGCATTCTGCGGCGGCGCACTACGTTATGCGATGAAGAAATATGCGCAGCACAAGCATATTCGCTCATTGTGGGCAACGCTCTTAGCCAATGCAGTGTCATGTTTTGTGCTCAGTCTTGCAGTCCACGCACAAACTTCCGACGATCACGCACTATTCTTTCAACTCTTCTGTGTTGTTGGGTTCTGTGGTGCCCTATCCACCTGGTCTGCCTTGGCGCAAGAATTAGGCAGCTTGGTGAAATCACATTCTTATACATTGTGCGCGGGCTATTTTTCCCTCACCTGTATCTGCTCTGTGGGAGCTTATGTGCTTGGCAGTCCCATTGCCGCCGCAATTTTCGCTACCTGAGCAAGGTAGTTATCCCCCGTCATCTGGGGCGGCGATAAACAATAATCAACTGTGAGTTTTTCTAATTCGGCACAATGGTGTTCCTCTTGGCGTGCCCACATATCCCACCACGGCGCATAGTAAGGGTCACGTGCTAAGGCTCGTTTTTTCCGTAACTGGGCAGGAGCATGTAGTACCACGCTGATGTAGTCACCGCGTTGTTTTGCAGCTGCTAAAGAAGCCGCGGTTATCGCACCTACTCCTTCGATAATCATGGGGCGATCCGCGGCCAAAGGCACTCGGGTGCTCACAGTATTGTTATGCCAATCCCATTTTGGATAGCTGGGGTTGTGGGGTGCGAGTACATCAGTAGCAACAAGTTTGGCACCGTGCGCTAGTCCGGTCCAGCCTGGATAAAATTCGTCGAGCTGCACCAGCTGCCAGCCATGAGTGTGTCCTCTGCGCGCTAATTCTGTGGCGAAGGTGGTTTTACCGGAACCGGATTGACCGTCGATAAGCACAGTACGGATCATGACATTCCTAAAAAGCTAAACGTGCCAGCATAGTAGGCAGAGACTAGTGCGATAACGGGCATGAGTATGCAGGCTATCAGCACGATAAAGTCTCTGGTATGCAGGTGTGCTGGACGTGCCCAGGTACGTTTAATGTCAGTGCGACCAAAACCTCGGGCTTCCATGGCTGTGGATAGTTTAGCCCCCCGACGCAGTGCTGAGACTAACACACTAAAGGACATTCCCAACGCAGTACGTATTTTATTCTGCTGAGCGACACCTCGTGATCTCCTGGCACGCCTGATACTTGCAGCATCATCACTTACCAAACTGATTAATCTGGTTGCCGACACCGCCGCAATGATGAACCGAGCAGGTAAATGTAGTATTTGTGCCAGTCCGTCCCCAAGATCGGTGGGATCAATGCGGGCAGAAAGTACCACGACTGGCAGACCAAATGCAAGAACCCGCAGCATGATGGCAATGCTAAGTGCAATGGAATTATCAGTGATGTGCATGCTCAGAAAAGAAAAATACTCCTTGCCCCCTGGGCGCGCATAGAGCAACATTGATATACCTGTGAGTGGCGTAATGATCAATAAGGGAATACTGCGACGTATGAGGTAGCCAAAGCGTACGCCGCATATTGGCGCTGCGATGCAACTCAGAATGATGGCGATGGTTGCAGAGAGCCAGTCAATGCTGAGCAGCAATGGTGTGGTAGCAAGCGCAATGCCGATGATTCTGGTCACGGGGTTCACCGGGGCAAGTACATTCATGAGTTATTCCTTGGCGCGTGACTGGGGGTTCGGCTGGCAGATGCGTGCGGGGTACCTGCTATGTGAGAAGGAGTGTGAAGCGGATCAATGTGAATGTGTTTGTCGCCTAGGGTAGCGATGAATTGTTCATCATGGGTAATGGAAAAAATGCTCACGCCTTCGTCATTGAGTTCGCGTAGTAACTGAGTAAGTGCTGCAAATGTGGCGGGGTCTTGTCCGAATGTTGGTTCGTCAAGTACGAGCAGTTCAGGTTTGCCCATCAGTGCTGTTGCCACTGATAATCGTCGTTTTTCGCCACCGGATAAGGTAAAAGGGTGTGCGTCACGTACGTGGTCAAGCCGTAATCTATGTAGTAATTCTTCTGCTCGCTCACTACTCCCGCTCAGCAATAAATCTTCTGCCACAGTTCTTGCCAAAAATTGGTGTTCTGGATTTTGGAATACCGTGCCGATTCGGTGCACCAACTGGGCAGATTTCCACTTGTGTGGCGGGGTGTGCAGTCCTTTGGCTATTTTCTCATGCACAAGCAAAGTTCCTGCTCTAGGAGCGTCGATTCCCGATAGCACCATCGCGAGTTGAGTTTTTCCTACCCCATTGGGTCCAGTAAGCACAGTGGAAGCCCCCAGCGGAACGTCGAAAGTATGCTCGCGATTAGTAATGGTACGCACGTGTTGCACCTGAATGAGCGGTTCAGCCTGAGCGCGCTCTGGTTGAGCGGGGGGCAGGGTCAGTGCTTGGGGCAGGTGCTCCGGGGGGAGCTCGTGAATGCCGTGCTTGTCGAGTGATAAAAACCGTGTGGCAAGGTTGTGCCATAGTGCGGTGCGGTGCTCTACAATCAGCACAGTAACATCACGATTACTCAGCAGCTTTTCGACGGCAGCGCGTACTTCTTGGCGACCTTGAGGATCAATGTTAGCGGTGGGTTCGTCGAGGATAATAATATCTGCTCCCATAGCAATGACCCCTGCCAACGCTAGACGCTGCTTTTGCCCACCGGAAAGATAGCGGGTTGGCGTGTCAAGAGGCATATCGAGTCCAACAAGAGCCAATGCCTCATGTACTCGGTGCCATATGCTCGCAGTTGGCATACCGAGATTTTCGCACCCAAACGCCACGTCATCACCTACTCGGGATGCAATGACCTGCGAATCTGGGTCTTGGAGCACTAAACCTACAAGTCCGGCAACCTCTAAACTACCGGACTGTTCGCCTTCTTCTGCCCCGCCGAGCACCCCGGCTATTGCACTGAGCAAGGTGGATTTTCCAGCACCCGACGCTCCGCTAAGCAATATGCACTCGCCTCGGTTAATGCGAAAACTGAGGGGGGGAAAAGCTGGATCTTTTCTTGTGGCATGACGCCAAGAAAAGTTCTTTGCCTCGATGACGCACTCTGACACTATGTGCTACCTGTCGTTGTTTTTCTACTCGGTTTATACTCGACCGCGTAGTTCTCGACCAACAGCAAAGCGGTCAAGGGCACCGGTTTTTGCCAGTGCTTGCACCAAGTAAAAACCGACAATACCGGCGAGGATCATTCCAGAGATGATGAGGCAAACAAGATAAATGATATTAAAACTCAGCGATAATGCTGCGTTTCCGCTAGTGAATAGTTCCAAAATAAAAGCACCAACACCAGCGCCAGCACCAGCTAGCATAGTGGCACTGAGCTTGAAGTTTTTGTAGACAAATAATAAGAAAATTAATTCTGCCCCTAGTCCTTGTGCCAGACCAGAATAAATAGTGCTGATTGCCCACTGGCTGCCAAGAAGCATGGACACAATGGATGCAAAGGTTTCTACATAGAGGGCAGCACCTGGTTTACGGATTACTAGCCCGCCAACTACTCCGCCGATGAGCCAGATTCCTGTGGTAAGCCCGCCTAATCCGGGAGTAAGTGCATCCATAACCTTGAACCAGGCGTATCCTGCCGAGTTCCACAATACAAAGATGAATCCGCAGGCAAGCCCGAGAACACTGGCAATAACAATATCAATAACGCGCCATTGAGTAGTGCGCATAGTTTCCTCCCTAGCGCCGGAATTAACCGGATCAGGTTCTTACGGTTCGCCTTATCTGGCGTCTCAGCATATATAGCACCCGTGTTGACTATGCAGATCAGGTTTCGCAAAACACCTCAGGTTCTTATTAGGTTCTAGTCCCTTGAGTGCTCTGGCAAAAATGATCCACAATGGTTTTTGAGTGTAGCACTCGATGTGACTGCTCCCCAACATAAAACTAGGTATGCTCCCCCATAAAGTCCCCACAAAATACAGGTATGATGAGTGAGAAACTTCTTTTCTGATTTGCTGAAAGGTTCTTGCTGTGACTGCTCGTCCCATCTCTGCCCTGCCCACCCCTAGTATTTCTGCTCGTGCTCTGGTAACTGGGGCGAGCCAAGGAATTGGAATGGCGCTGGCACGTGGACTTGCGCGCATGGGGCATAATCTCATTTTGGTAGCGCGTCGCAAAGAAGTCCTAGAGGAGTTTGCAGCTGAGCTAGAAAAACGTCATGCTATTAGCGCAGAGGTCTATGCTTGTGACCTTGCAGATAGTGCACAGCGTCAAGAACTCATTGCGCATATTGCAGAACAAGAAATCAATATCATTATCAATTCTGCTGGTATCGCTAGTTTTGGTCCTTTTATTGAGCAACAGTGGGATTATGAAACACAGCAATTTGAGCTTAACGCCACAGCGGTTTTTGAGCTCACTCATGCAGTATTACCAGGCATGATTGAACGTGGTAATGGCGCTATTTGTAATGTGGGTTCTGCTGCTGGAAATATCCCTATTCCGAATAATGCCACCTATGTGCTCACTAAAGCAGGAATCAATGCTTTTACCGAGGCTTTGCACTATGAACTCAAAGGCACAGGGGTGAGTTGTACTCTCCTTGCTCCAGGTCCAGTACGTGAGGCTGTGGTTCCAGAATCTGAGCAGTCGATCGTCGATAAGGTCGTGCCTGATTTCTTATGGACAACCTATGAGTCTTGCGCAGAAGAAACTTTAGCAGCTATGGCAAAGGGGCGTCGTCGAGTAGTTCCTGGACCTTTGTCTAAGGCCATGAATGTTATTTCTTCGGTGGCGCCAACAGCAATTTTGTCACCGATTATCGGTAATTTTTATAAGAAAATGGGCAATGACGCTTAAGTCTCCTGCCCCCTACTCACTCTATGATTCAAGGATTCTAATGACTATCTCCCCCGAAACACCGGATCAGCCGCTTGCCGACAAAGACAATCGCTTAGTGTGGATTGATCTCGAGATGACTGGTCTTGATGTCCACAAGCACACCATCGTCGAAATAGCAGCACTCATTACCGACGCCAACCTGAACATTCTTGGTCAAGGTCTTGATTTGGTTATCCATGCTGATGAGCAGCAACTAGCCCACATGGATAGTTACGTCACTGATATGCATACCTCGTCTGGTCTTCTAGCAGAGATACAGCGTTCGACGCTGACCTTAGAAGAAGCCGAGCAACGCGTTATCGAGCTTATCCATACTTATTGTGGTACTGAACATCCTATGCCATTGGCGGGCAATTCCATTGCTGTCGATCGTTCTTTTATCCGCGAATATATGCCTAAACTCGATAGTGTGCTGCATTATCGCATGATTGACGTTTCTTCATTCAAGGAATTGGCAAAGCGGTGGCAGCCTCAGGTGTACTATCACCAGCCGCAAAAAGCACTGAGCCATCGCGCGCTCACTGATATTGTGGAATCTGTCCGCGAACTTGCTTATTATCGTGAGGCTTTATTAAAAGAGAGCACGGATGCACAAAGCGCACAGGCAGCTAGTGACAGCGTTACCGAGGCCTACCAGCATTTTTTGTAAATTAACTACTTTGCGTTAGTATAGACCTCGCTGCAAAAATTCCAGCAGCAATGGTGGCTGTAGTTCAGCTGGTAGAGCACCAGGTTGTGATCCTGGGTGTCGCGGGTTCGAGCCCCGTCAGCCACCCCAAAGAAACCCCGATATTCAGAATGAATATCGGGGTTGTCTCATTGTTCGCTCCAACACACATCAATGCCCAAACCATAGGTAAAGGTTTCACCTAAATCAGGTCGATACGTTGCTAGGCGTCGATAAGCACGCTTACCATCACACATTCCAAGGTCATATGCGACCACTGCGTGCGCTAAAAAAGGGCTTTCGGCAAGAGCCATCCCAGGAATCTGTGCCAAGGCCATACCCGTACCCTCAGCGATCTCACCACCCCAACTATCCCAGACAATATCACTGATAATGCCGCTAGAAGAACCACCATTATTGGTATAGGTAGGACGAGCTACACCATAGCCAGTTGAACGATCATCATTAGACCCAAGAACAATACTTTCACTTTCTGCGTTCTCGGTTGTGCTATTCACAGCAAATTGCGCTACCTCCTGCTGCCCATTCTGAACGTGTTTATCTTGTTCTTGGGCACACGAGGTTAGTGCGAGAACGCTCACACCACATATGCATATACTCAGTAGCGGTAACCTACATAGATTTTTCTTGTTCATGCTTGTCTGCTCTTTGCTTTTCTCGGCTTGGCTTTTTATGCACCGCTGCTCGCCCAACAGCAGCTGCCAATAGTGGAAAGACCAACACTGTTGCTGCTCCAGCAGCGACCAGCAATGATCCATATTGAGCCCTGATGATATGCGAATGTGTTGCAACTTCTGTTACAGCAACAATGATGGGCAACCCAGTAGCAGAATAGAAACCTACCTGCACTTTGTCCTGCCAAGTCTCTAGCTGAGTGTCCTTGGCGAAGAAAAGCTCCTGAATCATAATCGGCACACCACGAGTCAGCAGAATCACTGCCACTAGGATAATCGGCGCAAATGGCGCTTGTGCTACAGCACCAATATCAATTCCCATCCCAGACACTACGAAAAACACTGGGATGAGTAATCCGTAGCCCAGCACGTCGAGACGCTCTTCTAGCGCAGAACGCAGATTCTCCGGCACTAATTGCTTGAGGATAATACCGGCAGCAAACGCCCCAAGCACCACGTCGAGTTGGAATACCGCAGCAGCAGACATCAAAATTGCCAGCATGAGTAGCACTGCACGCACGACTGTTTGGTTAGTAGCGCTCGCCCCATCGATCATGGCACGACGCACCCAAGGCGCAAAGAACCGTACAGTACGTGGCAAAAATGCGACAAATAAGGCAATGAGGAAGAAGAGCGCGAGCACAATCGCCGTGAGAAAAGTGCTACGAGTAGAAAGCAGCAGTGCCATCGCCATGATAGGCGCAAGTTCGCCGATGGCACCATGAATCATCACCCGACGACCAATCGGTGTTGCTAACCAGCCTTGTTGTTTCAGAATCGGCATAAGCGTGCCTAGCGCGGTAGAGGTCAATGCGATCGCTAATACAATTGCCGCTGATGTGTCATCAGCACCTACTACAAGTAAGGCACCAAAAAAGCTAAAGACCATGCAGACTACCCAGGTTATCAGGGCACTTTTACCTGCTTTATCTTTCATGGTGTCCAGGTCTATCTCGAACCCGGCGAGCAAGAATAAAAGCCCCAGCCCTAGTTCTTTGAGCATATCAATGCTGGAATCATTGCGTGCCAAACCTAATACATGGGGTCCGATAATCACACCCAGCACGAGTAAAAACACCACAGCAGGAATATGTTTTCTTGTTGCCCACGACAGAATAGGTGCGGCTAAAGCAGCAGCCATGATCCAGGCGAAAGATACCAGAGCGTGCGTGCCTGTTTCAGCAGTGTTAGCACTAGCGCTAAGCATAAAATCCATAGATGCAGACGGCGCAGAAGATGCAGCAGAAGGGACAAACAAAAATTGTGGTACGAGCATGACCACTATTATGTAGTATAAACTCCACAAAAACTAAGTATGGCAACCTTATAGCACACCAAAGTGATAGCTATTGGGCATTATTCGGCTGCGCATTACCTGCTTTCCATGTCTCCCACGGGATATTCCAACTACCCAAGCCATCATATCCACTCATAAAGCCGCCAATGGTGTTCTTTACTGTGACGATATCTCCACGCTTAACTAAGCCTTGGAACCATTGTGCATTATCAGTTGAGACATTGATACAGCCATGTGATGTGTTTTGTACTCCTTGTGCCCATACTGACCAAGGCGCAGCATGAACATAAATGCCATCATAAGACATTTGTGAAGCATACTTCACCTTTGTTTTGTATCCTCCGGCTTCCAAAGATAATCCATAAGTGGTCGAGTCCATGACCATCTCTGGGTTCAGGTCGCCAATCATATACACGCCATTGGGGGTTGGCCACTGGCTTGATCCCATAGATATTGGGATGCTACGCAATAGTTCACCGTTCTTGTAGACGGTCATAGTTTTAGTGTTATCATCAGCGATTGCTTCTACGCGATCGCCAATGGTGAAATTATTGGTGACATCAGCGGTGCCATAAATATCATCACCAATGTTGACGCCATAGAGATCTGCTGCCACGTGCACTTTGGTTCCTGGCGCCCAGAATTCTCGTGGACGCCAGCGTAATTCATTAGAGGCAATCCAATAGAATGCCCCCTCTACCTTTGGTTCCGTCGTAATTTTTATCGCATCTTGCACTGCTTTGCGGTTGGCTACGTCATAACCGAATACAAAGTTAATAGTTTGGCCAACCCCTACCACAGAATCCGGCAGAGGTGTCATGGATAATGCGACTGTGTCATAAGGAGACACGGTAGAAAAGGAAGTATGGAGTTCTTTGCCATTATTGTCGACGGCTGCAATGGTATAGGTGCGACCGTAGCCTAGTGGTTCAGCAGATTTCCACTCTTTTTTATCGTCGGAAAGCTGGGCGGCAACCACTTTGCCATTCTCGTTGGTCATAGTGACCTTTTTTAGACCATCACCACGAGATGTAACCGAGATAATCTCTTTAGGGTTAACGTCTGTCTCTCCGTCTTTCACACTTGCAGCAGGAGCAAGTTTTTGCCGAGGAGCTTGTGAAGTTTTTACTGTGTTATGAGCTGTGTTTGCAGTATCAGCACTGCCATGTGAACAAGCACTAAGCGTGAAAGATAAACAAAGAAAAGCTGCTGCTATACGCTTAATACTGCTATGAAACACTAGATACTTCCCTTAATTATTAAAACTATATGTGCTTATGAATAATGGGTTCAGAACCACTATCCTACGAGCATTCTCCTCTATATATCCTTATACTCAGCAACTTGTTACACAGATGTTATACGCGTGCTCATTGCTTATTGCTCTGCGACGAAACCATCACGATAAATGAGCAGCCATACTCAAGAAATCTGGTCGCAACTGGGTATCACCACTTAAGGCCAGACGTGCAGCAAGCTGCCCAAAATAAGGCGCAAATTTCATACCAGTGCCCGACATTCCCACAGCAATGCTAAAAGACTGATCTGGTTGAGTATCAATAATTGCATGACCTGTGGAGGTAAAACCATCATGATGCATACTCAACCGTGCCACATCTGGATAGAAATCTGTCACTGTCTCTGCTACTCGTTGCGCAAAGGCGTTGAGCACCTGGTCGGATACCGTCGCAGGTATATCATCTGGATGTGTGGCACGTACCTCAGACAATAGTTCCGTGGAGAACTTGACACTAAACCCATCTATGCTGGGCGCGCCATAGATGTGGAAACTTGTCCCGTCAGCATGAGGCTTGTCGTAGAGAAAAATGGGCAATGTGTCAGGCAAGAATGCAGCGGGTGTGCGGGGCATGAACCACGTCAGTACGAGTGGTCGCACTGTAATGGCTGCACGCAATTCGGGGAATAATTCACCCGCCCACGATCCTAGGGTAAAAATAGCGTGTCGTGCTTTGACAGTGCCGCGATCGGTACGCAGCACAATGCCCTCACAGCCATGCTTATCGACGCCTATCACTTTGGTGTGTGTCCATAACTGTGCTCCATTGTTGAGCGCTTGTTGCGTGGCTGTTGCCACAGCTACCTCAGGTCGAATGGCGCCACCTTGTGGGTCGAGAATGCCGATGTCAGTGTCGTCAATGCTAAATTGTGGAAAGCGTTGCCGTAGTTGTTCAGCATTAAAGTATTCATGAGGTAATGCAAACTCGTCGATTGCCTCCTGCGTTGCGACTATAGTGCGATAATCAGCCGGACCGATGCTTAAGGCACCAATGGGCAAAAAGACATCTCGCCCAGATTTTTCATTCAGATCCAACCACAATTGGCGGGCTTGTTGCGCAAAAGAGACGAATTCTTGTCCCTCTTTAAGTGCTACGCGAAAAAGTCGAGACTCCCCGGTATAGCTGCCACGAGTATGGATACGACCAAACTGCTCAATGCCTAAAATTGTGCTGCCCGCGGGCGCCAATTCTGATAATTGCCACAGTGCCATCGACCCCATTGTTCCCACACCTACAACGGCATAATCAACCTCTACCACCCTGCTAGGTTGCACGTCCATTTATGTTTTCTCCTTTTGGTTTTCTGCTTTTGCCAATCAACAATCAATTAGTTTTATGCCAATCTATGCCAATTCAGGGGTGTGCCATATGTTGAGCCATGTGCCAATGCCTAACTCACGCGCACGATCGTATACATAGGACGCCCAGGCAACATCTTCGACAGGCATACCGCCAACAGAGAAGATAATCACCTCTTCTTCGCTGGTACGCGCAGGTTTTTCGTTGGTAATGATCTGCCCTATATCCGTAACTATTCCAGGAGTAAGGTCACCATCTTGTTCCATTTGTAGGAACTTCACTCCAATGATTCCAACGTCCTCGAAAGCCTGAGGGCTGTATTCTTCTAGCCATGCTTCATACAGTCCTCTATTGTCTACCACCATGCGTACTTTTCCAGAGCTGAGGTATTCATTATTAAAGTTCGCACAACCCGGAGCTGTAATGAGAGCACCAGCTTTGATCCATTCAGCTTCAATCATGGGATAATTTGCAGAGCCTGCTGCAGCTGTGGAGCATACGCTGACTATATCGGAGTCACGCACTGCTTCTTCTATTGTTTCTGCCGTGATAATGGTAGTAAACTGCGGCAGTGTTTCTTTGACCCACGCGATAAAAGAACGAAGTGAATCTGCACCACGACCTTTAACTTTGAGAGTATTTAGCCCAGGTCGCGCGGCAACAAAAGCCTCGAGAGCTGTCTTGCCCATGACTCCAGGGCCAATAATGCTTACTACTTTGGCATCTTCTCGAGCTAAATACCGTGCGCCTACTCCGCTAATTGCGCCAGTGCGATAGGAGGACAATAGATTAGCGCTCATAATGGAAAGTGGTGCCCCTGTCACCGCGTCGTTAAGCACGAACATATGAATTGAGCGTGGTAAACCATGATTGCGATTTTCGACGTTAGAGCCATACCATTTCACGCCTGCTCGGTGGAAAGAACCGCCTAGATATGCTGGCATTGCCATGAATCGACGATCAGTCGCATCGAGCGGCATCTGTGGATGTGGGGAAGATTCTGGGAATACCACCATTGCCCCGTGTGAATTATTATTTTTCCCAGCCATGCGATAGTCCTCGACGCTAAGGCATCTAAAAACTTCTTCCATTGTGTCTACGCACGCTGGCATATCTGTTACGCCAGCGGCAATCATGTCTGGTTCGCTGAGGAATAAGGTATCGAGTCGAGTATGTGCTGAGGTCTGCGACATAATGGCTTTCCCCTTCTTTGTGTTCTTTTCATTTTGGTTATGCAACCTTGTGCTCTGCGTAGGTTGTGTAACTTAAACTTACCCATATTCTATAGGTTGATAGAATATGGGGGTAATAATATGCAATCTGGAGAATATCTTAAATATGTGGATCTTCCAGCACATTTATTAACTATCGTATGATAGTTAAACGGGGGTGAGATCCTTTTGCCTATTGATCTATAGAAAAATCTATGTAGCATAACCCCCACAGAGCATTACCACCATGACTCATCATGTGCCCTCAAGCACTACAAGCCGACAAGCCAACAAGCCAACAAGCCAACAAGCAAGGAATAGGACAAGAAGATGTCACTCAAACCTTTGCCACAGACCACAGCACGTATTACATCCCACAAAGCAAAAACATCAGAACTGAGTCAAGGAACACTAGGAGTAGGCTCTATCGTCTTTATGGTCATTGCCGCCGCCGCACCACTAACAGTGATCGGTGGCGCACTTCCCATTGGCATCGCAACTGGCAATGGCGCCGGCTACCCCGCCATGTACGCACTCAGTGGCATCGTTCTCATGGTTTTTTCCGTTGGTCTTGTCACAATGTCCAGGAGAATAAGCGAACCAGGAGCGTTCTTTTCTTATGTTGAATCCGCCAGTAACCGCCGCTGGGGAATCGGCACCGCTTTCCTAGCCATGCTCACCTATACTGTCGTGCAATTTGCAATATACGCCTACCTTGGCGCACAGCTATCACTTCTCCTCGCCCACATTGGATTTAATCTCCCCTGGTGGATACCAACCCTAACGATTGTGGCTATCGTTGGTTTCCTAGGCTATCGCGACATTGAATTATCCTCCAAAGCTCTCGGCGCAGCGCTCATTGCAGAAATCGCCATAACGCTCATCGTCGTCGTTGGAATTATCCTCGCAGGCGGCTCTAACGGTTTAAGCGCAGAAACATTCACCCCACAAGCAATAATGTCCGGCACCCCAGGTGTTGGACTCATGCTGGCATTCGCAGGCTTTATTGGCTTTGAGTCCACAACAGTTTTTCGCAATGAAGCTAAAAACCCTGATCGCACCATTCCTCGAGCCACATACATAGCCATTGCGATCATTGGATTGTTATACACTCTTTCCGGCTGGGCTATTGTCGAGGCATGGGGTGCAGAGAACATTGCTGCCATTGCAGCGGAAAACCCCGAAGAAATGGTCATCATCACCGCTACCCGATATGTTGGCCCCTGGGCAGGAGTAGCAGTGCAAATTCTCTTACTCACCAGCCTATTTGCCGCAGCTTTATCCTTCCACAATGTCCTGACCCGCTATCAACACGCAATCGCGAAAAAAGGATGCCTGCCACAATCAGTATCCCTAGTCCACCCTATCCACAATTCACCGCATATTTCTTCGCTGCTACAAACACTGACTATTGTTGTATTCACCCTGTGCTCACTTATCGCAGGCCTTGACCCAGTTCTAGAGATATTCACCTGGTTTAGTGGACTAGCAACTTTCGCCATCGTGGTACTCATGATCATGGTAGACATCGCCATCATCAAGTATTTCCGCTCTCATCCAGCCGGCAAAGATCCCTTTTTCCACCGCATTGGTGCTCCTTGTCTCTCCCTTATCGGACTCAGCGTGGCATGCTTTTTCATTACCGCAAATCTCGTCAGTCTCGTCGGCGGCGACAGTCAAGTTGCCTGGGCACTGGCCTTATCTGTACCACTGAGCGTCGGCAGTGGTTGGCTATGCGCTGCCCTTACTCCAGATCCCACTATGCAGCTTCTCACCCCCGAGGAACTCCCAAAAAACTACGCCAAACACGCATCATAATTTGACTAGCTATACGACGCTCCCCACAGTCCTGAACAGGTGATTTTACTTTAACCGTCACATGAGTTATATTTTTCTTCGTTGTAAAACACTCTATGGGCGCAAGCTCTTGAAATTTTGCAGCATTGCGCCATTAGCTCAATTGGCAGAGCAACTGACTCTTAATCAGTGGGTTCGGGGTTCGATTCCCTGATGGCGCACTCAAGAAAAGACCTTAGCTGGAATTATTCCGTTAAGGTCTTTTGCTTTCCCACTTTTCTCTTTATCCTTCTGCCTATTAGGCCACCAATTATGCAGATTTTATGGAGGGAGTAACGATATGTCGCACAACTACCGCCCCCTCAAAACAATTTTTCACGAAACACGTACAAATACATACGCTGTAATAGACGATGCGCTAAGTAAACGACGTGAATCTGCGTCGACAATGAAGTGGAACTACCGCATAAAAGACGAACCTATTTTTGTCATGATGACGACACAAATATGCCGCATAATAGATGAAATATGGCAGCAGGAACTCAAAATTTCACAGCTCTGGGACACCTTGCCGCTCGCTGCACAGCAACACTACATCTATACCCTCATGATCAGTGAGATCATAGCTACCAATGAAATCGAAAATATCCACTCCACACGAAAAGACATAGCAGATGCTCTAGAACTTGCCCGGACATCTCCCCAAACTCACAAGCCTTTCCAGAAAATGGCGCATACTTTCCTCATGCTTTTTGGGGCAAGCGAAAGCAATGCACTACGCTACCCTCGCACTATGGCAGAGCTACGACAGCTATACGACGAACTTCTCGCAGAAGAAATTGCTGACCACGATATGCCAGATGGACATTTTTTCCGTGCCGATTCAGTCTATATTTCTAACGCACAAGGAACAGTCCATGCCGGTGTAACCGATGAAGCTCATATCATCAACAATATGCATTCCATGCTAGATTCTGCACAGGATAACCAGGGATCTTGTCTCGTTAATGCAATGGTTGAGCATTTCATGCTAGAACACACTCACCCGTTCTATGACGGAAACGGTCGCTTTGGGCGTTTTCTCCTCAGCCTGCGTTTAGTTTCTTTATTATCTGCACCAACCGCATTGTCGCTTTCTGCACAACTCTTTGAGAAAAAAGCACTGTATTATAAAGCGTTTCAGGACGCTGAGCATCCACTCAATCATGCTGAACTAACTTTTTTTGCAGAAAAAATGTTACTGTTCACACGTGAGGCACAAACCCGCCTCTACAAAGAGCTACGTGAGAAAAAAGCGTCTTTCGAGATTCTGCAATCCCAGCTACAAGAATTACAATCTGCTGGCACCATTGCATATGACAAATACCAATCCGGTATCCTTTTCATTCTCGGTCAAGCCTATCTATTCGGACCTCGCTCCGGAGTCAAACTAGAAGATATTGCGCACAATCTAAAACGGACAAAACATACTATTCGCCCTTACCTGAACAAACTACAGCGAAAAGGTCTGATAGATATTATCGAAAAACGACCACTCATTTTTCAGCTATCCCAACAAGGAATTACCAAATTAGGGTTGTAAAATCCATTGACTTCCTACCCCAAGATAGCCACCATCAACTACACTACTGTGCATGAGAGCCTTAGTTATCGTCGATGTCCAAAATGATTTTTGCCCTGGCGGTTCCCTTGCCACCGAACGCGGTGGACAAGTTGCACACGATATTGCCCAACTAATCGACACCCACGCTGATCGTTATAGCCACATCATTGCCACCAAAGACTGGCATATCGACCCAGGGGCACATTTCAGCGAAACCCCCGACTACAAGGATTCTTGGCCTACCCACTGCGTCGCCAATTCTGCAGGTGCACAATTTCACCCTAGCCTAGAGCGACAAGCGCACCGTATTGAAGAAACATTCCGCAAAGGTCAATACAGTGCTGCATATTCCGGCTTTGAGGGAACTAGCGCCTCAGAAGAACAACCCTTAGCCCAATGGTTACGCACAAGAGGTGTTGAGATTATTGATGTCGTCGGCATTGCAACTGATTATTGCGTCAAAGCCACTGTACTCGACGCTCTAGCCCAAGGCTTAGAAGTGCGTATTCTCAGCGATCTATGTGCACCCGTGCATGAAGAAACCGCCCAAGACGCTATCGCAGAAATGCTCAATGCAGGGGCACAAATAGCTTAAGGCGCCCCTCATCACAAGGAGCGCCTCTATGCCAACAGTCAATATGAGAAAGGCTTAGCGATTAGCCAATAGCTTCTGGATTTCTTTGAGATCCTTACGCTTCTTACGAGAACGTGCCACACCAATAACAATGAGAGCTGCTACAGCAGCACCAACACCTGCAAGAATTTTCTGTACTTGAGGATCTTGTATTTTAGTGGTCGCCTGGCTCTTAGCATCTTGGATAAGATGCTGTGGTTTGCTGCGATCTGCAATCTCATCTAAAGTGCTCGCAAGCTGCTTACGAGTACGCTCAATATCGCGTTGAATATCTTCAATATTGCGTGCCACGGATTTTCTCTCCTCAGTAAAACGTTTTTCTCTGGTTCCACATTACCGTAAGAACACACATCTGCGCTGTCTCAGAAACGAAAAATATCTGTGTTTCTCAAAATCCGCTACACCACGCTATGCGTTATTGTTGAAATATGGACAACGCAAATCGATTAGAACAAGGCGACAAAGCACCCGAGTTCACCCTCCCCAATGACTCTGGCAGCACCACTTCTTTGGCAGATTACGCAGGCAAACGCGTTCTCGTGTACTTCTATCCTCGCGCTAATACCCCTGGTTGCACCAAAGAAGCCTGCGATTTCCGCGATAACTTAACTGCACTCAATGACCTTGGCATAGACGTCGTAGGTATTTCACCAGATAAACCAGAAAAACTTGCCCAATTCCGCGAAGATCACCAACTCAATTTCCCTTTGCTTTCCGACGAAGACAAAAACATCATGAAAGCCTATGGCGCTTTTGGCGAGAAAAAGAATTATGGGAAAGTTGTGCAGGGTGTTATCCGCTCCACGTTCCTCATCGAACCAGACGCAACTATTGGTTTGGCTAGTTATAATGTAAAAGCTACTGGACACGTAGCACGGCTGATTCGCGATCTTAACAACTAGACTTACTCTAATGCGTATGAGCGAGAACAAGACACCCCCCGGGTCAGGGGCAGAAAATATCCTTCTGCCCCGACGTCGCCCTGCGCAACAACGTTCCCGCGAGCGCTTTTCTAAAATACTTATCACTGCGCGCCAAGTATTGGTGGACGTCGGAGTTGAGTCCTTTACTTTCGACGAAGTGGCAAAGCGCGCAGAACTGCCCATTGGTACGCTCTACCAATACTTTGCCAATAAATATGCTCTCATCTGCGAATTAGATCGAGAAGATACTGCTGCAACCTTGGAGCAAGTGCATCGCTTTGCCGAACAGGTACCAGGATTGCAGTGGCCCGACTTTTTGGATGAATTGATTGAACACCTCGCACAGATGTGGCATGCCGACCCATCTCGGCGCGCTGTATGGCACGCGGTACAATCCACACCTGCTACTCGTGATACTGCAGCTGCAACCCAACGCCCCTTACTCGACATTTTGGCGCAGGTGCTCACGCCTCTTTCCCCAGGCATGAGCGACGCTATGCGCGAAGAAATGGCACGGCTACTTATTCATACGGTAATTCCGCTGCTCAATTATGCAGTGCATAATGCGACTGACGACGAATCCTTCAACCGTATCATCAGCGAAATTAAAAGAATGATCGTTGCTTATCTTTTTGCGGTTGCTACGTCTTAATGCTCAGTGTTCTGCTAGCTCTAGCACGCATACTGCCATTGCGTATTCACCGTCATGGCTGATACTTACCTGGGCTTGGTCAATGCCACTTACCTGCGCAAGCTGCTTGGACAATCTAATCAGAGTTCTGCCATAGGCATCATTAGTGACGGTGATCTGTGCCCAATCAATCTGGCTTAGCAGGGGTTTTTGTCCAAAGCGTGACTGCGACCATGCTTTCACAAAAGCCTCTTTTGCTGCCCATTTCCCTGCCAAGGATTCTTCACGCTGTGGTTTCTGCGCCGCTAGTCTTAGTTCTAGGGGGCTAAAAACCTTGGCGAAATGCGACCCTGGCATAGCCAATTGCTCAGCAAAAGCAGGGATATGCACAATATCAGTGCCAACAAACACACTCATGATTTTTAGAATAGGAGACGCACGGTGCGTGTGCTTACACAGCACACGCTTTTATCCGTCTTCTTTTTCTTGCTCTTATATTTCCCTTATGTCCCTAGGTTGTACTCCTATTGGTTCCCTATGGCTGTGCACGCAGCACACCATCTTGCAAGCGGGTACGCGTGCTCAATAGCATTTCACTTTCATATTGTTGTGTTTTATGCGACGGTGTCCCGGTGCTGGCAACAGCACCAAGATTACGGTTAACTGGACGTTCATAGAGCGCAGCACCACCATACATCGCAGATAATATCCGCAAATAACCAGCATAAAGCCGTTGTTGTGCCTGCTCATAGTGCCGCGTTGCTGCTGTTTCCCCTTGTTCTTGCCTTAGTGCTTCATAGAATGCCTCCGCATGCACAATTGCTACTAATGCAGAGACGTGACCGAAACCAAGAGAAGTAAGCAAACCGGCTTTTGGTGGGTTGTGGGCTAAATTGAGTGGTTGACGCAACCATACCAAGTGCTCGTACTCTGCCAGCACTGGATCGACGCAATCCAAACTATAATTTGCTGGGACAAGCGCCGAGTTAAGCACTTGTGTCAGACCGATTGCTTGGAATGCGGCGGCACCACCTTTGGCATGACCGGTCACAGTTTTTTGCGAAATCACATAAAGCGGATTGCCTTCGCTTCTGCCTAGTGCTCGGGCAAGTCGCTCGTGCAATTGCGACTCATTAGGGTCATTTGCCGTGGTAGAGGTGTCATGCTTGGACACTATCGTTATATCATCTGGGTGAACTCCCAACTGGGCAAGCCCACGATATAGCCGCGATTGCTGCCCACCACGTGCTGCACCTAATGCTCCCAAACCTGGTGCTGGGATTGATGTGTGTGCACCATCGGCAAAGGATTCCGCATAAGCAATGACTCCTAAAACAGGAAGTCCCAATTGTGCTGCAAGCCGTGCCCTCGCTACCAATATCGTGCCTCCACCAGCTGATTCAATGAAACCAGCTCGTCTGCGATCATTGGCGCGGGAAAAATAGCGGTCTGGGATACCTTTATCGCGTAACTGTTGGGAGTCAGCCGTTGCTGCCATATCACCAAAGCCAGTGATTCCTTCCACAGAGAGATCATCAAAACCACCAGCGACGACAAAATCAGACTTGCCAAGTGCAATTTTATCTACGGCTTCTTCAAGGGATACTGCTGCGGTAGCGCAGGCTGCCGTCGGGTGTACCATTTGACCATAGCCACCAATGTAGGATTGCATGACATGAGCTGCGATAACATTGGGTAATGCCTCTTGCAGAATGTCATTTTGCCGTGCGTTGCCCAATAGTCCATCGATATAAAGCGAGTGCATTGCGCTGGTACCGCCTAAGCCGGTGCCTTGAGTAGATGACACTGCGCCAGGGTGTACATGAGCTAATAATTCTGCCGGGCTAAAACCGGAGGATAAAAACGCATCGACGGTACACACAAGGTTCCATACGGCTAACCGATCCAGATTATCAATCATATCCGCTGGTATGCCATAGACTGCTGGGTCAAAACCTTCTGGAATCTGCCCACCAACAAATCGACTCATTGCCATACGACGCGGCACCTGGACAGCAGAACCCGCTTTTCTCGTCACACGCCATTCATCAGTATCTGCTTCATACACAACCTGAGTCGACTCAGGCGCAGAATTGACAAAGCTGTAGGCTTCTTCCTCAGTAGAAACGCTAAACGATAGATCCTGATCAAGATAGATTGTGGTCAATTCTGGGGCAAGGTTCGACACCATATCACCATCATCATGGTATTGGCGCACCCCTACTCGACCTAATACTTCCTCACGGAACCGAGGATAAATGTCACTTTCTGCAATGTACTCGTCGTTGCGGTCATACCAACCAGGTTCGGGGTTAGTATCCCAATGGATAAGCCCCATAGACCACGCCAGTTCTGCAACACCAGCTGCACTGAGTTCCCCGCTCATTTCTGCCTCAAAGCGCGTCCGCGATGAACCCCACGGTCCTAGTTCCCCAGCCCCAACAATCACGATCATATCGTCGAGAGACTGCGTTACTTGTCCAGAGAAATCTGGACGAACCATGTCGAATTTAGCCATATTAGGCAATGCAGGCAACAGTCGTGACTGCGTATTGTGTTCCTCGTGAGCATCCTGGGTGTCTGTTCCATTGGATGCACTACGCATTTTCTGAGCTAGACCTGCTAGGTCTATGTCTTTTTCTGCCAATCCACCAGTGTAGTCAGCAACTATTGGCATGGTGGCTGCCTGGGTACGCGCCTGGGCAGTAACATTGTCCATGATATTGCGCGCCATTTCATCGGTACTATATGTGCGCACTCCTTGAGCTTCTACTGCCGCGACCAGCGGATCGTTGCCCGCCATAAGACCTGTACCACGTACCCAACCAATGAGAATATGCGCTATCAACGTACGCTCACGCCATAATGGTTCTGCGTGCCAGCGCTGCACGAGAGCGTCGAGAGCTGCTTTGGCTTCACCATAAGCTCCATCGCCACCGAACTTGCCACGATTAGGTGAACCCGGTAGCACAATGTGGAGCGTGCCATGCACATTTGTGTCTGCACCTAGTGCTGCCAATTGTGCAATAAGCCGCTCAACTCCCCAGAGCAACACGCGCATTTGTGATTCTGCTTGTGGCCCTGCATCTGCGAGGGTGCCATGTACCTTTGGGGCTGCAAATGGGAATAGTAGTGTTGGGTATAAGGCTGGCTTAATCAGCTGCGAACTGCCATTGACGGTGTGGCGTTGCTGTGTGCCAATCCATTGGGCAAGCGCATCAATATCACGATAAGAAGCAATGTTGGCAGGAACAACCCATAAACACGCTGAGCCACGTGCATTTTCTCGATAAAGCTGCTTGTAGAAATCCATGCGCTCATGGCTAAGCGAAGATGTTGTCGCAATCACTGTTGCGCCTTGGGCAAGCAACTGCGCTACTACTGCTGCAGCAATGGAGTACGGCGATGCACCAGTGACCACGGCAACGTCTTCACTGTGGGGTAATGCTTGGGTATCTTGAGCTTGGGCAGCTAGCTCATGCAAACCAAAATATGCTGCTTGTGCTGCGGCAGCTTTTCCAGCACCGGTAATATCCACGGCAGATGCTGCTAATTCACCAAGGGCAACGCGGCTGATATCTTCTCGTGCTGATGCCCACCTGTCGTCTAGTTGAACTGCTTTCTCAGGTTGGAAACATGGTTGGGTTTGTCGTATCCAATCCGTACCAAGTTCTTGTGTAACAGCCGCATAGAGCTGGGCATTTTCCTCATCTTGCGTGCGGTCGTGGACTTCGGACTGTGCTGCACTGGGATCGGTTAATCCTAGTGCACGCAATAATGTACGTGCAGTGTGTGCTAATACTCCTTTGTCGCCGGTTATGGCAGATAGTGCCTCGGTGGAAATAACCTCATGGGCGCTGTTTGTGGCAGGTGCAGTTGCTGGTGCGACGCTTACCCCAAGGCGAACAGCGATAGTGTTGATCGCTGCGTCGATAAGCTGGTCTAGTTCTTGGGTGTTCTTCGGAGCAACTGGTAGTAACGTAGCTAATTCGCCACCGCGCAATGACGCGCCTTCGCGCGTGGCTATGGTTAGTTCTGCATGAACATTGTCTATCCACCCTTGTCCTAATTGCCACACTGTGCTGATACGCTCTGCAATGTAGTGGGGACGTTGTGAAGCAGGTCCGGTGAGTCTGCGCAATGCATCAGAAATTGCATCGCCGAGCACAGAACCAAATGGTTGATAGCCTTTTGCCATGCTCGTCACTGTCTGAGCAAGCTCATCTAGTGGAGCGTCAGCTGCACCGTCGATAGCGCCAAGATTAAACTCCACGCCGAGGTCTAGGAGCAGCTGGTTGCGTCGAGATGATACGCCTTCGACGAGCGTCTCAATAGAGTCAGCTGCTGTTATTTGTTCAGGACGCACTTTTGTCCATAGTGCTACGAGCATACGCGTCGCATCGGAAATACTAAATTCAATATCAGCTGGTGGTGACGCTGGTGCAGCAGGCGCGGACTCTGCTTGCGGAACTACCTGGGCATAAGCACTAGGTTCTTGTGCAATGTTGTGTGCTGTTTCAGCAGTGTCATCGTGGGGTGTTGTATCTTCTATCACGCGTAGTTGTTCATCTTTGGCAAAGATGCGCAGCTGATCTCGTTCTACATTGAGCACTTCTAACTCTGGCTTTTCGACGCTATGCTCAGGCAGGCTAAGCGTCTGCCCCATTAAGTTGGCAAGTGTTGGTGCTGATCCCACGCCTACTTCAATGTAGTGTTCGATACCTAGCCCACCTTGTTCCGGGGCACGCATGACGAGTTCTTGAGTCTCAATCCAGCGCACTGGTGAGGCAAATTGCCATGCTAAAAGCTCAATGAGTATGAGTCGCCCTAAGGCAGTGGGGTTGCTCAGGTGTGCGTCGAAATGCTTATGTACCTCTGCCAGGATGGGGGAATCAACAACATCGAGTATGGCGGCTACGAACTCTTTACTGAGTGCGAAAGGACGCGCCACCAAGTTAGGAATATACCGATCTACTAGGACTGAGAGGTCAAGATCTGCGGGAATTAGCTGGTCGAGGTGTTCTCGGAAATCATCTACGCCCCCAAGCAAATGGCTGGAGTGGAACGGCACATCAATACCAGGGATAAGGATAAATGCGCGTTCGCCAGGTGCTCGTTGTTGGGTTTTTTCTTCTAAAATTTTCAGACCACGGTAGGTTCCTGCCACGGCGTATTGTCGACCAGCGACGTTATAGTTAACGATCTCTAAAAACTCACCAGATTCAGCGGCAATACCACGCACGTAATCAAATACTTCTGCGGCATTTAACCCCATCTTGTGTGGTCGCAACGCAGCCAGCCCAAAATTAGAATTACCAGCTGCATCTCTTTCCACCAGTCGGTGCATAGTAAGCCCTCGACGATACACAATGGCAAGAATTGCCTCAAGAGGAATAACCTGCGCATAGGCAGCAAGCGCATTGTATTCACCAACGGAATGACCAGCAAAACACGCTTGTTCATCAAGCACCTGAGCCTCGCGTAATTGCGCCACCTGTGCAATCGCTAAGGTAGCCATTGCCACCTGGGTAAATTGGGTTAGGAACAACACGCCTTGAGGGTGCGCAAATTTTTCGCCGTCGACGATCACCTCGTGCGGATTATTCTGCACAATTTCTAGCACAGAGAAGCCAAGCCGTGTGCGTGTGTAGTGATCTGCTTGATCCCATAGGGCACGCGCTGCTGCTGATTCTTGGCGCGCTGCCATACCCATACCTTGGGATTGGATGCCTTGCCCAGGGAACACATACATGGTCTTGGGGGCTGCCATGATGGCGGTGGCTTTGAGAACTATTTTCTCCCCATTGTCTACTGTGATGGTGATTTCGCGTATCTCACCGTATCCGGGGCGAGTATCGAATCCCACGCGATATACCTCTACTTCGAGCTGCTGCCCTGGCAGAATTGGTGCCAGCATAGTGCTCTTGTACTCCCGTATCTGTGCTGGTGCAGTGCCATGTTCACTATCGCCTGAGGTTGCTACTAATTGGGCAATCGCCGAGGTCCACATACCGTGCACAATAACGCCTTGAGGTAATCCAGCTAGGCGAGCTGCAATATCGCTGACATGTATGGGATTGTGGTCGCCAGATACCGCGGCAAAAGGTGCCATAGAACTTGGTGCGTTTAGCACTGCATGGGCACGCACAGCACGCGGGGTCTGTACCTGGTGCGTGGTTTTTTCTTCTTCAGGTAATGCGTGTTTTCCTTTACGACCACGCACAATAAAGCGTTCTGTGAGCCTTGCTACTGTTTCTTGTTCTTGGCTTTCTTGTCCGTCTTGGTGGTCTTTGCGACCTTCACTGTCGTTATCATCTTTATTATTTTTGCCAACAGTAAGTTCAGCACGAACTTCTATTAACCGCCCCAAAGCAGTATCTGCTACGTGTTCAACATGAGCAGATACGTCGATATTGCTGTGCTGTGTTGGTACTTGTTGACACATTTCTATGCGGTGTTCTAGATGGACGAGTGACAACATTCCTTCTGAAACTCGTGCATCTGTTTTCCCTGGTATGTGTGCTTCTTTCACTGCGGCGAAAATTGCCGGCCATGCTAAACCTACGAGCGCATCAGGAGCAGTGGTTGCTGGACTGAGTGAATGTGGCAAACAGGAAGCTAGTACATTGTGGTAGTCAGCGCGTGTGGTGTCGTCGAAAGTGGCACGCCAATGCACGTGCCCGGTCTGTGTATCAACCTCACCGAGGGTACCGCCGGCAGCAATTCGGATAAGCTCATCCATTGCTTGCTCAGCGTCAGTAGTGGTAACAACTGGAACTGCATTTCGTGGGCTGGTTGCTAATAGCTCAAGGCGAATTTCTAGCTCTGGCGTAGCCTGTTGAGCGTTTACCTGGCTTGGGCGGTGCAGTGGAATACGAAGGAGTGCGTGCTCTGCGTCTTCTGTGGTCAATTGTGCGCCGGTTCCAGCGTGATAAGCCTCCTGGGCTGTGTTATCAATGCGCCAAGTATCTGGAGCACCGATAAGAGCAGTAAGGGAGGGCATATGTCGTCCAGCCCAATAGGTGCCTGTTGCATGGATAATCCGCTCGAGGATTGTGGTTTCTTGCTGCTGAGGAGCTACGCCTTGTTGTTCTAGGGCTTGAATTGTATTGCGATTAAAGCGTGCAAATAATTCAGCTACTGGCTCATTGAGTTGTGTGATTCCAGAAACCGCGGCAATTCCTGGGATAATCGCTACTTGATCAGCATCATAGCGATCATCGTGGGATTGCCACAGTGAGTCAGATCGCCACCAACCACGCACATCTTTGTCAATGATTGGCACAAAGTTCACTGGTTTTCCTGCTGACCGGGCAAGCTGCAAGAACCAGGCGCGATCCGCAGGGTGCAAAGTATGCGTGGTGTCATACATTGCTGTGAGCTTTTCGACGATATCTCGTGGATCATCGTCAGTGCTAAGGGTTATTGCAGCTGTAAAACTGCCATGATCGACGTCGCTAAGCCGCGATTGGGTGCGGTCAATCATGTGGCTAAAGCGAGTGAACCAGCTGTGATCCTGCCATGTGTTTGTTCCTGCTTGGGGGCCGGAGAGTTCGAGATAACGCTCAAGCCATTGGGCATAGGTCATGGAGTCGAGGTCACCAAAATAAGGTTTAGCAGTTTTATTGATTGCAGCAATGATCTCTGCTTTTCTTTGAGCAATGCTTTCTGCGTCGCCTGCAAGCTCATCAAGCAAGCGTCCTGCTTTGGCAAAGGAATTGTCTATTTCGTGGATGTCAGCACCAAGTTGGGAGCGCCCAGAGGTCATTCCGCCTCGTGATTGCCCTGGACGAACCCATGTATCACTGCCTTGGGTAGCGACCAGTAATTCTTTTACGCTGTGGCTTGTTTTTGCTTCTTTTGTTGCCATAGCAGCGGTACCAAGAAGAATGCCGTCTACTGGCATGGCGGGAAACTCATACTTCTTAGCCCACTCGCCGGTGAGATAGTGGGTTGCTTGTTCTGGTGTGCCGATACCGCCTCCGACGCAAAGAATGAGGTTTTCTTGTTCTCGAATATCGTTATATGTAGCCAGGAGTAGATCGTCTAGGTCTTCCCATGAGTGGTGACCACCTGCTTTACCACCTTCGACCTGCATGATAATAGGTAGTTCTGGGGTGGCTTTGGCAATCGCAATGACCTGCTGAATTTGTGTTATTGCACCAGGCTTAAATGCTATCCAAGAAAAGCCTCGTGCTCTTAAATCACGCAGGAGTGCCACTGCTTCATCTTTATCTGGAATACCAGCGCTAATGACGATTCCGTTAATTGGTTTTCCTTGAGCTCTGGCTTTAGGGATGAGTGCTTTTCCAGCGATATGTAGTTGCCATAGTTTTGGATCTAAGAACATGGAGTTGAATTGTGCATTCACTCCGGGTTGTAGAAGCTGGGTTAATTTTTCCAGATTGTGTTGCGCTATTTCCGGAGTTACTTGACCGCCACCAGCAAGCTCTGCCCAATGTCCAGCATTGGCGGCAGCGGCAACAATTTCTGGGTCCACCGTTGTCGGGGTCATGCCAGCTAATAGGATGGGGCTACAACCAGTAAGTTCGGTGAATTTCGTTGCCAGACGAACCTCGGTGCTTTCATCGTCACGGACAAGTCGTGGCAAAAAGTTACTGTAGGGTTGAGCTACGTGTGGTGCGGCACCTACGTCGAAAAGCTGCTGTTGTCCTTTTTCTGTGCTCACACATAAGGAGCGGGCACCTGTGCCAATCAACAACGCATTGGTGATTTTCTCTACCCCGGTATCAGGTCCTACGTCGAGGAACCACCGGATGCCTTGACGCTGAGCATGCTCGACGGTCTGCTGCCAATCAACAGGGGTGAACATCACCGCTTGTGCTGCTTGACGAGCAAGTTCGTAATCAACGCCTATGTGCTTAGCCCAGGCTACTACTTGCTCAACTCCCTCAAGCATTGCTGGGTGATGAAACCCAGCGGAGATATTCAAGGGAGTGATTTTTGGCTTAACTGTGTACTGCTCCCCATACTGCGCTAGGTAGGCAATGACCTTCTCATTGTCTTTTGGTCGACCTACTATTACATATTTTTTGCGCCCATTGCATAGCCCAATGACAGGACGTATCTGCTGGTCAGTGTGTGCACAACTTTCTTCGATAGCGTGCACTAGCTGTGTCCGAGAGATCCCGTCGACAGCGATCATAGGTACAGCACTGCCTACCTGCACTAATCCCGTTTGTTGTGCTCTGCGGGTGATCGCAGCTCCAATAAGCTGGGCGATTGCTAAAATTTCTGCTTTGCGTTCTGGCTGTTCATAGGCATAAACCGCCAATACTCCCTGCGAATGACCCAATACACTGACCGCTTGGGCGCTCGGCAGACCTTGTGCTTCCAAGAGGGAAAGAAGTGCAATCTGACTCAGATAAATACCTGGTACGCTACTGGCCGCATGATTCACATAGTCGGGCACATGATGTTCCTGTTCTTGGGTACGCCATGCCCATTGGATTGGTTGAAAACCATGTGGTCGTATCCTGAGCAATTCTCCAGCAACGGGAGCTAATAATTCATGTGCACTTTCGACGATTTCCGAGAGTTCTTTATCTGCGCCCTGGGCTAAGCACTGCGCTAGGGTACCCAACCACGGAACACCTTGACCAGCAAATACAAGTGCATATGGGTGCTGGACAAAAGTGTCTATCAAGCGATAATTCCAAGAGCTATCGACCAATTCGGTTATCTTAGAAGTTGCCACGATATTGTTCTCCTATTGAACGTTGAGCGCACATAAATATCTTATGCTGCTACTTAGTTTAGTTCCCCTTTGTGATCCAGCAGATTCATGCTGAGTTCCCCATTGTTAGCACACGAGTACGACATGTGGAGCAAACACCACAAAAGGTTTTCCATATGAAACATTTTGCCAAAACATGAGGAAAGTGTCATATATTTTGTTTCTTCCACCTAAGTATTACCCCCGTCAATGCGCTCAACAGGGAAAATGATCAGCATTCTCATACCCCAACGCGCTCTCATGCCCTACATATTCCACAGCTTTACCCATTGCCCCTTATTTATCCCCTTTTACCCCTTAACCCCCAAAGGTTGCTCAACGAGATATTGAGCAACCTTTTTATTGTGCGCCTGGAGAGACTTGAACTCTCACGCCCTAAGGCACTGGAACCTAAATCCAGCGCGTCTGCCAATTCCGCCACAGGCGCATGAGCAGAAAGTCTACCGCATTTCCATAAGTTTTACTAATGCACACGTCATAAGGGTTTTCTTAGAGAAAAGCAGATTGTAAGTCTATGAAAGTTGAGAAAAATCAAAGCAAAAAATTTTGATAAAAAGCATTGACCAAACTGCAAAATAACAATATGCTTGTTTCATCGATCTCAGCCATTGACCCTCCAGCTACGTGGAGAGCGCCGAACGACTGAGGTCAAACCATTTTGATATAACTCAGCAGCACCCAGTACAGCTCTTTTCTAAATTAAGAGTAGACTTGTCTTTCGTGAGTTCTGCATACCCTAGCGATAGCGATTCAGTGCCACCACGGCGGTTTAAGGTGCGACTATGGCATCTGCTGTTCCTTATGGTGCTTGTTACTGCCACTATTTTCTTGGCATGGTGGCAATGGACTCGTTTTCGCTCTGGTTCTGGCACCTTCCAAAATCTTGGCTACGCCCTACAGTGGCCTTTCTTCGGCGCATTTTTTGTCTACGCTTATCGCAAGTTTGTTGAGTACGAAAATATCCGTTATCAGCAAGATATCCAAGATGAGCAGGAGTCTACGGAGCATGACTCTACTGCAGCGACTACCCTAGCCCGTCGCAAGTCAGGCGATGAAGCCGATGACCGTTTTACTGAGTTATTGCCTCAGCGCCAACAGCTCAGCGTCGAAGAGTTTAATGCGTTGAATAAGCCGCGTCGTGGTCATAGTAGCGGAACCTAATCACCTCATATCCAGTTTTCAAGGAGCACTCAACATGACTCATCAGATTCACCCTGAACGCAAGCGCCGTGTCCGCCAAGCACTCTCTTTCTTTTCCATTGCTGCTTGGTGCACTGGTATCTTTTTGCTCATTCTCGTAGCGCGCATGATTGCTGAATATATTTTCCATATGGACTTACCCACATGGACAAAATATGTAGCCCAGGTTCACGGTGGTTTGTATATGATCTATCTGGTCACCACACTCAATCTAGGTACCATTGCACGGTGGCAGCCAACCAAATGGCTGATCACCGCAATCGCTGGCACAATCCCATTTTTATCTTTCTTCGTGGAGCATTCACGCCGCAAAGAAATCACCCAGACGTTTCAGCTAGACAGCTAGGCATCTAGTCTGCACTTATCTCCTGCTGCGCTAGCTTTTGGATTATCGGAATGAGTTGGCGCAATGCTCGCCCTCGGTGCGATATTTCATTCTTCTCCTCGCTACTGAGTTGAGCTGAACTGCGCTGGGTGCCCGCAGCGTCCTCTTCTGCTGGCACAAAAAGTGGGTCATAGCCAAAGCCATTTTCACCAGATTCTTCGCGTAAAATTCGCCCTTCCCAGCGTCCTTCCACCACGTGCTCTGCACCATCAGGAGTGACCAAAGCACATACCGAAACAAAAGCAGCTTGTCGACGCTCATCTGGAACATCAGCTAACTGATCCAAAAGTAAAGCATTATTGGACTCGTCTGTATGCCCTGCCCCTGACCACCGCGCGGACAAAATACCAGGCATTGCATTCAAGGCAGCCACTTCTAAACCAGAATCATCTGCAACACTGATCAGACCAGTGTGTGCCACCCCTGCACGTGCTTTGATGAGCGCGTTTTCGGCAAAACTGCTGCCGTCTTCTTTGGGTTCTGGATAGCTGGCAACGTGTGATAGTGGAACTACTGTTACTCCGTTAATGCCTGCACCATCAATGATATTTTGCAGCTCAATAAGTTTCTTTTTGTTATTCGACGCTAATAGAATCTGCACAATTCTTTCCTCATTGTTCTATTGCTTCGTGCTTATACCTAGTCAATTCCCAAGGCTGCTTTTTGCGCAGCAATAAGTTCTTCGCATCCTTTTTGGGCATAATCAAGCAATTCCGTTAGCTGCGCCCGAGTAAAGGTATTGTGCTCACCAGTACCTTGAATTTCCACAAATTCACCGCTTTGTGTCATGACAACGTTCATGTCTACTTCGGCTCGGGAATCTTCTTCATAAGGCAAGTCAAGGCATACTGTGCCGTCGATTAAGCCCACTGATACCGCTGCCAGTGGCTCGAGGAGTGGCTCACCAGGCACTACACCTGCTGCTTTAAGATGAGAGATGGCGTCGGCAAGCGCGACATAAGCACCGGTGATGGAAGCGGTGCGAGTGCCGCCATCAGCTTGGAGGACATCACAGTCGATGTTGATGGTGTTTTCCCCTAGTTCGCGCAGATCAACAGCGGCACGGAGACTGCGACCGATGAGTCTGGAAATCTCGTGAGTGCGTCCTTTTACTTTGCCTTTCATGGATTCGCGTGGCATTCGCTCGTGCGTTGCCGCAGGTAGCATGGAGTATTCTGCAGTGAGCCAGCCTTCGCCGGAATCTTGCTTAAAGCGAGGAACGCCATACTCTACTGACGCGGTACACATGACACGCGTGTTACCAAACTCCACGAGCACACTACCAGCAGGGTTGGTGGTAAACCCTCGGGTAATTTTCACGGTTCGCATTTGATCTGGGCGACGCCCGTCGGCACGGCTAAAAGTATGAGAATCAGTCATGCTGCCAGCCTACCCTAGTGCGGGGACACACTCAGCATACGTTCCTAGAGCTCTAGTTCGTAGCCGCTTATCCCCAGTTCAACCGGACCGTCGAATTCTTTGCGAGCAGCGTCGAGGCTTTCTTGCGGATCACACCACGGTGGGATATGCACGAGAACCAAACGCTTTGCGCCAGCTAGGCGTGCGATTTCACCAGCTTCTTTACCGCTGAGATGCATATTGGGAGCTTTGCCCTCACCAGTTGCGCCCCAGGTCGCCTCGCAGAAAAACACATCTGCTTCTTTGGCACATTCAATGAGTTGTTCAGTATACGCAGTATCACCTGAGTAGGCGATGATTTTTCCGCTGCTGCGGTGTTGCAGGCGAATGCAATAGGAGTCTATGGGGTGAATAGCGCGAAATGGTGTGAGGGAGAAATCGTCGATAAGCTCTGGTTTTCCCAGCTGCCACGGGCTGAACTCGAAAGTATCAGACATATCATCAACGTCGTCAACGCTATCACTACTTAATCGCCCTAAATGAGTGGGGCTATCTTCGGGACCTAAACATATGTGTTTGCGCTGTGCCGAAGCATGGGGGTGAAAGCGCCGCCATACCATGAGGCTGGGAAAATCTAGGCAATGGTCAGCGTGCAAATGGCTGAAAATGATATGCGCATCACTGGGGGCATGAACTTGCTGCAATTTTGCGAACACACCAGGTCCAAGATCCATAAGAATAGCGGGATTGCCCTCAGTACGAATGAGATACCCTGAAGCAGGGTTGCCTGGCTGCCCGACACTGCCAGAACTACCTAAGACAGTTATCTTCATCATCGCACCTTCCCTTGTGGACTACTGTTGCTATCTAGTTTCAACGCTAGTCGCGTTACATATTACCAAGCTGTTCTATGTTCATAACGTGAGGTGATAAAAAGCGTGAAGCCAAGTGAGCAAAAAGTTCTGGGTCACCAGTGGAGCCGAAACTTCGCATTGGTGGCTCAGATGCCGCTGAAGCAAGCATATCGTGTTGCGTTAAAGTGCGCATAACATCTTTGGCGGTTTCTTCCGCACTAGACACCAAGGTCACATGATCGCCAATGGCCAACTGGATAACACCAGAGAGCAAAGGATAGTGCGTACAGCCAAGAACGAGCGTATCCACGCCTGCGGCTTGGAGGGGTTCCACATAGGCTTGTGCCACCCCAAGAATCTGCCTACCTGCGGTAATACCACGTTCCACAAAATCCACAAAGCGTGGGCACGCCTGCACAAAACACTCCACTTGCGGGTTTACCGAAAAAAGCTCTTGATACGCACCAGAGTTGATTGTGCCTTCGGTGCCAATTACTCCCACTTTACCATTGCGAGTTGTGGATACCGCACGACGAACAGCCGGCGAAATAACCCCCAGCACCGGTATATTATGGCGCTCACGAACGTCACGCAAAGCTGCCGAGGTAGCAGTATTGCACGCAATGACAATCATTTTGCAGCCGCGTCGCACCAGCTCATCAGCAATTTTTAGAGAAAGCTCTCGCACCTGCGCAATAGGCTTTGAGCCATAGGGAGAATGCGCAGTATCCCCGATGTAGATAACAGACTCATGAGGTAGCTGCTCCATGATAGTACGGGCGACGGTCAACCCACCCACACCAGAGTCAAAAATACCGATTGGGGCCTGGGCAGTAATAGCGAGTTGTTGCTTGCCTTGTGCCGTACTCATCGCAACTCACCATACCCTCGCTGTGTTGATCCTTGTGTGGTTCGTTGTGCTTTGCGCGCAGGTGGATCGTCGGAAGTAAGAATAGCGCCAGCGCACAGTCCGCCTAGGGCACCAAAGAAGTGTGCTTGCCAACTCACGCCTTGAGTACCAGGTAAAACACCCCACATAAGCCCACTGTAGAGCAGGATCAAAACAAAACCCATGACGGATTGAGAAAAACTACGATTAAAAAAGCCGCGCACAATGAGATATAGCAACCAGCCATAAATTATTCCAGACGCACCAACATGGACTGTGCCTACCCCGCCAAGGAACCAAGTACCAAGACCCGATATGAGGCATACAATTGCGGTGACTTCAAGAAACACTCGGTGCCCTGATAGTCCAATACACCAACACAACACCACCCCGACGCTGAGATTAGAGATCAAATGGGCAATATCAATATGGATAAATGGGGCGGTGAAAATATGCCAGATCGCCGAAAAATCTAACGGTCGAATGCCAAATGCAGCAATGATGGCATTGTTATTCATGAGTTTGCCGAAGAAAAAAACCATGCACATGATGATGGGAAAACCCACGGCATACGACAGTGCTGTGGCAGTATGAAAACGAGATGCCCACCCCCGACGCGCTGGCTTCCGCCCTGGTTGCGGCTGCGGGGTGTGCTGCAGATTATGCTGTGGCACTTGCTGAAAAAATGGCGAGTTCATCACGACCATTCTACCCACTTGAGCAACTTTTCTGTAGCACGTGCGAAATTTTGGCACCGTATCCACACGCATGCATAGAGCATGTATAGAAATGTATAAATGTATAGAAGAAACCCACCCCTGAGATAGGTAGAAAAACCTTAGCTCAATGGGTGGGATAAAAAATTACGCTACGCGTAGGTGACCGCCAGTAGTAACTTTAGGACGGTCTTTCTTCGCTACAGTCTTAGCCTGCTTAGCGACGTTACCCTTTACACTTTCAGAGATAACGGTCTTAGGTGCAGGCTTAGATTCAGCAGGTTCTTCCTTATCCTCAGGCTCTACCACGGTGGTAACAACCTCACCCTGCTCAACCTCGGTGTCTGTGTCAGGAAGAGTTGGCGGAACAACAGGAATCTTAGGCTCCTCACGCTCCTCAGGATACTCAGCTGGCTTCACAGGTTTCTCCTGTTCAGGCTCCTGTGGTTCTTCAGAAGGAGTTGGCTCCTGAGTTTCCTCACTTGGAGTTGGCTCCTCAGACTGCTCAGGTTCCTCAGAATCAGTTGGTTCTTCAGTTTCCTTAGAAGGCTTAGCAGGATCAACCTCCTCTTCGTCGGAAGGCGTTGGTTCCTCAGACTCTACAGGCTCCTTGCTAGGCGGCACCTCAGTCTCCTCATCAGGACAAAGAGTAATATGCTGGAAGCCCTGGTCGCAGTTATCCTCAGCTCCAAGCAATGAACCATAATAATTCACGGCAGGATTCAAGTAAAGATTAAAAGTCTTCGCATACTGCCGGTAGCGATCACCACCAGACTCAATATCATTGCTAATCGTGTCGAAACGATCAGTGTTACGAGTAACAGCACAGGTTCCCACACCAGTTAAACCATGCTTCGTGCCCTGTTCAGCATACAAAGCAGCAATCTTTTCATTCTCCAAAGCGATTTCTTTGTTGCGCTGCTCAATCTCTGCTTTACGAGCTGAAGATGCAGACTCATCTTCAGGAATCATTGGGATAGACACAGGAGGTAATTCACCAGTACGACCCCACTCGTAATCCTTCAAGGATTGGCACCCCTCTTCAGTGCTACCAGGTCCACCGCCCTCAGAAGAACACTTCCATAGTGTATTCTCTGCACGAATCGGAATGTAGGTATCCTCGCCAACCGCTTCCACAGTACCGGTGACCTCGAAAGTGAATACACCCAGCGCGTTCAAGCCGATTTGGTAGAAATCCCAATCAGGCTGATCAGCAAAAGAAGAGCGCTGAACACCATACCTTCCCTTTTCATCATCAGCTAAAGAACCATGAGGATTCTTCACAAACGACGACACCTTATACGTGTCATTATCAGTAAGCTCTGCTATCGAATCAACAATCGGAACCTGATAGTCCACTGCCTTGGTAAGAACATAACTATCATTACTTGATGAAATGATATTTTCTTCAGGTAACGGATTACCATCCAAATCTTCCCAATAAGTTTTCTCAGGATCTTCTCCCTGAGCGGCAACACCTCTATGCCATTGCACATTAGGCATATGCGTCAGCTTAATCGACACATCCTTCACCGTGGATGGGATCATAATTTGCGCACCACGAGAGGCTTGGATGTGATCTTCAGACATCACCACAGGTGATAATTGCACTTGCCAGGTGACCTGTGTTTCGTCCCCTACTTGTTTCACACAGGTTGAACCAGTGTCACAGTTCGCACCACCCCATGCACCATGAACATTATCAGCACCGCCAACCCGGGAGCTGCCGCCACCACCGCTATAAGTACCAGTACCGCTGCCAGCGGCTAATACTGAGGGGGGGGGGCTAGAAAACCCGCACCAAGCATACTTACGGCAACTACTGCCGCAGCACGCTTAGCAAAACGATTCAACAACATTATTTCCTCTATTCTCCTAGGAAAAGAACAAAAAACACTTTCCAGATTCCCCTCAACCACACAAAGCTGAGAAAAACCTAAAAGCGTTTCCCATCATAACCCAAGAAACACAGAAAGTCCTAGCACCAATGGTGCCAGGACTCTTAAACATCTTAAGAAACAAAAATTACGCTACGCGCAGATGACCACCCGTAGTAACTTTAGGACGGTCTTTCTTCGCTACAGTCTTAGCCTGCTTAGCGACGTTATCCTTCACACTTTCAGCGATAACGGTCTTAGGTGCAGGCTTAGAATCGGCAGGTTTATGCTGCTCAGATTGAGCAGATGGTACAAACTTACTCTCAGAAGAAACAGATTCTTCACTAGAAATAGGTTCTCCAGGCTCCTGTGATTTCTTAGAAGATGTAGGCCCCTCAGACTCCCCAGATTCCTCGCTAGCGGTAGGCTCCTCAGATTCTTTAGAAGGCTTAGCAGGACCAACCTTTTCAGGATCCTCAGAAGGAGTAGGCTCTTCAGACTCTACAGGCTCCTCACTAGATGGCACCTCAGTCTCCTCATCAGGGCACAACGTAATGTGCTGGAAACCCTGGTCACAATTATCCTCATCACCATTGAGCGAACCATAAAAATTCACCTGAGGAAGTAAGTAAAGGTTAAACTTATTTCGATAAGCATGATGTTTCCCCTCGGCAGCATCCTCAATATCACTACCAATAGTGTCAAAACGATCCGTATTCTGCGTTACCGCACACGCACCAACACCAGTCAAACCATCAACTTTCCCCTGCTTCTTATATAGTTCGACAATCTTGTTACGCGTTTCCTCAGACTGCTCAGCAGTTGTCACAGGAGGTAACTCGCCAGTACGAAACTCCACTTTCTCTTTTAGGTTCTGGCATTCTTCCTCCGCGCTACCAGGGGTAACACCCTCAAATCCGCACTTCCACAACATATTCTCAGCCCGAATCGGAACATAAGTATCTGCACCAACTGCTTTCACAGTACCGGTGACCTCAAAGGTGTAAATACCGTTTCCTAGCAACCCAGCTTGATAGAAATCCCAATCAGGTTGGTTCTCAAAAGTAGAAGGATCCACACCATACGTCGCAACAGAATCCTTAACTTCACTCAACGAACCATAAGGGTTCTTCACAAACGACGCTATATAGTATGTTTCATCATCAGGCACTTCCTCCATTGAATCAACAATCGGAACCTGATAATCCACCTCCTGCACAGGATCATAGTCCTCAGTCTCCTGTGGAGATTCATCTGGCATATGCGTCAACTTAATTGACACATCTTTCACCGTGGATGGAATCATGATCTGCGCACCACGAGATGTTTGGATGTGATCATCAGATGATACTAATTTAGCTAGCTGCACCTGCCACGTGACTTGCTTTTCATCCCCCACTTGTTTTACGCAGACTGAACCCGTATCACAGTTCGCACCACCCCACGAACCATGAACATTATCAACAGTCTTTTGGTAGCCGTCGCTACCGCTACTACCGGCTAATACCGAGGGGGGGGGGCTAGAAAACTCGAACCAAGCATACTTACGGCAACCACAGCCGCAGCACGCTTAGCAAAACGATTCAACAACATTATTTCTCTCCTAGGAAAAAGAACAAAAACACTTTCCAAGCCATCCCAACCACAAACACAAAGCTGAGAAAAACCTAAAAGCACACTCATCATAACCACAAAACCGTCGAATAAACCAGCTCAACGTCGCAAAGCCAACATAGTTTCTCACAGGAGCAACTCTCGATACGCTGGCACTTCATACCCCGGCTGAGCATTGCGCACCGCCGACACAATTGCCTGAGCTACTACACTCGCCACCTGACTAGAAAGCGCATACATATCCTCATCAGATACACCCTGCCCACTACCTGTAGACATACAAAACAATGTATCCCCATCTAATGGCGAATGAGCTGGTCTAATTGCAATGGCAATACCGTCATGCCCCACCATTGCTAGACGCTTTGCCTGCGCGTTCGTTAGCGGCGCGTCGGTAAGCACTACCCCAATTGTGGTGTTCAACTTACTAGCCAAAGGTTTTAATTGCGCATAACGCTTAATGTCCACCTGCTCGCATACGGGCACCGACTCACATTCCTGAGCTGCCCACAAGGTTCCACTAGTGGGATTGATAACACTTCCGACTGGGTTAGCCACAATAATGGCACTCAGTGTCCAACCACCAACTGTGCGCGCACTAATCCCTATCCCACCTTTCAGCACTCCTGCGGTAGCACCACAACCAGCACCAAAACAAGAATGTTCTGGTAGTGCCTGCTCCTGTTTACCAGCTGCTACGGACAAAGCTGCCTGCACCGCGTCATACCCATGTTGTGCTTGCGGGCGAGTTTTACTATCCCCGACCAATAAATCAAAAATAACCGCCGCGGGCACAATAGGCACAATAGGTGTGGTGAGCGCACCAGGGATAACAGGAAAACCAATATGTGCTTCTTCTAAAGCGCACGTAGCGCCATCAGCTGCTGCTAGTCCATAGGCAGAACCGCCACACAACAACACAGCGTGTACTCTTTGCACTGTATTTTCTGGACGCAGTAGGTCAGTCTCACGCGTACCAGGTCCGCCACCACGCACATCAACTGCACATATTGCAGACTCAGGCGCTACCACTGCCGTACACCCTGTACTACCTAAACTTGTGTGCCCGAAATAAATACCGGCTACCTCACTGGTGGCGCCTATACTCTCTGCACTATGCCGACTATCTGCACCGGCAGCCGCACTCACGGCATATCCCCCATCATGGCGGTGAGTAAACTGTCTTGATTATATGCAAGCCATTCCACAATCTGTTCCCGCTGCATAAGCTCTTGTGTAGGTACTTCGCTGGCAGAGAGGAAAAGTCGAATATCATTGAGTCCGGCCAGCCACGCGTGTGCTTCTTCTTCGCTGATGTTGATATGCACGCCTCCATCAGGTCCGAGCGCATCAACAATAACTCTCAGGTGTTCTAATTTAGCGCGCGTGATGTCATGCTCGTGTAAAGAGCGCAGCAGAGCATTATCGCCTTCGTACTCCTCATCACAATCACGCTCAAAATCTGGTAGTAACCGAGCAAGCCCGGGATCACTCGGGGCTTCTTTATGCCCACTGATTATGCCGGTAAGCTCGGCCAGTTCATCTTGTGGTGCTGATTGTGCACGAGCAATCAGTGCTTCGCTTACTGTGGCTGCCAATTCCCCCAGGACTTCTCGCTCCATTGGCTCTAGCACGCAACTATATTTTGCGCCACGCACCAGGGATCTCTTCTTCTTCCAGTCTTGCATAGCTTTACCCTGCTTGGTTTTATCCTGCCTGCTGCATCGTCGCCCATAATCCAGCGGTATGCAGTTTCTTTACATCGGCTTCGATTTTATCTTTTTCTCCGCTAGAGACTACCGCTTTGCCTTCGGTGTGTACCTGCATCATCAGTTCCATAGCGCGTTTTTTGCTATATCCGAGCACAGTTTGGAACACATAGGTCACATAGCTCATCAAATTGACGGGATCATCCCAAACAATGCACATCCACGGCAGGTTCTCTGCGGTTTCTATGTCAATATCGACCAGTTCATCAAGCTCTGGAGTAGCCAAGGGCATATTTGCCGTCGGAAAGCTCAATTCTTGTGATTTCATGCCACCCATCATGCCACAGTTATCCGCGCTTTATCATGTGATAACCCCTAAGAAAACCTTATGGTGGCTATCTCCGGCTCAGCGGTCTAAACTACTTGCTTGTGACCAAAGAAACAGTCCAAGAATCAACAGCCCTTCTGACTGATATGTATGAGCTGACCATGCTCCAATCAGCGCTTGCCGACGGCACGGCTCATCGTTCCAGCGTCTTTGAGGTATTTGCCCGACGCCTCCAAAACGAACGACGCTATGGGGTTGTTGCTGGTACCGCTCGAGTTTTAGAAGCACTCTCGCGGTTTCAATTCACCCAAGAACAACTCGATTCCCTCACTTTCTTGGACGACAAAACCCTCGACTACCTCAGCAACTATCGCTTTACCGGCGATATCGACGGCTATCGCGAAGGCGAACTCTACTTCCCATACTCCCCTATTCTGACCGTGCGGGGTAGCTTTGCCGAATGTGTCATTTTAGAAACTCTCATTTTGTCTATTATGAACACTGACTCCGCCATCGCCTCTGCCGCAGCCCGCATGGTAACCGCTGCAGACGGACGCCCCATCTTAGAAATGGGCTCGCGTAGAACTCACGAACACGCAGCAGTAAGCGCTGCAAGAGCAGCATATCTTGCCGGTTTCATGGGCACCTCCAACCTCCAAGCCGCACACAAATACGGTATCCCCAGCTCAGGTACCGCAGCGCACGCCTGGACACTTCTCCACGTCAATGAAGACGGCACCCCTAATGAAGAAGCCGCATTCCGCTCCCAAGTAAAAACCCTAGGCACCGACACCACCTTACTAATCGACACTTTCGACATCACCCAAGGGGTACGCAACGCCATTGCCGTTGCCGGTACTGAACTTGGTGCCGTTCGCATTGACTCAGGTGATCTTGGGGTTATGACTCGCAAAGTGCGCCAAGAACTAGACAGCCTTGGCGCTTATAACACTCGGATTGTGGTCAGCTCTGACCTCGACGAATACGCCATTGCTGGATTACGAGGTGAACCAGTAGATTCCTTTGGCGTAGGTACCTCAGTAGTTACCGGTTCTGGTGCCCCCACCGCAGCTATGGTATACAAGCTCGTCGAGGTAGACGGGCACCCAGTGGCAAAGCGCTCCCGAGGCAAAAAGACAGTCGGTGGGGCAAAACGCGCTGCTCGTGCGCACCGGGCTACAGGCACTGCCGTAGAAGAACTCATCTTCCCATTCGACGCAGAATTACCTAGCGTAGGTAATCTTGATGTGCGCCCACTGACTATTCCGCTTATTCGTGATGGGGAGATCGTCGAGGGGCTGCCTACGTTGGAACAATCCCGCGCATACTTAGCTGAACAGCTCATTACTCTGCCGTGGGAAGGACTCGCCTTGTCTAAAGATGATCCAGTGCTTACCACGCGTTTCCTTGGGTTTGAGTAATGCCCTATGGCTGATTCCGAAACTGACTACGCTCACACCACCCAAGCGCTCCTTGATACTGCAGTAAGCGCTATCGGTGGCGCACCCCGACCTGGGCAAAATACTATGGCACAGGCAGTAAGCAAAGCGTTTCACACCCAGCGCCACCTGGCAGTACAGGCTGGTACCGGCACCGGAAAATCATTGGCATATTTGGTTCCTGCCATTGAATACGCGCATGAAACCAACTCCACTGTGGTGGTGTCTACCGCAACTATTGCCCTACAAAACCAATTAGTGAATCGGGATCTGCCACGCCTGCGCGAGGCATTGCGCACGCAACTATCCCGCGACCCTAGTTTTGCGCTTATCAAAGGGCGTTCACACTATGTGTGCCTCAATAAACTCCATGCCCCTGAGGATCTCGAGGCGCAAGCTGAGTCGCTCATCGAACCAGAGCAACTCAGCAACATGGGCGAACAAATCCTTGAGCTGCGCACATGGGCAGCAGAAACCGACACAGGAGATCGCGCAGATTTAGAGATCAGTGTTTCTGACCTGGTATGGAAACAAGTCAGTGTGAGTGCCCAGGAGTGCGTCGGAGCCAAAAACTGCCCCCATTCCCAGGATTGTTTCTCGGAAAAGGCACGCCTGCGCGCGCATGACGTCGATATTGTGGTGACTAATCACTCACTGCTTGCCATTGATTCGCTTTTCGACGCCAATGTATTACCCGAACATGATGTGGTTGTTCTGGATGAGGCACATGAGCTAAGCGATCGGATCACTGCTGCTGCCGCTGATGAACTCAGCGCCACTGCCTTGTCTATGGCCGCTCGACGCGCAGAAAAACTGGGCGCACAGGTAGAAAAACTCTTGGAGGTCATCAAAGAATGGTCTGCCGAATTAGAGCACACCCAGGCTGGTCGCTTATTGACGCTGCCCACATCTTTGCTGCATAGTTCTCAGGCCCTCAGGCAACGCATTGACCAATGCTGCCGCACTATTTCTGCTGCTCCTGCTAATGAGGCAGCGGATCACCCTACTCGTCATGCAGAGCGTTTGAGCCTGGCTAATGTGTTGCAAAGCCATAGTGATTGTTTCACTCGAGCTTTTGAGTCTTTAACTGCCAAGAACAGCACCACTGATGAGCCAGATCGTGATGTGGTATGGGTTAGCCATGATGATCGTCGAGGTAGCGTATTACATATTGCACCTTTGGCCGTATCCGATTTATTGGGCAGCCATCTTTTTGCGCGCAAAACGGTGGTTCTGACCAGCGCAACCTTGAGCATTGGTGGTAATTTCAACGCAATGGCAGCGCATTGGGGGCTGCCTGCTGGGAAATGGGATGGTATTGATGTTGGCACGCCTTTCCACCCAGAAAAAGCAGGTATTTTGTATTTGCCTACTCACTTGCCACTGCCGGGTCGGGATGGGTTGAGTCCAGAAACTCTCGACGAAATCCATGAGCTTATCATGGCAGTTGGTGGGCGCACTCTCGGATTATTTTCCTCGCGTAGCGCAGCGGTAGAAGCAGCCCAGGCAATGCGTACCCGATTACCTTTTGATGTGCTGTGCCAGGGTGATGATGCTACTTCGGCACTGATTAGGAGATTCAGTAAGGAAGAAAATACGTGTTTGTTTGGCACGCTAAGCCTATGGCAAGGTGTTGATGTTCCTGGATCATCGTGCTCTCTGGTGATTATTGATAAAATACCTTTCCCTCGCCCCGATGATCCGCTGTTGCAAGCGCGCAAAGAGAATGCCGACCAACAACGCAGAAATGGGTTTATGGAGGTATCGGCTACTCATGCTGCATTGCTAATGGCGCAAGGTGCTGGTCGTTTGCTGCGTAGTATTGATGACCGAGGCGTGGTAGCTGTGTTGGATAAACGCATTGTGCTCAAAAGCTATGGTTCTTTCATTCGTGCCTCTATGCCAAGTTTCTGGTGCACCAGTGATCCCACAGTAGTGCGCGGGGCATTAAAGCGGCTTAGGCCTTAATGCTTGGTATGCTTATCCAATGAGTTCGATGAATTCTTGGACAGTTCCAGTCAGCGTGCTAAACGACGGCGACCTCATTCTTCGCCCGCTGCGTAGCGCAGATGCCGATGCGGTATTCCAGTGTTGCACCGATACGCGTATGCGTGCGTTTATTTCACTTCCTGATCCTTATACTGTGGAACACGCACGCGATTATGTTGAGAGTCCAGCTTTGCGCTGGGCGTTATCAGATCCTGAGGATAACTACCTGGGTTCTATTGAGTTGCGTGTTCTTGATGAGCAAGCGAGACGCGTTGATGTTGGGTATAACACTGCGCCGTGGGCACGCGGTCGTGGGTTGCAGACTCGAGCGTTGAAGTTAGTGCTTGCTCATGCTTTTGCTCATGGTGTGCATCGCGTGGAAATTTATTGCCGGGTGGATAATCAGGCTTCGCGTCATGTCGCCGAGCAAGCTGGTGCTGAGTTAGAAGGTATTTTGCGCCAGCATAACTACCACAATGGTAGCTACTATGACATGGCATTATATGCGCTTATCAATCCTGGCGCGGTTTAGCATTGTGATAGTGTTAGCGGTCGCGGCGCTGCGCACACTGTGACCGACCCTGGTGCGATTTCGGTAAAGCCGGCATCTTGTACGCGTACTGGTGCTTGGTCGCACGCCAGGCGGAATTGTTGCGCATCGACTTCTCGAACTGTGCAGGCAAAATTATTGTGCTGCCACTGCAGGATGTGGGCATAGGATAATTCTGCTGCCAGCAGCATTGCCCCATGTCCGACTTGTGCCGCAGTCTTTCCCATAGTCATGCCCAGACTGCGATCCACATAAATGACAGGCAAATCTTCCGCTGGGGGTTGTGCCACAGGCTCATACGGCACATCCGTACCATGTATTTGCAATTTAGCAATCTGTGCGGGTACTTCAGCTACTGCACTGGGCACAAAGGCACGCACTTGTGCCTGTCCACTTTCGACGCTCACCCCAGGTAATACGTGCACTTTGTGCCATGCACTCCCCCGCGCTCTTCTGGCGACTTTCCGAATCCGGTGCGTGTACCAGCGCTCTAGGGCTTGTGCCCAGGCGCCATCGTGTCCAGCTTGCGGGGCAAGGCATACTGCCACTACTGCTTGTGCGCTAGCGGCAAGCACATCCGCCCGAGGTGGCGGCTGTTGTTTAGGCAGGTGGAGCACCATTTGCATGGCTTGAATAGTGCTCGGATCATCTGGGTTTTCCAGTAGCTCTGTCTGGTATTCCTGGTCATTCGCCCTAGGACGACCCGAATAACGTCCTTGACAATGCAGTGCTAATCGACGATGAGCAATGGCAAGTGTATCCATAATGTGTCCGTTTTCTCTGGGGCTTCCTGTGCTCTCTGGGGTTGTTAGTCCAGCGGTACCCGCTGGTAGCTGCTGCCTCCTTGGGCTTCTTCCTCTGCTGCTTCGATTTCATTGCGCGTTATGCCGAGCATATGCAGTACCTCGTCGAGGAACGGTGAATTAACTGAGGTATCTGCAATTTCACGCAATGCTGGTTTAGCGTTAAATGCAATGCCGAGTCCCGCTGCCGAGATCATGTCAATGTCATTTGCGCCGTCGCCCACGGCAACGGTTTGACGCATCTCGAGTCCTGAGTCCGCCGCAAACTCACGCAAAAACTCTGCTTTTGCTTCTCTATCGACGATTTTTCCAACGACTCGCCCAGTCAACTTGCCATCAACAATCTCTAGGGTATTGGCGCGGACATAGTCCAGCTCTAGGTCGGCGGCAAGACCATCAAGCACTTGGATAAACCCACCAGAAACCACTGCTGTTTTATAGCCAAGCCGCTTTAGTGTGCGAATCGTCGTGCGTGCTCCTGGGGTGAGCACAATGGCGCGCGCGACTTCATCAATGACACGTGCATCTAGGCCTGCCAGGGTTTTTACTCGCTCGCGTAAGGACTGCTCGAAATCTAATTCACCACGCATTGCTTTTTCAGTTACCTGAGCAACTTCTTCTTCTTTGCCAGCATAGGCTGCCAACATCTCGATGACTTCGCCAGTAATCAGTGTGGAGTCGCAATCAAAGCAGATGAGGCGTTTATTGCGACGTGCTAGTCCGGCTCGCTCGATGGCAATATCTACCCCTAGTTCGCCGGTTAATTGTGCGAGTGCTTTGCGCAGTGGAATGGCGCCGCCTATTTCTGGGTTCGCCACTGTCACTTTGAGTTCTAACCCTGTGACCGGGTAGTCTGCTATGCCTCGGATTGTGTCGATATTTGCCCCATAATCAGCGAGGGTTTGTCCAATGCGAGACAGGGCTAATGCCTCCACGGGATCTCCCAAGACCACTATTTCATGGGTTGATCGTGGTCGTGATGATTGCGCTGTTTCTTGCAATTCTAAGGTGATGCTTTGCCCATAGGCTTTGAGAGTTTCGGTCAGACCTTGTTCGAGATTCTCAATTGTCTGTGGATTAACACCTACGAAAGCCGCCAAGGAGAGGAAACCTCTAAATTGTGATTGTTCCACGTCGAGCACTTGAACATCATGTGAAGCTAGCACTCGGAAGAACGCTGCGGTAACACCTTGTCGATCTGCTCCAGCAGCTGTGACGACGGCAGGAATATATGATTCTTTGAGCGATACGCTAGGACGTAAATTTTTTTTAACTGACACGAGGTACTCTTTTCGATATTTAATCGAGATGTAGCACAACGACCTCCATCTTTGCGGAGTGCTTAAAGATGAAGGTCGTTGAGAATTATTTAAGTCAAGGAATGAAACGCTGTTGAGCTAACCGACTTAAACCAGTTCTTCTTGTTTCTTCTTAGTCACTGGTTCAGTGTGATGCCCCACGTGTGCTTCTCGACGCATACGCTCAACCATGTGAGGATAATGCAACTCGAATGCTGGACGCTCGGAACGAATGCGTGGCATTGACGTGAAGTTGTGGCGTGGTGGTGGGCATGAGGTTGCCCACTCAAGAGAGTTACCGTATCCCCAAGGATCATCAACGGTAACGATTTCGCCATAGCGCCATGACTTAAAGACATTCCACACGAATGGGATAACTGACATACCCAACAGGAATGAGAACACTGTTGAAACTTGGTTCAAGGTAGTAAAGCCATCGGTGTCAAGGTAATCAGCATAACGACGAGGCATACCCATGTTACCGAGCCAGTGCTGTACGAGGAAGGTTCCGTGGAACCCGATAAAGGTGAGCCAGAAGTGAACTTTGCCCAGGCGCTCGTCGAGCATACGACCAGTGATCTTAGGGAACCAGAAGTACACACCAGCACAAGCAGCCAACACAACCGTACCAAAGAGGGTGTAGTGGAAGTGTGCAATGAGGAAGTAAGACTCAGAAAGGTGGAAGTCTAGTGGAGGAGACGCGAGCATAATACCGGTCAAACCACCGAAGAGGAAGGTAACGAGGAAGCCCATCACCCAGATCATTGGAGTCTCCCAAGAGATATGACCCTTCCACATTGTTCCCAACCAGTTGAAGAACTTAACACCAGTAGGAACGGAGATAAGGAAGGTCATGAAGGAGAAGAATGGCAAGAGCACAGCGCCGGTAACGAACATATGGTGCGCCCACACTGCCATAGACAAGGTAGCGATAGATAGGGTTGCGAATACCAGACCGATATAACCGAACATTGGTTTACGGGAGAATACTGGAATAATCTCAGACACAATACCGAAGAATGGCAAGGCAAGAACATATACCTCAGGGTGTCCGAAGAACCAGAATAGGTGTTGCCACAATACAGCGCCGCCATTGCCTGGATCATAAATGTGACCACCGAGTTTGCGGTCGTAGAGTACGCCCAATGCCGCTGCAAGAAGCAATGGGAAGATCATGAGCACAAGCACGGATGCCACAAAAATGTTCCAGCTGAAAATTGGCAAACGGAACATTGTCATACCAGGTGCACGCAAGCAGATCAACGTGGTGATCATGTTAATTGCAGATGCCACAGTACCAACACCGGTAGCACCCACACCTACGATCCACATATCTGAGCCGATTCCTGGTGAGTGAATAGAATCAGCAAGTGGCTGGTACATGGTCCAACCGAAGTCTGCAGCACCACCTGGGGTAAGGAACCCAGCAAGCATTGCCACAATACCGATCTGGGTAATCCAGAAACCAAAAGCATTTAGACGAGGGAATGCCACATCTGGTGCACCGATTTGCAGTGGCAAAACATAGTTAGCAAAACCCCACACGATTGGCGTACCGAATGCCAAAAGCATGACGGTTCCGTGCATGGTGAAAAGCTGGTTGAACTGTTCATTTGATAGGAATTGCAATCCTGGTGAGAACAACTCAGCACGGATAAGCAAAGCCATCAAACCACCAACAAAGAACCACACGAAAGACATGACGATATACATAACGCCAAGTAGTTTATGGTCGGTGGTGGTAAGCATTGTCCAGGCTAATGAGCCTTTTCGACCATTACCAGCTGGCGCAGGTCTGGTTGGCTCTGAGTAATCCTCACGCCGTGGCGCCACATAGGTCATACGTTCCTCCTGACTAAGAGGGCTACCATCTTTTAGCGAAAAGTAAGCAGCCCAAAAATACGCTGCCTTTATCTTATTGCAGCATAAATGTTTAATCCAGCCATTTCTTGACTAAGATTTCCTTAATTTTATCCCGAATACCTCACCGAAGAGAAACTGAGCGCATCATTTTTCCTGGAAAAAACCATAAGTCCACGCCCGATATAAATCTTTCCCATAGCTTTCCCAACACCACCCACCAAAAAATAGTGATAGGTAACACATTTTTCACTGCACTCCCCCGCTCTTTTTACCCCGCACCAACCTCCCCATTTCCCCCTAACAGTAATCAATCCAAAGGTTGATAAGTGCAGGCTATGGCCATATACACCAACGACGCCCACCCGTTATTTTCGCAGTCGATGAACTACGGGTGAGCGTCGTTAAGCAGTAGAGGGATGGTACTAGAAGTCCCAATCCTCGTCGGTGGTGTTCTCTGCCTTACCAATCACATAAGAAGAACCAGAGCCAGAGAAGAAGTCATGGTTTTCGTCGGCATTGGGCGAAAGCGCAGAAAGAATTGCAGGCGAGACACGGCACTCATCTGCCGGGAATAGCCCCTCATAGCCAAGATTATTAAGCGCCTTATTGGCGTTATAGCGCAAGAAACGCTTAACATCCTCAGTCCAACCAAGATTGTCGTAAAGATCTTCTGAATACTGAGTCTCATTATCGTAGAGATCATAGAGCAGGTCGAAAGCATATTCTTTAAGCTCATCACGACGCTGCTGCTCTACTTTCTCCAGCCCACGCTGATACTTATAGCCAATGTAATAGCCATGCACCGCTTCGTCGCGAATGATAAGCCGAATAATATCGGCAGTATTGGTCAGCTTAGCGTGACTTGACCAGTACATTGGCAAGTAGAAACCAGAGTAGAACAGGAATGACTCTAAGAGAGTAGACGCTACTTTTTTCTTGAGTGGGTCCTCGCCCTCATAATACGAAAGAATAATTTTTGCTTTTTGCTGCAGGTTTTCATTCTCTTCTGACCATCTAAACGCCTCGTTAATCTCTTTAGTGGAGGCGAGAGTCATGAAGATATTGGAATAGCTTTTGGCGTGCACTGACTCCATGAAAGCGATATTGGTATAAACCGCCTCCTCATGAGGAGTCAAGGCATCAGGAACCATTGATATTGCACCCACGGTTCCCTGGATAGTATCCAAGAGAGTAAGCCCGGTAAATACTCGCATTGTGGTTTGCTTTTCTAGCTCATTGAGCGTATTCCAGCTTTTCACATCATTAGATACTGGCACTTTCTCTGGCAACCAGAAATTACCAGTGAGACGATCCCATACTTCTAAGTCTTTTTCATCTGGAATGTTATTCCAGTTAATTGCCCGCACTGGGGTGGGAGAACTTTGAGGAGAGCCGTCGTGCACACTCATATATGCCGCCTTCTTTCTAAGAAAAACTTTACTTTTATGTAGCGTACCCTCAATCGCGCGAACGAGCACATATTGTGCGAATGAAACGCATAAGAACCCCCGCGGCAAACACCCGCGGCAGCGTCGACGCACCGGCAGTTCTTGCGCTCGAGAAGTGCGTCGGCAGCATATCGACGACCCGATTTCATGTTAGATTTATCACATAATTTGATGTAATAAGGTTGCCCTTATACAATCCAGCTTCCACGGCGGCACTGATGGAAAGTGGGATTGACCACATCTTTTAGATAATCATCTCTTAAAAATAACCGCCTATTTATTGAACTTCCCTTAGCCAAACCTATCCCAAAAATGCACTTAAGCTGCGCTTACCTTAGATGACAGCTGCCATAACTAGGCTTAATATCTGTGGCATGAGTATCAATGAAAAGCTGGCTACAGCACTAAATAATCAAGTAACCGCAGAGCTAGAAGCATCTCTTATTTACCTTCAGCTCTCTTATGTTCTCGACGACCTTGGCCTCTCCGGAATGCGCGACTGGATGAAAGCTCAGCACGCTGAAGAACTTGAGCACGCACAGGCTTTCGCTCAGCACTTGCTCGATCGTGACTACACCCCACAAATCGGCGATATTCAGCCACCAAAGGTAGATGTCAACGGCCCAATTGACGCATTTGAGGCAGCTCTTGCTCATGAGCAGAAGATCTCTGGTCTTATCCGTGAGCTGGCAGCTCTTTCTGATTCTGTTAAGGATTATGATTCTCGCCCACTGCTCGACCACTTCCTCAACGAGCAAATCGAAGAAGAATCCACAGTGAAAGAAATTCTTGACCGCCTGCGTATCGCAGATTCCGGTTCAGGTATTTTGCGGATCGACGCTGAGCTTGGCGCTCGCTAATCCCTGGCATAAACAAACCCAAGGGCGTGCACCTCACCACGAGGTACACGCCCTTTTTGCCGTTGCAACGCGATTAGGTCCGCTGCATAACGCTATACGAAAACTAGCGTTTTAAGCGCTTAGAGCATACAAGAAACGCAGCCCTCCACAGCGGTTCCTTCCAAAGCTACCTGACGCAAACGGATGTAGTACAAGGTCTTAATTCCTTTACGCCATGCGTAAATTTGCGCTCGGTTAATATCGCGAGTAGTAGCAGTGTCCTTGAAGAACAAGGTCAATGACAGACCTTGGTCAACATATTTGGTTGCTACTGCGTAAGTGTCGATAACCTTTTCATAGCCGATCTCATAGGCGTCAGCGTAATACTCCAAGTTATCGTTGTTCATATGCGGTGCCGGATAGTACACGCGACCGATAATGCCCTCTTTACGAATCTCAATTTTAGAGGCAATAGGGTGAATCGACGAGGTCGAGTTATTGATATAAGAAATCGAACCGGTCGGTGGCACAGCTTGAAGATAGCGATTAAAGATACCATCGCGCATGACATCTTCTTTTAGTGCCTGCCAGTCCTGAGCACTTGGGGTATGAATAGATGAGTTAGCGAAAAGTTGCTTTACTTTCTCAGTTTTTGGCTCAAACTCTGCTGGGTCAAAGCGATCAAAATATGCTCCAGAAGCATATTCAGAATCAGCGAACCCAGCAAAAGGCTGCCCATGTTCTTGCGCCAATTTATGGGAGGCACGCAAACATTGGTAGAGCACTGCGGCAAAGTAGGCATTGGTAAAGTCCAGACCTTCTTCAGAGCCATAGTGAATGTGCTCTCTACCCAAATAACCGTGCAAGTTCATTTGACCTAGCCCAATGGCATGAGCTGCGTCATTGCCTTTTTTGATGGAAGGCACAGAGTTGATTGCAGTCTGCGCAGACACCGCAGTCAAACCACGAATAGCGGTTTCGATAGTGATGGCGAAGTCGGGTGAATCCATAGCCATTGCGATGTTAAGAGAGCCAAGGTTACAAGAAATATCCTCGCCTACCTGCGCATAGCTGAGATCATCATTGAAATAAGAGGCGGTATTTACCTGAAGAATCTCGGAACACAGGTTAGACATATTGATACGTCCAGCAATAGGGTTCGCCTTATTGACTGTGTCCTCAAACATAATGTAGGGGTAACCAGACTCAAACTGAATTTCCGCAATTGTTTGGAAGAACTCTCGCGCATTGATTTTCTTCTTACGAATGCGTGGATCTTCCACCATTTCCTCATAGTGCTCCGTAATGGAAATATCAGCAAAAGGCTTACCATAGACGCGCTCGACGTCGTATGGCGAGAAAAGGTACATATCATCATTGCGCTTGGCCAGCTCAAAGGTGATATCCGGGATTACCACGCCAAGGGAGAGGGTCTTGATACGGATTTTCTCATCAGCATTTTCACGCTTGGTATCCAAGAAGCTGAGGATGTCAGGGTGGTGCGCACTCAGATACACCGCACCTGCACCTTGGCGCGCGCCTAATTGATTTGCGTAGGAGAAAGAGTCTTCCAATAGCTTCATCACGGGAATAACACCAGAAGACTGGTTCTCAATGTGCTTAATTGGCGCTCCTACTTCACGCAGGTTAGATAGCAATAATGCGACGCCACCACCGCGCTTTGAGAGCTGTAGTGCGGAGTTAATCGAGCGTCCAATGGATTCCATATTGTCTTCGATACGCAAGAGGAAACACGATACTGGTTCACCACGTTGCGCTTTGCCGGAGTTGAGGAATGTTGGCGTTGCAGGTTGGAATCTACCAGCCATAATTTCGTCGACGAGGTTTTGCGCTAGCGTGGTGTCCCCGTCGGCAAGCGTGAGCGCTACCATGCACACGCGATCCTCAAAACGCTCTAGGTAACGGGTTCCGTCGAAGGTTTTGAGAGTATAAGAGGTGTAATACTTGTATGCGCCAAGGAATGTCGGGAACCGGAACTTGTGCGCATATGCCTGCTTGAACAGCTGCTTAATGAAGGCGAATTCGTATTTTTCGATCACTTCTGGGTCGTAGTATTTATTGGTGACCAGGTAGTCGATTTTTTCTTCAAGATCATGGAAGAATACGGTGTTTTGGTTGACGTGCTGCAAGAAGAATTGATTTGCTGCTTCGCGGTCTTTATCAAATTGGATATTGCCCTCAGCGTCGTAGAGGTTGAGCAATGCGTTAAGCGCGTGGTAATCCAATTGTTCCTGGCGGCTAGCAGGCTCTGCGACGGTTCGACCTAGATTTGCTGCGTTCATGTTTTAGGAAACCTTTTCTTTTCTTGATTGTGGTGGTGTTGGTGTGTGTTCTAGTCCTAAGCGCTGAGCATGAGCGAGAAGACCGGCTCTGACTACTCGCACATCTTCATCTGTGCCCATAAGCTCGAAGCGATAAACAAAAGGCACGTTGCATTTTTTCGCGATAATATCCCCAGCCTTTGCGAAGTCTGCGCCAAAGTTGGTGTTTCCCCCGGCAATCACTGCCCGCAAAAACGAGCGATTGCGTTCATCGTTTAAGAACCGAATCACTTGCACCGGCACTGGGCGTGATGTGGCTCCGCTTATCGACGCTCCCCCACCGTAGGTAGGGCATATCAGCACATAGGGTTCGCGTATTTCTAGGGGCTGTTCTGCAGAATGCAACGGGATGCGCTGCGCCGGAAAACCGAGCTTTTCGACGAAACGCTTTGTGTTTTCCGTGGCAGAGGAAAAGTAAACGATGAGCATACGCGACTCCTCTTCTGCTTCTTCTGCTTAGGAATAGACCGGAAATAGAAAAGCCCCTGTTGGGGCAAAAAAGATGGCGCTTAGGCAACTTGCGCTGCGAGGGTGCGAATGCGCTCTGGGCGGAAACCTGACCAGTGCTCGCCATTAGCCTCTACGACAGGGGCTTGGAGGTATCCGAGTGCCATTACGTAGTCGCGAGCCTCATCATCAACGCTAATGTCGATGAGTTCATAGTCAAGACCTGCGCGGTCAAGTGCCTTTTTGGTGGCGTTGCATTGAACACAAGCTGGTTTGGTGTACACAGTAATCGACATTGGGTATTCCTTACGTTCTCCTCGCACCAGCAGATATGCCTTGGCACCTTGCTGCTGGTTCTCACTAGCAATCGAGATTAAACACTATACTTTGTGTCGGAAGTATGCAACATATACTATATATAGTAGTTACATGGATGAAATTCCCAGCATGGCACTTAAGCAGCCCCCAGATATAGCGATAATTTTCGTTAAAGAAATTACATCGGTGTTGTTTGCCCTTTGTTGCCATATCACCATTTGCCCAGTTCAGCGCATGATTGCCGTTTTTAAGGGAACAGAAAAATATCGATAGTGTGACACTAAACATAGTTTTTATATTTTGTGCGATTTTCTAGAGTTTTCTGGTTAATAAAAAATCGCCTTAACTACACATAAGTAGTCAAGGCGATAATGCAAAGCTGAAATTAGCCCTGGCGAGCCTTAAAACGTGGCTCTTTCTTGTTGATCACATAAACTTTGCCACGGCGACGCACAACCTGAGCGCCAGGCTTGTTCTTCAGCGACCGAAGGGATTTACGAACCTTCATTGGGCGCTCCTTTCTTGAATCATAAAAGCGAAGCCAGCAAAGCATGAGACTTCACAATACCTATACAGTAGATAGAACACGGATAAATAAATCTATCTACGACACGAAGAAACATCGTATTACAGTCGCGCCCTAAATACAAAATACTACTAGGATAAAACCATGAATACTCACAACCCTTCCCCAAGCCCCACTACCACCACCAGCGCAAATAAAGAAAAAGGGCGCAGTCTACAAGAAAAAATTATCCAAGAGTTAGATATCGCTCCCGCTTTCGACCCACAAACAGAAATCACCAAGCGCATCAATTTCCTCTGTGACTATCTCAGCGCCAGCGGAGCTTGCGGCTTTGCCCTCGGCATCTCAGGCGGCCAGGATTCGACCCTGGCTGGAAAACTGGCACAGAAAGCCGTCGAAAAGCTGCGAAAGGAAGGCAAAGAAGTAGCTTTTTGGGCGATACGCTTGCCATATGGAGTACAAGCCGATGAAGCTGACGCGCGTACCGCACTAGAGTTCATTGCTCCAGATCACAGCATTGTCATCAATATCAAAGACGCCACCGACGCTGCCGTCGCCGCAGCAAGTGCCGCACTAGAACAACCACTGAGCGACTTCAACAAAGGCAATATCAAGGCACGCCAACGCATGATTGCCCAATACGCTATCGCAGGCGAAAAGAAACTGCTCGTCATTGGCACTGACCATGCTGCAGAAAATATCACCGGTTTCTTCACCAAGCATGGCGACGGCGCCGCCGATATTATCCCTCTCTTTGGGCTCAACAAGCGCCAAGGCGCAGCACTACTCCAAGCACTCGGCGCACCAGAATCTACCTGGAAGAAAGTTCCCACCGCCGACCTAGAAGATAATCGCCCCGGACTCCCCGACGAAGAAGCCCTTGGCGTGAGCTACCACGACATCGACAACTACCTAGAAAACCAAGAAGTGCCAACACACAGCCGTGAACGCCTAGAACAACTCTGGTATGCAGGCGAACACAAACGCCACCTACCCGTTGCACCTGGTGATACATGGTGGCGCTAGGCACCCAAACATACGCAAAACCCCAATCCTTGGCGGTGATCACTAACCGACCGCCACAGATTGGGGTTCACGTGTAAATGCAGTAACTAGTTTTACGCTGCGCGCAGATGTCCGCCCGTAGTAACTTTAGGACGGTCTTTCTTTGCTACAGTCTTAGCCTGCTTAGCGACGTTATCCTTCACACTTTCAGAGATAACAGTCTTAGGTGCAGGCTTGGATTCTGGTTTAGAATCGGCAGGTTTGTCCTGCTCAGGCTCTACAACGGTGGTAACAACCTCACCCTGCTCAACCTCAGTGTCTGTGTCAGGAAGAGTTGGTGGAACAACAGGCTTAACTGGTTCCTCACGTTCCTCAGGACGATCAACCGGCTTCACAGGTTTCTCCTGCTCAGGTTCCTGTGGTTCTTCAGAAGGAGTAGGTTCCTGGGTTTCCTCACTTGGAGTTGGCTCTTCAGACTCCTGTGGTTCCTCGCTAGAGGTTGGCTCCTCCGTTTCCTTAGAAGGCTTAGCAGGATCGACCTCCTCTTCGTCAGAAGGAGTAGGTTCCTGGGTTTCCTCACTTGGTGTTGGTTCCTCAGACTCTACAGGCTCCTCACTAGGAGGCACCTCAGTCTCCTCATCAGGACAAAGAGTAATATGCTGGAAACCCTGGTCGCAGTTATCCTCAGCACCATTAAGCGGACCAAAATACCTCACCCCAGGATTCAAGTGAAGATTAAACGTCTGCACATACTTACCATACTTCTCACCAGCAGTTTCAACGTCATTACCAATGGTATCGAACCGACCAGTATTACGAGTAACCGCACACGCACCCACATTCGTTAAACCGTGCTTCGTGCCCTGTTCAGCATACAAAGCAGCAATCTTCTCATTCTCTAGGGCGATTTCTTTATTGCGTTGAACAATCTCTGCTTTACGTGCTGAAGACGCAGAATCATCCTCCGCAATCATAGGAATAGACACAGGAGGCAACTCACCAGAGTTACCCCAGTAATAATCTTTCAGACTCTGGCACCCCTCTTCAGCGCTACCAGGTCCACCACCCTCGGAAGAACACTTCCACAACTCATTATCCGCGCGAATTGGAATATAAGTATCCTCACCAACTGCTTCAACAGTACCGGTCACCTCGAAAGTAAAAATACCTATGGCATACAAGCCAATTTGATAAAAATCCCAATCAGGCTGATATCCATAAGAAGAAGGCTCCACGCCATATGAACCACCCTGATAAGAATCAATATTTTCCAGAGAACCATGAGGATTCTTCACAAATGACGACACGTAATATGTCTCGTTATCTGTTAGTTCTTCCTCTGAATTAACAATAGGAACCTGATAATCCACCATCTTCGCAGGCACAACAGTCGGCATAATAGATCCGTTAGGGAAATCATAGTATTTTTGCGCCGGCATATGCGTCAGCTTAATAGACACATCTTTCACCGTTGATGGGATCATGATTTGCGCACCACGAGAGGTTTGGATGTGATCCTCAGACATCACCAAAGGTGATAATTGTACTTGCCAGGTGACCTGTGTTTCATCCCCCACTTGTTTCACACAGGTAGAACCAGTGTCACAGTCCACTCCACCCCACGCACCAATATCATTCGCATAGCCACCGGCTAATACCGAGGGGGGGGGGCTAGAAAACCCGCACCAAGCATACTTACGGCAACCACAGCCGCAGCACGCTTAGCAAAACGTTGTAAAAACATATTTCCTCTATTCTCCTAGGAAAAAGAACAAAACACTTTCTAGATTCCCTCAAAACAAAGCTGAGAAAAACCTAAAAGCACACTCATCATAACTACAGAACAGGAAATATGCCAGCTCATGCGTCGCTAAGTACGTCGTATTTTCTTCGCTATCCATGTCACACCAACAGGCAAAACAGTAAACACAACCGTCCCCACACCCGACAACACCAACGCACAACCCCCACCCACACACTGCACAAGCGGAGCACCACACACATACCCCACCAACATCGCCGAACTATTCACCGAACCCATCGTCGACAAAGCCTTCGGACGCACCCGCACATCAACAACCGCAACGCCCCAACCTGCACCGCATTACACACCCCCGCAACCAACGCACACACCACCCCCACAATCACACTACGACCCACCCCAACACCAGCAATCGCAACACCCATCACCACACCACCAACAATCAACACCACAAACGCATTCCCCTCACGCACCCGCGACGACAACCGCGCCCCCACAATACGCCCCACAACAAACCCCTGCCCCAACACCGCATACCCCAAACCCCCAGCATGCAACTCATTCAACGCAAAAAACACCAACGCCACGTTATACACCGACGTAAAAATAATCGCCACCCAAATACTCTGCAACGCCACACGCGCCTGCCGATGACGCAGCAACAACGAAGGCGCTTCCACCAAACGCCGCCAAAAACTACGCTGATCTCCCCCTGCACCCTGACACTGCTCATCATCACCCACACGCGGTGCCCCCACCACGCACAACACCACAATCACACACAGGTTCACAACGATCTCTGCGAGAAACGCACCAGAAAGCGACACCCGCTCAACCACCACACCGCCAGCAGCTGAACCAACAAAACCACCAACAAGACGCGCAGTATCAAGCCTGGAAAACACCTGCGCCGCCGCCAAATCAGGCGCAAGTTTTTCCGTTAACGAAAAAATCGCCGGGATACTCACCCCAGCCAACGCCGAACTAACCAACGTCCCCGCAATCAACACCACAGGACGCAAAAACAAAACCAGCGTCACCAGCACCACTATCTCACCAATAATGCTGCCAATGGCAACAGTACGGATTGAAAACTTATCAAACACCGGCGCTAAGAAAGGCGCAACAAAAATACTCGCACACGCACTCGCAATAAGCGTACCGCTGACCACCCCCGCGCTCGCCCCCGTCGTAGCAAAATGCACAGACACCCCAATACTGGTCATAGCCCCACACAACACAGTCAAAAAATACGCAATTATTAGGGCTTTGACCTTGTGCATTGCTACTTACCTTTCATCGCATGGAGTGAGCAAATAATGCGATAGCTGTTGCCACAGACACGTTGAGTGATTCCACCTTATCGCTCATCGGTATCGAAAAACGCATTGACGCTAAAGAATCAAGTTGCGTCGACGGCCCATGACGCTCGCTGCCCATCAAAATAGCAAGCCGCTGCTGCACCTGTGCGATCTCGCTAATGGGGTGGGCGGCGTCGGCGCTTAATGTTGCTAACGCAATGTTGTGTTCTTGGACATAGCGCACAAAATCGCTGCGCTGCGCTAATACAACCGGCAATGCAAAAACTGTCCCTCGGCTAGCACGCACTAAACGACGATCCACAATAGATGTTAAGTCACTATCTACTAGCACCACTGCCGAGGCATTCAGTGCACACGCAGTTCTGGTAATAGCCCCGATATTCCCCGCCAGCTTTACCCCATCTAACACAATAATATCGCCATGTAGATGTGTAATATCGCTGAGCTGAGCAGACTGTGGAACCTGTGCCAGTGCAAACAGACGAGAGCGTTTTTGCGTCCCAAAAAGGTGCTTTGCCACATGAACTGCCAAACGATACACAGGTAATCCGTGTTCGTCGAGTGCCCTCTGGGTAGGAGCATCAATCTCAGTGTCGCCTGTGACAAATACCTCCGTGAGCACAATTCCATTCGCGAGCGCTTGAACGATATTCTCACCGTCATCAATGACAAATAGATTGCTGTCAGTATGAGCATTATCCGCGCTGAGAGCTTGCGCAATGCGTCTTACCTGGGCGGTTGTCGGGTCGTCGAGAAGCGGAATGTGGGTAGTGTGCGGGGAAGAATGCTGCGAAGTATCCGTCATTCCTCTATCTTGGCACACGCGAACCTAATGTCAATTAGGCTTTGTGGGTGACTCCGCAGAAATAAAAAAATTCTTTATGCCCCTGGCATAAAGAAAAATGGAGGGAATGACGGGAATCGAACCCGCGTCTTCAGCTTGGAAGGCTGAGGTATTAGCCACTATACGACATTCCCACAACGCTTTGCGCTCCCTCAGAGAGTAGTACAAACCTTGCAAAAAACAAAATCTCCTGCTCGAACCGCCTCTTTTCTATCTCCTCCCCGCACTTTCCTTCGCAATTGCCGCCACCGTTTCCCACTGCTTTTCCAGCAGGGAAACAGCACAATTGCAGCTAAAAACTTTTAAGAAAAATGGCCCGGATAATATACGCACTCACCTGCCCTTTTTCTTGCTCTTCCTTAGAAAATGTGCCGGTCGATAGAAACACACGCGTCGAATTGCTGAGAAAACTTAGTTACTATGCAACCATGAAACCGAAGATAATCGACATTGATACTGGTCATGAGCTATGGACAGCTATCGAATGTGCTACATTTTCTCACACTGCTCGCGGCACATTCACCAGCTATGCAGGGCGCGGACGCGCACCAGCACCCGTCGCTAAGCTTCATGGACTTACTCTCTGGGACCGTAAAGACATTGAAGAGTGGGTAGCAACGCGCAAAAAGACAAAATCATCGCACAACTCTTGAGCCTGCGCATAGGAACTATTTTCGACGCTGCGTCGTTGGGGAATTAGAAAACTTAAGCCGTAATTCTCGCCTGGTTCGGAGTGCCCATGCTGATTTTACTTTCCCTACTTGCTCTTGCTGTTGTCGCACTAGCGCTTCGTGCTAAAACAAACAATAAGCAGCTAGAACAAGGAAAATTTGAGGATGCCATTGCCGACGCGCGTCGTTGGACTGAGCGTTTGGGTTCCCAAGTTCTCACTATTGCGGGCACCGATGCCGCGTCTACGCAGGCTATTGCTGATGCCTCTGAGCGCTATACTGCAGCTTCTTCACAAATCGCCCAGGCCACCACAGTTCGCCAAGCAGAACTTGCGCGAGAATCAGCTCTTGAGGGCTTGTACTATATGCACGCAGCGCGCGAAATCATGGGGCTGCCCGCAGGCCCAGAGTTGCCGCTTCTTGAGGGGCAAAAGAAAGCTGGAAAAGTCACCGAAACACGCACTATCACTCAAGAAAACGGTCAAGTGCTCACTGCTTCTCCCGTCGCTACCGACGCCACCCCAAACTACTACCCCGGTGGGGTTGTCGCAGGTCGCCCGGTGCCAGCTGGCTGGTATTCTGCACCTTGGTGGGCTGACGCCATGCTTTCTGGGGTGTGGACTGGTCTTTCCTTTGCAATGTGGAGTTCTCTCTTTACCGGAATGAGCGGTATCAATAGTGATGCCTGGTCTGATGGCTATGCCGACGGCTACCAAGAAGGACTCGATGCCGCAGATTCCGGTGCAGATGCAGATTTCAGCGATGCTGGCTCTGACGATGGTGGTTTCTTCAATTTTGATGGCTTCGGCGATTTCGGCGGCGATGGCTTTGACTTCGATTTCTAAGCATTTGCCCACTAATCACACCCATAGCACCAGTACTGCCGCACGCAATAATAAAACCTGGTAGTCCACCAGGACAACCAGGTCAAAATCCACAAACTACTTAGTTTGTTTCTGGCGCAGCAGGAACCTCAGGGGCAATACCAGTACGCTCATAATCAGCAAGAATATCAATACGACGCTGATGGCGCTCCTCTTTAGACCACTCCTGCTCCAAGAATGCATCAACAATAGCCAATGCCTCTTCCTCGGAGTGCATTCGCCCACCAAGCCCAATCAACTGTGCATTATTATGCTCGCGTGCCAACCGAGCAATCTCAGGCGACCAGGCCAGAGCACAACGCGCGCCACTTACCTTATTAGCAGCGATCTGCTCACCATTTCCTGAACCACCTAACACAATCCCTAAAGAACCAGGATCATTGACTACACGACTTGCTGCTTCAATACAAAACGCAGGGTAATCATCTTGAGCGTCATACACATACGCACCACAATCAATAACCTCATGCCCTTGTTTTTCTAAATGCTCAGCAATAATGTTTTTCATCTCGAACCCTGCATGGTCCGCTCCAAGATATACGCGCATACTCTTTATCCTATCCAAAACCCCAGCAGAACTCTCAGTCAAAACGAGGAGATTCGCTACGCGAACGCTTAATCTCAAAGAAATAAGGATACGAAGCCAACTGCACCGCCGCGTCGAAAAGCTTTCCGGCTTCTTCACCACGCGGAATACGAGTAATAACCGGACCAAAGAATGCGGTATCACCCATTTTTACCACGGGAGTTCCCACTTCATCCCCCACTGCATCCATAGCGGTACTGTGATACTTACGCAATTGCTCATCCCACTGCTGCGTATGAGCAACCTGCGCATATGCACTATCCAAACCAACTGCGGCCAAAGACTCGCTAATCAACTCATCATAAGCGTCATACCCTGCTTTTGCACCCTGCCCACCAGGGTGAATACGAGTTCCTAAATCTGTATAAAGCTCATCAAGTTTCTCCGGGTGTTCTGTGGCAATGGCAGCAAAAACACGAGCTGGACCCCAATTAGCTTTCATCTTATCCATATACGCCGGATCAAGATCACGCCCTTCATTGAGCACTGACAAAGACATAGGCACCCACTGCACCTTAATATCACGCACCTGCTCTACTTCTTTTATCCAACGTGAAGTCACCCAACAAAACGGGCACGACACATCAAACCAGAACGTTACTTCATTACTCATATTCTTCCTCAACTCTTATAAACAATTGCACTCTGCACACGCCTTTACGCGGCATCCCCTTATGAGGGTACTCCGCTTAGACTTGACTCTCATCCTCCCGGATAGAATAGATGCAATAAATAACCACACACAGTAATGAACAGAAAGCAGGGAAAATGAATCATCGCTCAACAAATCTCACGCGCTCCGACGCACAACAACGCAAAGAACTACTTGAGGTGGCACATTACGACTTCACCATTGACCTCACACACGACAGCCACACCTTTCCCTCACACACGACAGTAACATTCACCACAAAAAAGCCTGGCAGTACCTTTATTGATCTCATTGCCCGCGAAATCCACCAAGCCACACTTGATGGAAAAGACATCACCCCCACCGAGTACGACTCTCACCAAGGTCTTACCCTAGCTGACCTTGAACCTGGCCAGCACACCCTCACCATTCATGCCCTCTGCGAGTATTCTCGCACTGGGCAGGGCTTACATCGCTTTGTTGATCCTGCCGATGATGAAACATACTTCTACACCCAATTCGAGACAGCAGACGCAAAGCGAGTCTTTGCCTGCTTTGACCAGCCAGATCTTAAAGCCACCTACGATATTCATGTCATTGCGCCGCAGGATTACCACATCATCACCAACGCACGACAACGCGTCGAAAAGCATGAACAGGCAGATAAAGCACTATTCCATTCCCGCATCGACTATCCGCTTTCCACCTATCTCGTTGCGCTATGTGCAGGTCACTACCATAGCGTGCAGGATACCTGGACTGGAACTTTGACCCACCACCAGCAAACTCCAGCGGATCAACCACATGAGCTCAGCATTGACCTTGGGCTTTATTGTCGTAAATCTCTTGCACAGCATCTCGACGCCGAGGTGATTTTCCAAGAAACAAAGCAAGGTTTCGACTTCTACCACGCCAATTTTGGTATCGCCTATCCCTTTGACAAATACGACCAACTCTTCGTTCCGGAATTCAACGCAGGCGCAATGGAAAATGCGGGTGCCGTTACCTTCCGCGACGAGTACGTTTTCGCTGATAAAGTAACACGGTATCGCTATGAGCGCCGTTGCGAAACCATTTTGCATGAAATGGCACATATGTGGTTTGGGGATCTGGTCACAATGTCATGGTGGGATGATCTCTGGCTCAACGAGTCCTTCGCTACCTGGGGTTCTGTTATTGCTCAAGCAGAAAATACCCAATACGACACAGCATGGGTGACCTTTGCCAATACCGAAAAATCCTGGGCATATAAACAAGACCAACTCCCCTCCACCCACCCCATCTCTACCGATGCGCGCGACATCGAAACCGTGGAGCAAAACTTCGACGGCATCACCTACGCAAAGGGGGCAAGCGTGCTCAAACAATTGCAAGCCTACGTTGGTCGTGACGCTTTTTTCGCAGGAGTGCGCCAACACTTCGCCACTCATGCTTTTGGCAACGCCACATTCGACGACCTTCTCAACGCCCTCGAACAAGCCTCTGGGCGCGACCTGTCCGACTGGGCACAGCAATGGCTCAAAACCACTGGTATCAATACCCTTGCCCCTGTCTTTGACGCAGACAATGGCACATACACGAGCTTTGCCATCACCCAAAGCGGCGCTTATCCTGGCGCTGGTGAGTTACGCACCCATCGCACAGCTGTAGGCCTGTATTCACTTATCGACGATCACCTAGTTCGCATCCAGCGCATTGAGGTAGATATTACGGGTGAGCGCGTGGAAATACCTGAATTGGTTGGTAGTGCGGTTGCTGATGTTGTGCTCGTCAACGACGATGATCTTGCCTATTGTTTCATGCACCTAGATGAAAACTCATTGCACACAATCATTGAGCATATGGATAAGTTCGTCGACCCTATGCCACGCACCTTATGCTGGTCAGCTGCCTGGCAGATGACGCGCAATGCACAGATGAAAGCACGGGACTTCATTCGCTTAGTTGCCAACCATGCCCAAAAAGAAACAGAAATCTCAGTCCTAGAGCTACTGCTAGGACAAGCACATACCGCCTTGGAATTGTACGCCGATCCACAGTGGGCGAAGGAACAAGGACGCGCGTATTTCGCAGCAGCTCTCGTCGAGGGGCTACGCAATGCTCAGCCTGGTTCTGATGAACAACTCGCTTTTATCCAGCACCTTGCCAAGGCACACCTCAACGACGATGCGGTAACAATTTTCCGTGATATTCTTGCCGGTTCCAGCGCACTAGCCGGAATCAGCATTGATAATTCCTTGCGCTGGTGGGCATTGACCGCTTTAATAGCGCACGGTTGCTATAGTCCCGAGCAGGCTGAACAAGAAATTGCCGCACTTCGCGCTGCGGATAATACCTCTGCAGGTCATGTGGCTGCTTTGCGAGCAGCAGCAGCGATCAATACCACAGAGAATAAACAAACAGTGTTTGCCCAGCTCACTGCGATTCCTAATCCGCTGAGTAACTTAGAATTGCGGCACACAATAGAAGGTTTTGCTTTTAGCGGTAGCGCACCTTATCTGGAACAATTCAATGAACAATTCTTTGAGTTAGCTACCTCAATCTGGCATAACCTCCAGCCCGACGTGGCTTTATCCATTGTCAGTGGTATTTATCCGCGCTGGGATATCAGCTCGGCTGGCATTGCGCGCGCTCAAGCCTTTTTAGCAGCCGATATTCCAGGTGGACTACATCGCGTTATTGCCGAGGCAAAAGATGATCAAGAACGCACCTTACGCAATCAGCTTTTCGACGCAGAGCCTAAGCATTAGAGCTGTTCAAGGGCTTGGGTGACGTCGGCAAGCAAATCTTCGGTGTCTTCAATACCCAAAGAAATACGCACCAATTCACGAGGTACCTCTAGGCTAGAGCCAGTCACAGATTGGTGCGTCATAGTTGCGGGGTGCTCAAGCAAAGATTCCACCCCGCCCAAAGACTCAGCCAAACAAATCAGCTTGGTCGATAGACAAAATGTGCGTGCTGCCTGCTCAGTATGAAAGAGTACCGACACCATGCCACCAAAGCGTTTCATCTGCTTTGTTGCAACCTCATTCCCAGGATCATCACTAAGACCTGGATAAAACACGCGCGCCACTTTGTCACTGCTGCGCAATAATTGCGCCACTGCCTCAGCATTATCGCAATGACGCTCCATGCGCAGCGCCAATGTTTTTATTCCGCGCGCAGTCAGATACGCATCAAAAACGCTAGGGATTGGCCCTACGCCACCTTGGAGGAACGCAAGTTGTTCGTCGAGGGTAGCGTCATTGGTCACCACAACACCGCCGACCACATCAGAATGTCCACCAAGGTATTTGGTAGTGGAATGAATGACAATATCAGCACCAAGGAGCAAGGGGTTCTGCAAATATGGCGAGGCAAAGGTGTTGTCCACGGCGAGGGTAATGCCATAATCGGCAATGGCACCCGCAATAGCTGCTATATCACTGACCGCCAAGGTAGGATTTGATGGAGTTTCTAACCAGACGAGCTTTGTCGTGTCTTGAATTGCTGCGGCAACATCTTCCACTTTGGTGGTGTCGACCACAGTATAGGTAATTCCCCACTCACGGAATGTGGTATCTACCAGGCGAAAAGTACCACCGTAGGCATCATGCCCAAAGATAAGGTGATCACCTGGGCGCAATATAGCGCGTAGCACAAGGTCGATCGCTGCCATTCCTGAAGAAAAAGCACGCCCGTAGCTGGCTTGTTCCAAGGCTGCAACTGTTTTTTCTAAAGCAGCAATAGTGGGATTACCGCAGCGAGTGTACTCAAAACCACCGCGCAATTCATTCAGACCATTTTGTGCAAATGTGGTCGACGCATAAATTGGTGTATTGATTGAGCCATAGAGCGAATCTGGTTCATATCCTGCATGAATACTTGCAGTGCTAAAGCCTTGGGTTGCGTCGGAAGCCATAATTCTCCTTGGTCGGGGCACACGTGACGTTAAGGTGCCCCTCATTGTAGACTACGGCGTGTGAAGGCGGTCGAAGTCTAGGGCGATCATGAATATAATTTTCTGCACAAACTCGGTGTTTTAAGCTACCGTGGACAGTATATGGAAACGCACATGAATCAATTATCACTATCATCGTGGTGGCATACCTGGTGGGAATCAGAAAAAGCACAAGAATGGCTGGTCGATAAGCCAATCAGCATTGTGCTCACCCTCCTTACTGCCCTCGTACTGCATTGGGTTCTTGGCAAGCTGATCAATAAGGCAGCACAGATCAACATCAATAAAAAGCCTGCCCGGGTGGCTTTATCTTTATTCGAGCGCACAGGATCAGACTCTGCTGGCCACGCATTATCGGCTACTCAAGAGCAACGGCGACAATCGCGTATTCGCACCCTCGCTGCGGTGGGTCGCTCTGCTGCGGTGATTTTCGTATGGGCGTGGGCGTGCCTTTCTATTTTGGACACTCTTGGTATCAACGTAACGCCACTTATTGCCTCTGCTGGTGTCGTTGGTGTAGCTCTTGGTTTTGGCGCACAATCGCTGGTCAAGGATTTCCTTTCAGGTATTTTCATGCTCATCGAGGATCAATATGGTGTTGGTGACACTATCGACGTCGGCGAAATTACCGGAACTGTAGAAAATGTCACCCTGCGGCTGACCACTTTGCGCGATGTCAATGGCACCCAGTGGTTTGTGCGTAATGGCGAAATACTGCGCGTGGGCAATTTCTCCCAGGAATACGCGGTGGCGTTGATCAATACACCTGTGAGTTTGGAAGCAGACCCTCAGGCCGCTATTGAGACTGTCAAACGTGCAGTTGCAGCGTGTGCCACACAGCCAGAAATCGACAAAGTCCTCTTAGCTGAACCAGTCGTAGATGGAATTAGCAGTGTGAATGTTGACCACGTTTTGATTAGAACAAGGGTGACCACCCTTCCGGATCAGCAGTGGTTTGTCGAACGCGAACTTACAGCAGCTATCATTAAAGAGATGAAACAAGACGGAATTGCTTATCCGCGTCGAATGTTCCGATCTATTGAACCAGATTAGGAAACCACTATGCCTACCCCTGAGCCTGTGCCCTTGCCGTTGAGCGAACACTACAAGCACAACCCTCACCAAACTTTTTATGAAGCAGTAGGGGGTGAAGACACTTTCCGCGCCATAGTGCATAACTTTTATCAGCAGATGCGCAGCGACGATCTTATCGGCCCGATGTATCCGCATGATGACTGGGAAGGTGCCGAGGATCGACTCCGCTGGTTCCTTGCCCAGTATTGGGGCGGGCCACAAACATTTAGCCAAGAACGTGGGCACCCTCGCCTACGAATGCGGCACGCGCATTTTAGTATCGGTGAGCAAGAGGCCAAACGCTGGCTAGAGCTGATGGATAATGCGATTGCCACGATTGACGAGGATACACTCTCGCCTGTTCATCGTGCTGCCATGCGCGAGCATATGACCAGGGTTGCGCATATGCTTATCAATCGGCATTGACACGTAATAGATTCATCGACTGCGCATGATATACCGTGCCAAAAGGCGCATCGACGCGCACCCAGCGCCGAGTTCGGGATACCCGCAAATGTCGTGGCACAGATGTATTGGTGCTACTCCTGGGGATAAAACCTAACGCTGTACACGTGAAAATCATGCGCATGGGAATATCAGCATATTCTTCCCCGCACTGCACCCGTATTACCTTTTGCTCCAACAAGGACGCAGGGGGACCCAGCGGTCCAGAAAATTGCCGAGCCAATGCCCTGCCTTGGTCGGCAAGCTGGTGGGCTACGTCAATCGGAATGTCATCGAGATGCAAAAAACCAGTTGTCGGTGGGAACTGCCCTAACCATGCTGCTTGTTGCGTGTTGAGTTGACTGTGGTGTCCTGGCTTGAGCACAGCTGCAACAGGCACACTCATGCTCTTTTCTGTGCCAGATACCAAGCTGCCGACGAAACGTCGAGAAGCAACTACGCCAAAAGGTGTGGGGACGAAAACATCAATGGGGGCAGGTGTTGCCACTTCCTCTGGTGCTGCCACATATGCCAGCCGTGCTACTGCGTTGGCATCCATGCTAAGGACGCGCTGCAGAAAGGAATAAAGACCTTGTTCGCCCGAGCTAATGGTGAATAAATCGGTACCTATGCTCATTATTACGCTTGCTTATTGATGTTCTCTAGGATTATTTCGATCTGTTTCCCTGGTTAAGCTGCTCCAGCACTAAACTTTTGGAGGAGTTCTTTTTCTGCTTCAGTTATTTTACGCGGTGTGGTGGTAGTAAGGTCAATAGCTACTTGCACTGCTTTTACTTCAGCACAGATATTTCCTGCTGCGTCTTTAATATGCTGTGTTGTGGTAAAAGACGTAGAGCCAATATCACTGACATAGGTGTCTACCGTCGCTGCTTGTGTATCCGGCATAATGGGACGCATATAATCGACCTCTATTTTGCGCACAAATACAGCTGGTATTTGCTTATCTGCCCCAGTAAGTTCTTCCAGCGCCATGACAGTTCGTGCTTCTTGAGCTAATTCAATATACGCAGAGTTTGTGATATGACCAAAGCGGTCAAAATCTGACCATCGACAAGCAATTTTTGTGGTGTGTACTCGTTTTTCTGATGTCATTCTTTCCCTCACAATTGACTTTATGAATATAGAGAACAGCCTGAAAACTATCTAAAAACTATAAGGTGTGGGTTTTTACATCCACACCTTATACCTATACACCCCCAACAGGAAGGCTGCCCGTTTTTAGGCGAATTGCTAGGGTTTTATTGGCATATTTTTAACGTGTGAGCTTACGGTGTGTCACACGAGATGGTCGTGCTGCTTCAGCACCAAGACGCTCAACTTTGTTCTTTTCATAGTCCTCGAAGTTGCCCTCGAACCAGAACCACTGACCTTCTGCAACATTCCCCTCCCAAGCAAGGATATGGGTACAGGTGCGATCCAAGAACCATCTATCGTGAGAAATCACCACTGCACAACCAGGGAATTTCTCCAACGCATTTTCTAGAGAACCCAAAGTTTCCACATCAAGGTCGTTTGTTGGCTCATCGAGCAAAATCAAATTACCACCCTGCTTGAGAGTCAATGCGAGGTTAAGTCGGTTACGCTCACCACCAGAAAGTACCTTAGATGGCTTCTGCTGATCTGGACCCTTAAACCCAAAAGCAGACAAATAAGCTCGAGAAGGCATCTCATTTTGACCAACGTGGATATAATCCAAACCGTCAGAGACTACTTCCCATACTGTTTTTTCTGGGTCGATATTCTCACGATTCTGGTCAACATAGCTCAGTTGCACAGTCTGCCCAACTTTTACTTCACCTGAATCTGGCTGCTCTAAACCAACAATGGTCTTGAACAAGGTGGACTTACCCACACCATTAGGACCAATCACACCCACAATGCCATTGCGAGGCAACGTGAACGAAAGGTCTTTAATGAGCACACGCCCATCAAACCCTTTGTCTAAGTGTTCTACTTCAACTACTTGATTACCCAAACGCGGTGGTGTTGGAATCTGAATTTCCTCGAAATCCAATTTCTTATACTGCTCAGCCTCTGCTGCCATTTCTTCATAGCGCTGCAAGCGAGCTTTGTTTTTAGCTTGGCGGGCTTTGGCACCAGAACGCACCCATGCCAATTCTTCTTTCAGACGACGCTGCAACTTCTGGTCTTTCTTACCTGCAACTTCAAGACGCTGCGCCTTTGTTTCCAGGTAGGTGGAGTAGTTGCCTTCATATGGGTAAAGCTTTCCGCGATCGACCTCACAAATCCATCCGGCGACGTGATCGAGGAAATAGCGATCGTGTGTCACGGCAAGAACAGCGCCCTTATAGTCTTGCAAGTGCTTTTCTAGCCACAACACGCTCTCTGCATCAAGATGGTTGGTCGGCTCGTCGAGTAGCAAAAGATCTGGTTCAGATAGCAAGAGTTTTGCCAACGCGACACGACGACGCTCACCACCAGAAAGATGGGTAACTGGTTGGTCAGAGGGGGGACAACGCAATGCTTCCATTGCTTGTTCAATTTTTGAGTCAAGTTCCCAGGCATCTGCTGCATCGATCTTATCCTGCAGCGCGGTCATTTCTTCCATCAGCTCATCGGTGTAGTTCGTCGCCATTTCCTCGGCGATTTCCTCATAACGCTGCCGGATTTGGAAGATTTCCCCTAGGCCTTCCTCCACGTTTTGACGCACTGTTTTTTCTTCATTCAGCGGTGGCTCCTGCAAGAGGATTCCGACAGTTGCTCCTGGGTCTAAGAAAGCCTCTCCATTGGATGGCTGATCTAGACCAGCCATAATTTTGAGAATAGAGGATTTTCCGGCACCATTAGGACCAACAACACCGATCTTAGCTCCTGGGTAGAAAGCCATAGTGACGTTATCGAGGATAACTTTATCGCCAATAGCTTTGCGTACGTTTTTCATCGTATAGATGAATTCGCCCACAGTTTTGCTCCTTATGTATTCAAGAATTCACAGTATTCATGTTATGGATTGTGAAAATAAAATTTCAGTCACCCCACAGGCTACCCTACATACCCATATTCATGCTTAACTTCACACACCAATGCGCACATTATCTTCTTGACTACTATAGTCAATATCTATTTCTGGCAGCTCAGAGCTGTGTGGAACAGGTAGCTCATCATATGGAGAGTATGTCGTCTCCCCGGCAAGGGATTTGCGCGAACCAACAACATAGCGACTTAACTCCAAACCAATATAATGCGCCCGCATAACTGCTTTAGAGCGACTTTGTTGAGTTTCTTTATCTATCCACGATTGCGTAAAAATATAACCGTGCACAAGCACTGGGCGACCTTTTATCAAAGATTGTTTCGCGTTAAGAGCAAGCTGACCCCAGCATTCTACGTCGATAAATAGGGTGTCAGTATCGACCCATTCTGTATCGGAGTTGGCAATCACATTCTCGTGCATATGAGAACGCCGTACCCGCCGTGAAGATGCAAGACGCAGCTTACACAGATGACTGTTCTTCGTTTTGATCAAGGTAGGCGTCTCAGTGAGGTGTCCGACGAGAGTTGTCATAATATGCATGGGTATTCCTTTCTGTATGTAGTGTGCTAACCCATGCAGCTAGTGTCCACGGAAGGTCGTCGCCAGAAAAGTGAAAAATTTTTCTGCACAAAAATCTGTGGATTACTCACCACTGGCGACGGTTATCCACAACTTTAACGCCGATTTCTCTGATTCATTTGCGCAAGCAATTCATTGTACTGAGCCAATTCATCGTCATCATCTTGGGCAGCACGCTGCTCATACTCTTTTTCCGCCTTACGATCTTCTTGCAACCACTCGATGAATAATGCACCAAACACCACCAATAGTGGAAAAGCGCCCGACGCCCACGCAATACCACCACCAACATTTTGATCGTGCATCAAATCTACCGGGAAAGGAAGATCAAGCTCGGAATAAAAATCTTTGGCAAGAATGAGCGACAATTGCATGAGATACACGCCAAAGTACAAATGAAACGGCATGGAAAACAGCAGCCACATTATCCTGATGATGACTTTATTCTTACGCGGCTTTGGATCAAGCCCAATCATTTCCCAATAATATACATAGCCAGAAAGGAGAAAAACCCAGTTCATGAGCAAGTGCCCAGCGTGTTCCGACACCATAAGGTCATACCAAGGGGTGATATAGAGCAAATAGAAAATGGTAATGAACTGGATAGTGTTAAACGCTGGATGCATGATGAACTTCAGAATCCGAGACTGACAAAAAGCCTCAATCCACTCGTGCAGCCCAGGTTGTTCAGGTGGATTCTTCTTTGTGACTTCAAGCGCAAGACTCAGTGGCGCCCCCAGAACCAAAAACACTGGTATAACCATAGAAATCACCATATGAGCAACCATGTGCATACTGAACATAGCTGGCATATACAATCCAATACCAGAACTCATCACAGTGCTTAGCCCCACAGAACCAAGCAAGAACCAAAAAGTCCGCTGCCACTTCCAGGTTTTTCCTTGCTTCTTTAATTTCCACAACCCCCACAGATAAGCAAGAGTGATAATGATGCCAAAAGTGCTAAACATGATGTCGAAACGCCACACTGACCAGATATTCCAGAAAGTCGGCGCTTTAGTAACTTCATACCCCATCTCAAGCATCATTTTTGACAGCGAAGTATAGAGCGGCGGCGGTGGCGGAGTGCGTCCCAAAGACACTGCCACTCCAATGGTTGCAGCCATAATAAATACCTCAGCAATGGCGATACGCACAAAAAGTTTTGGACGATCATCCAACTGAGGGATTGTTTTTTTGCGATGAATAAGCCCAAAGAATGCCAGTAATAGCGTCAAAATAATCTTGGCCACAATCGCTTGACCATAGCTTGTGGTAAAAAGATCCTCGAGTCGCATACGAACCGCCGCATTAATCACACCTGATGCGATCATGGCGAGCATACTAACAAAGGCGAGCATGGAGAAGCGTCGTACCGCAATGCTCAATCCTGGCCCCAACCTGCGTGCATGCGCTATCAGACCTAAAAGACCCCCCACCCATAGCAATGCAAAGAAAAGGTGCCACAATAATGAATTCGTACCATAATCATGATTGCCGCCCGACGCAGAGTGCCCTTCCAACCCCAAAGGCAGCACAATCGCAAACGCCCCCACCAGCAGCAATGGCTGCGCTGACCATTTACGACTAAAAACCGCAATAACCCCCACCACAAAAGCAATTATCGACGACACCAACCACGCTTTAGCAGCCGCAATAAGTTCCAAAGCATCACCCCATGCCGACAACTCAAGGGACTGAAAAAAAGGTTGACCCGACGTATCAGAAAGAGTCATCGGAATCATCAGCAAGGCTACACAGGCGTAGAGCAAAGCAGCAGCAGCACCAGTTCGAGTGGAAATAAGCCCGTCGACGCTCAGCCGAGAATCTATCGGCATAATAAAAAACGCCGAAGCCAAAAAACTACCCACACTAAGCGACACCAAAGTCCAGGCTACTGCTCGCAAAAACGGATAACCCATTGTCGTCAAAATACCAGGATCAGGGATACCCAACTCTGCCAAAGATTCACCAAGAAAAACCCAGCCGAGCGTTGCTGCTACAACACCAGCTATCACTATAAAAATCAGATACACAGGTTTTGCAGAACGCACCGAAGTGGAAGAATCAGACATACATCCAGCCTAACTCACTGCGTAGGATTTCAGCTAACTCCATATCACTGGCATAATTCCCACACAGTTCTCACATGATATTTCCTTTTCAGAGCCCTTTTTTCGCATGGCCTGTAATGTTGCGCTAATCTATATAGGTTGCTTATTAAGCAATTGCCTCCATAGCTCAGTGGATTAGAGCAGTCGGCTTCTACCCGATTGGTCGCGGGTTCGAATCCTGCTGGGGGCGCTTTTGTTTACACTGTTCAGGTACCTTTTGCCTTTTATAGCCAAGGAAACTGGGGATTTTCCCGAGCAGCAAATTATTGTAGGTACGCCACATAAGCGCAGCAGCGTAAGTGCTGCCGAGCGCTTCGGTTCTTATGACTCCACCGTCAGCGTCGCGTCGACGGCATTAACTCAAGGAATCAATACTCACGCGCAATCCCTGACACAACACGTAATGCTGCCTCGCGTAAAGTCGCCAAAGGCACCTTGTGATATTCAGCGCTAAAGGCTGTGTCTTCACTGTGCGCAGGAACATGAATAAAAGTTGATGGAACGCCACTATAGGCGGCGCAATAAGTCACGCCCTCGCAAATATAGGAACCAGCATCATCAGATGCTGCAACGGGAATTTCGGATTCAGACAACCACTCTTGAACTTGTTGAGGGCTAATCTGTGGATAAACTTTCTCCGGATATTCTGCCCCCTGGCGGTACGGTTTATTCCATGACACACCATTGTTATCAGGTTTTGCTCCGCCCCAGTTTCTTGCCACTGTTTCGACTCGAATATCAGGTGTCTTACCGGATAAACCAAAGGAACAAATCGCTATCGGACTATGCTCCCCGATAAGACGCTCAAGCTCTACAAGACCACCATCATACGTCACAGGCAATTGTGCCCTAAGAATGCGATGCCCGAGTATTTCCTCGGGTAATTCCGCAAGCATTTCCCAAGAAGTATTGCGAGGATTTCCAGCGAAAGGCTCGAAACCAGTAACAAGAATTAACGACATGCTTTTTGTCCTTTTTTGATGTTGTAGCACCCACCCCACACAATACGCACCAACACCACCCCACAACAAACCCCACACACAACACACCCCCCGGGCACCACTTGCCGCACCCCGCACACACCCTGTGCCCCCCTTGTGCGCCACACAAACACACAAGCACAAACAAAAAAGGGGGGTGCGCACCACACGGCACACACCCCACAACCATATATATTAAAAAACCAATGTTGGCAGCGACCTACTCTCCCACACCCTCCCAGATGCAGTACCATCAGCGCAATCAGACTTAACGACCGGGTTCGAAATGGGACCGGGTGTACCCCTGACACAACAACCA
>NZ_RZUE01000002.1:0-665514 GCF_017918135.1 Corynebacterium sp. sy017
ACTCTCCACAAAAACACTCACAAACAAAAAAGTAAGCAAGCACAGGCCGTGAAAAGCCCAATACCCAACAAAAAACAAAAACCAGCAAACCAACCAACCACACCACACAACACACAACCAAGTCATATGTCATGCAGCGCAATCAATCAATCCACCAAAAAACAAATGAAGAGCATCCCATCGACGAGACAAAAACACTCCCCACAAAAAAACAAATGTTAATCAACCATCAAAAAATGATCACTATCAGTACACTATCGAGTTCTCAAACAACACAAGACCCCACACAACACACAACAAACCATGCATCACAATGGAATCCCCCACCACCCACAAGCACAACCGCCCTGAGCGACTCACACAAAGTTACACACCCCAACAAAAAAACACAAATCCCCACCACAACACCACAAAAACTAGATTCCAAAAAACTTTGATAAGCCATTTTTTGGTGTGTTTGTTCTTAGCGTTTTCCATACGTAGCTCATCATCGCGCAATAGGCGATGGCAACTAACACGAGAGCGAGCCAACCAGAAATTATCTGACCGGACCAGAGCATGAGGATACCGATAAGCGCAGCAATCACCAGTAGTGAAACCAGAACATTTCCCGACTGAAGCACAAAGTGAGGAGTGAATAGAATAAGCAGAATCATCACTGCGTACTGCTCTTGAGACACAGGAGTAGACGTCGAGAGCGTAATGGTGAATAGAAAACCGATTTGCGCAATGACAAAGAGCGCAGAAGATAGGTAGTAATCTCGAAGCCATTGTGCCCTCTGGCCGCCCAAAGCTACGAAATCAGCTAAAGATTTCTGGGCTGGTCGCGCATTCATTACTGCGAAGAAGCAGGTCAAAAATGTGGAGATGAAGAGACTGTCGCTATCTAGCGACGTATTTTTTAGAATGCTCACTACCGCGGCGCAACCGATCGCTATCCAGAACACTATGAAAGCGCTCAACCACATATCAATGAGTGGCGCATAGGTAATCTGACCACGCAAAGTATCAGGAATCCTCTTGCGCACCCACCGCTGCTTACGCGATGCGATAGACCGATCTTTTATTTCTCCTCTTATTTCTTCTTCAAGATGAGGCTGCGCAGTACACAGCAGACGATAGACCATCCCAAAACCAAAAATACCTGCTAGCACCACGACTTTTTTCGGCGCCACAAACACATAAACCACGGTAAGCGCAAACAAAATTGCGTTAAAAAACACGCCAATGAGCTTTTGATCGCGTCGCCAAGTTGCAATATCAATACTCAGAGCACGATAAGGCATATAGCTATCAAACGTGAAGATAGACACAATAGCTGCAACGCATAGCGCCCCAAGAGCAAGTAGCACAAGACTATGCTCACTATGAACCAGTCGAAAAACAAAATAACCATAGGCAGCGCAGTAAATAACGCGCCATAACACACTTTCTGCGTTAAGATGCCACCATAATTTTATCGGATGTGCACTATGAATCATGAGAATCTCCCGTCATGAGTGTGATTACTTGTTCTAGTGTTACTTCTCTGAGCGCTGCACCACTCTCGTGAGCTCCCTGGATTAAATCCGGAATAAGATTTTCGCCTTTGCGCAGGTCAATGAGCGCTTTGCTACCGCTTACTATGTGCGTTTCTTGCACAATAAACTCGCTGGGTATTGGGCTCAATGCCGCTGCCACTTGCTTTTTCGTGCCTCGGATCTCAAAAATGCTACCGAGCAATTCGGAAATATCAGCGGATAACGCGACTGTCCCTGCGTCGATAAGCACAATGTGGTCCAGAATTGGCTGCGCCTGGGCCAGTTGATGCGTAGCCATGATAAAAGTACGCTCTGAACTGCGATAATTGCGCAGTGCGGCATAGAGTTTTTCTTGCTTTTCGACGTCCAACCCCAAATATGGCTCATCGAGCAATACGAGAGGACACCCGCTTGCCAGTGCAATAATGAACCCCACGCTTGAGCGTTGTCCACGCGATAGCTCTTTGTAATCTTTATCCATTGGCACCGCGAAATCCTCGACGAGTTTCTGCGCTAATTCCGCCGACCAATTGACCCATCGGCTAGCACACATGGCGAAGATTTGTGAGACTTTACGATTGGGCAACTCGGTATCAATGCCCATGAATACTGTTCGATCGAGCACATGTGCATTGTCAAACGGGGTTTGTCCAAAAACTCTTAGCTCCCCTTGCACCGCTAATTGCCCTGCTAGTGCTCGTAATAATGTCGTCTTTCCTTGCCCATTGGCACCTACTAGTCCATAGATACCGCCGGCAGGCAACGCGAGATTCACATTGCTAAGAATTGGTGGTTCTTTTTCTTTTTTATGACTGCCATAGCCAATACTGAGATTCCTGGCTTGGATCAATACATCCATGTCCTCAACTCTTTTCTGTGCTTTCGGTACTTTTTCTTGCTTTACTGATACAAACCACGAGATTCTGCAACCTTTTCGATAAGATCGTGCAACGCTTCTCGACGCAGATCGAGTTTCACGGCTTCGTCGATAAGCGGGGCGACGTAATCAGCGGCAAATTTCTCTGTTCTTCTGGCGATAATGTTGGTTCGAGCATTATGCGTCACAAACATTCCTAGCCCTCGACGTTTTTCCAGCACTCCTATGTCGACCAAGAGATTCAGTCCTTTTCGAGCTGTAGCTGGGTTAATGGAATGGAATTCAGCTAATTCATTTGTCGATGGAGCTCGGTCACCTGGAACTAGCGTGCCATCAACGATGGAATCTTCAATGAGGACAGCGATTTGCCGGAACAATGGTGCTGCTTGATCATCCATAACACCTCCACATAGTTGGTTAGTTACTCATGTAACCAACCATATAACTAAGGGAGGTTGCTGTCAAGAGTTTTCGACAAGCCCAATCGACATTTTGCCCCCACAAGATACTTCTACCACCAGCACTTACTGCACTTTTAGAATTTTCTATCGCCTAACACCCTGCAATAAGGCATAGTAGAAGATGTAACAGAGTCACAATATGTGATCGGTTAATTTAATGAAAAGTTTTACCCAAAGATAGTGAAAGTTTTAGAACCATGCTCGAAAGAACACAGATTTTTGTTGATACCAGTTATTTACTAGCAAGTTTTTATAATTCCTGGGAAATAGGTGCCAGATCGCAATTAGAAATAGACCTTCCCGAAGTAGTCACCACCTTAGGAAATATGGTCAGCCAGCAATTAGGGCAACCCGTTCACCGACAATTATGGTACGACGGCATTCCAGAATCAGGACCACACCGCTATCAGCGAGCATTACGCACCTGCGACGGAGTTCAACTTCGCGCTGGTCAACTCATTGAATGGGGCGAACGCCGTACACAAAAAGCAGTTGATACCCGCCTAGTAGCCGATATGGTACTGACAGGTGTTCGTCGAGAAGTTAGTGACATTGTCATCGTTTCTGGCGATGCGGATATGATTCCAGGGGTACAAGAAGCAGTAAATGCCGGTGTTCGCGTACATCTCTATGGCTTTGGCTGGGACTCCATGTCCTCAGCACTACGCCATGCCTGCGATTCCACCACCATCCTTGACCCACGAGAAGACTTCGCAGAATGTATGCAACTTGAAATCCTCGAAGGTCCGCTTCCCCCAGTAATCAGGCAAAAACCAGAAGAAGCCTGCGCGCAACATCAAACAAACGATCCGGCACACAATGACACCATACAAGGTAATCATGGTGATACCGATGAGGCTATCGACGTCCATGTAGCGCAATTATTTGATGAAGAAGACAAAGAAGCACTAAACGACGTGCACAGCGAAGCGAAAAGTGCTGGTTTAACCGAACCAGAAACTAAAAAACCGCAGGTGATCGTCGATAAAGCACGTGAAGATAGCACGCCGACGGCACAGCATACTGATCCACACGTTACCCAACCAGAAGATTCTGCAGCGCAGACAAGCGAAACCACAAACTCGGATGAATCTGCGCACCATACCACCAACAACGCACGAACTATTAAAGTGACTTCAAGGGTTGAGGAATCATTAGAGGTAGAGATCTCTGATTCCACTAGCACCAGCCCGAATAATGCAGCAGACGCTGAGGATAAAGCTACTCAAGATAAGCCAGCGCCTACTCCAGGCACAGTTCCTACGCCACGTGCCGTCCCAAATCCATCAATGATGGCTCCACGACGCAAACTACGTTCCCGCTACGTACCATTACCGAGTGAAGTATGGTCTTCCTCTGGCTATCAAACACCTTTTGACGTGGGACAACAATATGCTGTGTGGTGGTACGACAATGCAGCAAGCACTGCACAACGCGATTCCGCCCATATGCTTTCTGGTGGAGGATTGCCTCCAGAGATTGACCGCCCACTTTTGCAATTCGCCTGCGAAACTCTCCATGAATACACCCTGACCGAAACTCAACGAGTCAATTTACGCGACGGATTCCATTCTGGAATACGTGGGATACTATTGCGCAATAGCCAATAAGCAGCTCATAAGCACAGGGGTAAAGGGTTACATAGGCGAGCAGCGCATAGGGCTAATATGCTCGGAAACGCGCTGCTGCTAGAACGCATTGGATATGTCTAGAAAGCATGGTGCATGCGCGCGTGTGCGTGTGGGCGTGCGCGTGCCACCAAAAGTTTTCCTGAGTTTTTCTCAGGTTTCCTTAGGGAGTGAGGGTGGATTTCCCATAGTGATGCTCCTCACCCAGAGCAGAGCTTTGATTACGTTGATAAAAGTGGGAGTTTTTCCAACTTTTCACCCTTTTACGCTGCATATAACGCTAAAATTCAAGGAGAACTTGGGCGAAATTTATTTCGCATTTCCACCGCACACTAGATACTCACCAAAGGGAATCACCCCCGAAATAGGGCATTTTCTTTTTTATACACAAACTGTCGATAGCTTAGAAAAATAATAATTTCTCATATTCATGCGGAGAATACTGAGAAAAGTATAAGCAGGTCGCACGGCATTCAGACGCTTTTGGAGCGGAAATAATTAACCGTCAACCACCTTGCCCTGATATCCATCCCCACCACACGTCGATAAATAATATGCAAAAGGGGCTAGCGCATACGCAATAACTCATTCTAAGATAATTCTAAGTATTTTCCTTAGGGGAGCCTAAGGATCGCTTATTTTTCTTTCACAGAAAGGCTTTCTCATGCGTAAACGTCTCATGACTGCTCTTAGCGCTGGCGTATTGGCAGCATCCACTCTTCACGCTTTTCCTGCACAAGCAGCTTCTTACACCGAGGTAAACCCTGGTGTAGTTGGCGGATCTTGCTCTCGTGAAGGAATGGCAGGGCAGGAGCTAACCATCACTGGCTCTACTTTCGAGGTTGAGGGTACAGCTACCGTCGCTAACTACAACGACGAAGATCTCCCACTAACCCAAACCATCCGCGAGGGTAAGACCAAGAACTGGAACGTTGGCGGAACCGTGAGCTTCGACCTTCTCAAACTCATCAACGTTTCCCTTAGCGCTGGTTACTCCTCAACCCAGACCTGGGAAGTTGGGCAGACCCTTGGACCATACCCAGTAAAGCCTGGTTACACTGGTGTTCTTGAGTACGGCTTCCTCATCAGCAACTTCGAGGGTAAGAACCTGCGTTGCCAGGGTGGTCAGTGGGTAGACACTGGTCGTCCTTTCTGGGGCAATATCCCTAAGGAGCGCCACGTTCGCGTCTCTATGCGCTCTAACGATGTCTAATTGATCTTTCATCCTCGTTAAGGACCACCTCATGAAGAAGAAAATCATCGGATCGCTCCTTGCAGCAGCAACTGTGGTGTCGGTGCCTATGGTTTCTGGTGTGGCAACCGCTACACCAGTTACCAAAACACCAGATCAGCATGAGCACCGTCAGGACTTTGTCAATGACGACACCTGCAACTGGGAAGCAGATCAGAGCCGTCACCCATACGAAAGTTGGATCACCAACGAGTATGACCGCTACAACGGCACCAACTCTTTCACCAACAACACGGACCGTCCAATCCAGTTCTCCCTTGAGGTAACCGAGGGCGTGAACGAATCTGTAAAGGCCATGAGCTCCGGTAACACCTGGGAGCCTTTCTTCGGCCACCTGCAGAACAAGTACGGCATTGTGCAGACCAGCAACTGGGCTGTTGGTGACAAGCTAGGTCCTATCACCGTTCAGCCTGGTGAGACGGTTCGTGCTGACTACGGCGTACACATGAAGGAATTCATTGGCCGCGTTCGTACCTGTGACAAGAACACTGGACTATGGCGCATGGAGCCTTACTTCGGCAAGTACGTTGGTAAAGGTCCTTCCACACGTTTCGTTGTATGGCACCACACCACCAAGGAAGGTGACTACTCCGAGAACTACGTGGAGATGCCAGCCATGAGCGATAGCGGCCCAGGTGCCGCAACGATCGACGGCAAGGAGTAAGCAATGCGCACAATCAACAAAGCAGCTGTTGCTCTGGCAACCGTAGGTCTGGCATGTGCGGGATTCACCCCGGCACAGGCCGAGATCACCAGTGCATATGCAAACACTGAAGGCGCTCCTACTGAGGAGTGGACTCCGGTAGCAAAGCCACAGGCTCTTGATTCTGGCCCACAACCAGGAACAACCTGTGAGCGCGTTGGTGCTACTGCCGAGTACGTAGAGATCACTGGTTCTCGCTTCGACGTCGAGGGTTCCGCTTCTGCGGCAAACACCTTGGATGAGGGCGAGATTCCACTGAAGCAGACCATCAACGAGTCCAAAACCAAGAAGTGGTGGACATCCGTGAACGTGTCTGTGAAGTACACAGAGGAAATCACCCGTAAGTACGGTTGGGAATACAGCCGTGAAATGATCTGGTCTATGGGACAAAACATTGGCCCATACCCAATCTACCCAGGTGAGATTGGTACATTGCGCTGGGGATTCATCGTTGATGAGTTCATCGGCCACCGTGTACGTTGCAATAGCAACCGCACATGGGAGCAGCTTGGTGCACAGTTCTACGGTGTAGCTCCTCGTGAGCGCCACGTTGATGTGACCGTGCGGCAGCTCGACAGCTAAAACTGCCTAAGCAGCGCTGATCTGGATGTTATCTCTTAGAGGTAGCATCCAGATTTTTGTCTTAGCACACGACAGCTCGCTACTGCTCAATTTCACCCTGAGCTTGAGTTTTACCAGCATCAAGCTCGGCACGAATCTCGGCTAGTCTACTTGCTGCCCGCATATCCTGACCTGAAACATCAATCTCAGCGATACGACCATCGACGCTATCCTGCATGAGTTCTTGAGCACCCAAAGCCTGTGCGTAACGTCGTTCGATTTTTTCCCGCACACTATCCATGCTGGGCACTGTGGAATCAGCCTGAAAAGCCCCTAGCTGTTCGACGCTACGCGCGCTGCTCTCCTGCATCTGCGTTTGCTGAACCTGACGCATAAGTTCATCAGCTTGCGCTAATTGTTCTTTAAGTTTTATTTCTGATGCTTTAACTTGTTGCTTTGCCTGCTCCGCAGCATTAACTGACTGCTTATGCAAGGTTTTTGCCTCTTCCAGCTGCTGCTCGACGCTCACCAATTGGGTCGCGTAAATCTCAGCTACATGAGCAAACTTAGTGTTTTCTTCTGCATCACCTGTGCGTTGGGCTGCGTCGGACTGCGCCAGAGCTTGGCGTGTTTTTTCGGTAAGATCCTGTTGTTCCTGCACTAGCTGATTGAGTTTCATCTCAAGCTGGTTTTTGTTGCCAATAACTGCACTGGCTTGCTGAACAATCTGTTCATGCTGCTGCTTAGCTGCTGTTACTGCCTGGTTGATCTGCACTTTTGGATCAGCATTTTCCTCAATTTTCTGATCCAAAGAGGCAGTGAGATATTTCCAGCCTTTTGCAAAAGGATTAGCCACCTAAAGTCACCTTCACTCGTTACATATCTTTTTTGGTCCTTTAGGTGGCAGTATACCTATTTATCCTGCTTATTGCTGGTCTTGTTAGTCTTGCTGCTCAGCAACCTGACGCTTTACTTCTTCCATATCCAATGCTTTAACCTGAGCAACAAGGTCTTCCAATGCTGCGGCAGGAAGAGCCCCGGCTTCTCGGTAAACAAGAACGCCATCACGGAAGGCCATCACTGTTGGGATGGACTGAATCTGTAATGCTGCAGCTAAACCTTGGTTTGCCTCGGTATCGAGCTTGGTAAAGGTCACATCGTCATGGTTCTCAGATACCTTTTCATAGGTTGGTCCAAAAGCACGGCATGGTCCACACCATGATGCCCATGCGTCGACCAAAACAATGCCGTCTTTGCTTACTGTTTCCTCAAATGTGTCTTCGGTTACTGGTACAGTTGCCACGGGAATAACTCCTTCTTATGAAATGTTGCTTTCACTATAGGCTAACCAATCAATGAGAACTTTTATTCCCTCACCTTTTTCAGGAAGGAAACCCCAGAATGACAATGACAACAAAAGACTATTACGTGTCGGGCATGAGCTGCCAGCACTGTGTTCATGCAATCACAGAAGAACTCAATCAGCTTGCCGACGTCCACAGCGTCACCGTTGATCTGGAATCTGGTCAGGTTAGGGTAGTAGGTACCCAGCTCAATGACCAAGATATTATCGCCGCCATCGACGAAGCGGGTTATGCTCTTGCCGACACTGTCGAATAATCGCAGCACCCACATTGAACTTGCTATCACCGGCATGACCTGCACAGCATGCTCAGCACGTGTGGAACGCAAGCTCAACAAAACCCCAGGAGTAAACGCCCAGGTCAATTTTGCGACAGAAACTGCCACCATTGCTTTCGACGAGACTCAGGTCAGCGTCGACAAGCTGATTGAGGTTGTGCAGCACACTGGCTATGGCGCGCACCTTATCACTGCACAGGAAACGACACAGAGCAGGGGAGAGTCGCTGAAGAAACGGGCACTCATCTCTGTGATTTTTGCCCTGCCGGTGCTTGTCATTTCTATGGTGCATTCGCTGCATTTTCCGCATTGGGAGTGGACTGTTTTTGCGCTCAGTACCCCAGTGTATTTTTGGGGTGGGTATCCATTCCATGCTGCTGCATTGCGAAATCTCAAACATGGTTCTTTCACAATGGATACGCTCATTAGTCTTGGCACCAGCGCAGCATATTGGTGGAGTGTGGTCACCATACTCAACCAGTGGGGGACAGCCCTCTATTTCGAGTCGGCAGCAATGGTCATTGTGTTTTTGCTATTCGGCAAATGGTTTGAGTCTCGTGCCAAATCACGAAGTGCACAAGCATTACATTCCTTGTTGGAATTGGGCACCAAAGAAGTCCACGTGCTACGCGAGGGCAAAGAACTCACGCTGCCCATTGAGAAACTAATGGTAGGGGATATTTTCTTGGTGCGTCCTGGAGAAAAGATCGCTACCGACGGCGTGGTTGTGCGCGGCAATTCCACTCTGGATGAATCCATGATTACTGGCGAGGCGTTACCCGTAGAAGTCGCGGAGAACTCCCAAGTAACTGGGGCAACAATAAATATCACTGGCACTCTCGAAGTACGAGCCACGCGCATTGGCAAGGACACCACACTGGCACATATCGCTGCGCTTATCACTCAAGCACAACTGGGGAAAGCACCCGTCGAGCGGCTCGTGGATAAAATTGCCCAAGTTTTTGTGCCCATTGTCATTGGCATTGCGCTGCTAAGTTGTGCGATTCACCTATGGTTGGGAAATGCTCTCAGCGATTCCATTGCGGCTATGGTTGCCGTACTCATCATTGCCTGCCCGTGTGCACTCGGATTAGCTACGCCAACTGCACTGCTCGTGGGAACAGGTCGAGGCGCCAAAATGGGCTTATTGATTAAAAGCGCCGAGGTGCTAGAGCACACACGCCAAGTCGAAACCATAGTGCTAGATAAAACTGGAACATTGACAACGGGGCAGATGAGCGTCGAAAAGCTCTATGTGGCAGCTGAATCAGTAACACCACTTGGTATAACTAAACTCACTGAGGAATGGGTACTGCGGATAGCTGCAGCAATCGAACAGGGTTCCACTCACCCTATTGCGCGCGCAATTGAAACAGCAGCCCAGCACTACGGTTCTTACCCCTATTTACCTGATTCGTTGCAACCTGAGAATCTTCGCACGCTCGCTGGATTAGGTGTGCAGGCAGATATCAATGGGGTAGTAGTGGCATTAACAAAGCCGCAAGCGGATGTCGAGTCACAATTAGCAGCATTTATCACGAAGGAGCAGGATAAAGGCGCCAGCGTGGTGGTTATGAGCGTTGATCAGGTAGCGGTTGCTGCACTGAGCATTCGTGACCAGGTCAAACAGGGGAGTCAAGCTGCCATCAGCGCATTAAAAGAGATGCACCTGACCCCAATTTTGCTCACCGGCGACAATACAGGAGCGGCACAAAACATTGCTCAAGAAGTGGGGATAGCGCCAGAAAATGTGATTGCAGGCGTGTTACCTGCGGATAAGGCAGCAACGATTATGCGCTTGCAGCACAAAGGAATGCGCGTGGCAATGGTTGGCGACGGCATCAACGACGCCGCAGCACTTGCGCAAGCAGACCTAGGGCTAGCGATGGGTGCAGGCACTGATGTTGCCATTGAAGCGAGCGACATCACCATTATGAATAGCGACCCGCGCTCTATTGTCGACGCACTGCGGCTAAGCAATCGCACTCTCGCAACCATAAAAACCAATTTATTCTGGGCATTTGCTTATAATGTCATACTCATTCCAGTGGCAGCCTGGGGGTTGCTTGATCCCATGCTTGCCGGTGCCGCAATGGCGCTAAGCTCTGTTTTTGTACTCAGCAACTCACTGCGACTCAACAGATTTCGCTCCGCTTTTGGAGTTGAGGAACAGAATCAATAGGTATCTTAAGAAAATGCCCATAAGAAAGCCGGCACAACAAGCAACTATCTGCTGTGTGCCGGCTTTGTGGTAATGCTCATGCATGAGCATTACGCTGCGCGTAGATGTCCACCCGTGGTTACTTTAGGACGGTCTTTCTTCGCTACAGTCTTAGCCTGCTTAGCGACGTTATCCTTCACGCTTTCAGAAATAACGGTCTTAGGTGCAGGCTTGGATTCTGGTTTAGAATCGGCAGGTTTTTCTTCCTTATCTTCAGGTTCTACAACGGTGGTAACAACCTCACCCTGCTCAGCCTCAACATCTGTGTCAGGCACAGTTGGTGGAACAACAGGCTTAACTGGTTCCTCACGTTCTTCAGGATACTCAGCTGGCTTCACAGGTTTCTCCTGTTCAGGTTCTTCAGAAGGAGTAGGCTCCTGAGTTTCCTCACTTGGAGTTGGCTCCTCAGACTCCCCAGGTTCCTCAGAATCAGTTGGTTCTTCAGTTTCCTTAGAAGGCTTAGCAGGATCAACCTCCTCTTCCTCAGAAGGAGTAGGTTCCTCAGACTCTACAGGCTCCTTGCTAGGCGGAACCTCAGTCTCCTCATCAGGACAAAGAGTAATATGCTGGAAGCCCTGGTCGCAGTTATCCTCACCACCAAGCAACGAACCAAAATAATACACCGTAGGATTCAAGTAAAGATTAAAAGTCTTCACATACTGCCGGTAGCGATCACCACCAGACTCAATGTCATTACCAATCGTGTCAAAGCGATTGGTGTTACGAGTAACTGCACAGGTACCCACACTCGTTAAGCCATGGCGAGTGCCCTGATCAGCATAAAGATTAGCAATACGCTCATTCTCCAAAGCGATTTCTTTGTTGCGCTGCTCAATCTCTGCTTTACGAGCTGAAGACGCAGACTCATCTTCAGGAATCATTGGGATAGAGACAGGAGGTAATTCACCCGTACGACCCCACACATATTCTTTCAGATTCAAGCAACCCTCTTCAGTGCTACCAGGTCCACCACCTTCTTTAATACATTTCCACAGCATATTATCCGCGCGAATCGGAATGTAAGTATCCTCACCGACTGCTTCCACAGTACCGGTGACCTCGAAAGTGAACACACCCAGCGCGTTCAAGCCGATTTGGTAGAAATCCCACTCAGGCTGATCAGCAAAAGAAGAGCGCTGAACACCATATAGAGCCCCTTCATCATCAGCTAAAGAACCATGAGGATTCTTAATAAACGACGATACTTTATACGTGTCATTATCAATCAGATACGGTATCCCTTCATCGTTCTTCTCGAAAGAATCAACGATCGGAACCTGATAGTCCACTGCCTTGGTAAGAACATAACTATCATTACTTGATGAGATGATATTTTCTTCAGGTAGCGGATTACCATCCAAATCTTCCCAATAAGTTTTCTGAGTGTCTTCCCCCTGAGCGGCATCACCTCTATGCCATTGCACATTAGGCATATGCGTTAGCTTAATCGACACATCCTTCACAGTGGATGGGATCATGATCTGCGCACCACGAGTAGTTTGGATGTGATCCTCAGACATCACCACAGGTGATAGTTGCACTTGCCAGGTGACCTGTGTTTCATCCCCCACTTGCTTTACACAGGTTGAACCAGTGTCACAGTTCGCACCACCCCACGAACCAAAAACATTATCAGCACCACCGCGCTGGATACCAGCATCAGAACCGTCAGGACCAGCGGCTAATACTGAGGGGGGGGGGATAGAAAACCCGCACCAAGCATACTTACGGCAGCAACCGCCGTAGCACGCTTAGCAAAACGTTGTAAAAACATATTTCCTCTTATTTTCTTCCTAGGAAAAAGAACAAAAACACTTTCCAAGCCATCCTCAACCACAAAACACAAAGCTGAGAAAAACTTAAAAGTCTTTCTCATCATAGCCACAGAGTAGTCGAGATGCTAATTCAACTAGCCACGAGCCATATCCACAAACCGGGAATAATGCAGCTGGTGCGCCACTTCCACAGTATCGATTGGACCACCACGGTGCTTCGCCAAAATAATATCTGCCTCACCGGCTCGTTCATTTTCCTTATCCTGCGAGTCTGGTCGATAAAGCAACATAACCATATCCGCATCCTGCTCCAAAGAACCAGATTCACGCAGGTCAGCGATCTGCGGTCGTTTATCAGTGCGTGATTCTGGCCCACGGTTGAGCTGAGAAATAGCAATCAGTGGCACATCAAGTTCTTTTGCCAACAGTTTCAGCTGACGCGAAAACTCAGACACCTCTTGCTGGCGCGATTCCACTCTTTTACCCGAGCTCATCAACTGCAAATAATCCACTACGATCATCTGTAAATCATATTTTTCTTTGAGCTTCCTCGATTTAGAGCGAATATCCATCATCGTCAAACTCGAAGAATCATCAATAAAAATAGGAGCCTTCTCGATTTGCCCTACTCGACTTGCTAATTTTGTCCACGCATGGTCGTCGAGCCGCCCGGCTCGCATATCAGAAAGTTTGATCTCGGTTTCTGCAGAAAGCAGGCGCATCACAATCTCGCTCTTAGACATTTCCAAGGAAAAAATGACACTAGCTTTATTGTGCTTAATGGAGCAAGAGCGCACAAAATCAAGCGCAAGAGTCGATTTACCCACACCAGGACGCGCAGCAACAATAATCATCTGCCCGCCATGTAACCCATTGGTGAGATTATCCAAATCGATAAAGCCAGTGGGAATACCCATTGCCAAACCACCATTTTCGGTGATCTCATCGAGCTGATCCATCGTCGGCTGAATGAGATCAGCAAAAATTGAATAATCCTCAGCAGTATTTTTGCGTGAGATACCATAGACTTCCTGTTGGGCAAGGTCGAGCACAGTTTCAATCTCAGCACCCTCAGTGCCCTCATAACCAAGTTGCACCACACGCGTACCTGCATTAACCAACTTACGCAAAATGCTTTTCTCGCTCACGATCTCCGCATAGTAGTGAGCATTAGCCGCCGTAGGCACAACAGAAGTAAGTGTATGTAAGTATGGTGCTCCGCCGACGCGTTCTAGATCATTATTCCGATCCAAACGCGCTGAAACAATAACGGGGTCGATTTCCTTGCCGTCGGTAAATAGATCAATAATCGCAGAATAGATAAGCTGATGTGCTGGTAAATAAAAATCTTCTGGCAGCAATAACTCGATAATATCCACTACTTTCTGTGGACTCATGAGCATAGCGCCTAACACACCTTGCTCAGCATCTTTATCATGCGGGGGCTGGCGAAACTCATTAGGAAAATTATTGCCTTTTCGGTACCCGCCGTGCCCACCGTTCCCGCCGCCATATGAGTACCCAGCATCAGACTCAGCATAGTCTGGTGGCTCCGGCGCAAACTGCGCCGATGAATCATCAAAACTATCAAAACTCTGTGCTGATTGTGTGCTCATTCTTCTCTGCCTTCTCACTACGTCAGGTTCACGATTTGCCTATTCTAGCTCATCTTTTCGCTTGCCGACGCCCGACCAATAGCATCCGAGGCACGAATGAGCGACAAGTGCGAAAATGCCTGCGGAAAGTTTCCCGTCAAACGTTGATGACGAGGATCATATTCCTCAGCCAATAACCCGAGATCATTCGCTGCCTGACATACCACTTTCATTCTTTCCTGAGCATCTGCTACCCGCCCAGACGCCGCATATTGCTCAATCAACCAGAAGGTACAAATGAGGAATGGGGCTTCGTCGCCACTCAACCCATCGACACCATCTTCAGTGCGATAACGATAGACGTAGCCATACTCATCGACGAGGTCTTGCTCAATAGCTGCCACAGTACCCAGCATTTTCGGATCGTCGGCAGCAATGAATCCAGTGGCCGGCAATTGCAAAAGTGACGCATCTACCTCTGTGCCCCCATAGAACTGAGTAAAGCACCCCCGATCAGTATCAAAGCCATGTTCGAGAATTTCATCACGCAAACGATCGCGATGATACTTCCAACTCTCCACATCGCCATCGAGCCCATGCTCCTCCACGGCACGAATACCCTCGTTGTAGGCAGCCCACATCATCACGCGACCATGAGTGAAATAGTGGAGTTCACCACGCATTTCCCAAATACCATGATCTTTTTGGTGGATATTATTAGTCTGATAATCCAAAAGACGCTTTTGCAATCCCCAAGAAAACTCATCCTCCGCCAATCCCGCATCACGCAAACTGGCCAGCGCAAGCATGACTTCACCCACCACATCAGCCTGATATTGGCCAGCCGCACCATTACCAATACGCACCGGGCGTGAATCCGCATAACCACGCAAATTAGGCAATTCTTTTTCATCTAGTTCGCGCTCCCCGCCCAAACCATACATAATCTGTAGATTTTCTACATCACCGGCGACGGCACGCAAAAGCCAGTTACGCCAATCCATTGCACCATCGGCAAAACCATGCGAAACCATAACCTCCACGGTCAAGGCAGCATCTCTAAGCCAGGTATAGCGATAATCCCAATTGCGCTCCCCACCAAAATCTTCCGGCAAACTTGCCGTCGGGGCAGCAACAATTCCACCAGTGTCAGAGTGAGTCAACGCGCGAAGAACCAGCAAAGAACGCTTAACGAGCGTGCTCCACGGAGAATCCACCTCAAAATTACTAATCCAGTCTTGCCAAAAATCAGTAGTAGTCTCTAGTGCTACATCAGCTTGAGCAGGAACAGGTGTCTGCTGCCACGATGGGAACCAGGTGAGTGACCAGTCGAGTTTATCCCCAGCTGTGAGCGTGAAATCGCCGATGAGGCGTGGTAAAAGATTAGATTCCCCTTCCTCCGAGAGATCCTCTGGCGAGGCGCTATAAAGCCGAGGGCCAGAGATAAGTAAGCCATCTGGACCCGCTTTACACAGCAGAGCTGGTTCCTCTGTTCCAGGGATTGTGGTCGGGCTAAACCAGGGCAGTGCCCGCGCATAGTTGAACCTGACTCGAAGATCGTGGGTAATGGTGATCTCACCTTCGAGACATTCCACCGCACGAATGAGATCCGCTTGAAGAGTGGCAGGGGGCAGGAAATCAGTTACTTTAACTTTTCCAGTGGCGGTTTCCCATATAGTTTCCAAAATAAAGGTATTGGGTTTGTATCTACGCTCGACGACCATTCCGCCGCGTACTGAAAGTTTCCACCTGCCGTCGTCGGGGCTGCCTAAGATGCCACAGAAGATAGCGGGGGAGTCAAAACGGGGGAGGCAAAGCCAATCTACAGAACCTTCTTTACTGACTAATAGCCCTGTTTGCAGATCGGATAATAATGCATAATCTTCTAGAGGAACATCGTTGTACCTGCTTGACCCATTTGCTGTGCTAGTTTTTGCTATGAGATGGGGGTTAGTATTCTGTGTATTTTTTGTCATGCTCTCTATTCTCGCACACGAATCCTCATTTGTTTTCCACAGAGTTATCCACAGTTATCCACAGGGGGTAATTCTTTTTCACATTTTCCCTGCTATTTTTTCACAACCATTGTGGAAAACTTGTGGATAACCTCCATTTTCCCCTCGGAGAAATCTATATTTCAGCAGGTTAAGTGTAGTTTCTTCCTTGTGGATACCTTTCAACAGACAAAAGGTTTTGTCCACAATAAGGCATTTGACAAACCAAAAGAAAAGTGTTTTTATCTTTGCTTTCTCCGTCGTTACTCACATAGTTATCCACAAAAAGTATTCTGTCCAAGATAAAAAATAACCCTGCGCCCAGCAAATTCTGGGACACAAGGTTATTTTATGCTGTTGTCGGATGGGCTAACTCACATTAGCCGTTACTGCTTTCTTGGTTAAGAAGCAGCAACCTCAAAGTTCACTGTAGCTGCAACATCAGAGTGCAACTTAACATTAGCGGCATAAGAACCAACGGTCTTGATGTGACCTTTTGGTAGCTCAATGGCACGCTTATCCAAGTTAGGGCCGCCAGCTTTCTTTACTGCTGCGACAATGTCTTCAGTAGAAACAGAACCGAAGATCTTGCCCTTTTCTGATGTACGAACTGAAACAGAAACGCCGTCGAGCGCCTCTAGTTGTTCCTTTACCTCACGTGCATGATCAAGGTCGCGAATAGCGCGAGCTTGCTGTGCACGCTTGATTCCTTCAATCTGCTTTTCTGCACCACGAGTAGCAACAATAGCTAGCCCGCGAGGAAGCAGGAAGTTACGTCCATAGCCGTCCTTGACCTCAACGATGTCACCTGGGACACCGAGGTTATCAACTTCGGCGGTGAGGATCAGTTTCATGATCCCTGCCTTTCCTATTACGGTCCCTATATAAGCTATATAGAGATGGAGTGAAAATGGTTGATGTAGAGCAGATACTGTGCTTTTAGATTCTTAGAATGGTGGCTCAGTATCTTCATTATCAAATCCACCAGCTACTGGCGCGCTACTCCACGGATCATTGTGTGGAGCAGCCTGAGGTTCACGAGAAGACTCACGAGAACCACCAAAACCGCCTTGGCTACCATAACCACGGTTTTGTCCACCCTGGTTAGAGCCACCAAAGTTTCCATTATTGCCACCATAACCACCCTCACGAGGGTTACGAGCAATCTGGGCAGTAGCATAACGCAATGAAGGACCCACCTCATCGACTTCAATCTCCATAACGCTACGCTTTTCACCCTCGCGGGTTTCATAGCTGCGTTGACGAAGTCGACCAGTAACGATAACGCGCATTCCCTTTGTCAAAGATTCTGCGACATTTTCTGCCGCTTGACGCCATACGTTACATGAGATGAACATAGCCTCACCATCTACCCACTGATTAGTCTGTGCATCAAAACGACGCGGGGTAGAGGCAACACGGAAATTAGCCACAGCAGCACCTGCTGGGGTAAAGCGTAGTTCTGGATCGGCAACAACATTGCCAATCACAGTGATATTCACATCTCCTTGTGCCATGTTTCTTCCTTACCTTGATTATTGATTAACTGCCCATAGAAATTGTAGCTGGGAATTAATGTGCATAAAGGTGTGCGCGGATAAAATTATTTATCGCCGCGAAGCACCTTGGTGCGCAAAACGCTGTCGTTAAGGTTAAGAACACGGTCAAGCTCCTGAACGGTGCTGGACTCACAGCTGAGATTAAGCACAGCGTAGATGCCCTCTTCCTTCTTAGCGATTGGATATGCCAAACGGCGCTTACCCCAAATATCAACCTTGTCCACCGAACCGTTATCTTTACGGACGATCTCAAGGAACTTGTCTAGGGACGGGGCAACGGTGCGTTCATCCTGGGTTGGATCCAGAATAATCATAACTTCGTAGTGACGCACGGACCTCATCACCTCCTATGGTCTTGTAGTTCTTATCGGCCATAACCCTTTTGGCTATGGCAGGAGGATCGTTGCGTCAGCAACCTATCTAATGTAGCTAAGAAAAAGGCAAAAGTCTATTTATCGCGTTTTATTTGCTTTGGATTGGCGTCGAAAAGCAAAAAAGCTTTTCGACGTTATGGGCTACTAGCCACAAAAACTGCTAAACACACTGGGATAAGCGCGATGAATACTACTGCGACTCCAAAAAGCGACCACACCAATACCTGAGATTTTTTATACATGAAACAAGCAAAGGAACTACCAAAGCACAAGAATCCAATAAAAACGCTAGCGATAGTCCACAGCACAACCTCATCGACCATCTCTATGTCCTTTGCTGTACTTTCCACTAGGCTGCGCTATCGCTTCTCCAAAGGCAGGAGCAGAAATAGGGGCAGGGGCAGGAGCAGGGGCGAAAACACCACTCAATAGATCCACACCGCCATTATCGCGCAACACTACATCTTCTTTTTTAGAAATCATCTGCATAATGATTCCTACTGCAATCGCAATGACACAAATATCCCGACCGAGAATGAATAGATCAAGGAAATGCGCTGATACACCTTTGTTTTCCTTACCCATCATGTGCCACATCAGCACCAACCACGTCAGCGAATCAATAACACCCCACGTAAAGATCAAACGCCATTTCGGAAACGCTAACACAGCAAAGCACAACAACCAGAGAGAATACTGAGGACTCCACACTTTATTGACTAATAAAAAGGCAGCAATAATGAGATAAGCAAGCTCAGCTACACGAGGCTGTCGGGACACACGCAACCCAAAGATGAAGATCGCTAAACACGCACAAACAAAAAGACCGGAACTTACTACATTAAGCACAGCATGGTTGCCCGCAGAGCCAAAACCCTGCCACGGGGTTTCTCGGTAAAATACCGCATAGAGCGTTGTCCATTCCCAACCACGCTCAGAATTGAGGCGGAAAAATTCTTTCCACGCCTGCGGATATTTCAACATGATAGGCACATTGACGACTAACCATGTGCCCACCGCAGCCATAGTCATAGTAAACATCGGCATAAAGCGCTTCGTGCGAATCGCCACAATCAGATACGCACCCAAAAGATAGAGTGGCCATAATTTTAAGGACACGCCAATACCAATAAACACACCAGCCCATAGCGGTTTTTTCCTGGCCACAAACCATACTGCCAGCATAGCTGCGGCAATTGACGGAATATCCCAATTGGTAAAAGCATGCGCAATGAGCAGGGGAGAGCACGCAACCACGAGACTATCCCACACTCGGTTACCGCATAATTGCGCCACGATCCATAAAATCAGCAGCCACAAGAATCCATAGCAGATGGCGGTAATGGAAAAATAGACCGCTACCTCACTAATTTTGAGTGGAATATGGCGAACAAGTGGATAAACGATATGAGTAAGCGAGGCCATAATCCATTGGAATATGCCAGTTAACACCGGATACTCCATATAGCGAGTAACCCCATCGTCTACCCAAGAATACGCATAGGGGAAACCGGAATGATCGAGTCCTCTACCAGAATAAAGCGGGACAATATCGTTATAACAAGCAGAGACGTACTGTCTATTATTTATCCACGACGACCGCACAATGCCATTATCGAGCCGACCCTGTAAACAAGGCGCCTTCGCTAAAAACCCGGCGCTAAGCATCCCTAACCCTAATGCGAAAATTACTCGCAGCGGGCTAAACAGCCTTTGCGTGCCTACGACGGCAAACCGCCCTAGTGCGCCGCCAAGAAAAGTATGCAATCCTGCCGCCGAGTTATCAGCATGGAGAACCTGAACGCGATATCGTGGATCACCAATTTTTCCTGGCACTAATCGAGCTGGTGGTCGAGAATCATTCTGCTCACGCACTTGTCGACGCATAGTGGTCATGCGTTCAGTTCTCCTTCATTCAAGCAGTTATACAAAACTTATCGGCTCATACAGCCGTGACATCATCCTAGATTCTAACCGCCACCTAGTAATTCTTGCAGGATGTCTAAGCCGCCTTGATCCTGTTCTCCAGTATTGGTTCCGCCACCAGTGCCACTTGTTCCACCTGTTCCACCTGTTGCTCCGCCGCCGGTGCCAGTGCCGGCACCAGTGCCAGTTCCAGTCGTGGTACCCGTGCCGCCTTGGGTTATGCCAGTTCCGCCACCTGTATTGGTAAGATCAGTCGTATCTGTTGCTGCGGAATCTTGCGGAGCAGGATCATTAGCGGAATTAGTTGTTCCCGATGTACTAGAAGAATTACTGCTTGAGCTGGAGTTAGAACTCGTAGCCTTAGAGCTTGAGCTACCCGAGTTACTTGGCGCGGTGCCATAATATACCTTTGCGCTATACCCTAAGGACATAGGGGAGCGGAAAGACATTACTTCTTCGTCTTCTAATGCGTTGTCAAGAATATCTTTCCATGTTGAGGCAGGTAAACCAGAGCCGTACATTAATCCGCCCCAGGAATTAAAAATGGCAGATCCATCAGCTGTACCTACCCATACTGCGGTAGACAATTGCGGAGTCGCACCAATCATCCACGCGTCTTTATTATTCCCAGTATCGCCAAGCTGCACAGTTCCTGTCTTGGCAGCAGAAGGACGACCACCAGCAAGGGCATTATAGCCTGACCAATTAGCAATCGGCGCCATTGCATCGAGCACATTGCTTGCTACTTTTTCGCTCACTCGACGCTCACCAGGAGAGTTTTCATGCTGATAAAGCAGATCGCCATTAGCGTCCTCGACCTTTTCGACGAAATACGTATCGTGATAAACGCCCAAATTTGCCAGAGTAGCTAAGGCATGAGCCATATCAATCGGACGGGTTTGATACTGACCGAGGATAATGCCTTCATAAGGTTGGGCACCATTTTCTGTTAATGTCTCTGGGATGCCTGGCAAAGAACGCGCAACGCCAAGAGCATGAGCCATATCGGCAGTATCTTGAGTGCCATTGGCAAGATCTTCTTGGAGCCGAAGGAAACTCGTATTGTAAGAGTTTTTTAAGGACTCTTTGATGGTACAAGAGCCACAACCTGAATCACCATCATTATTAGTAACGGTAATACCACCAGGAAGCTGGAAAGGCGCAGAACTGTAATACGCAGAAGTAGGAATACCTTGTTGTACTGCCGCAGCTAATCCAAAAATCTTGAATGAGGAACCAGTCTGCAAAGCAGCATTAGCGAAGTCGAAACCAGTAGCTTCTTCACCGCCATAATAACCACGTACCGCACCTGTTGCCGGTTCTACAGATACCGCTGCCATCCGAAGATTCTCATTCTCGCCAGATAGGTTTTCTTCCACGGCATCTAATGTTGCTTGTTGAGTTTTAGGGTCAATAGTGGTGGTTACTCTCAAACCCTTAGTATCAATATCATCTTGAGTAATGCCCAAAGCAAGAAGTTCCGCACTGACTTGGTTTTTAATATGCCCATTGGTCCCTTCTGCCTGTGCAGAGGTTTGACTAATTGCTGGATCCAGGGTTTCAGGATAAACCAATCCAGCACGCACATTTTGATCTAACCAACCAGAAGATACCATGCCGTCGAGCACATAGTTCCATCGTTGTTGTGCTTCTTCGATATTGACCCAAGGATCCAATTGGCTTGGTCGCTGAATTGCAGCAGCTAATACCGCTGCTTGTTCGACGCTTAACTCAGCCGCTGGGATACCAAAATATGCACGAGCAGCTGCTTCGATTCCATAGGAGTTACGCCCAAAATAGATGGTGTTGAGATAGGCTTCGAGCACTTGATCCTTGGACCATTCTTGGGACATCTTGACCGAATACACGAGCTCTTTTGCCTTACGGCTGTAGGAGCGTTCATTACCAACTACCGCATTCTTTACATACTGCTGGGTGATCGTCGAACCGCCACCGGCAGAGTCATTGCCAGTGAGCTGCCCCCATACTGCGCGACCAAAACCGGTGAACGAAAACCCGGAGTTAGTGTAGAACTCTCGATCTTCTGCAGCAAGAACAGCGTGTTTAGTGGTATCCGACAATTGCGATACTTTGATCTCACTGCGATTACCCTCGGGTGGAACAATGCGCGCTAATTCTAACTTGGAGTCCGAAGCGTAGATCTCAGTAATCTGCTTGGTTTCTAACTCGCCCGGCTCAGGTACATCGGCAAGAATATACGCCACTATGAATGTGACAATGGGCACAAGGATGACAGCAAGAATGACACTCAGCAAAGAAAACTTCAGCCAGCGCCTAGAACTTTTCTTTACTTTATGCTGTGCTCTACCTTTTCTTTTAGGTGACGAACCAGATGTTTTTGATCTCTTATTTTCGGTCACTAGATCTGCACTTTCTGCTCTGTCATTACTGTCTTTACTATTTTCATCGGCCATTGTAAGCCCTATTCCTCATGTCGTGTAGCCACTGCTTCTTCAAGCACATGATTCCACCTACAGACAGGACACACTTCTACAGTGTGGATGGAAAAGCTTTTCCCCTTTTCGACGTACTCCTGTATTTCTTTGAGAGTACGTGCACTTGAAGAAATTCTGCCTAACTCATCGCCATAGACCCAATACACAAATAATAACTGATTGTTGGCACAGATAGGGCATTGATAAGGTGCTGAAAAGCCATGATGCTGTGCAGCAGTAACCAGGATAAAGTCAGCATCACATATTTCTTCACGACGAATATGCCCACCACGCCACGCTTGGAGCACCTGCAATCGCTGCAACTTATGCGAAATGACATTACAAAACTGAACTGACTTCGTTCTCATCGTTGCTTTGCCCATAGCTGTGTACACCCTCATCGGCTTTGCTGTATCTTGGTTTTATCCTGCTAGTTAATATACTCAATTTTATTTTTCTGATTTTCTTCTAATAGAATTGCTGAAAAAATACTATCGAAAGCAAAAACAGCTAAACTACAGAGCATGTCTAATTTAACCCCATACGAAATTGCGGCACTTATCCGTCCAGCACTGACAAAACTGCATGTGCTTTATTTCCGTGTCGCCGAACATTCCGACCTCTCAGGTCCACAATTAACCATCATGACACTCCTGGCAGAGGAAGGTCCTCAACGCATTAGCAGCATCGCTAAAGCAGAGGGCATCCGAATGCCTACCGCTTCTAACGCGCTCCACCAACTCGAAGAGCGTGGCATGATTGAACGCACTCGTGATGAAACCGACCGACGCGGTGTACGCGTACGGTTAACCCAACTCGGCACCCAAGAACTAGAACGAGTAGGGCAGGAGCGCAATAAATACCTCGCGGATATGCTTTCTTCGCTCAACCAGAATCAACTAAGCCAATTAGAAAAACTGGCAGACATCATTAACGAACTTGCTGATTCCTATTCTGGCGCTGAGTCATCCGTCGAAAAGCGTTAGTCTGCCGCCTCACCCGTTATTCCGCTTAGTTCACTTCGCTAGAGAGACTTATGGAAACTAGCCTTAGCCATTGTCCACTGCGCATACTCGTCGCGTGGTCACCTGCCGATTCCAGCACAGACGCCATTGAAATGGCAGCCTGGCTCGCGCGTACTGCCGATGTAAAAATACGATGCATCACCACCTTGCTACGCCCGTGGCCATCAACTGTCATAGCACGTCTAGGCAGCAAATATCGCAAATGGCTCAAGAAAGAATCTGAACGTCTCCAAAAAACAGTTCACAGCGAACTACTGCGAGCGGGAATTAAAGAAAACCAGCTCAGCAAGCACTTTTCTGTGCTTGCCGACGGCACCAATGAGGCAACACTGCTCAATCAAGCCGCTAAAGACTTCAAGGCAGATCTCATCGTCCTCAGTTCTGGGGTAGCCACCCCTAGAAGTCGGTTTCGGCTGGTTTCTACTGCAGACTCTCTCTACCGCTCTTCTTCCACTACGTTGGGGTTGGCACCCCTTTCGCCAAAATTATCAAAACGCGGCGTAACCCGTATTAACTTCGGGCATATCAGCGAAAATGACTCCCCCGAAGGCTTATATCAAGCAGCGCAACTAGCACATTCTTGGAAAATACCACTGAGAATCCTCTCACTATCTCCTAGTGAGTTCGGTGAAAGTGTTATCTCAGAGCGTCTCGAACTACCGCATGAGCTCACGATGGAATGGCATGAAAATACCCTCGCCAACCTCGATAGACTCAGCGATAAAGTGCATGAGCACTTTCCAGATGTGGTTATCGAAAGCGACATCGGCTCCGGCATTGGTTGGGCCGGCGCTTTCGACGGCGTGAAATGGAAAAAAGGCGATTTGCTCTGCCTTGGTGCCACACCTCAAGGAACAGTGGAACGCGTACTCATTGGCTCACATACTGCAGAGATTCTCCCTCATAGCAAAGTTCCTATCATTATGTTCCCCTATGCTTGCCATCAGGAGACATCTCAAATACACCACATACCTGCACAAGAAAACAGTGGTAATAGTGGTAATGAAAGTGCCACCACTATTTAGGAAGAAGAGGAGTATCAGTTCCAATGAATGCTGCTCACCAGGATAAACCAAAAACAATAGTAATCACGGGGGCAAGCCAAGGAGTTGGTCTAGCCCTCACTCAGCTTTTAGCTACCCGTGGCTGGCATATTCACGCACAATATCGCAGTGCTATACCCGAACTTGATGCTGATATTGCCCAGCATATTACCTGGTGGCAAGCAGATTTCTCTCGCGGGGACTCAATTGCTATCCCACAGGTAGACACCGTAGATGCGCTTATTCATTGCGCGGGAGTAGCTGTTCTTGGCGCGTGTGCTCACACCGCACATGAACAATGGGCGCAGCATATGAATATCAATTTCCATGCCCCTATTAACCTCACAAATGCACTATTGCCGCAGCTACGTCATGCTCGTGGCCATGTGGTCTATATCAACTCTGGGGCAGGGCTGCATACTCACCCGCAATGGGGAGCATATTCCGCTAGTAAACACGCAGCGCGTGCCTGGTGTGAAGCATTGCGTCAAGAAGAACCGCAGCTACGAGTGTCCTCGATTTATCCTGGTCGTATTGATACGCAAATGCAACGATCAATCTTCGCACAGGAAGGAAAAGAATACCATGCAGATTCTTTCTTACGTGCCGATACCGTCGCAAAGTCTATTCTCCATCTGCTTGATACCCCGCACGACGGAGTCATTCATGACTTAATGATCCGCCCCCATAACTAGCAGGATGGTAATATGAGCCCCTTTGAGTATCCCATCCTGGAACCAGACCAGCCAGAACATCCAGAAAATGATTTGCGATCTGATGCTGATTACGCCAACCGCTATCGACCACAACCACAAACTTTTGATGAGCTAGCGGATCAACCTGACCCCGTGGCACAAGCAGCAGCCAATAAGCGTTCCACAAAGCAAGCAATAATTTTTGCCTGTTTCATTCCACTACTTACTGCTGTTCTTTCTCTACTCAGCGCAATGTTCATCCGCCACTTAGGTGGTATCCGCTGCGAGAGTAACCAAGCAGTATGGTTATGCACTCATGCGGCACAGGTTTGGTGGCCAATCCTTACCAGTGCCATTCCGGTAAGTGGCACTCTGATCTGCGCATACATTACCTACCACAAGTATAAAAACTATCTGCGGTGGCGCCCGTGGATGGGAACCTTTTGGGCGCTTATCACTTTCAGCATGGTCTGGATGACCTCAGTGCTACAAATCAGCATCACCGCACACTAAACGCAACGAAGGGCTGCCTGCAAATCAGCCTATTCTGCATTGCTTGCTGCTACTTCTTTTTCTTTCTGCGCAAGTTCTGCAGCAACCTCAGCGCATTCTTCTTTACCGCAATGACGAGTCTCAATGTTGTCGAAACAATCACGACACATCAACACTAAATCGCGACAAGTGTTTTCATTGACACAGTGATCAAATTTATTAGTTGGCTTACCGCATTTACAATGCCCAAGCTGCACAAATCCTGGATCTTCGACACCAGCACCAAACTCCATGTGCATTCTCTTGTCAAAGACGTAGAGGGAGCCTTCCCACAGTCCATTGTTGCCATAGCGCTCACCATAGCGAACAATGCCACCATCAATTTGATAAACCTCCTTGAACCCACGATTAATCATGAGCGAGGAGAGAATTTCACAACGAATACCACCAGTACAATAGGAAATAACTGGCTTGTCTTTCATCCAATCATATTTCCCAGATTCTAACTCACGGATAAAGTCGTGAGTAGTTTCCACATCAGGAACGACCGCATTCTTGAACTTACCGATTTCTGCTTCCATCGCATTACGTCCGTCGAAGAACACAACTTCATCGCCTCGTTCTTCAACTAATTGGTTCACCTGCTCTGGTTTGAGGTGCACACCACCACCGACGACGCCCTGCTCATCCACTTTCAACTCATCAGGCGCGCCAAAGGCAACGATTTCATCGCGTACTTTTACCGATAGGCGAGGGAAGTCGTCGGCACTGCCCTCTGACCACTTGAATGAGGTTTTATAAAAAGGTGCATACTCCCTGAACCGCTTGACATAGGTTTTGCAGGCTTCAATATCGCCGCCGACGGTGCCGTTAATGCCATGCTTAGAGATGAGGATACGCCCTTTGAGCCCCAGCAAAGTACAGAGTTCGCGCTGCCATAGCATCAATGCTTTGGGATCCACGATCGGGGTAAATTTGTAATACAGCAGAATTTTGTCATCAGTCACATGCTTATTCTAGCGCGCTAAGCGCGTAGCATATATTTCATGCCCGAGGGACACGTTATTCACAAGCTCAGTCACGACCTTAACCATGCCTTTTGCCATAGCTCACCACTGGTCAGCTCACCGCAAGGACGTTTCGCACACGAAGCACAACTACTCACTAACCATCCTTTTGTGCGCGCCTCTGCCTGGGGAAAGCATTTATTTCTGGAGTTTGAGAATGACTCACCCACGCATATTGTTCACATTCATCTTGGGCTTATCGGTAGTTTTCGTTTTGAGCCACGCGAGCACACCCCTGGTCATATTCGATTAAAAATTGATCACCCAGACAATAGGGATATTCTCTCTGCGCACTTGCGCGGTCCACAATGGTGTCGACTCATCAGCGACCAAGAACAACACATAGCTACAACTAAACTCGGTATTGATCCTTTGCGCGCAGATACCCGCACCGAGCATATTGCGAAAATTAGAGAAAAGGTCATGCGCTCACAGCGCAGTATTGCTTCACTGCTGATGGATCAAAAATTATTTGCTGGTGTGGGCAATATCTATCGTGCTGAAACCCTATTCCGATTGCGGATTAACCCTTTTACACCCGGAGCCCAGCTGAGCGCTTTCGACGATATCTGGCAGGATCTCGTCTTTTTGATGAATGAGGGGGTTAAGACAGGCAGGATAGATACGGTTCGCCCAGAACATACCCCCCAAGCAATGAATCGCCCACCGCGCAAAGATGATCACGGTGGGGAAGTGTATGTGTATCGTCGACAGCTGTTACCCTGCTATATCTGCGCAAGCCCTATTGCGCACACAACTGTGGAAGGCAGGAATCTATTTTGGTGCCCAACCTGCCAAAACACTAATTCTTAGCAATGGCAATGCGGTCTAAGAGGGTGCGCTGAGTCTCGTTGAAATTATCATCAGCAATGACAATTAACTGGGCGCGACCATCAGGTAGCACAGGTCCCCAGGATAATGCTTCCACATTGTCAATGGGGTCGGTGCCGTCGTTTTTGAGCATTGAGGCAAAGTCAAAAACTAATTCTTTTTTCACTGGGACTTCAGTGCCGTCGAGAGCGCTGCGCCCAAGCACATTGGTCGCGCCGTCGAGGGTGATGCGGTAGATTTCGCCTAAGTTGCCATTGTCTGGGATATAACCGCGCTCGATGATATAGAAACTGCCGTCATTAGCTGCGATAATTTCAGAAGGTCCGCGAAGTTTCGAGTGTGGATAACGCGGTCCAATCTCTACAACATATTCCGCAATTGCTTCGCCCTTGCTCAAGGAGTATTGGGTCAATCGCACTTTCATGCCGTGTTCTTCGGTATTTTGTTCACCGTCTTGTATGAGTGTTCCCTCATTGATGGTCATAAGAATGTCATCGTTGCCGTAAATGCGGGTGAGTCCTTCATTGGCTTGATTATGTGAAATACCCATTTTTCCATCTGGGGTTGGCGCATGATATGCCGGCGCTGCTATACGACGTAACTCTTTGCCCTGTTGATCGCTAATGATGATGCCTGGTGCAATGAAGTTACCGTCTTTTGCCCATCCTTCGGTGGTCCACGCTAGGGTGCCGTCGGGAAGCAAGCGGATTGATTCTGGGTCTACTGACTCTTTAGGGTATGGGTTTCCTTGTGGGTCGTGCAGCATAATGGTGTCTGTGACCTTGATTTTGTCATTAGCATTGTAGTCTGCGGGGATGGTCATGCGGTACATCCGAGATTTGCCAGTTGAGTCATCGCTAAGCGCCATGTATTCATCGCCGCCGAGGTGAGTAAGCCCGGAGATACCACCGAAGCCTTCTGCTGGTTCGCCTAGGTCAATGGTGGAAAGTAGTTCGCCAGTGTATTTTTCCTCAGCCTGAGCTGTACCAGTAGCAAAGGTTAATTGTGCGGTAGCAATAAGACCAATAGTTGTAGCTGCGAGTGTTGATACAATGCTTTTTCGGTTCATAAGGGCTAAGCCTAGGATCTCTGAGTAAAACTTATGTGAATACTGTGTGCATTCTTGTAGAAATATCCTTGCAAAAATTATCTTGCACGGTACTCAGAAAATTGTGAGGCACCAAGCTCAATGCCTAGCGCCTCACATCCAATGTCTCAAGGGTTTCACAGGGTTATTTGACCACGAAGTTAATCATGCGTCCTGGCACCACAATGCTCTTAATGAGTTGCTTACCTGAGATTTGCGCCTGCACACTCTCATTATCGAGTGCTACCTGGGCAATCTGCTCTTGGGTGGCATCAGCCGGAACCATGACTCGTGCTCGAACTTTTCCATTGATCTGCACAGGTAGTTCAATTTCATCATCCTTGAGCCAGCGTTGTTCATGCGTCGGGAAGGCTTGGAATGTGATGGTGTCTTGGTGGCCAATTCGTTGCCATAATTCTTCAGCAATATGTGGCGCAATAGGAGCAACCATGATGATCAGTGGTTCTACTGCAGCGCGTGGTACCCCATGTGGATAGGTTTTGGTGAGGTAATTGACGTACTCAATTTCCTTTGCTACCACGGTGTTTATCCGCAAGTTGTCATAGTCGTCACGAATACCAGCAATACTGCGGTGCAGTGCTTTATTGTCTTGGTCGCTTAGTTCAGCGTCGATAAGCGTGGTATTGCCAGTATTTTCATCAACAACAAGACGCCAGAGTCGTTGTAGGAATCGTTGCGCACCGACGACGTCTTTTGTCGCCCACGGGCGAGAGGTATCCAATGGTCCCATTGCCATCTCATAAACGCGCAGGGTATCAGCACCAAAGTCACGACAAATGTCGTCGGGAGCAACGGCATTCTTGAGCGATTTACCCATTTTTCCATATTCTTGGCTGACCTGTTCGCCCTGATAGTAGAAGGCACCGTCTTTTTCTTCTACCTCTGCTGCCGGCACATAGACACCCCGAGCATCAGTGTAGGCATAGGCTTGGATATAGCCTTGGTTATACAGACGTCGATAAGGTTCCCTTGAGCTAACAAACCCTAGGTCAAAGAGCACTTTATGCCAAAAACGTGCATAAAGCAGGTGCAATACAGCGTGCTCGACACCACCAACATAGAGATCTACACCACCTGGATCATTGCTGCCGTATTTCTCTGGCTGCGGACCAGTCCAATAGCGCTCATTGTCAATGTCACAGAACTTCTCTGAGTTATGTGGATCAATATAACGCAATTGGTACCAAGAAGACCCTGCCCATTGGGGCATGACATTGGTATCACGTGTGTATTTTTTCAGACCGTCACCAAGATCAAGCTCCACATTGACCCATTCTTCTGCCTTTGCTAGTGGTGGCTGTGGTTCAGAATCTGCGTCCTCGGGATCGAAAGATACTGGTTTATAGTCGGCAACCTCAGGCAATTCGATTGGCAACATCGACTCAGGTAGCGCGTGTGCTAAACCATGCTCGTCATAGACGATAGGGAAGGGCTCTCCCCAATAGCGTTGGCGAGCAAAGAGCCAATCGCGCAATTTATATTGGATTTTTTCCTCACCATAGTCGTGAGCCACTAACCAATCGATTACCTTGGCAATGGCTTGGGTCTTATCCAAACCGTTGATGTCGAGTCCACGTTCATTGGCAGAGTTAATGTGGGCATTATCGTCGATAAATGCTTGTTGAGAAATGTCACCTTCTACCACGGGGGTAATAGGCAAGCCGAACTCTTGGGCAAATTCATAATCACGCTGGTCATGGGCAGGAACTGCCATCACTGCACCAGTGCCGTAGCCGAGCAACACGTAGTCACTGATAAATACTGGAATCTCTTTGCCATTAACGGGATTTACGGCGTGAACACCCAGGTAGACACCGGTTTTTTCTTTATTCTCCTGGCGCTCAACATCACTTTTAGCAGCAATAGCTTTGCGATACTGAGCCACAGCAGCACGGGGATTGTCCTGTCCAAAAGTCCAGCGTGCATCACAATCGGCATAGGCTGAGTCGGTATTCGCCGCAGCCAATAGCTCATCAACTAATTCATGCTCTGGTGCAAGAACAAGGAAACTAGCCCCAAATAGGGTATCTGGTCGGGTCGTAAAAACAGTGATGTCATGTTCGAGAGCGCTAAAACGCACGTGCGCACCCCGGGAACGACCAATCCAGTTGCGCTGCATACTCTTTACCTTGTCTGACCAATCAAGATCATCAAGGTCGTCGATAAGCCGATCAGAGTATGCGGTAATACGCATCATCCATTGAGAAAGATTCTTTCTGAACACAGGGAAATTACCCCGCTCAGACCGCCCGTCGGGAGTGACCTCCTCATTGGCGAGCACTGTACCCAAACCTGGGCACCAATTAACCGTGGAATGGCTGCGATAGACCAAACGGAAACTATCGACGACTTTGCGTTGCTCAACTGGATCTAGCTCGCTATATGGCGCGCTGAACCCTTCCGGCACTGCCATCTCCCCCGACTCTAATAAGGGAATCAACTCACTAATGGGACGAGCTTTTTGCTGCTGCTTATCAAACCATGAGTTAAAAATCTGTAAGAAAATCCACTGAGTCCACTTATAAAACTCTGGATCAGTCGTGGTTACTTTACGACGACGATCATGCCCAAGACCAAGCTGGTTAAGCTGACGCTCCATGTTTTCGATATTGGTCTGCGTCGTCGTGCGTGGGTGAGTGCCTGTTTGGATTGCATATTGCTCTGCAGGCAAACCAAAAGCATCATAACCCAAGGTATGCAATACATTTTTGCCGAGCATTCGGTTGAAACGAGCATAGACATCTGTGGCAATATACCCCAATGGGTGCCCCACATGGAGTCCAACTCCGGAAGGGTAGGGGAACATATCCTGAACGAAGAGTTTATCTTGAGCCAGCTGCTGTTTCGTTGCACCTGTGTTTTCCGCAAGATCGCCTACTGGGTTTGGCGCATTAAAAGTACCATTATCGATCCAGTATTTTTGCCATTTGCGTTCAATTTCACCAGCTATTTCTGCGGTATAACGACACTGTGGCGCAGCAGAAGTAGCAGTATTTTCTTTCGTTTCAGTCATGGGTAAATAGTTTAGTCGAGTCTTGATGGAGATGTACCAGGCACAAAGTCAAAGCCACAATATACCTTAAGCCTGTCCTTGAACTAGCCAAAGATACCCAAGCACAGCAACAGCCGCAGCAAAAGCGCGAAAACCCAAAAGAAAAATGCGCAACATGAAGGGAAAACCACATTATGCCCCTAAAATGTGGGTAAAATCTGCAGGCAATTTTAGGGATGTGCAGGGCATATAATAATTTTTATGATTACAGATTGGACTCGATATACCTCAATATAGCTACACCATAAGCTACACCTATGCAGCAGATAAGGAGTGCTTCCGGTCATGGCAACAGCTCAGCCCACTTCTAAAAAAGTATTTCGCCAAGTAGAACACAAGAGAATGCTCTTTGCGCATATCGTACCCAATTGGTACGCAAGCGTCATGGGAACGGGAATCGTCGCTAATGCTGCGGCAACATTACCGCTACAATTTCCTGGGTTACATACTTTTGGCTTTATTATGTGGCTACTCGCAGTATTGATTTTCCTTGCTGTGACTATTGCTACAACTCTGCACTGGTTTATGTTCCACGAACGTGCCTCAGCACACCACACGCATCCTGTGTTCCAACATTTCTATGGTGCGCTACCGATGGCGATTTTGACTATCGGAGCTGGTTTTCTTATTTACGGCAAAGAGATTTTTGGAATAACTATTGCTTCTCATATCTCCATCGCACTGTGGAGCATTGGTACCATTCTTGGCTTAGCCACTGCCATTATCGTCCCTTATTTCTGGTTTAATCGCACTGCTTCTGCCCAACAAGCAGGAATTGAGGGAGCTTTTGGTGGTTGGCTGATGTCTATTGTGCCCCCTATGGTTTCTGCTGCACTCGGTCCTGCGCTTATTCCATACCTGCCACAAGGTCAGTGGCAAGAAACACTCCTATGGTGTTGCTATGGAATGTTCGGTATTTCGTTAATGACTGCCGTGCCTATCATTGTGCTCCTCATTGCTAAATTGGGACTCCACGGTCCAGGCCCAGTGGGAATGGTTCCCACCCTATTCATCGTGCTTGGCCCGTTGGGGCAATCTGTTACCGCCGTCGGTAATATGGCGGAAAAATCGACAATTGTAGTAGATGAATCTACCGCAGAGATTTTGCAAATTTTTGGGCAAATATACGGTATGGCAGTGCTCGGTTTTGCGTTGCTCTGGACAGCAATCGCTGTGCTTATCACCTTCCATGCCGCACGCAATGGCATGAATTTCTCCCTTACTTGGTGGTCTTTTACCTTCCCAGTTGGTACGTGTGTCACCGGCTTTAGTGTTATGTCACGCCATATAGACATCGCCGTGCTCGATTTTTGGGCAGTGGTCTACTATGGCCTTCTTGTAGTGGCGTGGTTTATTGTTGCAGCACGCACCTTCCATGCGTCGATAATTACCGGTGCGCTATTGCTACCACCAAAGTAATATGCGTTTTACCGCTATGGCTAGGCAACTGGATGAAACTATGTCTAGCCTTGTGTTTTCTCAACTAAATCAGCTACCCGACGAATATCCCGCCCCAAAATTTCACTTACTCGCAATGCCCAGGGGACGGTGAGCCCAGCATGAGTGAGCAAATTTTGGTCAGCGAGAATTGTCCGAGTTTCTCCCATGCGCAACGTAGCATCCGTCAAAATGGCAACACGATCGGCAATTTCATAAGCAAAATCGACGTTGTGTGTTGCAAAAATAATCGTCGTGCCGGCTTGTGCTAGCTCATCTATGAACCCACGCACTGCCTCTTGGCCTTCCGGGTCTAAGCCAGCAGTTGGCTCGTCTAACACTAATACTGCTGGTTGCATTGCTAAAGCCCCAGCGAGACTGACTCGTTTCCGCTGCCCAAAAGATAAATGGTGTGGTACGTGGTTGGCATATTCGACAAGTCCTGTACGTATCAAGGCAGATTCAACTCGCTGTGCTACCTCTTCCTCAGATAAACCCAAGTTAATAGGACCATAAGACACATCAGCGCTAACTGTTGTGGAAAAAATTTGTTCATCAGGTTCTTGGAGTACAAGCTGAATGGCTCGACGTACTCTATCGCGTCCTGCACGGTGATAACTATATGGTTGCTCGTTAAGAAATACTGTCCCGGAATCTGGTTTCCATGCCCCCGCGATAATACGGAATAATGTGGATTTACCTGCACCATTGCGTCCGAGCAACGCAATAACTTCACCCGGGTGTGCCCAAAAATTTATCGCGCGCAATACTTCGGTGTGTTCGTGGCTAAACGACACATTATCAATCCGAATAATCGGCGGGTTTTCTGGCATATTTTTGTCCTATCGCGCTCATATACTTGCAGCAATAATAAAACCAAAAAGCACACTAATGGCAATAATGCGCATCACATTTGCCTGACGTCGGGGCAGCATGACCTGCATTGCCGTTGGATCGGCGCGCAACTCCAAACCTGCGCCAAGATTGCGTGCCTTTGTAAAAGAAATCACAAAGAGCGAAGCTGCTTGAGCGGCCGCCGACTGCACCATACGCCGCTTATTACTATGCCCTAAGCGTAGCGCTTGAGCTTGCCACATTGACTGCGCCGTGGTCAGCATAATACTAATCATGCGATACATGAGCATAATGACATAGCACAAGGTCTGTGGCAGCCCTATTCTACCCAGCCAAGCAATCACTTCCGCTAGGGGAGTGGTCAAGCTAAAGAGCACCATCGCCGCAGAAGCAATCACACTTCGACAAAGCAAGAGTGCTGCACGCTGTGGACCTGCGTCGATAAGCTCAATGCCATGCAGGCTCAAGCGAAATATCAGCGGCAAAACACCCAACGCGATAAAAAAACTCAACGCACTCATAGTGGCACAGAACAGGCTCAGTGGCACCTGCGTTCTCAGTACCAATAGTCCCAGGCAGAGCGCACATAGCGGCAATGTCGGCAGCGGTGCAAGCCCAATACTTAGCACAACAAACCCAAAGAATAAAAAGGCTTTTTCCCCAACACTACGCTTTGCCCAGGGATTACGTACAGCTGCTTTTTCTAGTGGATTCACAATATCTATGTGTCTTTATGCACTTTCGACGCACTACCTGCGCGTTCTTTAGCGCGCCCCCGATACACACCGAGTGTGTATCCCACCACGCCTGCGCCTAAGGCTGCTTGGAGTGCAAATAAGCCGGACTCTACTTCACCGGGTAGCTCACCAATAATCGACTGGAACCACGGCTGATAATCAGGAGAATACTGCGTGATAATTTCTTCTGCACCATCATCAGTACCGCCAAAGGCTTCTTCACCAGCAGAATTAGTGGAATGAATCATAAAGGGCAAAACAGCAATAACAATAATAAGCGCGATAAGCCCCAAAGATACCCATGTTGATTTTTTCATTATGCTGACACCTCTTGGTTAGGAGTAGGCTGCGCTGTCTCCTCTATGCTCTCTGATGATGTCATAACACCCAGACGGATCAGCTCAGCAGCAGCGATACTCTTTAGTGCTCGGATAATCAGTACCGTAACAATAGCTTCAATAAGCGCCAATGGCAGCTGCGTGGGAGCATAGAGTGCCAAAAAGGAACCTAATGCTGAGAAGAAATTGCCACCATGATGCGCCAATGCAAGTTGGGTAGCAGTGACCATGTAGGTAGAAATATCGGCGAAAAATGCGGCACCGAAAATAGCTACTTCTATCCCGATCTTTGCTTTTCTCAGTGCCGACCAGCACGCATAGCCCACCCACGGACCAACTATTGCCATGGAGGTCACATTGGCACCCAAAGTAGTAATGCCACCGTGAGCTAGTAATAATGCCTGAAATAGCAGCACTATTGTTCCAATAAATGCCATGACTGGGGGCTTGAATAATACTGCCCCCAGTCCAGTGCCAGTGGGGTGAGAGGAAGAACCTGTAACAGAGGGGATTTTTAATGCACTCAGGACAAAACTGAAAGCACCAGCGGCTCCTAAGAGCAATCCTGTTTCTGGTTGTTCTTTTACTTGTTTATGCACACAATAAGCACCATAGGCAACAAAAGGTGTGGCTACCGCCGTCCACCCTATTGCGTGTGAGATTGGCAAGAATCCTTCTGCAATATGCATATGCTCCAACTTTCGATCGGCACCCGAGTCCTCGCAGGTGATAACGCTATATGTGCCATAGTCGGTCTCCTGGCTTTAAGGCGATAACGCGTGAGCCTTCCCATTGCATACGCAACAGTGGCTGGCTAATACCGTGACGCGTTATGTCGCAAGTATTCAATGCTTATTGATACTTATGCCTCATACAGTGGCGAGGTCCGCTGTCGGATTCGCACCGACATTCCCGTTCACTACGACGACATCAACTATAAACCATAGTCACGCTCTTATGCACCACCGGTGTGCTGTAGGCTCGATCAGGAAAGTGATGAGAACAAGACAAAGGTACAAGCTCAGTGCTTTTGATAGAGTGATTTTCCTTGATACTGAGCATCACTGGTCACCCATACTCCCAGATTGCGGAAAATACCTTCATCGACTGAGCCAAGGATGGTCGTCGTATGCACATCAACACCGCGAAGATTCTTAAGTTGCTCCAGTGCAGCTCGAGCATGAGGATCACTAGAAGCAGACACTGATAACGCAATGAGCACCTCATCGGTGTGCAAACGCGGATTCACACTACCCAAATGCTTTGTTTTGAGATTCTGAATTGGCTCAATGGCAGCAGGAGAAAGCAAGTGCTGCTCATCAGGTATGCCGGCTAGATATTTCAATGAATTGAGTAACATAGCAGCGCAACATCCTAGTAGGGCAGAGGTGCGCCCTGTGATAATCGTTCCGTCGGCAAGTATGGCTGCACACGCTGGTTCCTGTGTTTGCGCTGCCCGTTCACGTGCGATAGTAATAATCCGCCGCTGTTCTATACCAATATCTGCTTTTGCCATTATTTGCGCGGCACGCTCGGAGATCGCACTGCTATGCCCATAGCGCACCTCATCGACGCGTGCTTTTGCATAACGACGAATAATTTCTTGCTGGCTCGCCTGCCTGCATACTTGATCATCGGTAATGCAAAAACCAGCCATATTGACTCCCATATCAGTAGGGGATTGATAAGGTGTTTTGCCGGTTAAGCGCTTAAGTAGTGACTTGAGCAGGGGAAATGCCTCAACATCGCGATTATAATTCACACTCGACGTACCATAGGCGCTCAGATGAAAATGGTCAATGACATTAGCGTCAGCCAAATCCACTGTTGCTGCCTCATAAGCCAGGTTGACTGGATGTTCAAGGGGGAGATTCCATATTGGAAAAGTCTCAAACTTGGCATAACCAGCGTTTATGCCACGACGATGTTCATGGTAAATCTGGCTCAAGCAGGTTGCTAATTTTCCTGAACCTGGACCTGGTGCAGTAACCACCACAAGATCACGTGTGGTGTGGGCATATTCATTGCGTCCCAAGCCTTCTTCCGACACAATATGCTCGATATTCGAGGGGTAGCCTTCAATAACACGATGACGTGCAACTTTTACTCCAAGGCGGATGAGCCTTTCCCGAAATTGCGCTGCTTTGTGGTTATCCTCTTCCATTTGGGTCAGCACGACATTTTCGACCAAAAATCCACGCTCGCGGAATACATCAATGAGACGCAGCACATCATCTTCATAGCTAATATCGAGGTCAGCGCGCATTTTATTGCGCTGCAAGTCTTTGGCATTGAGGCAGATGAGAATTTCCAGCTCGTCTTTAATGCGATCGAGCATGGCGATTTTATTGTCAGGGCTAAATCCCGGAAGCACCCGAGAGGCGTGCAGATCGTCGAAAAGTTTACCACCCATTTCCAGATAGAGTTTTCCGCCAATTTCTTCACGCCGTTGTTGGATATGCTGCGATTGCATTTCAATGTATTTATCGCGGTCAAACCCTATTTTATGTGCTTGCACTACTGTCCTCTCTCTACGCGTTTCATGTGAAACCACATAAAACACAAAAATCCCGCCACCAGTTTAGCAGCGGGAGAACAAGGCTTAAGCGTACTTAATCATCAGCACCAATAGCAACTGCCAGCCCTAAATCATCTTCATCAAGTAACTCGGTGCGCTGGATATTACCCTTAGCAAACTTATCGACGACCATCGCAATGGCACCATCACCAGTAACATTGCAGGCCGTGCCAAAGGAGTCAATCGCTATATAGGCAGCAATCATCAACGCAACTTGATCTTCACTGAAGCCAAGATTTGCCGACAGTAAGCCCACCGCTGCCATGATAGCGCCACCAGGAACACCAGGAGCTGCCACCATAGTCACACCAAGCATAAGGATAAAACCGATTGCAGTACCCAAACTCAGATCCATGTTGTCCATGAAGATAATCGCAAAAGAGAAAAGCGTAATTTTCATCATGGAACCCGAAAGATGAATGGTGGCGCACAGTGGAATAACGAAACCGGCTACTGAAGCATGGACATCATTCTTACGAGCTGCTTGATAGGTAACCGGAATTGTCGCTGCTGAAGAAGAAGTACCTAGAGCAGTGAAATACGCAGGAAGCATATTCTTCAATGAACGAAATGGATTCTTACCAGCAATAGCACCTGCAATAATGAATTGGATGAGTAACAGGATAAAACTCATCACGATTGCCAATACCAGCACCTTAGAAAAGGCAATAAGCGTTGTCTTGAGATTGCCATTCATGCCCAACGACAAAAACATTCCGAAAATATAGATAGGCAGTAGTGGCACAATGAATGAGGAAATAATTTTCATGACCACTCGTCGTAAGTCTGCAACACCACCATAGAGCGTATCTGACTTTACTGCCGTCATCGCTACACCTACGGCAAAGGCAAGAATGAGCGCTGTCATCACTTCCATAGGCGCTGGAATGTCAATGGAAATATATGAGCTAAGCGCGCCTTTTTCAATATCCGCCGCCTTTATCGACTTCTGCCCAGCCAAGAGTACCGGATACAAGGAAGTAGCCACTAGCCAGGACAATAAACCAGATACCACAGCAGATCCATAGGCAATTCCTGTAGTAATGGCCAGCCACTTACCAGCTCCTCGACCAAGACCAGCAATTGCTGGGGTAATCAATGCGAAAATAAGCACTGGGATAAAAAAGCCAAGGAAGTTACTAAACAGCCCATTAAAAGTAACAAAAACCCGTGCTAGGGGCACTGGGAAGAACAAACTGCACAAGGAACCAAGAATAATTGCGAGAATAATCCGAAATAATAGCGACGAGGATAACCGCTTAATGTCCATGTCAAACCCCTTAAAGGTGGGAATAATTAACTTTGCTGTTACTATACCGAACTTTCGACGGCAACCAAGCCTTTAATCATGAATTAGCAAGACGCAACCAGCCAGCGTTAAACTAAAACTCATGAATACCGGCATTATTATCGGCACTGCCCTCAGTCTATGCTCACTTTTTCTCCTCACCATCGGTGTCTTGTCCTGGTGCAATGCATTACGCGGCAATAAGATCATTGGTATTCGGGTCCCAGAGGTAAGAAAATCTGAAGAGCTTTGGAATGCTGCTCATCATGTCGCAGGACCCATATGGGTACTGGCATCAATCAGTCTTTCCTTTGGCGGACTCATGTCATTCAATGCCCACGGGTGGGGATGGCTTTTGCCGATAGCTTTTTGCCTAATCACATTGGTGCTCATTAGTCTTGGCGCTAATTTAGGTGCTCGGACAGCCGCAATTTTGGATCAACAGCAACAACAAAGCACTGATCAAGGGTGTGATTGTGGCGGCACCTGCAGCACAGAAACAAATGCAGAACCTGCTGCTACTCCCGAGGTAGATGTGACGGCTCTGCGTCGGGCAGCGCATACTGCAGATGCTGCTGATTCAGCTCATGCAGGTGCCGAACCTGCCGCTAAACCTGTTACAGAGGGCTGAGTTTTACCCCACCTGGGGTGAAACTTGCGAAAGAACCATGCTCACAGTAGGTTTACAAAGTATGGCTTTGGTAACTAATTCACGTACATGGTGGTGGCGCGCTTAACGGCGGGTCATGCCACAAGAATTATTACCTCATTTATTTTATGACCCGCACTGCCTGGCGCTGCGGGTCTTTTTGGATAAACCTTAAGTCCTTATAGCACCAAGCGCACTGGTCATACGCATTTGCTTGAGTATCTTTAAGGAGTAAGGATGGAGATATTCGTCGAGAAGCGCTCAGTCGCTTATCACGAAGATGTAGCTGGGCTATTTGCCGCCCTCGGGGGAGTAACTGCCACCGATAGCGTGTTGCTGGAGTCTAGTGATATTGATTCTAAGAAAAAAACACTCTGCATTGGCATTCTCGACGGAGCAGCTCGGGTTACCTGTGTGGGGCAGCAGGTATATGTCGAGCCATTAACCACAGCAGGCAAGCTCATTGCCCAGCGCGTAGCTGAACAATTAGCTGAGTATCTCGTCGAACAGCGTAAAGACCGCACTGTGGTTTTTGCTTTCCCACCAGCCGATGAGCTTGATGAGCGCAAGCGTTTGCAGGCTCCTAATCCCTCATGGGTACTGCGTGCTTTGCAATTGGAGGCCGGGTATCAAGGCGAGTTTTTGCCGTTTCTAGGCGGCGCCTTTGCTTCGGATTATATTGAGACTTTTGAGCACTTTGCTAGCGTGCCTCCGGGGTCTAATTCTTATCCGGATTATCAATTTTTATTAGCTCAGACCTATCTGCGCGTCGATCACCTCTCTGAGCAGGCTGTTATTGAGGCAATTGGCGTAGATAAGGAACAACTCCACGCTCATCTTGATCAATTAGCCCAGCTTATCGACGATTTCCATAGTGATTATGCGCCATTGGCACACACAGAGGAAAAGGCATACGCCTATGCAGAAACCACTGACGATGAATTCTGTGCGCAAGTGCTCAAGCTCCAAGAAAATATCCGCCAGGGTGATATCTACCAGGTTGTTCCAGCGCGCACTTTCCGCATGGACTGTCCTGATGCTTTTGCGGCGTATCGGACTTTGCGCGAGACAAGCCCCAGCCCATATATGTTTTATGTGCGTGGTCATGTCCCAGCTGAGTTTGGTGAGCACATTCTCGGCAGCACAACAGCCCAGGACTTTGAGCTCTTTGGTGCTTCTCCAGAAACAAATCTGGCTTTTGATGCCCATACGCGCCAGGTTGAGCTTTATCCCGTTGCGGGTTCTATTCCCAGAGGCTTGAACCCCGATGGCACGGTTAATCACGAGCTGGATATTCGTGCTGAATTAGAGATGCGTAGTAATGCGAAAGAGATTGCTGAGCATATTATGCTTATCGACCTGGCCCGTAATGATTTAGCTCGCATTGCCCAGCCCGCTACTCGTAAGGTCGCTGAGTTTATGAAGGTGGATCGTTATTCTCGCATTATGCATTTGGTGAGTAGGGTAGTGGCTACCTTAGATACGGATTTGGATGCCCTCGACGCTTATCGCGCCTGTATGAATATGGGTACTTTGACCGGCGCACCTAAATTGCGCGCAATTGAATTGATTAGGGAGGTAGAAGGTACTCGGCGCGGTTCCTATGGCGGTGCTGTAGGTTATCTTAGCGGCAATGGTTCGATGGATACCTGCATTGTTATCCGCTCTGCCTTTGTGCGCGGCGGTACCGCTTTTGTTCAAGCAGGCGCAGGTGTGGTTCGTGATTCTGTTCCTATTAAGGAAGCATACGAGTCTTATCACAAGGCTTATGCCACATTGTCAGCTATTGCCCAGGCACAAGGGAAAAAGATTGAGGTAATCACCCATGACTAAAGATATTCACGTTGTCCTTATCGATAATCGAGATTCTTTTATTTATAATCTCGTCGATACTTTCCTTGTTGGTGGCTACCGGTGCACAGTGTTCCGTAATAATGTCACCCCTGAGCAGGTTCTTGCAGCCAAACCTGACTTGATCTGTTTATCTCCTGGACCTGGGCACCCACGTGAAGCTGGCTCCATGATGAGCATTATCGAGCATGCTTTAGGCACGGTGCCCATACTAGGTATTTGTTTAGGGTTCCAGGCGCTACTGGATCATTTTGGTGGCACCGTGGAGATGTGTGGACCTGTTCATGGCGAAACAGACTATATGATTCTTAACCAGGCGGGAGAAGCCAGCGGCATTTTTTCTGGCTTAACTATTACTGAGCAACCAGGACAAACACATTCCGCACCTCGCGTTCCAGTAGCACGCTACCATTCTTTAGGCTGCACTCACGTCCCTCATGGCATGAGTGCCTTAGCGACGTGCCCCTCTGATATTGGTGAAGTAATTATGGCGGCGTGCACTGATAATTTTGTGCAGAACCAACAGGACTCCCAGGACTCTACCCGTGATCAGGCAGGAGCTATTGGATTGCAATTCCACCCTGAGTCCATATTGACCCCTCAAGGACCTATTATTTTGGATAGGTGTATTCAGAAATTATTGCAGCACTAGTTTAAGAAAAGAATTGTTATGACTAATCAAACCATGCTCAAGACGCTTCTTGACTATCTCGATAATCCTCAGCCCACCATCGCTCAGGCTCAAGCGGTATTCCAACCATTGACCCAAGGCGAATATGACGATATTCATATTGCAGCGTTACTCGCCACATTGCGTACTCGTGGTGAAACCTTTGCGGATATCGTCGGGGCAGCTCGTGCTTTTCTGGATGCAGCCCGACCTTTCCCCGTTTCAGGTGCGGGCATTATTGACACTGCTGGTACTGGTGGTGATGGTGCCAATACCATCAATATCACCACAGGCGCCTCGCTGGTTACTGCTGCAGCTGGGTGCAAGGTAGTAAAGTGCGGTAATCGTTCAGTGAGTTCACGTTCAGGCTCTGCCGATGTGCTGGAGGAGTTGGGCATTCGTCTCGACGCGGACTCTGATCAAGCACTCAAAGAGCTTGAGGACAGCAACTTCACCTTTCTCTTTGCTCCTGCATATCATCCCGCAGTTGCCCATGTCATGCCGGTGCGTCGCGCCCTAAAACTCCCGACGATTTTCAACACTCTTGGTCCTATTTTGTCACCTGTGCGTCCTGAGCTGCAGATTATGGGCATTGCCAAGCCAGCGATGGGGCAGCTTATTGCAGAGGTGTTCCGAGAGCTTGGACGCAAACGTGCGTTGGTTATTCATGGCAGCGGTACTGATGAAATTGCTCTTCATGGCACAACCCTTTTCTGGGAGTTACATGAAGATGGTGATATTACGCATTATGAACTCTCGCCACAGGATTTAGGGGTAGCTTCTCAACCACTCAGTGCACTTGTTGGTGGTGATGCTCAAGAGAATGCACGACTTATGCGTGCCAGCTTTTCCGGTTCGGGAGCCATTGCACATCGTGATGCTCTAGCAGTTAATGCCGGAGCGATGCTCTATCTTCACGATAAGGTCGATTCTTTAGCACAAGGAACTCACTACGCCCAGGAGCTCCTAGATTCCGGTGCAGTTGCCGAGTGGTTGGAGAGTCGTCAGAAATATAGCGTTAAGGATGGTCACCATGAGTAATTCTTTACCTACTGTGCTAGAGGATATTGTTTCTCATCGTCGTGAGCATCTTGCCGAAATACGAGCACGCATTGCTCATGTCGACGTGCAGGCATTAGAAAAATCCGATCGCAGTCTTTATGATAATCTTTGCGCTGGCGGCAGGGGAGCAGCGCATTTCATCATGGAGTGCAAATCCGCTTCCCCCTCTTTAGGGCTCATTCGTGCTGATTATCGCCCAGCAGAGATTGCCAGTATCTATTCCCGCTACGCCGCTGGCATATCAGTATTATGCGAACCAGAGCGTTTTGGTGGCGACTACGATCATCTTGCTGTAGTACGTGCAAGTACACATTTACCAGTGCTCTGCAAGGACTTCATTATTGATGAGGTGCAAGTATATGCTGCTCGCTATTTTGGCGCCGACGCAATTCTGCTCATGCTTTCCATTCTGGATGATGAAACCTACACCCGGTTAAGCACTTTAGCGACTCACCTCGGGCTGGATATTCTTACCGAAGTCATTGACGAACACGAGGTTTCACGTGGAACGGCATTGGGTGCACAGATTTTTGGCATTAATCACCGCAATTTGCACGACCTCAGCATTGACCTGACCCGTTCTGAGCGTCTCAGCGCACTCATTCCTGATAATGCCCTGATTGTTGCAGAATCTGGCATTCGTGACGTCCATACTGTGCGCAGTATTCGCTCTCATTCTCATGGCTTCTTAGTAGGCTCACATCTCACCGGTCAGGAAGATATTGATAGCGCAGCACGAGAACTCATCTATGGCAGCAATAAAGTATGTGGCCTACAAACCCCTGCAGCAGCCAGTGCAGCACGCGCTATGGGTGCAGTTTATGGCGGACTCATTTTCCACAAACCAAGCCCACGGAGCGTTTCACATGAAACGGCAAAAAAAATTGTCACTGGCGAACCCCACTTACGCTATGTCGCCATTACGACGCTCACCAATAACTTCACCGACTTCCTTAACCAAACACAGGAGCTCAAGCTGAGCGCACTCCAACTCCATGCACCTTATCAGGGCAGTCTCGAAGCAGAACTCAACCTTATCGACCAAGCGCGCACTGCAATACGCAGCAGTGGTGCACATATAGAGTTATGGCGTGCAGTTTCTATGACTCATGCAGAGCAACCAGAAGAACTTGCCCGCAACCTTATGGAAAACGTCGATAAGCTCGTCTTGGATGCTGGAAATGGAGGCACTGGCATGAGTTTTGATTGGTCACGTATTCCTCATGAAATAAAAACCAAGAGTTTGCTTGCTGGCGGCATAGGAACCAAGAACATCGAGGAAGCTCTTAGGGTAAATTGTCTTGGTGTAGACATTAACTCTGGAGTGGAATACCCACAGACAGCTCAGAAATGGGCAGGGCAGAAGGATTCCGCTCAGCTGAGAGAAATTTTCGCAAAAATTCGCAACTTCAACCCAAAGAAATAACAGAAATGACAGAAAAAACATTATTACCAGCATATTTTGGTGAGTTCGGCGGACAGTATGTCCCAGAATCACTCATTCCGGCGCTTGATCAATTAGAACAAGCCTTTGTCGATGCCATGAATGACGAAAGTTTCCTCACCGAACTACGCGGCTATTTCCGTGATTACCTCGGGCGCCCAACACCGCTTACCCTATGTTCTAATTTACCGCTACCAGGAAAAGGGAAGGGCTATGCACAGATTTTCCTCAAACGTGAGGATCTGGTGCATGGCGGTGCGCACAAGACCAACCAAGTAATTGGTCAAGCACTTCTGGCTAAGCGCATGGGCAAAAAACGCATTATCGCAGAAACCGGAGCTGGACAACACGGCACTGCAACTGCCTTAGCTTGTGCACTACTCGGACTAGAGTGTGTGATCTATATGGGTGCTACCGACGTGGCACGCCAACAACCAAATGTATATCGTATGCAATTGATGGGTGCACAGGTTGTTCCAGTCGATTCTGGTTCAGGCACACTCAAAGACGCTGTGAATGAGGCATTACGGGATTGGACTGCCACATTCCATGAGTCGCACTACTTACTTGGCACAGCGGCCGGCCCACACCCATTTCCCACCATTGTGCGAGAGTTCCACAGAGTAATTTCCACCGAAGCAAAACAACAAATGCTAGAGCAGACGGGTGGATTACCTGACGTTGTGGTTGCCTGTGTGGGTGGTGGATCCAATGCCATTGGTATTTTCGCCGACTTTATCGACGAAGAATCCGTGGAATTAGTTGGCGCAGAACCAGGAGGTGCTGGTCTAGCCAGCGGCAAGCATGGTGCAACCATTAACAATGGTCAAATGGGTATTCTGCATGGAGCAAAAAGCTATCTCATGCGCGATGAAGAAGGACAAGTGGAAGAGTCATATTCCATCTCTGCGGGATTGGACTATCCAGGTGTCGGACCACAACATGCTTATCTCGCTGCTACTGGACGTGCACAGTATGTTGCTGTCACTGATGAGCAGGCTCTCCAGGCCTTTCAACTTCTCTCGCTAAAAGAGGGGATTATCCCTGCTCTTGAGTCAAGTCACGCTCTCGCCTATGCCCTTGACCGTGCTGCTCAGGCAGAGGAAAAAGGCGAGCACATTAGCATTCTCGTTTCGTTATCGGGTCGTGGCGACAAAGATGTGGATCACATTCGTCGCACGCTTGAACAACGCCCCGAACTCAAACTCCAGGAGATCGCCCAATGACACACAATCGCTACGCCCAACTATTTGACACCCTATCCGCAAAAAACGAAGGTGCCTTTGTGCCATTTGTCATGCTTGGCGACCCTTCTCCTGCAGAATGTCTGGAGATCATCCGCACGCTTATCGACGCAGGAGCAGACGCTTTAGAACTCGGTGTCCCTTTTTCAGATCCAGTTGCCGACGGACCAACAATCCAAAAATCACACCTGCGAGCACTTGATAATCACGCAACGATCGACTCCGCCTTAGAACTGATTAAGGTTATTCGTTCAGAAAATCCACAGCTCCCCATTGGAATGCTCATTTATGGCAATGTTCCTTTTAGTCGTGGAATCGATGCCTTCTATCAAGAGTTTGCTCAAGCTGGTGCCGATAGTATTTTGCTGCCAGACATTCCAGTGAGAGAGGCTAATGAGTTCATTAAAGCTGCTGAAGTAGCTGGTATTGCACCTATTTTTATTGCTCCTGCTGCTGCAAGTGCACAAACTCTTGAAGGAGTGGCAAGACATTCTCGCGGATATATTTATGCCATTTCACGTGATGGAGTAACTGGTACTGAGCGTGAATCACAGACCACTGGTCTAAAGGAAGTAATTGATAATATCACTCGTTATGATGGAGCACCGGTATTGCTTGGGTTTGGTATCTCTACACCAACCCATGTAGCTGATGCTATTTCCGCGGGTGCCGCTGGAGCGATCACCGGTTCTGCGATTACTGCCATTATCGAATCACATACAACTGGTACTCATCCCAACCCGGCTCATATTACCGATATGCCAGCTCTCAAAAAAGAACTCCATGAGTTTGTTTCTGCTATGAAAGCAGCGACTCGTCACTGACAAAAGATTTTTAGCAATTTTCTGGCCAGCCCTGAGGTCATTAGAATTACGTCACAGTGATGTAATTGCTCACCCATAGGAACGACTGAGATATAATGGAATCATGTCTACTCACTCCCAAAAATCTGCCACAGTTTGTTCCCGTCGCTCTTTCTTACTTGGTACCGCAACCACTTTCGCTGGCGCTCTTGCTCTGAGTGGTTGCAGCCAGGGTAGTGGTGGCAGCGGCTCCGCATCGGTTTCTGTCCAAGATGTACCCGTCGGTAGTGCGATCATTGTTGATAAGTTCATCATCGCCCAGCCCACTAAAGGAGAGTACAAAGCCTATTCTGCGATATGCCCGCACGCTAATGGCATTATTACTATGGTCAACGGCAACACCGTGCGCTGCCCAAAGCATGGGTCAGAGTTCAATATCGCTGATGGCTCAGTAAGTAGCGGACCTTCTCGGGCACCACTTACCGCGGCTACACTCAAAAATGAAGGTGAAAAGCTCAGCGCCTCTTAGCTAAAAGTTTGCCTGACACCAGGGAAAATACCCTCTAGAATATGACCATGCTCCACTGGCTAGAAAAACTGGACCCACTGATTGTCATTATTCTTTCCGCGGTTCTTATCGCGATTATTTTCCCTGCTCAAGGCAGATTTGCTGAGCTATTTAGCTACGGTGTCAAGCTAAGTATTGCACTGTTGTTTTACCTCTATGGCGCGCGCTTATCCACCAGAGAAGCTCTCGACGGGCTGAAAAACTGGAAGCTACATCTTACAGTTCTCAGTTTTACTTTCGTCATTTTCCCGCTTATTGGCCTGGGACTACAACCACTAACACATCTTTTAGGGTCACAACTCTATCTTGGTATTCTTTATCTAACTCTGGTTCCATCCACGGTACAATCTTCTGTAGCATTCACTGGGATGGCCAAGGGCAATGTTGCAGGAGCTATTGTCGCAGCGTCTGTCTCTAATCTGGCTGGGGTTGTTTTGACACCATTATTGGTATTCCTATTAATGGGCAATTCCAATAATGGGGAATCCGTCAGTATAGACATTTCGGTATTCATGGACATATCGCTACAACTGCTAGTTCCGTTTATTCTAGGTCAACTCACTCGCCCCTGGGTCGCCCGTTTAGCAGCAAGCAAAGCAACGAAAATTGTGGATAGGGGATCCATAGCCATGGTTGTCTATTCGGCTTTTTCTGCAGGAATGGTGGAGCATATCTGGTCAGCAATAGCACCCTGGCAAATAATCACCCTCATCATATTCTCTGTTTTACTCGTAAGTTTTATGCTATTTCTAAGCAAAAAAATCAGTGCACTGCTTCGGTTCAACAGAAAAGATACCATTGCCATTAGTTTTTGCGGCTCAAAGAAATCACTAGCGTCTGGACTACCAATTGCCGCAATTATTTTCCCAAGCACTAATCTCAGCATTTTAATTCTGCCGTTGATGATTTTCCATCAAGTGCAGCTAATCATTTGTTCTTGGTTAGCCGGTCGCTATGCCCGTGAATAGGACATAAGTAACGCAGGGCAGTTTCACGTGAAACTGCCCTTAAAAAAATCATGCGTTAAACTAAAACTCTATGAGCAAATTACTTTATATACGCTTAACGATGACAATCCCACAAGTGGGCACCAGCACTCATATCGCACAGCTGCAAGAGCATATAGCAGGGCAACCATGTTCTTTGCTCAAAATTATTGAATTGGATCCTCACGGCAGAGTTCAGGGTGCCGCCAATGAAAGCACCACACGTAATCTTGCTGCACCGCCGGAAAGAACCGTGCCTCATCCTGAAAAGTATAAGAATTTTCCCGATATTAAGAGTAACTACCTGACAGAAAAGGACTTCTTTGCTTTATGGCAAGAAGTCCTAGAAAAATTCCCGGAATTAGGCTAAGCAAACACAATGTTCACTAGCAGCATATAACACACAACTCCGCCCACGATCGATAGCCCAGCATTCCTGCGCCACCAATGCAGGAGCAATGTAGCAAATAACGCTAATGCAGAAGCACCTATACCGCCTGGATTAGTTCGGGAACTATAGAGCGTATAGATAACGAGCACTGTCATAACACCCACAGGCATTGTTCGCGACAATAATGCCATAAAAGAGCTTCCCTTAAGAAAGCGAACAGCACTAAAGGGAAGTTGACGCAATAAAACGGTGACAATACCCACGGGCAACAGCACAGCCACAACTTTTTCTAAAGTTACCTCTGGCGGGAGCCCTGCTAGGGCAGTAGCAGTGAATTCGTTAATCATGCTTTGTATCCTTATCGCTACTCCCTAGTTGAATTTCTAATGCTTTATCCAATCTCGGTGAGAGATGCCGCAGCACTAGACTCAGAAAGTAAAGGGTCAGTGCGAGGACAAGTATTTTATCTGGAGCCAATACGATTACAGCCAAGGCAAGACAGCTGGCGATAATTATCAATGATAAATCTTTGTGAGCAGCAAAAGCCTCCCACGCTAAAACTGCGAAAAGGGCAGTGAGTGCAAAATCCATACCTTTAATGTCTGCAGGCAAAAACGCTCCGCACAAGGCACCGAAAATACCTGACACTACCCATAGCAATTGGCACCAAATGACAATAGTAAGTATCTGCCTACCAGAAAGCTGTTTTTCAGCTCGACGAGTTGCAGCTAGATCATGGGCTGAGACTATGGCATAGGACTCGTCAGTAAGTGCATAAGTCACATAACCTTTGGCGTATTTATTCTTGATCCGATGTCGTGGAAAAGTCAGTCCATAAAAAATATGGCGGAAATTCACCATAAAACCAGTCAAAGCAGCAGAAAGAGGACCAACACCCTGGGTTACTAATCCCACAGCAAGAAACTCCATAGAACCTGCATAGATAACGATGGAGAAGATAGGCGTCCACCACCAGTCAAAACCAGATTGTGTGAGAAAAAGACCAAAAGCAAGACCTAGCGGGATAAGCCCCAAACCCACTGCCCACGAAAGTTTAATGGCAGCGAGTATTTCTTTGCGCGTTTCATGTGAAACCATCAGTTATCGGTAATCTCTTCTGGATAGGTTGAAAACAATGGTAATGGCATTGGCTGCCGACGCATAATACTGCCCCATACATCAACAACACCGGCAGCCGTAACGTCGGAAGGCAGGGCAGGAGTAACATACCATTCGCCGCATTCGATTTCTTCCGCTAATTGACCAGGCGCCCACTCTGCATAACCAACAAACATACGCATTTCCTGAATGAGGTCATCAAGCTGCTGGGGTGAAGTATGCAGATCAATATGCACCAGTCGATTAGCTAAACGGGTTAAACAATCATGCTGCGCAATATCCACATCAGGCTTAGTCACACCAACACCAACAACAGCCTGTTGATTGATCGGACCACCAATGTAGAGAACTTTGGGTTTTGCTACCAGATCAATCCACTCAGGCAACACATTACCGATGGCAATGTCGCTACGAGCAACCAGGTTCACCCCAAAACTTCTCATCTCATTATGTTCCAAGAGCAAAATGACGCTACGGGCAAAGTCATCACTGGCAAGACCAGGGGAGGCCAGGAGCAACATCCCAGGCACAGGATCAATTTTTTCCATCGCGTTGAATAAGGAATCCGCAAATAACCGAGACATCATTTTCCTTCCTTCTGCGTATGCGCCCACCACTGCTGTAATCGGGTAATCGCTTCTTCTCTCGGCAATGGTCCACATTCAAGCCGCAATTCCTTGAGGAATGTCCATGCTTGTCCCACCTCTGGACCGGGCTGTAAGCCGAGGATTTCCATAATCTCATTCCCATCCAGATCAGGGCGCACTCGTGCAAGATCCTCCGCAGCAGCCAAGGCTTCAATGCGTTCTTCTAAGCGATCATAAGCACGAGCTAAACGATCTGCTTTTTTCTTATTACGCGTCGTGCAGTCAGAACGAACTAGCTTATGCAAACGTGGCAAAAGTTCCCCAGCATCTGCTACATAACGTCGTACCGCGGAATCAGTCCAATCAGAGTCGCTGAATCCATGAAAACGCATATGCAAATAAATCAGCTGGCTCACATCACTAATCATCTGCTTGGAGTATTTCAATGCGCGCATACGTCGTCGAGCCAACTTAGCACCCACCACCTCATGCTGGTGAAAGGACACATGACCCTGCTCATTAAAAGCACGCGTATCCGGCTTGCCAATATCATGCAGTAAAGCTGCCCACCGCAGCACCAAATCAGGCTCTTGCTCATGCCCAATCGCCTGCCGCAGCACCTTAAGAGAATGAGCATAAACATCCTTATGCTGTTGATGCTCATCCTGCTCTAATTGCAAAGCAGGAATCTCAGGGAAAATAATATCTGCGATATGCGTATCGACGATCAACCCAATGCCTTGCCACGGTGCTTGACCAAGCATCAACTTATCTAATTCCGCTCTAATCCGCTCAGCAGTAATGCGCGCAATATCCTGAGACATCTGCGCCATTGCCACCCGGACCCGCTCAGCAACCTCAAAGTTTAATTGAGCAGCAAAACGCGCCGCGCGCAACATTCGCAACGGATCATCATGAAAACTTTGCTCTGGGGTAGCAGGAGTATCCAAACGCGATGCCATGAGATCATCAAGCCCACCCATAGGGTCGTGGAATTGCATAGAACCATCGGGAAGGATCTCAATTGCCATTGCATTAACCCGAAAATCTCGACGAATGAGATCGTCTTCAAGCCGATCGCCAAAAAGCACCTCAGGATTACGACTATGCCCATCATAAGTATCAGAACGGAACGTCGTTATCTCTAGTTGCCGCTCATCTTTCTCTGCAGAGATTGTGCCATAAGCAATACCTGGCTCCCAGATAGCGTCGGCAAAGCCAGAAAGAATTTCCTTAATGGCTTGTGGGCGAGCATTAGTTGTGAAATCCAAATCATTGCTTAAGGTTCCCAACAAGGCATCACGAACACACCCACCAACCACATACAGCTGATAACCATGCTCATGGAATAGCTGAGCTAATGGTTGCAGCAGTGCCTTTTCCTGGTTGAGGGCTGCCTGTGCACGAGCTAAAACACCAGCTAACTGAATATCAATATGTTGTGGATTCACTCAGAACATCCTACCTGCTCTAGTCGGCTTTTCCATTGTTTCCACCACGCTAATGGACGAAAAACAGAATAGGGTAAATCGACTCTACGTCCATCGACTCGGTATGCTTAAATAATTCTAGTTAAAAGCGGTTCGTAGCACCGCTACCCCCTCCTAGCAGTTAGCATGACAGTAATGAACGATAATTCCCAGGCACAACCAGCGCAGACAGGTCGAACACCTGCAGCACAGCGCAGGCGTCGCCGTAGGCGTTCACATTCCCAAGCACACACACGTGCTCACAATAATAATCACAATAATAATGCTGCCCATGCTCGCGAGGATCAGGATAAACGCACCTCGAAGCAATCAGGGCAACAATCACAGCAGCAAGTTTCTCAGACAAAAGAGAAGAAAAAACAAAATAAAAACAATCAAGGTGCGCGCCGACGGGGCAACTCTCATGCAGAAAGCGCACAAACTCATTCCTCAGAAGCAAAGAAAAATACGCGTGCTGGGCAAAAACCACGGCAAACGGACAGTGGAACTGAGAATAATAAAGGCGCAAAACGTCGTCGTACCGCTCGCAATAGAAAAAATAATGCTGGTGCACCACATTCACGTGCTACACGTAATTCACGTGGTCGTAGGCGGAATCACAAGAATGGAACGAGTGGAAAGAATTTCCGCCAATCGCCAAAGCGTAGTAGCCACAACAGCACAATGGTGGTGCGTAATGAAACCTCAGCCGGCGGCTTGGTCATGTCAGGACTGGCAGAAGCAATACGCGAAGACGGAAGTATCGCACTCGATAGGGTATATGTTGCACTCATCGGTCGACTCGACCGCCGCGGACGAATTCTATGGTCCATGCCTAAAGGTCACGTAGAAGATGGTGAAGATATTGCCGCTACTGCCGAACGCGAGGTCTGGGAAGAAACTGGTATTCATGGCGAAGTATTTGCCGACCTAGGCACCATTGATTATTGGTTTGTCTCCGAAGGAGTTCGGATCCACAAAACAGTTCACCACCATTTATTACGCTATGTTGATGGTGACCTCAATGACGAAGACCCTGAAGTTACCGAAGTGGCATGGATACCTGCCTCACAGCTCATTGAGCATTTTGCCTATGCAGATGAACGCAAACTAGCTCGTATCGCCTACGAACTTTTACCTCAATACGCAAGGCAGGAGGCAAGCGAGGGGAGGAGCACACCACGATGAGAAAAAACCACACCACTCATCGCCTTGCCCGACACATATCTGCAACCATGCTCATATGTGCACTTGGTTCTAGCACAGCCATAGGACTAACTCCTATACCCAGGGCACAGGCAGAGGTTTTTCCACTATCACCGACTAACCCAGACGTAGCAAACCTGTGGGTTAATCCAGAACTACGAGTCGAAGATACCTCAATGAGTCTAGAGCTTCACGACGTCCCCTCAAAGACAATGCTCGGTGATTCCATAAAAATAGGCGTCACGATCACTAACCATAGCGATCATGCCATCAATACATCTGACTTGGTATTAAGCGTCTCCCATGCCGACGCAGAGCAAACATTAGCTGGCACACGCAAAGTGCTCGTAGGTGACCCTAGTTTTTTCCCTTATCAAGCACAAGAAAAAACAGTTGATTCCCTAGCAAATACAGTGATTCAACCAGGGAAATCAATAGAAATCTCGCTTCCGATTACCACAACTGGCGACGCAGAAAGCCTCAACCTACTCACCGCAGGTTTCTATCCTATCCTCATCAAACTCAGTGATGAAGAAGGAAAATACACCACAAGCAGATTCACCCTTTCCGTTTCTGAACCACCGCAAGCACCCACACCGCCAGCAGAAAATAAAGAACCGGAAACAAAACAGACAGCCACACAGCCAGAACACACCCCTGCACAGCTCAGTATTATTTATCCCATCACCACCAACATCGATATTCTTCCTGGTGAAACTGGGGATGCACCCAAAAAAGCTCCCCTTATTTTGCGCAATGAAAACTTAATTGAACAGCTCAAAGAACAGGGTCGCGTCGATAAGCTGCTTGATGTCTATGAACAAGCAATAGCAGCACATCCGCAATTAGCTCATGCCAGTTGTGTGGCACTCGACCCACAGCTAGTGGATACACTCAGCAGAATGCAAGAGGGATACCAGGTAGCTGATACACGTCCAAGTGTCGTATCGAAGAAGCAACGCTTACGCGACTCCTGGGGACTCGATACCCAAGAACTCACCCTTGCAGAAGGCAAAGGCGCAGCAGAAGCAAAAAAAACTGTAGCACGCCTAAAAGAACTAGCGAAAAACTCATGCACCATCGCATTACCCTGGGCAAATACCGATCTCAATGCTGTTGCTGCAACGAATAATTCTTGGCTTATGCGTGAAGCAACTCTACAAGGAAAACGCACCTTAGAAAAGGTACTTGACGCACATCCTCTCGATGTCCTTATCGCGCCTAGCGGCTACATCGAAGAAGAAACAGCGCATAACCTCGGCTTTGCAGATAGCAGTGCGCTCAATAATGAACTCGAACACAGTGCTGACCTTGCTGAAGAATGGGATACTCAACAAAAAAATACTGCACCACAAAATCCGGATCGCAATAACTCTAGCTCCAGTTCTCTCGAAGAAACTAGACGCAGCAGCGTCGAAAGTGCTACTCACCCCACACCGGCACAACCAGTGCGGGTAGTAGTGGCAGATAACTCCTTGTGGCAAGTCCCACAAGTAGATCAGTTCAGCTACTTAGCGCCACAAATATATGCCATTAGCTTTGATAGTTCCCTAGCAGCATCACTGGCAACAATGGGCGATAATCCACAGATGATCGGCTATGGCAACACTGCTACACGCATTGATCCTTACCGTGACTCCCTAGCAGCACGCAATGCCACAGCAGATGCAGCACTACGACAAAGCATTGCAACTGCCACCAAGCCAGTGCTTGCCATGCTGCCGACGTCGATAAGCGATCCCAGTCAGTTGCTCGATACCGCAGCACAGCTCTTAGCAGAAAATGAGGCACAAGCACTAGCGGTGGAAAGCTATATGCAGCTCGACGACGCCAAACGAGAACAATTAGAACAACTCAAAGAACAACAGGATAGCCAAAATGACAGTGAGCATTATGGCTCGCCTTTCGACGACCCGACTGTGCTATCCGAAACCGAAATTATGCGCGCCAAGCAGCAGGCAGATTATATCGATGACCTCACTTCATTGATGATCAACGATAAAAAATTAGCCCTGTCTCCCTATAATTTCACCGCACCCCTACGCCGAGATATTTTACGCGCACTCACTCATTCTGGGCGCGATACTATCCGCAGCTTTGATGAGAGCGTGAACAGGGCATATGCCATTCTTGACGCGAATCGAGATACCTTAACTCAATTACGTAATTCGGTTGGGTTATTGCCACCGGGCAATGTATATACTCGGATCAGTGATTCTTCTCCTATTTTGATCGTGGCTCAAAATGGCTTGCCATTGCCGGTAAATGCAAATATCCAATATAACGGTCCTGCTGGAACTAGCGTTGATGTGCCAGATTCTTTGATTATTCCAGCAAAAGGGTCTATTACAGTGTCGATGACTGCTGAATTGGCCACTGACAATAAGCGCACTGATTTGTCCTTATGGTTGGCGACACCGCAGAATGCTGCCATTAGTCCACCAGTTACTATTGGGGTGCAAACGCGTTCTGGAATTTTTGGTTCTTCCATGCTCACGATCATTATGGTTTTTGGTCTGACCGCATTATTGCTGGGTAGGGTAGTGTTGCGCCGTAGAAAAGTGCACCACACTGATGGTTCACGTTCGCAATCGCGGCAACAATCTGGTCGAGTTGCGTGGAATCTCCAAGAGATAAAGACCATGCGAGTTCGGAAGAAAAGTACGCAGATACGTAATCGTATGAAGTCGAGGATTCATAACCGGGCTCAAGACAGTTATAGTGTTAGAACTCGTCGTAGCAGGCATTCCGACAAATCTGAGCATAATGGCGAGCATAATGCCAACGACACCACTCGTAACACTGATGGTGGTAGTTAAGTAGTTCAGCCTGATATGTCCTTATATATTCTTCTATATTCTTCATATTTGGCACTGGATAATGTATAGATAATAGATTGCGAGACTCATTGTGGATGCACACAGGGAATCTTCTGGTGTTCGTCGTCGTTTTGTGCAAGCAGCAGCACCGGCGCCAGTTCCTGAACAAACACCTAAGGGAGATGACAAGTGTTTGGTGGCGCAAAAACACGATCGTTCTTTGCTCCAAGAAAAGCCAATGCAGAAGGCACATTCTGATCAAAGTGCGTTGAGTGCTGCTCAGCCTAAGGATGATACCAAGGCTCAGCAGGTCGAAGGCACGCAAAGCACCGAGGAAGAAAAAGCAGCTGAGAATTACTCGACTGTGGTGCGCTCTACTGGTTCGATGGCCATTGCGACGCTTTTTTCGCGTATCACTGGTTTTTTGCGCAATGTCGTTATTGTTACGACCTTGGGTTCAGCGATTTCCTCTGCGTTTAATACCGCAAATACCTTGCCTAATCTCATTACTGAGATTGTGCTCGGCGCGGTGCTGACCTCGTTGGTTATCCCAGTTTTGGTGCGTGCTGAGAAGGAAGATCCTGACCGTGGTGAACGTTTTGTGCGTCAGTTATTTACTCTTGCCACAGCGCTTTTAGGTTCTATCACTATTATTTCTGTGCTGGCTGCGCCTTTTCTTACGAGGCTCATGCTAAAAAGTGATGGCAAAGTAAATGTTATTCAGGCGACGAACTTTGCTTATTTACTCTTGCCGCAAATTATTTTCTATGGGCTTTTTGCGCTGCTTATGGCAGTGCTGAACACCAAAGGGGTGTTTAAGCCAGGGGCGTGGGCTCCGGTAGCTAATAATGTTATCGGGTTGGCAGTCATGCTTGCTTATCGCTTCTTGCCTGGGCAGTTATCTCCTTCGGAGCCAGCGTCGCTGAGTGATCCGCATATTTTGTTGTTGGGCTTAGGAACCACCTTGGGTGTGGTAGTGCAGATGCTCATTTTGTTACCGGCAATTCGTCGTTCAGGTATTTCGCTTAAGCCTTTGTGGGGAATTGACGCTCGCTTGAAAGAATTTGCTGGGATGGCTTTGGCTATCGTCGTTTATGTTGCTATCTCGCAATTTGGTTATAGCATTACCACTCGCATTGCCTCCAGTGCAGATGGTGGGGCACCAAATATCTATCAGCAAGCGTGGTTATTATTGCAGATGCCTTATGGCATTATCGGGGTAACGCTTTTGACAGCAATTATGCCTCGGTTATCGCGTAATGCTGCCGACGGTGATAATAATGCAGTGGTCAAGGATTTGGTGCTTGGCTCTAAGCTGACTTATCTGGCGCTTATCCCTATCGTGGTGTTTTTTACTGCCTTTGGTACTCCTATTGCTACCGGGTTGTTTGCCTATGGTGAATTTGATCATCACGATGCCACTATTTTGGGTATGACCTTGAGCTTTTCAGCGTTTACGCTTTTGCCTTATGCCACAGTGCTATTGCATTTACGTGTGTTTTATGCGCGCGAAGAAGCCTGGACGCCGACCTTTATTATCGCTGGTATTACGGTCACCAAGGTTTTGTTATCGTGCTTGGCTCCGTTGCTTGCTAACCGACCAGAAAATGTGGTGATTTTGCTGGCTGCCGCAAATGGTTTTGGTTTTATCAGTGGTGCGGTTATTGGTGGTTTTTTGCTCAGGCGCAAATTAGGTTCTTTAGGCAGTGCAACGGTTATGCGCAGTGTATTCTGGGCTCTGGGAGCATCTGGTATCGGTGTTATTGCTGCTCTTGGTTGTTCTTGGGCGCTTAATGCCCTGGGCACTGTGCTGCCCGTGGTGAGTTCTCTAGGCAGTGCGCATCACATTATCTTTTTGCTTTTCGACGGCACGGTATTTCTTCTTGTGACTGGTATCGTATTAAGCCGCTCTAAGCTAGAGGAAGTAAATAGCATTGCCCGCTCACTAACTCGCATACCGGGGCTTAATAAAATTATTCGTGTGTCGCCTGTTGGTGAGCAGGAAACTCCTCAATTAAATGCGCAATCCTTTGTTAGTGCAGAAGCCCTTGCTTTCGACGATTCCTTTAATTCCACACCTGTTCCACCTCCTATGTCTGCTGGTATTGTGCATGGTCCACGGCTTATCGCTGGTGCAGAGGTGTCAGCGGGTAGATTCCGACTCTTAGCAGCTCACGGTGGTGTTACTGGCGCTCGTTTCTGGCAGGCTAAAGAAAGCGCCACGGGTAGGGAAGTGGCTCTTGTATTCGTTGATCTCAGCAAATTGGCAGCACAAGATAGTCCGCGCAATATCACTCCTACTGGATTGCGGATCAAAATTGCGCAACTCAATGCGCAGGTTACTCGTCGCACGCGAGTATTGGCTGCTCTTAATCATCCTGCTATTGCTAGTGGTATCGCAATTGAGCCTTATGGAGATGGGGTGCTGATTATTGCTGATTGGGTTCCTGGGCGTTCGTTGAGTTCTATCGCACAAACTAACCCGAATCCTTATGCTGCTGCTTATGCTTTCGAGCCGCTTGCCCAAGCAGTGACGAAAGCACATGAGATAGACACTCCGCTGGGGTTGGATAACCGAGCACGTATTCGTATTTCTACTGAGGGTCATGCGGTGTTGGCTTTCCCTGCGGTTCTTCCTGGTACTCATGCGGAGAATGATTTGCGTGGTATTCGTGCTGGTTTGGGTCAATTGATTGATCCGGAAACTGCACCTGCTGATATTGCTGCTCTTATGCATACACCACCAGAGCAATTGCCCGAAAAATTGGCTGGCCTTGAGTTACCTCATGCTGATGTGGATGAGAAACAGCCCACTGCTCTTGCTGTGACTGAGGATAAGGCACCACGGCCGGCAAATGTTCCTGGTTTTGGTCGAGCAGGCTATAGCAATAAGGGTATCGGGATTTTGACTATAGTTGCCGTGGTGTTGGTGCTGATTTGTGCATTGCTTACTGCTTATTTGACTACGCTTTTGTCGCATGACTCCAATGATGCCCCTATTTCTGCTGATAACATTGTTGGTTCTAAAACCCAAGCTGTGCCGTCGCCAGAGCTCATTCGTCCTATTAGTTCTGTCCAAGCATGGGCACAAGATCCGACTATGCTCAGCCAAGATAGTGTCAATAGCAGTGCTTTTACTATCGACGGTGATCCTCAGACTTCTTGGCTTGTTCATAGCCAACAAGGACTTGAGGTACGCACTGTTGTGCCAGGCATTATTAGCGAATTAGAAGTTACTACGGTCAATGATCAGCCAATGGATGTCAAGGTATATGGCATTGTTGATGAGGAGCAGGTAGATTCTGTGAATAACTTGCCACTATTGGCAGAAAAGACGCTTACCACCACAGAAAACTCGATTACGCTTTCATCTAAGCAGCAATTGGCTGGTGTGCTGCTTTATATCACCAGTGCTCCTGAGGATAATCAGAATGCAATTGTGGAGTTGGCAGTGATTGGCAATTAGTAAGTTCTTGGGCGGATTCCTGTAGCTATCCCTTAAAGGTGTGTAACCCTTTAGGGGATAGTGTGCTTTTATCACTGATATTTCCTGTGCATAAACGCTGTATAAGCGCAGTGTGGGCACAGTATGGTTTTCTGTTCACTGCGGTGTGCATATGACGATAATAACCATAGCGGTAAAATTTTGTTTTCCAATACTAATCAATAATTTCTCATTGTTTAGTAATTCAATCGACATTCTTCATACGTGAGTGGGGGAAATATGCCCATAGTGCCTATACCAACTACGACAGGTATCACACCATGTTTCATGCTCAAACCTGCTGAATATCTCGCAGCCCTTGGCGATATCGTCATCACTACCGAGGATGATTTGCTCATTGATGATTTTTTGGGTGGCAATTATGCCTCATACAATGACCTCGTGGCCAAACATTTTCGACGAGTGTGGGCCATCGCCAAGCGCTATACCAACACTATTGAAGATGCCACCGACGTCCTGCAAGATGGACTACTCAAAGCCTTTTACAAAATACATCTTTATAGTGGCAAATCAAGCTTTTCGACGTGGCTGCATAGACTTATCCAAAATAATGCGCATGATCTCTACGCGAAACGGAAAAATCATGATAATCACATCACCATTGACGATGTACTATCTCAGCAAAAAATTACCAAAGCAACGAGTGCAGATCCTACAGAGAGCTTTACGACCGGCATCATGATTAACTCAGCCCTGTTTCTTTTACCAATGGAGCAAAGAAATGCCGTAACACTTGTTGATCTTTTAGGTTTTGACACTACTCACGCTGCCCAAGAATTAGGGGTACGTCCTGGCACTATTAAGTCTCGTCGTTCGCGTGCGCGAGAAAACCTCAAGACACATTTAGCGCTCAATGCATGATGTTTAGTTCAGAATGTAGTGGAATAATGCCTATGGCAGCGTCGTTAGAAGAACATGGCGGTCACGATTACACTTGAGTTAACTGCACTCAGTATGCACTAATACTCAGCAATAGTCATAAGCATTGAAAGGTCATGCAATGAGCGATACCAATACAATTCACAATGTCATCATTATCGGTTCTGGTCCTGCAGGTTATACTGCTGCTCTTTATGCAGCACGTGCAGAATTAGCGCCACTTGTTTTTGAGGGTATCGAATATGGTGGTTCCCTCATGACCACTACTGAGGTAGAAAATTTCCCTGGTTTTCCAGACGGCATTATGGGACCTGATCTTATGGAAAATATGCGCACTCAGGCACAACGATTTGGTGCTGATCTCAGAATGGAATTGGTCACCCGTGTTGATCTTGATGGCGATGTGAAAAAAGTTTGGGTAGATGATGAGCTCTACCAAGCAAAAGCTGTTATTCTTGCCACCGGTTCTGCACCTCGTTATCTTGGTGTCCCTGGTGAACAAACCCTTTTAGGACGCGGAGTATCTGCCTGTGCTACCTGTGATGGTTTCTTCTTCAAGGATCATGATATTGCTGTTATTGGTGGTGGTGATTCCGCTATGGAGGAAGCAATTTTCCTCACTAAATTCGCTAAATCAGTAACTATCATTCACCGCCGAGACGAGTTCCGTGCCTCAGCAATTATGTTAGAGCGAGCAAAGAACAATGAGAAAATCACCTTCTTAACCAATAAAGCCGTGGTAGAAGTCACTGGTGAGAACTCTGTTAGTGGGCTTGTATTACGTGATACTGTCACGGAAGAAACCAGCACTCTCGACGTAACTGCTATGTTCGTCGCCATCGGACATGATCCACGTTCTGAGATGTTTAGCCCACAGGTAGACGTCGACGAGCATGGATATGTCATCGTTGCTCAGCCTTCAACTCGCACTAATGTTCCTGGCGTATTTGCCATCGGCGACCTTGTTGATGACTACTACCAGCAAGCAATTACTGCCGCTGGTTCTGGTGCACGCGGCGCTATTGATGTAGAACACTATTTGGCTAGTGTATAACTTGATATGACTGAATATAACTAATTTTGGGAGCACATATGAGTACAAATGTTATTAATGTTACGCAAGATACATTCCGATCTACCGTTATTGAGGCTGATCGACCAGTATTAGTAGATTTTTGGGCTGAATGGTGCGGTCCATGCAAAAAACTAGGTCCAATTATTGAAGAAGTTGCCGCTGAACTAGGTGATCAAGTAGTTGTGGCAAAGGTAGATGTTGATGCAGAGCGTACCCTTGGTGCCATGTTCCAGATCATGTCAATCCCTAGCGTGCTTATTTTCCAAGGTGGCGAGAAAGTCTCAGAATTTGTGGGAGTTCGCTCTAAATCTGAGATTGTTGCTGAACTAAAAAAGTATATCTAACTGGTATCCTAGAGCAGTATCATTCTAGTCAGCTATATGAGGAACCTATAACGTGTCTGAAACGCTAAAAGTCGGTGATCGTAGCCCACGAGTTGCCGAAGTCAGGTTATCGCTTGCGCGCCTGGGATCACTTAATGAATCCGAAGGTGCGGCGACAATCAGCATCCAAGATGCTAAAAAGCAAACATACACTGATGCAGACACACTTTTCGACGAGGATCTTGCGCACGCTCTCAGGGGCTTTCAGCAATCTCGTGGCATTATCGCTTCAGGAGAAATTGATGAAACAACTTTGCGAGTGTTGCGCGAGGCTTCCTATACCCTGGGGGCGCGTGTTCTTAGTTACCAGCCTGGTAATCAATTAGTTGGCGATGATGTCGCCCAATTGCAGAGCCAGCTCCAGGAACTCGGTTTCTATACTGATCGTGTTGATGGGCATTTTGGTGAGCATACTCACAAAGCCCTAGTAAATTATCAAATGAATTATGGACTCAACATTGATGGTATTTGTGGTCCTAACACTATCCGCGCTTTTAAGCGCTTGGGCAGAAGAATCACTGGCGGTTCTCCGCAAGTGCTTCGCGAGCGTGAAATAGTCCGCGCTGCGGGACCACAATTAGCTGGTAAAAGGGTAGTTCTTGACCCAGCTCTAGGCGGAAATGATAAAGGCATTGTTGTCAAAGGACCTTTTGGTGACATCACTGAAGAGGAAATCATCTGGGATCTCGCGAGCCGCATCGAAGGGCGCATGATTGCTGCCGGTATGGAAACCATTGTTTCTCGATCACGCCACGATAATCCGTCGCATAAGGATCGTGCTGAGCTAGCTAATGCTTTCGACGCTGACCTAATGATTTGCCTACAATGCGATCACTATCATAATGAAAAAGCCAATGGTGTAGCTACCTTCTATTTTGGTTCTCAGCAGGGAACTTCCTCGGTTATTGGCGAGTTGCTCTCTAGCGTTATTCAGCGTGAGATTGTTGCCCGCACCTCGCTTATCAACTGTGGTAGTCATGGTCGCACCTGGGATTTACTGCGCATGACCAAGATGCCTACTGTGGAAATTGTGGCTGGTTATCTCACCAATCCTGGTGATGTTGCTATTTTGGCTGATCCTGCCCAGCGTGATGCTATTGCAGAGGCTATCGTTGTTGCGGTAAAGCGACTTTATCTACTTGATAATGATAATCAGCCTACTGGTACTTATAAGTTCAGTGAGTTACTTGCCAAAGAAGGACTGTGATTCCCTTGCGATAGCTGAAAAATATAGCGCTGTGTTTCCCACAGCGCTATATTTTTCTATTTATTGAGGGGCTTATTGATGTTTAAGAATCTCCATGATGCGGTCAAAATCATCACGACCACCAAATTCCACCACAATTCTTCCTTTACGTTTACCCACAGTGACAGATACTTTAGTGTCAAGATCATCTGCTAGAGTCTGAGCCGCTTGAGAGAAATACTGCGGTGTAGGTGCTTTAGCCCGCTTGACTGGCTGCGCTTTTTCTTCTCCACGATTGAGCAAAGTAACCGCTTCTTCCGTGGCGCGCACAGACATTCCCTCAGCGATAACGCGTTCTGCCAGCGTAATTTGTGCTTGTTCGCCTTGCTTTAGACCCAGGATTGCTCTGGCATGTCCAGCGGAAAGCACACCTGCAGCAACTTTGCGTTGCACAGATACAGGCAAACCTAATAGGCGAATCATGTTAGAAATCATGGGACGCGAACGACCTAATTTATCCGCCAATTCATTTTTTGTTACCCCAAACTCTTCAAGAAGTTGTTGATAAGCAGCAGCTTCTTCTAGTGGGTTGAGTTGTACTCGGTGGATATTTTCCAGCAGAGCGTCGCGCAGCATATCGGAATCGTCTGTTTGACGCACAATGGCAGGTATCGTTTTTAATCCTGCTTTAGAGGATGCTCGCCAACGACGCTCACCCATGATGATTTCATAGCGCCCATCACCAGTAGAACGCACCACGATTGGTTGTAATAGTCCAAATTCGCTAATGGAGTGCACTAGCTCGCCAAGATCATCCTCATCGAATACTTGACGTGGGTTTTTGTCATTAGGAATGAGTAGGCCGATGGGTATTTCTTGATAGCTAGCCCCAAATTGATCTACTTGGTCTTTGGTACTGGCCTCTTGTTGTGCCTTATCCTGTATTGCCTGGGCGATGATGGGATTAACACGACCAGTGTCGCTTATATTCTTTGCTGCTAGATTTTTATCAGCGGATTTCTTTGCTTTAGCAGCTTTTTTGTTTTTTGATTTACCAGTGCCATTAGTAGCTTTTTCCGCTTTGGGTTCAGTCTCTGTGGCCTGAGGATCTTTGTTCGTGGATTGTGGACCAAAGACAACGTCGGCAGCGCTACTACCAATGCGGGTGTCAGGGCGTGGACTCGAAGTGATCAATGCGGCAAGACCCCGACCTAAACCGCCTTTGCGAGTTTCTTGATTCACTAATTACTCCTTAGTTTCTGCTGAGTCTTGTGCCTCTGGCTGCGGTGCCACACCAATAGCACCCGAATCTTCGTTTGGTACATAGTCACCACGACGAGCAAGTTCACGCGCTGCATCTAAATATGCCATTGCCCCACGAGAACCTGGATCATAGGCCAACACGGTTTGCCCATAACCAGGTGCTTCTGAGACTTTGATGGAACGCGGAATTTTTGTCCGCAATACCACATCACCAAAATGCTCCCGCACTTCTTGGGTGACTTGTTCCGCTAGCTTGGTGCGTCCATCGTACATGGTAAGCAAAATGGTGGAGATATGCAGTTCTGGGTTGAGATGTTGGCGAATCATCGCAATGTTATTGAGCAACTGCCCAACACCTTCTAGCGCATAATACTCACATTGAATAGGAATAAGTACCTCATTAACTGCGGTCATAGCGTTAATTGTGAGCAATCCCAGCGAAGGCGGACAGTCGATGAAAATATAATCGAAGTCTGCCTCTTGGATAAATGGTGAATCGAGAGCATCACGTAGTCGATACTCACGACGCACCATAGACACTAACTCAATTTCTGCACCAGCAAGATCAATAGTGGCGGGAATGCAATAAAGATTTTCGCTTGCTGTCGATTGTGCCATTGCTTGCTCGGCGGTACATTGCCCAATAATCAGCTCATAGCTTGAGGGGGTTCCTGCGCGGTGTTCCACACCGAGTGCAGTAGAGGCATTGCCTTGTGGGTCAAGATCTATGACGAGGACTTTAAGCCCATTGATTGCCAGTCCTGCAGCAAGATTTACTGAGCTTGTGGTTTTCCCGACCCCACCTTTTTGATTGGCAACGGTAAGTCGTCGTGGTGCGGTTGGACGAGGCAAGCTGAGGCTGTTGGGGGTCAATACCTGGGCTGCCCGACGTGCTGCTGCGGCAATCGGCGTATCATCCCAGTTTAACTCGTCCATACAGACCTTTCTTCGTCGTTGGTATTAGTCGTGTATTTATCCTACTCTACTTCTTTATCGAATCTAGTTTTGGGATTCTCACCACGGTCGTTGGCTGCGTTAATTGCTTACCGACGACCAAAACCTCAGCTGTGCCACCGCCTGCTTTTTTAATTAGCGCAGCATCTCTGGCGATTTCTTCCCTGACAGTTGTGCCTTTCATGGCGATCATAGCGCCGTGTTTTTTGCAGAGTGGCAATGACCAACCAGCTAATTTTCCAAGCGGCGCTACAGCTCTCGAGGTCACGAGGTCAACGCTACCTATTTGCTTTTTCACTGTTTTTTCCTCGGCACGACCACGAATCACCTGCACATTTTCTAGCGCTAATTTTTCGCTTACTTCTTGGAGAAAAGTAGCACGCTTGAGCAGCGGCTCGACGAGAAAAATGTCAATGTCTGGTCGCGCTAACGCAAGAGGGATACCTGGTAATCCTGCGCCTGACCCAATATCAACGATTGTTGGTTGTCCAGCTATAGGCACAAGTTCACTAATGACAGCACAGTTAAGAATGTGTCTATCCCATAGTTTTGGTATTTCCCTAGGTCCCATAAAACCGCGGATAGAACCGTCGGTAGCGAGAAGACGATGATATTCAATGGCTTTTTCCGCATGAGTGCCAAAGATGTCTTCCACAAGGGTGAGTATTTCTGGCGAGGTGACTATCTCATTGCCGTAGGCATCTACATTGTGCATAGTGTTCATCATAGAGGGTGTCGTAGAAGAAAAATCACCAGCCGTGGTGGGCCGGTGATAACCATGAGAGTGTTATTTCTTCTTGCGTTTTGGATTATTAGGACGCTGTCCTGGTTTTGGTGCGCTAGCGCGTTTTGCTTCTTTCTTTGCCTGAATTTCTGCCTCTTCTTCAGCATCCATTTTGGCAAACACCATACGCTGCTGGAAGAAAGTCCAGATGTTATTGGATGCCATATACATGAGCAAACCAATGTGCCAGAATACACCCGTAAACAAAATAGTTAGAGGGAAGAACCAGAGCATCATTTTGTTCATGATATCTGCCTGCATTTGAGCTTGAGAAGAAGTAGCAGCTTTTTGTTTACCGGAGGCAATGCGCTCCTTTTGACGAGCCACACTCAACCGAGCGTTCATGTGAGTAGCAGCAACGATAAGCACAATCAATGGTACTGCAACCAACATGATACTGACACGGGTGAAATCAACCGGTTGGAAAGCTGCATACATATTTTCCGGCATAGAGATGTAGGCAGATAGTGGAACACCAAAAAGACGCGCATCCAGGAAGGATTGCACATCTTGTGGGGAGAAGATGTAGTTAGCCATTTGGCGATTTTCTTCAATGCTCAAGCCCATCTGACCTATACCGGTACCAGTGCGGTTAAAAGAACGCAGCACATGGAACAAACCGATAAATACAGGGATCTGGATAAGTATAGGTAAACAACCAGCTAATGGATTGATGCCCATTTCTTTTTGGAGTTTACGAGTTTCCTCCATCATTTTTTGCTGGTCTTTTGCGTATTTTTTGCGTATTTCCTGCATTCTAGGCTGGAACTCTTGCATACGACGCATAGAACGCATTTGATTGATGGTTGGTTTTAAGAGCAAAAGACGAACTGTGAATGTAAGCAACACAATTGCTAGTAACCAGGAAATACCGGATCCAGGATCAAGTACAAAACTGACGACTTTATGCCAGAACCATAAAATGGCAGAAATCGGCCAATAGATTAAATTCATAGGCCATGTGATGATACTCACCTTAGCTTTAACTCCTCCACTACACGCAAGATCTTGGACGTTTTAGACACACTCACCGCGACTTTACCGGAACTGGATCGAATCCGCCTGGATGCCACGGTCCACACTTTGCCAATCGAACACAAATGAGAATGCAACCTTTGACTGCACCATGATTAGTCAGTGCGTCGAAAGCATAGGCACTACATACTGGCTCAAAACGACACGTAGAACCCATTTTAAGTGCAGAGAGATACTTTTGGTAAAACTCAACTGCTTTTAATAGTCCACGAGTAAGAAAACTTTGTTGTTTTTGTGCCATGATTATGTGTTTACCAGGGGTGTTAACCGAGAATATGCTTTTTCCAACGCCATACTCACATCCTGTTGCATTTGGCTAAAACTAGCAGTGCTAGCCGGTGCCAATAACCGTACGACGATCAACAACTCCCTATCTGCGCGCAGTGTGGAATTGTGTTTTATCTGATCCATTATTATCACACGCAACCAACGCGAAAGATGGTGACGCTTAACCGCATTTCCTACTGCTTTAGAAACAATCAAACCACATCGAGGTCCACCTGTTGTGATGTGGGGATATGCAGTGGCGTCTTTGGAAGACGTGGTGGAATGGGCATAGTTTTCTCGGTATAAATGAACAACAACGGTGCTCCTACCAGCACGTTTACCATTCCGAATTACTTTTCTGAAAGTAGCAGAATCAGTTATTTTATGCTGTGAAGGAAACACCGTTATCGAAACACTTAGGCAGCACTACTGCATTAGGCAGTAACGCGTGCGCGTCCCTTACGACGACGAGCCGCTACAATTGCACGACCAGCACGAGTAGCCATGCGGGTACGGAAACCATGCTTACGTGCACGACGGCGGTTATTCGGCTGGAATGTCCGCTTTCCTTTAGTCACGATTAAACTCCTCAATAACAAAGAAAAATAATCAGCGCATATCGAACGCGCATGACACGGTAGGTCATGCGTGCGCATTAAGCGCTGGATCATTTTTCACAAACAAAAAATGATATCTGGTTTCTCTTGAATAACTCAGGAAACCTCAACCGCTAGATATTCATTTGTTGGATAAACATCAATGCGATTTTCATAATGCATAAGCGAGAGGCAAACCATCACTGGAAATCAGTAACAACTAGCACATCGCTATGCGAAACTTCCTTAAGAGTACGCGAGAAAAGCTGTCCTAACCAAATCGACATACGAATACCCCAATTTTACCCCTGAAATAACATTTTTGTAATTTTTGCTCTTGGTAGGGTATTGAGCCTTTCCAGCCATCAATAAAAATGTAGAAAATCGCACTACTCATGCACTTTATTCACCGTGAAACAATATGTAGTTTTCTTAATGAAATCTGAACTAAAAGTAACACATCACGCTGCTATAAGGCTGTGAAAAAAATTATTTTCATTCTCATTTAGACAACGCTGGTGTGTTCAAGTAAGAATGTGTGGAGTTCTTTTGTGAATAACTTTTTCTGTGGATAACTCTCAACGTGAGGTTGAGACTTTGTGGGAAACTAAATGTTTTTGCTGGTAGACGGCTTAAATTTAGTTTTTAACATTATCCACAGGCTTGTGAATTACTTGTGGATAACTTTTCCACAAGTAATCCTGTAGAGTTTTCCACAGCTGTGGAAAACTCTGTGGAATTCCAGGTCATCGGAAATTTACTCTGTGAACAAAACGGTGAATTGAAAATGACGCAATTACACAACCATATGGACGCTTGAACACAAAAATTGGTATAGGAATCTAGAACGTGACGGAAAATACTACTTCCCTCAACGAGACATGGAAGAAAGTTGTTGATGAGCTGATCTCACTGAGTGAGAAAAATGAAGCGAATCTGCATCCACTTAGTGCACAAAAACGCGCATATCTACATTTGGCGAAGCCTGTGGCACTCGTTCAAGGTGTTGCTGTGCTAGCTGTTCCCCATACCAAGGCGAAGGACTTTATCGAAGGCGAACTCGGTAGTGTCATCTCGCAAGTGCTCAGCGCACATATGGGTCGCTCTTTTGCTCTTGCAGTTACCATTGATCCACAGGTTGTCGTCGAGCAGCAAAATGAGCATGAAGAAATTACTCAGGTAGAATCAGCGCCACAACCTGCTCAAATAGGTTGGGAAACTACTCATAGTGCTGATGATGAGACAGGGTTCAAGCGTCAAACCCAGGTGGCACAACCTGATCCTATTAGTTTCGCACAGGCAAATACCACGGCAGCAACATTAGCAACACTATCGACCTCACCTAGTTCAACTCTCACCGAGACAACAGGGAATAAGGCACAAAAACTCGAATCGCTTAATCCTGCTCATACCTTTGACAACTATGTGATTAGTGACTCCAATAAATTGCCGGCTTCGGCTGCGATTGCTGTAGCAGAAAAGCCTGCTCGTGCCTACAATCCGCTATTCATTTGGGGCGATTCTGGTCTAGGCAAGACGCACCTGATGCACGCCATTGGTAATTATGCTCACCAATTAAATCCAGAACTAAAAATTAAATATGTTTCTAGTGAAGAATTCACTAATGACTACATCAATTCAGTTCGCGACGACCGTCAAACCTCTTTTAAGCGTCGCTACCGTGAAGTTGATATTTTGATGGTTGACGATATTCAGTTCCTACAAGGTAAAGAAGGAACTCAGGAAGAATTTTTCCATACATTTAACGCGCTAGAACAAAGCGGTAAGCAAATTGTGCTCAGCTCAGATCGTCCGCCAAAACAGCTAACCACCTTGGAAGATCGACTCCGCACTCGGTTCCAGGCAGGACTTATCGCAGACATTTATCCACCTGATTTAGAAACTCGTATCGCAATTCTGTCGAAGAAATCTCGAGCTGAAGGCATTGAAGCTGATAGGGAAGTGCTAGAACTTATTGCTAGTAGATTTGATTCTTCTATCCGAGAACTAGAAGGTGCTTTTATTCGAGTATCTGCCTATGCCTCAGTGAACAAAATTGAGCTCACAAGAGAAACAGCAGAAGTTGCTCTACAAAATATAACCCCTGACCAGTCAAATGTGGATATCACACCAGATACAATCATTGAGGTAACTGCGGATTATTTCAAGGTAAAAGCAGCTGATATTCGCGGCAAAGTCAAAAGGACAAACATCGCCCATGCACGGCAAATAGCCATGTACCTATGCCGTGAACTCACTGAACTATCTTTGCCGAAAATTGGGGAAAATTTTGGTGGCAAAGACCATACAACAGTGATGTATGCCGACAGAAAAATACGCAAGGAAATCGCACAAAACAAAGAGATCTATAACGAGATTCAGCAGATTACCATGCAGATTAAAGGCTAGTGCGGCTAGTGCAGAGTATTTCTCTGCATTCCTAACTAGAACCTGTGGATAAAAAACATCTTTTTATCTGCAGGTTTTTCTTTTTTATCAGTTATCCACAAAAGTTATTCACAGCTGTGTAATTACAGCAATGTAACTATATGAAACTCATCACATTACAGCGCAATAGCAGGGTGAAAAATCAAGGAAAACTGTTGTGGAAAAGTAGAGAAAAAATGTGTACAAAAACTGAAAATCTGGGGAAAAATTGTGAATAACAAAAGCACTCTAAAAGTTATCCACAAGCAAACTGTGTTATTCACAAAAAATACACATAATTTTTCACACGCAAAAACTTTTATCAGCGTGCAATTACAATGGTTATGCACAGATTTCACAGGACTTACTGTTATTACCAAATATATTTAAGAAAAATCTCTAATAAAAACAGGGCTTGGGGAAAACTGCTCAAAACCACAGTGGCAAGAAATTACAAAAAGTGAAGCAGTTATTCACAAAGAACAAAAATGGAGTTTCGCTGACGTCGAAAGGCGGGTACTTTAGTCTTTGTAATTCTTATTAAAAATTTTTGAGCTAAACGGCTAAACATTAAAAGACAAAAGGGAGCTTGGTATGGACGATCAGAATGTGTCATTTCAGGTCGAGAAAGAAGACTTAGTTAGCGCAGTATCGTGGGTTGCCCGAAACTTATCACCCAAACCATCGCAACCAGTGCTAAGAGCTATGCTTATCACTGCTCATGACGAGGGACTAGAACTAGCTGGTTTCGATTATGAAGTGTCCACAAAGGTAAATATCCCAGCAATGGTAAAGCAACCTGGTCGAATAGCAGTAGCTGGTAAACTCATCGCCGACATTGTTAATACTTTGCCAGCTAAACCAGTAGAAATTTATGTTGATGGTTCCACAGTTCAGCTAGTATGTGGTTCTTCTCGCTTTGAGCTGCCCTCAATTCCATTAGACGACTATCCACCTTTACCTCAATTACCTGAGGTTACTGGTGCTATTAATACTCAACTTTTTATTAATGCAATCAATCAGGTCAGTATTGCCGCAGGTAAAGATGATACTTTGCCAATGCTGACCGGTGTGTATATGGAAATTGATGGTGAGTTGGTAACTCTGACTGCAACTGACCGATTCCGTCTTGCTGTTCGACGCCTCAACTGGGTTCCTTCAGTGGCAGATGCTCAAGCAAAACTACTTATTTTGGCAAAAAATCTAGTTGAGAATGCTCGTACCCTAGACGCAAATTCTAAAGAGCCGGTAGAAATTGCTGTTGGTGCTGGTGAGGACATCGGATCAGATGGTCTTTTTGGTATTCGAGTTGAGTCGCGCCAAACCACTAGCCGTATGCTCGATGCCGAGTTTCCTAATGTGGAGCCTCTTTTGCCAAAGAAACACCGTTGTATCGCAAGTGTAGAAGTTTCCGTGCTACAAGATGCTATTCGACGTGTCTCTTTGGTTGCTGATCGCAATGCACAGATCAGAATGAACTTCACCAAAGGTGAACTTATCCTCTCTGCAGGTGGAAATGATGCCGGTCATGCTGAAGAAGCAATCCCTTGTGCTTTTAGTGGCGATGAAGAAATGCTCATTGCCTTTAATCCAGGTTATTTACGAGATGGGCTGAGTGCTGTGTCATCTGACCGAGTAGTATTCGGTTTTACTGAGCCATCACGACCAGCAATTCTCATTCCAGAGCCAGAGCAATTACCAGAACTTGGTGAGGACGATATGTTTGATACGCCAGCATCTGATTTCATCTATTTGCTCATGCCAGTTCGCCTGCCTAACTAAGAATTAAAAGGATTAAAAGACGCCACAGTGTATCTTCGTGAACTTGAGTTACGTGATTTCCGATCCTGGGACCAGTGCACAATAGCACTGCAACCAGGTGTCAACATTTTTGTTGGCCGCAATGGCTTTGGCAAAACAAACATTGTTGAGGCCATCGGATATATGGCGCACCTAGGTTCTCACCGAGTATCAAGTGATATGCCGTTGATTCGCCAAGGTGCGCAATCTGCACGAATATCAGTAAAAGCAATCAATGAAGGTAGAGAACTCATAGCGCATTTACTTATCAGCGCACGAGGAAGTAATCAGGCACAGATAAACCGTACTCGCTTGGAATCACCACGAGAACTATTAGGTGTAGTTCATACTGTGTTGTTTTCTCCAGAAGATTTAGCGCTGGTACGTGGCGAACCAGAACAAAGACGCAGATTTTTAGACCACATCATTGCCAGCAGATACCCACGACTGGCTGGGGTAAAAGCAGATTATGACAAAGTATTGCGGCAGCGTAATTCATTATTAAAAACTGCTACTGCTGCTCTCAAACGTGGTTACACTGCCCAGGCACATACCACAGCTAGCGAAGATACGGATACAGCACTTGCTACATTAGATGTCTGGGATGGGCAATTAGCTCATTATGGTGCACAAATTGTTGAAGCTAGATTAAGTCTTATCGCAGAATTACTCCCTTTAGTCCATAGTGCTTATGCACATATTGCTCCTGAATCACGTCCTGCGACCATTGCATATTCCAGCACTATTGATAATGCTGATCTTATGCAGCAACTCCAAACACAAGAGTTGTCCGTCGTAGAACGAGTAGAGATTCTTGAAGCTGCAATGCTGCATGAATTATCACAAATGCGCACCAAAGAAATTGATCGTGGGGTAAGCCTTATTGGTCCTCATCGAGATGATCTCGAGGTACTTTTGGGAAATTATCCTGCTAAAGGTTTCGCAAGTCATGGCGAGACTTGGTCTTTTGCTCTAGCCCTACGCCTTGGTGAATACGAGTTATTAAAAAAAGACCGAGTAAATCCCATTTTGATACTTGACGACGTTTTTGCCGAGCTTGATACCCAGCGTAGACAAAAACTCGCTGGAATCATTGATGATGTGGAACAGGTCTTTATCACCGCAGCTGTTGATGAAGATTTACCGGAAAATCTTGCTAAAAGCGATGCTCATGACAAACAAATACATCGCTATAACGTCAGTGTGCGCGATACTGATTCAGGTAGAGTGTCGGTTCTTTCTTATCCTTCCCAGACTGAACAACTAAAGCACTCCGATCAACCTCAGGAACAGGAGAAATAAGCATGGATAATGATTTTTCTCCAGAAGATGATTTAGTAACGCAAAAATTCCTTAGTATCCGCCAGCAGGCAAAAAAACGAAATATCTCACTTACTTCAATAGTGCGGCCGAGGAAAAAAACACCATCTCGACCACCGCGTTTAGGGTATCCAACTGGTCGCGATGGACGAGGATTGGGTAAGAAAAATAAATTAGAGGGTTTTTCTTCTATTGTGAATAGGGAAATCACAACACGTGGATGGAAAAAAGAACTCGCTGGTGGTTGGATTATTTCACATTGGGGCGACGTCGTGGGGCATAATGTTGCATCGCATACCACGATAGAAATGCTGAAAAATAAAGAGTTGCATATTAGTTGTGACTCGACTGCGTGGGCGACCAATCTTAGGTATATGCAGCATGATATTTTGCAAAAAATTGCTGTGGAAGTCGGCGATAATGTTGTGGTGAAATTGCATATTTATGGTCCCAAAGCACCTACATGGCGGCATGGTCCTTTGCACGTTAAGGGCAGAGGTCCAAGAGACACCTATGGATAGTGCGCTCATTTTCCCTTAAAAGCCGTGTGCAGCTAGGCGCGTAGGGGAGTAAACAGTGTAGAATAAAAACGTCTAAGAGCAATTTAGAGCAAGGAGTGCTAATTCCGTGGCAACTGCTGAACACGAATATGGCGCCTCATCCATTACGATTCTTGAGGGACTTGAGGCTGTTCGTAAACGCCCAGGTATGTATATCGGTTCTACCGGTGAACGCGGCTTACATCATTTAGTATGGGAAGTCGTCGATAACTCAGTCGATGAGGCAATGGCTGGTCACGCCACTAATGTAGATGTCACCCTCCTTAAAGATGGTGGCGTGGAAGTTGTGGATAATGGTCGTGGTATCCCAGTGGAAATGCACCCCTCTGGCGCACCAACAGTGCAGGTAGTTATGACTCAATTGCACGCCGGTGGTAAGTTCGACTCAGATTCCTATGCAGTTTCTGGTGGTCTACATGGTGTGGGTATTTCTGTGGTTAATGCCTTGTCTACCCGCGTCGAAGCTGATATTAAGCGCGATGGCAAGCATTGGTACCAAAACTTCACCAATGCAGTACCTGATGATTTGGTAGAGGGTGGCAATGCTCGTGGTACAGGAACCACTATTCGTTTCTGGCCCGACGCAGAAATTTTTGAGACTACTGAGTTTTCTTTTGACACTATTGCGCGTCGTCTGCAAGAAATGGCATTCCTTAACAAAGGTTTGACCATGACTTTGACCGATCAGCGAGCTACTGAAGAAGAAATTGAATTAGAGGCAATTGCTGATGCGGCAGCTGCTGATCAGGGCGCTGAACTTGCGTCCTTGGAAGATCTCGATGAGCAAGCTGATTCCAATCAAGCAGTAGTAAAGAAAGAAAAGAAAAAGACTTTCTACTATCCCAATGGTCTTGAGGATTATGTGTCATTCCTCAACAAGTCTAAATCAGCTATTCACCCGTCGATTGTTAGTTTTGATGCTAAAGGCGATGGTCTAGAAGTAGAGTTAGCAATGCAATGGAACTCTGGTTATAGCCAAAGTGTGCATACTTTTGCTAACACAATTAACACGATTGAGGGCGGTACCCATGAAGAAGGTTTCCGTGCTGCGCTGACTACTTTGATGAATAACTATGCTAAAGCGCATAAGTTAATCAAAGAAAAAGATGGTCGATTAACTGGCGACGATTGCCGCGAGGGTTTGGCTGCGGTTATTTCTGTGCGTGTTGCTGATCCACAGTTTGAGGGACAGACAAAAACAAAACTTGGTAATACTGAGGTAAAGAGTTTTGTGCAGCGCATGGTGGGTGAGCACATCTCTGAATGGTTTGATGCTAACCCTGCAGAAGCAAAAGTCATTGTTAATAAGGCGCTTTCTTCAGCTCATGCTCGTATTGCTGCCCGACGTGCTCGTGATATGGCTCGTAAATCAGCAACAAACTCAGCTGGTTTGCCTGGTAAACTTGCCGATTGTCGTTCTAATGATCCAGTCAAATCAGAACTCTACATTGTGGAGGGTGATTCCGCGGGTGGTTCTGCAAAGGGCGGTCGTGATTCTTTATTCCAGGCGATTTTGCCGTTGCGCGGTAAAATTCTCAATGTTGAGAAATCACGCTTGGATAAGGTGCTCAAAAATGCTGAGGTGCAGGCAATTATTACTGCATTAGGCACAGGTATTCATGATGAGTTCGACATTAGCAAGCTGCGTTATCACAAAGTTGTGCTTATGGCCGATGCGGACGTCGATGGTCAGCACATTGCAACATTGCTTTTGACCTTGCTGTTTAGATTCATGCCAAAGCTCATTGAAGAGGGTCACGTATATCTAGCACAGCCACCACTGTATAAGTTGAAGTGGCAGGGCAAGGGTGAACCAGGTTTTGCTTATTCCGACGCAGAACGCGATGCACAATTAGCTGAGGGTCTTGCTCAAGGACGCAAGATCAACAAGGAAGACGGTATCCAGCGTTATAAGGGTCTTGGTGAGATGAACTCCTCAGAGTTATGGGAAACCACTCTTGATCCAAGTGTTCGGACATTGCGTAGGGTTGATATTGAGGATGCGCAGCGCGCAGATGAATTATTCTCCATTTTGATGGGTGATGATGTGTCTGCCCGACGTAGCTTTATTACTCGCAAAGCTAAGGACGTTCGTTTCCTGGATGTATAAGTTTTAGCTTCTGGGCTTTTGTCTCAACAATATACGCGTGCAAACTTTGTTTGTGCGCGTATATTACTATCTAAGTTCTTTAGGTTTTCTGAAAGTTAAGGAATAATGATGCAGCCTAAACATTTTTCAGTTAAAGAAATTACTAAAAATGCTTTACCTATCATTGCTGCTTCATTTATCAGTATTGCCATTGACCTTACTGATTCTTTAATTATTGGACATTATTCCACTCAGACTCTTGCTGGAATTGCAATTGGTATCACGCTTTATGAATTACCGACGAATGTTCTCTTAGGTTCACTCATGGCAGTACGAATCATGGCACCACGAGTTAATTCACAACAGTCACGTGAAACATATGGCATAAAAAATGTTTTAAGTTTTTTGGTTCCTCTTTCTGCAGGTATTGTGATTGTTTCTATTGGTGGTGCAGTCATTGCTTTGCATCTTGTTGATAGCGAATTATGGCATGAGGGTCTTTGTTATTTCATTACAAGAATTCCGGGCTTGATTTTCCAGATCATAAATACGACTTTGGTAATTTTCTTGACTTTGTGGGGGCGAAAAAACATTCCACTGTTGGTCATGGTAATGAGCGCACCAATTAATGTGTTTCTAGATGTAGTACTCATTTTTGGTATTGGTGTCTTTCCAGAATTAGGGGCATTAGGTGCAGGTATAGCAAGCACCTTTAGCGTATGTATTCCGTTGCTTGTTTTACTGCCATTGACGTGGAGTATGGCTAGCGTACACGTGCGGCAGGAAAATTCGGCTGAAAATTATCATGGGTGGCAAAAAATGGCACTGCCAGCAGCTAGTTCTGCGTTTGTAGATTACACAGGCAGTATTATTTTCGTTGCTATTTTATCTTTTTCTGGTGCCTCTGCTTTAGCAAGTGTGCGTTTTGGTACGCAGTTCCATATCGTCGCATATATTTGGGTGTCAAGCTTTTCGACGGCAGCCTTGTATGTCATTGGTAAAGAACATGACTGGCAGCAAAAGCATAATGGTGTCGCTGGAATACACGTAATTCGTAGTTTATTCCTGGGTATTGGGGTAGTAGCTGCCATTATGGTTGCTATTGTTTCATCGCTAACTTTTGTGTTTCTGGCAAAAGATACCCATATTATTGGGTCGTATATTCTTGTTAGCTTGATTATCGTGCTTCTGTGTCCGATTATTGGTTTTACTTACGGTAATGTGACTGCACTACGTTTAGTTGGGGATACTCGCAGTGAGTTTTTAAGCAATTTTATTAGTGTGTGGGGTTCTCAAATACCGATTGCTGCCATTTTTGCGTTTAGTATAGGCGGAATTAGTCCTTTTATTGGATTGGCAGGTTACTGGATAATGCGTGCTTTTGCTACACATATTCAGGTAGTTAAAAACATTAAGTAGCGTCATTAAGATCGACGAAAATACGCGCTAGGTATTCACTAAATGCTTCATTAGCGTGGGCGAGTGGTGGATTTTGTGCAATGAATAGATGGACATAATCAAGATATGCCTGAGGGGTAGTGAATATAGGAACTGAGTGAATAGCTGCAGAACTTAATGCACTAATACAGGTCAAGGCAGCATAGTCTGTGATGTGTGTATTAAAGCGTTCGCAGAAAATATCAGCAATGATAAGCATTTGTTCATTACTTAGAGCGTGCATGAGTGGGGCGGTCTTTCAGTCTTTCATAGGTGCGAGAGATCTTGTCAATGTGGGCATGGGCAAGATCATTGACATGAGCGTCGGCAAGCGCGCGGGCAGCAGTAGAGACTATGGCGCGTACTGCTGCTTCATGTTTGCTGGTGCCGTGCATATGGGCAAGTAAGCTCAATGCGCGGTCTTGTTCATGGGTGAGTCGAAGTGTCATTGCCATGAACTCATCCTAACAAGTGGTATCACTTTGATACCACTTGCCTGCTTTTGGGGCACTATACGCCAAAATAAGCGGCTTTCTTGTCTTTTTTCGATTAAAGTGGGTGATGTTCCTATAACAAGAAAAGTAAGGTAATTCATGAGCGACGATCTCTCGGGAGATACATTCGACCGTATCCGCCCCATTGACCTCAATGAAGAAATGCAAACCAGCTATATCGACTATGCAATGTCGGTTATTGTTGGTCGTGCGCTACCCGAGGTTCGGGACGGTCTTAAACCTGTACACCGCCGTATTCTCTACGCAATGTACGATTCTGGCTACCGCCCAGATCGCAGTTATGTCAAGTCTTCTCGTCCAGTTTCCGACACAATGGGTCAATTCCACCCACACGGTGACAGCGCAATCTACGACACACTCGTACGCTTAAGCCAAGACTGGAATATGCGTTACCCGCTCGTCGACGGCCAGGGTAATTTTGGTTCTCGCGGTAACGATGGTCCAGCTGCTATGCGTTATACCGAGTGTCGCCTCACCCCATTGGCCATGGAAATGGTGCGCGACATTCGAGAAAATACTGTGGACTTTTCTCCCAACTACGATGGCAAAACTCAAGAACCACAGGTGCTGCCCTCACGTGTACCAAACCTATTGATGAATGGTTCCAATGGTATTGCCGTGGGTATGGCAACCAACATTCCGCCACATAACCTCAATGAGCTAGCCGATGCTATTTACTGGATGTTGGAGAATCCAGACGCGGATGACACCACTGCACTAGAAGCGTGCATGGAGTACATCAAAGGACCAGATTTCCCAACAGCTGGGTTGATCGTCGGCAGCCAAGGAATTAAAGATGTTTATACCACTGGTCGCGGTTCTATTCGGATGCGTGGCGTTAGTACCATCGAAGAAGAAGGTTCGCGCCAAGCTATTGTCATTACCGAGTTACCATTCCAGGTAAATCCAGATAATCTCATCTCTAATATCGCAGAGCAAGTTCGTGATGGAAAACTTGCCGGTATTTCTAAAATTGAGGATGAGTCCTCAGACCGTGTGGGTATGCGTATTGTGGTTACGCTCAAGCGTGATGCAGTGCCACGCGTGGTGCTCAACAATTTGTATAAGCATTCACAGCTGCAAACCAATTTCAGCGCAAATATGCTCTCTATTGTCGATGGAGTGCCTCGTACCCTGCGTCTCGATCAGATGTTGCGCAATTATGTTAATCATCAGATTGAAGTTATTGTTCGACGCACGCAATACCGCTTAGACGAGGCAGAAAAGCGAGCACATATTCTTCGCGCACTCATCAAAGCACTCGATATGCTTGATGAAGTTATTGCGCTTATTCGACGTTCCGCCACTGTTGAAGTTGCTCGCACTGGTTTGATGGAGCTACTCGACGTTGACGAAATCCAGGCAGAGGCTATTTTGGCAATGCCACTGCGTAGGCTTGCAGCTCTGGAGCGTCAGAAGATTATTGATGAATTGGCTGAAATTGAAGCAGAGATCGCCGATTATGTGGATATTTTGGCAAAGCCTGAGCGTCAGCGCGCAATTATTGGTGATGAACTTAAGGAGATCGTCGATAAGCATGGCGACGAGCGCCGCACCGAAATCATTGCTGCCACCGGTGATGTGACTGAGGAAGACCTGATTGCTCGTGAAAATGTTGTGGTGACTATTACTTCTACTGGTTATGCAAAGCGCACCAAGGTAGATGCTTATAAGTCACAAAAGCGTGGCGGTAAAGGCGTTCGCGGGGCAGAACTAAAGCAAGATGATATTGTGCGTCACTTCTTTGTTAGTTCTACCCATGACTGGATTTTGTTCTTTACTAACTTTGGTCGAGTGTATCGACTCAAAGCCTTTGAGCTGCCAGAAGCAACGCGAACTGCGCGTGGTCAGCACGTAGCAAACCTACTTGAGTTCCAGCCAGAAGAACGCATTGCGCAGGTTATTAAAATTCAATCCTACGAGGATGCTCCTTATCTGGTACTTGCTACTGCACAGGGTAGGGTCAAGAAATCGCGTCTGTCTGACTATGAATCTAATCGCTCTGGTGGACTTATTGCGATCAATCTAAATGAAGGCGATAAACTTATTGGTGCCGCATTATGCTCTAATGAAGATGATCTCCTGCTTGTTTCCGAAGAAGGACAGTCTATTCGCTTTAGTGCTGATGATGATCAATTGCGCCCAATGGGACGTTCTACAGCAGGTGTTAAAGGTATGCGCTTCCGTGGCGACGACCAACTGCTAGAGATGTGCGTTGTGCGTGACGGAGAGTACCTCTTGGTTGCCACAAGCGGCGGTTATGGTAAGCGTACTGCTATGGAAGAATACTCTGCACAAGGACGAGGCGGTCTTGGTGTAGTGACCTTCAAGTACACGCCAAAGCGTGGCAAACTCATCAGTGCATTGGCTGTCGACGACGATGATCAAATCTTTGCAATCACTTCAGCTGGTGGTGTCATCCGCACCGAGGTTAATCAGATTCGCCCAAGTTCGCGTGCGACAATGGGTGTTCGCTTAGTCAATCTTGAAGATGGCGTTGAATTGCTCGCAATTGATCGCAATGTTGAAGGTGAGGGTGAAGAAGAAGCAGAAGCTGTGGCAAAGGGCGAAACTACTGGTCCAGCAGATAAAGAGGAGAACTAATCATGGCAGGACGTAAGGTGCTGGTGACCCGCATTTCACCTTTAGCTGCGTTTAGAACGACTCTGGCATTGAGCCTTGTCGGTTTGGTTGCCTGGGTTATTTGCGCCAGTTTGCTCTACCTCGGTTTAGATATTGCCGGAGTCTGGGATCATGTCAATGACATCATTGGCGGTATTGGTGGTGACCAAGTTGTCAGCTTTGGGTTAGTGCTATCCCTTGCCGGACTATTAGGTGCCATTGTGACAATCATGTTGTCCGTGCTCGCTCCTTTGACAGCAGTAATCTATAACAGCTTGGTTGACCTATTCGGTGGGTTAGAGCTAACAGTGCGCGATGATAAGTGATAAAAATTGGCGATAATATAGCCCATATGCAGCTGATTTGCATTTATGTCTGGGAACTAGGTAGAGTTTTATCTCGTTCCCAGGGCCTATAGCTCAGTCGGTTAGAGCGCATCGCTGATAACGATGAGGTCGCAAGTTCGATTCTTGCTAGGCCCACTCGGAAACAAGGGGCATTAGCTCAATTGGTAGAGCACCTGCTTTGCAAGCAGGAGGTCAGGAGTTCGATTCTCCTATGCTCCACAAAAACCCGCTGCACAGGCAGCGGGCTTTTTTAATTTCCACATTGTCTTTTGTTGACTAACTAAATTTTGTCGTTTCTACTTACCATGCCACCCTAAACTACTCAGCGGAAAAGTAATTGTGTTTTCTCCCAGCGCTAATGTTGGACCATTCCCAGAGATAATTGCTAGAAAAGCTGGAGGTTGAGCTGCTTTAATTTGTGCGACTGCTTTTTTGAGAGAATCTTGAGCATTGAGAGCTGCTTTAGCGCCCAACTTAATTTCTACTGCAGCCCAACGCCCATCAGGAAAAGTTAATACTGCATCAATTTCGTGACCATTAGAATCCCGGTAGTGATAAATCTTTCCACCTAAAGCCTCGACCATGATACGCAGATCATGCACTACAGCTGACTCAAAAAGAAAACCTGTAGTAAGTAAGTCCTCTTTAAGTTTTTGATTATTAGCTCCTAGTATTGTTCATTCATGCAGTTAGAATAGCATATACCGGATTTTGTGGGGTACTTAGACCGGATTTTATGGCATTACTAGACCGGATTTTGTGGAATAGTTAGACGGGATTTTATAGAATTATATGGTTTCTCTGTTGCATAAATGCCTATCGCTTGTGTCTTACAGTTATCAGTAGAAAGTGATAGTGACTCGCCTCACTTGACTTTTGTATAAAAACTCATTAGCTTTAGCGATGTTAGTTTGTGCAATCGTTTGCATTATGTGTGGACACTCCACCGCAATGCAAAAAGAAAGGAACCTGCTGGTGAACACATCTGCAAATCTTAAAGATGTTGCAGCCGCAGCAGGCGTTTCTGTATCCACAGCATCGAGAGCACTAGCTGGGAAAACAATTATTTCTGAAGACACTCGTAATCGTGTGCAAGCAGCAGCACAAAAACTCAATTACAAACCCAATATCCAAGCTCGTGGGTTACGCACTGCACGCACATACACCATTGGCTTAAGTATTCCCACACTGGTTAATCCTTTTTTCGCCACTATGGCAGCTGCCATTCAAGAAAATGCCACAGCACATGGATTATCAACCATCATCACTTCTTATGATGAAGATGCTCTCACACTCAAAAACACCGTTAATGCCCTTTACCAGCATCAAGTCGATGGGATGATCGTCGTACCGAGCGCTAAGGCAACACAAGAATTAGAGCATATCGCGCAATTGGGAGTACCACTGGTACTTATCGACCGCGTATTAACCGACTGTTCTCTACCAGCAGTAGTGTCGCATCCTGACCCTGGTATTTATGCTGCACTAGAACACCTCGTTGAGCAAGGACATCACCATATCGGATTTCTTGCAGGACCTGCGGAACTTTCTACCGGAGCAGGTCGCTTGCAGGCTTTTCGCACAGCTCATGCCGCATTATTGGATAATACGCAAGAGCATATTTTCTATGGTGGATTCGAGGTAACCCAGGGGCATAGAGGTGCTCGTGCCCTGCTCGACGCCGGCGCAACGGCAATCATTGCCGGTGATTCCATGATGACCCTAGGCGCCATGGAATACTGCCATGCACATGAGGTACACATTGGCGACGACGTCGCGCTAGTGGGTTTTGATGATCTGGTCTATATGCGAGTACAACCCACACCACTTTCTGTCATTGATCAAGATGTAGTGGCTATGGGACAACAAGCAGTGCAACTATTGGTGAACTGGATGTCTCGAGCACAACCCCCACCTGAACAGGAAATAATCGCTATTGATACTACTTTCATTCCCCGTGCCTCAACTACTAAAGGCACAAGCAAGAAAAAACTAATAAGGAGGTGAGCTTGATGTCTGACGTAATTATGCAGCTAGAAGGCATTTCTAAGTCTTTCGGTGCAGTTAATGTCATAGATAATGTGAGCTTGGCAGTGCGTCGAGGGCAAGTGCAAGCACTACTAGGTGAAAACGGTGCAGGTAAATCCACGCTCATCAAAATGATGTCAGGTGTGTATCAGCCCGATGCTGGAAAAATCATCGTCGACGGCAATGAAGTTACCTTGCCTAACACCAAAGCAGCCGAAGCACTGGGTATCGCTACAATCCACCAAGAATTAAACTTGGTGCCAAGCATGACAGTTGCCGAAAACATCATGCTCGGACGCACTCCATCACGCTGGGGACTCGTGAACTACACGTTCCTCAAACAACAAGCAGCCGCAGCATTGCGCCTTATTGGTCTGGATGTGTCCGTGGATACACCAGTAGGCGAATTAGGCATTGCCCGCCAACAATTAGTAGAAATTGCTAAAGCATTGTCGATGAATGCCAGAATGCTTATTCTCGACGAACCCACCGCAGCTCTTACTGCCAAAGAAACTGACCAACTCTTTAACGTACTCGAACAATTACGTGACAAAGGCGTGGGCATGGTATTCATTTCGCACCATCTAGAGGAATTGGCTCGTCTTGCAGACAGCATTTCTGTACTCCGCGATGGGCATTTCATAGCAGAAGTGCCTGCTACAACCCCAGAAGATGAACTCGTGCGGCTCATGGTCGGTCGTGACATTGAACAACAATACCCACGCATAACCACACAAAAAGCCCAACCGGTACTAGAAATCAAAAACCTCAGCGCTGCCGGAAAGTTCCACGACATCAACATAAAAGTTCATGCTGGTGAAGTAGTTGGCATAGCTGGTTTGGTTGGCGCAGGACGCACTGAGCTTATTCGAGCCATTGCTGGTGCCGATACCATTGATAGTGGAAAGATTGTGGTCAATGGAAAAACAATGCCATTGGGCAATATCGCAGCAGCCATCAAAGCAGGAATTGGTCATGTTCCCGAGGATCGTAAAGCTCAAGGGCTCATTTTGGATGCCAGCATCAATGAAAACCTTGGCCTGACCACGTTATCTTCTTCAGCACGGTATGGCTTGGCGGATCGTCGGGGGCAAAAGAAACGCGCCCAGGAAGTTGCCAAGAAATTAAAAATACGCATGGCGGATATTGACCAGCCAATTTCCGATTTATCAGGTGGTAATCAACAAAAAGCCGTGTTCGCCAAGTGGGTGCTGGCAGGTTCAACAGTTTTGCTACTCGACGAACCCACCCGCGGTGTTGATGTGGGAGCCAGAGTAGAGATCTACAACATCATCAACGACATTACCGCTGCGGGTGGTGCAGTGCTCATGGTGTCCTCTGACCTGCCAGAAGTGCTGGGTATGTCTGATCGCATAGTGGTGATGTCAGATGGCAGGATCGCTGGAGAACTACCCAATACAGCAAGTCAAGATGAAATTATGACCCTTGCAGTGGCGAATCTCAGCAGTGCTGTTATTGAAGAAAATCATGAAGCCAAAGAAATTGCTAAAGAAATTGAGGAGAAAGTCTCATGAGCACTACCGCAAAAACCTCAACACCCTCATTACCCCTGGGTAAGAAAATCCTCAATTGGATGATGAATAATGGGGCATTAGTAGGTCTGCTTGCCTTATGTATTGCTCTATTTATTGCTACGCCACACTTTTTGACCGTCACCAATGTGATCAATATCGGTATCCAGGCAGCCACTGTTGCTATTCTTGCCTTCGGCATGACCTTTGTCATTATCACTGCAGGTATTGACCTCTCTGTTGGTTCTGTTGCAGCTTTAGGCGCTATGGTGTCTGCATCCATGTTTAGTTCTGTGGGACTACCAAGTTGGCTCAGCCTCATCATTGGCTTAGCAATAGGGCTATTAGCTGGTGTTATCTGTGGCCTTGCCACCGCCTATGGCAAGATACCATCCTTTATCGCTACCCTCGCCATGATGTCCATTGCCCGCGGTGCCACCCTCGTTATCTCTCAAGGATCACCCATTCCCACGGCGCCAGCAGTGAACTTCCTGGGCAGCACTATAGCTGGGGTACCTATCCCAATCGTGATGATGATCCTTGCCGGAATAATATGCTGGTTCATCTTAGAGCGTACTGTGCTGGGTCGATCAATGTATGCCGTCGGCGGTAATCAAGAGGCAGCACGCCTTTCTGGCATTGCAGTGCATAAGGTTCAGATAGCTGTTTTTGGTCTATCAGGTATGTTTGCTGCGCTGGCAGGTTTAGTAATGGCTGGTCGCTTAACTTCTGCGCAACCTCAAGCCGGTGTCGGTTATGAACTTGATGCGATTGCGTCGGTAGTTATTGGCGGTGCTTCTTTGGCAGGTGGCTCAGGCAAAGCAACGGGAACCTTGGTGGGTGCTTTGTTGCTTGCTGTGATTCGTAATGGATTGAACTTGCTTAACGTGTCGTCGTTTTGGCAACAGATTGTCATTGGTGTGGTCATTGCCTTGGCAGTGGGCTTCGACGTCATTCGCAATAAAGCAGCTCATTAAATAAAACACATAGGAGGAATATCATGAAACTAATCCGAAATACGTTCGCAATTGCATCTATTGCCGCATTGTCGCTTGGACTTGGTGCCTGTAATCGTGGAGAATCTGGTGCTGAATCTGTCACTTTGGCACTCTCGACGCAAACCAATCCTTTCTTCGTCGAATTGCGAGATGGAGCCCAAGAAAAGGCAAAAGAACTGGGCATTACCTTAGATATAAAAGATGCCTCTGATGATGCGGCAACCCAAACCGATCAACTCAAAAATGCAGAAACACTCGGCGTTGGAGCGGTGATTGTCAATCCAGTAGATTCTGATGCCGTGGGTGCCGCAGTGCAGTCATTAAACGCAGCCAACATTCCTGTCATTGCTGTGGATCGTTCCTCAAGTGCAGGAAAAGTTGCTTCCTTTATTGCCTCCGACAACATTGCTGGTGGTAAACAAGCTGCCGATGCTCTTGCCGCTGCCATCGGCGAACAAGGTGAGATTCTCGTGCTGCAAGGCATTGCTGGTTCTTCTGCCTCCCGTGATCGTGGTGCAGGTTTTAGTGAAGGCATTAAGGCATATCCCAACATCACAGTGGTTGCAAAGCAAACAGCAAACTTTGACCGCACTGAAGGTCTAAACGTGACCACCAATTTGCTCCAGGCACACCCTAATGTCAAAGCTATTTTTGCCGAAAATGACGAAATGGCGTTAGGAGCTATCGAGGCTCTCGGTGCCAAAGCAGGGAAAGAGGTAAAAGTCTTTGGTTTCGACGGTACTGCAGATGGTATAGCCGCAGTGAAAAAGGGCACTTTGACTGCTTCTATTGCACAACAACCAGATGAGTTGGGTGCGCGAGCAGTAGAACAAGCAAAAGCTGTATTAGAGGGTAAACAAGCTGAAACTGAAGTTTCTGTGCCAGTAGTTACTGTAACCAGCGATAACCTAGCGGAGTTTGAGAAGTAACATGAGCAAATCCCACGACGATTATGCCAACCTCGTTGTAGTTGGCTCTATCAACGCTGACCTCATGGTTTCAGTGCAGCGTCATCCCAGCCCAGGAGAAACACTTATGGGTTCAGGTGGCGATATTCTCGCAGGTGGCAAAGGTGCTAACCAAGCAGTAGCCGCAGCATTGCAAGGGGCGTCGGTGAGCTTTATTGGTGCAGTAGGTGATGATGCTTATGCTGGTGCTGCATTATCTTTACTGGAATCTTCAGGTGTGCGTCTTGATCAGGTATTGCGTGCCCAAGACACCACTACTGGTTTGGCTGTTATTACTGTTTCCGCAGATGGTGAGAACAGTATCATCGTTATTCCTGGTGCAAATGCACTGGTGAATAGGGATGTGGTGTATGCGCGTCAAGAACTTATTGCGCAAGCGCATATTGTACTTCTGCAAGGCGAAATCCCTGCTGAGGGGATGTGTGCCGCGGTAGATATTGCGCGTGCAGCTGGTACCCGCGTGGTCATCAATCTTGCACCGGTTATCGAAGTAGATTCTGCCACGTTATTGCAGGCTGATCCCTTGGTGGTCAATGAGCATGAGGCAGGACTGGTACTTGCACAATTAGGTGAGGTTGAAAGTACCACCGAGGAAAATACCGAGGGAAATAGCCAACCACACGAGCTTGTGACTGCATTATTAGCAGCAGGTTTCCCCTCTGTTGTACTGACCTTGGGGGCGCAGGGAGCGGCAGTTGCTGCCACAGCGGAATCGGCATCTGGTCAGGTGGATTACACCGCTATTGCTACGCCACGCATTCATGCCGTAGATACGACTGGGGCAGGGGATGCGTTCACAGGAGCACTGGTTTCTCAGCTACTTGAGGGTGCAGATTTGGTATCGGCTGCTCAGTATGCAGCTCGAGTGGGTGCGTTTGCTGCGTTAGGGCATGGGGCGCAACCCTCATATCCACACGCCTATGACACTTTGCCAGAGGTAACTCATGCGTAAAACAGGAATTCTTCATGCACAACTTGCTCGCGCTATTAACAAGCTCGGGCACACGGATACCTTTGCTATTGCTGATTGTGGCTTGCCTATTCCTGCTCATGTAGAGGTTATTGATTTAGCCCTGGTCTTTGGGGTACCGCGCTTTGCCGACGTCGTGAGTGCGGTATTGGCTGAGGTAGTGGTAGAAGGTGCCGCGATTGCTACGCAAACCCCTGATCAGGTGCGTGCGCTTATCCCTGATATTCCTGTGCAGACTGTTGCACATGAGCAGCTTAAGCAGCAGCTTACGCAGTGTTCCTTTGTGATACGTACTGGAGAAACTACACCCTATGCCAATGTGATTTTCCGCAGTGGGGTGCCTTTTTAAGAGGATATGACCTAGTTATGTGGTCTGTTCAGGCGAGCAAGATTATTTTTCTTGCTCGTCTATTATCTCGAAAGAGAAGTTGCCACGTAGATCTGTGTCCAAAACTACTCTGTATTCTAGCCCTCGTTCATTTGCCCCATCAATGAGTTCTTGCAGTAGGACGTGATTATAATGCCTCTGGAGTGCGATAGAACCAATAGCTATAGTTGCGATGAGCGCTGCGATGACTATTCCGAATGTAACCATAATTTTTTTGTTTTCCATAGAATCTTCATCTTTCATAGTTGATATTAGATACTTGCATCTGAAACAACAGCGCCATTATACATTCGTTTTAGTTTTCTAATGAAAATTAATTGACGGTATCCGTATTGTTGTCGTTTATTTTTAACCCAGAGCCTCTATTATCCAGAAATTATTTTTGCTAAACTAACTAGCGGTGAATTATCTTTAATTCCTTCTCTGGCGGGCGGGTTCGCAGCTCCTCGCTTGGGTTGAATCACCCGCCCCTGTTCGCCAGGGGAAAGCACAAGCCGAGAGGAGCCACATGGTGAGAAGCCTGTTGTCAGTGACAAAGGAAAGGACTCCAATGCTAGAAGTCTCGCAAAACTTCAACTAGCGACTGGAGTCGTAAAGTTTGTTACTGCTCTAGTTAAGTTCTTGCAGGAACTTTTTAACTAGAGAGGCAACTCACAAGCCTTAGGAAATTGCCGTTTCCTAAGGCTTCATTATGTATTCTAAACAACTCTCGCTCGACGCGCAATGGTTTACCACTATTGTTGCTAAAATTTTTGCCAAGGCTGGCTATAACCCCTGCATTACGGGGATATTTTATCTAGTGAATCCAAAAACCCTGCTGCTAAAAGCAGCAGGGTTTATTATCCGTGGAGCATAGGAGAATCGAACTCCTGACCTCCTGCTTGCAAAGCAGGTGCTCTACCAATTGAGCTAATGCCCCAAAGACTTCAACAATCATAGCATTGATATTAAAAATAATTAAATATCCTGCTAGGAAGCCTTTTTGCTATCAGTAGTTTTTATTTTTTATGACTAGAACACCAGCTTTTTGATCCCACTTGTGTTGTTTGAGTGGGTTATCCATAGTGACAATCGCCAGAATATATAAAACGATTGTTGATATTGAGCCAATCACTGGGATAAAAGACAGCGCAGTCATGATGATATACCAGGTACTTCTGGTGTAGGCCTGCTTTTTACTAATTGAGCTGCCGTCGTGAGTAACTACAGCAAGACCAAGTGCTTTTTTGCCCAAAGTGCCTTGCTTTTTATGGTCAAAATAGACGCGGTAGAAGATGCCCGCTATGGAGAAGAGTATTGAGATGATAAAGATAATGATGCCAGCGATAATTATTTGCGGGTCAAGGCTATCTATCTGATCTGGGTCGGTGTGAGAAAGAGATGTAATCACTATGAAATAGATAGGTGAGATCAGGATTCCAGCAGCAACACCAATGATAATGCTGTCTATTACATACGCTCCAATTCGATGCCATACTGAGGCTGGGGTAAATGGCAATCCACCGGGATAGTTATGAGAATAAGCACCGCTATTCATTGCATAGGGATGTGCACTATATGTCCCAAAAGGGTTTTCGGCAGGTGCAGGTGTGGGTGCTGATTGCGAAGTATGAGGATCCTGCCCTGAGTAGGGGTTGTATGAATTAGTCATAGTAAATCACTCCAAGTTATAAGCGCATAAGAAATAAATGAAAATATCTCAAGAGTTAGGTTACTAATTCCTGCTATATTTTCCTATATTCCCATCTCATGCTGCGAATAATATGAGATGCTGGTTTATGAGAATCCGCTAAAACTACTCAGAACTTGGTCTACTGATGACCACCAAGAGCATTTCTGCACAGGTAACTGGGTCATCGAGATTAATTTCGCAGATGCCTGCTATGCGGTGTAGTCGTGAGCGCATGGTATGTCGATGGATACCTAAGGTTGCAGAGCTTGTTGTGATATTGGAGCCTTGCTGCAGAAATACACTGAGCGTGTCGTAGAGCTCAGTATGATGCTGGGCATCATAGGAACGCAATCTATCCAGGGTTATCTTTGCCCGCGCGTCGAGAGCTTGCATCACATTTGGGTTTGCCAGCCACCGCAGTGGTGAATTCTGTGGGCTAGAATGAGTGCCGATTGCCAGTGCTTTTGTCGCGATATTGAGCTGTTCGACGAGACGGGAATCAATATCCTGCCACGGATGAGTAGTATCAATACATATTTTGAGCTGCTCTTTGCTCTCGCCGAAAAGGGTCAAGATATTGTCAATGGATCGGCTTGCGCGGAAAAGCAGCAGGGCAGAGTGCTCATTGAGCATGATTGCGCACAATTCACGGTCGTTGGCGCTTAGCTGTGCGTCGATAGTGCGAAATGCTTTATTGATATGTGCCTGAGTATGTGCCTGAATAAGCACGGGGCGCACATTGCCATGATTATCAGAGATTCTGCTAAAAATACGCCTCAACTGTTCTTCGTTGCCATCAAAGCCAAGCAATACGCTTAAAGCCAGGGTATTTAATTCCGTTCGTGCTTTGCGCAATTGTACTGGTCGCTGCAAAAGAAGATCCGCCAGACCAATGCTGTGCTTAATAATGTCACGATCAAAACGGGATAATGGCAGCACACTGTGGGTAATGAGAGTGTGAAAACGATCCCCTGAACTGAGCATTTTGTGCTCTACCCGGTGCAGTGGCTCCCGATCAGTTTCTGCGTAGGCAACATGGGCAATAGTGCGATTGTCATTATCAATAATGGTGCATGAGCCACCAATGAGTGCTGCAGTTTGTGAGAGTAATCCAGATATTCCATGAGAAAGTGCAGCGTGATTCAAGACCTTCTGACCGTGCATAAACTGCTCATGCTCCATTTTGTCCTGACGAGAAAACTCCTCAGTTACGACATTAAGGATAGACACAAAGGGAATTTTTTTCGGAACAATAAATAAACCGATATTGTGGTGAGCACAAGCGTCGATAAGCTGTTGTGGTGCAGCTGCAAAAATGAGTCCGACGCCAAACCCAATGGCTACTACACCTGCTTCTTTGAGACAAGCGACATAGTCATGGAATTGTTCAGGGCAGTGCTCGAAGGCGATACCTACGGTAAGCACAATTGAATTGCGGACAATGAATTGAGTCGGGTCGGGAAGTTCACTGGGCTGTACGACGCTAAAAGGCTGCTGAGCAGGGCATAAAGACTCCAATTCCAAACTATGCTGCGCCAAAAGCCAAGAAAGCGTGAGATATTTTTCTGCCTGAGCCAAAGCAACCACAGCAACCTCCACATTATCCAAAAAGAAGGAAATATTTATACAAAGCGTATATAAGCCTTTATGTATTTGTTCAATCAGAATAAAAAGTATGAATACAAATGCGCACTTAACTGCCCTAGAGTACCGACTCCCACAACAACGCAGTATAAAAACTACTGCGCACTCTGGGGGCGTATCAAAAAATAATGAACTCGATGAGCGTCGTAAGAAAGCAGTGGCACAGGCGCTTAACCCAGGACTACCTGGCTATATTGTCGACGCAGACGGCGCAATTTTACTTGACGCCGACGACAACGCCTACATCGACCTGGCCTCAGGAATCGCAGTAACCACCGTAGGTGCCGCCAACCCAGCAGTAGTCGCAGCCATCAGTGAGGCAGCAGCACACTTTACCCATACCTGTTTTATGGTTTCGCCCTATGAATCCTATGTCGCAGTGGCAGAAAAGCTAGCAGAACTAACCCCAGGTGAGCACCAAAAGAAATCAGTGCTGCTCAACTCAGGTGCCGAAGCAGTAGAAAATGCAGTGAAAATTGCACGAGCCTACACCAAGAAAAAAGCAGTAGTGGTTTTTGATTACGCCTATCATGGACGTACCAACCTCACAATGGCAATGACGGCAAAAAACAAACCTTATAAAACTGGTTTTGGTCCTTTTGCCAGCGAAATCTACCGCGCCCCAATGTCCTATCCTTTCCGTGATGGGCTAAGCGGACACGATGCAGCAGCACGCGCAATCAAAAAAATTGAACAAGAAGTCGGCGCAGAAAACCTCGCCTGCGTTGTCATCGAACCAATCCAAGGAGAAGGCGGCTTTATCGTGCCAGCACCAGGCTTTTTAGCGGAAATCTCCGCATGGTGCAGTGACAACAATGTGGTATTTATCGCCGATGAAATCCAATCAGGACTCACCCGCACCGGAAAATGGTTTGCAGTAGAACACGAAAATGTAGTTCCCGACCTCATCACCACCGCAAAAGGACTAGCAGGAGGAATGCCACTATCGGCAGTAACCGGGCGCGCTGAAATCATGGATGCTGCTGTCGTAGGAGGATTAGGCGGTACCTATGGCGGTAACCCCGTCGCTTGTGCAGCAGCACTTGCCGCACTAGAACAAATGGAAACCCTTGCGCTCAACGACCGTGCTCTGGCGATAGAACACATCATTCGTGAAGAACTAGCCGAGGTAGCTGAGTCAAACCGCGTGGGAGAAATACGCGGACGTGGCGGCATGATTGCTATTGAGTTACTTGACCAAGAAGGCAATCCCGACGCAGCCTATGCGGCAGCTATTGCCCAAGAATGTAAACAAGCAGGGGTGCTCATTCTTACCTGTGGTTTGGATGGAAACATTATTCGATTGCTGCCACCACTGGTAATCGCTGAAGAAACCCTACGTGATGGACTCGGCGTATTGGCACAAGCTATCAAAAATTGTGGCTAAGGGTGAAAATACATGAGAGCTGATGAGCTGATAGAACCCCACAGCAATAAAACAGTTAAGGTGGCAATATGACAACACATACAACCATAAAAAATAGTGCTCATGGCGTAGCAATCACTGTTCCTACTGGTATTTGGCTTGGTACCAACAATGTTCCAGCCGCCAGTGGCGAAACTTTTGCGGTCGTAGATCCAGCAACCGAAGAAACCCTTGCCCAAGTAGCATCTGCTTCAGCAGAAGAATGGAATCGAGCACTTGAGCTTGCCGACGACGCGCAAACGCAATGGGCTGATTTTTCTGCCCGAGCACGTTCGGAGATCCTCTATGACATCTTTACTGCCGTCGCACAGCGCAGCGAGGATTTTGCTGCCCTCATGTCCCTTGAAATGGGAAAACCTCGAGCAGAAGCACAAGGAGAAGTAGCCTATGGCAATGAATACTTCCGCTGGTTTGCCGAGGAAGCAGTGCGTAGTCATGGGCGAGTAGCTCCAGCACCAGCAGGTAATGGCACAATCATTGCCACCCGTGAACCAGTAGGTCCAGTGTTGGCGATTACGCCGTGGAACTTTCCACTAGCTATGGCAACTCGCAAAATTGCGCCAGCACTTGCCGCAGGCTGCACCATTATTATCAAACCTGCCGCAGAAACCCCATTGACCATGCTACTTTTGGGCGAAATCATTGCCGAAGTATTCCATAAGCATGAGGTACCTAACGGCGTTGTTTCTATCATTCCCACCTTGGCTGCTGCCGAATTATCCGCACAGCTTATGACCGATAGCCGCCTGAAGAAAATCACATTTACCGGTTCCACTGCTGTAGGTAAGAAACTTGTGGAGCAATCAGCTCACAATCTCTTGCGTACCTCCATGGAATTAGGCGGTAATGCGCCATTTGTGGTGGCAGCAGATGCCGACCTTGATCTGGTTTTTACCTGTGCTATGCAGGCGAAAATGCGCAATGGGGGTCAGGCGTGTATCGCAGCAAATCGATTCTTGGTGCATGAGTCACTGGCATCGGAGTTCGTCGATAAGCTCACGCAGGCAATGTCCCAGCTCAGCATGGGTCATGGGTTGGATAAGGCAACGCAGCTAGGGCCAATCATTACCGAAAAACAGCGTGACCGAATCGCGCAACTTGTGGATAATGCGCGCGCACTAGGGGCAAAAGTCACCACACCGGAGGTAAAACCGCCAGCACAAGGCTATTTCTACCCGCCAACCGTGCTTATCGACGTCGCCCCAGAGGCAGATATTATGCACCAGGAAATTTTTGGTCCGGTCGCCACAGTGACCACATTCAGCAAGCTAGAAGATGCAGTCGCGTTGGCAAATAGCACCGAATATGGGCTAGCTGCTTATGGTTTTAGCGAAAATATCCACACTGCGCACTATCTTGCCAAAGCACTTAAAGCTGGCATGGTGGGGATAAATCGTGGAGCCATCTCCGATGCAGCAGCGCCTTTTGGCGGAATCAAACAATCTGGTTTTGGGCGCGAAGGAGGTACGGAAGGTATTGAAGAATACCAATCTATTAAGTACATCGCGTTGTAGGGGTTGAGTGCGAACCGCAGCAACGCTTTACAAACATAAAAGACTGTAAAGGGCATGGAGGAAAAATGGTTCATTACACTCTCAATTCTGATATGGGTGAAGCACTTGGACTTCATAGTTTTGGCAATGATGTTCGTCTTATGGAGCTCATCGACGTTGCTAACGTTGCGTGTGGTTATCATGCTGGAGATCCAAATGTTATGGAAGAAACTATTGCGCTTGCTCGGCAGCACCGGGTAAAAGTGGGAGCACATCCTGGGTTGCCAGACATAGTTGGTTTTGGACGGCGGTCGATGGCATTACATTCTCGTGATGCAAGAACAATAATTACCTATCAAGTAGGCGCATTAGTTGCATTCTTAGAAGCAGAAAATATGCAGCTCAATCACATAAAACCGCATGGTGCGCTTTATGGAATGTTATCGCGCGATGAAGAATTAATGCGTGAAGCTGCGGGGGTTGCAAAAAATTATGATGTTCCTTTTCTCGGTTTAAGTGGCACTGCACATGAAAAGGTCTGTCGAGATATGGGGGTGGAATTCGTCGGTGAGCTTTATGTTGATCTCGATTATTCTGACCAAGGAACCTTGCTCATCAAAGCCCACCCGGAGGAGAAAAGCCCTGAAGAAGTAGCGCAGCGTACGATTCAAGCATTAGAGACAGGAACAATTCTTAGCGAGAATGGCAAAGAAATAGCTGTAGATTTTAGAAGTATTTGCGTACATTCCGATGGGCCTCGTTCAGTAGAAATTGCTCATGCCGTGCGTGAGGTTCTGGATCGGAAAGGTCATGTTCATGTCTGATACTGGCGCACCTATTTCCAGGATAACTTTTGGCGGAGATGAGTTTGTCTTTGTTGAAGTCAGCGATGAGATGTCATTAGCTGCTAATTTTCGGGTGACTGCTATTGCCAAACAAATTCATAAATTACGAGAGCAAAGAGCAGCTAAACATCTTCACGGTCAGTCGGGAATTATTGATATTTGTCCAGCTAATGCCTCAATTCTTATTCGTATTGACCCGGATATTTTTCATCCACATGACATGGTTGCCACGATTAGAAGTATTGAAAAAGAACTTGATGACGATGCTACGATTATCGACACTCGAATAATCGAAATACCGGTATGGTACAATGATCCTTATACAGCAGAAATAGTAACTAAGTTTCGACAGGGCTATCACCAAGATCCAACGAAAACAGATCTAGAATATGCGGCAGCAATCAATAATTTCTCAGATACCGCCGATTTCATTAAAGCCCATTACAGCAGCCCTTGGCTGGTTTCTATGGTTGGTTTTGTTGCGGGATTACCATTCATGTTTCAACTTGTAGACAGACAAGAGCAACTTGAAGTACCAAAATATCTCAGTCCACGCACAGATACTCCTGAGCTAACTGTTGGACATGGTGGCTGCTTTGCGTGCATATATTCTGTACGTGGTGCAGGGGGATACCAAATGTTTGGTATTGCTGCGTCTCCTATCTACGATCCAGAGCAGAAATTACCAGATTTTACAGAATCAATGGTGCTCTTTCAGCCAGGTGACATCGTGAAGTTTAGACCTGTTAGCAAGCAAGAATACCAAGAAATCAAAACACAAATTGCAGCAGGAACATTCCGCTACAGAAAGCGATCTGTGCAATTTAACGCGGTTGAAGCATTGGAGGATCCCCGCAAACTCAATGAAAAATTAATAGGAGTTCTTTATGCGGATTGATGTTATTGAACCAGGATTATCAACCACTATTCAAGATCAAGGACGCAATGGCTATTATCACCTTGGCATTCCGCAGTCCGGCAGCGCTGATCAATTCAGTGCTTATTTGGCGAATGCGTTGGTAGGTAATCGTCGTAATGCAGCAGTTCTTGAATGTACTTATGTGGGTCCTACATTATTTTTTGATGATTACGTAGAGATAGCAATTACTGGTGCGCCAGTAACGGTTCTGTTAGATGGAAAAGAACAGCCAATGTGGACAAGGATCCACGTACGACCAGGTCAGGAACTTTCTTTTGGTGATCTTGATGCCGGTATTCGATTCTATATAGCGGTTCGTGGTGGTATTGATGTGCCGATTGTTTTAGGGTCACGCTCGACGTATATCTTAGGAAAACTAGGTGGTATTGCTGGACGACGATTACTTGCTGGTGATGTATTGCGTACAGGCGATCAGGAGCAGCATTTTCCTACATTGCTTTATGTGGCGGAAAAATTGCGCCCAATTTTTAGCAATTATCAAGAAGTAAGAATTGTGCGAGGACTATATGATCACTATCTCACAGAAGAAGGTTTTAGACGACTGGTCAAAGAAGAATGGTCACTAACTGCAACAGCAGATCGGATGGGATTACGTTACGAGGGACCAGGAGTGGAATGGGTACAGCGTGAGCAAAAATTTGGTGCAGGTAGCGATCCATCTAATATCGTTGATGCTGGTTATGCTGTAGGTTCTATCCAAATACCAGGTGGAACTCAACCAATTTTATTGCACCGTGATGCTGTTTCAGGTGGGGGATACGCGATGGTAGCCACAGTTATTAGTGCTGATATGGATGTTGTTGCCCGTGCTGCTGCGGGAACCATTACTAGATTTATCGAGGTAACTATGGAAGAAGCGTTGGCTTTGCGCGCAGAGCGCAAAAAGCGGTTACTGCCGTTCTGTGCTTAGTGGCAATCGGCTTAGTGGGAACCGCAGGCAAACCAGGCTTGTTCATCGGTAGTGTTGGCTGGGTAGTATTGGTCTGGTGAGATCCACGGAGGAGAAAAGATGAGCAAGGTTCCATTCATTCTAGATACAGACACCGCACAAGATGATTGTGTGGCAATTCTGCTTGGTTTACTTAGCGAACGTGCGGATTTTCGTGCCATCACCATGGTTGCGGGAAATGTTGGTTTTGACCGCCAGATAAGTAATGCGCATATGACGCTCAATGCTGCCGGTAAACTCGGCGAAGTACCTATTTTCGCAGGTTGTAGCCAACCTATGCTACGTCCGTGGTCGTCCGCAGAAGATGTGCATGGCGACGGTGCCGGTGGGCTTACTATGGATTTTTCCGGTACGTCGGTAGAAGATGAGCACGCAGTGGACGCATTATTGAGAATCACAGCGGAAAACCCGGGTGAAATTTCCATCGTTGCCATTGGTCCACTGACTAACATAGCTACAGCTGTAGTGAAAGATCGCAGCTTTGTGCAGAATGTAAAATCGCTGCATATCATGGGTGGGTCAAATAATGGTCGTGGAAATATCACCCCAGCAGCCGAATTCAATTTCTATGTTGACCCGGAGGCTGCACAGATTGTATTTAATGCAGGCTTTGAGAATATCGTCGTTATGCCTTGGGATCCAGTCACCTTTAATGACGCAACGCTGCCGCGCGCGCAATACAATGAAAAAACCGCAGTAGGTACCCCGATTGCACAATTTTTCAAGGCGGTGTGTGATACTACCTTAGATTTCGACGAAGCCGCCGGCATCAACGGGTCTACCCACCCTGATTCTATGACTTTAGCCACTTTGCTCTATCCTGAACTCATCCAAAAATCTGCGCGCTATCGAGTAGACGTAGAAACTAACTCCGATCTCACCCGTGGTTATTCCGCTATGGCATGGGAAGTTTTCGATGTGCAGCGCAATGCGACTGTCATTGAAAAAGCAGACCGCGAACAATTCTTTGGGCTTATCGACGCTCTCCTTAACACACATACCACGCCTAATCGCAAGATGTGGGTGGCAGATGCCTAAAGTAGACGAGCAGTAATGCGATATTCCCGCAATAGCTGCTCTTGTGCTTTCGACGTCTCCTCCGTGGTATCCCACTGTTCAATGCTGGTGATTTTCCACTGCATATAGTGACTAAGCAACGCTTTGTGATCCCATTGCCTCAACACGCAATCGTCGTTATGCGCCTGCTCAAGATATTCTTTGAGCAGGCTTATTCTCTGATCCACTGCTAAAGGAGTTCTAGGGTGGGAAAGAAGCAAAAGCACATCATAAACAGGACTGCCATGATGGCTTAAATCCCAATCCACTGCCACATAATGACCAGCCTTATCCACCAAGATATTTTCTGGATGTAAGTCACCGTGCACTACTGTACTACCACAGCCACACCATAGATCTGCTGGCCCAAGGAAGATTTGCGGCAAATCAGGAGATAATTGTGCCGTGGAATAGTCGCGCAGAATAGCGGTGATAGCATCATATGCTTGCTGCCCAGACGCATTGTTGAGAGTTATTCCCGGGAAGTGCTCAACCTCTAGTTCCTCGTCGGTAGTAGAAATGATTGTGGGGTGAGCTAGAGAAGCATGAGTCATGCAGCGGGCGACGTCGACAGGCGCGAGAGAACAATCGCGATAACTTTGCACAAAATGTGGAGTCGTAGCAGCTAATGCCCAAACTTTCTTTGCAGATTTCTTTGCGGAAAAACCAGACCTCTCAGTATGAATGCAATACGCATCCGAATGTTTAATTGCACACAAGATCAATACACAGCATAAGAATAACGCTGCAATAAGCCCAAAATTAATAGTGCGCAATACATCATTACCCATGACACTAAGTGACCAAATAAGACAAGCACTGATAATCGCCCCGGCAAAAGAATAGAGAGAAAACCAGGTAGCTTGCGGTGCTGCTAGTGGTTTGAGATCTTGCAGAAAAGCCAAACACATGGGACGAATAATGCCTTTGGCAAGAGCAATCAATAAATATCCGCCAATAAGCAAAAGCGGGTGCGAATAAGAAATAGCTCCCAAACCAACAATAAGCATAATGATAACGGCTGAGAATATATATTTATAGGGTCTATGCAGCCGAAACTGACGCTGAGCAAGAGCAGAACTAAACCCTGAAAGGAGATTACCAGTACAAAAAGCTATAACACTTATCCCTAAAACATGAGGGGTTGCGATGGTCGTATCCGGTATGACTTGAAGCTGAAAAGTTCGATTCACATGGCTAATAACCGTTTCAGCGATCCCACCGACAAGAAACAGTGAACATAACGCAGCAGCATGAGCAGTATTTGAGGGATAAAACACCTGCATAGCTGAGTACATACTATTGCGAGTACGTGGGGTATGCGGGCTATGTAGGGCAGCAGGCGCACTATCAATTGGGGATAATGCGATAAAAGAACCGCATAAAAGTACTGCTTGCAGATAGAGTGGCAGGCTAGGATACAGCAGATAAGAAAACGCGCCCAGGGGGATGAGAAGTATGGTTGCCCAGTAGAGATTCTTTGAGATTTTACTATTGACGTGCCCAAACTCTTTGTCACCGACCAAACTGACCAGTAAAGCATTATCTGCTCCAGAAAAAAGCGCACCAGCTAGGGTACTGAAAGAAAGGTAACCAAGAAAAGCAACTGGTCCATTGCACAATGCGGCACAGAGAAAAGCGCATATGAAAGCACTACATCCACATTGGAGAAATACTTTTGGTTGGAAACGATCTGCCAGGATAGAGGTGGGAAGATCAAGAAGAATCCCTATTATGCCCACAGTTGCCATGCCGGAGAGGTACGTCGATAAGCTGATGTGTTGGTTGAGAATCCACCACAGGGGCATTGGAATGAGTGTCACAGCAGTCGAACGCAGGTAAGTGCTGAGAGCATAACGACGAATATCCTTAGCATGGATATGCATGGTTGAGTACCTCCTAGCATTCTCAGCAAATAGATATGTGCACATCATACTTGGCTTATGGTGGTGAAGCTGTGTAATTGGGATGAGATCACCATACGGCAAAAACCCCTTGTCCAATTGAAGAAAATTATCTGCTCCTTTGTGCCTGCTTGACGCTACTTAATCGATAAACCCGCAGGTCACGCGGTTTGACCTGGGCAAGTTTGGTCAGTAATTTTGGTTCGGTGTTAATAGTGTCTACAGCGTCTACAGTGTCTAAACGGTTTCGAGTTCTTGGTGCGGTTGCTGCGGCGACCCTGACTTTATTTGCGGGTGCGTGTTCTGCTACTGGTGGCGCGCCGCGCGGTGATGGGTCAGCCAATGGGGTTGCTGGTGGCGTCGATACGCCACGCTATGTTGTGAGCATGATTTCGCATGGTGCCCCGGGTGATACCTATTGGGATTTGGTGCGTAAAGGTGCGGAAGACGCTGCAAAGAAGGACAATATCGAACTGCGTTATTCGAGTGATCCGCAGGTACCTAACCAGGCAAATCTCGTGCAGTCTGCGATTGATTCTGGTGTGGATGGTATCGCGGTAACCATGCCTAATGCGGAGGCTATTGGTCCGGTGGCGCAAAAGGCAGTGGCAGCTGGTATTCCAACAGTGGGCTTGAACTCTGGTATGGATGCGTATCAAAAGTATGGGCTGAGTGCTTTTTATGGTCAGGATGAAAAGGTTGCTGGTACCAAAGCCGGTGAGCGTTTAGCAACTGAAAATGTCAAGCACGCGCTTTGTGTCATCCATGAGCAGGGTAATTCTTCTCAGGAAGCGCGGTGTGCTGGTGTAGCTGCCGGGGCAGGTGCTACTCAGGTGGAGTTGTTGTATGTTAATGGTCAGGATCTCACGGCTGCTGGTGCAACCATGCAGGCAAAGTTGGCCCAAGATTCCACTATTGACTGGGTGATGAGTCTGCAAGCCTCGGTGGGGATGCGTGCAGTTGAGGCGGTAAAGAATGCTGGTTCTCATGCTAAGGTGTCTACTTTTGATACCAATGCTGAGGTTGTTGATGCAATTAGTGATGGTCGTATCGCATGGGCAGTGGACCAGCAGCCTTATCTTCAAGGTTATCTAGCTGTGGATGCTATTTGGTTAGCGAAGCGCAATGGTGGCACTGTGGGTGGTGGCCGACCAGTTTATACTGGTCCTAGTTTTGTGGATGCCTCTAATGTGGCTGTGATTTCTCAGGCTGCGAAAGAGGGTTTGCGATGAGTATTGCGTCCAACACCTCACCTAGCGCACATGATGTAGGTAGCTCTGATGATCGCTTGCGCAAGCAATCAGGCTGGGCGCGTTTTATTCGTCGCCCGGAACTTGCCAGTTTGCTTGGGGCGATTGCAATTTTCATTCTTTTCTTTAGTGTGGCACCTCCTTTTCGCTCTCTCGACGCGGTGGCAACGGTGTTGTATGCCAGTTCTACGTTAGGCATTGTTGCTTTGGCGGTCGGTCTGCTCATGATTGGTGATGAGTTTGATCTTTCCTCCGGTGTGTCAGTAACAAGCTGTGCTTTAGCTGCAACAATGCTTAACTACAATTTTCATCTCAATTCGTGGGTGGGTGCGGGCATTGCTTTGCTTTTTTCTTTAGCTATTGGTGCGCTTAATGGTTTTTTGGTTACTCGCACGGGCATTGCAAGTTTTTTGATTACCCTTGCTGCTTTTCTTATGCTTCAAGGGCTTAATTTGGCGATTACTAAATTGGTTACTGGGCAGGTGGCGACTCCAACGATTGCTGATATGGAAGGTTTTGCTAGTGCTCATGCAGTATTTGCCGGTACGGTTCATATTGGGTCTGTGGCTATACGGGTTACTGTTTTTTGGTGGTTATTCTTTGTGGCGCTTGCTTCTTTTATCCTGCATAAAACTACTTTTGGTAACTGGATTTATGCGGTGGGTGGCGATAAAAAAGCAGCACGTGCCGTGGGTGTTCCGGTGCGACGCACAAAAATTATTCTTTTCATGTTCGTCGGGTGTGCGACGTGGTTTGTGGGAATGCATACTCTTTTTGCTTTTGATTCGATTCAAGCAGGTCAAGGCGTGGGTAATGAGTTCCTTTATATTATTGCTGCGGTTATTGGTGGTTGTGCGCTTACTGGTGGGCGTGGTACTGCGTTAGGGACTGCAATTGGTGCATTGATTTTTGGTATGACGAACCAAGGCATTGTTTATGCAGGTTGGAACCCGGATTGGTTTAAGTTCTTCTTGGGGGCTATGTTGCTCTTTGCTGTGTTTACTAACACTTCCTTTGCCAACTTTACACAGAAGCGGTAGATATTATGGCGATTATTGAATTAACAGAGATCACGAAGTCTTATGGCACTTTCGACGCGCTCCAAGGGGTAAATCTCAGCGTGAGTGCAGGTAGTGTAGTGTGCGTTTTGGGCGATAATGGCGCGGGAAAATCTACTTTGATTAAGGTGCTTGCTGGATTGCATAAACCTACCAGTGGTGAAATTTTCATTGATGGTGAAAGTGTCTCTTTCTCTTCTCCTCGCGACGCTTTGGCGCAGGGCATTGCTACTGTATATCAGGATTTGGCTGTGGTTTCTGATATGTCGGTGTGGCGCAATTTCTTTCTTGGGCAGGAGTTGAGCACTCGTTTTGGTGCCTTGCGCAGTAAAGAGATGAAAAAAATAACCAGCGAGCAATTAAAAAATATGGGAGTCGATATTCCTGATGTTGAAACCCCGATTAGCAGTCTTTCGGGTGGGCAACGCCAAGTGGTGGCTATTGCTCGCGCCATTTATTTTGGTGCTCGCGTGATTGTGCTTGATGAGCCAACCGCAGCCTTGGGTGTAAAACAATCGGGAATGGTATTGAAGTTCATTGCAGCAGCGAGGGATCGTGGTATTGGGGTAGTGCTCATTACGCACAATCCTCATCATGCTTATCTTGTGGGGGATCAATTCACCATTCTCAACCTAGGTCGGCAGATACTAGATAAACCCAAACAAGAAATTACGTTGGCAGAATTGACCCAAATGATGGCGGGTGGTCAAGAATTAGAGATGCTTAGCCACGAATTAGCACGTAGCTAAGCTGAGCTTGTGCAGAATGCTTAATTTTGCTCTGCTTCTTTTTCTGTTTCTTGTTCTGCTAGGCGGTGTTTGCCGATTTGCTCGTCGAGAGCGTTGAGTAATTGTTCATCACGCTCTGATACACCTTCCTCAGGGGAAGGGATATGCTCTTGCTCTGGTGTTTCTGGGGTTTGGGTGGAATATACCAGTGTTGATTCTGGTTTTGCTGCCTGGTGATCTTCTACCCGTGGTGGCTCATCGTGGACATCGTTGGTTTGTGGGTTGAGTTTATTGCGCACCACATTAGTTGCCACTGCAATAACAGCAACGATAGCGGCGATGAGTGCAGAGCTGCGAACCAACCGAAGTGGCAAGCTAGCGCGTGGTTTTTCCCCACGTACTTTTGCTTTGACTAGATCAGCGCGCTGTGTGGCTTTCTTTTGTGCTTTCTTAGAGGCTTTGCTGAGTTTTTTCGAGGTTTTTTGTGCTTTATGTTCAGCTGCTTTTGCTAGCTCTTCTTTCTTGGCAGCAGCTTCACTAGCGGCTTTTTCTAAGCGCTTGCGATATTGTGCAATCAAGGATGCGGCTTGCTTAGAAGAGCCTTGATAAAGCTCAGCCATATTTTCTTTGCTTGCCTGAACTGTATCAGAGACACTACCTGCAATCTTTTCTACAGTATCCTCATGGGTGGCAGCGGCGTCGAGAAGTGCTTCATAGGCCTGGCGGGCTTTGGCGGAGCGGTAGCGGGAAAAGCTCTTATAGCCGTGCTTGAGTGAGCGTAGTGCAGTAAATAGAACTGTTTTGTTCATAATTCCTTCTAAAATTCTCTAAACTTTCAGTGCCGTGAGACTTTATAGGTACCAGCGTAGCGAGGTTTTGCCGTTCCTGCTGAAAATATGCCTAGAATGGTAGCTATGAGTTTGAGAACTTCAACTGCAATTTTGCACACTAATCGTGGTGATATTACCGTAGAGCTCTTTGGCAACCACGCGCCAAAGACTGTAGAAAACTTTGTGACCTTGGCAAAGGGTACTGCTGACTATAAAACTGAAAATGCCAGCGGTACCACCTCTGGTCCTTTCTACGATGGTTCAGTGTTCCACCGTGTTATTGACGGTTTCATGATCCAAGGTGGAGATCCAACTGGTACCGGTCGTGGCGGCCCAGGCTATATGTTCGCTGACGAGTTCCATCCAGAGCTACATTTTGACCGCGCATACCTTCTCGCAATGGCGAATGCTGGTCCTGGCACCAATGGTTCTCAGTTCTTCATCACTGTGGCACCAACCCCACACTTGAATAATCATCACACCATTTTTGGTGAGGTAACCGACGCTGAGTCTCAAAAAGTAGTCGATGCTATTGCTGGCACTGCAACTGATCGCTTTGATCGTCCTACCGAGCCAGTTGTTATTGAATCAGTAGAGATCGTGGAATAACCCCTTCTCAATTGTGATACCCCTACAAGTCCTTGCCTATCAAGACTGATAGTGCAAGGGCTTTGGCATTCTAGAGCTTTCTAAAAGTATTCAGAGTATTCCATGTATTCCAGCCGATAGTGGAAATTGGCGTTGACAAGATACCGAAAGACGAGAACTTCATGAGCGCATTGCGCAGCTACTATAAGCAAGCACCTGCAACCACCTGTTTTGCTGCACTGATGGTGGCAATATGGCTAATTACAGTGTTCCAATCCTCCTCCATCATCCATTCTCTTGCCGGTAGTTCCCTGGGCAACGCATTGATGATGTATGGGCCTTATGCAACCCAATTTCCAGCAGGTTTAGTGCGAATTTTCGGTAATGCTTTTGTCCATCAGGGCGCGAGTCATTTGGCGATGAATCTTTTTATCTTGATTTTCCTCGGACGTGAAGTAGAAAAATTCTTTGGCAGTGCCATATATACCTTGATTTTTATTACTGGCATTTCTGGTGCTAGTGCTGCGATTACTTGGATGAGTTATGCGGTGCCAGTCATTGGTGCCTCAGGTACAATTTTTTCCCTCATGACCCTCTACACGGCTATTGCTTTTTATCAGCGCATCAATATGCAAAGTGCATTGGTGCTCTTGGGGATAAACATTGTCAGTACATTTATCATTCCTGGTATTTCGATTTGGGGGCATTTAGGTGGTGTTGTGACTGGTATAGCTTTGATGCCCTTGGTTACAGCGCGTCGAAAGAAGGCACGCGGGGTGCAGTTGGTGTGGATTGTGGTGCTGCTCTTAGTGACACTAGTGCTCATTTTCCAGCGTGAACAATTTTTTGCTTGAGCTTTTCGACGCCACCCAAAGGTTATCCACAGAAGTTATCCACAATGTGGATAAATTACATTGGTGTTATTCACAGGTGCTCCACGATTTTTCAAGAAAAACCGCTGGATAGGCGATTATACTTCCGACTTTAATCAAACATATGTGCAGGTCAAACCTGGGGAAAATAGTTTTCCACAGCTGTGAATAACTTGTGCATAACCATTGGGGAAACCCTCAGCATTGCTCAACACAAAGCTGGGGAGTGTGCTCTAGTGGTTAACTAAAGCACACTCCCCAAGACAGACAAGACAGAGTGGTTTATGGACTATTACCGCCAACCCATAGTCATCAACAAACCAACGATAAAGAAACCAAAACTAATGGCATAGTTCCACGCGCCAAGGTCACGCATGACTGGGATATGCAGTCCAGCCAGGTAATTAACTACTAGCCAGCCTAAGCCGATAAGCATAAACCCAAACATGATGATTTTGTACCACACTGGAGTACCTGTGGCATTGATTTTCACAGGGGTGCGATTATCAGTGGAGCTGCTTATTGGCGCGCTCACTGACTGAGAAATTTTTGCCTTTGGCATAATAACCTCTTCTATCTAATTAACTATGTGCACAATATACCAAGTGCGAGCAAAACACTAACCCAACGCCAGAATATCGAACTCATAAAGACGAGCATTTATTGCTGCATCTTTGCGAATAGTGCTGCCAGGAGCAGTACCTTGTTCTGCAATTAAACCTCGATCTAGGATAACAGCAGTTTTCACCGGTGAGCCAATTTTTAGTTGGGCAGCGCCTCCCTCCCAGCCAGCACCGCGTAGGGCTTTCAGGGCGTCGTCGGTGTTCAAGCGGGTGATATTGGGCATTTTTATTAGCATTCCATTAGATACCTTCACTGTTACCGTCGTCCCTTTAGGCAATTGTGCGCCTTCGCTGTCGACGGATATCACAGTGTCTTTGGGCTCTAAGGAATCGACATATTCAATGTGTGGGTTAAACCCGAGCGCAGTTAAGTTTTCTTGCGCCTGATCCCGCAGCAAACCAGTGACAATAGGAATGCGCTCAGTGGCCACACCTGTGGAAACAGTAATTGCCACTTTAGAGCCTTTAGAAACCTGTGAACCAGCTGCAGGTGCTTGTTCCATGATGGAGTTTTCTGGAATACTATCTGAGCTATCCTCACGAACCACAGGATCTAATTGCAAACCAGCATCGGTGAGTACCTGAGCAGCCGCTTCAATGCTCAATCCGGTCAGGTCAGGGGTTTCGGTAATTTCTTTACCAGAGGAAATAGCTAAGGTGACCGTCGAATCGCGCTGCACACTAGAGCCGAATGCGGGGTTTGTTCTGATCACATTACCGCGTGGAATATCTTGACTAGCTTCTTCTGTGGTATTTACGCGCAGCCCAAGTTGTTCTAAGCGCTTGACTGCATCAGCTTGGGGAACTGTTTGCAGTTGTGGAATTTGCACCATTGCAGCTTCCACTTTCTTTGATTCCGCTCCCTGGAACAGCTCATAGCCAATAACAGAGCTGGCACCAAGCAATACTACGAGTAGCACGATAGGTAAAGGAGAGAGTCGGCTCTTTTTAGTTTTGTGCTTTGCGCTTTGTGCAGCTAGAGCAGTGGTGTTGACTTCAGTCACTTCGGCGGCGGGTTCGTCCTCGACCTGGTGCGTTGGTTGAACATAGTGACGTGCAGCTTCAGTGACCGCATTGCGTTCTAAGCGTTTTAGATCTTGCGCTAAATCTGTTGTGCTCTGATAACGATCACCAGGGTGCTTTGCCATAGCGGTCAATACCACAGCATCAATGTTGAGTGCGGCCGTTGCAGATAATTCTTTAAGGAATTCGCTAGGGGCAACGGGATCATCTTGAACATGCTGGTAGGCAACGGAAAAAGGCGATTCACCCTCAAAAGGTGGTTTCGCAGTGACCATCTCATAGAGCACGCAGCCAAGAGCATAAACATCAGAACGAGCATCGACAGTTTTGCCTCTAGCTTGCTCAGGCGATAGATATTGAGCAGTACCAATGACTGTTGAGGTTTGTGTCATGGCTGAGGTGACGTCGTTAAGCGCGCGGGCAATACCAAAATCCATGATTTTCGCACTGCCTGTATTGGTAATCATGATATTGGCAGGCTTAATATCCCGGTGAATAATCCCAGTATCATGGCTTGATTGGAGAGCGTCGCAGACGGGAATGAGAATCCGTGCCGCCTGCTCTGGGCTTAGCGCACCACTGTCGGCAAGTACCTCGCGCAATGTGCGCCCAGTAATCAGCTCCATAACGATATAGGGAATCTCTAATCCGTTTTGTTCGCACTCACCGGTGTCATAGGTGGCAACAATTGCCGGGTGGTTCAGTAGGCTTGAGTTTTTTGCTTCTTTGCGGAACCGCTCCCGAAAGTTAATATCTCTTGCTAGATCAGGACGCAGCATTTTGATTGCTACCTGACGACCAAGCAGCGTGTCCTGCGCACTATAAACTTCGGACATTCCACCAGTGCCGATGATTGCCCCTAGTTCATAGCGGTTAGCCAGTAATTCACTCACGTTGTGCTCCCGATTGCTCTCTTACTGTACTTCCACAGTCTCGTCGATATATTCCGTGGTCATTGGCTCAACAGTACGTGTTTGCCCAGCAGTTCCTGCTGAACCCTGAGAATTACGAATAGTTGTTGCAAGGCGAGTTGGTGTGACCTGTTCAGTCTCTACCGCTACAGTTGGCTCATCCAAGATCACTGTTTCTGCTTCCTGAGGATCCTCAGCGATTGTGGGTTGTTCCTCCACGATATAGGTACGCTCAGGAACAAAAGTCTCTTCCTCTACGGGTTCTGGTTCTGGCTCTGGAGTTTCCTCCTTGATAATGGTATGGGTTACCACCGCTGGGGTGCTAGTAGTGGGCACAGAATGTGAGGTGAATTTACCAAACCACCCTTGGACATAACCAAAAATGCCGATGCCGATCAGTAACAATAACAACACGGCAGCAGCAAAACCAGCTCCTAAACCACCTCGATCCTTCTCCTTATGGTGAACTCTGTTCTGGGCACGAGCTGCTGGTGCCGCGGCAGCTGCCGCAGGAGCTAGTCGACGAGCAGCCGTTGCTTGCGTATCCTGAGCTGGAAGAACAGTAGTTGGTTGGGCTACTTGCCCGAGGGCATATGTGGAAGCCGTCGGCGAGGGTTGTGGTGCTACTTGATTGAGCAAAGAAGATTGCGGCTGCGGTGGGCGGTGCCCGCTACGAGCAGTGGCAATGGCTAGTGCGAGTTCATTACCATCGGCATATCTATGCGCTGGATCTTTGCGCAATGTAATACCGATAAGTTCACGCGCAGGTGCTGAGATATGCGTCGGGAGTGGGGAAGGTGCTTGATTGATGTGCGCAATCGCCACTGAGACAGAGCTATCCCCCGCAAAAGGACGTTCACCAGCTAACATTTCATAGCCAACGACGCCTAGGGAGTAGACGTCGCTACTTGCTTTTACCTCTACGCCCTGTGCTTGTTCTGGGGAGACATATTGCGCCGTGCCGACGACCATGCCAGTGCGAGTCAACGGTACTGCTTCGGCTGCTTTGGCGATACCAAAGTCAGTTATTTTTACCTGACCATTCTGCGTGATGAGCAGATTACCTGGTTTAATATCGCGGTGAACCATGCCCATGCGGTGAATGGTCGCTAAACCATGCGCTGCCTGCTCTAAAACATCAAGGGCAAGAGCCTCGGGCAGCGATTGCTTTCTTGCCAACATATCTGCCAATGATTCACCACGAACGTACTCCATGACGATGAAACAGAGCGTGCGACCATGATGAGTGACTTCCCGATAGTCGTAGGTTGCCACCACATTATCTGAGCTGATTTTTTCGCTCGCAAGAGCTTCATTGCGGAACCTGGAGAGAAACTCATTATTATCAGAAAACTCAGGTTTGAGTACCTTAACTGCTACTTCACGCTGGTTTTTTACATCATCGGCCAGCCACACAGTAGACATACCGCCATGACCGATAATCCATTGGAGCTGGTAATCTTCACCAATGAGCCTTTGGAGCTCATGCTGGGAATCGCTGATTGAAGTCATTGTTTAACCCTGCTCCCTTTGTACTGCTTCGATAACGGCACGACCAATAGGCGCTGCCACTGAACCACCTGTTGCTGCTTGACCACGATCACCACCATTTTTCACCACAACCGCAACCGCAACATCAGCGTCTTTCGACGGTCCAAAAGCGATATACCATGCGTGTGGATTAGAATTGCGCGAATCTTCACCATGCTCTGCAGTACCTGTTTTAGAAGCAATATCGGCACCAGTATAACCGCTGGTATGACGCTCTGATGCTTGCATGAGCTGAGTTAAGGTAGCGGCAACCTCAGGTTTTATTGCTTGGTTGAGTTCCTTTGGTTTTGTTTGCATCGTGGTGGATAAATCATTGCCGAGGATTCGGGACACGAGGTGCGGTTCCATGCGCTTACCACCATTAGCAATTGTTGCGGCAATCACAGCATTTTCGAGTACGCTCATTGCCACATCACGCTGCCCAATTGCTGATTGTGCCAGTTCAGCATCATAATTTATTTCACCAGTTGTGCCCGCTGCCATAGGGATACCGAGGTCATAAACATCGTGGATACCAAATGCAGCAGCCATATCCTGCAAGGGCTTAATGCCGGTGCCGATTGCCATCTCCACAAAGGCAGTGTTGCACGAGTATTGGAATGCTGTTTCTACGGTTACGCTATTAGCTCCTGCACAGCTTTGTCCACCATAATTTTCCAAGGTAGCGGTACTATTAGGCAGGGTAATTTGGTTTGTGCCAGTCACTGTGGAACCAGGGGCGTATGTTCCAGCAGTTAATGCCGCAGCAGTAGTAATGACCTTAAACGTAGAACCTGGTGGCAGAGTCTCTTGCGTGGCATGATTGAGCAAAGGACTACCAGGTGCATTATTGAGCTGCTCCCATGCATTTTCTGCGGTGTCGTCGTTAGAGATCGCAGCTGGGTCAAAAGTAGGAGTTGATGCCATTGCAAGAATCTCACCTGTGGAAGGGCGAATCGCAACCACGGCACCATCATAACCAGCATTTGCTAACTGACTATAGGCAACTTCTTGCACCGTAGGCATAAGGGTCAGCTCCACATTGCCGACGGTTTTTTCGTCGTTAAGCAATTGTTTCCACCACTGGCTTGCTGGTTTTTCTTTACCATTGAGGATGTTATTGTAGCTTTGCTCAATGCCAGACAGACCATAAGTATCTGAGATATAGCCTTGAATAGGTCCGTAGGAGATGGAGCCCTCAGGGAATTGGCGCTGATAAAACCCATTCTCATCTTTAACGGATTCAGCAAGAATATGGCCACCAGCGGAAATCTGGCCTCGTGGGCTTTTCTTCTGCTCAATAAACTCACGTCGATTCAGCGGATTATGCGCATATTTTTCTTCACTAAATACCTGAACAACTGTGAGGTTAATGAGCAAAATCAAGGTAAGTAATAACGCGAAGATGGAGCTAAAACGGATAGCGCGATTCATTTTTTCACCTCCACTGCCGAGTTGGTGCGAGCTGAGTGAGAAATGCGCAACACAATTCCGAGCAGAATATAGTTCGCCATCAGACTAGAACCACCCTGAGACATAAAAGGCGTGGTCAAACCAGTCATAGGCATGAGTGCACTAATGCCACCAGTAACCACAAAAATCTGGATCGCAATGGTCACAGTCAGCCCTGCGGAGACTAATTTGCCAAAGGAATCGCGTACCAGCAGAGAAGTATGAATTCCACTGGTCACGAAGATGGCAAATAAAATCAAAATCCCGGCTATGCCCACTAGACCTAGTTCTTCGCCAAAGGCTGCCAAAATAAAATCTGATTCCACAATGGGAATAATCTGTGGGTGCCCTTGTCCCAGACCGGTGCCAAATAAACCACCAGTAGACATTCCGAATAGTGACTGAGATAGCTGCATACCTGTGGAGTCGTAGTTGGCAATGGGATCTAAGAAATTACTAAAGCGATTCTGTATCTTCTCTGAAATCTGATACAGCGCAGTACCGCCCACAGCAACCAAAATTACCCCGATGAGCAGCCAAGAAACTCGATTGGTGGCAAAATATACCATGCCGAGCACAGTGCTAAAGAGCAGTAATGCTGGACCAAAGTCATTTTCGCCAGCCATAATCACCAGAGCAATCGCCCATACGCCAAGGATTGGCGCGAGGTCACGCAGGCGAGGAAATTCTAATCCGAGCACATGATAACCAGCCACGCTAAAAAGCGCTCTCTTATTGACCAGCAGTTGGGCAAAGAAAAGCAAGAGCAGGATTTTAGAAAACTCACCTGGTTGGAGTGAAAAAGAGCCGACGGTGATCCAGATTTTTGCGTCGGAAGTGGTATCGGAAGATACTGGCCATACTAGGGGCAATGCTAGGAGAATCAACCCGATGAAGCCCAGCACAAAGGAATATCGGCTAAGGCTGCGATGATCTTTGATGAGCACGAGAACAGCGATCATCAGGGCAATTGATACCAGGGTCCACATCACTTGTCTGCTGACTAAAGTGCGCTCTGTTGCCAGGTCAAGGCGATAAATCATGACCAGCCCCAGACCGTTGAGTGTGGCTGCCACCGGTAACATGACTTGATCTGCCCTGGGCGCAAGCGCGCATAACGCAAGGTGCGCCACGGTGAAGATACCGATAAAGCCGCCGATTACCCAGGCAATTTCTGCGTTAACAGTATTGCCTTGGGAAAGAGTAAGCGATACCAAAGCCACGGCAATGACTATGGTTGCCATAATCAATAGCCCAAACTCGGTGCGCCGTGCTGTGAGGCGGGAGAAGAAGCCCACTTATTTCGCCTCCCGACAATTCTTCCCAGGTGATGACAAAGAACCAACCGGTGTAGGTGTCGTTGTCTTGTGCTTATCGACGTCCGGTATAGCCGTAGTTGCGCTAGTTGGTGCAGTGCTTGCAGATGGTGGTACTGCACCAGGGGTAGATGTTTGTGCAGGTTGATGTGCACGTACTACGCATATCGGCAGGAGTTGCTCAACCAAGCGTTGCAATTGCTGCTGCACATCGTCGTAGTTGCCAGCAGGCAAACTTGCTACTTGGGTGCGGGCAGTCTCTCGAAGATCATCAAGCCTGAAACTACGACAATTCTTATTGGAATCAGCTTCAGTGAGGGTGAGATTATCATTTTCATCAAGACACGTCTTCTGATAAGTCGAATGAAGATTGCGCCCGAATAGGGTGATATCTGAGCCACGCTCAATGACTATTTCCTGTGAGTCACCACGAGTAGTGATGTAGTAGGTGTTATTCAAGGAACGATAAAACCATGCGGCAGCACCAGCAATGATTAACACGAGGGTGAAGGCGATAAGCGTAATCCACCATGCCTTAGCGCTCTTCTTCTTTGCCTTTGCCGGTTTGTCTGATTTTCCTGTGGCCTCGGCTGCTTGGTGTGCCTGCTCAGTTGGTTGTGTTGGTGGAATCACCATCGGCTGTGCAGGGGTAGTGTCCCGAGGAGTAGAAACCGAAGGGGTAGCGTCAGCAGTGCTCTGGTTGGTTGCAGGAGTTGGTGGGTGGTGTTCTTCATGGGCAGGGCTGGCACTAGAATCGGCTTGAGGTTGAGAAAGCGCAATTGCGGCACGACCAGCTGCGGTATCTGGACGCAATTGGGGGGCTGTTTCTGCGTCGAGTGCTCCGGCGACAACACCTTCTGTGGGTAGATCAATAGTGGTTTTCTCATCTACCACATCTGCTACGACCACTGTCACGTTATCTGGTCCGCCTGAGCGTAACGCTAACTCAATGAGTTTTTCTGCTGCCTCTTGAGGCGTGCCAGTGCATAAGGTCTGCTCAATCGTGGTGGCAGTAACAGGGTCGGAAAGCCCATCAGAGCACAGCAAAATGCGATCTCCGCTGCGGGCATCCACTATGCTCAATGTTGGTTCTACTGGCATACCTGTGTATGCCTTAAAGATCAGGGAGCGATTAGGGTGGGTAGATACATCCTCAGGGTTTAATTCGCCTTTGGCGACGAGTGATTGCACGTAGGTGTCGTCGACAGTTAGTTGGGTGAGTCTACTGCCACGCAGACGGTATCCGCGGGAATCGCCGGCATGGCACAAACCAAATTCGCGTCCATTAAATAAGAAAGTGGTAAGGGTGGTGCCCATGCCGTCGGTTTCAGGCTGCTTTTCTATGGTCGCTGCGATAGATTGATTAGCTTCGTCGGCGACTGTGCCAAGCAGCGCGAGCATATCATTTTCGCCTGGGTCGCTATCGAGACGCATGAGATGCGTAATCATGAGCTGTGAGGCTATTTCTCCTGCGGCGTGACCGCCCATGCCGTCGGCAAGTGCGAGAAGGTAAGGACCTGCATAGGCAGAGTCCTCATTATTGCCGCGGACAAGCCCACGGTCTGAGGCAATGGCAAAATTAAGTTTCAGCATTTAGGGAACCAGCCTCACTACAGTGCGTCCAATTTTAATATCCACGCCGACTCCCACTTTCTCTGGTTGCTCGATGCGGTATCCAGAGACAAAGGTGCCGTTGCGCGAATCAAGATCTTCGATGAACCATTCATTACCGCGTCGTATCAGTTTTGCGTGACGTGAGGATGCGTAGTCATCGCCGATGGTGAATGTGCATTCAGCTGCACGTCCAATGGTGATTTCATTGCTGGCGCTAATATCTAGACGTGCGCCGAGCAGCGGACCTTCGACAACAGTTAAGCTGCGTGGGGTACCAGAGGTTATGCGTGACTTTGCTGGCGCTGGTACAGCGCTCGCACCTGCGGAAAATGCACTATTTCCACTGTTGGCGATAATTTTTGTGTCTTTGCGCAACGCCCCCAGTGCCATGAGGATAAAAAGCCATAGGACAACCAGTAAACCAATGCGTAGCCCTAGCAGAATAACTGAATCCATTGTTTTATCCTTACTCTCCTAGGCAGACCTGTTAATGCGCACTTCGATATTGGAGTGACCAACAGTAATAACATCGCCGTCGGCAAGCAACCAGTTATCAATGGGGGTTTCATTGACGGTGGTGCCATTGGTTGATTGCAAATCAACAAGGATGGCGTCGCGCCCATTCCATGTGATTTCGGCGTGTTTGCGTGATACCCCGGTATCTGGCAGGCGGAAGTCTGCGTCATTGCTGCGTCCGATGATATTGGAACCAGAATGAACATGGTATGTCCTGGAGGAACCATCTTGGAGTAATAAACTTACCGACGGCATCCGCTCGGCTGGTGCTGCTTGAGCCGTGACGCCACCAAAGTTGTGTCCTGGTGTCGGTGGGCTTAGCGGTGCTTGTGAAGGAATGTGTTCAGTAGATGGCCACTGGCGTTGCTGCTGATCTGCCACGTCGAATTGCCTTTCTGCTTCCTGGATACCTGGGTCATGCGGGTTGGCATTGTGATCGAGGTAGTAGTTGTGTGTAGGGTCGTATGTTTCTATTCCAACAAAACGGGAATTGCCGTCCGATGTGGGGTCAATATCGGAATGGGCTTTGAGCTGACCAGTCCGGAGGGAAGAATCAACTTCGATAAGGACTGTGATAATGCCTGGGGTGACCCACCCTTGATTGCGTTCGTAGCGGGTGAGTTGATCGGCAAAATCTAAGGGAAGGTCTGGATGGTTTTCGCTTAGATTAGCTGCGTCTTTTTTGCTTACCCCGACTCGAAAAAAATTAGGTGCTTCGATGGTGCCTTCATAGGTGTGCAAGAGGTTATCTTGGACTTCTTGTTTGAGTAATTCCTCAATTTCAGCTGGTACGACGCGCCCGCCAAAGACCAGAGCGAAGCTGTTGTCTAAGCCGCGCTGCATGGCGCTGTCAATCTTTGCGATTTTGTCCATGAATGACACCTTGACACCTCCTTTGAGTCTTAGCACCTTACTATTACTTAACTGTTACTTACCCAGGCATATCTTAAAAGACATACTTGTGCCCCCTAGTATAAAGGGTTATCCAAAAAAACTAGAGTCCAGTGACGCTTTTTCGACGCAGTTCTATGCGTTTTTGCTGCCAGCAATCGGGTGAAGAATGTGGTTGTTTATCTCGCAATGGGGCGTTGACCAGTAGTTTTAGCGTTGTCTGGTTTTGGTGGTGCTCAGTGGTGTGGTTCTTCGCTGTGACGAGGAGATTTTATGATGTTGTTATTTTCTTCATATGGAGAAAATGGGCGAAATGGAAAAGTTCATGGAAAAGTTCTTGCAAAACTGCCAGAAATTTTAGGCTGGTTTAGTATGCTCAACTTGAACCCTAACCATTGTGATATGTGATACAGGAAGTGGGAATAGTTGTGAGCAATGAGTCTAGTAACTTCGCTAACATTCTGGTGGAAACCCAGGGCAGAGTGGGTATCATCACTCTTAATCGTCCTCAAGCCCTTAATGCTCTCAATCATGAAACGATGCGTGAGGTCGTAAAAGCAGCCCAAGCTCTCGACGTTGACCCCGGCATTGGAGCCATTATTCTTACTGGTTCCGAAAAGGCCTTTGCTGCTGGTGCTGACATTAAAGAAATGGCAGATAAGAGCGCTACTGATATGTATATGCAGGATTGGTTTGCTGGTTGGGATGCTTTTACTGCGCTGCGCACTCCTATTATTGCGGCAGTTAATGGTTATGCTCTCGGTGGTGGTTGTGAATTGGCCATGATGTGCGATTTCATTATTGCTGGTGAGAAGGCAAAGTTTGGGCAGCCAGAGGTTAATTTAGGTGTTACTCCTGGCATGGGTGGTTCGCAGCGTTTGACTCGTGCTATTGGTAAGGCAAAGGCTATGCAGATGTGTCTGACGGGGCGCATGATGGGTGCGCAAGAGGCGGAATGTGCTGGTTTGGTTGCGCAAGTTGTTGCCCCAGAGCAGTTGCTGGATGTGGCGCTGGAGACTGCTCAGGTCATTGCTGAAAAATCTTTGGTTGCAACTACTCTTATTAAGGAGCAGGTTAATGCTGCTTATGAGACTTTCTTGGCTGCCGGTGTGCAGTATGAGCGCCGCACTTTCCATGCCATTTTTGCTTCCGACGATCAAAAAGAGGGTATGAGTGCCTTTGTGGAAAAGCGTGCGCCGCAATTCCGCCACGCATAAATGTGCTGCTAGTGGCAATAATGGCAGGGGTGATGAGTAGCGTCGCCCCTGCTGTGTTTTTCTTGGGGTGGGCGTCGAGAAGCAAGAGAAAGTCATGACACTATAGGGGGTAAATGTTGTTCACATCTCTATTTTTCTAGAAATGTGTCTTAAGTCTCGTTTATTCTGTGCTCTAAGTAATCCCATCTCGTAATCCCACCCCAAGGAGGACACAATGAGTGCAGATACTCACGAACATGACGGATATACCGTCTACCACTACGTCGATGGCGCAACTTTTCACGGAACCACGGAAAACTTCCAAGCAATCCTCAACCCATCCACAGGAAAAGAACAAGGCAGAGTCGTCCTAGCAGATAAAAAAGATGTGGACAGTGTGATTGCTCGTGCTGCACAAGCACAAAAAATCTGGGGCAGCTTCAACCCACAAAAACGAATCCGCGTCATCATGAAGTGGATCAACCTCATCACCGAGAATATCGACGAAATTGCGCGCACCCTTTCGCTCGAGCACGGCAAAACATTCCCAGACGCCAAAGGAGATGTGCAGCGCGGCCTTGATGTCCTCGAATTCTCCCTTGGCGCACCACACCAACTCAAAGGCGAATACTCCAGCGAAGTAGGAACCGGAATTGACACCTACTCCCTACGCCAACCACTAGGCGTTGTCGCAGGTATCACCCCATTTAATTTCCCAGCCATGATTCCACTCTGGAAAGCAGGACCAGCACTAGCGTGTGGTAATGCCTTTGTACTCAAACCATCAGAGCGCGATCCCTCAGTGCCAAATCGCCTTGCAGAACTCTTTATCGAAGCAGGCGGACCCGCTGGTGTGCTCAATGTGGTTCATGGTGGCAAAGAAGCAGTAGATGCCATCCTTGATTCCGACGTCGTCAAAGCCGTTGGCTTTGTAGGCTCTACCCCTATCGCTGCCTATATTTATGAGCGGTGTGCTGCCACCGGCAAGCGTGCGCAGTGTTTCGGCGGTGCAAAGAATCATGCAATTGTGCTACCAGATGCTGATATCGACGCCGCTGCCGACGCTATCGTAGGCGCAGCCTATGGTTCCGCTGGTGAGCGTTGTATGGCACTATCAGTAGCCGTTCCAGTAGGTGAAGAAACCGCAGAAAAACTCCGTGCAGCGATTGTCGAAAAAATCCCGAGCCTAAAAGTTGGGCACAGTCTCGACCCAGAAGCTGACTATGGTCCATTGGTGACCAAAGAGGCAAAGCAGCGCGTCGAAAAGCTCATTGCTGAAGGTGTCGCAGCCGGAGCTGAACTGGTAGTAGATGGGCGTGAACTCGATATGTCCGAACATGACTTTGCTGGGGAATCTATTGCTGATGGTTTCTATGCCGGACCAAGTTTCTTCGACCACACCACACCAGAAATGAGCATTTATACCGAAGAAATTTTTGGTCCAGTGCTGGTTATGGTGCGCGCAAAGAGCATTGAAGAAGCAACCGCACTGCCGACGGAACATCGTTATGGCAATGGTGTCGCAATTTTCACCCGCAATGGTGGGGCAGCACGTGAGTTCGTCAAGAATGTGCAAGTGGGTATGGTCGGCGTTAATGTTCCTATCCCAGTGCCTATCGCATATCACACCTTTGGCGGTTGGAAAGCCTCTGGATTTGGTGACCTCAACCAGCATGGTCCCGACGCATTCCGGTTCTACACCAAGACAAAGACCGTTACCTCGCGCTGGCCAGAAGATGAGGAAGCCGGCCCGCAATTTACCATGCCGCTGATGAACTGATGAGCTGACGAGCTGTGGAATACAGAGCGATACAGAGCTATAGAGAGGGAATAAGACGATGAGTACAACAACTATTGCCTTTATCGGACTAGGCAATATGGGTGGTCCTATGGCTGCTAACCTGGTCAAAGCTGGCATGACAGTGCATGGCTTTGACGTAGTAGATCAAGCGCGCACTCGCGCCCAGGAACGTGGCATTATTATTTTCGACAGTGCTATCGACGCTGCCCGTGAGGCAGAAATAGTCATTACCATGCTGCCCAATGGCACCCTTGCGCGCCAAGTAATCACTGATATTCTTAGCGACCATGCCCAAAGCACAGCTAGTGATGATGCATTAGCACTCTTTATTGATTCTTCTACTATTGCAGTATCAGAAGCGCGTGAAATAGCAGAGCTAGTGCAACAAGCAGGGTATAACTTTGTGGATGCGCCGGTTTCGGGTGGCGTAACTGGTTCAGAGGCGGGCACCCTGGCTTTCATGGTAGGCGGTAGTGATGCTGCCTTTGCACAAGCTGAATCTATTTGCGCAATCATGGGTCGTTGCGTTACCCATTGTGGCGAAGTCGGCAATGGTCAGGCAGTAAAAGCGTGCAACAATATGATTCTGGCAGTGCACCAAATTGTGCTTGCAGAAGCATTGGTTCTGGGAGAGCGACTCGGGTTGGCGCACCAAGCATTTTTTGATGTGGTGTCTAATGCTACGGGTGATTCCTGGGCACTATCAGTCAATGCGCCGGTGCCAGATGTAGTGCCGAGTTCCCCGGCAAATAACGAGTTCAAGCCTGGTTTTGCTACAGCATTGATGGTGAAAGACCTCAAACTCGCTATGGCAGCTGCGACAGAAACTGGCACTGATACTGTGTTAGGGAAAATCGCTGCCGAACAATATGAGCAGTTTATGGCAGCTGATGAGGATAACTCCCGACGAGATTTCTCGGCAATTATTGAGCAGGTGCGTGCCATAACACAATGATGTTGTGGATGCCTATGGGTGACCGTCGAGAAGCTCTTGTAGGTTGTGACCATAGTAATCGAGGAGCGACGCTTGACTGAATTGTTGGAAATCAATATCGCCAAAGCGTCGCATAATGGATAATCCTATGAGCAGTGCCAATGCCCCTTGAGCACGTAATTCAGGTGCAGGCTGGGGGTATGGTGCTTCTTGCGCAATGCGTTTGTGGAGCACACACATCAGATCTGTTTTGATTCTTTGCCCAATGGCATCAAGACTGGTGTCATTTCCACTGGCTACGGCGATCATACGTGCCATGGAATAAGGGGCATTGATTGGGGCAGTGAGTGTTTCTTTTACTGCAGTAGTGCCTAGCTGGGAAAACTCACCACAAAAAAGTGCCTGTGCAGATGAGGTGAAGTCTACTGTTTGGGCAAAAAGTTCCTCTTTGCTGTGGAAATGCTTAATGATAAGTGCAACGCTGACGTGAGCCAATTGCGATATTTCCCTCAAGGAAACCTGACCATAGGGTTTTTGCGCAAAAAGTTTCCGAGAACACGCCAAAATCCGCTGGCGGGCAGTGCCATCGTGCGCAGTGTCATCATGCCCAGTGCCATCGTGCGGCGAAGAAATGTCACTCATAGCACCTAAGTTTATCCTGCACAGTCATTCTGAAATACACATTTCACATAATCTCTTATCTCTTATCTCTGCAAAGTGAGACAAATATGGTCATTGCATTTATTGGTGTGTTGCTATCGCTAATACTCTTAGTGACATTGGCATATCGTGGTCATTCAGTTATTGTGGTCGCGCCATTGGCAGCAGCATTAGCTTTGCTTTTTTCAGGTCAGCCATTATTGGCCAGCTATACTCAGATTTTCATGCCAGCTCTTGGCGGTTTCGTCACAAAGTATTTTCCACTGTTTTTATTCGGGGCGATCTTTGGTCATCTTATGACTACTACTGGTTTGGCTCAGTATCTTGCTCGCGGAATTACTGCCTTATTGGGTACTAAGCGTGCAATTTTCTCCACTGTGTTAGCGTCCGCGCTCCTTACCTATGGTGGTGTTTCTGCGTGGGTGGTGGCGTTTACGATTGTGCCGATAGCTACGGCGCTTTTTCAAGAGACAGGTATCCCTATTCGACTTATGCCTGCGGCTATTGCACTTGGTAGCTTTACTTTTGGTATTGCGGCACTGCCAGGTACTCCGCAGATTCATAATGCAATCCCTACCACGTATTTCGGCACCAATACCTACGCTGCTCCGATGTTAGGTTTGGTTGCTTCTGCTCTAATGCTGGTTTTGGGTTTATTCTGGTTGGAGTTTCGCGTTAAGCAATTACATTCGCGTGGTGAGTTCTTTGTGCCTCTCGACGCTCAGGGCAAGGCTATTGCGCTCCCACATATTTCGGATGATTCCACTCCCGACGCACCTGTGACGACTTCCGGTGACGCGTCGGAAGCAGAAGAGCCATCGGTGAGGATGCAGGGTGTGTTGGGTCTTATTCCCATTGCCGTTGTGGTGCTGGTGAATTTCTCCTTTGTGTATGGTTTTTCTCGGTGGCTTGATACTGATTATCTGGGGCAGGAGAAATTTGGCAATACGTCGATAGAGGCATTGTTGGGTATTTGGTCGCCAACTATTTCGCTGCTGGCTGCCATTGTGGTCATCATTGTGATGTTCCCCAAGAAATCTGCCGAGACGTTATCGCAATGTACGCAAGGGGCAAAGAATGCGGTTGTCCCTTGTTTGACTACTGCCAGTGAGGTAGGTTTTGGTGCTGTTATCGCTTCTCTTGCTGTTTTTGCTTTGATCAAGGGCAATATGCTTGATCTGAGTGACAATGCGCTTATTGTAGGTGTTATTTCTACGGCAGTTATCTCTGGTATCACTGGTTCGTCGTCGGGTGGTTTGAGTATTACCATGCAAACTTTGGGGGAGCAGTTGGCACAGTTGGCGCATGAGCAGGGGATAAGCATGGAGCTTATGCATAGGGTTATTGCTATGGCGTCGGTGAGTTTTGATTCATTGCCGCATAATGGTGCGGTGTTGACCTTGCTCATCGTATGCGGAATGACACACCGATTGTCGTATAAGGACATTGCGGTGTGTACGATTGCGATTCCGATTGTTGGGTTAGGCGCTATTGTGGCGCTTGGCGCACTGCTGTAGCCAGGTGGTTTTAGCAGTGCTTGAGGCTAGCTCGATTAGTGAGGGCAGTAGAGCATTAGTACAAGAACTTGTGCAGCACCATGTCATAGCCGCGGACGGTAAGCTCTAGATCTTCAAGGTAGAGGTGTTCGTCGTGGGAATGGAGCTGCGCATAGGTTTCGCCTAGGCTGCGCTGTTGGGCATGGACAGCGAAGCCATATCCTATGCCGCCTAGGTTTCGAGCAAAGCGCAGGTCGGAACCACCGGCTGCAATGGTAGGCACGACTGTTGCGCCTGGGAATATCTCGAGCAGTGTTTCTTCTAAGACATGGTAGAGTTTGGTATCCGTTGGCGAGGTCATGGCAGGTTCAGAGATGAGGTGTTCGATATGCACTTCGTCGGCAAGTTCTCCTAGTGCCTTGGTGATAAGGCTGTCGACATAATCATCATCTTGACCTGGCAAAGTGCGAATATCCAGCTCTATCCACGCGTGGCTGGGCAAGACGTTAATGGCTTGACCTGCGCGAATTACTGTTTGGGCGATGGTGAGGTGGCTAATGGCATCACCAAAGGCAGCCAGTTCTGCCAGAGGGCTTAGGTCAGTGCCGGAGCGTACGAGTTCTTCGGTTTTGGTATCGAAGCGGAAGGCGTCGACAAAGCCATGCCATTCTGGACTATTAGAGATTTCAGGTTTTATGGCTGCTATGCGTTTGGCAACTTCGGCGATTTTCGCCACGGCACTGTCTCGTCCGTAGGGGGTGGAGCCATGTCCTGCGTCACCATGAACGTGGAGTCGTCGTTGTGCAGCGCCTTTTTCGCCTACGTAGAGCACAACAGAGTCGTGTCCATCTGCTCCGGGAATATGGGAGCCGCCGGTTTCTGACAAGCAGTTTTCCCAGCTAAAAGCGGTGGGTTCATGTTTGGAAATCCAGCGTGCGCCTAATGCGCCGCGTGATTCTTCATCGGCAACTCCCACAAAGGTCACCGTGCCCTTATTGCCACCTTTGCGGGCAATGTTTCTCGTTGCCGTCGCCATCGCTGCGGTGATAAAGAGCATATCGACGCTGCCCCTGCCATAGATTTTTCCGTCTTCTATATGGGCGTCGAAAGGCGGTTTAGTCCACTGTGCTTCATCAATAGGCACGACGTCGATATGGCCGAGTAGGGTCAGCGGTTGCGCCTGTGGATCACTGCCGGGTACTGTGACCGCAATGCTGGTTCTGCCAGGCGCAGGCTCGAATTTTTGGATCTGGACGTTTTCGCCAGCGAAGAATTTTTCCAGAGTGGCGGCATTGCGTATTTCTTGCCCAGAACCGGGGGTGTAGTCATTGACGCATTGATTGCGAATGAGCTCGGATAGTAGTGCTAAGGCTTCGTCGTAGAGTGTCATGTTCTTATTGTAATGCTATTTGGGGGTGGTGATGGGGGAAATTCTTTCCACCAATCCATGAACACTGTTCAGTGATTCTGATTAAACTTCTTGAACAGTGATCAATTATCGGAAGGACTAGCCCATGAACGACATTCTCACCCGCGCCCGCACCAAGGTCTTAGACCAAGGAATTGGGCTTAACAAGGCAGAAGTTCTTGAAGTATTGCAGCTCGACGACGAGCACATCCCAGCATTGCTGGAACTTGCACATGAAGTAAGACTGAAATGGTGTGGCGAAGAAGTAGAGGTAGAAGGCATTATCTCCCTGAAAACCGGAGGGTGCCCCGAAGATTGCCACTTCTGCTCACAATCTGGATTGTTCCAATCCCCTGTGCGTTCTGCCTGGCTCGACATTCAAGGACTTGTGGAAGCGGCAAAACAAACCCAAAAATCTGGTGCCACAGAGTTTTGCATTGTCGCAGCAGTTAAAGGACCAGATGAGCGCTTGATGAGCCAGCTAGAAGAAGCAGTGGCCGCCATTAAAAATGAAGTAGAAATCGAAGTAGCTGCCTCAGTAGGGATCCTGACCCAAGAACAAGTCGATCGCCTCAAAGCAGCAGGCGTGCACCGCTATAACCACAATCTAGAAACTGCGCGTTCCTTTTTCCCGAATGTTGTCACCACGCACAGCTGGGAATCACGCAGAGAAACCCTACGCATGGTGGGCGAAGCAGGAATGGAAGTATGCTCAGGCGGTATCTTAGGCATGGGGGAGACACTCGAGCAACGTGCTGAATTTGCCTGTGACCTAGCAGAACTCAACCCAACAGAGGTGCCAATGAATTTCCTTGACCCGCGCCCAGGCACTCCTTTTGCAGATAAAGAAGTCATGGAGACGAGCGACGCTTTGCGCGCCATTGGTGCTTTCCGCTTGGCACTACCGAAAACAATTTTGCGTTTTGCCGGTGGTCGAGAGCTAACTCTTGGTGATTTAGGCACTGAGCAGGGTCTTTTGGGAGGAATCAATGCGGTGATTGTGGGCAATTATCTCACGACGCTTGGTCGTCCAATGGAACAGGATTTAGATATGCTTGGCAAACTGCGTTTGCCGATTAAAGCACTCAACTCGAGCGTATAGTGTGTATAGCGCCTAAGAATAGCGCCTTGGAACAGGGACGGGAACAGGAATCAGGAAATTGCTATGAATTCTCAGCAATCTCAAGAATTACTAAGTGCATTATTAGCCGGTGAGCCTGCTATTTTTCACCCTAACACTGGGCAGAAAATAGCAGAAGAAACCGATATTCAGCTTTCGCCTTCTGCGCGGGCGGGGTTGGAAGCGCCGCGTTTTTGTCAGTTATGCGGGCGCAGAATGGTGGTGCAAATTCGCCCTACAGGCTGGCAAGCTCAGTGTTCACGTCACGGTAGCGTCGATAGTGTCTATTTTGAGCAACGTTGAACTTGTGATTATGTCTCGGTAGAGTGGCGGCTGGTAAGAGAATTGTGAGTAAACAATAATAATTGAGGTGTTTTCGTGCGTTCGCGGAAAATGTTAGCGATCCTAACTGCTGCCATCATGGCAGGTGGATTACTTAGTGCTTGCAGTTCACAGGATGGTGCTGGCGCTAATAATTCTAGCTATGAATTAAGTTCCTCGCAGGTCAAGGCGAGTGCCTGGCAAAGTTTTTTCGATGGCGATGCTGATGGGGCTAAGGCGATCGTCGCAACGCAAGAGCGTGTGTGGGATGGGGCGCGCAAGGCTGTGGAGCAAGGTGCTGCATTATTTATTGATGAGGTTCCTGAGGGCGCAAAGGATATTGATGTTGCAGAGCAGCTCGACGGTGCTGCGGAAGAAACCGCACCTGAAAAGGGCATAAACGCTGCCATTGCGGCGTTAGAGCCGAAAAACCCCAAGTATCGCGATTTAACGGTGGTGGTTACGGAAAATACTGCTCCTGAGCAGGTCGCTACGGCGCGTGCTGCTGGCGCTGAGATTGAGGTTTTGCCGGTGGCCGACCCACGGGCAAGCCATGCGGTGATGACCGGTAAGAAAGTGGTTGCTCTCGGGGATGAGTTTGGCGACCAGAGCCATTTCGACGAATTACTCAGCATTGCGGGTAAGGAAGAATTGCCTGGCGGCGGCGGTTTAGTATTCCCTGGTCGTCGTATGGTGGCGCTTTATGGTCATCCTTCTGGTCCGGCTCTTGGTGCAATGGGGGAGCAGCCACCTGCGGAGGCCGTGGCGCGGGTGCAGGAATTGGCTGCGCAGTATCAGCCTTTGGAAGACCAGCCTGTGATTCCTGCATTTGAGGTTATTGCTACTGTTGCTTCTGGTTCCGCGGGAGCGGATGGTAATTATTCCAATGAGTCTGATGTGGCGGAATTGCGTCCGTATATTGAGGCGATTGGTCAGGCAGGCGGTTATGCGGTGATTGATTTGCAGCCTGGTACTGGGAATTTCCTTCAGCAGGCAAAGCTGTATGAGGAGCTCCTGAAATTGCCTTATGTTGGTTTGGCGCTTGACCCGGAGTGGAAACTTAATCCTGGTGAGAAGCCGTTGTCGCGGGTGGGTAGCGCTACTGCTGAGGAGATTAACGAGGTAAGCGAGTGGTTGGCGCAGTTCGTGCGCGAGAATGAGCTACCGCAAAAGGCTTTTGTGCTGCATCAATTCCAGGTGGCGATGATTGAGGATCGTGAGAATCTCGACACTGCCCACCCTGAGTTGGCTTTTGTGTTGCACGCTGATGGGCATGGGGATCCTGGGCAAAAGTTTGATACGTGGAATGTGTTACGCCAAGATTTGAGCCCTGATTTCTTCATGGCGTGGAAGAACTTTTATGACGAGGACACTCCAACCTTTAGTCCGGAGCAAACATACACTGAGGTTGACCCGCGTCCGTGGTTTGTTTCCTATCAATAAGATAATTGTGCTTTTCGACGCTCATGCTTTGTGCATGGGCGTTTTTGTTATAGGGGTGCTGTAGTGGGTGCGTGAGCACTCTCTCGGCTGGACATTTTCATGGGGGGGGGCTACTCTTTAGGTGTTTTATGTTTTCTTAAGGTTTTTCTAAGGAGTGTTCATGGGGAAGAAACACTGGTTGCTGCGCCGTGTTGGTGCAGTGATTATGACTACTGGATTACTATCCAGTGGTATCTGGGGAGGTGCTGGCTCTGGTGTTGGTGTGCCTGTGGTGTGGGCTCAAGAAGAGACAACAGCACCAGCGGCGGATACTGCTAGTGGGAAGCGGTTGCCTGATTCGGTGATTAAAAACATGACAGTAACCGCTGATCCTACTAACAAGGATAAGGTTGTGTTGACTGTTGATTTCGTGTTCCCTGATGACGCAAAACCAGGGGATTATGTTGATATCAAAGTGAAATCGCAAGGTTATAGATTCCACACTGCTTTCCCTCCTCTCGATGGTGACTTAGCAGTGAGTGATCCTAAGTCAGGAAAAACAATCATTGCTGTTAGCTCTATATACGGTGGTTATCGTGCTACGTTGCAGCCAGAGTCTGAGGGATTCGTAAACCGTACGGCACAACTTACACGTACAGCAGAAATTCCCAGAGGTCAGTGTGAGCGTGACCCGGCGTCCTTGAAGTACACTGCAACAACAATTGATTCACAGGGTAACAATCATGAGTGGAATTTATATACCACAGTTGAACGTGATGGTGGAAAATGTAATACCAACACGAACCCATACCCCAGGGGTTTTGGCGGTATGCCTATCCCCCGCATGGCATGTGAAACAGATGATATGAGCTTGAAGTATTATGCTGCTACCAATGAGAATGCTGCACAAGGTGCTGGCGTGTACGGTCAGGCGCAGGGTCGTGTGTTTGTGACTCCGCCGATTGGTGATGTTGGCGGTGCGAACGAAACCTTCCAAGACATCTATGTGCGTGTACGTGTAGATGAGGCACAAACACCCATGAAAATGACAGAACTTTCTTCGCATTTGCAGGTTGTGCTAAATGCAGCAGGGTCTGATTGGGGTTTTTCTAATTCGTATGGTGGTTGGATACCTAATGACATAGATGTTAAGTACCCTTCTGGTACTCCTGTTCCTCCACAAGCGTATGTGTATCCACCTGACTTTGATCTTGAAGGTATCAAAGCGAAAGCACAACCAGGAACCAACGGACTAAGTGAGTCTTTTGACTGGAACAGTAAAACAATTACTCAAGAAGATGCTGACGCTTTAGGTGAATTGTTTGCGGAAGCGTTTAAGGCGTGGCAAGAAGCTCATAAGCCTGAGGTGATTGGATCCAATGATGATCCTGCAAACGGTACTGTGTATGTGGATTATAAGGTTCCTGGGTTGTATAAACCTGTGATCATGCAGAATGCTTGGGGAGAGTCTGTTGCATCATTGCGCACTATAGGCAAGGTTTACCCTGATGAGAATGGTAATGCTAGTGCTAATGCTGTAGCCTCAGTGCTCAAGAGGCGTGCATTGTATCGACTCTCTGTTTTTGGTGGTGATGTGTTTGCTCCGTATTCTGGTGCTGCGAAGTACAACACTATCCTGACCTATTCCACTGACCCTGTGAGTTACAAGGAAGGCGCTCACGTCGGTGGTGGTGCGCATTATGGTTCCTGTGGCGAAGGTGAAGCTACACAGTTTCAGGCTATGGAGGGTGTTGCTCATGGTGATCCGCTCCAAGCAAAATCTGTGCCTGGTGTGAGTGTACTGAAAACAGTGAGGGTTGTTACCTTTCCTGGCGGACGACTTCTTGACCAGTTTATTCGTGGTAGTGCGGAGGATGCGAATGAGGCTCCTGGTATTGCTGCTGCTGAGGGCAAAGAATTAGAGTTTAAGTTTATGATCCGTAACTCGGGTAATACGGTGCTGAAAAACTTAAAACTTGCTGATGATAAGATCCCGGCAGACAAAATCGCCTGCGCTATGAATAATGTAAGTACGAGTCTTGATGCTGTTGTGTTGCAGCCTGCTGAGATGGCGGTATGTCGTGCGTTTCTTGATGGTCTGAAACCTGGTGAGCAGCATACAAACCTTGCGACAGTAACAGCAACACCTGTGGATAAGGATGGTAATCCTGTTGATGGTGGGGATGTAACAGCACAGGATCCTGCGAATGCGCATGGTGCAGTCCCTGGTGTTGAACTTGTGAAGAAGATTAACGCTGTGGATGCTAACACCACACAGGATGCTGTTGTGGTTGATGCGGACTCAGACATGAACATTATGTTTGAGGTGACTAATACTGGTGATATGCCGTTGAAGGATATTGTGGTCAGTGATGATGTGATTACTGATCCAAGTAACATTACGTGTCCTGGTCGACCAGAGAAACTGAACCCTGGTGCGAAACTGATTTGTTATGCAACCCTGCCTGCACCTCAGGCTGGTGAGATGCATACGAATACGGGTACGGTGACTGCTACACCTGTGGATAAGGATGGTAATCCTGTGGGTGATACACCGTTAACGGATTCTGACCCAGCGAATGCTCGGGTACCGAAACCACGTGTTCCTGGTGTTCGGGTTGTGAAGAAGATTAATGGTGAGGATGCGAATCGTGAGCCTGGTGTTGCTGTGAAACCTGGTGAGTCGTTGAACATTTCGTTTGAGGTGTCGAACACGGGTGAAACACCACTCAAAGACGTGACAGTGTCTGACGATCAGATTAAGAATGTTCAGGATATTGTGTGTGAGAATAAACCAGAGGTTCTTGCACCGGGTGAGTCGTTTACCTGTACCGCAGTGTTGCCGGCACCAAGCTCTGGTGTCACACATAAGGATACTGCGACGGTAACTGGTGTTCCTGTTGATGAGGAGGGTCATCCTGTGGGTGATACTCCTGTCACTGATGATGATTCGGCGTTTGCGTGGTTGGATGAGCCAGCGAAAGTGGAGAAACTCCCATCGATTAAAGTGATCAAGAAGATTAACGACGAGGATGCGAATGTGGCACCGGGTGTGAGGGTAGTCCCAGGTGCGGATATGAAGGTGTCGTTTGAGGTGACGAATGATGGTTCTGCAACCTTAGGCAATGTCACTTTGTCGGATAATGTGATTCCAGCGAAAGACATCACGTGTGAGAATAAACCTGAGTCACTGAAGCCTGGTGAGTCGTTTACGTGTTCTGCGACATTGAAGGCTCCTGTGTCTGGTGAGCATGTGAATATCGCCAGTGTAGAGGGCACACCAGTGTATGCGGATGGTGAGTCTGGTCCCACAAGCCCTGTGTCTGATGATGATCCTGCGCGTGCGTGGGTGGATGAACCACAAAAAGAAGTCAAGAAGCCTTCTATTACTGTGGTGAAGAAGATTAACGACGAGGATGCGAACACGAAGCCTGGTGTGAAGGTGCAACCTGGTGAGGATATGGATGTCTCGTTTGAGGTTAAGAATACTGGTTCGGCAACACTGGAAAACATTGCATTGTCGGATAATGTGATTCCAGCAGACCACATCACCTGTGATAACAAACCAGAGACGTTGAAGCCTGGTGAGTCGTTTACCTGCCATGCGACACTGGCGGCACCATTGTCTGGTGATCATGTGAATATCGCAACGGTGGAAGGCACCCCAGTGTATGGTGAGGGTGAGACTGGTTCTGATTCTCCTGTGCGGGATTCTGATGAGGCGAATGCGTGGGTGGATGAACCACAGAAAGAAGTCAAGAAGCCTTCCATTCACGTCATTAAGAAGATTAACGACGATGATGCTAATAGTAAGCCTGGTGTGAAAGTACAACCGGGTGAGGATATGGGCATCTCGTTTGAGGTGACCAATACTGGTACCGCAACATTAGGCAATGTCATTGTGTCGGATAATGTGATCCCAGCAGACCAGATCACCTGTGATAACAAGCCAGAGACTCTTGCTCCTGGCGAGTCGTTCACCTGCCATGCGACATGGAAGGCTCCTGCTTCGGGTGATCATGTGAATATCGCAACGGTTGAAGGCACCCCAGTGTACGGTGATGGTGAGACTGGTTCTGATCAGCCGGTTAAGGATGTTGATGAGGCGAATGCGTGGGTGGATGTTCCTGATGCAACTGTGATGAATCCTTCTGTCAAAATCATTAAGAAGATTAACGACGATGATGCCAATGCGAAGCCTGGTGTGGGGGTGTCACCTGGTGAGGATATGAACATTGTGTTTGAGGTATCGAATGATGGTGATGTGGCACTCGGTGACGTTGCATTGTCGGATAATGTGATTGATGCGAAAGATATCATGTGTGAGGATAAACCAGAGTCACTTAAGCCTGGTGAGAGTTTCACTTGCACCGCGACATTGAAGGCACCATTGTCTGGTGATCATGTGAATATCGCAACGGTGGAAGGTACCCCTGTGTACGCGGAGGGTGAGTCTGGTCCTGAGGGTCCTGTTATGGATTCTGATGTTGCTCGTGCGTGGGTGGATGAGCCTGAGAAGGTGGTGAAGGTTCCTTCTATTACAGTCATTAAGAAGATTAATGGTGATGATGCTAATAGTAAGCCTGGTGTGAAGGTTCAACCGGGTGAAGACATGAACATCGTGTTTGAGGTGACTAATACTGGTTCGGCAGTACTGGAAAGCATTGATCTTACGGATAATGTGATCCCAGCGAAAGACATTGTGTGTGAGGATAAACCGGAGTCACTCGCCCCTGGTGAGTCGTTCACCTGTCACGCATCGTTGAAGGCTCCTGCTACGGGTGATCATGTGAATATCGCTACCGCCCAGGCGACACCTGTGTATGGTGATGGTGAGACTGGTTCTGAGGGTCCGGTGTTGGATGTGGATGTGGCTCGTGCTGTGGTGGTGGAGCCTGACCAACCAGAGGAGTCTGAGGAAGAGAAGCCTTCTAAGCCTGCTAAGCCTGCTGAGTCTGAGGCAGACAAGCCTGCTAAGTCTGCTGGGTCTGAGTCCAGCAAGCCTGCTGGGTCGTGTGGTGAGTCTGTGGGTGCTAAGCCTGCGTGTGGCACACCAAGCGAACCTGAGTCCAGCAAACCTGCTGAGCCTGGCCAGTCTGGTGGTGTGATTGCTGGTGAGGTGATGAAGCATTGCCAGAAACCAACCAACCCTGCCCAGTCTGGTGGGGCACAGTCCGGCGAGCCTGTGAAGGCTGAGCCTGCTGCGGATAAGACCGCTAAGACTACGGCTAAGGCTGGTGCTAAGACTAATACTGGTGGCAAGACTCAGAAGTCTGGTGTGCGGGTAACCACGGGTGGTCATCTAGCAGCTTAAAGCCTGCTTCTTAAACAGGCGTGTGTCCTGCACACGTATAGCACGTATAGTGTGGGCGCAGATGTGGGGTGGTGTAACAAGCACCACCCCACTTTTCACATTCAACAGGGGGAATGCGCTTCATTGTTTTGTGCAAAAGGGCTGTGCGAGCAGAAGGAGCACTCTTTCGGCTGGACATTTTCATGGGGGGGGGGCTATTCTTTAGGTGCTTTATGTTTTCTTAAGGTTTTTCTAAGGAGTAGGTCGTGGGGAATGCGCATGGATTATCACGTCGTGTAGGCGCGGTCGTGATGGGTGTCGGTTTGCTTTTTGGTGGTGCGATGTCGCCAGTTTTAGCTGCCGACGACGCGGACACGAGTGCTGGTTCTGATGAGTTGCGTTTGCCTGATCCAGAGTTTACTGGTGAGGTTACGGAGCTGAGTGGTGATAGCGCATCACTAGAAAAAGCTGGGTATGAATCTGCAGATTATTATCTGAATCAGCTTTTTGTGTGTCAAAACCGTAGTTTTGACACTAGTAATACCACGTGGGCTGGTCTTGGTGTACAACGTGATCCGGCAACCAGTGCGTTGACTGATATGGCCTATCGTCAGGATGGTGTTGCTGGTGATAAGCGTGCTGGGTTCTATGGCACGGTGCATAACCGTTTGTGGTTTAAGGAAGCACATCTAGCTCCATCGGATTACCAGTTTGATCCTTTCTTCCAAGATTTATATGTGCAGATTAAAACTACTGGGGAGAAAGACCTAGAGTTCCTTGATGGTACTACTCCTGTGAGTGAGCATGCTCTTGCGGCGAAGATCATGGAAGATCCAACACAGTATATCCGCCTGCAATCAGCAGAGCCTTTAGATTCCTACAATGGTTTTGATGCTAGGAATATACGGTGGTCCGATATTTCTGTACCCCAGGCGATTCGTCGTATTGTTATGGATAAAGCGATAGCGCAGGGTGTGCCACGAGAATACTTCATGCAGGGGCCTGGATCTTCTGACCAGTTTTCTGCTGAACAGATAGCTCAATATGATGAGATCATTGGTGGGTTAGTGTCTGGTTCTGGTGTGGAAACTGCATTTAGCGAGTGGTTAAAAACTCATTTGAGTGTGGAGAAAGTTTCTCCTGGTGAGATTGTGTTCAAGCTCGCGGATTTCGGTGAAGATATGGGTAGGCAGATGAGCATGCTTACGGCGACAGAATTGTCTGAGGAAGAAAAAGAAAAGTATGGTGTCGATTTCCCATATGGAGCTGTTTATCTGGGGAGGCTGGAACATGGATATACTGATCCAGACACAGGTGAGATAAAATATGGCAGTAGCGGTAGTCATGCTGATGCTCAGCCTACTTTGTTTGGTATGACGCGGTTTGATTTTGGTGCAACTCCTTCGCGTAATAAGAAAAACATTACTTATTATGAGGATGCCATTGATGAGTTTCGCAAGGGCGAGCCTGTTGCCCCTATCGTGGTTTTGGACACCTATGTGTCTGCGTTTGCTCCTAATGAGAGTGGTACATATGAGGCGCAGGTGAATTACTATGTGGATAAGGCTGATCTTGAGGCGGGCAAGACTGCTGAGGGTGAGACTGTGGGCAATTATGGTGCCTCCTGTGGTGGTGAGTTTGTTGTGGAGGCTGAGGAGGTTGCTGACGTAAAACCGTCATCTACATCTGCTACATCTTCGTCTGCGGTGGAGCCGTCTGCGTCTTCGGTTGCGCCAACCACGTCTGAACCTGTGCCTTCTTCTGCGGTGTCGTCGTCCTCAGCGGCTCCTGCCACATCTATATCTGAACCATCTACATCAGAATCTGAGCCTTCCTCTTCTGCTAAGCCATCGTCTACCACATCGTTTGCGGAGCCAACACCAACCACTGTTGTGAAGGAACCTGAACCATCCTCTGCTGCTGCATCTTCGTCTTTGGTGGTAACGCCTGTTCCTGTACCTACTGAGTCTGGTTCTGATGCGCCTGCTCAACCTGAACCGGTCAAGCCTGGTGTCATTGTCGCTGAGGTGTCAAAGCATTGTGATAAATCTAGTAAGAAAACCAGTGCTGAGAAGGCTACTGCGCATACTTCCGACGTAAGGGGAGTCAAAAAATCGGGTGCTCGTGTTACTACTGGTGGCATATTGCGCAATATGGACTAGGTGCGATTCAGTATTTGCCTGGCTTTCTAACTGTGGTGTTTGAGGAAATGTTATTTCCGAAACACCACTTTTATTTATGGGGTGAGATATGAGCCATTTTCAGGGGTAGGTGCTTGATTGTTTTTCTCTTTCGACTGGCGTTTTGATGGGGGGGGGGGTCTATTCTTTAGGTGTTTTATGTTTTCTTAAGGTTTTCTAAGGAGTAGGTCGTGGGGAGAAAACGTAGCATACCGCGCAGTATAGGTGCGGTATTGATGAGCATAGGAATGCTCGCAGCAGGTGTAGTGTCACCTGTGCTAGCTGGTGCTGAAGACACCTCTAGCGGAAAAGTTGATTTTAATTGGCCCACAAGTAATGGCTTTAAGGTGCATATTGGTGATGAGGAAAAACATCGTCTGAGCGAGCTTAAGCTCATGGATATGCAATCGGGTGGTGTGGTCAATTGTCATGGTGGTGATATGTGTGTGTCTAAAGTAGGTGACACTGCTCATGTGACAAAGACATTCCAAGTGCAGCCGGCAATTATGTCAGAGAATAAGAGCTTGCAATCTGGTGGCTATGTTATTGCTATTCCTGCTGTTCTGGATAATGTGAAAATGCGTATTGTTTCTTCTCCAGATCAGAATTTGGAGGAGTATCTTGCTGGTCAGCAGCAAGGTGCTCGTCTGGGTGAAACTCCTGCGGTGAGTGAGAAAGATATTTCAGTTGATCTGGTAGATGCATATGCTGCTTTGAATAGCGGCGAATTTGAGACTTTACAATCTTTTGGGAAGAATGGAAAATATGAGGCTCGTATTTTCTATGGCAAAAAGAGCTTAGAAGACTTTGAGTATACGGGCGGAGACTACTACATAAGTATCGATCAGCCGTCTGTTTATACACCACCTGCTGAGGGAAATGCGTACACTTACATTGTTTTTAATCCTGAGGAATATGTGCCGGGTGTTACTACCTTAGAAGTAACGGGTGATTATAAAGTTGCTGCTGAGGAGACGTACCTTCCTTTTGCAATATCTGGACCACGTGCGCACTTTAATGAACTTGGTTTAGGTTTTCAGACTGGTGGATCCGGGACTGCGTACGGGGAACCGGGATCTATGTGGGAACTCTATCCTGATCCTGATGCAGAATACAATGAAGAGCATGTTTTTCGTGGCTTCTTAGAGCACACGTTGCCGGAATACTCTACAACACCTAGTGAAGGGCTACTTGAGTTTTATCGCAAAAATAGAACTAACGACGGTATCACTGGTAATAGCACCTGTTTGGTAACCAAAGAGACTGACTCTATGGGCATAATTGGTGCTGACGTGGAAGATGGAAAATCTATCACTACGGCAATAACGCGTGATTTAGGTTTTGTCGAACCATCCGATGATCCAGAGACAAAAATCGATGTAAGCCAGCCGTTTGTTCTTCCAGGTGTGACTTCAGAGGTTGGTGAAGGTTATAGCGGTATCTCTGAAGATGGTTGTGACGTCGCTGCTGTAAAAATCACAATCTGTGATGATGAGCCAACAGAATCAGTAACTTCTTCATCTGCTGTGCCGTCTTCTACTGCGTCTACTTCCTCGACATCAGTGGAACCTACTTCTACTACGTCGTCTGTAGCACCGTCTTCGTCATCGGTTGAGTCTGAGCCGTCTACAACGGAATCTTCTTCTGCTGAGCCGACTCCTACCAGTTCGTCTGTTGAACCAACACCAACGACTTCCGTTGAGGATCCTAAGCCATCGTCGTCCACTCCGGTTATTCCCGTAGAGCCAACCAAAGTGGTGAAGCATCCGTCTGTGTCGGTGGTGAAGAAGATTAATGGTGAGGATGCGAATGTGAAGCCGGGTGTGTTGGTTCAACCTGGTGCGGATATGAACATCACCTTTGAGGTCACCAATGACGGTACTGCAACACTAGAAAATGTTGAGGTTACTGACAATGTGATTCCCGCTGATCAGATCACCTGTGCAAATAAACCAGACACCCTTGCACCGGGTGAGTCGTTTACCTGCCAGGCAACCGTGAAGGCTCCTGCTGCTGGTAAGCATGTGAATATCGCTTCTGTTCAGGCAACCCCAGTCTACGGCGAGGGTGAGACTGGTTCTGATGAGCCTGCGCGTGATTCTGATCCTGCTCACGCTAGCGTCGACGAGCCTGCGAAGGTGGTGAAGGTTCCGTCTGTTCGGGTGGTGAAGAAGATTAATGGGCAGGATGCGAATGCTAATCCTGGTGTGAAGGTTCAACCGGGTGAGGATATGAAGGTCACGTTTGAGGTGACTAATGATGGTGATGTGGCTCTTGCTGGTGCTGTGGTGTCGGATAATGTGATTCCAGCTGATCAGATCACCTGCGATAACAAGCCGGAAACCCTTGCTCCTGGTAAGAGTTTCACGTGTTCTGCGTCGTTGAAGGCTCCTGAGTTTGGTAAGCATACGAATATCGCGACTGTCGAGGCAACCCCTGTGTATGCGGATGGTGAGTCTGGTCCTGAGGGTCCAGTTACTGATGTTGATTCTGCTAAGGCGTGGGTGGATGAGCCGCAGAATACTCAGCGTGTGCCTTCTGTTCGGGTTGTGAAGAAGATTAACGGCCAGGATGCGAATGTGGCACCTGGTGTGAAGGTTGCTCCAGGTAGCGATATGAACATCACGTTTGAGGTGACCAATGATGGTACCGCAACACTTGGTGATGTTACTGTCACGGATAATGTGATTCCTGCTGACCAGATTACCTGCGAGAACAAGCCGGATACTCTTGCTCCTGGCCAGTCGTTTACCTGTGAGGCAACCGTGAAGGCTCCTGCTTCGGGTGATCATGTGAATATCGCGACTGTCGAGGCAACCCCTGTTTATGCGGATGGTGAGTCTGGTTCTGATACTCCTGTGAAGGATACGGATGCTGCGCGTGCGTGGGTGGATGAACCGGTCAAGGAAGTAAAGAAGCCTTCCATTAAGGTTGTGAAGAAGATTAACGGCGAGGATGCGAATGTGAAGCCTGGTGCTGAGGTTGCTCCAGGTAGCGATATGAACATCACGTTTGAGGTGTCGAATACAGGTACTGCAACATTAGAAAAGGTTGAGGTTACTGATAACGTGATCCCTGCCAAAGACATTGTGTGTGAGAACAAGCCTGAGACTCTTGCTCCTGGTGAGTCGTTTACCTGTGAGGCAACTGTGAAGGCTCCTGCCTCTGGTAAGCATGTGAATGTGGCTAGTGTGGAGGCAACCCCCGTGTATGCGGATGGTGAGACTGGTTCAGATGGGCCTGTGAAGGATTCTGATGAGGCGAATGCGTGGGTGAAGGAGCCTCAGAAGGATGTGAAGCATCCGTCTGTGTCGGTGGTGAAGAAGATTAATGGCCAGGATGCTGGTGATGGTTTGGGCGTTGAGCTTGCTCCTGGTTCGGATATGAACATCACCTTTGAGGTGTCGAACACTGGTACTGCAACACTAGACAATGTCACGCTGACAGATAATGTGATCCCTGCTGACCAGATCACCTGCGACGATAAGCCTGAGGTTCTTGCTCCTGGTGAGTCGTTTACCTGCCAGGCAACACTCACAGCTCCTGCCTCTGGTAAGCATGTGAATATCGCAACGGTTGAGGCAACTCCTGTTTATGGTGAGGGTGAGTCTGGTTCAACAGATCCTGTGGGTGATTCTGATACTGCGAAGGCGTGGGTGAAGCCGAAGAGTGTTCGTGAGGTGTTCCCTGCGGTGGAAGTGGTGAAGAAGATTAATGGTCAGGAGGCGAGTGCGGATCCTGGTGTGAAGGTGGCTCCTGGTAGTCAGATGGATATTACGTTTGAGGTGTCGAATATCGGTACCGCAACATTAGAAAACATTACGGTGTCGGATAATGTGATTCCTGCTGATCAGATCACCTGCGACGATAAGCCTGAGGTTCTTGCTCCTGGTGAGTCGTTTACCTGTAGCGCAACGCTTACAGCTCCTGTGTCTGGTAAGCATGTGAATGTGGCGACTGTGGAGGCAACCCCAGTCTACGGTGATGGTGAGTCTGGTTCTGATGGTCCTGTGGGTGATTCTGATGTGGCGAAGGCGTCGGTTGATCCTAAGCCGCAGGGTCGTGAGGTGTTCCCGTCGGTGAAGGTTGCGAAGAAGATTAATGGGCAGGATGCTGATACAAAGCCTGGTGTGAAGGTTCAACCGGGTGAGGATATGGATATTACGTTTGAGGTGACTAATGATGGTACCGCGACGCTCGGTGACATCGCGCTGTCGGATAATGTGATTCCTGCTGATCAGATCACCTGCGACGATAAGCCGGACACGCTCAAGCCGGGTGAGTCGTTTATGTGCCATGCAACGCTCAAGGCGCCGATGTCTGGTGGTCATGTGAATGTGGCGACTGTTGAGGCAACCCCTGTTTATGGTGATGGTGAGTTTGGTTCTGATGGTCCTGTGGGTGATTCTGATGTGGCGAAGGCGTCGGTGGATGATCCTGCTTCTGATAAGCCTGGTGAGGATACGCCTGGTGAGGGTGTGAAGCCTGATAAGCCTGGCAAGCCGCATGATCCTGCCTCTGATGATTCTGGCAAGCCTGGTGATGGCGATTCCGGTAAGCCTGGTTCTGATGCTGCAAAGCCTGGTGATGTGATTGCTGGTGAGGTGACCAAGCATTGCGATGGTCAGGGCGGGCAGGATGATTCTGCTGCTAAGGGTGCACAGCCTGCTGATTCTGGTGTGAATGGTCAAGGTACAGGCGCTGCCAAGGGTACAGGCGCTGCCAAGGGTGCGAAGCCTGGTGATTCCGCTAAAGCCACGACCGCTAAGACCGCTAAGACGGATAAGGCTGGTGCTAAGACCAATACTGGTGGCAAGACTCAGAAGTCTGGTGCGCGAGTAACCACGGGTGGTCATTTACGTGCTGCCTAGGTAGTCCGAGTCGTGCATGGTGAGTGTGCCTACATAGTCAGCTATTAGTACGCTGGTGGGGTGGTGTGTTACAACACCACCCCTTTTGCATGGATTTATTTCTATAGTTGTTGGCAAAAAAGTTTCAACAGCTATAGAATCCGTGAGCGACGAAGCGAAAAGAAATCCTTAAAACAATCCGAAACCACGCCAAAAAGACACAACAAGAAATACGAATCATCGAAGGCGCAAACCACACAAGAATCTGGGTCGGAGAAAAATACACAACCCTCGCACGTCACACAGAAATCCCGAATAACGATGCAAAAAGCATTTACAAGCAGCTAGGAATCAACTAACCATGAACACTTTTCGCGTCACCGCAACGCTCAATGAAAACTGGTGGAGTCTCCGTGTAAAAGAAGAACCTGGCATTATCACACAAGCACGACGACTCGACGAAATCCCGGATGTAATCAAAGATGCACTCACACTCTTTCCTGAACTCACCGACGACCCGCAGAATGCGGTAATACATGTCGATGTATCTAATGAGGATTTAGCTTTTGCTACAGAGGCACGCGAACTCAATGAAAAAGCTCACGAACTTTCTATGCAAGCATCTGCCGCTATGCACAGTGCGGCTCAGGATTTATCAAAGCAGGGTTTTACCTTGCGGGATATTGGCGCCTTGCTTGGGGTGTCTCATCAGCGCGCACAGAAACTCATTAAAAATGCATAGCTGTTAGTTCCGTGTGAGTTGTTTATACCTAATCTGTGTTCCTATAAGCGCTTGCGATAATTATGCCTTGACCTATAATTGTTGCTGCATCAATTAAATGCGTGAAGAGATAACTTGAGAAAGGCAGAGCAATGTCATTGACCGTGAGTGAAGCCATTGCAAAACGTCGGGCGACGCGCAAATATACTGACCAGGTAATCACAGATGAAGTTCTCGATAAGGTGGTTCACCTTACGCTAGAGGCACCTACTGCATTTAACGCACAACGTGCGGATTTGGTGGTTATTCGTGATCAAAAGGTAAAGGACGGCATTTTTGCTGCCTCTGGTCAGAAGCAATTGCGCGATGCTCCTGTGGTTTTGGTGACTGTCGCTCATACCGATGTGCCTAATGACCTTGTTGAACTACTAGGCGAAGAACGAGCAGCCTATGTCAATTCTTATTATGAAAAGCTCGACGCAGCTGCTTTGCGGGAAACTGCCATGAAAGACGCAATGATTCTTGCTTCTTTTGCGCTTATTGCTGCCAGCTCTGAAGGACTGGCTACCTCACCTACTACTGGTTGGGATGAGGCAAAGGTGCTTGACGCGCTCGGTTTGGGTGGGCGTACTAATCGTGGCGTTGGCATGGTCATTGCGATGGGCTATCCTGCTGAAACGCCGGAACACCCTGGTCGTGCCGCTAATCGACGCATTGACGATTCCTACTGAGTATCCTTTACTTTTGCGTTGCGCATTCGTCCTGCGATGCCGAGTGGATCGTTGATGAGGCGGTCGAGCGCTACTGCTCGTGCCGCTGCGCGAGCATTATCTAAATGCGTGGGGATAACGCGCAATTCCACCTCTTTTTTATAAGAGTGCTTAATGCTATGCCCAACTTTGCGGGCATCGGTTTGTTGTGCAAAAGCGGAACCAGCTAACACGATGGTGTCTGGTTTTGTTTCTTTAGCCAGTGCGACGGCTATCGCCCCAAGAGCGACGCGAGAATCTGTTTTTGCAACGTCAAGGCGATACACCCCGTCGGTAGTAAGGATTGCTGCACCATTAGAATCATCGACATAGAACAAGAGCACTTTGTCTTTCTTTTCTGGCGACTGTAATTGTTGCTCTGCACCAGCAATGGCGGTGATAACGCTGGTGATTGTAATAGGAATAGCAAATTGATTATGCAGGTAATTGCTGATATCTACTCGATCCCACCCCAAATTAGGTGCAGTTACTAACCCATCAGCATTGACTGTTCCAGATGTGGCAATGCCCAGATTAGCCAGTGGTAAGCCAATGCCTTCAATAATCCCATGAATATGGGGCGTTAAGTGTGTAATAAACTCTTTGGGATGAATCTGCGCAACAGTAATATCGACAAACTTTTCGCGCAGCACCTGACCACGGATATTATAGGCGCCAATATATGTGGAATGCGTACCCACAGCTATACCGATTTGTACCCAAGGCGAAGTATTCAATTGGATGGGAATGGTGGGTCGCCCTGGGCCTGCAATTGTCGATAGGTCATGACGTTCTTTGATCAGTTGTGCGTCGATAAGCGCCTTGATGGCACGAGTGACAGTCGGTTGGGACTTTTGTGAAAGTTTAACGATTGTTTGTCTGGTGACGGGCTGCTGCAGGCGGGTGATATGCATACAGACCGCTGCGGGGGTTTGCGGTCGCGCGAAAGCGGGCGTACTTGCGACGGTAAACTTGTTACGCATAAAAACAGAATAAGTCAAATAGACTGGATAGTCTAAATTGTGGTCAATTTTTGCCCCAAAAAGGATGGAAGAAACCCTAAGTTATAGACAGATTTGTCTTAGGTGGGCGTCGGTAAGCATGAAAAAATAAGCGCTGACCGTGGGGTGGTTATTAAGCCCCAAAGTGGCTAAACTAGCCAACTATGACTTCTCGACGACAGTCCCCAAGAACCCCATCCCTGCTCGACGCTTCTTGCGATTCCTACATCCACGATCTTGCGCAATTATCGCCAACTCAAGCAACTGCCTGGGGAATCGAAGGGTACGAAGACAAACTTCAAGATTTTTCCCCGCAATACTGGGAAAATATCGCTGACCGCACTCGCGAGATGATCGCAGACGTCGATGCCCTCGACGACTGCACCGACGAAAGCGACGACGAAGACGACTTTGACGACGTAGATATTGTCACCGCACAGGTACTACATGATCGTCTTTGCCTCGAACTATCCTTGCACCACAACGGGGAATACCTCCAGCTGCTCAATAATATCGCCTCCCCAGTGCAAGAAATCCGCGACACTTTCATGCTCATGCCGCAGGACACACCAGAACAACAAGAGGCAATAGCAGCACGACTTAGCCACGTTGATAAAGCATTGGCGGGATACCGCGAGTCTTTGGCTTTGGCGGCCTCCCAAGGAAAAGTCGCCCCACAACGCCAAGTAGATGCAGTCATGCGCCAATGCAAAGAACTAGCCGATTCTGATTCCATGCTGGAAAACCTTGGTTTGGCTGCTGATCATAGCGCAGTGTTGGCAGCCAAAGAGGCGTTTGGCACTATGGCTGAGTGGCTGGCAGAGAATCTTGCTCCCCAAGCTCCTAGCGACGATGCAGTAGGTCGAGAGCGCTACCAGCGATTTAGCCACCAATTTGTCGGCGATATTGTCGATCTCGACGAGGCCTACACCTGGGGATTGGCGCAATTAGAGGAAATAATTGCGCAACAGCAAAAAATTGCTACTCAACTCTATGGCGCAGGTACCAGCGTGCGCGAAGCAATGAAAAAGCTCAATAATGAGCCGCGCTATACCATTCACGGTACGGACAAGCTCCAAGAGTGGATGCAAAAAACTGCCGACGACACCATTGCGGCATTAGACGGCGTACATTTTGATATTGCACAACCAATCCGCACAATTCAGGCACGCATTGACCCCGCAGGCACCGGTGGTATTTTCTATACTCCACCGAGCAATGATTTTTCACGCCCAGGTCAAATGTGGTGGTCAGTTCCTGCTGGTCAAGAGGTTTTTCACACGTGGCAGGAATTAACCACTGTGTACCACGAGTCGGTTCCTGGACATCATTTACAATGTGGTGCAGCGATTGCCGAACGCGATAACCTCAACTTATGGCGACGCATTGGTTGCTGGAACTCAGGTCATGGCGAAGGTTGGGCGTTATATGCCGAAGCGCTCATGGAAGAATTGGGCTACCACGATGACCCAGGCACCCGCATGGGCTTATTAGATGCTCAACGATTGCGAGCAGCGCGCGTGGTGCTTGACATTGGGATTCATTTAGGCAAGAAAAACCCTGAGGGTACTGACGTGTGGGATGCCACTTATGCCAAGCATTTCTTGCGCGAAAACTCTGCTATGGATGACGCAAATCTTGCCTTTGAGCTGGATAGATACCTAGGCTGGCCGGGTCAGGCACCATCCTATGCGCTAGGGCAGCGCCTGTGGCAGCAGCTGCGCGACGACGCTCTGGCCCAAGGTCAAGACCTCAAAGGTTTCCACTCGCGCGCTTTGGCATTGGGCTCAATTCCGATGTCTATTTTGCGAGCTCAGCTCTTGGACTAAGCGGATTAAGCCGCAAAACTAAGCAGAATGAGTGCCAGTAGGGGCAGAGTTCCTTGTTTGATTGCTGCTGAACGCTTATCAGGTGCAGTAGCAAAAAGTAACAGAGCAGCAGCAAACATGGAACCGGTGCCCGCACCAATGAGGGCTATTGCTGCTGGACGTGCTATGGTCCACAAAACTAAGCCGATGATTGTGACAATAGCAAGCATGAGGTTATAAAAACCTTGATTGAATGCCATTTCTTTGGTTGCATGTGCTTGTTGTTCGCTCATGCCAAATACTGCTCGTCCTTTACCTAACCACGCAAAAGACTCTAAATAGAAAATAAAGATATGGAGGATTGCTGCAAGGGCAGCAGTGATGAATAGTGCGATAGTCATGGTATTCTCTCCTTGTATTTTTTAATTGCGTACAATATGATTGCATATATGGCTCAAGAAATGCAACTAGATAAGCACATCTGTTTCCAGCTCTACACAGGCTCTCGCCTCATGCAAAGAATGTATCGCCCATACTTGGAAGAATGGGGCATTACCTATGTGCAATACCTGGTGCTGGTGTGCCTTTGGGAACAAGATGGGCAAAGCATAGGGGAGCTTTCCACACCATTAGACCTTGACTCTGGCACCTTGTCACCGCTGCTCAAACGCATGGAAACAGCAGGGCTGGTAACCAGAGAACATAATCCTAAGGATTATCGCAAAGTGCATTTCTTTTTAACGTCGAAAAGCACAGCAATGGAAGCCGAAGCAAAACAGATGTATGCACAAGTAGCAGCGTCATTAGGATTGGATGATGCTGATCTACACGCCCTACACGCCATCATGGCGAAAATTAATCCGAGCGCCGACGCAATATAAGCCGTATCAGCGTAGGCAAATAACCAGCCAATAACAGCACACATATAACACGAATAATCTGGAAGGCAATCACCACAGAACCTGCATTGCCTTCACTGGATAATGCCAGCACAGTCTCTAATGCACCAGGACTAGTAGCCAGATACGCCTCAAAATAACTCACATCAAGCCAGCTAGTTAACGGTAGAGCAGTGGCAGCGCAACCACAGATAAGAACCGCAATAAAAATCAAGGTTGCCGGGAGTTGTGCAGCAAAAAGTTTGAGTGCTGCTACAGATAATCCACCACCGCACATCCAACCAATTGCCATGAAGGCAACATATTGCACCAGGTATGGCGGGGTAAAGTCAATGGATAATGCCTTGCCGATAATGACAGTACATACCATAGGTCCAAGAACAGTCGGCGCTGGCAGGTGCAATAGCCGCCCGAAACGATCCCCGAAAAAGGCGATTAGCGCCATGATGAGCAACACCCACCACGCTTGGAGTGGAGGGTGCACTGCATGAGAGCTGGCACCTTGAGGGGACAACACATGGGTGATAAGCGGCAAAGAAATAGAGATAATCAGCAATCGCAAGTATTGACTCAAAGCCACATAGCGATAATCTGCCCCTAACTCTTTAGCCAGCATGGGCATCATGGACGCACCTCCGGCGAGCATGGACAAAATAGCAGTTTCAGAGCTAATTGCGCGCTGCGCCCTAGAGAGCAATAATCCGCCAATCACCCCAATACCAAGGGTGATAGCGGTGGTAAACAGTGCAGGCAAAATATAGGGGGTCAGCTCAACTAATGGGGTGCCAACTAGGGGAACACCAGCCAAAATACCAATGAACCCTCGCACAAACACAAAAAACTGCTTATTCATGGTCAATTCTTGACCAGTGGATAACGCAAGTGCCCCAGAGGCAAGAATGCCCGCCAAAATCCAACCCGCAGGAATATGGAGTCGCTGAAATAACAGCCCGAACACTATCGACGCAGCAACGACAATCAGCCACCTCAACCATATGCGCTTATCTTTTGCTGCCATAGCCACTTCCTCCACTCATCGCGTATCTATCCCGTGTGCAATTTTATTAAAAACAAAGTACAGCGAAAAACAAACAAGCTCTCGACGATACCCAAGCAGGTCTATGATAACTCTCATGGATATTGCGCAATGGATTGTTCTCATCATTGGGGCAACTGCTGCCGGATGGGTGGATGCAGTGATTGGTGGGGGAGGATTAGTCCTCATTCCGCTTATCCTCAGCGTGGCACCTGGATTTTCTTATGCCACCGCAGCAGCAACGAATAAAATGGCTGCGGTAAGTGGAACCGCCTCAGCCACATGGGCATTGGCGCGCAAAGTACCATTGGATAAGCGGTTTGCGTGCCAACTCGTACCCCTTGCATTGCTGTGTTCTGCTGGTGGTGCGTTAGTGGCAGCACAGATCAATAAGGACATCATGCGTCCCGTGGTGATTGTGTTATTGCTTTTCTCGGGAACCTTTGTGGCACTGCGCCCGCAATTTGGGCAGCAGCGGCAGGATAATCAGGAAAAACACTCGACGCTGCGTCGAGTAGCTATTTTGGGTGTGGTAGCACTTATTGCTATGTACGACGGTGTCTTTGGGCCAGGTACCGGAATGTTTTTAATTATGAGCTTTAGTGCCATCATTGCCAAAGACTTCATGCAATCAGCAGTCCTGGCCAAAATTGTCAATACGAGTACCAACCTGGGTGCACTTGCGGTATTTATTGCAGGTGGGTATGTGATGTGGAAACTAGGGGTGGTATTGGCGTTGGCGAATATCGCCGGAGCACAATTGGGGGCACGGACGGTGCTTGGTGGGGGTACAAAACTTTTACGACGTGCGCTGCTGGTGTTGGTTGTGGTGATGAGTGCGTATCTTGCCTGGCAGCAATACGTGGCAATGCGCTAGAACTATCCTCTACGCGCAATGAGATTGCATAGTGCGGACAAGATAAGTGCTGCTCCGACGAAAGCTAAGAGTGCAGGGGAGAAAATTTCTGCATCCTCTTGTTGACTCATGCCATACCAAAGACCACCGAGGCTAAGAATCGTGCCGACGAACAGGGAGACAAATTGTCCTCGACTATGCAGCAACGATAATGGGAGAGTAAAGAGAGCAGCAAGAACAGAGACTACTGCTATCGGAATACCAAGCGCGCCTACGCTTCCTAGCGAAAAAACTAAGCCAACGACGATGAGGATACCGCCGAGGAGAGCCAGGGACAGTTCCGGCCAAGGTACTCGCATTTTTCGATCACTCATCTTTTTCTCCTCATAATTGCAGGTCTATAAACAGGTCATAAAAGAGCCTATATGACTATATAAAAAGCCACTGCACGCATGAGGGCATACAGTGGCTTAATGGTTCTGCGCGGTTATCGCAGGATTTTACTTCTTAGAGTTCTTCTCAACGTCGTCGGTGAACTCTACGCGCTCCTTGCGAACTTCCTCAGAGTAACGTGCAGTGTCCTGAACCTGAGTCTTTTCAAGAGAGATCTTCTCTACAGGAACAGTTTCTTTCTGAACAGTAACGCGCTCTTCGTGCAGGATAACAGAAGCCTCGTCTTCACCGATCTTGCCGTTGTAGTTAGCAGCATCCTCAGCAGAGATTGGCTCGCGCTTAACCTGAACCTCTTCACGAGTAACAGGAACTTCACCAGTCTCAGTCTCAGTAACAACGTACTTGCGGATACGAGCCTCACCGGACTGAACGCGATCCTTGTTCACAGTAAGCTGCTCTTCAGAACGAACAATGCTGTCATCATCGGTTGCAGCAGTACGACGCTCAGTAGCTGCAGCAGTCTCGGTGTTTGCAGTCTGACCAGCGAAAGTTGCCTGCTCAGTGGTGTGAGTAGTGGTGGTGTTCTCAGCAGAGTAAGACTCAACATCTTCGATAGACTCTAGACCGTAGTGAGCGTAGAGTTCTTTCTGCTCTTGTGGGTTAAGGCCCTTCTCGGAGTCAAGAGATGGAGCATCCTTGATGCGATCCTTGCTGAAAGCTAGGTGAAGCTCGTCGCCATTAAGACGGTGACCACGTAGTGGAACAAGGCTGCTGCTCAAACCGAATAGACCGTGGTTAACCTCAACGAAAGTTGGCTGACCAGTCTTGTCGTCAACGAAAATTTCCTTTACGCCACCGAGCTTGTCGCCAGCTTTGTCGTAAGCGGTTGCGTCGAATAGTGCTTTAACGCTCTTCTTAGTCATGATAAGTTGATTCCTTCCTGAATCTTTTTGTTCTAACTTTGTTCTGTCTCATTCTCTACAGTCATTGCCACTTGCATAGTGTGCACGACCTTTATGAGACGATAATTCAACCTTGCGCACTCACTCGGAACCTGTAACTTGTTCTGCTCAAGTGCACTACAACCGAGTGTATGGGCAGCTCACGGGCATTGCTAACTGTAGAATGACAGAAATAGGTTAATTATATAAGTTCGTAACCATGTGGTTTTGTTACCAAAAATATGCCCATTTTAGGTGTCTCATCAGTAGCTTGTCTGGATACGCGCATGGCGGAAATTTCGCAGAAATATGTGCGATATAACGGTTATGTAACTATATGATTGACCTAGTTTTTGGGAGTCTTTTTAGGCTCTCGACGGTCATTTTTGGCCACATGACTAACCCAAAAAAGAAACCACATAAGAAACAGGAGTGAGCAAATGTCAAAGAAGGTAGCAGTTGTCACAGGTGGGTCCTCAGGAATTGGTGAGGCCGCAGCCCGAGCCTTAGCCAAAGACGGTTGGTTGGTCATTGTCGCAGCAAGAAGGCTAGAAAGACTAGAGAAAATAGCCAAAGAAATACAGGGCGTGGCACTAGAACTCGATGTAACCGACCAGAACAGCGTCGACAAGTTTGCCGCAAAAGTAAAAGAGTACGGGCACTGCCAACTCCTAGTGAATAATGCAGGCGGCGCCAAAGGTCTTGACCCAATTGCACAAGGCAATCTCGAAGAATGGACCTGGATGTACGAAACCAATGTACTTGGCACAGTTCGAGTCACAAAAGCCCTCCTTGACCTGCTAGAAGCCGATAACGGGCAGATCATCAACATTAGCTCTGTCGCCGGTTTTAATGCTTACGCAGGTGGCGCCGGCTACAACGCGGCAAAATTCGGGGTAAGCGCGGTCAACAAAGTCATGCGCATTGAATTTGCCGACAAAAACCTACGCGTGTGCGAAATTGATCCCGGACGAGTAAAAACCGATTTCTCGCTAGTACGTTTCCGCGGCGACGCGCACAAAGCAGCACAAGTCTATGCCGACAAGCTCAACCTCACCGCAGCAGATATCGCCGAAGCAATCAGATGGGTGGCAAGCCTACCAGAACACATGAACATAGATCGCATGGTCATTACCCCACAAGATCAAGTGATTTAGTTAGAATAAATGCCCATGAGCTTAGCTTCTCTTGGTGCATTATTCATGATCTGGATCGCCGCCATCGCGTTACCCGGTCCAGATCTGCTCCAAATAATACGAGTAGGTACCAAAGATCGCCTCTCCGGTATTTATTGCGCAGCAGGAATCATGATCGGCAATACCGTGTGGATCATTGCCTCACTACTGGGAATGGCTGCCCTCATCGAAACCCAACCCATTATCCTGCACCTTATCCAACTTTTCGGTGGCGCATATATCGCCTGGATGGGCTTTGGCTCAATCAAAGCTGGATGGGCAGCACGCAATAAAACACACAGTGCCGATCAAGAGCTAATCGACGCAGCCGACAGTGCCAACCCAGCTGCCAACCCAGCTCAAAGTGCGTCGCTTAGCATGGCGCAAGCACTACGACTAGGCATTGTGACCAATCTATCCAACCCCAAAGCAATTGTGTTCTTTGCCAGCATCTTCGCACAATTCATCCAGCCAGGCATGAACATTGGTTGGACAATTGGCATCGCGCTCTTTCTCATTGTGGTCGGTTGCATATGGTTTATCGGCTTTGCCATAGCCGTTCGCGCCTTCGCACGACGTATCATTGCCAGCGGTAGTTTCATTGACATTGCCGCTGGCATCATCTTCCTCCTCATCGGACTCTACATGGTGTACGAGGGAACAAGCGCAATCATGAAACTCATTGCTTAGCAATAACTAAGAGAATGAGAGGCATATGTATACACAGAAAAGGTTGCCCAAGCAGCACAAACCGCAAGGGCGGCGTCGAGTAGCCAAAATTGCAGAACTGAGCCTGGTAGCACTAGGAATATGCACAGGAATAAACCCAGCAGGAGCCATTCCTGCCGACTCACCTCAACCAGTCATTCCTGCCTCTGCCGGCCCACAAGAATGCGTGCCATATCTTGGTGACCTCCTCAAAGGAAATGGACAATTCCCACTAGGAATTGTGCCACCAGACTACGGCACCCAAGGCTACGAACAACTCCCCCTCGCCAATAACCCAGCCCTACCAGCGCGCATTGACCTCCGCGATAACACCCAAGGCTTCAACGACCAACTAGAAGTAGCATTGCGCAACGGCGAACTATTCGTGCGCTACCGCGACCAACAACAGTGGCGCCAACTGCCCACACCAGAGTGCTTGCGCGGAAAAATTGTCAGCATATCGCTTAACGACGACGCACTCGTGGCACTCGACGCAGATGGTTGGATCTACACCCTTTCTAATTTACAATCCAGCCCACAACGCTGGGGCTGGATCAGAGCCTGGGGTGGGCCAGTATGGCTCGGCAAAGGACTCCAATCACCAACCACCAAGCCTGGACGCTGGTCCTTTAGCCTCATCGGCACGCACACAGACCGAGTGTATGACACCCCAGACGGCAAACAACAACCAGTATCTTTGGCTAAAGTAACCCAGCTAGTAGCACTCAGCGACGACGGCTCCCGTATCTACTCCCTCGACCCCTGGCTAGCACGGGATTATTCCTATGAAGTCGGCACCCCATTGAACTCGAGATTCCAAGCAGAAGCCATTTCTGCCTCCGGATCCATGATGTTTATCACCAACAAATACGGCGATATGTATACCAGACTCTCCGACTTCGACATCAACGGCTCCGATCCAGCACAATTCCGCTATGGCTGGGGTCAAGACAACCGACCCGCAGCACAAGACGCACTACAACATCGACTCGACGAACAAAGTGCACCAATCGGCCTGCCCGCCGACGACTGGCATCACCAACCCAAAATCCCCGGTAAAATCACCAATCGCATCTCCATTCACTCCACAGCACCAGGCTCCAACAACAGAGAACTACGCGTGGAAGGTATGGATGCACAAGGCCACACCGGTTTTTGGCACAAAGATCTTCGCGCCCAGCAGTGGGAGTTCACCCAAACAAATATGCCGCTGGTAGGTGCGCAATTAGAGAATTCGCCACAGGATCGGAGCTTAGAAACCCTAGTAGCTGCGTCGCCATTCAATTATCAGGGCGAGTTAGCTCCTGGCGTGAACATGAAAGTTACCGAGTTTGCCTATGCCTCACCACAACGTGATGTTGCAGTGACTATTCAAGGTAAGACATATCGTTTCACGCTCCATACCGTCGACGGCAGACTAGGCACTGCACTGTCTATGCGTATGCTGCCAATGGAATCAGAGTTTGGCTCTCGCCCAAGTGGTTTAGTTGAGGCGATTCCACGCGACTACATGGCAGCACTCGAAGTACCAGAGGAGACTCGCCAACAAGCAGCACAGGATCCAGCCTTAGCGACATTCCTGAACGGCTATCTCAAAGGCGAGCAATTCCACCAAATATATTTGCGGGTGACTCCCTCACGAATGCAAGTATGGAACTCGCCAGTAAAAGATATGGCAGTGCCAGTATTAAGCGATGTAGCCAACCTCGACTCGCTATAAAATTGCGTATAACACATAGGCAGCAATTACACTAAAGATATGCGCACACCTCAGGACGTTTATATCCGTGATGAAACGATAAAACTTGGTCAATTCATTAAGTTAGCCAATCTCGTCGACACGGGTGGTGCAGCAAAAGAAGCGATTGCTGCCGGTGAGGTAACTGTCAATGGGCACACAGATACCAGGCGCGGAAAAACATTGCGTGATGGCGATGTGATTTGCGTTGGGTCATTGTGTGCTCGGGTTGTGGCACAAAACGAAGAGCTCGAAGATTATTTCGATGAAGCCACAGCCGACGACGACTTTGACCCTGAACAGTGGAGGAATCTCTAATGCCTGCCTTCCAAGCTGAAGTGGGAATGCCTTATTGGCTCGATCTCACCAGCAGTGATAGTGCACAGTCTGTGCAGTTCTACAGTGAATTATTTGGTTGGGAAATCTCAGAATATTCCCCTGGCTATCATGTGGCACGGATCCAAGGATTGCCGGTGGCAGGAATTGTGCAGCGCGACAAAAACAGTGCACAACCAGACACATGGATTACTTATTTCCTCAGCGGCGATATTGATACGCAGTGCCAGCAGATTGCACAATTGGGCGGTCGAGTCCTGGCACCAGCTGCCGAGGTGCGGCTCGGGCGTATGGCCATTGTGGTTGATAATGCCGGTGCTGCCTTTGGGCTTATCGAACCAGGCGGCGAAGATTCTTTCATTGCCGCAGGCGAACCTGGCACACCAGTATGGCATGAACTCAGTTGCGTGAACGACTACGCTCAAGCAACCCAATTCTATGCCGACCTCTTTGAGTGGCTCATGTCTGAACAGCGCAATGAATACGGCAGCTACACCACAGCGCTTGTCGACGGCGCAGCCTTCGCCGGTATTCTTGACGCACACCAACTCTTTGCTGCTCATGTGCCCAATTTCTGGCAATCATACTTGGGCGTAGCAGATGTCGATGCTGCTGTGGTTCGTGTCCCAGAACTCGGTGGCGACATTATCCGCGAACCTTGGGATAGTGCTTTTGGTCGAATGGCCATTATTGCCGACGCCACGGGAGCCACACTGACTATATGCGAGGTTGCCGAACCAGTAGTAGAGGGCAGAGAATCAGACCCTCTTCAAGACATAGACCTCAGCAACTACCCAGAGTTTGGTTAAAAAACTCAGCAACATCGCGTACTCGTTGGCGTGCTACCTCAGGCGTAGAAATACGATGATGGGACACATAGGTTTTTACTACAACATTCTCAGCCTGTTGCACCAGTGGATAGCTACCAGCAATCTCATCGTAAGTGGCAAGCTGGAAGAGAGTACGCGGCCATGTGCTTGTCTTGGTGCACTCATGCGTGCCGCGCAACTGTTTAGGCAACATATCCAAGTCAAGGTGTGGAAAAGTTAGCGCCTGGGCGTCGAAAAGCTCGGCGCATAGGCTTGCTAACGCCCCACCTGAGGAATAACCCCACACCCCTAACCGTATGTGAGGATACTGTGCCCTGACCCAAGAGACAGCAGTATGCACATGGGCAATCACCTGATCGACATTATGCTCAGGCAACAGCGGATAATCCAGATCAAGGCACGGGATACCAGATAATTCCGCTACTGCAGCAACCTCAGGGCGCCATGCATTTTCTAAGGCAACCCCAGATCCTTTCCACCAACCACCAGGATGTAGCGTAATAATCCAGCGTTGGGTATTAGTCGATTCAGCCGTCGACGGCATAAAAAGTTGTGCATTAAGCTCAGGTATGGCCTTGAGCTGCACCTTGTCGGCAAAAGCCACACCGGGCATGGCGTGATCTAAGGCAGAACCAAGCATGAGCATACTTGCGTGAGTGAGCCGGTCAGGTAAGCGCGCATCATAAGAATCAGCCAGTGCTGGGTCGGAAGGTTGAGCAGGCGGACTTACCCAAGGGGGATTCTTCTCCGGCTGCTCATAATGCGCATGAATATAAGAACTCAGTTGCTCTAATTGCTGCTCTTGGCTTAATTGGCGATCTATCCCACCAACCTGAAACTCGTGGTTGTGTTGCTGGGCAGACGTGTTTTCCTCACTCACTATGGCTCCTACCGGGGGTTTGGGTTTACCAAATGCTTACGCGCTTATCCTCATCAATCCACATGGGGGAATCGGGTTGGACGTCGAATGCCTCATAGAGTTCGGCGATATTACCGGCAATAACATTGCAACGGAACTCGGCAGGAGAATGCGGATCAATAAGCAAATAGTTACTTGCCACCTCTGGGCGGGTCTTAGAACGCCATACCCTTGCCCACGACAAGAATAGCCGCTGCAATCCATTAAAGGTCTGACCCGATAACTCTGGTTCGGCTCCCTCAACCTCAAAGGGTAATTGTGGCGAAGAAGCGAAGTCGAGCCCTTGGTCGGCAAGGTAATTGCGATAAGCAATGACTGCCACACCTAAACCACCGAGGTCACCGATATTCTCACCCAAGGTGAACTCGCCATTGACACCAGCGGATTCGGCACCAGTGCTTGCAATGGCGTGTGGGACAAGACCCGTGAACTGCTCTACTAACTGAGCGGTTAACGCGCTAAAGGCCTCTCGATCTTCTGGAGTCCACCAGGAGTGGAGATTTCCTTGCCCATCATACTGTGAGCCTTGATCATCAAAACCATGCCCAATTTCGTGTCCGATGACAGCACCAATTGCGCCAAAGTTTTCCGCAGCATCAGCGTCAGGAGAATAAAATGGTGGACGCAAAATAGCTGCTGGGAATGTGATGTCATTGACCGTTGGATTGTAAAACGCATTGACTGTTTGTGGTGTGGAATGCCACCGATCCCGGTCAATAGGAGCACCAATGGTACTGAGCTGATACTCATGCTCAAAAGCAGCACCAGCACGTACATTGGCTACCAGATCCTTACCCAGTGGGGAGAAGTCGAGTGCGGAATAATCCCGCCAGCTATCTGTATAACCAATTTTCGCCCGGAACTGCGCAAGTTTTTCTAAAGCACGCTCGCGAGTAGCTGGGCTCATCCACTGCAAGGCACTAATGCGCTCATGATAAGCCTTAATGAGATAATCAACTAATCCCAACATATCTGTTTTGGAGGAAGGCGGGAAATGGCGTTGCACAAAATGCTGCCCAATTTCTTCCCCGACAAGTCCTTCAGCTGTTGCCACTGCGCGTTTCCATCGAGCCCGCTGTTCGGTAGCGCCAGAGAGAACAGTGCCATAAAACTCAAAATTCTTTGCTGAGATTTCCTCGCTTAAGTACGCGGCGCGAGAGAGCAAAATATGCCACAGTGCCCAGAGTCGGAAATCTTCCAGGCTATGCGTACTTTCTTCAGAAAAGAGACTGATGAGATGATCTAAATAATCTGGCATTCGTACATTAAGTCGATGCTCAGGTAGTCCCATAGCCCGCAAATACGTTTGGATAAGATCAGGTAAGTCGGCAAACTCAGTGGGATTATTGGTCTTGATCGCGTCACGACTTGCCACCACATCCCAATGCCCAGCAGCAATACTCTTTTCCACTGCAACAATACGTGCTGCTGCTTCTGTAGGCGAAACTCCTAAAATATCTGGTGCTAAGAAACCAAGCATGGCGACCACATGCTTTTCATAGGCAGCAAGAATCTCTGCTTGTGCTTGTTCTCGGTAGTAGGCTTCATTAGGCAATCCCAGTCCCGACTGGAATACATAAGCAACAGCGTCTTCGCTGGCAGAGTCCTTAGCCACCCAAAAGTTCAACAGACCACTGACTCCGGTTGCGTCCAGCTTACCCAAGGAACTCAGAAAAGCAGCTGCCGACTCAGTGGAAATACTGCGGATATCTTCGTCGATAGCACCTGTACCGGCACTATTTACCCCATCAGTATCCATGAAGGATTGGTAGAGCACCCCAGCAAGTGAGTCTTTTTCCTCCTGCACAATGGCGTGTACATCTTCTTCTGCTTGGTCACGCAGGGCAAGAAAGACACCATCGGCGCCACGATCGGCGGGAATCTCGTGGTTATCTATCCAAGGACCATTGACAAGACGGTAGAGATCATGAAGTTTCATGTGCCCTACTTTAATAAAAAATACGCGCCAAGGACGCAGATCTGCGCATTTTTGCTTTTCGACGCCCAGCCAATACAAAAGCGAGCCGGAAACAATAGTGTTCTGCGGCTCGCTCTATAGCACTGGATGAGGCTAGTTATTCTCAGTATTAGTGCTCATGGTGCTTGGTTTCCATAGCCCTGAGCGGGTGATAACCTCGGTGTCAATTTTTGCTAATTGTGGAGCTTGACCTAGGGAATTAGGACGTTGCTTGAGCACTTCAATAGAACCCCAGTCGCGCAGCCAATCGTCTTTAGCGTAGCTTGGCATGAGATAGCTATAGTTCACTGCTTCTGCAGTACCCATGATGCCACCGCCATAATAGTCCTGGAAGTAAGTAACATCACTTTCTACATCATAATCAGGTAAAATGCGGTACTCAGGGATTTCTGCCACACCGGCATAGTGCCCGAAAGGACGCTGGCATGGGAATTGGAATGCAGTAGACCAGTCAATGAGTGTTGGCGCAGTGCCAACAACATTGTTGAGCGTATCGAGTGTAGGAACTCGCGGTGGGGTAAAGGCTAACCATTGTTTTGGATCCAAGCTGGAATCAATGGCGTGGAGACGAATCACATTGGCGTCGGCAGGCAAATCCGCTAACGGCAAGCGTAGATTACGCCAAATAGAAGTGTGTGCCAGTGGGTCTAACATGGTTGTTTCGCCAAGTTCAGTAACAGAACCATCAGGATTGCTCTTACCGTATTGCACAACCAATGATTGCCCATTTTGTAGCACACCATTGATATCAGTTGATTGGATACGACCAGCCACACTGACCACTACCAAAGGTGCTTGTTCTTTCGCTTGCGGCAGCGAGTACCAATTGGTAAATGCTTCTGAATATGTTTGAGAATCTAGCGAGAAAGAACCAGTGACTGGCACCCTGCTTGGATCTAAGTCAAAGGGCAAAATAGCGAAGGAACCATTGACACCACTGCCGTCGAGTGGAGTCTCTTCACTGGTTTCAGTTTCCTCAGTGTTTTCTGATGCTGGAACTGGCTTAGCGAGACTTTCTACAGTAGCAGTTGGGGAATCCTCCTCTACCTGGGTAGGGATATTATTTGGTCCAAAGCCACGGTTTTCCTCGTTCTCTAGCGACGCACCTAGTTCACTACCATCTAGCACTGGAAGGAAAGAATCGTTGCTATTAGTCTCTACCAGGATATTATCTGCCATTGCACAAGTTTGACCTTTGAGGGTACGCAGATTACCTAACCCAACGGAATACGCTGGGTATTGTGCTGCAAAGCCCTTTGCAAAACTAGCGCAGGAGAACAATACAGAAATAATGCACGCGACAGCGATGGGTGCCGAGGCTATGCCAGCAAACCTAGCTGCCTTAAAGCGATTGCGTGCTTCTTCTTTGGCTACTGCCGCAGCACCACCTTCTTCTTGAACAATGGTGGTGTGTAGATCTTTACTATATGATTGCAACGCGCCGATGAAAATGACAATCACTGAGATGACTAGCATAACGGTACCGGCCTCAATGTGATTGACCTGGATGGTCTTGTCGAACCACGGGATACCGTAGCTGGAAACATACCACCAACCATTAGTAGCAGATAGTGCGAATGCGAAAACGAGCAGGATAATACCAGTGATTAAGGTGCGAGTGCGTTTTGCTTGCAACGCAAATTGAGACAATGCCACTGCTGCTAATCCACCAATTACACCACCAAAACCGGCGAAAATACCAAAGTGGTGTGTCCACTTGGTTGGGGTGAAAATGAGGAAGAAGAAAGTAAAGAGCAGCACGAGAATAAGACGAATAACCGATCCGTGGTTAGTGCCCGGTATTTTGCGGTTGCGCAGCACTGAAACAATAACTAGGACGAGCGACACCATCAAGAACAAGAACGCGAAACGACGAGCAAAAGAACCGTCAACAGTTGTTTGCATCAACGTGGTGTAGCGGAAGTATTCTTGGTACCAGCTCAGGGATGGACCTTTTTCGCTTCGCACTCGTATAGATTCCAAAACAGACATCAAGGTTTGATCGGAAAATACTGCCACTAGCACTGAGAATCCTGCAGCGAAAAATGGGGCGAGCAGCGCTAGCCATGCGCCACCACGTGCAACTTTTGTTTCAGTTCTGGCAAGGCTGCTGGTGCGTCGGTAGATAATTCCCAAAACCCCAGACAAGCAGGCAAGCAAAGCCGCTACCGCCATAAGGCCAGTAGGGCCACACGCGAGTGTGAAAGCAGCGGTAGCAGTACCAAGTGCAGCTGGTAATAAGCGATCGGTGGCAATTGCTCGCTCAAAGAGTACCCATGTGGATAGGGCGCCAAAGGCAATAATTGGTTCTGGACGCAGACCGTTGTCATAAGCCATATAGAACGCGAGGAACATGAAAGCCGCAGTCCACTGTGCGACGCGGCGTCCGCTAATTTTTTCACCCAATGTTGGCAAAATCATGCGGGAGATAAGGAACCACATTCCCAGAGCAGCTATGAAGGCGGGTAGGCGCAACCAAGTCGATGCTGTATTGAACTGTGACATCAAGGCAATGAGGTCATAGTAAGGAGCGCCGAAAGGTGATTCTGGGGCACCAAACCAACGATAATAATTTGCCATATACCCGGAGCTATGCGACGCCTTTGCCATCGTAATGATGAACCCATCGTCGGAAGTATTAGCGCCAAAGAAGTACCAGAAGGTCAAAAGGGCACCAACGATAGCGTCAAGGAATGTGGGACGCCAACTTTTGGCGGTCAAGGAATGAATGCGACCACGCCCATCATGGCGATCAATTCGGAACAAGGTAATCAACGAAATGATGGTGAGAACAACGCCCAATGCCATTGCGCTGAATTTGAGCAAGGAAGGGCTGGAGGTAAAACGAGAGTTGATCTCTACATTGACAGAGAGCCCATTGGCAATTAAGGCTTGAGCAGCATCGGGGCGCGTGTCATCTAGCTCAGTATAAATACCAGTGATTTGTGGGCGGCTGTCTTCTTCAATAGTCGCTGCGTATTCTTTGCCTTTTTCGTCGAAAGCGCCTGGGATGGCGACAGTCGTTTCTTTTTCGCCGGAATGAATGACGAGTTTGGCGTCGGCAGGCAATTGTTGTACTTGCTGTGCAGAAAGGTTAATGATGACCTTTTCTCGCACAATAACATCAATTCCGCCTTCTGCAGAACGTATGAAAAGACCACGCGACGTTGCTTTTTTGCTATCCAGAGGCAGTGTGCCTAGAACTAGCTGCTGATTCTCACGAAGATCTCCAATCGCGGAGATTGGCACCGTGACATCCATTTTTTCTGGTGCATAACTCTCCAGCGGCGCATTGATACTGCTTAATGAGGAGTTCTGTGGCCAGGATAGTGAAGACTGAACCTGGTTCACTGGTAAAAATGGGGTGAGGATGAAAAGCATCATCCCCAATAAGCCAGTGACAAGGCTAGTGAGCACTAATTGCTTAGGTACAAACTGTGTTTTTTTTTACCGGATAAAGACACAAAAAATAAGTGTAGCTTATCTCTTACGTTTCTTCTAACCCAATGTCCACTTAGTGCACTCTAGTCACCACAACGAATGGTCCAATTTCTGTGATACTAAACTCAGATGAATCGAAGCTAGCAGGATTGAACTTAATGCCGCGAAGTCGAACATTGGGATTATTCGGGTAAATATCTTCAGCCAAGTTGTAGGTCCATCCCTCGGAATCATCCTTATGACCACGGAAAATGAACACATCAGGAGCCCGCCAAGGGGAACGACCAAGTGCATCAAGGAATGCTTGTGGCTCTTTGAGCTCATCCCAGGTTTGCTCAGCCCATTGCTCAATCAGTTTGTTGCGCTGATCGAACTCACCAAGCGGATTAGCATAATGGCTCGTAAAAGCCTGGAACCCATAGTAGGGGTAGTAAGACAAGAAATCGTTTTCACTTGTGAGGACGATGGCATTTTCTGGGGTATAACCATGTGAGCGAATCTCTTGGTCAAGTTCGGCAAAATACTGCCCCGAATCAGCTGGGTATCTATCTGCGCGCTCACCATTACCATCAGTTTCGGTATAGGCAAGATCAATAGCATGAGCATTGCGATTAGGGATTTCTTGAGCATATTTAATGCCAGCACACATCAGAATAACTGTTAACGCAATAGTAATAGTGCGCGATACCCGTGGTGAGAAACGCTCCGGGTAGAGACGATGTATCCCCACTAAACGCAGGTCAGCTAACCCAAGCACCCCTGCTACTGCCAGAATAAGCGTAACGACGATATCCAAACGGAATCCCAGCAATGTCGAACCCGCCAGAGTGGTAGACATGGACGCAAGAATCCACCCATAGAAAATAATAAGACTCAACCCTAGGGCGCGGACACTGGGTTCGCGGAAGTTAACGATCAGGTACAACACACCAATGAAACATAAAATTCCGACGACGCTCGCCGCAAGCATGGGCAATGGTATTTGTGTTCCCTCAATGGGCAGGTAATGCGTTGCTGTAGCACCTGAGGTGTGCTCACCTTTTAGCAAGGCGAGAAGATAAGGAGCCCATACAGACGCTGCGATGAGCATGGAGCCACAACCAATAATGATCACGCTGAGAATTGGTTTCCAACTACGCTCAAAGAAAGCAGCGAGAATACCAGAGAGAAACACAATGCTGAGTGCGATTGTGGCAGTAAACAAGGTGTATGAGGAGGCAGAGATGCCGAGATAAACACTCAAGCCCACAATGGCAAAACTACTGCCCATTAACGCCCGGTACGTGATAATGGCTGCTGCAGGTGCGCCAAGGGCAATGATTGCAGCGTAGGGTTCTTGAGCGCTCATTACCAAAGCAATGGCAGTGCTTACTAGGGCAATGGCAGTGGCGACGGCTAGGCTGCCGCTAATGCGTTGCCATACGGGAACGAGCATACAGCTTGCACCGGCTAAGGAGACTAATGCCCAAGGCTGAAATGCTTCCCAGCCGGATAGGTGCATGATATTGGCAAAGCGACCGCCAAGCCAGAACCATCCAGCAGGGTAGAAAGCAGGCAGATCTGCATAGTTCATGTCAGATAAGTGCCATGTTTGGGTGAGTCGGGTGAGATATTGAGTGCGAAAACCTTGGTCTACTGCAACGCCGTCGAGGTAGAGCTTGGTGGCAGAGAGGGGAATTGCTAGGGCACCAATAACGAGCCCAGCGGGGCTGAGGTAAGAAACAGCATAGGTTAGTGCTCGTCGCCATGCGGGGATAGCACGTTCTGTTCGCTGATCATTAACCAGTGCACTCAATAAAATTCCGGTAATGACCACGACAATAACAATGCTAAATGTGGCAAGTGATCGAGAGACAAGGGAGCCGCCAAAGGCAGGCAATGAAGTGGACTTGAGGATAAGCCAAGCGATTAAAGTAAGGAAACCGCCAGCTAGGACGGCAGCTGTCATAGCGCCCAGGGTTGCTTTGCGACTAAGGGGATTGGGAGTAAAACCAACATCCATGTGGAATCGTGAAATGGACGGGGAATCTGCTGCGCTTGTAGTTGTTGTCATACTGTGCTCCCTATGCACCCTGTGCTCCCTAGTCTGTTGAGTGTTTTAGTGGCGCACTCGGTATGAGTACGCCACTGTATTCATCGGACTGTATCAAATTGTGATACATGGTGTGTATATCGCAAGGATTAGAAAGGTAATTTTCTAAAAATTGCTTGCGGAATAAAGTTAAATGCTAACGAGACATAGCGGAATAGTGGATGCACAAAGATGGTGTCTTTCTTTGCAATAACTGCTTCAACTGTTGCTTTAGCGACATCCTCACGGTTTACTGTCAATGGTGCTTCACCTGCGTCAGCAGACATCTTGGTGCGCACTTGACCAGGGCGTACGACGAGAACTCGAGCACCATATTCTTTTAGTGCTTCACCGAGGTTGAGGTAGAAACCGTCCATGCCAGCTTTTGCAGCACCATAGACAAAGTTTGAGCGTCGAACGCGCTGACCTGCTACGGAGGAAAGGGCAACGATAGTGCCGTGACCTTGTTGCTTAAACTTTTGGGCAAGGAGCACACCGACTGATACTGGTGCTGTGTAGTTGGTTTGTGCGCTGCGTACTGCTAGGTCATGTTCTTGCCAGAGACGTTCTTGATCCCCAAGAGTGCCAAAGGCAACAATGGCGATATCGACGTCACCATGAGCGAAGGCATCGTCGATTACCTGAGGGTGTTTATCAAAGTCAGTTGCGTCAAAGTCAAGGACGCTGACGTCGGTCGCGCCTGCTTGTTTTATTTGATCTATGGCTGCTTCGAGACGTGGCGAGCGCGAACGTGCTGCCAATGTGACGTGTGCACTGCTGTGCGTGAGGAATTCAGTAACTATGGCGAGTCCAATTTCTGAAGTGCCACCGAGTAAAAGGATATTTTGTACTTGACCTACAGCGTTGAGCATGGAAAAACTTTCTGAATAATCTGAGTGACGTGGGCGAATAGATGATGCAGCGGATTAGTGTAGTTCCAGGCGACGAGACATATCAGAAGCAAATACACCTGTTGGATCAATGGCGTTGCGTGTTTCTAACCAGCCTTGGATGCCTGGGTACATCTTGTGGAAGTTTTCTGCTGAGGTGCGAGATTCCTTAGCAAGATAGAGTCTGCCACCAAATTCAATGACGCGCTGATCAAGGTCGTCGAGGAACTTACCTAGACCAGGTTTGATGGGGAAGTCCACGCATACATTCCAACCCTTCATTGGATAAGACAGCGGTGCTTTGTTACCTTCGCCGAAGAGCTTAAAGACATTCAGCGCGGAATAATGACCAGAACGCTGCATATCGCGAATAATGTCCTTGAATGGCTCTACTGCCTCAGTAGGTACCACGAATTGATATTGCAAGAATCCTTTAGAACCATAACCGCGGTTCCATTCTCCAATGAGATCAAGTGGCTGATAGAACTGAGTAAGATTTTTCACCTTATTACGAGAAGGGGCTCCCATGAGGAAGTAGGCTTCACCGATTGCCGAAAGGGTGAGCTTATTCATGGTAAAAGAAGGGAAAATATCGGGAACTGTCATCAGCTGCGGCGCATTGAACTTAAGTGGTTCTTTGGCTAGCCGTGGTGCTAATTCTTCTAATTGTGCCAAGGTGGCAAGTGAACCCCGAGAAATTGTGGAGCGACCAAGTTTTGGTTCTGGTGAGATCACATCGAACCAGGCTGAGGAGTAGGTGTAATTAACCTCTGAGCCATCGGAGTGGAATGCGACTGTTTCGTCAAGGTTATCTGTGCGGTCGGTGTCTGCGATGAAATATGCTGTTTCGGTTTTGGTCATGCGGATTTGTGCGCGCACAATAATGCCGGTGAGCCCCATACCGCCGACGGTTGCCCAGAATAGGCTGCCATCAGGATCATCGTCTGATCCTTCAGGGGTCAGATGTAGAATACGACCGTCAGCAACGAGCAATTCCATAGATACAACGTGATCGCCAAAAGAACCTGCTGAGTGGTGGTTTTTACCATGAATATCTGGACCAATGGCACCACCAATGGTCACTTGGCGTGTACCAGGCAGCACTGGCACCCACAAACCATAGGGTAGGGCAGCTTTCATGAGTTGGTCGAGGGTAACACCACCATCAACATCAACAATTGCTGTTTCTGGGTCGATGGAGTGGATTTTGTTCAGTGGCTGCATATCGACAACCAACCCGCCAGAGTTTTGTGCTGGATCGCCGTAGGAACGACCCATACCGCGGGCGATAATGCCACGCTTGAGGTGATCTGGTTTATCTGAGTTATCTTGGGCAACAACAGTGACAGCCTTGATGATTTCCGCTAGATCTGGTGTGGATAGCACCTGGGAAGTGGCTGGTGCAGTACGACCCCACCCAGTGAGTTTCTTGGCAGTTGTATGTAATTCCATAAGGTTCGTAGTACCTGTCTCTATCGTTTTTTCTTGCTTTAACTCTCAACTCTACCTGTCTTTTGGATAAAGTTCGGGTTGCATAGCTGAAGAAAAACTTATAAGTCGAGCATTTCGCGTATTTCTTGTGGCAATTCTTCTTGGGAAGTGATTTGCGGTCCAGTATAAGAATCTAAAATTTCATAGACCCTGAGTCTGGATACACTGTCGAGTAGCGGAAGTTCCTGGGCGATAAGCCTGGTCATAAATTGGTTCATCGGGGTATGAGTATGTTCTGCTGCAATATGACCAGGTTCTTGTTTCTGCCGCTGGAATAAAGAGAACTTTTTGCGCATAAGAAAATTTTAGCTTTCGACGTCCATCCTTGGGTGAAAAACAGGATAGCGAATAAGAATTTACTGCCTTTAGCTGGGAAAATGCTTTTATCCCGGACTTTATCCTCGCTATAGCGCTACTCTGGTGTTATGACATCTTATCCTGATGTTGCCCAGATTATTGATCTGACTACTTTTCGCCGAGCACGAACAACACCTGCTCAGGCACATACGGCGATAATCTGTGCTACTTTGTCTACTGCCCAGGCGGATATGTACCGCTCTGTGGGAGTAAATGACGCTATGAGCTTAGAACAGCTGCATAATGTCATTAACATTTGTTTCGGGATTGAGCAAAAAAACACTCCGTGGAAATTTTGCGATCAGGATGATCGAGTTCTCAGTAGAGAGAAAAGCGTGCATGATGTGTTGGGGCAACAGCAATCACGCATAGATTATTACTGGGGATTATGGCGCATTGGCATAGAATACGTCGATAGTTTTGCGCGTGATCGAGGTACGCCACAAGCGCTATGTATCGGTGGTAGTGGGGCGCTTGAGGTAACTAATGGTGATTTTGATCCCTCAGTGATTAACGCCAAACTTACCGGTGACGACGTAATTAACCGCATATTATCTATGATTCACCCAGAAGCAGCGCAGGTGATTAAGCGCAGTGGAATGTATGATTTTGTGCCGCTGCTACAGGCTATTGATCTTCATTCACCTGCGCCACAACAACAGATAGTGCGTAAAGACTTGCCGCTGGAGTGTGATCCGCAAGCTCGCGACGCTTATTGGGCAACTTTGCTTGGGCTATTGTGCTTGAGCGATGAAAAACTCATTGATGCTGTCGTCGAAAGCCTTATGGAGGCATTGGGGTGGGGTTATGCCAGTGCCGCGGAGATTCGTGTGCTATGCCAGGAGTCATTGTCGTATCTAGATGAGTTGGGTGCCTATGGCACTGATGCTGTGAGCCTGGTAGATCGTATTGATATTTATCGCGAATTGTTGCGTCGACCATCGGTATCGCTGTGGTAGGTTTGAGGGCGTGTCTGAAACTGCTCCTGCTCGTAATTCCTTAAGCGTCCAAATGATTCGGTTTCTCGTCGTAGGTATTTTTTCTGCGGTCATTGATTTTGGTTTGACGATTATCCTGAGGAATGTCGGTCTTAGCCGACCACTAGCAAAGACCTGCGGGTGGGTAGCTGGAACCATAACCGCCTATTTCATCAATACGAAATGGACTTTTAACGCGCAAACCTCAAAAAAGTCCGGTGCTGCTGTGGCCTTGCTTTATCTGACCACATTCCTTGTGCAGCTTGGACTATTTCAGCTGCTGGAAGCACCACTCTATGCCCTAGGGCTGACAAAGTTCTGGGTAGATGCCATCGCGTTTGTTATTGCTCAAGGTGTTGCGACAGCAGTAAATTTTGTGGTGCAACGCCTGGTGGTCTTTAAGGAGCCTGCCGCGCAAGAAGACAGCGGTGCTTAAGGGCGCTCGAAACGTTCTTTTCTGCCCAGATGATGTAAACGCAACCACTGCTTAAAACCAGCGATATCGCGTCGTTGCACCAGGAAAAACCACGCAAAACGCGCATATTCTTGCGGGAGCAGTTTGCGCATACCTGGTTGGTTCATCAAATAGCCACGATTGCGGTAGGTGAAAAAGCGCTTGAATTCATTATCGGGATATTGCGTGTGCATTCGACCACCAAGAATGGGATGGAACTCCGCGCTGCCATTGGGGTGGAGATATGCTGTGCGTAAACAGGTGCCAAAAGCAAGCCCGCTGCGAGCGAGTCGACGATGGTACTCCACCTCATCACCACGAATGAAGAGCCGATAGTCGGGTACTCCAATGAGCTCCATAGCTTGTGCACTAATGAGCGCACCATTGAACAGGGAGGCAATTCCTGGCAAAAACTCACCTTCTAGATCGCTTACCTTGCGGTGCCAGGTCAGGCCTTGGCGAAGCGGAAACGCCAGCGTATCTGGTTCGTTAATATCGCATACCACTGGTGATACTTCTGCGAGTTTATGCTTGTGGGCGACGTCGAAAAGCGTTTTGAGCACATGAATATCTGCTGGTCTACCGTCATCATCGGCGCACCAAATTGCCTGGGCGCCGCGAGCTAGCGCAGTCAAAAACCCCAAAGCAAACCCACCGGCACCACCAAGATTGGTGGCTGAGGGAACATATACTGCCCGTGATCCAGCAACCTCATTAAGCAGCTTTTCGACGCTGGGGTCATTGCCATTATCGACCACAATAATCCACTGTACGCTGTGCGTTTGCTGTGCAATAATCTCCAGGGAATGACGGAGCAATTCCACACGATTATGCGTAACGATAACTGCTGCAGTGCTATTGCTGGGGTGAAGTTGAACCTGCGCCACGAACCTCATTCTCCTTTTTATTTTTTGCTAATAATGTGCGGATACTATCAGCTGCCTCTTTTCCTTCATAGGCCTCGACAATCTCATCAACCGCACCTGCTTGGCGAATCTGCCCATGATCCACCCAAATTGCACTATCGCATAGCTGCGCCAAAAACTCATTAGAGTGAGAGGCAAAGACCAAAATACCAGAGCGCTGTACTAGCTCTTGTAACCGGGTACGTGCCTTTGCCATAAAGGCAGCATCCACTGCGCCAATACCTTCATCAAGCAGCAAAATCTCTGGTTCAATCGAGGTGACAACGCCTAAAGCAAGGCGAATACGCATACCAGTGGAATAGGTACGCAGTGGCATGGAGAGATACTCGCCAAGTTCGGAAAACTCAGCAATCTCATCCATTTTTTGTTTCATTTGCTTTCGGGTTTGCCCCAAGAAAAGACCACGAATGATGATGTTTTCATAACCAGATATTTCCGGATCCATACCAATGCCAAGATCGAACACCGGAGCAACACGCCCTTTGACCAACGCCGACCCGCGTGTCGGTTCATAAATACCAGACAATAACCGCAATAAGGTGGATTTACCAGCACCATTGTGGCCAACTAAGCCAACACGATCCCCTTCACGCAAGTGCAGGTTGATATCTTTGAGCGCTTCCACCACGACAGTGTTATCAGTGTTGCGACCAATGGCGCCACCGGCTGCGCCCAGAAAAGCCTTCTTCATGGAACGAGATTTAGCGTCGAAGATAGGAAAATCAACGCAGGCGTTATATGTGTCAATGGAAACCATATTTTCTCCCTAAGTGTCGCTAGTTTACTGCTAGACCCAATAACTCACTCGGAAACGCCATTGACGCATAGCGAGCAAAGCTAAACACACACCAACAACTGTCAGCGCCATAACAACCCACCAATGATAAACAGGAAGGTCAGTGCCAATAAGTGGTGCTCGTACTATCTCCAAATAGTGATAAAGCGGATTAAGCTGTGCCAAAAGCGCACGCTTAGAACCAGGACCGACTTGTTGAGTTAATGTCTCAGTAGTCCACACAATAGGAGTGACATAGAACAAAAGCTGAGTAGCTGACTCCAATAGTGGAGACACATCACGATAACGAGTAGCAATAATGCCAAAAAACAAAGCAACCCACACGCCATTGATAACCAAAAGCCCTACCGCTGGAACAGCCAAGAACACCTGCCACCCTAAAGGACGTGGGAAAAGCAACATCAGAATAACCCAAATAACCAGGTTATGTGCTAAAAATAGTGCTTGACGCCACACGAGACGATATACATGCACTGATAAAGCGGAAGGCAATTGCTTAATCAACCCCTCATTGGCGATAAAAACTTCAGAACCTTCCCGAATACACCCAGAAATGAAGTTCCACATAATTAACCCAACGGTAACGTGTGGCAAAAAATCAGACAGCGGAATCTTAAAAAGCACAGAATAAAGTAAACCGAGCGCTAACGCCATAGTGCCTGTGGCAATAGTTATCCATAGTGGACCAAGCACTGAGCGTCGATAGCGTTGCTTAATATCCTGCCAACCTAGCAGCAGCCACAATTCATGCTGCCGAAAACCGCGCGTGAGATCGCGCCACGCTGAGGCAAACGTCTTGGACATAGACGGTTGCGGTTGCGTATCTGGAGAATGAGTCATCCGAGCAATGTTGCTCACCGGATGCACGCTTGCCCCAGGTGTGGGTTTTTCTTCTGCAACAGAATGATCATGTTCTTGCACAAATAGTTAGCCTAGCTGGCTTGGTGCAATTATTGGCGCTGACAGGCATACTAATAAAGTATCTATTGGAGTTGTTGAGGGAGTAGTCCATGTCTTTCGATATTGCCCACGCGCGAGGTCTTTACACCTCTTTGAGCGATGGGTGGATCTATCTCAACGCAGACTCGCAACCACAAGTGCCAGAAACAGTGGCAGCCGCAGTATCGAGAAGTTTCCGCAATGCCCGGCTCATGCAAACCACCGCTTTCGACGAACAGCTAAGCGGCACCCATGCCCAGGCACCAGCTCTGAAATTCTATGGCAATGAACACATTAATGCTGCTCGTAGAGCACTAGCTGACCTGACCGGCACCCAAGCACAGTGTGTCATTCTTGGCGCACAACTGCCCATGCTCTATACGCATCTTTCCCAGGCAATTCGACCTCTGATGCGTCGTGGGGCACACCTGATTAGTTCCCGAGCAGATCGCAACTGTATTGACCCCACCATCGCAGGCATTGGCGAAGTGCGCTATAGCGAACCTGATGTGGGTACAGCAGAAGTGCCAGCATGGCAGTATAAAGATCTGGTGAGTGGCTCTACCCGGTTGGTAAGCCTGAGCGCTGCGCATCCACACGTGGGTGTGCTCAATCCTGTTGCAGAAATATCCCAGATAGTGCATGAGCAATCCCGCTCCTGGGTACTATGCGATGTCACAGCTCTGGTTGGGGCTAAGCCGGTGAGCTTTCAAGAGCTTGGAGTAGATATCATTGCGCTAGATTGTGCCGCTCTTGGTGGTCCAGAAATCGCAGCGCTCATCTTCCGTGACGCTAGTATGTTCCCCCGCATTGACACCACAGCATTAGAGTTTCCCATCTCAGCAGGGTTGGCTGGGGGAGTTGCTGCAATCGTAGATCACATTGCTGATTTAGCAGGTGAGCAACGTGGTAGCAGACGCAATCGACTACAGAGTGCAGTGCAAGAAACTGGCGCCTATTTAGCCAGCCTGAGCAGATACCTTGTTGATTCCCTCAGCGTGCTACCCAAAGTGCATCTATTTGGCATAACTGGAGAACTAGCCCGTAACGCCAAGACAGAACGTATCCCCAGAATCAGTTTTTGTATGGCAGGAGTTCCAGCGCACACCATATACAAGCGTTTGCTCAGCCACGGAATCATCACCACAATGACTGGCAATGATCCGCTACTCAATATCATGGGTGCGGCAGAGACACAGGGCGTAATCAGCATAGGTCTTTCTGCCTTTAACACCACGAATGATATTGACCAGCTGCTCAGAGCCCTTGCCTCCTTGGCATGATAAAAGTGAACCTGCTTTGTCCCCATTGTCATTGCCGATTGCAGACTAGTACAGTCTAGTGCACAGTCAACACTATCTTTCCTGTCACTGCCCCTGATTGCAGTAGCTCATGCGCGTGCTGGGCGTCGGCAAGCTCGATAGTGCTATGCACCTGGTGCTTAATGGTGCCATCTGCAAGCAGCGGCCAGACATTCTCAATGGTAGAAGCAACAATGCGAGCCTTATCGTCGAGATCGCGCGAACGTAGAGCAGTTGCCGATAATGTGCCGCGCTTGGCAAGTAAGCGACCAATGTTGAGCTCGCCTTTTACGCCACCTTGCATACCGATTGTCACCTGATGACCACCAGGGGCGAGCGCTCGCACATTAGCGTCGAGATATTTCGCCCCCATAATGTCCAAAATGCGATCGCATTTGTTCTTCAACAGTTCCGCGAAATCCTGCTCGCGATAGTTGATGAGAATATCCGCGCCTAGCTGTTGACACACTGCCAATTTTTCGGCAGAGCCGGCAGTAACAGCAACAGTGGCGCCAATATGCTTAGCTAGTTGGATGGCGAAAGTGCCAATTCCGCCAGCGCCACCATGAATGAGAATGGTGTGTTGTGGTTCTAATCCAGTGAGCATCCCAATGTTTGACCACACTGTTGTGGCTACCTCTACCACAGAGGCTGCTTCTACATAGGAGTAGCCTTCAGGTATGGGCATGAGCTGGCCAACGGGAACATTCACATATTCTGCATAGCCGCCGCCGGCCAACAAACACGCGACCTGCTGACCAACCGGAACAGTGGTGTCGCCTGAATCGACGACCTCACCAGCACATTCCAATCCCAAAATTTCCGACTCGCCTGGTGGCGGCGGATAATGCCCCGCAGCTTGTAGCAAATCAGCGCGATTGACTCCAGCTGCATGAACTTTCACCAACACTTCACCAGGTTTGAGTATTGGCTTATCGACGTTGTCCAGGATCAGCTTTTTATCCGAATTGATAGTAATTGCCCTCATAGAACACTAGGTTAGATTATTTTGGGGTCTTTAGGGTACAATATCTTTTCGTTGCGCATTTCTTGTCGCATAAGTTTTTATGCGCTTAAGTTATGTGTGGACGTGGAGGTATGACAGAGCGGCCGAATGTACTGGTCTTGAAAACCAGCGTTGGGAAACCAACCCAGGGTTCAAATCCCTGTGCCTCCGCAAAACTCCCCCTAGTTCTTGCAGCTAGGGGGAGATTTTTGTCTCTCTTTCTGTAATTTCTGCGATTTCTATACCCCTAATTTCTCGAGGATGTATGCGACATTTTCGGGAGAATTGAGGCATTCCCCATTTTCGTCAGGTTTACTACTTTTTAATTCATTGTAGATATCTTGTTCTGTGGGCGTTTTCCCCATGGCGGCGAATTTCCAGTCAAGGAATTGAACCACAAAATCTAATTGGGATACTCGAGTATCAAGAAAACCTTTCATCATTTTCTCCTTCTTCTTTTTCTATCTGTTAAATACACTATCAAATATAGACAGCTTGGTCTACTTTGTCTAATTAAAAATAGACAGAGATTTCTGCTTGGTGGGAATAGTGGCACAGGAATGGTTGTTGTAACACACATAAGTGCAGTGAATACCAAAAAGGAAAGAGGAAAAATGGTGGCAATTGCAATTTTCGGGGCAACGGGAATGGTTGGCTCTGCAATAGCAGAGCGTGCCGTCGAACGCGGTCACAGTGTTATTGGCTTTTCTCGAAAAGCTCAGCCAGCGCACCCTATTCATGCGGTTGATTATCGTGTCGGTGACATCGCTGATACACAAATGGTGGCACACGTGGCAACAGATGTTGATGTTCTCGTGATCGCTATTCCGATTAACCGAGAAACTGGCGAATCAGAAAGTATTATTGCAGCGCACCGCGCTCTCATCGCGGCTCGACCACAGGCGCGTGTCATAGTCGTCGGTGGTGCTGGCGGATTAGAGCTTCCCGACGGCACGCTTTTGGTAGATTCACCAGATTTTCCTGCCGACTATGAGGCTGAAGCTCGTGCTTTTGTGGAGATACTTCATTTGTATCGTGCAGCCACAGACCTTGATTGGACAATTGCTGCACCATCACCTGAGATAGCTCCAGGTAAAGATACGCAAGATTATCTTCTCAACAAGGATCAACCAGCTGGCGACTATGTGAGCACTGGTACGTTTGCCAAGGCAGTCCTCGATGAGATTGATGATCCGCAGTATCGTCGTCAGCGCTTTACTGTCGCGGATAAAGTGGATGGATAGACTGATAAAGCCGAGAAGTCAGTGTGATACTTTATTCTTGTTCACGCAATTGCACTGATTGCTGCTCTAACTGGGTATTTAATTTCTGATAACTATTCAGGGCATTACTTGCCCGAGGCGGTGTGCGAATAAGTTTCTCGGAGCTTATTCCTGCTTGCAGCTCGCGGATTCTGGCTACCTCGGCATCGAGTTTGATGCCGAGCAAGAGCATGGTATTGGCAATGAGCAAACCAAAGAGTGCAGAAAGCACACCGCCAAGAGCACCAAATAAGCCGATATGTGCGAAGTGGCTGAGATAGAACTCAAGCACATAAATCACAAGGGCAATACCAGCAACAGCAAAAATAGAGCCGGAAGTTACCCATCGAAAGCGTCCATGCTGCACATTAGGCGTGACATGATAGAGCAGTGCGATAAAAAGCATGGTGAGTAGCAGAATTGCTGGCCAGCGCACATAACGCCAGACAGGGAGAAATTGATTGGCCATAAAGAGAAAAACATTTTCCCAACCTAATGGCTCGGCGAGGCGTTCTAGTAGTGGCAGGAGGAGATCTTCTCGCATGAAGTAAGCGCCTGCAATGATGACCATGCCTAAAACCAAGGTCAGGGTGAGAGCCCACATAGTCGCCCAGGTACGGATAATGCTGCGTCCTTCTAAACGTCCATACATACTATTGGCGCTTCGAGAGAAAGCACGGACATAGGCAGAGGAAGAAAATAGCGCAAAAAGCACACTTATGACCAGCATAATGACTGACTGCTCAGTAGAACCGATGAGCACGAGTGCGATATGCCGTGCATTATCTGCATAATTATGCGGGATATTTTTACTGATAAATTCGTCGGTAAGCTGCAGTATTTGAGATCGATTGTGGTCAAGGAAAAGCGTCGTTATGGCATAAAAGGCGAGCAGAGTGGGCATTGCGGTAAGTAGGGTGAAAAAACTCAGCGTCGCGCCTTTGTCGATAAGCGAGTGGTAGAAGAACTCAAAGTATAGTCGCCGAATAATCAGTGGCCATGCGCGCGGGTGTATCCAACGCTGTTCCTTGAATACTTCTTGGCGATATTCATCTTTTGAGAGAGTGGTGGCTACCTTGCCACCAGCAGCAGCAACGCGTGGTTGCTGGGAGCTTGTCGACGCTGCTGCTACGGACTCTTCTCTTTTGCTCATCGTTTACAAAATACCTGAAAATGCCATGAGCACAGGTTTTTAGCTCGGCATTTTCACATATTCAGGCAACTCGGCTGGTTGAGCGATTGGTTGTTTCGCTGGTTGCATATCCAAACCAAGATCTTTGGCAAAGATGAGCCGTGTTGTTTCATAAATACGGTCACTATTTTCGTTGAGCTCAAAGACTCGTGCTCCGCGTAAAGTGTGTTGGAGAATGGTGCCGTCGTGCAAACCATAAGGGGCAAAGCCGGTGCCTGGGCAGTAGCCAAGTTCTACGCCAAAATAATCGCCATAGTAACTATTGATATGGTCATGACCACAGTAAATACCAAGGACATCGCCACGTTCACGGACTGCGCCGTAAATGCCAGAGTTAAACGAGCCATAACAGACGTCTTCGTTTTTCACACCAGAAATTTTGTGACGCTTGGTCGCATCTTTGTGCTTAGAGTCTGAGTGATTTGCAGGACCGCCGAACCACATATCACGGTGCTCATAGGTAGGGATGTGGAAATACATCAGGCTCGGGATTTTCTTGCCGAAACGTTTTTCAGTAGCCAGGGATAACTCGCGATACCACTTGATCTGTTCTGGACGAATATAGTCGTAATGCGGTAGTTCATCATTATCTTGAACGGAATCATTTTCTGGCAGGTAGTTACCAGAATCGAGCAGCCAAATCGCAAAGGCAGCATTGTCCTTGTTCTTAGCGGAGCCGATCAAGAGTTGAGCGTCGGAATGCCCGAATGGACGATCAGTGGCCTCAGGATTGAGATTATGGCGATAGCTACGCACGAATTGTGACATATGCTTTTCATATACGCCTGTGTTTGCTTCTTTAACCGAGTCTTCATCGTGGTTGCCGTAGGTGATTGCCCAAGGGATATTGCGCTGCTCCATAGGCAGTACCACGTTGTTTATTGCTTGGTACACCTGCTTTGGATTGGTGGGACCATCGGTGATGACATCACCGTTGATGAGCGCAAAGTCTGGCTTTTCTTGATCCAAGACTTTGGACATGAACTCGATAGTGCGTTTATCGGTCATGTGATCGTCTTGGGTGTCATTGAACTGGACAATCTTAAACCGTCCGTCGCTATTGAAGTGCAATGGCAGAGCAGTATTGGTGTTGCTTTCTTGAGCCTGAGCAGCGTAGTTACTGCTGCGTGAGGATAATACAGCGCCTGCGGCGAAAATGCTGCCGCCTTGTAGCAATCGACGACGAGAAATCTGCGGTTGAGAATGCGAATTATTCATTTAACCTAAGGTAGCAATGTAATTTAACGAAAAATTAACACCGATGTGAAGAAAATATGAACGCACTTTTTTGTGGTTCTTATAATCTAAAACCATGACCTCCCCAGAAAATGTTTTGCTGTATTTGTCGCCAGAGCATGACGCACAGGTGCGTGAAATTTTTGGTCAGTTAGCGGCTATGGGTTTCCCGGAGCAGAAACAAACTCCGCACATTAGCATCACTTTTGCGCCAAAATTGAAGCCGCAGGTAGTGCAGCGAGCAGCAGAATTATTACCAGAGGTTATTCCCGCCACTTTAGAACGACGTGGTGTTGTGGTTTTTGGTCGTAAAAGAAAACAGACAGTCGCGTGGCTATTGGAAGGCTCGACGCGCCTAGAAGAAGTCGCTCGAGAAATTAGTGCGCTCAACCCTGACGGTCGGGGAGCGCGATGGATTCCACATCTCACAATGGGGTTGAGGTTACCGCGTGAGATTGTCCCAGCATATGTCGAGGCTTTGGGGCAGGTGACTTCGTCACATTTTTATCAGATTCATGCTCAGCGCGCTGGCTACTGGCAACCAGCTCAGCAGCAGCTACATACCCTGGCAGATAATTCTTAATACCGGAATGCGATGACATTGTCATCGGCATCACGAGGAGGTTTTCCATTTATTTTCCAAGATTCAATTCTGTCTAGGAGATCTGCATTATCGCGGATTGGTGCGGAAGAGTCATCTTTAGCTTCGACGGCAATAAAGCTGACGTCGTCGGCGGCATAAGAATAGCGACACCACGGGACACCGTCTTTTATGTGGAATTCAAGCGGGCCGGATAGGGCGCCATCTGTGGTCATAACGACGATTTTTTCAATAATCATGAGCTAAGAATATCCGAGCCACGTTTCGTCTCGCGGACTTGGTGAGGATTTTTCTTCAGAACTGCATTCCGATATTGCAGTACGCTCAACAGTCTTTGATACTGAGAAACGTAACCCCTCGTTCAGTATTTTCTTTGGATTGGAGAAAAGATCATGCGCTTTGTTAAGAAAACAGTTATGGCTTGTACTGCATTTGCTATTGCGACGACAGGCCTTGTTGCTCAACCTGCTTCGGCTGCCCCTATTTCCCAAGAGACTCTTGATAGTCTTGTAAAGAGCCTGGCTGTGCCAGGTGGCGTACTTAACCCTGTGGAGCGTCAGCGCCTTGTGGCTGATACGAACGCGTTTCGCGTCCAAAATGGTAAGCGACCACTAGCGGTGAGCCCAGATTTGTCTATCGGCGCACAATTATGGGCAGAATACATGGCAAAAACTGGTCAGTTCATGCACTACCCATTTGGTAATGGTCGTTTCGGAGAGAACATCTGGATGGCCAAGGGTGTTTCTTATACCGAAGCAGTACCAGGTTGGATTAACTCTCCTGGTCACCGCCAGAATATGCTCACTGATTCCTATACAAAGATTGGCATTGGTGTTGCATATGCTCCAGATGGAACTGTGTATGCAGTACAGCGTTTTAAGCGCTAAAGCGTGTTTGTAGTTGTGGCGGTATTGCTGATTCCTACTAATTGAAAATAATTGCACACTGTTTGCAACTTTTCGCATGGTGTGCAATTATGTGGTTATGGCTCAATTTCTCTATCGCATAGGTCGCAGTGCCTATAAAAATAAGTGGCGTTTTCTCGCAGCATGGCTACTTATCCTCATAGGAGTGGGAGTAGCCGCTAGTACACTCAGTAAACCAACAGCACAATCCTTTGATATTCCTGGGTTAGAGTCAGTAGAAACTCAAAAAGCGCTCAAGGAAAAGTTCCCTGTCGAAGATGGAGCGGATCAACTTACTGCCCCAGTAGGAACCTTGGTTATTCAAGCCCCTGAAGGGCAAACCTTGGCTCAAGGAGAAGCTGCCCAGAACGTCGATAAGCTCGTCGGAGCGCTTAAAGAATTAGATTTTCTTGTCAATAAAGACGCTCTTGTTTCGCCAGTTCTAGCAGGTGAAGGGCTTAAAGCTCAGCTTACTCAGGCAAAAGCATCACAAGGAATCCCTCAAGAACAAATTGATGCCGATGTTGCGGCGTTGAGTCCCTTGAGCAAAGATGGTCGCACAGGCACGATCAGTGTGACTTTTGATGCTAAAACAGCTTCTGATGTTTCAGAAGAAGATAAAACCGCATTTGAGCAGGCAGTCAAAGACAATGCCGGAAATCTTAAGTATGGGTGGTCCGGTAATAGCTTCAGAAGTCAAAGCATTGGCGGAGCCGCTGAGCTTATTGGTATCATCGTCGCCGCTGTTGTTCTCACAATCACTTTTGGTAGCTTCATAGCAGCTGGTCTGCCACTGATTACTGCTGTGATTGGAGTGGGAACAGGCTTGGGTATTGTTTTTGCCGCTACTGCTTTTACAGACACAATCAATTCCACAACACCAACCCTGGCATCCATGATTGGTCTTGCAGTGGGAATTGACTATGCGCTATTCATTGTTTCTCGCTTCCGAAATGAACTCATTAACCACGTCCAAGGCTCTAACCTGGAACCTAAAGAGCTGGCAGAAAAACTTAAGACCTTACCTCTGAGCACTCGTGCGCATTTAGCTGGACTAGCTGTGGGTAAAGCCGGATCAGCAGTTGTTTTCGCTGGTCTTACCGTGCTGATTGCACTGGCTGCTTTAGCTATCATCAATATCCCATTCCTCACCGCTATGGCACTTGCTGCAGCAGGAACAGTGGCTATTGCTGTTTTGGTTGCTATTACTCTTCTACCTGCCATATTGGGGCTTGTGGGTACAAAGGTATTTGCTGGACGTGTGCCAGGTATTAAAGCACCGGACCCTGAACAGGAAAAACCAACTATGGGTTCACGCTGGGTTGGTGTTATCCGCAAACACCCTGTGATATGGATGTTGAGTTCTGTTATTGTCTTGGCTTTGCTGGCAATTCCTGCCATGAATCTACGTCTTGCCATGCCAAGTGATGGATCTTCGGCTCAAGGTACACCTAATCGTACTGCCTATGAGATGGTTGATGAGGCCTTTGGGCCTGGACGTAATGCTCCCATGATTGCTTTGGTTGATTACGCTGATGTCAAAGATCAAGACAAAGCTGAAGTATTGAATAAAGCTGTAGCGGTCTTGCAGAGCGTCGAAGGTGTAGAAAATGCCCAGCTTATGAAGACTAATGGTAAGCCGGAAGACCCTGCACAATCCCTTGGCGATGCTGCACAGGTGTTTATTACTCCGACTTATGGCGCAACTGATGAACACGCAGCCGATGTTCTAGCTGATCTGCGTTCTCAAGAGGCTCAATTCCATGAGAAAACAGGCGCACAGTACTCCATCACAGGTACCACCCCCATCTATGAGGATATTTCCCAGCGTCTCTCTGATGTTTTGATTCCTTATATCGCTATTGTTTTGGCTCTCGCTGTTGTGTTGCTCATGGTGGTATTCCGTTCTTTCTGGGTGCCGTTGATTGCAGCACTAGGTTTTGCTCTCTCTGTTGCCGCCACTTTTGGTGTGACTGTGGCGTTGTGGCAGGAAGGCTTTGCTGGCATCATTAGTGATCCGCAGCCGTTGATTTCTTTCCTACCCATTATGTTGATCGGTATTGTTTTCGGTCTTGCTATGGATTACCAGGTCTTTTTGGTTACTCGTATGCGTGAAGGCTGGGCACATGGTCAAGCTGCATCAGATGCAACGACGTACGGCTTCAAGCATGGTGCCCGTGTGGTTACAGCTGCGGCGTTGATTATGATGTCCGTATTTTCTGCCTTCATTTTGATGGACGAACCATTCATTAAGGTGATGGGTTTTGCTTTGGCAGCGGCTGTATTCTTCGACGCATTCATTATCCGCATGACTTTCATTCCAGCCACCATGTTCCTCCTGGGAGAACGTGCGTGGAAAATCCCAGCATGGTTTGACAAAATCTTGCCGCATGTGGACGTTGAAGGAGAAAGCTTAACGACGTCTCCAACCTCAATCATGTCTGCGCCAGAGTCAGAATTGAGCACTGAGCCAGAATTGGATTCTGACACATCTGGCACAGCACAACCTGCTTCTACAATGAGCGTGGAGGAAAAGTAATGGTTACGTTGGGACGTCGTGATCAAAAAAAGATAGAAACTAAAAGAAGAATCGCTGAAGTTGCTGTGCAACTCCTCCGGGAAGTCGGAGAAGAGAAAACCACTATCTCAGCAATTGTTGACCGTGCTGACGTTTCCCAACGCACTTTCTACAATTATTTTTCTAATAGAGAAGAAGCTATTTTCTATTTCGTCGAAAGGCTCCCCCATGCCATTGCGAAGATGATTCAGGCCTCTCCTCAAAACAAGAAAACTGTTGAACTGTTAGAGATGCTGGCTATAGAGATCATTAATGAGCCACAAGAGAGTTCAGTAAGCATCCATACGCTCGTGGTTGTATTACAGCATCTTGAACACTATAGCGTTGCTGACTATATCCAGTGCCGAGGAGAAGATAAAGGTGAGGAACTATCAGAACATGAGAAAGTTCCAGAAAACACCCTAGATTTCTTTCTCCCCGTTATTGATGCTTTGCAGGAATACAGTGGAAATAAGCTCACGAGATTTGAGGCATTCATTTTAGGGCAGACTTTCGTGATGGTGATGAAGTCAGTGATTGAAGCTCATGACAGCCTTCTGTTTGATGATCTTGGTTCTGTACAAGAGATGGTGCACGAGGGTTTTAAGATTCTTTCACGTGGTCTAGGAACCTTGGCGTAGGGCTTCTTCCGGGCGAGTAGGTTTGGGTAGGTTTGAGGCGTTTAATCCCCTAAACCTGTAAAAGACCTCGGCTTTTGCCGAGGTCTTTTACATTCTCTTATTAGAGATTGAGTATGAAAAAGTTTCTTTAGAGTAGTCGACGGTTTCTTAATTCGTGAACGACATAGTATGTGAGTGCTATCAGTAGTGCTGCCACAGCACCGAGTCCGAATACGTAGTTCATTGCGATACTGCCAAACAGTACGACATTCACTGCGAATGGAACCATGAGTATGAAGGCAATGATTGCCCATGTGTTAGTGCGTTTCTGAAGTTCTTGCATTGCAATACTCCTTAGGGGATGGTTGGTGAGATGGAGATTTTTAAGATACAATCTCCATTCTAAAAAAAACAGCAGATTTTGCAACACATATGGTTTTTATTTATCTATTCTTTATCTTTTTTACCTACCTATTGGCAGATATTGCAGACTGATATAAAATCTACAGCACAAAAGTAGAAAGTATTTGGCGCTATCTACTTTCATGTAAATGCTCTTACAAGCTGGTGCAGTATTGTTCATCGTCCTTGTTATTTGTGATAAGGAGTAAAGGAGTAGTTGCATGTTGAGGAATGGCATTATTTTTATCCTTGCTCTACTGCTTGGGATACTTGGCTCCTTCATGGCGTGGGCGATCACATGGAGCCTAGAAAACCGTAGTGCCGGAGTGTATGGTTTTACGCAGGATTCGGCTTTGCTTGTCGTCGCAGAGCCAGGGGCTGCTACTCATACTGATGCTAATATAGTCCAGCGTTTAACTGAGGTTCTTGCGGAGCATGATTCAGCGCTGATCATGGATAGTGATGGTGCTGATATTGCTGGTCTTGGTGTGATTGATCCGCATGGGGTGTTGGGTTGGCTGCCTGAGGATCATAAGCTGGCGATTCCGGGTGAACAGAAGCAGATTTACCTCTATACGGATAATTATTGCAAAGCGGAATATGACAAGCATGGTAGTTGCGCTTTAGTGCCGTCGGGTAGCAGCATTGAGGGAGCTATTCCAAAGCCTGTGGCTAACAGTATGTATGAACAGTATCTGTATGTACCAGCTGCTCATGACCCGATACTGAAAGGGAAGTTTCTGCTAACCCATGCTGAAGAATCTCTTGTTACTCAGGTAGGCACTATTTTGCTTAACGACGGTTACGCAGTGGCTTTGGTGCCTGCTCGATCCATATGGGAGTCTCTGAAAGATGATTCCACGGTGTTGGCTTCGCTTTTACTTTTTGCGGCGGGCATTTTCTTTCTGGCGTTGTATTGGAAAACGCGTATGGAACTTGTGCGTAAAGAGTTGGTGGTTCGGATTAGTACTGGGGCAAAGAAATGGCAGCTTATTCGGCAATTTACTAGGAGACAATTGTATGCAATTGTTCCGGGGTACCTGGTGGGAGCATATCTATTTCCGGTGTTGATTACTGGTATTAGTGATTCCGACGTGCCAGCAGGGATGTTTCAGGTAATTATGGGTACCTGTGCTCTCGGTATTCTATGCGCAGTAGTTGTTTATGTGGGAGTTTTTTCACTATTTCTGCATGATAAGCGAGGTGTCATCAGATGATTCATGAGCTCATTGGTGGTATTCGGCTTGCTTTTTACCACTGGAAACAAAGTATATCTCTCGGGTTGATCTGTTCTGTTGTCGCAGTTGTTTTGTCACTTATTCTCAGTGAAGTTCTTACTCAGGTAGAGGCATTGCATAACGGCAATAATCTGCGTAAGGCTGAGGCTGTTGTATTCAGTCCGATATATCCGAGCAATGAAGCTTTCTTTAGGAGTGATAAGGAAACATTGTCCATCCTTTCTCATGAGATAGATTCTGGTAATGGATATGCTTCAGTAATAGGTAATGTCAATATGGGTACACCTGATCTAGAAGTAGGCTTTCTTGACGGGATACATACCATCATTGTCATTGGGCAAGAACCATTCAGATTATTCCCCTCGCTAGGTCAATCCTGTCAAGCACCGTGTATTCTGCGCGGTGCCCAGGCATTACAGGCTGGTTCTGTTGTTGATTTTCATGGCATGGATATTCCAGTTAAAGGTGTATTGCCACAGAGCGTTACGTGGTTTGATCCTTATATGGGGGAGATAAATCTGGATCATCAGCAAATTCTTTTACTGCGCACGGAAGACATTGATGTTTTGACTGAGTATGAGCAAGAAGAATTGATGACTAGAACTGTGTTTCTTTCACCACCTGAAGAAACAGTGAAGAAATACATATCCTCTGCGCGGGAACATTCACAGCACTATCTCATTCCAGAAACAATATCGGCATCTCAAAAATCAAACGTGGATGAGCTTATGCTTAGATCCGCACTGTATGTTCTTGCTTTGATTGCTTTTAGTGGTCTTGCGTTCTGTGCGTTTTGGGCATCCTTGCGCGATATTATCACAGCGGAGATACGGTCTTTTGTTATTCGTCGTATGTGTGGAGCCCAAGGTGGACGGATTATGGTGCGGCTTTTGACTTTTATCGCTGCCGCGGCTGTGGTGGTTCCACTGCTAGCTTGCGGGGCTTTGTGGTGTCTCGGACCGCCGATGGATAAGGGTGCCAAAGTAATGGTTGCGGCAATTGTTCTGGTTTATAGTCTTGTGGCGTTATCGGTATGGCGCATCGTGCGTAGAACGGAGTATGTCAGATGAGTGAGCTTCTAGTTCTTGACAGAATTTCCCACACATATAAAACAAAAACTGAGTCTGTGCAGGCGATTCGTGATGTTTCGTTATCGGTTGCTAGTGGTGAGAAAGTTGCGTTGATGGGTCCTTCAGGTTCAGGTAAATCGACGTTGCTTATGATTGCTGGGCTTATGGCAGTACCTAGCAGCGGTGAGGTGGTGATTAGTGGTGCTCCGGCACCTGTGTCTGAAAAGGACAGAGCAAAGCTGCGTAATGAGTTTTTTGGGTTTGCTCACCAAGAATATGCGGTGGTTGAGTATTTGAGTGCCTGGGAGAATGTTGCTATTCCGTTGGAGTATGCTACGCCTAAAGTGTCTCGTCGTCAGCGACGGGAGCGTGCAATAGCGGAGCTTGGTCGGTATGGTCTGGAGCATTGTGCTAAGCGACGGGTGTCGGAGTTATCTGGTGGGCAGCGCCAGCGTGTTGGGTTGGCACGGGCGACGGTGATGCGACCAACGTTATTGATTGCTGATGAGCCTACTGCTGCGTTGGATGTGGGTACGCGTGATTCTATTTTGGATTTGTTTGAGACTGTGATGGCAGATGCTGGTGGGGCGCTTATTGCTACGCATGATCCTGTGGTGGCTGAGCGTTGTGACCGTGTGATACAGCTAGGGTGAATACAGTCGGTGTGCGGTGGGTACGCCAAGTTGTCGGCTGAAACTTGCCTAGATTACCGATAGGTTGGTGCGTTTCATTCTGTGCACGTGTGGTATTGCTGGGCAAAATATATGAGTGGTACCATTTTTGGTACAATTTAGAGGAGGTTACTATGGCTATCACTGCAACTGAAGCGCGCAAGAATTTGTTTCCACTTATTCAACAAGTGAATGATGATCGAAACCCCGTGGAGATTACCTCTCGGAATGGGGATGCTGTTCTCATTTCACGTGCCGATTATGAATCCCTAGAGGAAACGGCATATCTTCTCCGTGTTCCTGCAAATGCTCAGCATTTGCTTGAGTCTCTTGCGCAGGCTCGTGCTGGTCAGTACGAGGAACATGATCTGATCCGATGAGACTTGTTTTTACTCCTAATGGGTGGGCTGATTATACGTTCTGGCTGAAGGCTGATAGGCAAATACTGAAGCGGATTAATCGGTTGATTGACGATGTGCTTCGTGACCCTACCTCGGGTATCGGCAAGCCTGAACCGCTTCGCCATATGCTTGCGGGTGTATGGTCACGACGGATTACGGATGAACATCGGTTGGTTTATCTTGTTGATGCCGACGATGTTGTTATACTCCAAGCACGTTTCCACTACAACTAACAAAACTTGTCCAAATTGTCGGCTAAACTTTGTCCAAAGTGTCGGTTGAAATCCCGCCAAATTGTCGGCTAAACTTTGTCCAAAGTGTCGGTTGAAATCCCGCCAAATTGTCGAATAAGTCTGTGAAGTGGGGAAATGATGACTCATTATGTGCCCAGAATTGCGGATGAGTGGCTAGATTCTGCACTCAATCGTAGTGGCGGTGTTCTTATCGAAGGGCCTAAAGGCTGCGGTAAAAGTGAAACTGCCCGCCAGAAAGCACACTCTTTCGTGCAGGTAGATATTGATCCCCAAGTACCTCAGCAGTTGGAATTACTACCTCACGCTCTTCTTCAAGGAGCCACTCCGCGTGTGTTTGATGAATGGCAAACATACCCAGATATATGGAATGTGGTGCGGCATGAGATTGATCGTCGTCAGCAAAAAGGTCAGTTCATCCTCACGGGTTCCACAGCTCCGTCTGAGCAGGAGTCACGCCACTCAGGGGCGGGGCGTTTTGCACGTGTGCGGATGAGCACTTTTAGTTTTTATGAGTCAGGTCATTCTACCGGGGAAATTTCGATGCGCGCATTGGTAGACGGTGCGGACTATGACCCAGTAGTGACACAGCACTTGGCTTTTCCTGAGCTCATTGAACGGCTCTGTCGGGGTGGTTTCCCGGGAAACCTCGGGTTAGCTTTGGTGGATGCTATGGCTAATAATCGTGATTATCTAGAAACTGTGGCGCATGTGGATGTGCTGAATCTTGATGCAGTACGACGTGACCCCATGCGTGTGATGGCAACATTGCGTTCCTTAGCCAGAGGTGTTGGCACAGAGATGACCACGTCCGCAATGGGCAGTGATGTGGGTGTTACACGGGAAACTGTAGGCAATTATCTCAGTGCATTGGGCAGGATCTTTATTGCTACGGAGCAGCCTGCATGGTCTACTCACCTGCGTTCACGTGCTCGTTTACGTCAAACTCCAAAGCGTCATTTGGTTGATCCGGCTTTGGCTGTGGCTGCTTTGGACGCCAGCCCCGATGCGTTGATGAAAGACTTGGAGTTTGCTGGGCAATTATTTGAGTCTCAGGTGGTGCATGATTTGCAGGTGTTGACTGGTGAGTATATTTCTCATGGGCGGGATAAAGACGGTTTAGAGGTGGATGCTATTTTTACGTCGCAGGGCAGGGCGTGTTTTGTTGAGGTGAAGTTAGGTTCTTCTGGGAGAGTTGTGGATACTGCGGCAGAGAATCTACGTAAGTTTGCGTCTCGTTTTGAGCATGAGAAACCACCGTTGCTGCTGGTCATCACGGGTACCGGTATGAGCTATCGACGACCAGATGGTGTCAATGTTGTTTGTTTATCGCACTTGGGCGTGTGAGGCGCTAACAGCTTCTATGTCACAGACAAACCACAACCAGCTACAGCATGCTATGACAAACCACAGCCAGTTATAACACGGCGCAATACAATCCGACTTACGAAGGGTGCATCATTTTTGATATACCAGAGTGGTGAATAAAGATTCTTCATCATTTTCTTCATCGTCATCCATACCATTGAGCGGTTTTATCGGTCTAGCTCTTATCTTCGCTGCTGGCCCTTTGGGGACGGATATGTTCCTTCCGTCTATTCCTGCGATCACGGAAGCGCTTTCGACTGATGCTGCTAGCACTCAGCTGGCGATCACCACGTTCATGATTGGTATGGGGCTGGGTCAGGTTATTTTCGGCCCAGTGTCTGACAAACTCGGTAGGCGCCGTTTGTTGATCCTTGGCACCATCCTTGGGCTGGTGGCCAGCGTTATGTGTTCTTTGGCTTTCAGTATTCATATTTTGATTACGTCGCGTCTTGTTCAGGGCATTGCTGGTGGCATTGGTGCTGTGCTGGTGCGCGCCATCATCACAGACCGTTCCAGTGCTACTGATGCTGCGAAAAGTTTTGCGCTTCTCATGGCTATCAATGGTGTGGCTCCTATTGTGGCGCCGCTTATTGGTGGGGTGTTGCATGAGGTCACTGGTTGGCGTGGGGTCTTTTGGGTACTCGCTGTGATTGCGGTGGCGCAGTTGTTTGTGGCGTTGCGTAATCCTGAAAGCCTGCCGGTGGGTAAACGCGCCCAGGGGAGTGTGATGCATACGTATCGCACCATGGGAACCTTGTTGAGTAGACCGGATTTTGTGGGGCATGTGCTGATTTTTGGGTTTGGTTTTGGAACCATGTTTGCGTTTATTGCGGGTTCTTCCGTGGTATTCCAAACGCAATTGGGAATGTCCCCGGTGGTGTATTCCGTGCTTTTTGCTATTAACGCCAGTTCGCTCATTGTGATGAGCGTGTTGAATGTTCGTTTATCTGGTGTGGTGAGTCCGCGTGTATTACAGAAGTGGGGGTTGGCGCTGATCGCTGTTGGTTCTTTGGCGTTAGTGTTGGTGGCATGTCTGCTTGGCCCTCATGTGAGGGGTGCTAGCGTTGCTGATGGTGAGGCTGCGCCTGTCTGGTTCATTATTGTGTGTCTTGTATGTACGGTCATTGCTACTTCAGGCAATGGTTTGTTGATGGCAAACACCACCGTGTTAGCACAGGGTATTGCTGCACGTCAGGCTGGTGCGGGTTCTGCGGTTTTGGGTGCAACGCAGTTCCTGGTTGCGGGGCTTGTGAGTCCAATGGTGGCCTTGGGAGCCGATAAATTGTTGATGCTTGCTGTGACAATGTGTGCCTCTGCGGCAGTTGCTCATGTGGGTAATCTGTGCGTCGTACGGGCTGCCTAGGTCAATATTTTGGTGGGCTTAGGTGTTATGCTTTGCCCTTGTGTGTTGGATCCACCCAAGACTAAGCGATACTAAGCCAGCCACACCAACAAAAAATGAAATATTAGTCCACCATATAATCCAGGCTGATGCGTTGCGTTCTATTCCTCTATCTTCGAGTATTCGGTATTCAATGCCATTGGCAATGAGTGAAATTATGAAAGATATAGCAGCAATGGCAATGATGATAATGCTGTATTTAACTATCTTGGTCATAGTGTGCCTCACTTTCAGTGGAGTTTTATTATGCCCCAAGTGTTATATCTCAGACAAGACCCAATTTTTGATATACCAGAGTGGTGAATAAAAATTCTTCATCATCTTCAATACCACTGAGTGGTTTTATTGCTCATGTGGGTAATCTGTGCGTCGTACGGGCTGCCTAGTTTTAATATTTATGCACCATATGTGTTGTTTTGCTGGGGGATGCGTCGTAAAATTAAGCAATGAGTAGCCGCACACCAGGTAAAACCATTTGGGCACTGTCGCTTGCCACATTCATCAACCGTTCCACGGGTTTCTTGGGTCTTTTCGCAGCGATATTCTTTTCCTCAACTGGAATGAACCAGCAGACCATTGTCATTGCACTGTTTATTGCGGGAATCGCAGGCATTGTTGGTTCTATCCTCGGTGGGCGCTTAGCTGATGTGTGGGGTAAAAACACGGTGCTCATCGTGAGCACTGCTATGAATATCTGCCTGTTTTTCTTGCTTGGGGTAGTGGATTATTCCCGCACCTGGTGGGTCATTGCTATATCGGCTGCGAGCATTTTGCTGTCCCAGGCTTTTGTGGGCCCAGCATCAGCGCTGGTTGCTGAGTCAGCCAAACCCGAGGAACGGGTTACACGTTTTGCGTTTTACCGCATTTTCGTGAACGTCGGCAGTATTGTTGCTCCTGCTTTGGTGGGGTTAATTGGTAGAGATCATTTCCATACGCTCTTTTTCATTTCTGCACTCAGCTCGCTCATCGTACCCGTGATTCTTTACGCTGGGCGAGATACGCAGGATACATCACATAAAACTGAATCCCAGGGCTCGCCTGAGGGTGGGGAAACGTCCTCAGCTATTCATTCTGAAAGCGGATTCACCAAGCATATGAGCCTGGCGTTGACGCTGGTTCTTGTGGCTATGGCGTGCACAATGGTGATCTATGCGCAGCATCAGAGTGCTGTGCCGCTGCGGCTGGATACCTTTTCTGGTGGTGTGCAATTGTATTCTTTGCTGCTGATTATCAACCCTGTGATTGTGATTGCTGTGGAATATCCGCTGAGCCATCTCATTAAACGCCTTGCAGCAAATACTGCGCTGATGCTGGGTGTTTTCATTATGGCTGTGGGGGTGGCGGTCACTGGCTATTTCGCGGAAAATATGGCACTCGCTATTTTCGGGTGGGTGTTGTTTTCCCTTGGCGAATGTATTTTCGCGCCAATGTCCAATACCTATGTTTCACAATTAGCGTCCGACGCCACCCAATCCGCTGCCCAGGGAAAACTTGCCGCTTTCCAATCTGGTGGGGCAGCGCTTGGCCCCAGTATCGGCAGCTGGATGTTCTTTAACACTCACGACGGTGTGTGGTTGGGCTGTGTGGCATTAAGCATCGTGAGTGTTGTGCTTATACGAATCGCAGGAGGGCTTGCGCAATCGCAGCGAGCGTAAAGCAGTAAGAATCCGGTAGTGGGCATGAGACAGTGACTAGGAAAAGGAGTTTCTAATGGCAACCTTGATAGTAGATCCTTTTAGCTCAGGTGCATATTACCCTGAACTGCTAAAACAAGCCGGAGTGGAGTATTATGTTGTGCGCACACAACGCTCACTCGATAGTGGCTTATCCGACGGCACCCCTATTCCCGACCTGTTGGCAGACAATGTTGAACTATCCGATGTTACTCAACTCGTGCAGCTATGCCATGAACACAGCATTGACAGGATCATCATTGGTGCAGAATCAGGTGTGCCCTGTGGCGAAGCACTCAAAATTGAACTCGGACTAGCGGCTAACCTCCCCGACAAAGGACAACGCTTCTGGAATAAACAATGCCTCTACAATTTTCTGTCCGAAAAGAACGTTCGAGTTCCCAAGCAGTGGGCAATTTTCAATGCGGAGGATTTAGCAGGGGATTTAGAGGGTGAATCCTGTGCTGGTGTGCTGGCAGATCTCCCGTATCCCGTCGTCGTGAAGCCCGATGTGGGAGCAGGAAGTGTTGGGGTGCGCATAGTGTCCGACGCTAAAGCAGCCCACGCAGCTATCCAAAACATAGTGTCACAGGCAGGGTTCTTCGGCACAACGCCTGCGCGGGCAATTGTGCAGGAATGTGTTTCCGGACGGGAGTACGTCGTGGATACTTTCAGCGAGCATGGCAATCACCACATCAAAGCTATATGCACTTACGATAAGCACCCATCTTCCACAGGCTCTATGGTGTATGACCGCCTGCGTTGGCTCGACGAACACCAGGAGGAAACCGACGTGCTGACTCATTTTGCGCAATCATATCTTGAGGCGCTGAACCATTGGCATGGGGCAGTTCATGCAGAGATGATCATTGATGATCACGGGCCCTGCCTGATTGACTTGGGTGTTCGCCCGCATGGTGCTGGGCACCCGCTGAAAACCTTTGCGCTGACAGGGGATTCCCAACTGCACGCTGAGGTGCGGGCTGCGGTGGGGGAGGGCACGGCGGACACTGAGCTGTGTACTGGGGTAGATGCTGGGCTGGAAACTGGGGTGGCGTCGTACCGGCTACTCAAACAAGCCACAATTGAGTTTCTGAGTGTAGATCGGTCGTGCACAATCAAAACAGACGCTAACCCCCAAGAACTTTTAACACTCCCGGGTGTGATCTCCGGGGAAATAAACGCCACACCAGGTACGACGTACCCCGAGACGCACTCCCTGCTGGATTCCGAAGCACTTGGCCTGGTGTTTATTGAACAGGAACCAGCAGGAAGAAGCAATATCGATGTGCTCCGGAGCGCTTTTGAGGCGATGTTGGAGGGGTAGCTTATATCTTAAAAAGCTTGTAGTATAGATAACACTGGGTATGATATAACTCTGGAAGAGGTGCTTTGATGACTTTGGATATAGACCAAGAAGCAATGACAATTAACCTGACCAAAGCCCGTGAGATTTTAGGCGACATTGTTGCTAGAGCTAGTCATGGTGGTGAAAGAACTTATATTACCCGTAATGGTAAAATTGCGGCAGTAGTTGTACCAGCTGAGCAGATGAAAGAAATAGACCAGCTCCTAGAGCGGCTGGAAGATCTTGAGGACACCATTACAGCACTCGAGTTTGATCTCAACAGGGAAAATGAAAAAACACAACCTCTTAGCGAGGTTATTCGTGAACTCGAAGCAGAAGACAATACCTAAGATAGAGCAAAGCAATGGAGCAGATACTGGTTTACTGCTGCTGTCTTTTCCATTTTTATGCTTTCATTGTGTATTTTCATGTACTGCGATTACCATCATCATCTAATTCGAACCCTACTACGTCGAGAGAATCTTCCAGGTATTGGATATGCTCCTGCTAGTTCTGTGTGAGTTGTCTATATGTAATCCGTGTTCTGATTAGTGCATATAATGAGCGCAAATAATAAATCGGCAGTAATTAACGTCGTTAGTGGAGATGCTAGACAGTTGTGTTTTGGGCAAAATCCCGTGCCTCGCGAACCTAGAGTCTTCACTCCATTACCGGTTTTAGCTAGTGAGAGAAAGTTAACAGATAAGGTGAGTACCGGATTATCTGTTCTTTAGGAGTTCTTACCTTCTTTATATAGAGAGTAGGATTGTACTGCCATAAGAGCGAATATGGCCCAGAATAGACCTGTGCTGTTATTGTGAATGGGTGCCCAGTACACCGCGCAGAATAGTGCTACAACGGCGAGAATGACTGAGAGTACAAGCCAAAGGATACGGAGTGTATTGTTCTGAGTCTCGAACATAATATTCAGGGGCTCCTTCTTCAAAAATAGAGAGAGACTAACGTAAAAGCATTTTACCATCGTTTTTTGATGTGCAGGACTGGTGGATTGCTTCAATTGGAGAAGAAGTTAGGTTGATGTATGTTCTATGCTGGTTAACAAAGGAGGGGATGTTTATGAGCACTCTAACAGCAATCGACGTTGCTGCGTATATTGAAAAGAGAGGTTTTGCAGGTAATTCCTGGAAGCTTCAGAAGCTTACTTATTATGCGCAAGCGTGGGTTGGTGCGTGGACTGGTAAGCCTTTGTTTTCTGATGAAATTGAAGCCTGGCGAGATGGTCCTGTGATTAGAGAACTGTACAAAAGTGACCGTTACCATCGTATTGGTGGTGAGCTTGCTGGTGACGTCACAAAGCTAACCGATGCTGATAAAGCAATGATTGATTCCGTGCTGCGGTTTTATGGGCAGAATACAGGTGAGCAACTCATTGAACAGACCCATAGCGAAAAGCCTTGGATTGATAGTCGAGAAGGCTGCGCTCCACACGAGCATTCATCGAGGCTGATTCCATTCTCAGCAATGGTGAAATACTATGCGCAGAAAGCAATGCAGTCTAGAGACGTTCCGAAAGCACCGATTATTGATGTCGCCTTACCTGAGGAAAAGGTAGTTGAGCAGTCTTTTCTTAAGATGGAAGATAAATGGTCTGTAACCCTTGAATGGCTTAAAGACAAGTGACGCACGAATTTCGTCTTGATATAGATGTCGTCATTGCTCGGAATGCAATAATCAATCGAAGTGACGTTGCCTCTTGTTTACTTGATCGTGGAAAACTCGAATCGGCACTAGCAAGACCTTTGCACACTTTTGATAAGGAATTACTCTATCCAACGATTTTCCATAGAGCTGCAGCTTTATTGGAAGGTATTGCAGCTGCTCATGCATTTTATGATGGGAATAAAAGGACTGCGTGGTTGTCATGCAGTGTTTATCTTGAACTTAATGGGATTGATATTGAAGCGGATCCTGTGGAGGCGGGTCAACTTGTTGTGGCTCTCGTAAATCACAAGATTGATGTGGAATACGTTGCGTCATGGCTAATACAGCATATGCAGTAGTATCAATTTCATCTTTTGGTGAGTTGGCTTGTTCTGTAATTAAGTCATCTCCAGCTCAGGTTCTTCCGCCTGAGCTTGTTCCAGAACCTCTTTAGCCGCAGAGAGGTTAATAATTCCAATAACAATTCCAATAATGACATCCGGCCAGATCGATAGCCACACTATTGTGATAATTCCACCCAGAAGTATCAGAATATTGGCAAAAACATCATTACGCGCAGCGAGCCACGCGCCGCGCACTAAAGCACCGGAACCATGCCGCAAACGCATAAGTAATAATGCGCTCATCATATTGATGATCATGGCAAGAACAGCTGTGAAAGATAATGCAAAAGGCTCAGGTGGATTTCCTGATAGGATTTTCCATATCGCCATTCCAAAAGCGGCAAAAGCGGGAATTAAAATGAGTGCCGCTAACCCAAAACTTGCTTTTCGACGAGCTGTCACAGACCACCCTAGAGCTGCAAGAACTAGAAAATTGATGAAGAAATCCTCAAGGAAATCGGCGGCGTCGGCAAAAAGAGAAGCAGAACCAATAAGGCCCGCGATAGTCACTTCTGCCACACAACCCACAAGATTAAGGGCAGCAACAATAGCGACGATTCTGCGTGCTTGTTTGTTGAGAGAATGTGCGGTGAGGTCGTGCTCTGTCATGCTTTCTTAAATTAGCACCGTAGCTAGGCTGGTGGTATTTTTCGGTTGTTTTGCTGGTAACTTTATTCACTGCACTGATAATTTGTGCAAGCAGAGGATCGGTGACGCTGAATTGCGGATCTGCGTTATATGATGCAGCGGTTCCTAGGGATTACAGTCACAACATCGGTATCCGACACAACAGGGCGTTCTAGCTACCGAACAAATTTTAGACACACTTTTTGTCCCTTAACCCCCTTAACCCAAAAAACGACCCTGAACTAAAAGCTCAGGATCGGAATTTCTTTTGATTTGCAGGTGATTCCTACTCAGTAAGCACTACTCTACCGTCTCCACCGTCATAACGTAAACCTGGATACACAAAGACCTCAGCTGAGCTGAGGTCTTTGGATTGATACGCATATGCGCCTGGCATATGCTCCTAGGAGAGATACTAGTAGGAAGGATCCTTGCCTTGGAAAATCAGCAGATGTTAAAGCAGCTGGAGCAGAGGATCGAATATCTGTCTGTCCAGGTTGAACGGCTAATAGAGATGCAACATCCTTATCCATCTCCAATGATGGAGTTCCGAAAGGTTGCGATGTTAACTGGGTTGACCTTCGAGCAGGAAGCACTAGCTCGAAAGCTTCTTGGAGCAGTGCTAGTTTTCCAACGTGACCGAGAAGTGGATATCGAAAAGGGACTGTTGCCTTTCCCGGAGGAAACCATAACGCTTTTTAAGGACTATGCCGACGACGGAATGATTGACCACAATCGAATAATAAATTTGTTAAAAACGTTTATTCCAGGTGGCGGTAACGTGGCGCAAGAACTACTCGCGGCTTGGGAAGTATCCCAGTCTGAAATTAGACGGAGCGATGGGCACGACGTGAACTGAATTTGTTACTGCTTCCATGTAGTGTTGACTTCAATGTCTGAACTGCGTATATTGCCATGTGATTACCCTTGGACAAGGTATCTTTTTCGAGGGTTGTACCTGAGTTAGATATTGTGTTATCCTTTCTCTCAACACGACCGGTTCCGCTGCCCGCCTAGGTGGGAGTCCAGGGCCGGTCCCTTTTCTAATCCGGGGGGATTGTAGTGTCTAAATTTTTCACAGATTATAATGAGCAAGTCGAATTACTTGAGAAGCGTGGAATGATTATCGCGGATCCTGAATATGCGGTTCATGTTTTGCGTACACATAGCTATTATCGATTGTCTGGTTACTGGTACCCAATGAGGTCTATGGATCCTATTACTCGTTGTAGCCTCGATACTTTTCGAGAAGGTGCAAACTTTGACCTAGTATTAAAACTTTATGATTTTGATGCGCGCCTTCATCAGCTCTAATTTTCTGAAGAGTAATTATGTGATGCATTTATGCTTGCAGGTGAGGGAGTGGGGGCTTGTGCGTCGTATTTTTCATTAGCGGCTAAAACATCATCGCGATGTTCTTCTGCCCACTGGCGTATAGCTGCTAGCGGAAGCGCTAAAGAGCGTCCAAGTTCTGTGAGTTCGTATTCGACGCCAACCGGCATGGTTGGGTAAACAGTGCGGGTGATCATGCCGTCTCGCTCTAATGATCGCAAAGTTTGTGTAAGAATTTTAGCCGATATGCCCTGAACATCACGTTTAAGTTGGTTGAAACGTAAAGGGTGTTGGCTGAGTTTGCCGATGATCAGTGCTGTCCATTTATCTGATACTCGGTCAAGGATTTTGCGGCAGGGGCATTGTTGTGAGTAAACATTTAGGAGTTTTAGAACAGGCTATAGTTTCCATAAGAAACTAGGTTACTTGTAGGTTGTTAGATTTCCCAAAAGTGCTTTCTTGTGGGGCTATGAGCGCTATTGCATTCTTAACAAAGGAAATGCTTAATGCGTTTCAGCGGAATCAACTTCAGCCTTCTCCTTTCTCATATGAGTTTTTGAGAGGGCTATTAAAGGAGGATTAATGACCATGATGAAACAAGCTCAAATACGACAGTGGGGATCTGTAGATAATTTCGAGTATGTAGACTCTGTAATTCCTGAAGCGCTCCCTGGGAGATTAGTGGTGAAGAACTGTGCAGTAGGAATTAATCCCGTTGATTGGAAAACACGCTCTGGGGCAGGGATTTCTGGCATGCTTGCTCTTGACGAGCCTATCGTGCTTGGTTGGGATTTTGCAGGTGAGGTTGTGGCTACTGGGCCTGAGACTACTGGTTATGCTGTTGGTGATCGTATTTTTGGGATGTCTGCATTTCCAGACCTTGGGCATTGCTACGCCGAGTATATCCAGGTGAAAGTTGGAGATGTGGCGAAAATTCCAGAAAATATCGGTTTTGTGGAAGCCGGAGCAGTGCCCTTGGCAGCGTTGACCGCGTATCAGAGTCTGTTTGATATTGCTGGTATTCAGCCTGGACAAAAAGTACTGGTGCAAGGGGGCAGCGGTGGAGTGGGGCATGTAGCAGTACAGCTTGCCAAGAATGCTGGTGCTCGGGTGTGGGCTAGTGCATCTACTCGGAACCAAGAGTTTCTGTCCACATTAGGTGCGCACCCCATCGATTATAGTCAGGACGACTTTAGTGATTTTGTTGAATACTTCGATATTATTCTGGATACGGTTGGTGGGGAAGTATTCCAAAATTCGTTGAAATTGCTTGCTCAAGGTGGGTGTATTGTGACGTGTCCTGATCCTAGTCAGATTTCAGAAGCGCGTGAACAAGGTTATGACGCGCATTGGGTGTTTGTTCGTCCAGATCGTGTGCAACTTGAAACTATCGCTAAGGCTTTAGGGGAGAAAGAATTGGTTGTTCATATTCAACAGGAATTCCCCTTCAAGGAACTAGCGCAAGCTCATAGATTGGGAGAAGGTGGGCATGTTCGTGGAAAGATTGTGCTTACTTTTTGATGAGAAGCTGAAAAATTTTATTTGAGGGCTGGATTTATTATTCCAGCGCATAATGTGCGTCGGCTTGGAAAACGTTTAAGTTCCTAAAAGAGTCAGGCTTGCGGCAAGAAAATGAAGAAAAAATAATCAGTAAAGGTATTAGGATGAAAAGCCCTGTCCTGGTGTGGGTATTTATGCTAGTTTCTCTTTTACATGAACAGTATTCTTTGTGGGAAGGTGGAGGTGTAATTGAGTAATCAGCTTCCTCAGAGCGGTCATTTTGCAGGTGTGAGAAATGAGCAAATACCTGTTTTCTTGCTTATTTCCATCCTTATTAGTGGTGTTTCCACGTTCATGCTCTATCCTCTGCTTACTTTTCGGCTGCTCGATATGGGCTTGAATCTCACAGAGGTTGGAGTGGTGTTGGGAGCTCTATCCGGGACGGGTAAGGTCCTGGCGTATGTTATAGGAACCATAAACAGTAGGGTGGGCTCAAAATTAACTGCTTGTATAGGGTTGATTTTGCGGACCGTCGGCATTGCTGTGTTCTTTTTCCAGGTAAATACTTTTATTTATGTTGTATTTGCCGCGCTTGCATCACTAGGCTCAACTGCTACTGCATTGGGGATAAAGACAGAACTCATGCGGCTATCACATAGCCGTAAGTACATTACACTCCGATCAATGGCGATTAACTCCGGTGCTATTGTAGGACCAGCTCTCGGTGCGGCTTTTCATTATTTTTTCCATTTCAATACAATACTCATTGTTTCCATCCTGGCGTATGTATTCTTAGCCTTGCTGCTGGCTATTCTTCCGTTTTCTCAGCCTGAAGCGCAAGCAACCAGTATGGAGAATACTTCCGACGGTAAGGGTAAAGACTCTTTTCTGCTTATTGCTGCTATCGCGGGTATATATTGGATTATCTACTCGCAATGGTCGATTATTGTTCCACTTATGTCAGAAAATGTATTTGGTGTGAAAGAAGCGTCGAATGGAATTTATATCGCCAATGCCGTTATTGTTTTGTGTTTGCAGTACCCATTACTGGTTCTTGCGTTGAAAAATGTCGAAGACACGTCGGTCATGCTCTTGGGCTTTAGCAGTTTCATTATTGCGTTTGGTGTTTTGCTGCCATTCTCAAGTATGGCGCAACCATTACTATTCTGTTTATTCTTCTCCATTGGAGAATTGCTGGTTAGTCCGACGATAGATTCATTAGCGGCGAAGTTGGCACCTTCACATATGGGTTTAACTAAAGCCTATGGAATGTTAGATTCTGCTGCTGGAATATGTGCGATTATTGGTTCTTCATTAGGTGGAGCGCTTATAGAACGGTGGCATAGTCTGCAAGGTTCAGTAATTGTATGCGTACCTGTTGCTGCCTTATCCCTTATCTTTATTTCGGTGATTAAGCGAAGAGTTAAAAGTATATGAAAAAGATCTATGTTATCAATCCCCGCCCTGTAGTTATTGATGCTGCCTGTGAGAATGGGCTTATTGTAACTGTTCTTGTCGATAATGATACATCTGCTAATGAACTCGAAGAGAAAGCTCGAATATTGAAGGTAGCTAATTGTAGCGACCCTATCCTCATCATCGACACAATGCTGAAAGATGGGGTAAATTTTGGAGATCTTGAGACTATTTGTCTGGGGCTGGGGGATCTTTCGAGTGAAGTGGCTAGCATGGTAAATGCTTCACTTTGCTTATCGACAAGTAAGTTTGCCACGTTCCAATCATTAGAAATGATGCGTAACAAGCTCATGCTACGTGAAGCTATGGGAAAAACTTGTGCGCAATATTCTGGAGAGTTTTGTAAGGCTTACGACGCGTCGGATGTTCTCAATATGCTCTCTAGTTCTTCGAGTGGAATTATTATCAAGCCTATTGATAGCTCAGGATCAAAGAATGTTCATTCGGTAGTATCTATAGAACAGTGGGATGATATTTCTTCCTCAATTAAGTACCCAGTATTGGTAGAAGAAAGATTTATTGGTCGGGAGTATTCCGTCGAAAGTATTAGTATTGATGGAAAACATCAAAACCTTATGGTTACACAGAAAACTCTCGGCGGTGAGACAGGTCTGGTTGAGGTTGCCCAGCTCCAACCTGCACCCCTTTCTGAGAGTGAACGTCAGGCACTGTTCACGGCAGCTCAGGCTATCCTTGACCTGGTTGGATACCGTTTCGGATTATCGCATATAGAGTTCATTCTTCAACAGGGAAAGCCGAAGCTAGTTGAAGCACATGGTCGAGTTGGGGGTGACAGGATAGCTGATCTGCTGAAGTACAGTACTGGTGCTAGCGCTTTTGAGCGTTTAATGGTTGCGTTGAAAAAAGGTATCCATCTTCCTGTGCAAGAAACGAAAATTCGGGCTTGTATCGAATATATTGATCTAAGAAATTGCTTGCAAAGCGATGAACAATGGCATGAGCGTATGTGGGAATGCGAAGATGTAGTAGAAACTATGATCCTGAAGCCTCAGGAAGAACGCTTAAAAATAGAAAAATCTTCTGACAGACACGCATACGTTATAAAAGTCACTTCCGAAGAATAATCTTGGTGAAAGTACTGCTATCAGCTTGGTTCTCTGTGTATCTCTGGTTCGGTGCTGACTCTTGTGTCTCTAAAGGGCGTCTCTGATTTGGTGCAGCTGGAATGATGCGCCGCTCTGTGCCTGGAATAAAAGGGTGCGAGGTGTGGTTGAAAGAGATGTAAGCGCTTATGGAGTAGGTATTAATTATTCGGATTAGATAGGTATAGTTGTTATGCAATTCGGTATTTTTACAGTAAGTGACATTACACCTAATCCCGTGACTGGTGCAGTTCCCACAGAGCATGAACGCATCATGGCATTGATTGCAATGGCGAAAAAAGCCGAAGAAGTAGGGCTTGATGTTTTTGCTATTGGGGAACATCATAACCCACCCTTTTTCTCCTCAAGTCCGACAACTACATTGGGCTATATTGCTGGCATTACAAGGAATCTTTTACTATCCACCTCTACAACCCTTATTACAACAAATGATCCCGTGAAAATTGCGGAAGATTATGCGATGTTACAGCATCTTTCTGGTGGGCGTATTGACTTAATGATGGGGCGTGGTAATACAGGTGCCGTATATCCGTGGTTTGGTCAAGACATTCGCAAGAGTGTCCCACTAGCGGTAGAAAATTATCATCTTCTGCGGAAATTATGGCGTGAGGAGGTTGTTAATTGGAAAGGGAAGTTTCGCACTCCATTGCAGTCTTTTACTGCCACACCACGACCACTAGATAATACGCCACCTTTTGTATGGCATGGGTCTATACGTACCCCAGAAATTGCAGAACAAGCGGCATACTATGGAGATGGATTTTTCCATAATCATATTTTCTGGAAACTTGACCACACGAAACAGATGATCAATTTTTACCGGGAACGCTATGAATACTATGGTCATGGCTCAGCAGATCAGGCGATTGTTGGACTTGGTGGTCAAGTTTTTATAGCGGAAACTGAACGGAAAGCAAAAGATTATTTCCGCCCCTTTTTCGATAATGCGCCTGTATATGGTCATGGTCCTTCCATGGAAGATTTTTCTAAAAGCACACCATTAACCGTAGGCACATCCCAACAGGTAATTGAGCGCTATGCTGAATATGCTGATGAAGTGGGTGATTATCAGAGGCAGCTTTTCCTCATTGATCATGCTGGGTTGCCATTAGAAGTTGTACTAGAGCAGATTGAGATTTTGGGCACGGAAGTTGTTCCTGCTCTACGTCGTGAGTTTGAGATTCATAGGCCAGCACATGTCCCTAGTGATCCACCGACCCATTCTTCTTTGGTGACGGCTGGGCCAGATTCATTATTTCATGAGGTAGAGCCAGCTAAAGATAATGTTGTAAGGGATGCGTAGTGATGAAGAAACTTGTTGTTCTCAGTGCCGGAATAGGTATGCCCTCGACGACACGTATGTTAGCTGACCGTATAGTGCAAGCGGTGGAAGCTGAGGCATCCCACCAAAATGAAAATTTAATAACGCACAGCATCGAAATTCGTGATCTCGCTATGGATCTTGCTGCCATAATGAGTACTGGTATTCCCAGTGATGCGCTCACTGACGAATGGGAACAAATTGCCGACGCTGATGCCATAATTGCAGCGACTCCTGTATTCAGTGCAAGCTACTCAGGATTATTCAAAATGTTTATAGATACCCTGGATACTAACGCGTTGAATGGTGTTCCAGTTATTATCGCTGCTACGGCTGGCACGCCTCGTCATTCTTTAGTCCTTGATTTTGCATTGCGCCCATTGTTTACATTTTTACGAGCAGTGGTGGTTCCAACAGGAATTTTTGCTGCAACACAGGATTTTGGTTCTGATGGTGGATTGGATCAGAGAATACGACGAGCTGCAGTTGAGTTGGTTTCTGAGTTTTTAGGGCGCGACGTGGGAAAATCTAGTCATGGTGATGAAACTCAAGATGAACGGAAAAATATTTATCCTGCTCGGTATAGTGCTACTCGAATAGGGGACAATGTTCCTTCCTTTCAAGAGTTATTGAAAGGGCATGAGGGGTGATTTTCTTCCGAAGTTTCAATTGCTGCTTCCCCTAGTAGCCAGCGCACGAATTCTTCTTGTGCACGCTGTGCACCTCCTGGGTATGTTTCTTCTAATTCTTTAGAGAAAGAGTCGAATATGCTTTTGCTTAGTTTTTCTGCGTGATCTACCGAGATGCCTTTTGCTCGGAGTTCATTGAGCGGAACTGAAAGCTCTACATTAGGATCGCTGTGCATATAGTAAGAGTGTAAATCTTTGCTGTACACGCGGATATGGGTGCCCATGAGGTGTGATTCGAGTACAACATTTCCAAAAATTAACGACGTAAGCCTGCGTTCGTCCATGAGGATCATGGTAGTGCCAGGTGAATGATAGGAATAGTAGGGGAGTTCTGATTGTTTGAGGCAGCGAGAAAGATAGATGGAAAGCGTGCTGCAGTTTATCTAATCGTTATGCTGTTCTCGAATCTATTATTATGAGCAAGTGAGGCTTCTTCTTATGGGGAGGGATCTGTTGCTATTGAAGTTGAAGGGAAAGGTTTACAGATGAAAAAATTTGTCAATAATTGGCAGATTATTTCAATATTTCTGGCAGTACTTACCGGAATTTTAGCGATTGTGGGGCCGTGGGATTTCACCCAACGTATAATTCTTGCTTTAATCGTGTGTTTATTTCTGCACTTCTATGAAGAATTTGGTTTTCCTGGTGGTTTTCCTTACATGGGAGTCAAAGTTCTTCTTGGTAGGGATGAGCAAGATCCGAAAAAATGGGATGCGAATAATCTGAATTCTATTTTCGGTAACTGGGGATTTCTTATTCTCGTGTATTTGCTTCCCCTTTTTCTTCCTGGAATTAGATTCTTGACTCTTGCTGCAGTAATCTTTGCGTTTCTTGAATTGTTTATGCATCTGATTCTTTTTAATGTCAAGCTCAGAACTTTCTATAACCCTGGTTTTGTTACTGCTGTGTTTGGTATGACTCCTATTGCTATTTACTACTTTGTTCATACATCAGGGCAAAATCTTTATCATTGGTATGATTATGTACTCTCATTTATTTGGTGTATTGGGGTTTTCTTTTTCTGTTTCCGATCTCCTCTTTATTGGAAGCTGGGGAAGAAGGAAGGATATCCATTTACGCCACAGTCGGCTTTTGGCTTAGAGCTAAAAAATATAAAGAGTGCGAGCCGATAAAATCCGACTCCTTACCTCACTGTCTATGAGTATGGCTGGTGTTTTTCTGTCTTTTATAGTGACTGAGGTTGGTATTATTCGTGTGGAGTGTGAAGGTTTTAATGTGAAAGTATGTGCATATAGTAAGAGCGTAAATCTTTGCTGTACACGCGGATATGGGTGCCCATGAGCTGTGATTCGAGTACAACATTTCCAAAAATTAACGACGTAAGGCTGCGTTCTTCCATGAGAAGAGCGTAGTTTCTAGGTATGTGGGGATGCTATCGTATGTGGTCTGTCTCTAAGTAAACGCCAGAAAAAGAACAAGTTCAGTAGTAACTAACATTACTGAGAGGAAAATGCAGATTCTTCTACTGAAAGTTTTTCGGAAAAGTATAAAGATTAGTCCTGGAGTTGCTATGGCAATTGATCCGACGTACCAGGAAATATTATTACCTAGTCCATGAATACCACTTTCAATAATGGTGGCGATGATTCCGAAAACTAGAGTTGCTAAACCGGTAAATACCCAGGATTTTGGCTCAAAGAGTTCTTTCCAGAAAACATTATCGTCAATACTTTTCTGCATGTGACTACACCTCCATTAGCAGTGTGTTTCACATGTTAAGCCCACTATTTACTATCTGTCAATAGAATTTCTGCATCTTCTCTGGACTGTTTGGTTTTTATGACTACTAGAAGCCGCTATCATTCTTGGTTTGACTTTCTTTCGTTGAAGAGTAGTCTTGTGTGTATCAAGCCGCAAGGCAAATAGGCTCTGACCCCGCATGGCGGGGTCATCTTTCTATTCGTGGGTCTTCTCGAAGTGCTTGAGGAATCCATTTTTCTTCCAGAATCCATTCGCCTATGTTTGGGTTGATTGCTCTTGCTATTTCAACGCAGCGTCGGTGTGTTTCCCTGAGTTCGTTAAGGTTCTTAATCAGAGGTCGGCGGTGTGTTGCACGGTTACGCATATCTTTTACTTTCATGGCTGCATCTTGAAAAGCTTTCCTGTCCGCTACATTCAAGTGCGGCGCTAGGGCCTGTTCCCAAAGGATTACTCTGGCGTTCTTTTCCTTAGCATGTTTCTTTGGGAGTAAGTGAACCCAAGAGCCAAAAGGTAGACCCGCAACATAATCATCATGAGTAGGGGAACCATTGACGGAGTGAGTGTCTGCGTACTTTACGAGTGGTTTTCCGTTCTTTGGGAACACGATTTCATACAATTCATCTCTGGGATGGAGTATCCATCCAAAAGATTCAGATTCTGCTTGGAGGTTGTTCCAAGCAGAGAATTTTTCATCTATAAAATTACGGAGCAAGACCTCAACTTCACCAGTTGTTCTGTCTACAGATGAAGCTATATATCCATTCCAAACGTATAGATAGGCTGCTAATAGAGAGATTGTGTTGGTGGATTTTTCATGATTCTGTGCTATTGAAATATATGTGTTTCTCCTGCTTGGAGGCAATGCTTCGAGAATAGATTTGGCTCTATCTTCCGTTAGCGGGTGTGTTAGGAATTTCATGGTTTCTCCTTAAAATCTGGTGGCAGGAATAGGAAGTGAAACAATTTTATACTTCTTGTGCTATCTCAGTAACTAACTTGTAAAACTCTTCTTGTGTGCATTGAGTTTGTCTTGAGTATGCTTCATCTGATTGTTTTCAAGTACTGAATGGAATATGTGCTTGTCTAGTTTTGGCGTGTGGTTGAGATTTCTTTCGTGCGACGTATAACTCATAGGAATAGATGAGGAAAGCGACGGGACATCGCTGATGTGAGTTCGGGGTCTGTCAAAAGGCTCACTAATTGTTTGAGGGTATTTTCCGGATACTCTTTTATCGCTGTAGTGAGCGTGCCCTGTAGCTGATTCTCAAAGGCAGTGCGTTGAGCTTGGATTTCGCTCAGGATTTCGCGCCCCTTGGGAGATAAGGCATGGAGTGTTGCTCGTTTATCGTTCGACGGATGGGAAGTTACGGTCAATCCTTTTTTCGCTAAGGTGCTGAGGAGACGGCTTGGGCTACCTGATTCGCAAATAAGATATTGTCCCACTTCTTTGGTGGTTAATGGTCCTTGTGATCCGACTACTTCAATTGCTTCGGCTTGGGAGTTTGTGAGTCCTAGTTCCGAAAAAACCTTATTTAGCTGGCGATTGCCTTGCCGTTGGAGGGCGAGGATGAGGTAACGGAACTCTTCCGGGTGCTTGGCAAGGGATTCTGTGCTGTTTACTGTTGGCAAGGATTCTTGGCTTTCTTGTGTCTGTTGCTTCATTATTTCTGTGATGTTTGGGCGTATCGTGTGCGGGAGCTGTTCGGGGAGGGCGGCTCTTAGCTAAGGGATGATTTGTGTGGCATGTAATCTAATCTACCGTATCTTAGGATCGGTGCCCTAAGTTTCCTGTTTCTCGCTCTATATTCTATATTTCTCTGGTTTTGTGGGGTCTATTGTTGCGAATTTCCCCTTAGTGAGGTTATATATATGACATGACATGCATGGTATGTCATGTATCTGGGAAGAGTATGGCATATGGAAAGGACATCGTGATGCTTCGTCGTAAGAAAAATTCAAGTTCCGAGCCAGAAAGAGGAGAAGGAAATGCTACTGCGCATAGTTGAACGACACCCCAAAAGTATAGTTTTTCTGTGGTTGCTTATATTCCTCGCTGGTGGTCTCGGAGCTTTGCATCTCAATGACACAGTAAAAGCGGGAGGTTTTAATGACCAGCATGGTGCTTCTTTTGAGGGGCAGAAAATAAATCAAAAGGCCTTTGGCGATCCGGAAAATGAACTCAGTGTTGTTGTGTCCAGTAATGAGCCTATTGCTGATCAGACTATAGAGCAGATTGAAACAGCTGCCCACGCCTTACCTAAAGTGGCGAATGTGCGAGATAGTAGGCAACTTCCGAATCTAGGATCTGGTACTGGGAATACTCAAATTATCCAAGTGGGAATTAATGGGGATAATACCGAGTCACAGAACCTGGTTCCTGAATTAAGAAAAGCAGTAACAAAGGCAGTGGAAGGAAAAACTATTGAGGTCAATGTTACTGGTGCCCCGGCTCTGGACTATGACCTGAATATACAGTCACAAAAGGATGCTTTTCATGCAGAGATGATCGCCTTTCCATTACTGATACTTGTACTTCTCTTTATCTATAGATCAGTGGGGCCAACCCTACTTACCCTGGTTGTTGCTGGTGTGTGCTTGGCAACTACCCAAGGTGTTGGAACTATCTTGGGGAGATTTATGGATGTATCGAATATGTACATCACAGGCGCTTCACTTATTGGTCTAGCAGTATCTGTGGACTACTGCCTATTTCTCATTTCTCGATACAAGGAAAACCTGCTGGATGGAAACTCAAATAAAGAGGCATTGAGAGCGGCAATTGGAACAGCCGGTCACACCATTAGATTTGGTGGATTGAGTGTGATTGCTGCTTTATGTTCCCTATTTATTGCGCGAAATATGGTATTTAGTTCCATTGCCTTAGCAGGTATTACTGTTACATTAATTGCTTTACTGGCACTATCGACGTTAGTGCCAGCACTGTTAACTTTGCTGAATAATAATGTTTTCTTTGGGAAGCTCCCTGGGTATCATGCAGAGAAAACAGAGACTACAGGCAATTCCACAATATTAAAAGCTGTGAAGAAACCTATGGCTGTGAGCATGGTAATTATCATTCCCCTGCTTGCTGCCGTTGCCCTTCTGGCAGGGATAAAACTGCAGGTCCCTGTTGCATCTTCAAGTATTTTGCCAGAGGGTGCAGACTCCCGTAAGGGAATTGAAGCGATTGAAAAAGAACTTGATCCCCGAGAACTTTTCCCAACCAGTGTGACAGTTGTATCTCAAAAAGGAGAATCACTAGATGGTTTCAGAACAAAAGTCAATGGAATTATCCACAATCTTGACAATGTGGAGTACAGCAATGGCATTATCTCCTCCAATACGGTAGGTGATCAATCACCATACAAGTTATCTGCTTCTAAAGACGGGATTTCGTATGCTCGTATCTTAATTACATCAACTGGTTTGCCTGATTCCGATGAAGCCCATCGTATGATCGAGGGAATTGTAGATAAAACGGCAGGAGTGCCTGGCATTTATATATCAGGTGCTACAGCACAAGGACGGGACTTTGACCACTTGGTATTGAAGTCTATCCCATGGATAATCATATCGGTCCTGCTCGTAAGTATTGTTCTCTTAGGATGGGCTTTTAAGTCTTGGAGACTTCCAATTATAGCTGTAGCACTCAATTCCCTTGTTGTTTCTGCCGCCATGGGAATGCTTTCTGGTGTATGGAGAATTGCTACAGGAAACTCCATCAATAGTGTCACGCCAATTGTGATATTCGCTATTGTTTTTGGATTGAGCATGGATTATATGGTGCTGATGGCGTCGCGTATGAAAGAGATTTTTACTCACGAGGCGACGCATATTCAAGCAATTTCTGAGGGAGTAAATAAAACATCACGGCTGGTTATCTCGGCGTCTGTGATTATGATTGGTGTTTTTCTGTCGTTTATGGTGGCTGAGATCAGCATTGTTCGTGAGTTGGGTTTGGGTCTAGCGATTGCGGTTAGCCTTGACGCTTTGATTGTACGTCCTCTTTTATTGCCGGCGATTCTTGCTTTGCTGGGTACCAAAGTGTGGGGACGTTCGGCTAAGAATTTCTCCGTGGAGGCATTGGGTTAAGGACACCTAAATCCTGTGGTGTGAGCGTGTGACATTAAAGGGAACCATCGGGGGTTAGTGTGTCATAAACGTACAGGGTGGAGTAGTTTACTTTGCGACGGGGTCTGAATACTGCTCCGCGGCTACTCGAAAAGTACTCGAAACTACTCGAAAATTTTTCGAGTAGATGTGTGGGCTATTTTCCTCTGACAGACACGCATACGTTATAAAAGTCACTTCCGAAGAATAATCTTGGTGAAAGTACCTGAATTTCTAAAATTCGATGTAGCACGATTAGATGAAGAACTGTCAGGAGTTGATGACGCATGACTAGCAAACTCCAGTACAGGCTCCTTATAATGCTAGGTGTGAGGGGAAGTGGCGCTGAATTGTGACTTAGCGCAAGTGCTGAATATGCTGAATAATTAAAACAACTTCTATGTGCTATGGCGGTAGGGGGATTTTTCCCATGATGTTGTTGAAAAATAGAACCCCAGAGTTCTTAATAGGGGCAAATGTATTAGCAGATGCGTTTGCGACGGCATTTTTTAGCGCTGGTATTGGGTATGTGATTGTTGAAGTGGGAATCATTAATTTTTCCCAAGCAATGAACGCTATTGGATTAGGTCTACTAGCAGGGTCTTTTTCTTCTTTAATCCTTGGTCGGGTAGCAGACCAAGTAGGAACTAGAAAATTGCTATCCATTGTGCAAGTTCTTCAGATAAGTACCTATCTCATATTTGGGTATTCTACTTCTCAGAGCACCTTAATTATTTCGATAGTTACCATCTTTTTCCTGGGGCGATTAGTCTCGCCGCTGCGTGGTGCTCTCCCGCCGCGTTTTATGGATAGAGCTACCATCATTGTGTATAAAACGCGACTGAGAACTTTGACTTTGATAACAATCTTATGTGCAGATGGGGCAGTATCTGCTGTGACTATTATGAATTGGCGGATAAAAGTCTTTGCGGTAGCTATCGGGATGGGGTGCTATCTTTTGTGTCTTTTGAGTACGACGGCATTGTCTTGGTGTTCTGAACTGCCACGTCAGCGTACTCCTCAGTGGTTTGGTGTTAGAACCGATGCGGTTTTGGCTAGGTCGGAATGGGGAATGTGGGTCTATTTATTGTTCACCTTTAGTGTTGTTGCTATCGGTGTGGCTCTGATTCCTTTTGTGGTGGCGCACGCAGGTAAGCAGGTGTCTTGGTTGCTATTAGCGTCGTCAGTGATTGGTATAGTGATCAACTTTGCTGTGCATCGCGGGATTCTTAAGAATGGACAATTAGATAGGGGGTTGGATCGACGATTAAGAAATTCTCTGATCCTTGTGGTGAGTATTCTTCTGGCTAGTATGGCGATAGCTTTGCTGATGGTGTTGCATTTGGCGCAGGCAGTGTTGGTCTTTGTTTTGCTCATGCTTGTTGTGTTTGTGTTGGCTCATTGTGGGCAGACTTTAGCCACGGTTGTTGCATGGGATATTCAATATAGTGCTGGGAATGAGAAGGACAGAGCGTATATTGTTGCACTTTTTTCTCTTACATCGTCGTTAGGTGCTGGAGCTGCGCAATTCTTGGCTTCGTACCTGTTTCATACTATCCACTAATTTTATGAGTACCACTCAGTGCTGACTTTGCTGCCAGCAATGGAAATGGAACCTGTGTACTAGATTGCGGGTTAGTTTATGTTCCACATAATTTCCACTGGTTCCGTAGGTATCTTTGTGTTTTTCTAAGCGTCGCTTGCTATAAATCACTCAGTAACTCTTGCGCGTGTAGATTTTCTGTATTTTAATATATTTTATGGAACTAAATGAGCAACAATCGGTGTTTCCAGTGGTTCTGCTGGTATTGGGTTTTGCGTTAGCTATTGTGGCGATCGTGACTGTCCCATCGCTTTTTAGTCATGATTCCGCTACTGCGTGGTCGGTATTCGTTGGGTCGCTTATTGCCTCTCTGGGATCTTTATTTATTGCTAGAAAATCTATCCGTATTAAATAGTTTTCTGGAAAACTTAATCCTGACCAACTGAAAGGATGGATAGTAATGCGAAAAGTTCCTTTTTATGCACTGCTAATGGCATGGATTGCTCTTTTCCTGTCGGTAGCTATCTATTTTTGGCTGGGCGACGGCGCGCCGATGATTTTTATGACTGCGATGGTGGCACTGAGTGTTAGTGGCGCCTATGTCATTAGTCATAAAAATGCTTAATCAGTGTGAAAGCTGGGCTACCCCACAGCAACCCAGCTTTTCATAATCAATCCAATCTTCAGTGCCCCACCCCACCAAAACCCAACTTTCCTCTCGCATAACAGCCTTTCCTACCCCATAACAACTCTGTGGGATAATAACCAACGATGAAACATAACGCGTGGCAGCGCCGTGAGTCGTCGGGTGTATCTTCCGCGATGGGTCACGGCAAGAAAAACCTGGGCACCACATCTAGCGGCCCTTTTACCTCATTCATCGTCACCCCGCGCCCGTTACCTAGCCCTTATGAATCTCGCTGGTTGGCGCGTATTGCATTTTCCCAGCGCCCCTGGAGCATTATTGCTTCGGTGTGTGTGCTCATTGGTTTCTTATGCAATGCAACGGTGCCGGTTATCGTTGGGCGTGCGATCGACCAAGCCATCGCCACCTCGGAATTAACACCCCTCATCCGCTGGATTGTGGCACTCCTGTTGGTGTTTACCTGCAACGCCACAGCCATGTTCCTGGGGCGTTTTCTGTTGGAGCGTTCCACCCTTAACCTGAATCATCAGTTGCGCATGGCGGTGACGGATCGGATTCAAGACCCGCGCGGTATGGAACCGCAGCGTTCCGCAGGTACCTTATTATCTATTGCTAGTACGGATACAACGCGTGTGGCTCAGGTACTGATGCTCACTGTTTTCCCCGTGGCGGAAATTGGTTCTTTGTTGTACACCAGCATGATGATTCTCCTTATTTATCCGCCGCTGGGTGTGGCCGTGTTGCTTGCCGGCCCGATGGTGGTGATGATTGCTTTGCGCGCGGCGCGTCCTTTGCGTGCGCGTTCGGGTGCGAAGCAGCGGGCATTAGCAAAGGCCGCTGCAATGGCAACGGATGTGGTGCAGGGTTTGCGTGTCCTTAAAGGTTTGGGTGCCGTGGGCACGGTTCAGCGTCGGTATCGCGGAGTATCTGATGATGCGTATTCTGCGACGATCCATGCCGACGCCGCCCAGGCAGGCCTCAACATCACCACCGAGTTCACGGGTGCGGTGTATGTGGCGTTGGTGGGAATGTTCGCTGGTTGGTTGGGGTTGCGCGGTCATATCTCTATCGGGGAGTTGATCACGGTGGTTGGTTTAACCCAGTTCATCATCACTCCCATGACTATGCTGGGGAAAAACATTTCCTCCCGCTTGGCTGTGGCGAGTGCCTCTGCTGAACGCGTGGTGAGTGTGCTCACGGCACAGCCTCAGTACGATGAACCCGCAACCCTCGACCATGCCCGTCGCATACAGCAGCAATTACCTGCTGGTGTGACTGTTATTCATCCGGACACTGCACCAGAGTATGTGCAATTGCTGGATAATCTGCCGAAGTCCATTGCCGTGGTGGTTCCGCATGAGGCTGATCTGTTTGACGGCACCGTCGCTGATAATGTCCACCCGAACCCAGAGGTAGCGCAGCGTGCATTGGCGGCGGCGAGCTGCTCCGATATTCCCGGCGGTGCGTCGAAGCGTGTGGGGGAGGGCGGCAGGATGCTTTCTGGTGGGCAGCGTCAGCGTGTTGCGTTAGCGCGTGCCTTGGCTGCCGATCCGCCGATTTTGATGCTTCAAGACCCCACATCGGCGGTGGATTCTATGACAGAGGTGCGCATTGTGGAGGGGGTGGTGAATGCTCGCCGGGGTAAAACCACCATTGTGGTGTCCCAAGCACCGGCATGGAGGGCACAGCAACAGGAGCAATCGCAGGAACAACAATGCCTGACAGGGCACCGCACTGACGAGCGGAGGGCACAACAGTGACACAGCACGCGCCACAACACAGTGCGCACCATGCAGCACAACATAGTGTGCACCGCACGCCACAACATACCGAGCAGCATCAGGCGTTCCCGCTGGCAACCTGGTCGCAGGCGCGTCGGGAAGTTATGCGCCAAGTGCGTTCCGTACCAGGTGCACGCCTGAAAGCATTGTGCGCCATTATCCTTCTGTGCGTAGGATCCGGCTGCACCGTGATGATGCCTCGCTTGTTGGGGCAAGTTGTGGACGTGGTGCGTGATGGTTCCGGGAACCTGGGGCTTCTCGCTGGGCTTATGGCGGCAATTGCCCTGGTTGGTGCGATAAGTCAGGGGAGTGGCTTCTATCTTCTGGCGGTCATCTGTGAACGCGTGATCGCCAACCTCCGCAGCACGATGGTGGGCACCGCCCTGGGATTGCCCCTGCATAACGTCGAAGATGCGGGTACTGGGGATTTGGTCAGCCGCTCTACCGACGATGTTGCCGAAGTCTCTGCTGCTATCTCCGAAACCCTACCTGTGCTGACCACCAGCACATTCACTATCGCAGCGACGGCGGTAGCGCTGACTTCCCTGGACCCTCGCTTGCTGGCGGTAGCGCTTGTTACCTTGCCGGTGTATTGGTGGGCGGCGCGTCGTTATCTGAAGGTCGCGCCGGGGCGCTATGCGCAGGAACGCGCATGGATGGCTACGCGGGCGCGTCGGGTGTTGGAGTCGATTCATGGGCGGGCGACGGTGCGCGCATTCCGTATGGAGCAGGAGGTACATGCGCGCATTGGGGAGGCATCCGAGGCTGTGGTGACGCAGGGGATGCGGGCACGTATGAGCATGATGGTGCTATCCCTATGGATTACTGTTGCAGAGTTTATCCTGGTGGCGGGTGTGCTGAGTGTTGGTTTTCTGTTGGTGCGCGCAGGCGCGGTGAGCGTGGGGACGGTGACGGCCGCGGCGTTGATGATGATTCGCATTCGCGGTCCGATCATGATGTTGATGCGTGTGCTGGATACTATCCAGTCTGGGTATGCCTCCTTGGCGAGGATTGTGGGGGTGGTGGTGGATCCACCGCAGCCGGTGCCGGATTATGGTGCCCCTGCTGCGCGTGGGTTGATTCAGCTGCGTGATGTGGAGTTTTCCTATCCTGGTGGTGTTGCTGGTGGCGCTGAGCCGGGTGACGGTGCTGATCTGAGTGACGGTGCTGAGCCGGGTGGCGTCGCTGACGATGGCGCTGAGCTAGGCGCTGATCCGAGTGACGCGGAACCTACTGGCGGTGCTGCTGGCGGGCAGGCCGCGGTGCATGGCGTATCTTTTGAGATTCAACCGGGGCAGACTGTGGCGCTGGTGGGGGCGTCCGGCGCAGGGAAATCCACAATCGCAGCGCTACTGATGGGCTTGCGTGTGCCCAGTGGAGGCCAGGTGTTGCTGGATGGCGTGCCCGTGTCCGCGCTGTCTGACGCCGAGCGTGCCACCCGAGTAGCAATGGTGAACCAAGAAGCCCACACTTTCTCCGGCTCGCTGCGCGAAGATGTGGCAATCGCCTGCGAAAATGCCACTGACCAGCAGGTGTGGGAAGCCTTGGATGCGGTTGGGGCTGGTGATTGGGCGCGCGGGTTGGAGTGTGGTCTGGATACGGAAGTGGGGGCTATGGGGGTTCGGGTGGATCCTGTGCGGGGGCAACAGATTGCATTGGCGCGGGTGCTGTTGATGGATCCTGCTGTGGTGGTGATGGATGAGGCTACTGCGGAGGCCGGTTCGGCGCTGGCGGGGGAGTTGGAATTGGCTGCTCAGCGGGTGCTAGAGGGACGTAGTGCGTTGGTGGTAGCCCACCGACTAGACCAAGCTGTTCAGTCTGACCGTATTATAGTGATGGATTCCGGGCAAATTATCGAATCTGGTACCCATCGGCAGCTCCTGAGTGCCAAAGGTGAGTATGCGCGCCTGTGGGAGGCGTGGTCAAGGGGGAGGTGAGTGAAGAGAAATGTATTTATCTGTGGACGAATAACAGGGCATACCGTAGTCTGAAGTATGAATCCACAGCGGGGGGGGGGGGCAATCCTTCCGTGATTTGATGATGATTTGATCTTGGTTTGATTATGGCGATCGTATCGGCACAGTGAGGGATTGTGGTGCCAATCTTTGCTGAATTTCTCCATGTCAAGGGTCATTATCATCGTGATTATCGTGGGCAATAGATGCTGTATTTAGTGCGCAGGAGGGAATGAATGATTACCTTTGATCATGTCAGCAAGTCTTTTAAGGGTAGAGAAGTATTGTCTGATGTATCTTTTGAGGTTCCAGAAGGTTCAATCACGAGTCTGATTGGTCCGAATGGTTCTGGAAAATCAACCTCATTGAGGATATTGCTGCAATTGGAGACTGCAGATAGTGGCGCAGCTCGTTTTGGTGATTTGGATTATTCCCATTACACGCAACACGCTCGTGTAGGAGTTTCCTTGGACACTATGGTGCATCATCCATCTCGTCGGGCGATTGACCAAATGTTATGGATTGCTGCGGCTATGGGGCTAACGAAGAAAGAGTGCTATGAAAAATTAGATTTTGTTGGTCTTGGTGATGCACGACGACGTAGGGTCAAGGAGTTTTCTCTTGGGATGAAGCAACGTCTGAGAATTGCGTGTGCTTTGCTGGGGGATCCCAAAGTGCTGATTTTGGATGAGCCAGTTAATGGTTTGGATCCTGAGGGGATTCGTTGGTTACGGGAATTTCTTACTGACTATTGCGGACAAGGTAATACGGTTCTTATTACTAGCCACCTCATGAATGAACTAGAGCAACTAGCGACGACCTTTATCTTCTTGAATCGTGGTCATATTGTCGAACAAGTTGATAGAGATACATTGCGAGGAAAATATCAATCACTAGAGCAGGCTTATTTTTCTCTCACGTCTTCTTCTAAAGGAGATTTGTGATGAATCAAATTGTTTCTGAGCTGCGTCGATTTTGGTCGATGCGTGAGGTATATATTGCTTTTGTTCCTACAGTCGTGCTGTCACTTGTTTTTTCTGTGATGAACGTCAGTGTCATCAATGCAGTGGTAACTGGTGATCTTGAATCTCAGAACCTAGATCCTTCTTTGGCGGATAAACCAATTACTGACTTACTGAGTGAAGGCTACTTAGGACCGGTGTATCAAAGTGCTGTGATATTTATACCGATTACTGTGGCAGTGCTTTTTCATCGTGAGTATTCTTATGGTGATCATGAGCAAATACTTTTATTTCCCCGAGGATTATTCGCTCGGAGAATAGGGACAATGATTACTCATTGTGTGTGGTCGCTTGTGGTTTCCGTCTTAAGTGCCGTATGTAATTATTGTGTTTTGCTCGTATTATTGCATGCTGATGCACGGGCAGAATTATCTATTCTTACAGCTGCTGGTGTGTGTCTTCGAGTATGGGTCTTTGCGATATTATTTTCTCTCATGGCGCTTTTGGTTGGCGCTCTTTCGCAAAAGCTTTTTGCTAGTGTCGTCGCTCTTTTGCTTGTTTTCTTTATTTCACTCAGCGGAGTGCTCAATGTTGTCAGTCCGTTTCTTCATAATTGCTTACCGTTAATCGGAGGAAAGAGTTTTGTGTTCCTCAAAGCATCTGAAGGTCCGTATAGCATAGCGGGGAGTTTAGGGTTGCTGTGCGCCTGGATTGTGGTTTGTGCTGGTATCTATTTGGCTCTTGCGGTAGGAAAGAGGCGATAACTTGTGTTCGCAATGCGTAGTTGCATAAGAAGATGTCTGTCCTTGCCCTCTGTTCAGATTGCTGTGTTGTTTCCCATTGTTTGCGTTTTAGGGATGAGGATTTTATCCCTTTTAGGTGCGGAGATTAATGGTCAGGCACTAGATGGTGGTAGTGCAAATGTTTTTGTGGTGTTGGGTTATGTGGTGGTTTTAGCTAGTTGTTGGGTGGCAGCTACCAGTAGTAATCAGTTTGACGGTGAGTTTGGGCAGTTGTTGTCGAGACGGCCAGGCGTCGTAAAGCATGATTCTGTGGTGATTCTGTGTGTCCTTTTGGGGATGTTGTGGTATGTGGTTGGTTTGATGAGCTTTCTGGTATGTAATCCGGCTGTTCCTTCGTATATGAGTGTTGGTTCTTATGCGCTCATTGGTTGTGAAGTGATTACACTGTCGGCGGTTGGTTGCTGTATCGGTTTGTTATTTCAGAATCCTGCGGTTAGCGTTACGGTTCCTGTTTTGTATTTTATTTTGGTATCTCCGGCTGTGCATCGGTTATTTCCTTGGGCGGATTCTTTGGGCATAGCTGAGCGCATTCATGACATCTCTCTAGGTGAAAGCACTTTTATGTGGTTTTTATGGGATATGACGATTTCTGTGTTGCTGTGTGCTCTGTTATTGATCATCCGACGATTGGTGAGTCATAATCGGAAACGAATGGGCTAAAGCCTATGCACAATGTCATTGCCGCACTGCAACAATTTTTCCTGAGCTGCTACGTTTGGCACTAAGCTGTGCGATTGCCTGAGGAAGGTCGTCGAAAGCGAAAATTTCACCTACAACCGGGCGGATGGAACCATCGTTAAGCGCTGGGGTGAATTGCTCTAGTTGGTGACCGCTGGCATGCATGAATAGGAATTTGTAGGTCACGTTGTGTTGTTTGGCGGCTTTACGCTGCTTGCGGCTGAGGAAACTCATGACCGGTTTCAAGAGTGGTTTACCAAGTTGTGCGGCAAATTCCGCATCAGGAGCTGCGACGACGCTCAGCAATGTGCCACCCGCCTTAAGGGTGTGCATTGCGCGCAATGTTTCTTCGCCGCCGAGTGTATCGAGTACGACATCGAAATCTTGGACATAATCCTCATATCGCTGCGTGCGATAGTCAACCACAATATCGGCGCCCAAATCATGTGCGAGCTCGACATCTTTGGTGCTCACTGTGGTGGCTACAGTTGCGCCAAGATATTTGGCGACTTGTACCGCAATGGAGCCTAGGCCGCCAGCGCCGCCTTGGATAAATACTTTTGATCCTGCACTGATCTGTGTTTTCTCCGTGAATGCCTGAATCGCAGTGAGTAATACCAAAGGAATCGAGGCAGCTTGTTCCCAGGACAGCTGCGATGGTTTCGGTGCAATATCTGCCACATCGACATTGACAAATTCGGCAAATGCCCCGAGGGTGAGGATATCTGGGCGGGCAAAAACCTCATCGCCTACTTTCCAATTGCTGACGCCACTGCCAACTTTTGTGATAATGCCAGAAAACTCATTTCCCATGATCATCGGTAGTTTGTATGGGAATAGTTGCTTAAATTGTCCCTGCTGGATCATGTTATCCAAGGGGTTAATGCCTACTGCTTTTATTTCTACAGTTACTTGATGAGTGTCTGGTTCGGGTATGGGGGATTCGAGCCACTCGAATGGTTTGTTATATGCGGTCAGTGCTAGTGCTTTCATGTTTTCTCCTTTATTTTTGATGGTTGGGAGGTTGCGCATTATGCGACAACAGTTCAATAGACTATGCTAGGTTTATAAAATAAACTTAGCTAGGGTGGAGAAAATTGTCAAAAGGAAATCATGAAAATCCGTCGCTAACCCAATGTCCCATAGCGCGCACAGTGGCAATTATTGGCGAAAAGTGGAGTTTGCTTATTCTGCGTGACCTTGCGCGCGGGATGAACAAGTTTAGTGAGATACAGCAAAGCCTTGGGTGTCCTAAAAATTTACTCTCGACGAGACTCAAGACGTTTGAGCGGGCAGGAATAATTGCTCGCAATGAATATCGGGAAGCGGGTGCAAGGGCACGGCAAGCGTATTACCTCACAGAATCGGGAAAAGCATTGATCCCTGTGCTGCTCGCATTACAGGATTGGGGTGAAGAGTATCTTTTACCGTAATCTACGGATATAAAAAACTCTCTAGCTAAATAAAAAGCTAAAGAGGTTTTGTGGGCCCTCCGGGACTCGAACCCGGGACCTGCGGATTAAAAGTCCGTAGCTCTACCAACTGAGCTAAAGGCCCTGTGATGTATTAAATCACCGAGACTAATTTACCAACTAATGTCCTTTTTGTGAAATCCCCACCTTATTGCTGTTTTGGGAAGGTGTTGACGGTGTTTTAGTGGGCGAAAAAATGATTATGTGTTGGATATTTTCGTGGTGAGTATTGTTATTGAAAATATGAAAAGGCGTATCACATCAAGTTTTTGATATGATGTGATACGCCTTTTGATGCGTGCCGCATTGATGCGTGCGCTTAATGCAAGATAATGCTGGCTATGTCTACCTCTGTTGGTCAGAGGTATTTATTGCTTTATTGTGCCACCCATTTGCTCACGCAAAAATGATTGTATCTCTTTGTCGTTATCAATATCCTTTGTTGTGGACTTTGGCATTGGTGCTGCGTCGGTATCGACGCATTGTGAGAAGATCTGGCTCCATCGGTTGGAGAGCTTCTTATTGTTGATACCAAATGTGATTGACATGAGCGTTCAGCTCCTTTCCCTAATGGATCGGGAACTGTCCTAGGAACAGTTCAATTAGTTAATGTGTAATTAACCTTACATCACAAAAACATTGGTGCAAACCCATGATTGGAAAAATCTCCACATTTTCTCTTTTTGTCTGGGTAAAAATGCGCATCTAGCTTGTGGTTTGCTTAATGAAAATTTTTTAGAAAAATTTTATTCCTTCTTATGATTTTCGTTGTTTTTCTGGGATACTGATCCAGTATGACCTAAAAATTAACAAAAGTTAAACAACTCTAAATCTTTTCTTGAAGGTTATTTGCTTGACTGAATCTGAGAACTGGATCTGAGAAATAGTGTTCTTTGTAGTAGAGGTTTTGGGTTTGGTGGGATGAGTGGGATATCTCTTGTGGATCAGATTAGGGTGGACAGGTTTTTGATGTCTAAAACATATGGAGTCCATTCCTTACGGAGTGGACTCCACTGAGCTTTTTGTTTGAGGAATTGATTAATTATTTATTGAAAGGCATATATGAGTATGTGCTTTTTCTCCATCTATTCTAAAACTGAAGATTCCGTCGTGTGCCGCTATTTTTTCTTGTAAATTTTTCAGCCCTATGCCATTGCCTTTTCCTTGTTGTATGGGACCAATAGATAAGATATCTAGCTCAAAGGACTTGTTATATGTAGCTCGTATATAAACTTTTGCATTAAGTTGATGTTTTGCGGCGTTAGTGAGTGTTTCGCTGAGTGCTTTATACATGATGGTTGAAGGTGGAAGATGATTATCCAGCTCAGCGTCAATATCCATACCGCTGCTGCGGAATCTATCAATTACAGTGGCAAGACTGGTTTGGGTGGCGTCGGAATGCAAACTGGAGATAAAGGTACGTACCTCTTCAATTCCTTCTCCGGCTATTTGTTGAATGGTTTGTAGTGCCTGTTGAGCCTGATCTGGGGCGTATATTCCAGCTGATGCTTGCATACGAATCACAGCGAGAGAATGGGCAAGAGTGTCATGTACTTCAGCAGCGATACGTGTACGTTCTTCTGCTCGAACTTGCACTTGTTTTTCTCGTTCACGCTTGCCCCACAGCAACACGAGAAGAATGACTGACCAGTGTGCCACTAGCATTGACGCAATATCTTGTGGGCGCTCAAGATAGGTAAGACCATAACCAAAGTCATATTCTTTAATTCGCCACATCAGCGGTGAAATGATAGATCCTGCCCCGGCAAAGAGGCATCCCAATGCAGCACTATGGGTATGTGATGAGCGGGCAAGTTTATAAAGAGCCCAAGGGACAAGGACTATATATAGGGTGATGCCTGTATTGTTAGGCAACGCGTGAATAAAAGCTAATTGCCATGCGCATACACTGCCAAGAATAAGGAATGCCCCAAGGACGAGATATTTTCTTGTCTCTAGTAATCCTGTTGCTATGCACAGCAATATGGCGAGTATGAGATCTGTAATGCTCAACCATGATGGTTGCAATGCCTGAATTAGGTAGAGGATTGCGTAGAGCATACTAAAAATTAATGGGATAAAGCGCATGGGATCCTATGTTGGTAAGAAAAATTTGCGAGTTTTGCGAGGTTTTCAGACAAAACATCATTTATGGAACAGATACGAATGCAAGGGCGTGTACCTGATTTTTGCTTGATAGGCTAGTAGATATGTTTGCGTTATACACTCTCCCGGGTATTGCTGCTGCATTGATAATAGGAACAGTATTATTATGTGCCAATAAAATCCTGATAAGTAAAGAAATCAGCGCGCGTTCCATAAGTAGGTATGTGTTCCTTGCTGTTGGCATTGGAATCTGGTTACTGTGGACATTACTTAACTCTCTTCCTGGCACGACACCTGCCTGGGGTTATGTTCCGGTTACTTGGGGTTTCTTTCTTGTGTGGTTATTGCTGTCTTTTGCTATTCGTTCTCGTTCTGATGCCAGATCAGCAGCTCAAGACGTAGATACAAACTAACTGTTTTTTCTTCATTCATGACTCGATCATGCCAGGTTTGTTGTATTCATTCCTCCATCAATGGGATGAATATACAGCAAAGTTTTTCCTACCTAGGTAGGAGTAAAAGATAATGGGCACCAAGTACAGTAAGAAACGTGTCTATCCGTATTATGCTTGCCGACGACCAACCGCTTCTTGTGAGTGCGCTGAAAACTATCTTGAACTCTCAAGAGGACATGGAGGTTGTAGCTACAGCACATGATGGTGATCAAGCTATTTCCTGTGCGCAACGCTACAATCTTGATCTTGCAATTTTGGATATTCGGATGCCGCATTGTGATGGGTTAAGCGCACTACGAGAAATACTTGCTCTTGAGAGGGGAATAAAAGTGCTGATGCTTACTACTTTCAATGAGCCTCGTGATGTAGAAACTGCCTTGCGGCTGGGTGCACATGGTTTTTTGCTTAAAGATGCCGATCCTGCGGAGTTAATTTCTGGAGTACGCGCTGTGGCGCGTGGTGAATCAGTTTTGTCTTCTGGAGTTACTGGTACGGTGCTTGAGTCCTGGCGTGCAGTGTTGACTCAGGGAGAACTATCTAGTCAGGCACGCCAAGGATTAAATATGCTGACACCTCGCGAAGTGGAAGTGCTTAAACTTATTGAACTAGGTCATACAAATCCAGAGATAGCAGAAAAACTGTTTATCTCTGGGGCGACGGTTAAAACGCACGTCTCAAATTTATTGGCAAAGTTGCATTGTCGTGACCGTGTAGCTTTAGTGCTGCTAGCGCAGAAAGCGAGGCTCTAAATGCTGCTGCCAGAGTTATTAGTTCTTCCAGGAGCGCCCATCGGTGGTATCCCTTGTGGTGGTTTTCTATCCATCACACTTGCTTCACTTTCACTGCCTGATTCACTTGGTTTACGTAGCGCTCCGGTCGCGTCACTTGGTTCGCCTTGGGTACCTGAATCGCCCGAACCGCTAGTTCCGCCAGATCCACCCGGTCCTCCTTGACCACCAGGGCCACCGGCTCCACCGGGACCATTACTTTCTTTCTGGGTGGCAGAGTTAGCGTAGTCATTGGTCGGATCACGGTAAATAGTGTGCACATGACCCCAACCAGAGGTAATCACGCCTTCCACATCAGCACCGGCTGAACCATTCTGGCAAGCAAACTCAATATAAACCTTTGGACCACTAATCTGGAAATAAATACCCTCCCCACTATTCATGTCATAAGTAGTGGCACCTGACCAGTTGATGTAGGTGTCATCTAATGTTTGGCGAATAGTCTCTAACTGCTTGGATGTGGTTTCTTCATCAGCAAGCCCCACCCACTGCGCCACGACGTCGAGAAGCAAATCCTTTTGCGCATCAGTCAAATCGGAACCTTTAATACCAGTGCCCGTTGGGTAATCACAGGTACTACCTGGTGCACATTTCATCGCTGCGACTTCTTCGCCCTGGTAAAGCTTGGATTTCTGGTCGTCGTTCAAGCTGTTATAGAAAGCAAAAGCGGCAGCATAGGTCTTATCCATAGGTTTGACAGTCTCACCCTTATCATTGACGAACTCGGCGGGCTGGGTGCCAAGGTGAGTAGGCGCAAAGGTGAGCGTGTCCTTGTTCATGGTGGCGTTAATGCCCAGGTGGTGACCACCAAACTGGAGAGTCCAAGCACTAGAATCACTAGGGTTTCCGTAGAAACCAATGTAATACTGACCAAGGGAATCCTCTGTGGAGTTGCTGTTGTCCAACAAATACTGATCACCTTCCATGATCGCTGTGACCTGGGCATAGGCGTCGTCGTTGAGGAGAGCTTTGAGGACGTTCAAGGCTGCGGTGCGTTGTTCATCGTTGAGATCTTTGAGGTTGATACCAGCGCGCTGTACGAAAGTTACCGGGAAGTTTGACCAGGTAATTGTTTTGTCCTCATCCGTGTAGTCTTTGAGGATCGTGTTCTTTTGCTCCTCAGAAAGAGTGTTCAGGAACTCTTGTGCTGCAGCCGCAGTGTCTTTGATTGTTTGAGTGGTGGTAGTTGCGTCGGCGGTTGCATCTTGACTAGAAGCAGAAGAGGTACTCGTAGCTGTTGTACTAGTTGCGAGAGCCTGAGCGGATTCAGATTGAGAGCAAGCACTCAACGCTAGACCAGCAATAACGACAGTGGACACAAAAGGAAGGAAAATTTTTCTATTTCTCATGACCATCAAGTTACAAATCATTTCTGTGGACAACCTGATATGTCACTGCGTATCACTGGTGTAAAGATACTGAGTTTACTGATTAAACATCAGGAAACTCTCAGCTAACCCTGTGGGATAAAGTTCCATATACCGTACCTATTGCGCTCATCAGCCGCACGGGAAAGTCTAGAGCTAGAAGAACAAAGGAATGGCGTCGAATAGCTAATAACTGACCCATTCCTTATGCTGTCCCATACTATGTGCTCAATGTTGCTTAGCTCGCAGCAGCAACTGCCTTAAAAGCCTGGTCAAGATCCGCAAGAATATCCTTAATATCCTCAATACCCACAGATAAACGGATAGTTGCCTGGTTAATTCCGGCAGAAGCAAGCCCAGCCTCATCAGACTGTGAATGTGTGGTGGTTGCAGGATGCACGACGAGTGAGCGCACATCTCCCACATTCGCAAGATTCGAGTGCAAACGCAAAGCGTCAATAAACTTCCAGGCCGTTTCACGAGCAGCATCGCTATCAGCAGAACCTGTGATTTTCTCAGCATCCAGGTCAAAAGAGAGCACAGATCCGGTGTATTCCAACCCCAACTTTTCTTTCACCGCATACCAAGGGGAAGAAGAAAGACCAGCATAATTAACCTTTTTCACCAATTCATGCTCATCAAGGAAAGCGGCAACCTGCGCTGCATTTTCATTATGACGACGCACCCGCAAAGACAAAGTATCCAATCCCTGAGCTGTCACCCAAGCGTTAAAAGCAGAGGCTGTGGCGCCGGTATCTCGCAAAAGACCAACTCTGGCTTTGAGACCAAAGGCAGCTTCACCGAGGTCAGCATATTTCAACCCGTGATAGGCAGGGTCAGGGGTGACAAAATCAGGGAAAATAGGCTCACCGGTCTTAGGGTTGGTGACAGTCCAATCAAAACTACCACCATCAATGAGTGCACCAGCCAATCCGGAGCCATTACCGGTGTAGAACTTCGTAAGGGAAGCAACGACAATATCAGCACCATGTTCTAGCGGACGAACAAGAGCTGCGGTGGCAAGAGTGTTGTCCACAATCAAAGGAACATTATTGCGGTGGGCAACCTCTGCCACAGCAGGGATGTCAAGAATATCTGCCTGGGGGTTAGCAAAAGTTTCACCATAAAAAGCCACAGTATTGTCTTGCACTGCTGCCTGCCAAGATTCTGGATCATCAGGATTGTCCACAAAAGTGGTGGTGATTCCTAAGCGAGCTAGAGTTACCGAAAAGAGGGTTTCGGTTCCACCATAAAGCCTGGGGGAGGCAACAATATGGGAGCCTGCGCGCGCAAGGTTGAGGATCGCTGCTGTTTCTGCTGCCTGTCCAGAAGCAAACAGAACAGTATGCACTCCGCCCTCCAAAGAATTGATGCGATTTTCGACGGCTTCCACGGTTGGGTTGGTTAGTCGTGAATATACTGGGCCTGCATCTTCCAAGGCGAAGCGCTGTTTGGCGTGTTCTGCGGAGTTGAACACATAGGAGGAGGTGTTGTAGATAGGGAGATTACGGGCACCTGTAGGATCTACTGGCTGACCTGCGTGTATTTGGCGTGTATCGAATCCCCATTGGGTTGTATCTGTGTTGTCATAAGAAGTCATGGTTCGACAATAATAGACAGAGTAGTCTGCAATAAAGAAAAGGTGAATATATACCGTTTTTCATGCAGAAATAATAAAATAAGCCCCTGATATACATAATAAAAACCTTTTCCATATACACTATAGGTGTGTTGCTATCCGATAAAGATATTCGTAAAGCTATTGCTCAAGGCGATCTTGGTATTGAACCTTTCGACGAAGCGCTTATCCAGCCTTCAAGCATTGACGTACGCATGGATAGATTTTTCCGTGTCTTTAATAACTCCAAGTACACCCACATTGACCCTAAAGAGCAGCAAGACGAGCTCACCAGCCTGGTAGAAGTCGCAGAAGATGAGCCTTTTGTGCTACACCCAGGCGAGTTTGTTCTGGGCTCTACCTTGGAAAAGTTTAGTTTGGCGTCGAACCTAGCAGGCAGGTTGGAAGGAAAATCATCCTTGGGGCGCTTAGGGTTGCTCACGCACTCCACGGCTGGGTTTATCGATCCTGGTTTTAGCGGCTATATCACCTTGGAGTTGTCCAATGTTGCTAATCTGCCCATCACACTATGGCCAGGTATGAAAGTCGGGCAGTTGGCACTATTCCAGATGACCTCGCCAGCAGAAGTGCCTTATGGTTCTGGGGTATTAGGCTCGAAATATCAAGGACAGCGTGGACCTACCCCGTCGAAAGCCTACTTAAACTTCCGTTAAACGCTTTTTAGATTTTATTTGCCCCGTGTTCATATGTGTCCACTAGGTTCGATGCTATGCGGATGAGTGTTATTGGCACCGGCTATCTTGGTGCAACCCATGCAGCGTGCATGGCAGAACTTGGACATGATGTACTTGGCGTTGACGTCGATAAGCGCAAAATCGATTTGCTTTCCTCTGGTCAGGCTCCTTTTTACGAGCCAGGTCTACCCGAGGTACTCCAGCGCAATATCGACGCCAACCATTTGGCTTTTAGCACCAACTATGCTGATGCTGCCGACCATGCGCATGTGCATTTTCTCTGCGTGGGTACTCCGCAACAACGTGGTTCATATGCCGCCGATATGCGTTATGTGCGGGGGGTAATTGAGGAACTTGTGCCGCTTCTTGAGGGTGAACACATAATCTTTGGTAAATCCACAGTCCCGGTTGGCACTGCTGCGGGTCTGCAAGAGCTTGCTGATTCTTTATCACGACCTGGTACCCGAGTGGAAATTGCCTGGAATCCAGAGTTTTTGCGTGAAGGCTATGCAGTGCATGACACCATTAGCCCTGACCGCATTGTCATTGGTTGCTCGCAATCTAATTCTGGGGTCGTGGAATGCGCTCAAGAAATCTACGCCACGCCCATTTCGCGCGGCACTCCATTCCTGGTCACCGACCTTGCCACTGCTGAATTAGTGAAAGTGAGCGCCAATGCTTTCTTAGCAACCAAAATCTCTTTCATTAACGCAGTAAGTGAGGTCTGTGAAGCAGCAGGAGCAGATGTTACGCTCTTAGCAGACGCTATCGGCTACGACGAAAGAATCGGACGTAAATTCCTCGGTGCTGGTCTGGGATTTGGTGGCGGTTGCCTCCCCAAAGATATTCGTGCCTTTATGGCACGCGCTGGTGAGCTAGGGGCAAATGAAGCCTTGACCTTTTTGCGTGAGGTAGATGCAATCAATATGCGCAGACGCGAACACTTGGTCGCGCTAGCTAAGAAAACTGCTGGTGGTTCGCTTATCGGCAAGAATGTTACTGTCCTTGGATGTGCCTTTAAGCCTAATTCTGATGATGTGCGTGACTCACCAGCGTTGAGTGTGGCAGGTTCGCTCTCGTTACATGGTGCTCAAACAACTGTGTATGATCCACAAGCTATGGATAATGCGCGTGCAGTTTTCCCAACCCTGACTTATGCCGACAGTACTCTAACAGCACTAGAAGATGCGGATTTGGTTATTTTAGCCACAGAATGGCAAGAGTTCCGCGATCTTGACCCTGTGCAAGTAGGTGCCTTGGTGCGCACCAAAGCAATTATTGATGGCAGAAATGTGCTTGATCCTAAGCAATGGCAAGCAGCGGGATGGACATACAAAGCACTCGGGCGCAGCCTCTAGTAGTGCTGAGAGTCTGTCGTTTCTAGTAGTGCTGAGAGTCCACAGACTCTCAGCACTACTAGAAGAAGGAGAGATATTTGCGCAGCTATCTTCAGTATCTCTCTAGCTATTGTTTATAGCTGGATAAGAAGTTACCGATTCTTTCGATAGCTTCGCTTAGTTCGCTTGCCCAAGGCAAAAACACTAATCGGAAATGATCCGGTTTTTTCCAATTAAAACCGGTGCCTTGGACAAGCAAAATCTTTTCCGAACGCAACAGATCGAGCATGAGCTGAGTGTCGTCGTGAATGTCATAATAATTCTGATCAATTTTAGGAAAAGCATAGAGTGCCCCTTGGGGTTTCACGCAGCTAATTCCTGGAATAGCATTGAGTCCTTCATACGCGACATCACGTTGTACGCGTAATCTACCACCTGCTCGGGTGAGGTCATAGATAGACTGGCGTCCGCCCAAAGCGGTTTGGATAGCGTGCTGAGCAGGAACATTTGGGCATAGTCGGGTGCCAGCCAAGAGGTCAATTCCCTCAATGAACCCACGGGCATAGTGCTTTGGCCCGGTAATAATCATCCAACCAGCACGGAATCCTGCGACGCGGTATGCCTTGGACAAGCCATTGTAGGTAATGCAGAGAACGTCGTGAGCTAGGCTGGCAATGGACGTATGTACGGCATCGTCGAAAAGAATCCGGTCGTAAATCTCATCAGCCAGAATGAGCAAGTCGTGTTCTCTAGCAATATCGACGATTTGCTTGAGCAATTCCTCCGAATAAACAACACCCGTAGGATTATTGGGATTGATGACCACAATTGCTTTGGTTTTCTCAGTGACCTTAGCTTTGATGTCTTCAATGTCGGGGAACCAGTTATTTTCCTCATCGCAATGATAATGCACAGGCTTGCCGCCGGCCAGGGAGGTAGCCGCGGTCCACAAAGGATAATCGGGGGCAGGGATGAGCACTTCGTCTCCGTCGTTAAGCAGTGCTTGAGTGGTTACCGTAATGAGCTCAGAAACACCATTGCCCAGGTAGACATCATTGACATCGAAATGCGGGAAATTTGGGGTCATCTCATAGCGCGTGACAATTGCACGTCGAGCAGAAATAATGCCTTTGGAGGAAGAGTAGCCTTGTGCCGTGGGGAGTGAGGCAATCATATCGCGCACAATGACATCGGGAGCCTCAAAACCGAAAATAGCAGGATTGCCAGTATTGAGCTTAAGGATACGGTGTCCGTCGAGTTCGAGACGCTCAGCCTCTGCCGCAACTGGTCCACGAATCTCGTAGAGCACATCCTTCATTTTGTCTGATTGATCGAAGGTACGACGCGGGCGTTTTTTAGCAGGAGCAGTGGCGTTAGGGGCAGTTTTTTTCTCAGTCATTTTATTACTATAGCCCCTTACGCTAGGAAAAGCACAGAATACAGTGCACAGAGCAATCCTTGGGAAAGGATGAAAAGGGAAAGAATACGCCTTTAACGCTTAAAACGGGTGATAGCGTCATCCGCCCAATCAAGAACCTGATGTTTGAGCTCATTACGACGCTGTTGCAATAAAGCACGCTGCTGTGCCTGCTGCTGTTGATGCTGCATCCGCATCAGTGCAAGTTGATTGCGTTGTTGCGCAGCAATTGCCCGAGTGCGCTGACGCTCAAGCTGCTGAAGCGAAGGCGTGTACCAAGAATCTGGACCAATGCGCATAATGTAGAGCAGAATAATAACCGCAGGTAGGAATGCCAATGGTAGGGGATCGTTGAGATACAGACTATAAAAAGTGGCGCCCAAAGCACTAAGACAGCTTAAACCTGCACGGATTCTTCTTCCTGAAACACGTAGCTCATTAATTTCCGATTCAGTATAAGTACGCTCTGGAGTAGCTGCCTGGATATCCATAGGTGGGCTACTTGGTGCTGGTAAATCACTAAACACAGCAAGCAAATCTGAATACAGCACTGCTTGGATTACCTGATCGACACGTTGTTCGTAGGCGTCAAGACTCAGGCGCCCCTCAGAACAATGCGTAGTTAATTGGTCAATGGCGTGTTCACGCTCTGCATCACTAATACGATAATCAGAAAAGTTGGGATTGCTCATACCGTTCCATAATAGTGGACGCAAGCCCATTGAGCTAGGGAAATTTTTATCCTCAATGAGGAATTGGTGTGCGTCGAAAGTTTTTTAGCTGCCCCATTATGCTTTTCGACGCTCACCGCTGGCCCAAACACTATTCTTCTTTTGCTTGAGGCTGAGTATCCTGCTGCGGAGTTATACCAGGTGGCAGCGCAGAACCAGGTGGTATAGGCACTGAGGGAGTTGGTGGTTGTGGTACTGCAGGTTGAGCAGGTGCTGTAGGAACCGGCGGCGTGGCCACAGGTGGGACTGGAACAGAACTTGCTCCTGGTGCTGGTGGTACTACAGGGTGAATAGGTGCTGTAGGAACCGGCGGCGTGGTTGGTGTTGGAATCACTGGCACTACTGGAGGGACAGGAGCTGGTGGAACTGGTACGTCGCCACTATTAGCCGGTGGCGCTACTGTAGGTGCCTTGTGGGTCTTTGCTGAAGGTGTTTTCTGCTCTTTGGCGGTTGCCTGAGCAGATACCTGAGTAGTCTTACGCGGTGTGCGTCGTGGGGTTTCTAAGAAAGTTTTAGCCTGTGGATCAGGTAATTTATCGTCGATCAGTATGCTGTCGCGCAGCATAAGCGCAACATCGCGTACAGCAGGTGCTGTCTCTGCTTGTGCCGCTACAGTTTTTACCCCACCGGTGAGCATCGTGTTGCAGAACGGGCAACCGACGGCAATTTCTGCAGCACCAGTAGCAACAGCCTCTTGAGCACGATTTTCATTGATACGAGTACCGAGTTTTTCTTCCATAAACATTCGCGCCCCACCAGCACCGCAACAAAAGCCTTCATTGCGGGTACGATCCATCTCCACTAGCTCGGCACCGGTGACACCAAGCAGTTCTCTCGGCGGATCAAACACCTTATTGTGCCGCCCGAGGAAACAAGGATCATGATAAGTAATAGGAGCACGATTGTGCGGACTCCGCGGAATAGGGGTGAGTCGGTTATCACGAACCAGACGGTTGAGCAGTTGCGTATGATGAAACACATCAAAATGTCCATCAAAATCTGGATACTCATTGCGCAGTGTATTAAAACAATGCGGGCAACTCGTGATTATCTTGCGCTGACCAGGAACTACCCCCTCAAAAACCTCATTGAGAGTGCTGATATTTTCTTTGGCTAATTGCTGGAATAAAAACTCGTTACCGGCGCGCCGGGCAGGGTCACCTGTGCAGGTTTCCCCACGAGAAAGCACAGCAAATTTCACGCCAGCAGTATGCAGTAACTCTACTATTGCGCGAGTTGTACGCTGGGCGGCATCGTCGAAAGCGCCAGCGCAACCAACCCAAAATAGGTATTCGGTATCGGAAAAATCATGGATATCTTCACCGAAAACTGGTACCTCGATACCGTCGCGACGCGCTTTGCTTATCCAATCTGCGCGCTGTGTGTTATTGCGCCCCCAAGGATTGCCTTTGACCTCTAGATTCTTGAATAGGCCTGCTAGTTCGGAAGGGAACTCAGATTCGGCGAGAACTTGGAAACGGCGTAAGTTTGCCACATGGTCAATATGCTCAATATCCACCGGACATTGTTCCACGCAAGCACCGCAATGCGTGCATGACCACAGCGCGTCGGGATTAATGATTGCTGATTCACCAACAAGTTTGAGAACATCGACATTGGCGTGGGTGTTGGTTGTGGCAGCATCACGAATATCGGTCATGAGCAGCTTGGGTGACAAAGGCTTTTGGGTATTCCATGCCGGGCATTGTTCCTGGCAGCGACCACATTCAGTGCATGTGGTGGCATCGAGGAGCATTTTCCAGGAACCATCGGCAAGAGTACCAGTGCCTAGGGTTGGTTCGGTCGGTTCCACATGGTTCGCCTTGTCAGCATTGTCTTTGTTGTCTTTGTCGAGAGTGCCTTCATCAAGCTCAGCCAGAGTATCTAAGGTGAGGGCTTTGCCTTTCCACAACATGGGGGTTAGTGCGCCTAGGGCTGGGGAACCATCGGGGTTGCGTCGGAAGAAAATGTTAAAAAAGGCAAGGAATCGGTGCCAGGCAACACCCCAGTTAATGTAGTGCGCTACTGCGCCAAGCCAGATCATGGCGCTGAGTAATTTTATTAAGGCAAAAACACTGACCAGGGTGGCAGAAGCGGGCAGTAAGAGTGCAATGTATCTGCTGAGGAAGTCTGCCCATACGCTACCTCCGCCGTAGGTGGCAATTTTGGCGGCTTTGACCAGCAACATTCCCAGTCCTTCGATGAGCACTACCAATTCCACGAACACAGCGGCACGGGAATTTGAGCCATAAAAACGTGCGGGGGAAGTGGCGCGAATGACCATAAGGCAGCCAATGCCCACAATGGTTCCTACAGCAAGGAGTTCTTCGCAGAAGTGGTAGACCGGCCATTCGTGCAGCAGCCACCAGCCACTATGTGGCGCAAAGACTTGAATATACGCCTCGAATAAAACGAGTGATCCGCCGATAAAACCAATCATGACCAGCCAATGTGCTGCTGCGACGAGCGGCTTGCGGGCGAGTTCAGTGTGGAAGAAAACCTTGCGCAGCATTGTCGCTAACCGACGCACCGGCTGGTTCGTGCGTGGAGTAGTGGCAGTACCGGAGCGGATAAGCCGGTAGATCTTTGCTCCTGCAAAGAAGAAATAGCACCATGCTGGAATGGAAATGATGACCGCAATAATGCCTAGGATTGCAGAAGGAGAGAGCTGGGTTGGGGAGGGTACCACAATCACATCCTTAGGGCTTGGTTTTCTTCTGCATAGCTCTTTGCATGGATCATGGGTGAGCCTATGCAGAGATGCACTGTGCCCATTCTACGGTGTGAGTATTCTGTTGAAAAACTAAGAAACTATATGCACACTGGGATGCCATGAGCACGGTCAATAAGGTTGCGCCAGTGCGACAAACTATAACCGGTGGGCAGTTGCAAAGGATTAACCCACCGTGTGACTGCTAGATTACGGCTTTGGATGATTTCTGTTAGACCAGAGGAGGCAAGGGGGAACGTCGTAGGGCGTATCTGTTCTAGACGCGTTAAGAGTGTGGATAGTTCGTGCTCTGAGGCGTGTTGTAGTTCAGTGCTGTCGAGAACGAGTGAGTAGAGTTGTGTTAATTCTGTCAGAGATACATCGCGCCCAACTTCTATATTGCCCAATAGGTGGATACTGGTTCGCCCGATTTTTGCTAAAGGGTGCTGGGTAAGCGAGTAAGGTGCGATACCTATGGGTGCTGGTCGACGATCAACCATATCTATGTGCTTGATGGATATATTGTGGCGGCACATGAGTTGATCTGCAAGGTAAAGTCCGGTTGCGCTAGCGCCAATGATGATCACTGATAGCTGTGGCTGCATCGTTATTCCTTTCAACTCATCTATGTGCTTGGTGTGTCTAGTAGGACCCAAAGTAGACTGATATGTCTAATAAGAGTCTATATTATATATACAACTCTGTCTATTTATTATTCTTGTGTGCTTTATGTGTTTGGTGTTGCAGGAAAAGGGGGTGGTTATGTGTGTTAAATCTGTGCGCCTGCTCACATTTTTTATGCGAAGGCAAGGGAAAAACACGGCATTTTGCCAGAATTATCTCTATGGCTTAGTTCTATTTACCTTGAGTTCACTTCCATGCTGGACACTACGAGAGTCGTTTTTGTACGTAATCTGATGAAAGTTGAATTTTCATGTCTAATGATGTCATGGCTATTCCACAACCTGGCAAAAAGAGCACCTCTGATTTGTGGTGGCATCTTACCTTTGGTGGGTTGTTAGCTGTTACTCTCGTTGTTTATTTACTCTGGTCCTTTGATTATGTTGGTGAGGGAGCAAGCAAGTCTATCCTCATCACCACCATTATTTTTGGTGTGTTCATGGCATTTAACATCGGCGGTAACGATGTTGCTAACTCTTTTGGTACCTCAGTAGGTGCTGGAACACTGTCGATGAAGCAAGCGCTAGTTGTTGCTGCTATTTTCGAGGTTTCAGGTGCTGTTCTCGCTGGTGGCGAGGTGACCGACACCGTTAAGTCTGGCATCGTTGATCTTGACGCGATTGATCTCGACCCACTTCACTTTGCCTTTATCATGATGTCTGCACTGCTCGGTGCAGCGATTTGGCTCCTTGTGGCTACCCGCATGGGATGGCCAGTGTCTACCACTCACTCCATCGTCGGTGGTATCGTTGGTGCTTCCCTTACTCTCGGCTTCAGCCAAGGTATTGGTGGCTGGGATATGGTTCAGTGGAGCGAAATCGGTCAGATCGCAATGAGCTGGGTATTGTCTCCTGTTCTTGGTGGTGCTGTTGCATGGTTGCTCTACAGTGCAATTAAGAAAAACATTCTCGATTACAACGACAAAGCAGATAAAGAACTTGATGTTCTTAAATCTGAGCGTGCACAGCTCCACGAAAAGTTCAAGAAGAACTTTGAGAGCCTGAGCGAAACAGAGAAGATCAGCTACACCTCAGCAATGCTTCGCGATTCGACGCTTATCAACGAGGAAAACTACGATCCAAATAACATCGAATCAGATTACTACCGTGACCTACATAAGCTCAATGTTCGTCGTGATGCTCTTAACACACACCGTGCACTAGAAAACTGGGTGCCTTTGCTAGCAGCAGTAGGTGCAGCAATTATTGGTGCAATGATGTTGTTCAAGGGTCTTAAGAACCTTGACTTCCACCTCTCTAACCTGGGTAACTTCCTCATCCTTGCCATGATCGCTGCAGTGGTATGGATGTCAGTATTCATTTTCACTCGTACCTTGAAGAACCGTGAACTACCACGTGCAACCTTCATCCTCTTCTCTTGGATGCAGGTATTCACCGCTTCTGCTTTTGCGTTCTCACATGGTTCTAACGATATTGCGAACGCTATCGGTCCATTCTCTGCCGTGCTCGACGTACTGCGTACTGATTCCATTAACGGTAAAGCAGAGGTGCCGACTGCAACTATGGTTACTTGTGGTGTCGCTCTTATTGCTGGTCTATGGTTCATTGGACGTTTCGTTATCCAGACCGTTGGTTCTGGACTTACTGAAATGCACCCAGCGTCTGGTTTCGCTGCCGAGCTTTCTGCAGCTGCAGTGGTTATGGGCGCGTCCTTGCTCGGTTTGCCTGTGTCTTCTACCCACATCTTGATTGGTGCAATTTTGGGTATCGGTTTGGTTCAGAAGAAAGCTAACTGGGGCATGATGAAGCCAATCGGTTTGGCATGGGTAATCACTTTGCCAGCTGCCGCAATTGTTTCTGCAGTATCCGTACTTGCTATCAACGGTATTTGGGGCTAATTTCACGTTTGCACTTTAGTGCTTGCGCTAAAGTGCGTTAGCCTTTTCTAGTAAAACTCCCATGACATCGGCGATGTCATGGGAGTTTTTTGCACCTTAACCCTTGAAAGGCAAGTTGTTCATAAAGTTCATAGAATTCATAAAATTCATAAAGTTCACAGGTGTTCATAAGAGTTCATAAGTTCAGTTAGCTATAGTGATGAGTATGACTTACCAGCCGAACCCATTTAATGCCACATTGGGTGCTACGCCACCATTACTTGTTGGGCGCAGTGAAATTATCCGAGACTTTCGCTTTTCATTAGATGATGGTCCGGGAACTCATGAGCGTATCTCGCTTATCGTTGGTTCTCGTGGTATTGGCAAAACAGCTTTGTTGAATGATTTTGAGGATGAAGCACATCAGCGTGGTTGGCTTGTTTTAAGTGAAACAGCAACTTCTGGCTTTATGCTGCGTCTTCGGAATAGGATTTTACGTATCCTTGCCAAAAATCAGAAACAGCTTACTGGATTGAGTCTTTCTATTTTAGGTATAGGCGGCGGTATTAATTGGGGTACCGAACCTTTGGCAGAGACTACGTACTCTTTGCGTGATGCATTGAAAGACTTACTGGAATATAAGCGTAATGTTGATGTGTGCGTGAATCAACCACCTGCAGGCGTACTGATTACGTTAGATGAGATGCATTATCAACATACGAATGAGCTTATCGATTTCGGAGTGGTCATTCAGCATTTGGTTCGTGAAAGAGAAGAAATTGCGGTTGCTATGGCTGGTATTCCCTCTTCAATTAAACCATTGCTGGCTGACAGACTTGATGATGGGGAGAGTATTAATCCAGCTACTTTTCTGCGTCGCGCCGCGCGAATAGAGCTTGGTCGGGTAAGTGATAGTGATGTAAGGCAAGGACTTGAACTCCCACTACGAGGAAGTTCTGTCAGCTGGTCTGAGGAGGCACTGGATATGGCAGTGCGTGCCTGCAAAGGTTATCCTTTTATGATTCAGTTAGTTGGCCAGTATTCTTTCCGAAACAAAGAAGAAAACTGCATTACTCGTGTAGCCGCGCAAGAAAGTATTGCAATGGCTAAACGTAAATTAGGGCAACTAGTGCATGAACCAGCGTTATCAGAGCTATCTAATGTGGATAAAGCCTTTTTAAGGTGTATGTCATATGATGATGGCCCCTCGCATATTAGTGATATTGCACAACGTATGCGACGTTCTAAAACTTATATCAGCAACTATCGACGAAGGCTTCTAGATGCAGAACTGATTGTGGAAACTGAGCGTGGACACATTGATTTTGCCTTACCCTATCTGCGTGAATATGTGCGTGAGCAGGATAGGAATAGGGAATAGAAAAGCACTGGGCATGATTCTCCATGCCCAGTGCTTTGTGTTGTAGGTACCGAGGTTAGCTCAGTTTATTCTTTGGCAGTCTTTTCTTGTTCTTTCGCAGTATCTGAATCTGAGTTTCTTTGCCTTTTGCCTAAATTGCTGAGCCGTTCGCGAAAACTATTCCATGTTTCGGAGGGATTCTTCGCGGGGGTTGCAGATTCTGTAGTGGCAATCACGACGTCGTCAAGCGTAATTTCTCCTGCTCTGAGTGCAATAAGCTCAGAATGATAGCGAATGAGGACTGCGACGGTTGCTGCTACTGGTACTGCAAGGAATGCGCCAATCACACCAAAGAGGGTGGAGCCGAGGGTAACGGAGAGCAGAACGATTGCTGGGTGTAGATTCATTGCTTTTGACTGCAGAATTGGTTGGAGTACATTTCCTTCAATCTGCTGTACGAGAACGATAAGCACCAATACCAAAATGGCGTTGGTGAGGCCATGACTTACTAATGCGATAAGTACAGCGAGTGCGCCAGCGGTAAAAGCACCAACAATGGGAATAAAGCCAGCGAAGAATGTGATAACAGCAAGTGCTAGCGCAAGGGGTACTTTGAGGATAAGCAGGCCGATACCGATGAGAATGGCGTCGACAAGCGAAACGATGGCTTGGGTGCGGATGAAACCAGTGAGGGTATTCCATACTCGGGTTAGTGCTTCGGAAATGTGCCAGCCCACGCCCGGTCCGATAAAGCTGCGTACTGTCGGGAGGAAACGATCTCCATCTTTGAGGAAGAAAAATGTGAGGATAAGTACCAAAACGAGTGTGACAGCTATCGACGACGCGGTGGAAATACCACTGAACACGCCTGAGGTGATGTCTTTGGAACGGCTTTGTAAGAAATTGGTGATTTCGGTAGTGAGCTGATTGAGCCTGCTCGCATCGAGGTTGAGCGGTTCTTGCTGCACTAATTCTTGGACTCGGTGAATACCCTCTTGGACTCTCGCGAAAAGATCCTTGGACTGGCTGGTAACCATTGGGGCAATCGCACTAAAGACGCCACCGATTATTAAGAAGAAACCGAGAATAACGGAAATGGTTGCCAGGGAGGCTGGGACTTTTCGTGCGCGTAACCAACGAACAGGGGGCCATAGTACGGTGGTGACGAGCAGTGCCAATATGATTGGAAGGATAATTGTCCAGATAAGTGCTAGCCCTTTCCAGGCAATAACTGCTGCAATGGCGGTGATGATGAACCGCATTGCCCAGCCTGCTACTCGACGCATATCAGAACCGAGCAGGTGAGCGCGGTCGATTGGGTTTGCTGCTGTGGAGTGGTCAGCTGTGGGGCTGGCAATGTCAATCAAGTCAGTATCTTTGGCGTGTGATGCTGAAAGTGGTACGGCATTGTGTGCAGCACCAGGGTTAGCGGAATCATTCATTTTTTCTCGTTTATTCATCCTGACGGTTACGTCTTATTGTATTTTCATATGTTCGCCTTTTAGTCTGCCATAAAATGAGGGCTTTATACATTATTTTTTTGTTTTCTCGATGAGCGTCTAGTCCTGATGTAGTTATGGTGGCGACGTGTGGCGGTATTCGATGGTGATGAATAGTGACAAATGGCGCTAAATAGAATCCATCGCAAACGGACTGTTTCAGAATGAAACAAGCTGATTTTATCTGCCTGTGAGCAGCGGTAATGTAAAAAGTTGAGTCTGGTGGGAACAACTTTAGGGGTGGGCACGTTAGTGTAAGTGTCAGGTTGAGTGGCATAGGCTCAATGCTTTAGGTATGGTGACTATAGTTGCTCAAGGGAGTTGAGTTGAGTTCTATCAACTTTTCTCATTTCCGAACCCGCTTTCGGGCTTGGCGCAAGAACAAAAGATAAAAACAAACGTACATTACTAGAAAAGAGGAAAATCATGGGTCGCGCAGTAGGTATTGACCTTGGTACTACAAACTCAGTTGTTTCTGTTCTCGAAGGTGGCGAGCCAGTAGTTATCGCCAACTCAGAGGGCGCACGCACCACCCCATCCGTGGTGGCATTTGCTAAAAATGGTGAGGTGCTCGTCGGTCAGTCTGCAAAGAACCAGGCTGTCACTAACGTGGATCGCACTATCCGCTCTGTTAAGCGCCATATTGGTACAGATTGGACAGTAGCTATTGATGATAAGAGCTACACCCCACAGGAAATTTCCGCTCGTACCCTCATGAAGCTCAAGCGAGACGCTGAGGCATACCTCGGTGAGGACGTCACCGATGCGGTTATCACCGTTCCGGCATACTTCTCCGATTCACAGCGTCAGGCAACCAAAGAAGCAGGTCAGATTGCTGGCTTGAATGTTTTGCGTATCGTCAATGAGCCTACTGCTGCTGCTTTGGCTTATGGTCTAGAAAAGGGCGAGAAAGAGCAGACCATCTTGGTATTCGACCTTGGTGGTGGTACTTTCGACGTTTCCCTCCTAGAGATCGGTGACGGCGTGGTAGAGGTTCGCGCAACCGCTGGTGACAATGACCTCGGTGGTGACGACTGGGACAACCGCATTGTGGAATGGCTCATCAACAAGTTCAAGACAGCTCATGGCGTAGATCTTTCTAAAGACAAGATGGCTATGCAGCGTCTACGCGAAGCTGCTGAAAAAGCAAAGATTGAGCTTTCCGCTTCACAGTCCGCCACAATTAACTTGCCATACATCACTGTGGATGCTGACAAGAACCCACTATTCCTTGATGAGACTCTTTCTCGTACTGAGTTCCAGAAGATCACTCAAGATTTGCTTGACCGCACCAAGGCTCCTTTCAACCAGGTGGTTAAAGATGCCGGTATTTCCGTAAATGAGATTGACCATGTGGTGCTTGTGGGTGGTTCTACCCGTATGCCAGCTGTGTCTGACCTCGTTAAAGAACTCACCGGTGGTCGTGAGCCAAACAAGGGTGTGAACCCAGATGAGGTTGTTGCCGTTGGTGCTGCACTTCAGGCAGGTGTACTTCGCGGTGAAGTAAAGGATGTTTTGCTTCTCGACGTCACCCCATTGTCTTTGGGCATCGAAACCAAAGGTGGCGTGATGACTAAGCTCATCGAGCGCAACACCACTATTCCAACCAAGCGCTCAGAAACATTCACCACTGCTGAAGATAACCAGCCATCAGTACAAATCCAGGTGTACCAGGGCGAGCGTGAGATTGCTTCTGCAAACAAGCTGCTTGGTTCCTTTGAGCTTGGCGGAATTGCTCCTGCGCCACGTGGTTTGCCACAGATTGAGGTTACCTTCGACATTGACGCTAACGGTATTGTTTCTGTTTCCGCAAAGGATAAGGGAACTGGCAAAGAGAACACCATCAAGATTCAAGACGGTTCCGGCTTGTCTCAGGAAGAAATTGATCGCATGATCAAAGATGCTGAGGCTCACGCTGATGAAGATAAGAAGCGTCGTGAGGAACAAGAGACTCGCAACTCTGCAGAGCTGTTGGCACACCAGACTCGCCAGTTCCTTGAGGAGAATGGTGATAAGGCATCTGATGAACTCAAGACCAAGATTACTGAAGCAGCAGACGCTGTTGATGAGGCTCTTAAGGGAGACGACATCGAAGCGATTAAGAGTGCCGTCGAAAAGCTTTCTACTGAGTCACAAGAACTTGGCAAGCTAATCTACGAGGCAGAGGCAGCAAAAGCGGCTGCAGCGCAGGCCGATAATGCTGATCCGAATGTAGTGGATGCTGAAGTTATTGATGAGGAAGAAGACAAAAAGTGAGCGAACACAACAATCTAGATGAGCATGCCGACGAGGTGCTCGAAAATCTAGAGGCACAGCTCAAAGACGCAGATCCAGGCGCAGAAGCTGAAGTGGACTCAACTGACACGGTTGAAGAAACTGCAGAAACTGAAGAGGACACACAACCGTCGCTTGAGGATCAGTTGGCAGAACGTACTGAAGATTTGCAACGCCTATCTGCAGAATATGCCAACTACCGTAGGCGTACGGAACGTGAGCGTAAAGCTGGAGTGGAAAATGTAAAAGCTCAGGTACTCACGCAATTGTTGCCAATTCTGGATGATTTGGAGCTTGCGGAGCAACATGGTGATCTTGAACAAGGACCGCTCAAAAGTTTCCGTGATAAGTTCGTGTCAGTTTTAGATACTTTTAAGGTCACACCTTTTGGTGCAGCTGGCGAGGTATTTGATCCTGAGCGTCATGAGGCTGTGCAAGACCTCTCTACTGGCGACGATAAATACATTGGGACTGTCCTTCGACTTGGCTACCAGGTAGAAGAGCGCTTATTGCGTACCGCAATGGTCATTATCGTTGATCCAGTTGATTCAGAAGCGGAATCAACTGCAGAAGACGATACAGAATAACGTATCGCATGAGTTACGAGGTCTTTCCTGTTGCCTTTGGTGAGGAGAGGCCTCGATTTTTCTCTCATCTTTAATCGTGCATCTTTGATCTTGGAAAACTGAAAGGAGGGAGCAAGATGACACCCAAAAATGAATGGATAGAACAAGATTTTTATCAAGACCTAGGCGTGAACACAACGGCGAGTGAAGCAGAAATAAAAAAAGCCTATCGCAAAATAGCTCGTGAGAATCATCCGGACTCAAACCCGGGAAACAAGGCAGCTGAAGAAAAATTCAAGCGTGCAGCTCAAGCCTATGATGTCTTAGGTAACGAGAGTAAACGCAAAGAATATGATGAGTTTCGTGCGTTACTTGCCAGCAATAAAGCTCATGGGTATAGCACTCAAGCAGGCTTTGATTTTTCCGACCTAGGTGATTTTCTTGGTGCAGCACGTGCACGCCAAGGAAACTTTAGCGACACAAACCTGGGTGATATTTTTGGCACTTTCTTTAACCGCGATACTACACGCGCCTATAAGCCACGTTCACCGCGCCCTACTCGAGGTGCAGACGTAGAAACTGATGTCACACTTGAGTTCCGGGAAGCGGCGCAAGGGACAACCATCCCACTGAAATTAACAGGAGACGCGCCCTGCACTACGTGTCATGGTTCAGGTTCGCAAAGCGCTAAAAAAACAACCTGCACTACTTGTTCTGGTACTGGTTTTACTTCCGAAAATCGAGGAGCATTTGGGTTTTCGGCTCCGTGTACTGATTGCGATGGCACAGGTACAAAAATTACCGATCCTTGTCTCGATTGCGACGGGAAAGGAACAGTACACAAAACTCGTTCCATCACAGTGCGTATTCCAGTTGGCGTTATCGACGGACAAAAAGTGCGTTTAGCTGGTCAGGGTGAGGCTGGTCCTCATGGTGCCCCAGCAGGCGATTTATTTGTCAATGTGAAAGTCAAACCAGATTCTATTTTTACCCGCAGTGGTGATGATCTTGAGGTGACTGTTCCTGTTTCGTTTACCGAATTGACTCTAGGGGAAACAATTTCTGTTCCCACACTTGAGCATAATGTTCGCTTAAAAATACCAGCTGGTACCCCTAATGGTCGAGTGCTGAGGGTGCGCGGTCGTGGTATTGCGAAGCGTGGTGGTGAAACAGGCGATCTTCTAGTAAAAGTTGAGGTAGTAATTCCTACGGATCTTGATCCTGCTGCGATGAGTACCCTGCGTAGTTTTGCACAAACTGCCCGAGATGCCGGTTATGATCCGCGTGCAGGTTGGGCCGGAGCTTAAGAATTGGAGGTGAGAGCTGTGTCTGAATCCAATGGCAAAGATTTTGAGGAAGTGTTTGTTATTTCTGTTGCTGCTGAGCTGGCAGGAATGCACGCACAGACATTGCGTACCTATGATCGGCTCGGATTGGTTACTCCGCAGCGAACTTCTGGGGGTGGGCGTCGTTATTCGCTTGACGACGTTGAGCTGTTGCGCACCGTGCAACGCCTTAGTCAAGAAGATGGCGTTAATTTGGCTGGGATCAAGGCAATTATTGACTTAAAAAAAGAAAATGCTCGGTTGAAGGCGGAGAATAAACAGTTGCGCCAGGAAAAGGAGCAGCTCCTTAAGTATGGGGTGCGGTCGCGTGGTGAGATAGTGCATGTACCGCGATCGACAGCAGTGGTGTTATGGGAGCCGCGTAGTTCTCGAAAGCGCTAAATGGGTTCCTCTGGTCAAGATTGCCTCAGCGTGTTAACGTGATGTAGGTCGCTTATGTGGTTCATGTGACCGCTAAGCCACATATATACATCATGCTGAAATAAGTGAGGCAATTATGACTATTTATGCTAATCCAGGTACACCAGGCGCAATTGTGGAATTCCGCGATCGCTATGACAATTTCATCGGTGGTGATTGGGTTGCTCCTGTAGCAGGTCGTTATATGGATAACATCACCCCAGTCACTGGTGAGGTTTTCTGTCAGGTAGCACGTTCTGATGCACAGGATATTGAAAAAGCACTCGACGCTGCCCATGCAGCGGCTAGCTCCTGGGGTGCTACGTCGCCGGCAGAGCGCGCTTTGGTGCTGAATCGAATTGCCGATCGTATTGAAGAAAATCTTGAAAAAATTGCCGTGGCAGAAACGTGGGATAACGGTAAGGCTGTTCGAGAAACTCTTGCAGCTGACCTGCCGCTTACTGTGGATCATTTCCGTTATTTCGCTGGTGCTATTCGTGCTCAAGAGGGTGGCATTTCGCAGCTAGATGAGAACACAGTGGCATATCATTTCCACGAGCCAATTGGTGTGGTTGGGCAGATTATTCCGTGGAACTTTCCTATTTTGATGGCTGCATGGAAAATTGCACCGGCATTGGCTGCGGGTAACACCATTGTGCTCAAGCCGGCTGAGCAAACCCCAGCATCCTTGCTTTATTTGGTAGAGATTATTGCTGATTTATTACCGGCAGGTGTGTTAAATATCGTTAATGGTTTGGGAGAAGAAGCAGGTGCTGCGCTTTCTTCTTCTCATCGAATCGGAAAAATTGCGTTCACTGGTTCCACCCAGGTTGGTAAGCTCATTAACAAGGCAGCGGCGGATAAAATTATCCCAGTGACTCTCGAGTTGGGTGGTAAATCGCCATCAATTTTCTTCGAGGATATTATGCAGGCAGATGATGCTTTCCGCGATAAGTGCGTCGAAGGTCTTGCGATGTTTGCCTTGAATCAGGGCGAGATTTGCACCTGCCCATCACGTGCGCTGGTTCATGAAGCTATTGCCGACGACTTCCTTGCCCTTGGCGTCGAGCGCGTGAAGAAAATTAAATTGGGTAATCCGCTTGATACTGAAACAATGATGGGTGCGCAGGCGTCCCAGGAACAGCTCGATAAGATCTCTAGCTACCTTGAGCTTGGTCCTCAAGAAGGTGCTGAGGTGCTTACCGGTGGCCATATCAATAAACTTGAGGGGCTTGATGGTGGGTTCTATATTGAACCAACCATCTTCAAGGGAACAAATGATATGCGTATCTTCCAAGAAGAAATTTTTGGACCAGTGCTTTCGGTTACTACGTTCAAGGATTTCGATGAGGCAATCCGTATTGCTAATGACACGAACTATGGTTTAGGTGCTGGCGTGTGGACTAGGCAGCAAAATACTGCTTACCGTGCTGGTCGCGCTATTCAGGCAGGACGAGTATGGGTCAATCAGTATCACAATTACCCAGCTCATGCTGCTTTTGGTGGCTATAAAGAGTCTGGTATTGGACGGGAAAATCACCTTATGATGCTGGCACATTACCAGCAAACTAAGAATCTTCTTGTTTCTTATGACGAGAATGCCACAGGTTTGTTCTAAACAACTACGTTACGGCGGTTGGGTTTGACTGGTGTGAGTATGTCTTGCACCAGTCAATCAATATCAGGGGCATATGTGCTGATTATTCATATCGACGTACCACACTGTGCAGGCAGGTTAGGTGCTTAGTTAAGTACCGTGTGCCTGCTCTAGCCTTTAGGTTTATTGAGTTCTTTTTTGAGCATTGCGATAAATGACTCATCGGTAAAATAATCAGAATGTCCACCGTGGATACGTAATAGTGGATAACCGCTGGTCAGTGCTGCAGGATCAATGCCATGTAATGAGGTTAGTGCTGTTCCTGTTAACCCAATAGGGTCTTTATCGCCGAGTGCGGCAATAATTTTGGGGGATTGAGAATTAAGGGTAAGTTTTCTTGGTACTCCAGGGCTGCCAGCAAGAATGAGACTATCTGCCTCGAGTCCTGATTCTGTTGCTGCGTATCCGGCAACAGTGGATCCGTAGCTATGACCTAATACGACCAGGCGAGCATGTGGATTTCTTTCTCTTAATGCTTTCTGCAGTTTTTGTAGTGGTATACGGGCTTGCAAAGCAGGAGTTTTGGCGATTCCTGCAGCCAGCGACGGAGGGGCATCATATCCAAGCCACATGACAACAGGGGTACCAGTTTTTTGATAAATATGTTGTGCACGATTGGAATAGGTTTGCATACCTTCGGAGGAACTTGAGCCTACACCAGCGACGATCGTCGTAATTGATTTTGCATTATCAATATCTCCGAATGCCAGGGTAACGTGTCCTTTTTGATCGGCTTCCAGAATGTGAGCATCAGGGAATTTTTTACTCAAAGAAATGATATTTTCTGGTGCTTCTATCAATGAGAGTTCATGCAATTCGTCAAGATTCAATTCTTTGCGTTCTGACAGAGAATGTTCTGGTTCGCGTGCGCGATTGCGCAGTGTGTTGGCGCAACAGAAATCCAAAATTTTTCCTAAGGTTTGTAACTGATTGAGGGCAATCGTTAAGGGGAGTGAACAGTCGGCAATTCCTTGCGCTATGTCATACAAAGAAAGAATTTGTTTGTATGTTTCTTCTAATTTTGATTGTGCACTAGCAGTGTGATCGAGTGCATTAATAATGCACAGCGTCGTTGTGTGAATTTTGTGCCAGCGCGTCAGTATTTCATAAAAGCGCTGTTGAGCTGCATCAAATGCGATGGAAGATACGGTAGCAAATGCCGTATCTACATTGCTTTTCTGGGCTTGCAGCAATTGCTCGTAGCGCAGGGCAACATTTTTATGGTGGGCTGAGGTGTAGGAAAGTTCGCTTGATTTTAATGGGAAAATGCTCATGGGTTATCAATTGTGTGTTGGAAGGGTGGTGCTCAATGTGGTGTGGAGTGAGTTATCTATGGTGGTGCATTTCTGGACAAAAGAATGTAATTCGGATAGATGTTCGTCGAAAGCGGTGATGATTTCATGTGCTTTGCGGGTGAGGTCGGCATTGTGGTCTGTTAAAGCATGCATGGTTTTGCTTGGAGTATCGAGCGTATTGAGTGGCATGGGGCTGAGATGCCTGACAAGGTTCTGAAAAGATTGTTGAGTGAAGATTAAAGTCATGCTCATCATTATGTTTTGCTTGGGGTGGGTAGGGAAGGGCAGAGGGGTTTGGAGCTAAAAAATTGTGGAAAACAATACTGTTTTCAGTTTTTATCCACAGGCAGCAGCTATGCTTGGGATATGCGAATTGCACTTGCACAGGTTTGTTCTACTGGTCATAAACAAGAGAATGTGGATCTAGTACGTAGGAGTGTGGTGCAAGCAAAAGCTGATGGGGCGCAGCTTGTGGTGTTTCCTGAAGCAATGATGCAGGGATTTGGTACTGGGCGGTTAGATATACAAGCGGAAGAGATGGATGGTGAGTTTATCTCTACGCTTGCGCAGTTAGCTACGGAATATAGTATCGCTATTATTGCTGGGGTGTTTGTCCCGGCAGATCGAGTGGAACGCTCTGGTAAGTGGATTAACCGAGTACACAATACGCTTGTCATTGCTCGGCCATCTCAGGAACTTGAGTATTACCATAAAATTCATACATATGATGCCTTCGGTTTTCGGGAATCGGATACGGTGGCAGCCGGTAAGGATACTGTGGTTTTTGAGTATGGTGGCATTTGTTTTGGTGTGGCTACCTGCTATGACATTCGGTTCCCGCAGCAGTTTGTGGAGTTGGCGCGCCACGGTGCTCAGGTGATTGTGGTGGCTGCGTCGTGGTCTGGCGGGGCGGATAAGTTACGACAGTGGCAACTTTTGACTCAAGCTCGGGCTTTGGATTCTACGTCCTACATTGTGGCGGTTGATCAAGCATTGCCTAGCGACGAGCGTGCTAGTGCTGCGCCAACTGGTATTGGACATTCTATGGTGGTTAACCCTCAAGGGGAACCGATGGTGGAACTGGGGGAATTGAGCGAAGTGGTATGTGTGGATCTTGACCTATCGAAAGTGGAGCAGGTGCGTAAACTGTTGCCTGTATTGGATTATGCTTAAGTTTTCTTAGTAATTACTGGGCAGACTTTAAGGTATGGGGGAGGCTGTGGGGGAGTCTTTTTATTTATTTTTTCTATATCTGAGATTCTAAAACCCTAAGAAAAGCCCTGTTTTTATATGAATTTTAAGAAAAAATTTAGAAAACTTTTGATTAACAGATGGGATTCTTTGTGGAGTAGACTCCCCATGTTTGTGTCTTGATTTCATATAAAGGAGAACAAATATGGACATTGCTCGTAGTAAAAAGACGGGTGGTTGTTGGTGAACCGCTTAGTGTTTTTGCGCGATTTTGCCTGGCGTTTCTTAGCTATGGTGGTATCCATTGCTTTGGTGTCTTTTGGCGTCGTTTGTGTGCACAACAACGCGGCAGCTGATGAAGAACTCACCTCTTACGATGAGGGCTATAGCGACGCTCAGCTTGACGCTGGTCAAAGGCATGGTACTGAGGCCGGCGCTGTTACTGGCGAGAATAATGGCCTGCTGAAGAAAGTAGAAAAATCTGATAGCTACGACGCTATCTCGCAACTAACGCACGACAATGCGGGAATACGCGGTGGCGTGCAGCCATTTGCTGGTTTAACCAACTTAGTGCATGGCAACTGCATTGATTTTGGGTTTAGTAGCCCGACAATCAATGAAGGAACGGAGTCTCGGGCGGAAAAAGATTTCCGTCGACACTACACTCTTGATGGTTCTCGTGACGGCGATGTTTACTATGAGAAACTCACTCAAGTAACTGGACAAGGGGCAACCGCTTTTGATCGCAGTGAAGTACAAGACATTGAGCTTATTTACAATGGTAAACTTCGTGATTCTGCGATCAATATGGCAAAGAAATACACCCAGGAAGTGCACCGTCTCCAAACACTCACCCAAGAATCTGAGTTGGATGAGGACGCGATTCGGGAATCTATCGCTCAGGTTGGTAAATATGGCTTAATGCTTCGCGCTTTGCTCACCACGTCGAGCGCTAACAAATCAAAGCTATATGGGCGACTGCTAGAAGCGGGCGAGCCTGGTTTTGCGGATGATGAGAATAATGTCATCAAATTCCAAGGAGACTTGCTGAGTACAGTTATTACTCCTGAAGATTTTACTAAGGAAACTGGTTTCGTTATTACTGGTAATGTAGAAAAAACCTTAGACGGTTTTTATCTTCAAGATTCCGCTGCCGATGGCTATTACCTCACTCCTATTGCGGAAGACGGATCTACTCCAGGTACTGGTGGGTTAAAGTTCCGCGATATTGTTCCTGAGGCTAACGCTAACGAATACATTAGCGTAGTTGTCCCAACCTCCTATGATATTGACAAACTAGCTATTTCAACTGGTGAGGCTGATTTCCAGCGTTTCTTCCCAGTAGATCAGCCTGGTCTGCCCGACCCAAGTAAGCCTGCTGCTCCTCGGATCGCTACCTCCGTTGCTGTCGACGATAAGGCTGAGTTCAACGCTAAGCAGGAAGCGTTACAAGCTAAAGAGGCTGAACTGGAAACCGTTGTCGAAAATGGCACTGAATACGTTGTGATCTATGACAATGTTGAGGTCAAAAACCTGGTTCGTGGCGAAGAATACGCACTCGACGCACAGCTAGTGCGCAAACCAGAAAAAGATCAAGTGGTTACGCCAATTGAGGGCGTCGTCGGTAAGCAAAAATTTGTTGCTGGTGCCGATAACTTCGATGCTGCTAGGGATGATGACGGTAACTCTGAAAGCGTGTCCGGAATGGTGCGTGTGAAGATTCTTCTCCCTAAGTCTGAACTGGAAAAAGACGTGGAGAGCTTCATTGCGTTTGAGACGTTGACCTCCGAAAGTGAGAAGGCTCAAGCCAATAAGGCTGATGGTTTATCTGAGGGCGCTGCGGCGAATGTGATTGCTCAGCACGACGACCCTACTGACCAGGCTCAAACAATCTTCATTGAAAAGGTACTCAAGCCTTCTATCACGACCTCTTTGGATACGGAACCAACAGGCATTGATGAAACAGACGCTAATAAACTGAGTTTCCATCGGTCCGCGGATAAGAAAGGTGAGTTTGCTACCTTCTTCGATACTGTGAGAGTTAATAATGTGCTGCGTGGTAAAGAATACACGCTGACAGCTGACCTTATTGATAAGGCAACAGGCAAGCATATTGCAGGAATCGACGCCCAGCCTATTACTTTCACACCTGGTGTCGCTTCTATTGGTTCAGTTTTTAAGACTGGTGCCGACGACGGTAAGTCTGAGACTTTGTCTGGAACTGTCCTCGTACCTATTGCTGTTCCTAAGGAAGCATTTAAGTTCGACGCAGCGCAGCCGAAATCTTTTGTTGCGTTCGAGACGTTGACCTCTGAGGACGCTGAGGCACAGGTTGTGAAAGCTGATGGTTTATCTGAGGGCGCTGCGGCGAATGTGATTGCGGAGCACAAGGATCCTGAGGATGGAAACCAGACAATTACGATTGAAATTCCTATCGAATCGACTGAAGATCCTGAGCATGAGACAACTGAAGCGCCTGAGGCGTCTGAAGTTCCTGAAGTGACGCACTATGGCATCGCTGATGATGCCCAGACAGCATTCAGTGAGGATACTGATACGGGAATCAGTGAGGAGGTGAGTCCGCAGAAGCCCGTGAAGCCTTCTGAGAGTGAGACGGTTCCTGAGATTCAGATCGTGGAGAGGGCTAGTGATGAGGAAGATGATGAGTATTCTGTTGCTGAGGTTGAGCCAGGTGCTACGAAGTCTGTGACATTTGAGGTCGTCAACACTGGTAGTACACCAATGAAGGATATTGCTGTGACGGATATGGTGAGCTCAGCCGAACAAGTTACCTGCGAGGATCATCCTAAGGTGCTTGAGCCTGGTGAGTCATTCATGTGCACTGCGATGTATTCTGCGCCTGAATCTGATAGTCAAGAGGAAGATATATCAGATGCTTTAACAGGAGAGGATCACTTTGTGTCTCTTGAGGATATAGTCGATTCTGAGCAGCCTGTGAAGGATTCTGATCCTGCGAAGGCGAAGCCTGGGTCTGGTGGGGCTAGGCAGTCTGAGCCTTCTAAACCTGAGGGTGATAAGCCAAGCGAGCCAGAGTCTGACAAGCCTGCTAAGCCAAGTGAGCCTGAGAAGGTTGTGGTTGATGTGATTGCTGGTCAGGTTGTTGAGCATCGTGGTGAGTCTAAGCCTGGTGCTAAGCCTAGTGTGAATACGGGTTCTAAGGCTGTGAAGAAGCCTGGTGCTCGTGTGACGACGGGTGGTCATTTGCGTGCTGCTTAGTTGGGTGTGTTCCCATAGGTAGTGTGTGGTTGGGTTCTGGTATTACCAGAACCCAACTTTTTGTATCTGAGTGTGCGATGCACTAAACCACCGTCGACAAGCTTTTATATTTGGGATATGAACTTCGAGAAGAGTTCAATATCAATCGTTTAGTAAGCAGGAAATCAGATGCGGAATTGCTGTTGATGCTTTCCCCTCAGAAATTCCATGCTCATCAAACGCTAAAATATCAACATTTTTCATTGCCGTCTTCCAATTCTCAATCGGAAATTGATCTGCTATATGTTTTTTATTTCTCCCCTTAACGGCTCCTTTTTTCACCAACTCAGAAGATAGAAGTACACGAGATAAACGTTTCCCTCTTATGTTTTCATAATGAGCCAATAGCCATACCTCAAAGCATGGATTAGAAACAACAAAGTGAAAGCTCGTGTCTTTAGTTACCTGTTTCCGTGCTTGAGAAAAACCCTGTTGGAATTGATCTGGAGAAAAATCATCGACATCCACTACATAAAATACATTCCTGAACGGTGACCCCGTATGACGATCTATCGCTTCTAAAGATTTGGAAACAATTCTTTCCGGCGAGTGTGGTTCAACTACAATATGAAGATTAGGAATACGGAATGTACTGCGTAAACGCTCGAAATACTGTTTTTCAGTAACTTCCCCCTGCAAAACCAACATGAAAGTTGGTTTCAATGGACGGATTCCTTTTCCTCGTCTTGTTCGTGGCTTTAGCTTTCTCGCAGCCATTCTTCCCCCCTTAAAGACTACTTTCTCAGTGTATCCAAAACCGTCGACACCTTTGTCCGATCCGTAAACGGTAGTGCACCGAATGAGCCTTCTAGGTACTGTTTCTCAATATTGTGAACAGGTCTAACTGGAAATTCATCGAGTGCCACAAGATCAGAATAAGAATTTTTTTTCTCAGCAAACCAAACCTCACCGCGTTCTAATAAATCGGTTGGGTGCTTACCAATAAGAGTGATGTCGTGTGAAGTGAACAAAAGCTGCGCACCCTTCGTATTCATTTCTGGATCGGCAAAATAATCAACTAACTCCCGAACTAAATAAGGGTGTAACGAAGAATCTATTTCATCGACAACCATCACCCGTCCCGACGTTAAAGCAAGAAGCGCAGGAACAACTAAATCTATCCATGTCCGAGTACCCTGGGATTCTTCAGCTTCATGCAATCGAAAAACCTGTTTTCCATCAGAATGCTCAAAGAGCATATACCGAAAGTACTCTTTAAGTTCTTGCTCAGTGATTGTATTTAGAGCGCTCTTCTGTTCCGAGGAAAGCTCTTCAAGAGGGAACTCGGCATGACTGACCATATCCAGAACCTGATGGAATTTCTGAGCCCACTCTGGGGCAATCTCCTCCACCGCAATATCATTAATTCCCACGTCTGCTACCTCAAGAATCACGCGCAAGACATTGAGCCATTTGCCATCCGAAGCAAAACGCATCAACCATTTATGCCGAGTATCTTGATCTGCATCACTAGGTTTAATAGGGGGAAGTAAACCATTCCGCCACCATGATGCGGCCTGTGAAAATTCACCTGGATTTTTTGTTGTCAACCATGCCGAATGTACTAATGACCACGATGTCATGAATTGGCGCATATTCTCCTGCACTGCACGAGAAATTTTGACCTGGCCAAACTTTAGCTGGTTTCGAGTGCGGCTGAATACTAACTTCCACCTAGAAGACGGGACAGCATACAGTTCTTCTTGGACAACACCGTGAGCATCAACCTCAAGATTCCATCGAAACCGTACGCCCTGAACTTCATATTCAACTTCATAAAAAGAGGGTTCTTCTTCATAGAGTAGATGCGGATCATGTAACGCTTTTACCCAGATCTCATCCGTTAGGGAACGGAAAACAGCTTCTTGAAGGATCTCTAAAGGTCGGAGAAAGTTTGTCTTGCCAGAAGCATTCGCACCAAAAATTGCCGCGCGCGGATACACATTCTCTGCCCATGCTTCATCGTTGCGAGGCTTAAGTGTGCGGAAAGATCGTCGCTGTAGATCTAAGGTTGTTTCCTGTGCGAAGGAACGAAAATTACGTACTGTAAGTGTCAGTAGCATGAAGTAATAATATGATTTTAGCTAAAAATTTGCATTTTTTATACAAAAAATCCCCCGTATGGGTAATTTTTTGATGGTTTGATCCCCATTGAGTCTTAATGCACTAACCTACCGTCGACAAGCGAAAAATAAAAAGCAGAAAATTACAAAGTTGAGTGGAACAAACTCAACTTTTTGTGCGTTGTAGAAAGCGTAAGACATAAACCTATCGAAAAAGGAAGAACAATGAACGCTTTTAACCCAACAACCAAAACTCAAGAAGCTCTCCAAACTGCACTGCAACAAGCGAGTGCAAAGGGGAACCCAGATATTAGACCGGCGCATCTCTTAGCTGCCATTCTCGGGCAAGAGGAGGGGATCGCCACGCCGGTGCTTAGAGCAACGGGAGTGGACCCTGAGGTGGTGCGTCGGGAAGCTGAGGGGCTTGTCGATTCTTACCCGAAAGCCCAGGGTAATGGGTTGGCAAACCCTAACTTTAACCGCGACGCGCTCAATGCGCTCACAGCTGCGCAGGAATTAGCAGGTGAATTAGGTGACGAGTATGTCTCGACTGAGGTGCTGCTAGCGGCAATTGCGCAGGGTGGCTCAGACGCGGCGGAGCTCCTCACGAAACGTGGTGCTACCTATGACGTCATCAAAGGGGTTTTTCCGTCGGTGCGCGGCAATAAAAAAGTAACCAATCAAGACCCGGAAGGGCAATTCCAGGCCTTAGAAAAATACTCCACCGACCTCACCGCACGGGCTAGGGAAGGAAAGATTGACCCGGTCATTGGGCGTGATGCTGAAATTAGACGTGTGGTGCAAGTCTTGAGTAGGCGCACGAAGAATAACCCGGTGCTCATTGGTGAGCCTGGCGTGGGTAAAACCGCTGTCGTGGAAGGATTGGCGCGCAGGATTGTTGCTGGTGACGTCCCTGAGTCATTAAAAGGCAAAACCTTAGTGAGCCTCGATCTTGGCTCAATGGTTGCCGGGGCAAAGTACCGTGGTGAGTTCGAGGAACGCTTAAAAGCAGTGCTTGATGAGATCAAAGCTGCAGAAGGTGAGATTATCACTTTCATTGATGAGCTACACACCATCGTGGGTGCTGGTGCTACCGGGGACTCTGCAATGGATGCCGGCAATATGATTAAGCCTTTGCTTGCTCGCGGAGAATTGCGCTTGGTTGGGGCAACGACCCTAGACGAGTACCGCAAGTATATTGAAAAAGATGCCGCACTAGAGCGTCGATTCCAGCAGGTTTTGGTGGATCAGCCCAGTGTGGAAGAAGCGGTAGCTATTCTGCGTGGTCTTAAAGAGCGCTATGAGGTTCATCATGGTGTGCGTATCCAAGACTCTGCGCTGGTAGCAGCGGCAACCTTGTCGGATCGCTATATTACGTCACGGTTCTTGCCGGATAAAGCCATTGACCTCGTCGACGAGGCAGCTTCTCGTTTGCGCATGGAAATCGACTCGTCACCTCAAGAAATTGATGAGCTGGAACGCATTGTGCGTCGGCTAGAGATCGAAGAAGTAGCTTTGCAAAAAGAAACCGACCCGGCTTCTCAGGAACGTCATCAGAAACTGCTTCAAGAGCTTGCCGACGAACGCGAAAAGCTAGGTCACCTGCGAGCTCAGTGGAATAATGAAAAACAAGCTATCGACAAAGTGCGCGAGGCTAAAGAAGAATTAGAACGATTGCGCTCTGAATCTGACATTGCCGAACGCGAGGGAGACTACGCCAAAGTAGCAGAGTTGCGTTATGGGAAAATTCCAGAGTTAGAAAAGACTGTGGCACAAGCTGCCGAAGAAAGCGTGGACACCACAATGCTCAGCGAGGAGGTTACCCCAGACATTATTGCTGAGGTGGTATCTGCGTGGACTGGAATCCCAGCAGGGAAGATGCTCCAAGGTGAAACACAGAAACTGCTCAATATGGAACAAGAATTGGGTAAGCGTGTCGTCGGGCAGCTGGCAGCAGTAACTGCGGTTTCCGACGCGGTGCGTAGAGCTCGTGCCGGTGTGGCTGATCCGAACCGACCAACAGGATCCTTCCTGTTCCTAGGTCCAACGGGTGTGGGTAAAACGGAGTTGGCCAAAGCCTTGGCTCAATTCATGTTTGACGATGAGCGCGCCATGGTGCGCATCGATATGTCTGAGTTTGCCGAAAAGCACTCTGTGGCACGTCTCGTTGGTGCCCCTCCAGGATATGTAGGCTATGACCAGGGCGGACAACTCACCGAGGCAGTGCGTCGCCGACCATATACCGTGGTGCTTTTCGACGAAGTGGAAAAGGCACACCCAGACGTATTCGATATCCTGCTGCAAGTGCTCGACGACGGTCGCCTTACCGACGGACAAGGACGCACTGTAGATTTCCGAAATACCGTGCTCATTCTCACCTCCAACCTGGGTGCAGGAGGCACAAATGAAGAAATGATGGCAGCAGTTCGTGCAGCCTTTAAGCCAGAGTTTGTTAATCGCCTTGACGATGTGGTGATCTTTGATCCACTCAGTCAAGAGCAACTGACCAGCATTGTTGATATTCAGATCGCTGACTTGGCTCAGCGCCTTGCTGCTAGGCGTCTCACCCTCGAAGTTGACCAGCCAGCCAAAGCATGGCTTGCAGAGCATGGCTATGAACCAGCCTACGGTGCACGTCCGCTGCGTCGTTTGATTCAGCAAGCTATTGGCGACCAGCTCGCTAAGAAATTGCTCGCTGGCGACATTATCGACGGCGACACTGTGGAAGTACACCTAGCATCAACCCAAGAGGAAGACGACTCCCTACTCAAGAGTTTGAGCGTTGTCGCTAAACGGTAATTTACCGTGCAGTACCGCCTGAACTCGGGCAATGTCAATGGTCTTTGTCCACTTACCCACCAAAATAGTGGCGACGGCATTGCCCGCAAAATTAGTCAGAGCACGAGCCTCAGACATAAAGCGGTCAATGCCCACAATAACTCCCACACCGTCCAAAAGATCTGGGCGGTGTGCTTGTAGACCGCCAGCCAAAGTGGCAAGACCAGCACCAGTAACACCAGCAGCGCCCTTAGAAGCAATAATCATAAAAATCAGCAGGCTGATTTGTTGCTCAAGACTCAAAGGCATATTCATCGCGTCGGAAATGAAAATCGCCGACATGGTCAGATAAATGGCAGTGCCATCCAAATTAAAAGAGTAACCAGTGGGAACCACAATTCCCACAGTAGGGGTGGCTACGCCCAAATGTTCCATCTTGCGCATCAAATTCGGCAACGCCGACTCAGAGGAAGACGTGGCAACAATCAACAAGAACTCGCGCCCTAAATAGCCACACAACCTAAAGATATTAACCCTGGTAAAAGCCCACAAAATGCTGCCTAGGACAACGAAAATGAAAATAATGCAGGTGATATAGAATGCGAGCATCAAAATCCCCAACTGCAATACTGCCTTCATGCCAGTAGCACCAACGACGCCAGCCATAGCACCAAAAGCACCAATAGGGGCAAGCCACAAAATCATATTCAGAATCTTAAAAATGACCTGCTGCAATTGGCGAATACCAGCCAAGATAGGCTCACCACGACTACCCAAAGACTGGATAGCAAAACCAGTGAGCAAGGCAATGAACAGCACCTGCAACACAGAGCCAGAGGTAAGCGCAGAAAAGAACGTGTCAGGAATGATTGACTGAATAAAACCAATTGTGCCGCCGTCACCCTTGCCCTCTGCTTGGGCAGCATACTCGGCACCAGCGCTCTTAGTGGCTTCGATATTAAGCCCATCACCAGGCTGAATGAAATTGCCAACCACAAGACCAATGGCGAGCGCGAAAGTAGACATAATGATGAAATAGATCAGTGCTAACCCACCGGCTTTACCTACCGAGGCGGCCGCGCGCACCGAACCAATACCTAGCACAATGGTGCAGAAAATCACAGGTCCAATCATCATTTTGATAAGACTGACAAACATTGTGCCAATTGGTTTGCAGGCTTTAGCTGCGTCGGGGGCGATAATGCCGAATAGGATACCGGCCACAACTGCAATAATCACACCAATATAAAGCCAATGGGTGCGATCTTTCTTTGCTTTGGGTTGCTGTGGCGCGGTGTTGGATACAGATGTTTCGTGCATGAAAACCACACTTCTTTGCAATAGGGATTACAAGTGAGAACTAATGTGTCACTACTAACATTAGTGCCAATTCCTTACTGAAAGAAATGGGTGTGAGAGTTGGTGGGGTTCCTTGATGTGATACATCAACTTTGAGTTCTCAGCAGGGGTCTGTCCGCTATACTGCCTTTTCTTCTGTTAGAGACTATTGACAAAGTAAACATCAATGTTAGGGTAGAGATGAAAGGTTCCTCCTTGCCGATAAGAACCCTCGGGTTCTCCAGTAATGCTGGTAGGTGAGGAGGTCATTTTATCTATTCCAAAAGCGATTATCAACGTCCTTAAATAGATCGAAAGTATCCCATTCGGATGCACCTGAGTATAAATTATTCTTCATCTCATGGTCATTGCTTTCTAGTGAGCGAAAAAGAGCCCAAGAGTAATAATCAGCAATCTGACCATTTAGATCTTGCTTTACTGGGTGAAAGAGAATGCGTATCTCTTTTTGTAAGGGAGCTAATGCTATTTTAAGTTGCTTCTCTAAAGCCTTTTGCTTTTTGCCAGTAAGAACTGAATCAAAGATTAAAATTATTCGGTTGCATTTATCGGCTATAGCGTTATACACCCACTGTCCCATATTTTGTCCAAATAATTTGAGCAGTGTTACTTCCTCTTGTAAATCTGGTTGAGTGTATGCCTTATCAATCCAAATACTGTGTATGCGTATGTTATCGAGAGAAGAAATTACATCAGCAACTCGCCGACGTGTTCCTTTGCTATTTTCTGTTGCATGAAAATGAAGGTCTTTGCTGCCGCTAGCTAGAAGATCATATTTTAATTTTTGCATAGCAGCTGCTGATTTTTCTGGTGTGATTGTGCATACAGCGCTCAGAATGAAATGTTGTTTCCCTTTAGGGGTAAATTGCAAATCACCTGATTCATCCATGAAGACGAACATTGTATGTGCTTTAGTGGAGTGCGAAAACATGAAATTATATTCTAGGGCAAAAATAAGTATTCAATGTTTATTCTCCCAAGGCTTTATCCAGCGGACTTCGTCGCAAGGCTTTAGACTGGGAGTATGAGTATTACCATCAGTGCCAAAGAGTTATCTGAGCGCATACAATCAGGTAAAAAGCAGACGATTCTTGCCGCAATGTGGTACCGCAACGGGCGTGACGGCTATTCTCAATTCTGCTCGGATCATATTCCTACAGCGTTATTCTGTGACACAGCCGCCGCATTATCCGGCTTGCCTAGCTCCGAAAATGGGCGCAATCCACTCCCAAACCTCAACCTTCTCAACAAGTGGTTCTCAAAATGGGGCATTAGTGCTGATCGTGACATCATTGTTTACGACGACCATCACGGACTTTTTGCAGCTAGAGCATGGTGGATATTCAAGTGGGTAGGGCTTTCTCGCGTATTCATTCTCGACGGTGGGCAAAAAGCCTGGGAAGCCCTCGGCGAAGAAACTCTGGGTGGCCCAGGTAACCTTCCTGGTTACCGCGAAGTGCTTGCCACAGGTGGGCACTTGCCAGTGGCAACAATTGAGGAAGTAAAAGCCCATACCGGTTTGCTTATCGACGCTCGCGAGCCCAATCGCTTTGCTGGGCGAAAAGAGTTTCTCGACCTCAAAGCAGGGCATATTCCAAGTGCTGTCAATATCTCCACGCGCAGTGTTCTCAACGCAGATGGCACATTTAAGAGTGCGGCGCAATTGCAGGAACTCTTTAGTCAAGCCGGGATCAACACTGCTGCCGACGTCGACAATGCCATAATCTACTCAGGTTCTGGAAACCACTCTGCGCAAGTCATCGCGGCAATGAATATCGCAGGCCTGGGTACCCCACGCCACTATATTGGTGGCTGGTCGCAGTGGAGCGCCGATCCGCGTAATCCAGTAGAAACCGGAGATTAGATTCTTCCAGCTAGGGGCGGCAAAATAACAATGTCGCGCTAGCGCGCTAGGGTATGACTATGCTTTTTCTTTTCGCAGCTTTATTCGCACTCCTTGGCGGGGCACTGCTCTACGCTGATTATGCGCGTAAAAATGCTCCTAGCGCTACGCCACAACCAGCCCAAAGCGAACCCCATTATGACTACATCGAAGGCGATGACCTCACCTTAGAACGAGCTCAGCCCGAGGAAACACCATCAGCTGCGGCAAAAGAGAAAGCAACCGCTGGAGGATTCCGCACAAAACTCCTTAGTACAGGGAAAAAAGAGCGCAAAACCTGGGCGCAGCATCATGGCTATGAGTTCACCAAACAAGATCCATTCCTGGAAGACGAATGGACGCGTGGTGCAGCTGCGTCGGGTGGCGTCATTCGAGATCTTATCAGCACAAATATCGCTGACCACGAGTTCTACTTTGTGGATATAGCCGGGGTTTTAGTGATGGCAATGCGTCGAAGTGCTAGCTCAGAGGTAGTTATTTGTGCGCAAAAACCAGACATTGAGTTCCGGGATGCCTGCACTGACCTCACCCCACTAAGTGATGTTCACGGTTTTAGTTTTGCCAGCAGTAATCAAGGTGCCACAGAAAGAATGATGGATAGCAGAATCGTTCATGCCTGTCAGCATATGCCTGACGCAGTTCAGGCTCTATGGTGGGAAAATGATTGGGTTCTAGCTCAACTTGAGCGCACCGCTACCGCGCAAGACTGGGACGAAACCATCCCCCAACTACAACTGCTTGCCGACGCCGCCCTGGTACTACCAGCTAAAAGTGGTGCTTTCCCAGCCATTAACTTTGCTGAGCACACCCCAACGAGGCCTCTTCCTGCACCTCCGCTTAGTGCCGAGGGGGATGACTATACCGAAGAAGAGTTGCCAGAATTATTACGCATTGTGGCGCAAGATGAACCAGTCACATTACCCAAACGCGCCAAGGCACAAAATCGAGGAATCATGGAATTGCGCGAGGTGGGCGCTGATGAAGTACAAGCGATTGCGCATGGAAAAAACTCTCAGGATAGAGACACGCGCCAAGGCACTAAGATCTTAAGGAAACAAGTTGGAGACTCGCACATTTTCCATGACGCGAGCCCCGAAGAATAAAGAATATGGAGAATATAATGATTGACCAAGATAAAAAACAAGAGCTTGCCGCACTGGTAAAAGAACTAGCAGTGGTGCACGGAAAAGTCACCTTATCCTCCGGAAAAGAAGCAGATTATTATGTGGATTTACGCCGGGTGACCTTGCATCATCGTGCCTCTCGTCTTATTGGTGAGTTGTTGCGCCAACTATGCGCTGATTGGGATTTTGTTGCCGTCGGTGGGCTTACGCTTGGGGCAGATCCAGTAGCCACCGCGATCATGCACTCTCAAGGGCGCGATATCGACGCGTTCGTAGTGCGCAAAGAAGCAAAGAAACATGGTATGCAGCGCAGGATCGAAGGTCCAGATGTGAGTGGGAAAAAAGTGCTGGTGGTAGAAGATACCACCACTACTGGCAATTCGCCGCTGACCGCAGTGGAGGCTTTGCGTGAAGCGGGAGCTCAGGTCGTTGGCGTGGCAACAGTGGTAGATCGTGCCACAGGGGCAGACGAGGTCATCGCTGCTCAAGGTCTGGAATACCGCTTTTTGTTGAGTCTTTCTGATCTAGGTTTGGCATAACACGATGGGCCAGGAGAAAGAATCGGATACCGCACCAGGACCGACTGAGTGGGGTCAAGGTCAGCATGGAGTTGCAGCGTGGGAAGTGCAATACCCAGGGCAGCCACTACCTACTGAAGAAAAATATGATCCTGAGCTATTGGCACAAGGCGATCGACGCAATGTGGTGGATCACTATCGCTATTGGCGCAGAGAGGCGATTATCCAAGACATAGATACGCGTCGCCATGCATTGCATATTGCCATTGAGAACTTTGAGAATGACGCCAATATAGGCACGGTGGTACGTACTGCCAATGCGTTCGCCGTAGACACTGTGCATATTGTGGGGCGGCGTCGATGGAATCGGCGTGGTGCTATGGTCACTGACCGGTACCAGAGGCTCCAGCATCACGAAGATACTCCCTCCGTTATCCACTGGGCGCATGAGCATGGGCTTTCTGTGGTTGCAATTGATAACACCCCTGGTAGTGTACCTATAGAGACGGCAACTCTACCTGAGCGTTGTTTGCTGCTCTTTGGACAAGAAGGGCCGGGAATTAGTGCCGCTGCACAAGAACACTCCATGCTCACTTGTTCTATTGCTCAGTTTGGTTCAACCAGATCAATCAATGCGGGTGTGGCCGCAGGAATAGCAATGCACACATGGATTCGGCAACACGCTGACTTGACTCAAGCATGGTAGGAGAGAGTGAGAAAGAGTGAAGGAAATTTGGGCGCATCGCGCTGACCTCGCAGAATCAGCTATCAATGAACGTCATGCGCGGCCGCTGTGGGGTATTCCGCACACTAACTTAGCAGTTGTCGCGTGGCCGTCCCATTTACGCGAAAAGCTCTTCTACCGCTGGCATTATTGGTGGCAAGCGCATTATCTTGACTGCCTCGTCGACGCAGCTACGCGACGTGGTACTCCTGTACGCAAAAAGCGCCTCCAAGAAACCATCAATGGTATTCGTTTGCGCCAATTCCGCTCCCTGACTGTCAATAGTTACTATGACGATAAAGCCTGGTTAGCCCTAGCGATTGACCGCGCACACAATGGCAGTGCGCCGAAGAAATACCAGCGCCAACTAGAGAGCAATATCATTGAGGGCAAAGATCCTGACGTCGGAGTAATGCCGTGGCGAGTCGGTGAAACATTTTACAATGTGCCCACCAATGGGCCTGTGGCAATTATGCTTGCTCGACGTGGAAAAATAACCCAAGCGCGGGAGCTGGTCGATTGGATCTTTGACAATCTCGTTGATGACAAAGGACTAATCATCGACGGCATGCGCATGAGTATGCACGGCCCAGAGTTAGCAAAACAAACGTACACCTACTGCCAAGGCGTTGTGATTGGTGCATGCTTGGAAATTGCTCTTGCTTTGCGTGAAGACGGTTATTACGAAGAAGCAGCCACCTACTTTGCCCATGTGCGATCTGTGATTGCCGCTGTGGCGAAAACAATGACATCACCCCAAGGAGTGCTCAATTCCGAAGCCGGGCACGGTGATGGCGGACTCTTTAAGGGAATTCTCGTACGCTACCTTGCAGACGCAGCTATCCGACTTCCACACGATCACGAAGTCAATCAACAAGCGAGAAAAACCGCCAGAAAGATAGTATTGGCCTCGGCAAAAAGCGTTTGGAGTCACCGAGTTGAAGTAGATGGATTACCTGTTTTTGCCGCTGACTGGACCGACGACGCCAGCCTGCCCCACAACTATGGAATCGGCGGCTCGGCACTCAGTGACCTCGTACGCGTAGTACGCATTGAAGGTCGCGATCTTTCGGTGCAGCTATCGGGTTGGATGCTCTTGGAGGCAGCCGCACGCCTCTACTGAAGAGTTTGGCATAATCGGGCATAATGGGAAGTAGTAGTTCAACATAACCCACTTGGAGGAAACTATGCCTATTGCTACCCCTGAGGTCTACAATGAGATGCTTGATCGCGCAAAAAACAGCGGTTTTGCATTCCCAGCGATTAACTGTACTTCATCTGAAACCATCAACGCTGCACTCAAAGGTTTTGCCGAAGCGGAGTCCGACGGTATCATACAGTTCTCCACCGGTGGTGCTGAGTTTGGTTCAGGCCTTGCAGTGAAAAACAAAGTACGCGGTGCACTTGCTCTGGCTGCTTTTGCGCACGAGGCAGCAAAAGCCTATGACATCAACGTCGCACTGCACACTGATCACTGTCAAAAAGAGGTGCTTGACGACTACGTTCGCCCACTCATTGCAGTGTCTCAAGAGCGCGTCGATCGTGGCGAGCTGCCATTATTCCAGTCACATATGTGGGATGGTTCCGCTATCCCTATCGACGAAAACCTCGTGATTGCCCAGGAGCTACTAGAGAAAGCCCGCAAAGCACACATCATCTTGGAGGTTGAGATCGGCGTCGTCGGTGGCGAGGAAGATGGCGTAGAAGCCAAGGCAGGGGCAAACCTTTACACTTCTACTGAAGACTTTGAGAAGACTATCGACGCAATCGGCACGGGGGAGAAGGGGCGCTATCTACTTGCAGCAACTTTCGGCAATGTGCACGGCGTTTACAAGCCAGGAAATGTGAAGTTGCGTCCAGAAGTGCTGCTAGAGGGGCAAAAAGTAGCGCGCCAAAAACTCGGATTGGACGAGAGTGCGCTACCATTCGACTTCGTATTCCACGGTGGTTCAGGCTCTGAAAAAGAAAAAATCGAGGAAGCATTGCGTTATGGCGTCATCAAGATGAATGTCGACACAGACACCCAATACGCATTTAGTCGCCCAATTGCTGCCCATATGTTCAGCAACTACGACGGCGTGCTCAAAGTAGATGGCGAAGTAGGCAACAAGAAAGTCTACGACCCACGCTCATACATGAAGAAAGCAGAACAAAGCATGTCCGAGCGTGTTATCGAAGCATGCCAAGACCTGCACAGCGTAGGAAAGAGCACCGCCAAGTAATGCGCAGTAAAGGACAGATATCTCGTACCTACTCGTATCTGCGGGGTTGGGACAAAACGCTCCAATCCCGAGTACGCAGGGTGCGTTACAATCTCGTCTCTATCCTGCAAAGCGCCCTGGCAGCTGGCATTGCCTTTTGGGTAGCCACTGACATCTTAGGGCACGCTCGACCTTTCTTTGCTCCCATGGCGGCAATTATTATCCTTGGGCTTAGCTCAGGTGCGCGCATTAAACGCGCAATTGAACTCAGCATTGGTTGCTCCATGGGAGTTGCTCTCGGTGATATCATCATCATGACGATCGGCACCGGACACTGGCAACTCGGCCTTACTGTTTTTCTCGCCTTACTGGTAGCAAACTTCCTTTCTAATGCTCAGCTACTGATGAATCAGGTAGCCATCGGTACCATCCTGATCGCAACAATCATGCCCCCAGGCTCGGAGGATAGCGTCAATCGTGTCATCGATGCCCTTGTCGGATGTGGCGTAGGAATCGTCGTCATGGCACTCATACCCCATTCGCCTCTAGCAGGAGGGCGTCGCGAAGTAGCAAAAGTGCTACAGATTTCCTCCACAGTGCTTGCCGACGTCGCCCAAGGGCTAAAAACCAACGACGGTGACCTCATCGGCGAAGCCATCCGCCAAGTACGCGGCTCCCAAGGAAATATCAACGCCATGCTCGATGCTGCAAAATCAGGAGAAGAAGACACCAAAGTCTCCCCACTACTCTGGGCATCACGACGACGCGTAAAATCACTCATCCGAATCCTCGTGCCCGTAGACAACTCCATCAGAAACACCCGTGTACTCGCCAGACGCGCCCAGGTACTCGTCCAAGACGGCGACACCGTTACTGAAGAACAAATCGACATAATCGAAGAACTCTCCGAAATAGTAACCCGCCTCCACGACCTCTTCCTACGCCCAGGCGAAGTGCTCGAAGCTGTAGAAATCCCAGAACTCACCCGCAACCTCCGATATCTTGGCGCACGCTGTAGCCTCGACGTAGCAGCGCATAAAGTTCTCTCAGCACAAGTCATCCTCGCCCAATCACGCTCAATCATTGTAGACCTACTGCAAATATGCGGAATGTCCCGCGAATCAGCAGTAGCAGTATTATCACCTACCACCCAACAACCTGCCTACCCACCTGAACTCTGGCACAACTAAACTGTGGAAAACTCCAGCCGCGCATGGACTTATCCACAGAATCGCGAACATTCTCTTGAGTAGGTCACGCACCGCAGCTACTGTCATGCGCATGGAACTGTTCAATGTATTCGACGCACTCAATAGCAACGGCATTACTTTCGTGCGCCAAGCACATGAGCACTTTTCTAAAGCCCCAGAAATCATCAACCGCTGGAAAATGGACTCAAGAAAATTGCGTGCCATCGTACGGCTAGGTAGGCGGCTCTTCAACCCCACCAAAGACCTCCCTACTGAGGAGTTGGATTTTCTCAGGAAAGCAATAGATTCTGCCCAAGGGTTGAGCCTGGACGTACTACTGCTCATCGACAAGCACGTAGCAAAACTACAGGCTGACGTGGGCGTCGGTAAGCACGAATTGAGGCTGGAACTGACACAGGCGGCGCATAACATTGCGACATATAACGCAATCGACGCGCACTGTCGACACCGAGTTTCCACGCTTAATGCCCGCAGCATATATCGTCCTTGCAACAGTGTCCATATTTCGCAACCGGATGCCGACAACCAAATCCACATCATTGCGCGCGCAGATGCAGACCGAATCCGCCCATTTCTCGATCTCCTAGAACGCGAAACCGAACAAGCCTTTCGCGCCCAAGAAACACATACGCGTGCGCAAATACGAGGAGAAGTGTTTCTCAACCTCCTTACTCAAGGAAAAACAAATGGCGACAGTGCACTCCAACCACATATCGTCGTAACGCTCAACCAGATCGGATTAGACGGGCAACTTAACGACGGCACCTATGCAGTAACTGACGGAACCATACACCGCGCAGTGAACGAAACACTCGCACCACACGGATTCATCAGCGTGCTCGACGACGAAAAACAACCACTATACATGGGGCGAATTATCCGCAGTGCCCACATCGACCAGCGATTAGCACTCGCGGCACAACAAATACTTTGCGCAGGCCCTGGATGCTACCGCCAAGCGCGAATGCTGGAAGCACATCACATATACGAATGGCACAAAGGAGGAAACACAGACATCAACAACCTTGTGATGGTCTGCAGAGAACACCACAAACTTATCACTCAAGGGAGAGCTGAAATTTATTACAAACAAGGAAAGGCAATCTGGCGCGACAAAATTCGCAACATAGAATACACAAACGAACACCCGGTACTGCAATACAGCGGCAGTAACCTACTCAACACTACGGGCGAACAATCTGGGCATCACGAAGATGCCGATAAAACGTAACCCGACCCACCGGACGAGTCCGCGCAACGCCATCGATCGACACACGAATCGCCACGCCCCCTGCCTGGAGGGCGCGTCCGGTATGCACTGACTCCTTCTCTACTGAAGACTTTGGTAAAACACGACCCCATAATGAACGACGGGAAACGCTAGATGTGTTCATCACTCCAGCTATCAAACCTGGTGCATCGATCATGGGGACAAGTTTTGCGCCGAATTTGCCATACTGTGGAGTTCGTTTTCGTGCTTGATGATTAAGTAGCGTGGCGTCGTCGAGAATAATCTCTCCAGTAAACTCACGATTTTCCCACTGCTCAATGATTGCGTGGCCAGCTACTACATGGGCAGAGTCATCCCTGATAACTGGTACTGGTTTAATCTCTCCTGAGACTGCGAGGTTAAGTAACGACTCAAGAGAATCAACAGGCAGACCCCAGTTTTTTGCTGCAACAGACTTTTCAGTAGGGAGATATGCCACAGATGCCCACATAGTGTCTGAACGCATTAATCGAGTTAGTACTGTAGACAGTGAGGCATCCGTGCCAGAAACAATGATGCGTAACTCTTCAGTAGGGCACTGTGGCGCGCGTACAGGTGCACCCATGTGAGCAACATTTGGCTGCTGCATAATCTCTTCCAGTGTTGGGGTGGGATCAGTCGGTAGCATTTCTTTGCAGATAGCTTCGAGAAATTTGAGTTGTTTTTGAGTCGGAATCTGGGGTAACTCAAAGCTCTCAAACTCTTGAGTAGGGGCGGCGCCTTTCGGCGCCCCGCAGTGCAGTAGTACCAGGCGCATGGACTTTAGCTTAGTGCACTGTAGAATGATTAATCGTCTTTTAAGTTTGGATGGGATAGGACGTGTTTCGATGGCTGCAATTGTGATTGTTGGCGCGCAGTGGGGCGATGAAGGCAAGGGCAAGGCTACTGATATTTTGGGTGGGCTTGTGGATTATGTGGTCAAGCCGAATGGTGGTAATAATGCTGGTCATACTGTTGTGGTTGGTGGCGAGAAGTATGAGTTGAAGTTGTTGCCTGCGGGTGTGTTGTCGGAGAATGCGGTTCCGGTGTTGGGTAATGGTGTGGTAATCAATCTTGAGGCGTTGTTTGCTGAGATTGATGGTTTGCAGGCGAGGGGGGCGGATGCGTCGCGGTTGCGTATTTCGGCGAATGCGCATTTGGTCGCGCCGTATCATCAGGTTTTGGATCGGGTTCAGGAGCGTTTCTTGGGTAAGCGCGCAATTGGTACTACTGGTCGTGGTATTGGTCCGGCTTATGCGGATAAGGTGTCGCGTGTGGGGTTGCGGGTGCAGGATATTTTTGATGAGTCGATTTTGCGTCAGAAGATTTCTTCGGCTTTGGATGTGAAGAATCAGATTTTGGTGAAGATGTATAATCGTCAGGCGATTGATGTCGAAGAGACTGTGCAGTATTTTCTGTCTTATGCTGATCGTTTGCGCCCGATGGTGATTGATGCTGAGTATGTGCTCAATCGTGCTCTCGACGAGGGTAAGCACGTTCTCATGGAGGGTGGTCAGGCAACGATGCTTGATGTTGATCATGGCACGTATCCTTTTGTGACGAGTTCTAATCCCACTACTGGTGGTGCGTGTGTGGGTGCGGGTGTTGGTCCGACGCGTATTACGAGTTCTTTGGGGATCATCAAGGCTTATACCACTCGCGTTGGTGCTGGTCCGTTTCCTACGGAGCTTTTCGACAAGTGGGGTGAGTATTTGCAGACTACTGGTGGTGAGGTCGGTGTGAATACTGGGCGTAAGCGTCGTTGTGGCTGGTATGATTCTGTGATTGCTCGTTATGCTTCGCGAGTGAATGGGTTTACTGATTTGTTCCTCACGAAACTCGACGTACTCACTGGTATTGGGGAGATTCCAATTTGTGTTGCGTATGACGTCGACGGGCAGCGTTACGACGAGATGCCATTGACTCAATCCGAGTTCCATCACGCCACTCCTATTTTTGAGACTATGCCGGCGTGGGATGAGGACATTTCCGACTGTAAGGAATTTGCTGATTTGCCGGAGAAAGCGCAGCAGTATGTGCGTAGGCTTGAGGAGCTCTCCGGGTGTCGAATCTCTTACATTGGTGTTGGGCCTGGTCGCGATCAAACGATTGTTCTGAACGATATTCTTCAGTAATGTACTGTGGAAGATGATTATTCCCTACTGAAAGGTTTCTCATGAAGATTCGTCGTAAAGCATCGCTGCTATTAGCTTCAGCTGCGGTTTTTTCTCCAGTAGTAGCTAATGCTGCAGAAATCGCTCCGGGTGCGCCGATGCGTATTCGCCCAGTTATCGAAGAGGATTCTCCACTCAAGAATATGCCACCGCAGCTTTCCGCTGCCTCTTGCTCCCAGGGCGTGCCAGGTACTGTGACCATGCCTGATGGAACCAAGCGTGACGTGCTCATCACTGCAGGTCACTGTGTGTGGGGCGTTGATGGTGAGATGTCGATGCAGCCTGAGGTTTATGTGCCAACTCATGAGGGCGATAAGCTCATCGGCACCCGTGAGCATGGCGCGCCAGTCCTGAACACTGACAATGAGAATGTAGAAGCCGTCCTCAACGGAGACGACTGGGGCACAATCGTGCTTATCGACGGAGTGAATGCCACTCGCATTGCTGACTCAAAGGATCAGTTCGGTAACTCTCAAGGGCAGCCAGTAGAGCTTACCAGTGTCCGTGATTATCCTGACCTCAAGCCAGGCGAAGTATCATTCGATGAATTTGGTAAGCCAATTTGCAAGGATGGACAAACCACTGGTCGTACTTGTGGCACTCAGGTTCTGCGCACCAGCAATGGACTGTGGTACTTGGGCGAGGTGCGCCCAGGTGACTCTGGTGGTGTGACTTTCGATCCAAACACAGGCGAAGCGCTTGGTGTTACATCCATGACAGTATTGGGACTCGTAGGTCGTTCCCAGCCAGCTGACGTGGCAATCGAAAAGGCTTATGGAATTCCAGATGGTCAGGTCAATGAGCGTTTCCAGCTCCCTAACTCTACTGAAGCGCACACACCAATGCGTAATTTCCAAGACGACACTGCTGCGGCTAACGAGTGGCTAATGAACAACGATCCACAGGTTAAGCAACTTCAGGAGCAAATCTCCTCAGTTACTGAAGAGATTGAGAAGTTGATTCCACTCAACGCGCAAAACAGCATCGACGAAGTAACCAAGATTTTCGCTCAGTAGTTCTATGGAAAATTCTGTGGATGCAGCTGCAGCTCGCGTGCTGGTCCTTGGCGTTGGTGAGTTCACTGGAGAGCTTACCAACGCCTTTAGCGCGCTAGGAGCGCATGTTCATGTGGAAGAAGACCCGCAAGATGTGCGAGCTCTTTGTGATGAATTCGATCCGGATTATATTCTGCCGCTGTCTGATATTGCGGGGCTGGAGCAGTTGCAGGGTCTGGTTCCTTCAGTAGGGGCACTCGAGTTTTCTTTCAGTAGGGAGCAGATGCTGCGTTTGGCGCGCAAGAAGCTGGGGTTGCCGATCCCGATGTGCGAGGTTGCGTCGTCGTTCGCTGAGTTTGAGGTGGCGATTGGCCAGGTCGGCTACCCTTGTGTGGTTAAACCTTCGACGCACACCACTGGTCGTGGCTATGTGGTGGTGTCGAGTGAGTCTGAGGTGGCTGCGGCATGGCAGGGGCAGCGTGTTGTGGTGGAAAGTGTGTGTGGGCAGCAGGTTGTGCTTTTGGTGGCTCGGTCGATTGATCCTGCGACTGGAAAGTTAGCGACGTGGTTTTGCGAGCCAATTGGCGTGGAGGACACTCGGGCGTGGCAACCTATTGCCTTGTCTGCTCAGGCGCTGGAAAATGCGCGCTCGGTGGCTGCTCGGGTCAGTAATGCCTTGGGGGGTCGAGGTGTTATTGGTGTTGAGCTTTATGTTTCTGGCGACGATGTCTATTTCTCTGGTGCGGCTACCCAGCCTCATGATCGGGCAGTGGTGACGTTGGCGTCGCAACGCTTCAGTCAGTTTGAGTTGCATGCGCGCGCTATTTTGGGGTTGCCGTTGGACACCACGTTGATTTCTCCGGGTGCTAGTGTGAGTGTGGCGCGGCGTGGTCAGGTGAGTTATCACGCCGCGGTAGGTGCGCTGAGTGTGCCTGAGTCGGATATTCGCGTATTTCCTTCAGTAACTGTGGCGTTGTCTACTGCGGAAACCACAGCCCAGGCTAGTGCCCAGGCGCGGCTTAGTGCTCAGTCGCTTTAGCGTGGGTGAGCATTTCTTCCCACTCAACGATTTTCTTGCGTTCGCGTCCTTCGGCTTCGCCAAGGGCGCGTTCTGCTGCGTCGAGTTTGTACCAGCCGTCCCAGTTGGTGGTGGTGATGCCGCGTTCTTTGAGTAACTCAAGGATTGCGTTGTCGTCGCGGTGGTGTGCTGGGGTGAGGGCTCCGGTTGTCCAGTCGTTGAGGAGCATTTCTGTGGTTTCTTTGGCGTCGGATTTGGTGTTTCCGATTAGTCCTACTGGGCCGCGTTTGATCCAGCCGGTTGCGTAGAGTCCAGGGATGATGGCGCCGGTGTGGTCGAGGACGTGGCCGCCGTCGTTGGGGATGACGGCGCGTTGTTCGTCGAAGGGGATGTCGGTGATGGCGTCGGAGCGGTAGCCGACGGCACGGTAGACTGCTTGGACTTCCCAGTCGGTGTATTTTCCGGTGCCGCGTACGTTGCCGTCGCCGGTGAGTTCGGTGCGTTCGGTGCGGATGCCCACGACTTTGCCGTCGTCGCCAAGGATTTCTACTGGTGACTCAAAGAAGTGGATGTAGAGTTTGTGTGGTGCGCCTTTGGGTTCTCGGATTGCGTAGTTTTCGAGGGTTTGGCACACGAGGTCTTGGGATTTGGAGTCGCGGCGTGCTTGTTCGGAGGCGGCGTCGTAGTCGATGTCTTCTGGGTTGACTACGACTTCAATGGTGGGTGAGTGGTCGAGTTCTTTGAGTTCGAGTGGGGTGAATTTTGCTTGGGCTGGTCCGCGGCGCCCGAATACGTGTACTTCTGTGGCTTGGTTGGTTTTGAGTGTTTCGTACACGTTGTCGGGAATTTCGGTGACGTGGAGTTCTTCGCCGGTTTTGGCAAGGATACGGGCGACGTCGAGTCCAACATTTCCTACACCTACGACGGCAACTTGGCGCGCGGAGAGATCCCAGTCGCGGCTAAAGTCTGGGTTGCCGTCGTAGAAGCCGACGAATTCGCCGGCACCGTGGGAGCCTTGGAGGTCTTGGCCTGGGATGCCTAGGTCGCGGTCGCCGGTGGCGCCGGTGGAGAAGATGATGGCGTCGTAGTATTCTTTGAGCTCTTCGACACTGATGTCTGTGCCGACATTCACATTGCCAATGAGGCGCAGTTGGGGTTTGTCGAGCACTGTGTGTAGGGATTTGACGATGCCTTTGATGCGGGGATGGTCTGGGGCTACGCCATAGCGGATCAGTCCGAATGGAGCTGGCATGCGCTCGAATAGGTCAATGCTGACGTCGACGTCGGATTTGATCAGTAGGTCGGAAGCGTAAATACCGGCAGGCCCTGCGCCGATGACGGCGACGCGCAATGGAGTAGTCATAGATAGTCGTCATTCCTTTGAGTAGGGAAAATTTTTTACTCATTTACTTTACGCGTTTTTGCCCATCTAGCAAAGGACTGCCTGCAGTACACTGGTAAGTGTATTTGCCCCTGAACCAGGAAGGAATCTGCTGGTGGCACACTCTGCATTGGTGAGCAGCATTGGTTGCAATTTCGATAGTTTTGATAGCGCGCATTTTGCGCAACAATTAGGATTGTCCATCCATGACCTAGGCGAGGTTTCCTCAGTAGCTGAGGCTTTGGCGGGTGTGCCGGAGTCGGGAGTCTTGTTCCTGGGCACGGGTAGCATTACTTTCGACGCACGTCTAGCCGCAGCATTGGGCGTGCCCATGTTTGTGCTCAGTGGCGCAGGTGTGCGTGAGGATCTTGTTCGCGAGGAGGTCGAGAAGATTGGGGCGTATCTAGCGGCATTTTTCACTGAGGAAACCGCAGGTAGTCAGACTCTGCCTACTCAAGAGTTTGAGCCAGTGATAAGCGCGGAGGTTTTTGAGGCGTGGTTGTTGCGCCAAGCTAAAACTAAGCAGGCGCATATTGTGTTGCCTGAAGGCGACGATGATCGCATTTTAATTGCTGCTGACAAACTCTTGAGTAGGGGGATTTGCCAGCTGACTATTTTGGGTGTGCCAGAGCAGATACAGGCGCGCGCTGTGGAGTTGGAGTTGGATATTTCTGCGGCTGTACTCAAGGATCCGGCGACTGATCCACAGCGTGAGGAGTTTGCGCAGCAATTTGCGCAGTTGCGCAAGGCAAAGGGGGTGACTGTCGAGCAGGCTCGCGAAACGATGGCAGATATCTCCTACTATGCAACCATGATGGTGCACAATGGGCTTGCCGACGGCATGGTTTCTGGTGCAGCCCATACTACGGCGCACACCATTAAGCCTAGTTTTCAGATTATTAAGACTAAGCCTGAGGCGTCGGTGGTGTCGTCGATTTTCTTGATGGTTATGCAGGGCAAACTTTGGGCTTTTGGCGACTGTGCGGTTAACCCGAATCCGACACCGGAGCAATTGGCTGAGATGGCCGTCGTGTCGGCGCGGACAGCGGCACAGTTTGGGCTTGATCCTAAAGTTGCTATGTTGTCCTATTCCACGGGTACGTCTGGCAGTGGTCCGGATGTGGATCGGGTGGCGCAAGCGGTGGCTAGGGCACAGGAGCTTGATGGTTCGGTGGCGGTCGATGGTCCATTGCAGTTCGACGCTGCGGTGGTGGCGTCGGTGGCGCAGAAGAAGATGCCAAACTCTTCAGTAGCGGGGCAGGCGAATGTGTTTATTTTCCCGGACTTGGATGCGGGAAATATCACCTATAAGGCGGTGCAGCGTAGTGCTGGTGCTTTGGCTGTGGGGCCGATTTTGCAGGGGTTGAATAAGCCGGTTAATGATTTGTCTCGTGGTGCTACTGTGGACGATATTGTCAATACTGTTGCTGTTACTGCTATTCAGGCTAAGGAACAAGCATAATGTCGTTGATTCTTGTGTTGAATTCGGGTTCCTCGTCGATTAAGTTTCAGCTTGTCGACCCTGATCAGGATGCCACAGCTGCCCCTTATGCGGTTGGTTTAGTCGAGCGCATTGGTGAGCAAGAGGGCAGGGTGAGCTTGAGTTTTGCTGGAAAAGACTATGAGAAGTGTGCGCCTATTGCCGATCATCGGGTGGGGTTGGATCTGGCATTTGGGCTTATGGATGAGCATGGTTGTGGTCTTGGCGAGGTAGAGCTCGAGGCAGTAGGGCATCGGGTGGTGCATGGTGGGCAAGTTTTTTCCCAGCCGGAAATCATCACGGATGAGATTGTTGAGTGGATTCGTGGTCTTATCCCATTGGCACCCTTGCATAATCCTGCCAATATCTCAGGTATCGAGGTGGCTCGCGCACTTTTGCCGGATGTTCCTCATGTGGCGGTATTTGATACGGGATTCTTTTTTAACTTGCCACCGGCTGCGGCATTGTATGCCGTCGATAGTGAGGTGGCGGCGGAGCAAGGTATTCGCCGTTATGGATTCCACGGCACTAGTCACGAGTATGTGTCGCAGCAGGTTCCTGCTTTGTTGGGCAAGGATCCAGATCGGGTGAATCAGATTACCTTGCATTTGGGTAATGGTGCCTCAGCTGCGGCGATTCGGCATGGCAAACCAGTGGATACCTCAATGGGGATGACACCACTGGCAGGGTTGGCGATGGGTACTCGCTCTGGCGACATTGACCCTGGCATTATTTTCCACCTGTACCGCAACGGTATGAGCATTGATGACATCGACACCCTACTCAACAAACGCTCCGGGGTTAAAGGCATTGCGGGGGTTAATGATTTCCGTACCTTGCGCGCCATGATTGAGGAGGAAAATGGTGACGCTTGGCTTGCCTACAACATCTATATTCACCAGTTGCGTAGGTTTATTGGTTCTTATTTGGTGGCATTGGGGCGTATCGACGCCATCACATTCACCGCTGGTGTGGGTGAGAATGATAAGTTTGTGCGTGCCGACGCACTGGCTGACTTAGAAAACTTTGGTATTCAGCTCGACCCTGAGCGCAATGCAGCCAAGGCAAAAGGTCCTCGAGAGATTTCTACGGATAAATCTCAGATCAAAGTTTTTGTGGTTCCTACCAACGAAGAGCTTGCTATTGCCAGGTATGCGAAGAAACTGGCTAGAACCACGTCGTAGGGCGGACTTGGTTTGCCATATCGACGAGCTGATAACGGTGAAATGGGTGCGGGGTTGCCCGGGCGAGAGATCGCAAAGACTCATACAGTCCGGTGCGTAGCCCATCGCGAGTAAAAGCAAACCCAAATAACCCGCCTGAGGCAGCAGCGGCCGGCAATCCAGTCTCATGCAACCAGGTTAAACCGGCATTGAGCACGGCAATGCGAATTTGTTGGAACCTGGGCTCATTGGTGGGGATTTTCTCTAGTCGCCTCGCGGCTCGACGGATTCGCGACTCAGTAAGATCCTGAGACAGCAAATGCAAAATCGCTGTGAGCTGTGCCATGCGGTGATGTCGTGATGATTGGGGCACTTGGTCGAGTGCTTGTACCGCCAACTCCACCTGGTTTTCCGCCATGAGCATTCGCGCCAACCCGAACGCAGAGGACACTGTGGCGGGATTTGTCGCCCAGATGAGCGAGTAGAGATAGATTCCCTTATAGCGTAGGGTTTCTGGCTCAGTGGACAAATGATTCCACATACCACCCGGTGAATGGAAATCTAAACGCACCGCTGCAATAGCCGCATCTGGGGACAGTTGTGGTTTATCTGCCAAACCAAGCTGCTGCAAAATCAACTCAGATACCGCAGCACGCGCCAGTTTTGGTGCGGACTCCCCAGGCAGTACCGAGAACACCTGATTAAAGTTCGCTTGAGCACTCAGATAATCCTCAAGTAACAGTGCTGTAATGCCGGCATACCACTGGTAGCGCCAATCAGATCCCAATTGTGGTTCGAGAGTGTCCAACCAGGAGCGAGCTTCGTCGGTAAAGCCTAGGTCGATCAGGGAGCGTACTACACCAAGTGGGATTTCCTTTGAGTCACGGAACTTGTCTTGGGTCATTGCTTGGCGCATTGTCTCTAAGGCTTCTGAAGGCTCAGTGTAGGAGAATCCAGAGATGAGAACTGCGCCTGGGTCATCACGATCAAGTAGTGGCACAGGCAGTGCGGTGATAATCTCGGTGGGGGTCATTTTCACTGAGCGCTCAATGCCGTCGAGCAGCTGATCTGTGTGGAAAACTGCGTGCTTGGTGCCGTAGGTGGAACGCTGTGGGGAGAATAGCGAATACTGTGCTGGGAATTGTTTGCCATCGCGCACGGCAAGGAACTCACGCAGCACCCCGTAGAGCTGAGTCTCTAATTCCTTTATACTACTGAAGCGTTTGTGCGGATCTTCTTCAGTGGCGCGGCGCAATAAGCGATGAAAAGACACATATTGGGCAAAGAGTGGTTCTTCATCGGGGGTGGGAAGTTTGGTGGAGTATGCGCCATTTTCGACGGGCAGGTGAATGGTGAGTGCAGCAAGGGTGCGCCCCACAGTGTAAATATCACTTGCCACCGACGGGCCATGCGTGGCTACTTCCGGTGCTTGGAATCCTTTTGTGCCGTAGATAAACCCATAAGCGCCAATACCAGATACTGCGCCCAGGTCGATGAGTTTGACTTGGTTTTCTGTGGCAATGATATTGTCTGGTTTGAGGTCGTTGTAGACCACACCACGGGAGTGTAAGTAGTCGAGGGCAGGCAGTACCTCTAGGATGTAGCCAATGGCAATGTCAATGGCAAAACGCCCGGTTTCCTGTTGTTTCTTGAGGGCGCGTAGTGAGGGGCCTGGTACGTATTCCATGACGATGAGTCCGCCAGGTATGCGAGGATCGTCGATAAAGTTGTAGCTTTTGACAATCCCGGGGTGGGTAATATCTGCCAGGAACTCCCGCTCTGCTTCGGCGGCACCATAGTCGTGGCTATTATTTTTGTCGATCATTCCTTTGAGTACGACCATGCGACCGGATACATTACGATCGGTGCCAAGGTAAATCCAGCCCATGCCGCCGTGGGCAATGACACCAACAATTTCATATTGCTCGGCAACAATATCGCCAGGGTGCAAAATAGGTGGTTCTACCTCAGAGTTGTCTGTGGGGTTTTTCAGCGCTAAGTCTTCGGGGATTAGTGGGATGAATGGCAGGCTGACCATGCCATTGGCAACAGGGCGGGCGCTTCGGCTGGTGCCACGTCGTTGGCGGAAAGTAGAGAGGGCTTCCTCGCGGGCGCGATTTCCTATTTGTTGTGCATAGTCTTGGTCGTTTTCGTCTTCGTCGTCAGCAAAAGGATCAAAGGCAACGGCACCAGTTTCTTCAGTATAGGGCAGGTTATCGAGCCCTTTGATGAGTGCTGCGATGTCCGGGTCGGCATTTGAGTAGGTGCGATCAGTAGTGACCTGTTCATGGTCGTTGGCGAAAGGATCATAGAAGGCTGCTTGGGTGTGTTCATTGTCTGGGATAGGCATTAGTTGCGCACCGTCCTTTCGCTGCGGTAGTTCAGTGCTGGTGGTTGTTGGGTGGGTAAGTATGCGCCAAGCCATTGGTCATAGAGCTCATACCAGGTTCCATCGGAGAAAATACGTTCTAGAGTGCTATTTACTTGCCGGATGAGCCCGTCGGTATTGTGGCGTACTCCTGGTTTGGCGAAGGCAATGCCATAGTGTTCCTCGCCAATTGTGCTGTTGGTGATTCGGGTAAAGGGGTCTTGGGCTGCGATTCCAGAGAGGGTGATGTCATCGGAGATCAGGGCGTCTGCTTGGGATTGTTGCAAGCTGACCAAGCAATCAGAGTCGGAGTTAGCGACTAGCAGATTGGTGTGTGGTGCGTATGCTTTAGCGCTTTGTAAAGAGGTGGATTTGTCGGTGACGCAGGCGGTTTTCCCTGCAAGGTCGTCGATTGTTTCTACCTCAGATCTGGCTGGCACTAGGAGTCGTGTTTGCGCGGTGAGATAGGCTGTGGAGAAAAACACCTGGTCTTGGCGTTGTCTGGTGATGGAGATATTGCGGATAATGCAATCGACTTGATTGCTTTCTAAGACTTCGACCCAAGAAGAACTGTCGACGAACCGGAACTCTACTTTGCTTGGATCACCAAAGATATCTCGCGCTATCTCCCGGGCAATATCTGCCTCAAAGCCCAAAATTTCTCCAGAGGCAGGATCACGGTATCCCAGCAAGTATTGGGACTGATCTACACCAACAATCAGTCTGCCTCGGCGCATAATCTCTGGGACACGTTCCTGCGGACGACGCTCATCCGGGGCAAGAGAGCCAAGAAGATTAGTGGTTTCATTAGGTTCGTGCGCGACCCCATCGGCTTTTTCTAAGGTAACGCCATCAGGCAAAGGCACATAAGCGCTTGGTGTTGTGTGTTCATCCTCAAACCGGAATTGATCTGCACTAGCGCAGCTAGTGAGTAGGAACACTAGTCCGATAGCACCGAGACACATTGTTTTTTTCATCATAAATACTCCAACAGTCGTGCTCGGATTCCTAACCATAGGGCTAGTACGGATAGTATCGACAGCACCAATACCACGATGCTGATAAAACTAGATGCACTTACCCCGCGGGCGATATGAGCGCGCATACTCTGGCGAGCGTCGTCGATGAGCACTTCTAATTCCGTATCAAGTTTCTTAAAACTCTCATTCCCTTCGGAGGTAGAGTCACCCACAGCCAAAGGTAGCGCTGTGTCGTAGTCACCCACACTCAAAGCCTCGAGGAGACTGTCGTGGGCTTGTTGCCACTGCGCCAAGGTGTCTCTGGCAGTATCTGTGTGAGTGGAATCCTTTGCCACTTGGGAGGCGTCGAAAGTATCCAATGCTTTGGATACTGCATGATGTGCCGAGCTAAAAGTCACTGTGCTTGAGATTTGCGACTGCCGATGCACCAGGGCAATGGTTTCATTGGTGCGCGCTTGCTGGGCCATAACTCGCGCACTGACGAGCTGATTAAGCGGAACAGCTGCCTGTTCATAGGCTTGATTACCAGCTTGCCAGGTCAGGATATTAGCCGTAGACACCCACAGCGTAGCGCTGACCATTAAAATTGTGGCAAATAAAAAGCCGCGATTAAGCCGTCGATGTGTCGCTTTTGCTAACCACACTTGCACAGCAACCAAAATGAGCAAGGCAATGAACAAAACAGAAAGCGGCACCCACAATGGCACTGCTAAGTTCCGTTGCTGTTCGACGACCTGCCTAGAGGTTATCGCGTAGAGTTGGTCTGCCGTCGGGAGTATTTCTTTGCGCATAAGCGCATTGGCTTCCGACATATAAGCTGCGCCAACGGGGTTGCCTTGGCGATTATTTGCCCATGCTGTCTCGACCAAACCAGCATATGTGGGTAATAGCTCGTTGATCCGTACCACTTTATTCATTGTTTCGGGATCAGCTTCGGATAAGCCAGCAGCAGTGCGTATTGCCGCACGGGTGGCTTGTTGATATGCCGCGTAATACTGTTGGCGGTTTTGTTCACTATCTGCCCCAGAGCGCACGAAGCCAACTGTTGCTTGAGTATCGGCAAGGGAAAGCGCAGTGTAGAGGTCGTGGCTCATTGCAGAAACTGGCTCAGTGCTGCTGATCAGTACGCCGAGATCGGCTCGTCGTTGGGCAGAGGCTTGTGACATCAATAACCCGGCAATGAGCACCGCAATACTAGATACGACGACAAAACTTGTCATTTTACCTGGGGTTGTGCCCAGGAACCTGAAGAACTTTTTGATCCATCGCAGCGGAAAAGCAAGAGATTCTCGCCATATGTCCCGAGTGCTTTGGGCACGTTGCGTGCGATTATCGGCATGGTCAAGCCAAGAATCTTCAGGGGTATCTAGTGAGATCTCTGGCATAACTTTACAATAGTAGAAACAAGCCAATGACGTAAGGAAGCTGCAGCTGTGAAACAAGAAAACTCAAGTGCATCATGGGCAGCAGGGCCAAATAATACACGCTTATGGGGTAGTAGAGGAGCAGCAGGATTATTACTTGTAGCTCCCGACAGTAGCGGAAAATGGTCGGTGCTCATGCAACATCGCGCAGCATGGACTGCACAAGGAGACACGTGGGCATTGCCAGGCGGGGCGCGAGAACCGTACGAGAGTGTGATCGAAGCAGCATTGCGTGAAGCCCAAGAAGAAACAGGAATTACCCCAGAACAGGTGCACGTTATAGAGGCTCTTATCACCGCAGGGCCTTTTCCTGCCGATCCAGCGCGCCCAGAATTAGCTGGCGGGTGGACATATACCACTGTTATTGCTCGTGCCATGCACCAATTAACAGTGGTGCCCAATGCTGAGTCGGCGGAATTGCGTTGGGTGGATTGGGATGAAGTCACCGAGCTGAAACTGTTGCCGGCTTTTGCCCAGGCTTGGCCTGGGTTGAAAGAAAAACTTGGGCAATTATTATGTCAGGAATAGTGCAGCGGGGATGGCAAACCATACGAGAAACAGCACTAAGTTACTCAGGAAGAAATGCCGTTGCATAAGGTGAGCGCAGTAGTCGGCAAGCCTCATCAGACCAAAGCGTAGTTGTGGGATGAGCAGTACCAAAAACGCAATAACCACGTTGAATAGAACATGGACGAGGGCTACATGAAGGGCAGCGGGACTGGTATGGGATAAGCTAAAGCTGACAAAAATACCGCTGATAGTGGTACCCATATTGGCGCCAATAATGACTGCCAGACTAACGCGTTCACTAAGACAGCGACGCGACGCCATGGCTGTCACAGCAGTAACCGTAGTGGAGGAAGTGCCCACTAGAATTGTCACTAATGCTCCAGCAGCCAGGCCAATGCTGGTGCCTAAGTTGCCAGCCCTTTCCAAGATGCCAAACCCAGTACCAGCAACAATACGGGCGCTGAGTGTGGCAATGAGACGTATGCATAGCACTGCCAGGAATGAGCAGCCCATAATTATGGCGATAGATGCCATGATGGAGTGCTTGCCTACAGATAACCAAGGTGCTGCTGAGAAAGAATGAGTGGAAAAAGAACCAATAGCTGGACTTAATGCCTGAGCCAGTTGAGAAAATGGCTGAAAACTCAGCTCTAAGGGGATGGCAATGAGTAACCCGCAAGTGTTAAAGAGCACATGGAGCAAACTGGCTTTTTTTGCTGCGATATTGCCGGGGAATATGTTGGACAGCAATAGGGGAGACAGTGTTGTTCCTAGGTTGATGCCAAAAATGATAAACACTGCCACAGAAGTTTCTACGGTACCAGCGCTGACAAAATAGATAGTGGCAATAGAAATCGCAGTGGATGATTGTACCACTGCGGTAGCAAAAATTCCCAGCGCAAAGGCAGTAAGTAAATTGAGATTGTGCGGCAAATCGAAGTCCATGATAATGCCTAGGAGCGTGTCGATAAGCACGCTGAGGCTCATGCCCAAGGCAAAAATCAGACCAAAGATAAGCAGCCAATGCAACAGCTCACTAAGGCGCGTCCATGCTGTAGCATGGGCGTTGATTCTGGGGCTGTCATAGCGTTGGGGCACGGACATTAGGGTAGCAGGAAAATATCCACTTACTGCAAAGCAGAGGTCAGTCGCATGACATTATCAACATAGCGGCACGCTAAACTGCGTTTCTTCCATTCCGTTAGCGACAACTCTCGACACTGAGTGCGATATTCTTGCGACAGCGCATTAAGCTGGCTAATGATATTACCGCGCGTGCTCATCAGAGAAATCTCATAGTTCAGACCAAAGCTGCGCATATCCATATTAGAAGAACCAATCACGCCAATCGCACCATCACCGGCATCTGGGTCGGCAAGCAAAAACTTAGAATGGAGCACGGCTGGTTTTCGATACAAAAAGATCCTCACACCTGCTTCTAATAGAGTCTGATAATAAGAACACTGAGCATGGTGCACCATGAATTGATCGCCCTGCTCACTGACATAAAGTTCCACTTCAACACCACGATAGGCTGCCGACGTTACTGCTTCGGTCATGGATTCATCAGGGATAAAGTAAGGCGAGCACATGATGAGCCGCTTTTTTGCATGGTGAATAATGGAATTAAACATCCGCAGGTTCGGCTCAGTATGGTATCCCGGTCCTGAAGGAATAAGCTGCACTACATTTGCCGAAGTATCGTGCTCTTGACGCGGAATTGCAGGGGCTGGCACATTATCGTCAATAACAAGCAACTCCTCTGATTCGGTGTACCAATCGATCGCAAAAATATAATTCATCGACGACACTACCGGCCCAGAAAGTTCCACCATCACATCGACCCAATGCCGCCCAATCCTGCGATTGCTGCGCATAAGATAGCTGGAGTCAATCATATTTTGTGAGCCCATAAAGCCGCGGATGCCGTCGATAATGAGCATCTTGCGGTGGTTACGCAGGTCTGGGCGGCGAAAACGCCACCGCCACGGTTGCAAAGGTAACATCAGGTGCCAACTCACGCCGATCGCATTAAGTTTGCGCCCCAATGTGCGATAACCAGGATATTTCCAACTACCCACATGGTCGAATAGCACGCGCACTTCTACTCCACGAGCCACAGCCCGCTCTAATGCCCGAAAGAACACATCTGTGGTGTGATCCCACGCAAAAATATAAATCTCTGCATGAACATATTTTTGTGCTTTATCCACTGCCGCAGCCATTGCCTCAATAGTGCGCTCATAATCACTATGGATACCATGATTGATACCACTGAGTGCTGGCAGGGAAGTCAAAGCGCGATTCATCCGAATAATGGAGAGCAGCTCAGGGTCAGTGATAGTGTCAGCGGGAAAATCAGGTTCTCGCTCATGCACCTGTGCCATCATGTCATTTGCTTCTTGCTGCACCCGGTGACGTCTGCGGTTGATATAAGGGCTGCCCATGAGCAAGAACAGTGGTAATCCCACATAGGGCAACACCAAAATTGCCAATAGCCATGCCGTAGAAGAACTTGGCCTGCGCCCTTCGGGCACAAAACCAATAGCGACCAACTTAATACTGTAATCAATTGCCAACCCAATGGTTTGCCAGGAAGAAAGGTCGATATTAAAGTGCATTTTTAGTCTAGAATCTCACTCATCTTTATAGTCCACAATCACTGGGGCATGGTCGGAAGCACCTTTTCCTTTGCGCTCGTCGACGTCGATAAATGCTTGAGTAGCGCTTACTCCACGAGCCAACTGAAAATCAATCAGCATTCCCTGATTACGCTGAAACCGTCCTGCTTGATAATCCCAATAACTAAACCCTTCAGTAGGGGAAGTAAGAGATAATCCAGCATCAATGAGATTATCAAATGCTTGACGCTCTGGTTCAGTAATATGCGTCTTGTCAATGAAAGCCTCAATATCCCACACGTGTTTATCCTCAGGCGCGATATTAAAATCACCACTGAGCACCAACTTGTGCTCCGCACTGTGCGTGACATAGTCGGCAAGGCTATAGAGCCACCTCAGCTTATAGTCATAATGTGGGTCAGCTATCTCTCGCCCATTAGGGACATATAAACTCCACACGCGCACCCCCTGACACAGTGCAGATAACGCACGTGCTTCTCTGGCTTGTCGTTGAGCCGGGTCTTTATTAAAACCAGGTTGATGTGGAAAATGCTCGCATACATCAGTCAAACCAACTCGAGAAATAAGCGCTACCCCATTCCACTGATTATGACCCAGGTGAGCAACCTGATAACCACATTCCTCGAATGCCTGATAAGGGAACTGCTCATCTTTGCACTTTGTTTCTTGAACCGTCAATACATCAACATCATGGCGAGCAAGAAAAGCCACCATGCGATCAACTCTGGTACGCGCAGAGTTTACATTCCAGTTCGCAATACGCATACCACAAGACTACATAGTTTTAGTGGGCATTATGAGCGATAGTGGCGTATCGATGACGATGATGTTCCACAAACCCTAACTTCTGGTACAAACCAATACCAGCATGATTCGACTCAAGCACGTGCAAATAGGCATAGTCAGCACCGAGTGCCTGCCCCCACCCGAGCATATGAATCCCCAGATCAGTACCCAAGCCACGACGTCGCCAAGCGGGAGCAACTTCTACTGCAGAATATCCTAAATACTGCTCGCCCCCAGCCTCAGTGATCGTGCCACGGGTAATGGCAACAATCTGCCCAGCGTCATCGCACAAAGCCCCAAAGCCCATCTGACCATCAATTTCGGCGCACAGCAATTCGAGGGCACGCGCAGGTAATGCCTGACCACGAAAATGATACAGGTCAAGCCAATGCTTGCTTGGAGTAGCGTCAAGCTGGAACCGTAACGTGGTCTTTGGGGCAGGAATATCGGCAAGATCCCTGGTCATCACAATGATTTCCGGACCTAGCTCCCAGTCTTGGCTCTGTGCCAGTTTTTGCGCCGGACGCGCAATACGCTCTGGGATAAGAAGTTGCGGCACCAGATTATGCTCACGATAAAATTGCGTGATCTCCTCCAACGGCACCGGGCTAAATAATGCTGCACTGCCCAGGGGAGCTGCCGAGTTAGAACGCTCAGTAATACCATCCCCAGCGCGTAATAACCATTGCCCACACCACGTGTGCTCAAGACCTGGAAAAGCCTTTGCATAAGCACGTTCAATATCACGAATCTGCGAATTACGCACAGTGCGTGGACTCAGTTTCCGCACAACCGCAATATCATCGCGCGCAATGACAATTTCAGGCGCACTAGATGGAAAACCACCTACTTTTTGTGGTCGAAGCACCACGTGATCCTCAGATACCGAGACAACATGACCAATGACATCAGTGTGATGATTTCCCGCTTTCCGACGCACCACCACACGTTGCCCAGCTGCCAGATTCCAATCCGGTGATACAGAACGAAACATACTAATCGTCGAGATCGTCGTGCCCAAAAGGATCAGGATCCACCCCAGGCAACCAGGTAGCACCAGGGGTTGTCCAACCATTACGTTTAATTATTTTCTTTGCAGCACGCTTCCACCTGCCAATGAGAGTATCCGTGTACACATAACCATCAAGATGCCCAACTTCATGCTGCAAACATCGAGCAAAAAATCCATAGCCCTCCACGCTTACTTCATCACCATGCTCATCAAGACCTGTCACACGTGCCCAGTGCGCGCGCCCAGTAGGAAAGCCCTCACCTGGTAGCGATAAGCAGCCCTCATCATCGCTGCCGTCGTCGGCAGGCATAGTAACCGGCAGCTCAGAAGTCTCCAAAACTGGATTGATAACGCACCCGCGTCGAATGTGTATCTCACCAGATTCATCCTCATCAGGACAGTTGTAAACAAATAAACGCTTTGCGACGCCAATCTGGTTTGCCGCCAACCCAACACCGTGGGCTGCATCCATTGTTTCGTACATATCAGCAATGAGTTCTTGCAACTGACTGAGTGGCTCAGTGACTGGAGTAGTGGGATTGTGGAGCACGGGATCACCGTGGATAACAATGGGACGAACAGACATGATTTACAGTGTAAAGCATGAATAGCCCGCGTGGAGAACAGTTAAGCAGCCTAGAACTAATTGAGTATGAGAACACGGCACCTCGTACTATAACTAAAAAAGAAGAATCCATTAGACAAGAATTGGGAATAAGCCCGGTGCGCTATTATCAGTTGCTCAACCACGCACTTGAACAACCAGAGGTAATGGAACACTATCCGGTATTAGCCTCACGATTAAGGCGCAAACGAGATAGACGCGCGCAGCGAAGATCTCAAGCTAGACACAGAGATGGGTAAGATAATGAGCGTGAATGAACGGCAAGAAAACACTCAAGGTGCCCCGCTAAGAGCGATGGCAATGATTCTTATTACAGTCGCTATTGTTTTGGCAGCATGGGGAGTCTATTCCCTTGTCAACAAAAAGTCAGACGATAGTGCCGGTGACGTGAATGCACAAGAACAATTAGCCTCTTATGCAGCGCAACAATCCCAAGCGGCAATAGCACGCGCCCAGCAACAAGCACAACAACAAGCCCAGCAACAAGCAGCTGGCGCTGCTGCGCAAACCCCAGAACCGGCACCAGTGCCAGAAACACAGGAGCCTACACCGCCACCAGCTGCCAGTGCTGTGGAAAGCACACCTGAGCAGACTCCAAAGAAAGAAAAAATAGATCGCACAAAAGACGCGAAAGATATGCGTCTCTACATCTACAACAACTCCACAGAAAGCGGTTTAGCTGCGCGAACCAAAGATAAACTCAGCGCGGAAGGCTGGACAGTTGGAGCCTCCGGTAACTACCAAGAACCAATCCACGCACAAACAACGGTATATTTCACTCCGGGCAATGAAGCAGAAGAAACCGCTGCTAGGGAACTAGCAACTCGTCTCGGTGGCATTGCAGCACCACGCAATGACACATTGCCAGCAGAAAGCAACCAGAACAATTCCGTTGTAATCGTGCTGACCCAAAACACCACTCTCTAATTTAAGGCAGTACGCGTATGAGCCAGGTCTTTCACCCATCGCCACACCCTACCTTGGGTGTTGAATGGGAAATTGCTCTCATCGACCCCGCCACCTGTGATCTTGTGCCCAGGGCTGGTGAGGTCATTGATCTCGTCGTAAAGCACAACCCAGATATACACCTGGAACGTGAATTTCTTGCCAACACCATCGAGATCGTGACCCCAGTGTGCCACACTGTGCCAGAAGCCATAAAGTATATCGACCGGGCTACCACTGCATTAACCCACGCCGCCACCCAGCTTGACCTGCGCCTCTGGTCATCGGGTTCCCACCCCTTTAGTGATTTCCGCTCCCAACCAGTAAGCGACAAAGGCAGCTACGCAGAAATCATCGAGCGCACTCAATACTGGGGAAACCAAATGCTCATCTGGGGCATTCACGTACACGTGGGTATCTCTGAACGCGAACGAGTCTGGCCAATCATCAACGCCATGCTCACCATGTATCCACACATATTGGCATTGGGAGCATCCTCACCAGGATGGGATGGCATTGATACCGGCTATGCCTCCAACCGCACCATGCTGTATCAACAATTACCCACAGCAGGACTTCCTTATCAATTTGCCAACTGGCAGCAGTGGGAATCCTATATGAAAGACCAGGATAAATCCGGGGTCATTAACCACACCGGCAGTATGCACTTTGATATCCGCCCAGCTGGAAAATGGGGCACAATTGAAGTCCGCATAAGCGACGCCACAAGCAACATTCGTGAACTTTCCGCCATCGTTGCGCTTACCCACTGCCTCATTGTGTATTTCGACCGCATGATTGACCGTGGCGAAGAACTCCCTACGCTGCAAGATTGGCATATCGCAGAAAATAAATGGCGCGCTGCCCGCTATGGGCTAGACGCACTCATCATTACCTCACGCGACACAGACGAATGTCCAGTCACGCAAGACCTTGCACATTGGATAACCCGCCTCGACGATATCGCCCAAGAACTTGATTGCGCACCAGAACTAGCCCTCATCCATGAAATTATTGCCCGAGGAGCCGGCTACCAACGCCAGCGCACGCTCTTTGAGCGCACCCAGTCCTGGGCAGATGTTGTGGCAGCCACAAGTGCAGAGCTAGACACCTTGCGCCCAATACGCTAAGTGCGTCGAATAGCACGCTCAGCTGGAGCCTCATTGCGAGCCATAGTTTCCGGTTGCCCATAGAGCGCTTCACGACGCACCAGCCGTCCCACACGCTGCCCAGTAATAGGGCTAGTGATCAAGGTGAAAAACACCAATAATACTAAGACACCCATATCGCTGCGGTGCACCTCAGGCACACTGAGCAAGCGCAATAATGCGCCGATAACGGTAAGAACCAACCCCAATGTTTGTGGTTTGGTAATAGCATGAACACGCGAGAGACTATCCTTAAAGCGGACTAAACCGACAGCCGCTGACAGGACAAAAATTGCGCCGAGGAAAATGAAAGCCAAGGATAAAATATCGAGAATCAAGTTTGTGTCGGCGGTATTCATGAGCGTGCCTCGTCTCTTTTACGGAACCTAGTAATAGATACTGTGGAAATAAACCCGACTAGAGCAATGACAATCATGGCATTGGAGATGGTACTGTCGAGCGAAAAACAAATATAGGTGGCAAAAGCGCATTGGAGCATAGCTGCTAACCCGTCCATGCCCAATAGTCGATCAATGGAGTTTGGTCCTGCAAGAATGCGATAACTGGTCAGGATAAAAGAAACAGCAAAAATAACCGCAATCGCAAATAAGAAGTGATTATACAGCTCAGGATCCATGATTACTCCTCTCAAAAGCGCGAATGAATTGTCGCTCTAGTCTGGCAATATCAGCACGCTGTTGCATAATTTTTTCTGGCGAATGTGCATCTAGGAGATGGACAGTCCATACTCTATTACCTACGTCGATATCGGTCACCGAACCACCAGGCTGCAAGTTATACAAGCTCGTGGCGAGGGCAAAAATCAATTCACTTTCCACGCGCATAGGCACTTGTACAATAGCCGTTTTCGGTGGTGCTTGTGGGCGCAGCGCGAGCCAACTTACGCTACAGGCTCCACGAACCAGTCCGATGAGCCAGATCAATGCCAAGCGGAGAAGTTCGCGATAATTGATGTGGATATTGCCACGAGGAATTGCTGGTAACGGCAGTGCAAACATGACTAAACACCCTAGCACGGCTCCCGCTAAAACATGAGCGACGGTGAGTGTGCCTTGAAGCAGTACCCACATAATGATTGCCCACAATAAAAACCACGGGCGAATTCTTCGTCGGAGTTTATGTATCATGCTCCCTCCCCAGATTCACGGCGATCCCTGCCATCATCGAGACGCTTTTGTTCCAGAGTACGCGTTGGTGCTTTGTGCGTATCTCCCAAAACTGCCTGCTGATAAATGCTGGTATTTTGTGCAGACTCGGCAGCACGCGTAGTCACTGCTAACACTGGACCTGCCACAAAGGTTAAGCCCAAAGAAGTAGCCACCAAGGCGATTGTCGCTGCAATCATACCAGTGGGTGCTCGCCCGACATCATCGCGTTCCGTGAGGGCAATTTCATCGCGGAGGTCGCGTAACACCGCAGGGTGTGCCATAGCTGTGCTGCCCTCTGGGGCGTCGGCACGGTCGCGCCAAAATGCCTTTGCCCATACCACGACCATTGTGTAGAGGGTCAATAAGCTGGTGATAACTGCACCAATAATCAGCACCCAATTGAGGGCACCACCTTGGTTGGCCGCTGCTTGTAGCAGCACAATTTTGCCCAAAAATCCAGAAAATGGTGGAATACCACCGAGGTTGAGCGCTGGAATTAAATACAGAGCGCCAAGGATAGGGAAAGAACGTGCAAGAGAGCCTAGTCGGCGCAGTGAAGATGAGCCAGCTTGTCGTTCAATTAAGCCGACGACGAGGAATAATGTGGTTTGCACCAAGATATGATGCACGGCATAGAAAATAGCGCCAGATAAGCCTTGAGCAGTACCTAACGCAACGCCCAGAATCATATAACCGATATGGCTGACCAGGGTAAAACTCATGAGACGCTTAATGTCGGATTGTGCCATTGCACCTAAAATACCTACCAGCATGGTGGCGAGGGCAACCCAGAGCAGCACAGTATCCAAGCTGCCGTCGATGAACACTGTGGAACGCATCCGAATAATCGAATACACGCCTACTTTGGTGAGAAGCCCAGCAAAGACTGCTGTCACTAGGGAAGGGGCAGTGGGATAAGAATCAGGCAGCCAGTTCTCCAATGGGAACACTGCTGCTTTAATGCCGAAAGCGACCAAGAGTACCGAAAAGATCATGGCAGTGGTTCCAGAGGGAACAGAATCCATGCGCTGGGAGATTTGCGCCATATTGAGCGTGCCTACTGCGGCATATACTAAGGCCAACCCGAGGAGGAAGATGAAAGAGGAAGCCATGGATACCATCACGTAGCTCACCCCAGCGCGTACCCTGGCAGCAGAAGCCGATAAGGTAAGCAACACGTAGGAAGCGACCAGAAAAATCTCAAAGCCCACGTAGAGATTGAACAAATCACCAGCCAAGAAGGATAAATTGATGCCCATCGTGAGCAAAAGATATGTGGGGAGGAATACCGCTACTGGATCTTCTTCACCACCATCGCGGATACCTTGGGCAATGGCGTACCACATTACGCAAAAGAGGACGAGGGAGGAAACGCTGAGCATGAGCGTCGATAAGCGATCGGCTACTAGGGTAATACCTATCGGAGCATTCCAACCACCGATTTGTACTGTTTGGATACCTTCTTGGTCGACGACAAAAAGCATACTCACATTGAGCGCAATCAATAAAAACAACAACACAATGGTCACCGTGCGCTGAGTCCGCGGAAAAGGACTCAAGAGCAATACCAAAGCCGCGCCAATGGCAGGTAAGAGGACCGGCAGCGGAATCATAAGGGGCAGCCAGGCTAGTAAGAAGGAGTAAAGATCACTCATCAGTATCTCCTTTCACCGGTGCCTCAAAGGATTTGGGGCCAAAGTTATCGCCGCTAGCACCCAGGCGTCCCGTACTGGGATCGGCAGACGCATCATGATCGGGAGCTGCTGCGGCAATGGCTGGTCGTGCTGCAATAGCGGTATCTTCAGCATCATCATCAATCAAATCTTGGGTGCGATAACGATATTGACGATAAGCAAGTGCCAGGATAAAAGCAGTCATTGCCATAGAGATCACAATGGCAGTCAAGATCATGCCTTGGGCAAGTGGGTCAGCTACAGTGTCGCCAAACAGTAGCGACTGACGTCCTTTAATAGGCGCAGAACCAGGGTTACCACCTGCCATGAGCAGCAAGAGGTTGATTCCATTGCCCACTAATAGCAGCCCAAGCATCATTTTGGTCATGGCGCGGTCGAGGAGTAGATACACCCCAGCTGAGATGAGTGCCGCGGCTGCTAGGAGTAGAGAAAAATTAGCGACCACTGGGTACCTCCATCTCTTTTCGTTCATGCAGTTTTTTGCGCAAATGGCGTGCTCGGTCGCGTGCTCGTTGTTTACGCATATGCTCGTCTTCATCTAGTTGCACACCGAGGGAACCGAGGATGGCGACGACCAAACCAATAACAATGAGATACACACCAGCGTCAAAAACAAGTACAGAAGATAGTGAAGCAGTGCCAATATGCGGTATATGTACTGGATAATAGAGCGAGGTGAGCAGCGGATACCCAAAGAATAAGGGGGCAATAGCACTGATGGCACTCAACAATAAGCCAACACCAAGAACGCGTGCTGCATCAATAGGGAATGTTTCTTCTAGTTCTGCTTTGCCACCTGCCAAGTAGCGCAGCACAATACCTAAGCTAGCCACAAGACCGCCGGCAAAACCACCGCCGGGGGCATTGTGACCAGCAAAGAAGAAATACAGACTCAATATCATGATGGTGGGGAAGAGCAGCCGTGTGGTCACATTGACCAGCAAGGAACGATTACGTGCGGTATCGGATTTTGCTGAAGCAAGCCACCGACGCCCTGTAGTGCTTAGGGTGGGTCGTCGAGATTCTCGTCGGAAAGTTCGGGTGCGGTACACCAGTGAGGCAACACCAATGGCAGCAATAACTAAAACGCTGATTTCGCCGAATGTATCCCAGGCGCGTATATCAACCAAGAGAACATTGACGGCATTTGCGCCATGACCAATCTCATAGGCGAGGTCAGGGATAGTGGTGGCAATGGAATCGAGAGTTCGGGCATTGATAGCGTAGGTGCTAAAAATGGTGACGGCAATGCCCACGGCAATAGAAAGCCATGCTCGGAATCGAATCGTTTTGGGGTGGGATCGCCATTGTGTTTCTGCTGGGAATCGACGCAATACCAGCATGAATACTACGACGGTAATGGTTTCGACAAGCAACTGGGTAAGGGCTAAATCAGGTGCACCATAGGTGGCAAAGATGAAAGCTACCCCATAGCCCGTAGCGCCAACGAATAATAATCCTGATAACCGGTTATGCACGGTAGCTGCAGCAATAGCCATGATGACCATAATTCCTGCCGCTACTGCTTGCAGGGGCGTGGTCCACGCATCCATGCGGATGATAGTGCGCTCGCCTATGAGTAGCGCAGCCATAGGCATTATGCACAGCACCACAAAGATAATGCCGAGGTTAAAAACCAAGGAACCACGCTGTGTTGAGGCAGTAAGACGCAGTGATATTGTGCGTAAAAATGCCAGGATTGTGTCATAGGCTGCGTTGGCGTCGCCAAGCGCTGGCTCAGAAAAATAGAGCTTTGCGACGGTCTTACGCTGCCAAAATATAGCACAACCAGCAGTGATAATGCCGATGCTTATGAATAGAGCCACAGTCCACCCATGCCAGAGCGCTAAGTGCGGCATATGGGTGTTCTCTGGGAAAAGGGTGGAGATATGTACGCGGATTAGCGAACCGATGAGATCTGGGGCAACCCCAAAGACAAGGCACAGTGCACTCAATAGTGCAGGTGGTAGCCATAGTCGTGTGTGTAGCGTGTGCATCTGGGCAACTTTTGGTGCAATACCGCCACCGCTGGAATGGGTAGTGTCTTTTGTGGCAAAAGCGCCGTGTAGGAAGTGTAAAGAATAAGCGACCGTCATGATTGAGCCAATAATTATGCCGGCTAGTACCATTTTTGCTGGCATACCGTGTAGTAATTGTTCATGCATGATGGTATTGAGTACAGTTTCTTTTGCCACAAAACCATAGGTGGGGATAATACCTGCCATCGACGCTGTGGCAATGAGGGCGATTCCTGCCAATAGTGGTTGTTTCTTGCCTAGTCCCGATAGCTCTCGACAATCACGCGTGCCAGTGGTGTGGTCGATAGCTCCCACAACCATGAATAGGGTTGCCTTGAATAGGCTATGGGCGAATGTGAGGGCAAGACCAGCGAATAAGGTTTCTTGGGAACCAATGCCGATGATTGTGGTGATGAAACCAAGTTGGCTGAGAGTGCCGTAGGCGAGGACTAATTTTAGGTCTTTTTGTCGCAAAGACATCCAGCCTGCCATGACCATGCTAAGAATTCCCAGCGGCATGATGACCACGTGCCATGCGCTTGAAAAATGTACTTCTGGGGCAAAGCGGGCAATGAGATAGATGCCTGCTTTGACCATTGCTGCTGAATGTAGATATGCAGAAACTGGGGTGGGGGCTGCCATTGCGCCTGGGAGCCAAAAGTGTGCCGGCGCAATGGCAGATTTGCTCAATGCGCCAATGAGAATGAAAACCAGGGCATAGGAAATGTGGTGTGTCCCTTCCAGTTCGGCTCCTGTCAAGGCACTGAGTGTCCACACATTAGTTTGTCTGCCCAACACAATGATGCCTACGAGCATCGCTAAGCCCCCAAGAGTGGTAATCATGAGTGCTTGAGTAGCTGCTCGACGAGATGAGGCGCGTTCGCCATAATAGCCTACGAGCAGGAAGGATAGTACAGAAGTTATTTCCCAAAAAACATAGAGGAGGAGCAAATTATCCGAGATAACGAGTCCGTACATTGCTAACGTAAACGCGCTCATATTTCCAGCGAACGCACGTAGCCTTATGGGGGCGGAATCAAAATAACCCCAGCAGTAAAATAGCACTAATGCGCCGATGCCAAGAATGATCAGGCTAAAAAATCCAGAAAGAGCATCGAGGCGGAAGCTGAGGTCAAGATGAGCATTGCTCATCCAGTTATAGTGTGCGCCCAGGCTGCCGCCTGCGTCGAAAGTGCCTGAGGTAAAGAGGGTAAGTACCCAGATAAAACCACAGGCGGGCACGAGGGCGAGCAAGCCAAATGCTTTTTGCCCCAGCCGTGCGATGAGGAATGGGGCAAGAATAGAAGCGCCGGCGAGTGCAAAAAATAGGAAAAGCACTGGTCGGTGGATCCTTTACAGTGTAGTTTGAGTACGGACTGTGCGAGTTAACTCGTAAAAAGACACTCACGTACCTTTTTATTTTAGCTTAAAAACTGTTTTGGCTTGATAACGCTTACCGTGATGCTGTTATTCTCTGGGTTTTCTTCGGTGAGCGCGGGTGCTTGGTTTTGTGATGGGTTTCCTCGGGGTGCTCGGTTGGCACGAAGTCCACGTTTTTCACCCCACGCCACCAGAGCTTCAATGGGGCCGCGTCGGAAGAATAGACGCCAGAGGGTTGCGAAAATGAGCACGATGGCAATGGTGATAAAGAATCCAGACCATGAGTCTAGGTCGGCGACATCTGGCATGGAATCGCTGCTTTCAGAGAATTTCTGTGCATAATAGGCATTTTGCTTTTCGGTGAATTCTTCCCAATTACCGGCAGCAGCAACCTTCTCCTGATAGCGTGACCACGACAGTGAGTCAGATTGCGGATCTGAATAGGCACTGCTAGAGCTATCGATCCATCTATTATGATAAGCCTGAACCATATCTATGTTTCCGGAAAGGAAAATGCCAGCACTGAGTACATGGATGACATAAGAAGTCAGCGCCATTGATCCCAGAGCACGCAATGGATAACAGAGGGCAGCTCCCATGCGCGGGGTGCATACCAACAGACACAGTGAAATAACAGCAAGGGCGACGCACAAAGAGAAAAGAATATCGACGATCCCACCAGTATGCGGTTCCTTGCTTACCCACGAGCTAAGAAATGCTTGGTGGAAACTCATTGAAGAATCTGGCATGGTAGACCAGCTACTGCTTCCTTCGGACCATTTTCCACCGCTGCTTTGTGAACTAAGAGAATCGCTTATGGAACGAGAGAGATACCAGTAGAGGACTGCGCTGAGCGTACCAGTAAGAAGAAAAGTAATAATCTGTGTTTTTCGGGAAAAGACCAGGAATCGATGGATAAGAATTCCCGCTGTGCCATAACATAGCCAAGCATTGAGCGGATAAGGAGTACCCACCAGCATCATAACGGAACCTAATTGAGTAAGCAGCGACGTTAACGCGGAACCTACGACAAGCAAGATGAAGAATAATATCCACACATTGCGAGTACGCATATGCGTTACTGGTGGTAAGAAGAATAAGATCGCGGCAATAGACAACAGCACTACAGCAATGCTGATTTGTACTGAGGACAGGAATAACCCAATGGCAAAAATAATAACGCCACGGATCAATAATCTGTGGTGAGCTCGTGTTGCGGCTATGCCACCTGCGGCATTACCTGAACTGGCCATAATCGACATGGAAACCCCTGCTAAAACCGCAAAAAGTGCCGAGGGGAAACCATGAATCAGTGGATTGTTTTGCGCTGAACTTGGTGCTAAATGGCTCGCAACCATACCAATGATTGCCAGGGCGCGAGCAGGGTCTAGACCATGAATGCGACCGCCCGAGGTAGCGGGCGGATATACTACAGACCAGGCTCGTTGTATGCGCGAAGATATATTCATACAGTGAGTGTAGCGCAGCCTTATCAGGATAGATAGAGGCAGAAATTATTTTTTATAGCTCGCCAAGAACGCCGCCTCTGCAGTAGCAATATCAATGATTTCTTGTGGATCTACCGACTCATCAGGTGAGTGGATAACACTGCGAGGTTCTTCGACACCAAAGAGAGCAAGTTCAGCATGGGGCATAGCGTCGATAAGCTCAGAGCACAGTGGAATAGAACCACCAGAACCTAGGTGTGTGACTTCTTTGCCATCATAAGCCGCGCTGAGACACTGAGCGAGATGTGACAGCGCCTGGCCACGGGTATCAGTAGCGAACGGCGCATTGACATCGTCAATATCAACCTGAACACGAGCGCCCCAAGGAGTGTGAGCATGAATATGTGCTGCTACTGCCTGTGCTACCTCATGACTGTCATAGTTGATGGGGACACGCAGGTTCAGGCGGGCGCTGGCAGTGGCTGGAACGGCATTAACTGCCTTGGCGACCTCGGTGGAGCTAAAACCAGTAATAGATATAGCAGGACGAGCCCATACCATATCGGCAGGATCATCATCTGGGGTACCCATGATGGCAACTCCATCTAAAATGCCTGCGTCAGTGCGGAAATCTTGCCTATCATAGGAAGTTCCTTGCCAGGTTGTGCTGGTATCAACGCCATCAATGACTGTGCGACCATGCTCATCGCGCAAGGAGTCAAGAATACGTACCAGTGCAGCGACAGCATCGGGTGCAGCCCCACCAAAACTACCTGAATGAACAGGGGCGGCGAGAGTATCTACCCGTACTGTAATTTGTGCACCACCGCGTAGTGAGGTGGTTAACGTAGGTACTCCTACTGCTGCATTGCCAGAGTCAGCGATAAAGATGATGTCACTGCGGAACAGTTCAGGGCGTGTTTCGATCAGGTGAGAAAGTTCCGCACCACCTTGTTCTTCGGAGCCTTCTACGAGGAAAATGATTCCTAAGTCACTGCCACCAGCTGCTGCTAAAGCGCGTAGTGCGGCAAGGTGCATCACCAAGTTACCTTTGCAATCTGCTGCGCCTCGCGCATACCAACGTCCATCACGTTCGGTAAGCTCGAAGGGATTGTTCGTCCATGCCTCTGGATCTCCCGCTGGGACGACGTCATAGTGTGCGTAGAGCAAGATGGTGGGTGCATCTGCTTGTGCTGCTTTACGACCAATGAGCGTGGTGGCACCGCCTTCGACGGGATATGTTTCTACGGTGAGTCCCACTTTTTCCAGAGCCTGTGCTACCCACTGCGCAGCTGCTGCGTGATCCTGGGCGCATTCAGGACGGGAATGGACGGAGTTAAAGGCAGTAAGTTCACGAAGATCTTGCCAAATAGTATCGCGCTGGGCGCTGATATGTTTCTTCAGTGAGGTTACTAATTCTGGGGATAATGTAGTGCTCATAAAAACAGTATAGGAGTGCTATGCGTATTGGTGCATTATGCGATGCATTGTACGCTACGTGGTGCGCTACGTTGTGTGCGTGGAATGGGGTTAGAGCTTGATGTTCTCTCAAGGCGTACAGTGTTATCTTGCACTGTTTGGGTGAGACTGCTAAAAAAGGGACTTAGCACTTGAAATATGAGAGTGCTAAAAAATAAAAGAAAATAAACCACAAGTTCATGGTCTAGGTGAGGAAATGCCACTCACATTTCCATGCCGTCGCGGGCACTTGGGCTAAGCAACTTATCATGACGCTTGAGTGTCGTCGTGCTATTGAGTTTTAAGGAGCGCAATTCGCATGGCAAAAATTATTGCCTTTGATGAAGAAGCACGTCGTGGCCTAGAAAAAGGTCTTAATACTTTGGCAGATGCCGTTAAAGTTACCTTAGGTCCAAAGGGACGCAATGTTGTGTTAGAAAAGAGCTGGGGTGCCCCAACTATCACTAACGACGGTGTCTCTATCGCTCGCGAGATCGAACTCGAAGACCCATATGAGAAGATCGGTGCAGAGCTCGTTAAAGAGGTTGCTAAGAAAACTGACGACGTAGCAGGTGACGGTACTACTACCGCTACTGTTTTGGCTCAGGCTTTGGTTCGTGAAGGACTACGCAATGTAGCAGCTGGCTCAAACCCAATGGGCATTAAGCGCGGTATTGAAAAAGCCGTGGCAAAGGTTACAGAAAACCTCCTTGCTGGTGCAAAAGAAGTAGAAACCGAGGAGCAGATCGCTGCAACCGCCGGTATTTCTGCTGCTGACCCAGCTATTGGTGCTCAGATCGCTAAAGCTATGTATGCTGTGGGCGGTGGAAAGCTCAACAAAGAATCTGTTATTACCGTAGAAGAATCAAACACTTTCGGTGTTGATCTCGAGGTTACTGAGGGTATGCGCTTTGACAAGGGCTACATCTCTGGTTACTTCGCTACCGACATGGAACGCCAAGAAGCGGTACTAGAAGATCCATATGTCTTGCTTGTTTCTGGCAAGATCTCAAACATTAAAGATCTCCTCCCATTGCTTGAGAAGGTCATGCAGTCCGGTAAGCCATTGCTTATCATTGCTGAAGATGTTGAGGGCGAGGCTTTGTCTACCCTGGTAGTCAACAAGATTCGCGGTACTTTCAAGTCTGTTGCAGTGAAGGCACCAGGCTTTGGTGATCGTCGCAAAGCTCAACTACAAGATATCGCTATCTTGACTGGTGGTCAGGTTATTTCTGAGGAAGTTGGTCTTTCACTAGAGACTGCTGACCTGCCACTTTTGGGTCGTGCTCGCAAGGTTGTGGTCACTAAAGACGACACCACTATCGTTGAGGGCTCAGGAGACGCAGAGCAAATCCAAGGTCGCGTAAAGCAAATCCGCGCTGAGATCGAGAACTCTGATTCCGAATATGACCGTGAGAAACTCCAAGAGCGTCTTGCGAAACTCGCTGGTGGCGTTGCTGTGATTAAGGTTGGTGCAGCAACTGAGGTTGAGCTTAAAGAACGCAAGCACCGCATCGAAGATGCTGTTCGCAACGCAAAGGCAGCGGTTGAAGAAGGTATCGTTGCTGGTGGTGGTGTTGCACTGCTCCAGGCAGCTCACGTGCTCGACAATGATCTTGAGCTTTCTGGCGACGAGGCAACTGGTGTGAAAATTGTTCGTGAAGCACTATCTGCTCCACTAAAGCAAATCGCCTATAACGCTGGTCTTGAGCCAGGTGTTGTTGCTGATAAAGTTTCTTCACTTCCAGCAGGTGAAGGCTTGAATGCGGCAACTGGTGAATACGTTGACCTCATGGCAGCAGGCATCAACGACCCAGTAAAGGTTACTCGTTCTGCACTGCAAAACGCTGCATCCATTGCAGCACTCTTCCTTACCACCGAGGCTGTAGTAGCAGATAAACCAGAACCAGCTGCGCCAGCTATGCCAGGTGCTGATGAGATGGGTGGCATGGGCTTCTAAGCTGAGCGCATTCATCGATTAAGTAGATAACATCTAGCAGAGCTAGATGCGTGCAATCCCACGTTCATTTCACTAAAACAGGACGTGGGATTGCTTTTTCATGTGTGCTCCGTATGTGTTCTATATGCCGTAGGTGGTGAGTGGGGGAGAAAACTTTTGGCTCACCGCACCTTCATGGCTGCTAGGGGCTACAATTAAAACTATGGCTGACACGGATAATGATCTCCCAGTAATTGACCTAGCTGCTACCGAGGGCTATCTCGTTGATGATACCGATGAAGACGATCCAGTTCTTCTGGCTCCTGACGGTACCCCTATTGATACATGGAAAGAAAATTACCCATACTCAGAGCGCATGACTCGAGAAGAATATGAGCACACAAAACGTGCACTCCAAATCGAGTTGCTCAAATGGCAAAACTGGACTAAAGATACCGGTCAGCGCCATATCATTCTCTTTGAGGGGCGTGATGCCGCAGGTAAAGGTGGCACGATTAAGCGCTTTAATGAGCACCTCAATCCTCGTGGTGCGCGCACCGTGGCATTAGAAAAACCATCATTGCGTGAATCTACTTCGTGGTATTTCCAGCGCTATATTCAACATTTCCCTGCCGCTGGAGAAATCGTGTTCTTTGACCGCTCTTGGTACAACCGCTCTGGCGTCGAACGCGTTATGGGCTTTTGTACAGAATCACAGCACGCGGAGTTTTTGCGCGAAGTACCCATGCTCGAAAATATGATTCTTGGCTCAGGTATTTCGCTCACTAAGTTCTGGTTCTCTGTATCACAAAAAGAACAGCGTACTCGCTTTGCTATTCGCCAAGTTGATCCAGTACGCCAGTGGAAACTCTCTCCAATGGATCTTGCTTCTCTTGATCGTTGGGATGATTACACTCGTGCTAAAGAAGAACAGTTCCGCTACACCGACACCGATGAATCCCCGTGGATTACCATTCGCTCAAATGACAAAAAGCGTGCTCGTCTTAATGCAATGCGCTATATTCTGAGCAAGTTTGACTACACCAATAAAGATTATGAACTCGTTGGTGAACCTGATCCGAAAATTGTGATGCGTGGTCGCGACCAAATAGGTGATTGATAAGGCGATTAACAAACCGCACACTTAGCATACTTACCCGTGGCTGATGTTGAAGTGCCACGGGTATCTTTTTTAGAATTATGACTACAGTTGCGCTCTGCTTAAGCCAGTAGTTATGAGACAAAACAGAGCGCAAAAATTTTTCCTAGAAAGTTTCATTGTGACTCAAGCAGCTACAGATACCCGACCACGTACCACACAAGGTGGAATCCGGGTCAGAGTACAAAAATTTGGCACCTTCTTATCCTCAATGATTATGCCCAATATCGGCGCATTCATCGCCTGGGGAATTATCACAGCACTATTTATTCCAGATGGATATTTCCCCAATGAGAAAATCGCCACGCTCGTTAGCGCAATGGTGTTCTATCTTTTACCAATTCTCATTGCATACTCTGGTGGACGGCTCATTTACGACGTTCGCGGTGGCGTCGTCGGTGCTATTGCCACAATGGGTGTCATCATGGGAACAAGCAGCGAAGTATTCCTCGACAAAGGCGAAAGCGGCTCGCCAATGTTCTTGGGCGCAATGATCTGTGGTCCGCTTTTCGCCTGGTTAATGAAGAAACTTGATGCCCTATGGGACGGAAAAATCAAACCAGGCTTTGAGATGCTGGTATCAAATTTCTCCGCAGGTATTTTTGCTGCTCTTGGAGCGATTGCCTCCATGTTCTTACTCACCCCAGTGATGAATGTGGTGATGGCTGCCGCAGCCCGCGCAGTGGAGTTTCTCATCAGCAATAATCTCTTGTTCCTCACCTCGATTCTCATCGAGCCAGCCAAGGTTCTATTCCTCAACAATGCGATCAACCACGGTATTCTTACACCACTAGGCACCGAGCAGGCGGTGGATCAAGGATATTCGCTTCTGTTCCTACTGGAAGCAAATCCCGGACCCGGGTTGGGTATTCTGCTTGCCTATACTTTCTTTGGTCGTGGCTCTGCTAAAGCAACAGCCCCCGGTGCTGCGATTATTCATTTCTTCGGTGGTATTCACGAGATTTATTTCCCGTATGTTCTCATGAAACCAGTCCTCATTGTGGCAGCAATAGCAGGTGGCATGGCTGGTATCTTCACTGAGACACTCTTAGGTGCCGGTCTTGGTTCCACGGCAGCCCCAGGTTCCATCATCGCAATTTTGGGAGTCACCGCGCCAGGCAAACATATTGCAGTTATTGCAGGTGTGCTCATGGCAGCAGTGGTATCCGGTGTTATTGCTTCGCTTATTCTCAAGTTCTCCAAAACTGCTACTGAGGACTTGCATGAGGCAACGCAGAAGATGCAGCAGATGAAAGGAAAGAAGTCTGCCGTGGCGTCGAGTGCGCTGGGGGATAAAGATGCGCAGACTCCTCTGATTTCTCGCATTGTGTTTGCCTGTGATGCAGGTATGGGTTCTTCTGCAATGGGTGCTTCGGTTTTGCGCAATAAAATTAATGACGCTGGGTTTGGCAAACAAGTCAGTGTGGTCAATTGCGCAATCAATAACCTCACCGACTCTTATGACCTGCTTATCTGCCATGAAGATCTCGTAGACCGAGCACAGGCGAAAACCCCTTCCGCTATGCATATTACGGTGGATAATTTCATGGCATCACCGCGCTATGACGAGATTGTTGCGCTCATTAGTAGCCAGCGTCAACCGCAGTCTGGCGACGCCACTCCAGTAGAATCACCAGCAGAACCTGAAGAGAAAAGCGAATTGTTGCGCCCAGAAAACATCATTCTCAGTGGTAGTGCCGGCAGTAGAGATGAGGCTATTGAAGAAGCTGGTGCACTATTAGTGCGTGCTGGTGCTGTGGATGCAAGCTATGTTGCTGCAATGCATGAACGCGAAGCATCAGTATCAACATTTATGGGCAATGGTCTAGCAATTCCGCATGGCACTAATGAGGCAAAACAATATATCAAACATTCTGCCTTGGCATTTGTGCGTTATGAGCAGCCGGTGGACTGGGGCGGAAAAGAAGCACACTTCGTTATTGCTATTGCGGGTGCGGATGGTTCGCACCTGAAGATCCTATCGAAGATCGCAAAGTTATTCGCGAAGAAAGATAGCGTACAACAATTACATGATGCAGCTACGCAAGAAGACATACTCGATATTTTTGGAAAGGTAACCGCATGAAAGCCTTACATTTTGGAGCAGGCAATATCGGTCGAGGCTTTGTTGGTGTTATTCTCCACAATGCCGGCTATGAGCTCGTATTTGCAGATGTTTCTGCTGAGCTTATCGACGCACTCAATACCCAAGAGTCCTACACAGTTCATGAAGTAGGAGAGCAACCACGCGATATTGAGGTCACGAATTTCTCAGGTGTTAATTCTGCACAAGATCTTGAGCAGTTGTATGAGCATATTGCCAGTGCTGATCTGATCACTACGGCAGTCGGCCCTCGGGTCTTGGAGATTATTGCGCCGACGATTGCCGAGGGATTGCGTCGAAAGCAAGGGGATAAGGTAGCGATTTTGGCGTGTGAGAATGCCATCAATGCCACTGAAGGGCTCGCCCGTGCTATTCGAGAGCATTATCCCCAAGCAGACGACGTCGCTCTCTTCGCTAACACTGCTGTTGATCGTATTGTGCCCAATCAAAAACCAGGGCAAGGGTTGGATGTTACGGTAGAAAATTATTTTGAGTGGGTGGTGGAACAGACACCTTTCGGGGAAAACATACCAGAAATACCTGGAGTGACCTGGGTAGCTGATCTGGAACCCTATATCACTCGCAAACTTTTTACCGTCAATACCGGACACGCGGCGACTGCATACTTTGGTAATGATGCCGGGATAACAAAAATTTCCGACGCGCTTGCCAACCCCGAGGTACATCAGAAAGTGGCGGCGGTTCTAGCGGAAACCAAACAACTTTTGGTAGAAAAATACGAGTTTAGTGAGCAACAACAGCAAGAATATGTGGATAAAATTCTTGTGCGCTTTGCCAACCCACAACTCCCAGACACCACTGATCGAGTAGGACGCGCACCTCTGCGCAAAATATCCGAGCACGAGCGCTTTATTGGACCTGCAGCACAATTAGCACAGCGCGGGCATCGACCAGCAGCATTGCTCGACGCAGTGGGAGCTGCCTTGAACTTTGATGTGGAATCAGATAGCGAATCTCAGGAGCTCCAGCGTCGGTTGAGCTTGACAGAGGGCAAAGAGGAAGCAGTGGCGGAACTGGTTACTGACCTATGTGGTATCCCCAGTTCGCACCCACTATTTGCGGATTTATTAGCTGTTTTCCTTAAGAAAGCGGCTCAGTAGGCTCAATAGGATTACCCTGCCATAGGGTATGCGGTGGTATCTGGTCACCTCGCATGACGAGGGAACCAGGTGCCACCGTGGTATTTTCACCAATGTGGCTGCCTGGTAACGCCACAGAATGTGCCCCAAGGGTAGCACCAGCGTCGATAGTAACTGTGCCCAAACTCATCACACGATCTTGGAATAAGTGAGTTTGCACCACGGTACCTGGGCCAATACTTGCCCCAGCGCCGACATGACACAGATCAGTCTCCGGGAACCAATAGGATTCTACCCACGCACCCTTGCCAATTTTTGCGCCCAATAACCGCAACCCAACATTGAGTGACCCTGTGCCCAAATTCGGACCCAAAAACCATGGTGCAGCCACGACTTCCACCAAAGTATCTTGCAGCTCATTAAGCCACACGAACCAACTCCACAGGGGATGATCCCCCGCTTTGTGCTGCCCAACGCATAGCCACTTCACCACGACCGTTATCAGTAGTGCGACCACACCAGCAGCCATCAACACTAGCCCACTGAGCAGCCACATTAGTGCTAAACCATGATGAGTATAGAGCCACTGCAAAACTACCATAACGCTTGTTGCTAACACGGCTGAAACCATAACCGCACTCAGGCGCAGCGTTTCGACGAACCCGCGCATGATTTTCACCGTTAGCCCAGGATTATAGGTGCGCATTTCGCCTTCTTCTGCTTGCACTTGCACTCGACGCATACGCTCTGGTGGCGAACCCCACCAGTTAGAACCAGCCTTTGCTTTATTCGGAGTAGAAGAAAGCACAGCGACCAAAGACTTTTTCGCCAAGCGTCTACCTGGACCTGCAATACCAGAGTTGCCCACAAAGGAACGCTTACCAATGCGAGTGTGATCGGCAAAGAGCCAACCACCACCTAGTTCATAACCACCGATGAGAGTGTCGTCGGCAAGAAAAGCACCATCACGTACCTCTACCAACTGCGGCACCATCACTGAGGTAGAGATTTCGACATTCTTACCGATTTTTGCGCCCAAACTACGTAACCACAAGGGGGTCAATTGGGACGCATAAAGGATAAAGAGATGGGTGCGGGCATCATCCATGAGCCGCTCAATGAACCAAATGCGCCAACCTAAGAAAGAGCGCACCGGAGTAATTTTAGGACTTAGGTTAAGCCCCAACAGGCGCACCAAAAGCCAAATCATGAGCATATAAGTAGCAAAAGCAACCAGCGCTCCCACCGGCGCGGTGGCAATAAGCCCCACTGGGGTATCTGACAGTGCAAACATAGCAGCCCCGCCCACTGCCAACGCAAACAGCGGCAATAGTGCCAGCACAATAGAGGACAAACCATAAATAGGCACCCACCAGGAACGTCGCGGTGGACGAGTATCCGGAAAATGCTGCTTAGACTTACCCACCTTATGCGCTGGAGAACCAGCCCACCTAGCCCTATCCTTTACAACAGCATTACTCATCAAGGTAGAACCAGGCTCTACATGAGCCTCAGCACCAACACGAGTATGCGGCATCAAAGTAGAGCGAGTACCAATACGTGCGCCAGCACCAATGTCAATAGTGCCGACGTGGATGCGATCACCATCCACCCAATAGCCACTGAGATCTACTTCAGGCTCTACTGAACAATTTTTTCCTAAGCTAAGCAGACCAGTAACCGGCGGCAAAGAATGCAGATTAACACCCTTGCCCATTTTTACCCCCAGAGTGCGCGCATAGTAATTGACCCACGTCGCACCAGCAATAGAACGTGAACCCGAGGCATCAGCAAGACGCTCAGCAGCCCAAATGCGCAGGTGCACTGCACCACCGCGCGCATATGTGCCAGGGGCAATGCCATGCGTAATAAGTCGTGCACCCAAGCCACCAATGGGTAAACGCCCCAAAGGGGTTGCAAAAATAAGAAAGAGCAGTAACACCCAGAACCAATTGAGTGGGTGCGCCCACGGCACCCCACATAGTGCAGCCACATTATTGAGCAGCAATAAACAAACCACCCATGTTGTTGCCTGCAACGTCATAATGGGAACCTGAATCAACCCTTGAGTAAGGCGAGTGCCCATGCCTACAGGTTTTACTATGCGAGTAGGTTGCGTGGCTGCGGCAGGAGAATCATGTGGGGTAATGCTATCGATTTTCTCGGCCAAAGCACCAAGACGCGGGTGATCATAAAGATCACGCACAGAGAGGGTAGGCACCCGAGAACGAATCCGCCCCACCAGAGTGGCTGCCGCCAGTGACGTACCACCGAGCGCAAAGAAATCCGCATCTGTATCAGAAATGGATACGCCAAGTACCTCCACCCATAGCGTTGCCAACCACTGCTCAGTACGACTAAGTCCAGAGGCTTCTACCGTAGTTCCTGGTAGTGGCCACGGAAGGGCTTTTTTATCCACTTTGCCAGAAGTAGTGACCGGCAGGTCGTCGAGCACGTGCAAACGTGGAACTAATGCAGCAGGCATGATCTCACTCAGACGCTGCCTCGCGCGCTCATGATCAAAACCCTGTTCTGGGTCATTGAGACTAAGATAACCGACCAATACTTTTTCGCCAGCAGCGGTATTTTGGACAACTACCGTGGAAGAACGCACATTCTCAAGTGCAGCCAAGTGAGCATCAACTTCACCAAGTTCAATACGCCGACCACCAATTTTAACCTGGTCGTCGATACGCCCAATGAAATAAAGCCCATCAGCCTCAAGACGCACATGATCTCCAGAGCGATATGCTCGCTCCCAACCAACCTGCGGCAAAGGCGCATATTTCTCTTTGTCTTTCTCCGGGTCGAGATAGCGCGCCAAGCCGACACCACCAATGACCAACTCACCGACTTCACCCGGAGCAACCGGATTGCCCTGCTCGTCGACGACCACCAAATCCCAACCAGCCAACGGCAACCCAATAGACACTGGCTTGCCAGGGTAGAGCTGCGTAGCACAAGCAACCACAGTTGCTTCAGTAGGGCCATAGGTGTTCCACACCTCGCGCTCAGGGGTAGAAAGGCGTTCGACCAGTTCTGCTGAACAGGCTTCACCACCGACAATGAGCAAACGGATATTATCCAATGCTTCACTAGGCCACATACCAGCAAGGGTCGGAACAGTGCTTACGGCAGTGATATCGCGCCTAATAAGCCAAGGACCAAGGTCAAGGCCAGAGCGCACCAAGGAACGTGGGGCAGGGACTAAGCAGGCACCGTGCGCCCAGGCCAACCACATTTCTTCGCAGGAGGCGTCGAAAGCCACGGACAGTCCCGCCAATACTCGGTCATCAGTGTTGAGCGGGCCACCAGGGGAATTCACCAAGAAAAGCTGGGATTCTGCGTCCACAAAGGCAGCAGCACTGCGATGACTTACTGCCACACCTTTAGGTTTTCCAGTGGAGCCTGAGGTGAAAATGATCCATGCGTCATCGTCGGGGGTGGGGCGGTTGGTATCACCTGTGGAACGAGGGGCAAGCATATGGAACCCCTGGGCGTCGAATAGCCCGTTGATAGCTGCTTCGCCAAAAACCATCTCTGCACGTTCATCAGGGTCGTCAGCATCCACAGGTACATAAGCGGCACCAGCTGCCAAAGTGGCAAGAATACTGATGTAAAGGTCACGATGTCCAGAAGGCATCCGAATACCAATGCGATCGCCGCGCCGCACTCCCTGTGAATGCATAAAATCGGCGAGTTGATGCACTTCATCAAGCAACTCGCCGTAGGTAAGAATATCGCCATCGTCAATGGCAGCTGCATCTGGCACATCATGCGCAGTAGCGCAGAATATCTCGTATAGTGTGCGGGGTGCAGGGGCGTGGGCACTGCGTAAAAATTGGGCTGGATAGCTAGAAATACTCATTGTCACCAGGTGTTTTATTCTTCTTCGGCTGCAATAATGGACTTGGCTAATTTGCGTAAATGTTTCAGCTGCTTAGACGTAGACTCATCCAAGGCACGATCCTCAGCCTGTGTTACCAATTCACTGAGATCTTTCTGTTTATTCCGTCCCTTTTTCGTGGACATAACGATTTGCCTACGACGATCCTTCGGATCTCGTTCCCGCTTAACCCAATTATTCTTCTCTAAGGAATCAATAAGGCGCACCATGTCTGACGCATCAATGGCAAGAATCTCACACAATGACGCTTGACTGGCAGCATGGTGCCCAGATAAGCAGGTCAAAACCCAATAACCGCGAAGAGTAATTTTATGCTCCGCAAGTGAAGCCTCTACCTCGTCACGGGTGCGGCGTCGCAAACGCTCCAATTGAAAAGAAGGCGATGCTAAGAGCGCAGCAGGCAGCTCAGAATTAGTCATATAGCTTATGTTAAGCCAAATCGTGGGTGTTTTCCATTAATTAAATAGAGGCAAGCTCACCTGGTGGTTTACTCAGTAGGTAACTGGGCGGCAAGCCAAGCCATCATTCCGCCGTCCACATTAATCGCTGACACACCCTGCCCAGCCAGATAGGAAACCACCTGTGCGCTGCGCACACCAGCCTTGCAAATGACATAGATATCTTTGCTGCTATCAAGCTCGTGCAGGTGCTCAGGGAACACCGACATGGGTATATTAACCGAGCCGCTGGCGTGTACCTGAGCAAACTCATCTACTTCACGCACATCAATAAGCTGAGCATCGCGAGGGACATCATGCACACTAACTATTCTCATGACCCCATAGTCTAGCCAGTAGCGCACAGTTTGGTTAGTGCCGAATCTTTTCCCAGGCAGCAAGCAATCGTTGTGTCTCCTGCGCATCGGTAATAGTAATGCGCACTCCCTCAGGAAAAGAACGCACCAAAATATCATGCTCAGCAAAGGCTGCTGCAAGCTCCTGAGACTCCTGCGCCGACTGGGTAGGCAACCAAATGAAATTACTCTCAGAAGGCGCAGCACCCAATGCCAATGCCGCACGCTCCCGCTGCTCGACGACTACCTCAGTGCGAGCCAGCAATTCTTGAGCAGCCGCCAAACTTGCCACGGCTCCCGCCTGCGCCACCGCATTGACACCGAAAGGAAGGGCAACCTTGTTCAGGGCGTCGATAAGCTGGGGATTACCAAGGGCATACCCCACGCGTAACCCAGCCAACCCATAAGCCTTAGAGAAAGTTCGCACCCCAATGACATTGGGATAATCGCGAACATAATCCAGGGATTGCGGGCTATCTGGATCACGCATGAACTCGATATAGGCTTCGTCGAGAGCAATGATGATATGCGGGGGAACAGCAGCGAGAAAACGCTCGAAATCCTGCCGAGAAATGGTGGTGCCAGTGGGATTATTTGGATTACAGACAAAAATCAACTTTGTGCGCTGCGTGATAGCAGCAGCCATTGCTTCAAGATCATTGCGTAACTGGCTGGTCAGCGCAATAGGAACAGATGTAGCGCCAGTAACCGTAGTGAAAATAGGGTACGCCTCAAAACTACGCCAAGGGAAAATGACCTCATCGCCAGGACCAGCACAAATCTGCACTAGCCCCTGACACAGTGCCGAAGAACCACAACCAACAGCAACCTCTGCCACAGTTAACCCCAAATGCTGCGCAAGTGCCTCACGCAATTCCACACTCGCCATATCTGGATAACGGTTCACCGTGCCAACAGCCTCAGTCATAGCGACAACTGCTTGCTCAAGAGGTGGAAAACTCGGCTCATTAGAGGACAATTTCAGCTTTCCGACGCTACGTGCGCCAGGGGAGTAGGTGGGAATACTATCTAAATGAGCCAAAGGGCGTGGTGTGGTTTGTTGTGCAGGGTTGGCTTGGTGCATAGGGTTGGCGGTGTGCTCACGAGGCGATTGTTGTGCAGACATTTTTCCAGCATAGCTCGTTTGAGCAGTAATAGTAGTACAAGGGGGTATGGAGTAGTTGGGTGCTGCCATCGAATGCTGTGGCAGGTAGCAGCAGGTAGTGGTAATGCAATAATGCGGACTGTAATGCGAGTTTGTTTCAGAACATATGTGCTTGTACTATTGTTAAGGATTCCTTGAGGATCACACGGAGACGTGCCAGAGCGGCCGAATGGGGCTCACTGCTAATGAGTTGTCTACTTAACGGTGGACCGGAGGTTCAAATCCTCTCGTCTCCGCAAATCTCCCCCTAGTTCTTGCAGCTAGGGGGAGATTTTTTGTGTTTTTAGGGTTAAGTTGGGGTTAAGGGGCAAAAAGTGTTTTTGGTTGGTGTGCCGCGATGTGAGTGCTTTGTCTGTATGGTGTCGGGATAATAAGCGTGCGTATGTGAGGTTTTTGTACCGTCATCAGGTTTTTCTGCTGCGGTGGTGGCGTTTTTTCTTCATTGACCCTGTGCATACTGGGCATCGTGGTCTGCTTGTTTTTACTGTGTTGAGTTAACCATCACCGCAGCACATAAGGGGGGTGTTTATGGTGGGGTTATTCGATAGCTTATTTGACGCTATTAACCAGGGGTGATGATGGTGTTATGGGCATATTTTCCTCTTAACTCACCGAAAATACGACTACCTTATAGCTTCATTATCGAAGCTATTGAAGAAACTAGTGGGATTCAGAGCTTTTGGAGTCTGGTTTCTAGATGAGAACAAGCTTGTCAACTACATTTCGTATGATTTCCATGGCTTCAGTGTGGCTGATTGATGGGAATCGGGAATTTAAATCTATAGAAAGTCCGTTAACTAAAGCACAAAGAAGGCCAACTGTGGGGGTGGTTGGCTGGTCTGGGGCCAGCGCTGCTTCTTTTTTTAAGATATTAAGCCAATGGGCAATACGTCTATGCGTGTGATCCGTGGCCATTCCTAAAATTTGGTTGGTTAATTCTGGATCAGCATCCGGTGCCGTTGTCCCATCTGTTCTGGGCCAGGGGAGGGAGGAAGACTCTTCCATTGAAGAAGTAGGGAGAAATTGCTGCAAGCACTCAACTAGCCGATCGCTGGCACTTCGTGACGAGTCAAGAATATGGATATCCGATAGGTTTTTTTCGAGATATCTATCCACCACTGCAACACGCAAATCATCTTGTGAGGGAAAGTAATAACGAAGTGTACTTGCCCCGATGGATGCTTCCTTGGCTGCCTTGCGAACACTAAGGGCGCTAATGCCTTCCCTTAAAGCAAGGGTATATGCGGAATCTATGATTCGTTCGCGTTGCTTTTTGACTGTGTCCTCCATGTTTACGAGTTTACGATACTACTCAAATGGTACAGTGTACTATATGGCAAAAGGTGTGACTCTGGCTTGTGAATCAGTCTCCTATCGGGTGGGGGAACGTACTTTATTTCAGGAACTGTCAATGACTCTTGGCTGGGGAGCAAAACTTGGCGTGATTGGGGAAAATGGTGCAGGTAAGTCAACTTTGTTATCGCTACTTGCTGGGGAAATATCCCCCACGTCTGGGTTGGTTGATTCCTCGTCTAAACCAGCGTTTGTGCCTCAGGAAAAAGATTTACTCAGAGGGGACTCCCTGGTCTCTGATGAGATTGCAGCGTGTCTTGAACCTTTGTATGAAATCGAAGAGGAGCTCAATCAAGCATCGCGTGAGCTGGTCGCAGGGGATTCGGGTTCTCTTGAGAAGTATAGTAATGCCTTACAAAGGGCAGAGATTCAAGATGTTTGGTCTGCTCCGCAACGAATTGAACGATATTTATATGGATTGGGTTTAGAGTCGCTATCGCGTCGGCAGCGTGTCGATGAGCTTTCCGCGGGAGAGCGTCGCAGACTTGCTATGGCACTTACTATGGTTTCTCGGCCGGAGATTCTTCTTCTCGATGAACCGTCTAATTATCTCGATGAACAATCACGGATCTTCTTGCAAGATGAAATTAAAAATTGGGAGGGTATAGTCATTTTCGTTTCTCATGATCGGGAATTCTTGGAGAAGGTGCCAACTGGAATATGTGATCTTGATAAGAGCTTTTCCTCTCAGTATCTCTATAGGGGAGCGTACCGCGATTATTTGAAGCAGAAAGACGATGAGATTAATCGATGGAAAGAACGCTACGCTAATGAGCAAGAAGAAATTCGCAGACTTAAGCACACTGTAGCAGTGAAGGCGCATCAGATAAACCATCATCGCGCAATGAGTGACAACAACAAAAAAGCGTACGGTGCACGAGGAGATCGTGTGCAATCACAAATATCACGCCGAGTACGCGCTGCTCGGGAGCGTCTTAACCAGATTAATCGATCGTCTATTCCTGAGCCTCCACAATCTCTAGTGATGTCTATTGCTCCAACTAAAACCCCAGTGCCGTCCTCCGCGCTATTGGCCCAATTGCGATCAGTAAAAGTGAATAAACGATCGAAAAGGGCTATCACACTTGACATTGCTTCGGATGACAAAATAATAGTTACAGGTCCGAACGGCAGTGGAAAAACTACTCTGTTGGAAATCATATCTGGGAAATTAAAGCCCACTCAGGGTTCTATCCTTAAAGGTAACGAAGTTAGCATTGGCTATCTGGGACATGAAGACCTATATTGCCAGGACAAAAGGACTGCCCGTGAGATATACGACTCTTCCACCCCTGATGCAGCACCGAGGCTTACTTCTTTGGGGCTTCTAGAAAATGTAGATATGGCTGCTTGTGAACTTAGTGTGGGCCAGAGGAAGCGGCTAGAATTGGGGATTCTTTTACAAGGAGACCATGATATCCTCTTGCTCGATGAGCCCACCAACCACCTTTCATTGAGATTGTGCGAAGAACTGATTGAGCTGCTCAGTACTTGGCCCGCTTCAGTAATAATTGCGTCGCATGACCCATGGGTGAGGTCACAGCACGGATGGCGGATATTCTCCGTCGTCGAATCCGCCTTTTAGGCTTTTATATTGCCCGGGCAACGAAACGATAGTAGTTTAATGGGGCTATGGTGCTGGTAGTGGTCTCACGGGAAACGTGAATAAGTATCACCAATGAATTGACTGCCTTTGGGTAAGGGTTAAGTTGCAAAAAGTGTTTCTACGTGGGGATGTGAGGGCTAAATAGGGAAAATTGGGAATAAAAGTTGGAAATTAGGAAAGCAAATATAGGAATTAGGTATATGGCTTGGACAGTGGAGCTCATGATGCCGCTTATGCGTAGCGCGATAGTGCTAGCGGCGAGAATAATTCCTGATGCTACACAGCCAACAATCGTGTTAGCAATGATTTTGCCTATAAGAAGATCCTGTGGGCGGATAGTTGCCAAGATGATTTCTACGACACGAGATGCTTTTTCTTCTGTCACTCGTCCGCCGATATTACCAGCGAAGAGGAAGATGAGATAACACATAACTCCTGTGACAATGAGTACGGTGATAATAGATTGGATTTCTGACTCTGATTGCTCTTCATCCTATCCGAAAGTGTGTATATTCACCTGTGATCGCGTCAGCGATTGCTCAAAGTTTTGTGGTGAGATACCGAGGCTGGTGAGTGTATTGTTGTGGTCTATTTTCTCTACGCTCTGGTTGACAAAGTTAATGATGAGTGTGCCAGGATGATTGCGTGCAATCAAATCATAGCCGTGTTCTGTTTTGACCATAGCTGCGTCGATAGTTCCATTGAGTACTTGCTCTGTGGCACTATCCACAGAATCAAGAGTGCTGATTTTTATGCCTGGGTTCTGACCATCTGCTACGCTTGTCTGCTCAAAAGCTGCACTATCCGTGCCAACGACGGCAATCTTCTCAGCTGCTGCATCAGCTACGGTTATGTGAAAATAGGTGCGCATGCTGACTAATGCTCAGCACGGGGTGCTTATTAGATTCCTGAAGGATTAATTAAAAAGATTGATGAAGTGTATGTCCTATTAAATCGCTAATGATCCAGCGATGAGGTATTAATTCTGTTCTTATTGGATAACAGGAAACGTCTTATTGGGAACGCTGAGCTGTGGAAACCTGGCGTCGTTCAGCAAAAAATGGATAAAAGGCGTACAAATGGAAGAATGACTGCAACTGATAAAAATGCCGAAAACACTGAAAACGCCGGAAACGCTAGCTCCGCTGGCAACGCTACTATCGCCCTGCTGGACGGCACCACAATCCCACAACTCGGCTTCGGAACCTGGCAACTCCCAGGTGAGGTTGCCTATGAAGCCACACTCGCCGCCATTAAAACCGGTTATCGGCACATAGACACCGCCGCTATCTACGGCAATGAACAAGAGGTCGGCCAGGCCATTGCGCAGGCAATCGCTGAGGGGATCGTCGCGCGTGAGGATCTCTTTGTGACCACGAAACTCTGGAACTCAGACCAAGAAAAAGCCCAGGAAGCAATGGAATTATCCCTGGAGAAACTAGGCTTGGAGCGTGTTGACCTGTACCTCCTGCACTGGCCATGCCCCGGATACGGCAAATATGTGCAGGCGTGGGAATCCATGATCCAGCTGCGCGAAGCCGGCAAAACCACTTCCATCGGCGTGTGCAACTTCTACCCAGAGGCACTCGACGAACTCATCGCCGTGGGGGAAACGCCCGTGGTGAACCAGATTGAGGTGCACCCCGGTTTTGCTCAGGACACGCTGCGTGCGGAGAATCAGGCGCGCGGGATCCACACCCAAGCATGGTCGCCGCTGGGCCAGGGTAAGGTGTTGGACAATGCGGACATCGCAAGTATCGCTGAGGCGCATGGAAAAACCGCAGCTCAGGTGATAATCCGCTGGCATATTCAACGTGGCGACATCGTCCTGCCGCGCTCCTCCAACGCAGGGCGCATAGCGGAAAACTTCGCCGTCGCAGACTTCGTGCTTGACGACGCCCAGATGGCGGCCATCACTGCACTTGGCGGGGTAGTGAGTAGAAATGGTGCTGGAGCTGCTGGCGCGACTGATGATTCGGCTATAGCGGGACGCATTGGCCCAGATCCAAAGGACTTTAACCGGGGTACGCCGGTGGAGTGATTCCGTATTGGTGCTTGTTTTGCTGTGTATGGGGCTGCTTTAAGGTCGCTGACTAGGTAATTTGCCTATTTGCTGCCTATCGGTGTAACTTTATAACTCGTTGCACAGCAACAAGCAATGCAGTGTCTGCAATGCGCGCCCGTGGCTCAACGGATAGAGCATCTGACTACGGATCAGAAGGTTGGGGGTTCGAATCCCTCCGGGCGCACTTTTGTGAAGTCTCGAGGCATCGTTCCTAAAATGGTGGTTCGGGATTTTCTTTTTTTTGGGGGGTGCTTAGCAAAACGTCGAAGGCATAAAACGCTAGATTGTTTAGCCTTCTGGTTTTAGACCTTTGTCGATGGCTATACCTAATATGAGGTATGCGGGAAGGAAAAACGTGCTTGCTCCCGCAAGCAGCATGATAAGCCCAGCGCTTGCACCTAGTAGTGTGAATTTCATTTAGTATCTCCTTTCGGTATTGTTAAGAGGGGTGTCCCCAGCTAGTAGCGGTAGCTGGGGGCTTTTCTTTCACCTTTTGCGAGTGCTTAGCCAGATGATAATCATCAGTGCGTACAATTGGCAATAGCATTTTCCCTGTTACAGCGTCATGAACCATCATATTACTACTGTTAGAGCGCTATTTTAGTGTCTTTACTTTGTTCGCGTAGTTCTCTCAGCTCTGGAAATTTGGTTTCGTAGAGTTCGCGCAAAACAGGGGGTATCCTGATAGATGCCCATATTTTACGCAGTAAGGTGTGATTGAGGTATCTGAGATCCTCCACTTTAAGCGCTTCCCTTAGGACAGTGCGATACATGGTATCAATCATTTCTTCTTCATCTAGATCAAAACCATCATCGGTATGCCAATCCAAATAGTTAGGCAGCTTAACGACACCGTTCGTTGGCCCGTCCATATCTTCTAAAGAATCGGGCAGAACATAAGAGCGACCACACACATGACCAGGGTTTAAGGTTTTCTTGCTCATGTTCGCGATGATAAAATATCACTAGCTAAATGTCGTCTAGTATCAGTTTGGGTAGCGGATTGCAGAGCGGCGTTTCGCTCAACAGCATTCTGCTACGTGAAGTGATTCTCGACACTTCACATACTTTGGGGCTGAGTATCTCCACCCACCACGACCGGGGCGCTGGGTGAGCTAGTTTTTATTTCATTAGCGTTTCTTACTTATGATAGTTTGTGTAATGGCAGATAATGCTCCACCTGTGATGATGGAATACCCCCACCATGGTATTTCTAGGAAGATGAAAAATGCCACTGTAAGAGCTAGTAGCGCAAAGTCTGAGTAACGCATTATTGTCTCCTTTTTATGGTAAGAGCAGGTGGGAGAGCGAAAACTCCCTTTTTGAGAGGATCCGGATAATGCTAGTACCTAGACCTCCATTTATTTCTTTCCTTTAGCTTGTGTTATTCCCGCTTCTTTTTAGATTCTATCAGGAAAGTTCTCGTTAGTGTTTCGTCAAGCTTTGCGATTGATTGTCTTGGGAAATACCTCCGCATACGCGGAGAAGATTATACACAGCAGAACCATGAACGCTGTTTGTTGGAAATACCTCCGCATACGCGGAGAAGATGAACACTCCACACGTCATCATTGGTTTGTGTGGGAAATACCTCCGCATACGCGGAGAAGATGCACTTAACGGTCTGGGAGCGTGGATACGGCGGGAAATACCTCCGCATACGCGGAGAAGATAGCTGTCGCACCATTGACTGTATCCACGACAGGGAAATACCTCCGCATACGCGGAGAAGATGACATGAACCTACCACCAACACACCAACAAGCAGAAATACCTCCGCATACGCGGAGAAGATTGCAGCTGTCCCGTAATGAGGGTTATGAGGTCGGAAATACCTCCGCATACGCGGAGAAGATAACCTCTAGCGACCACCTAGCATTTGCTAGACGGAAATACCTCCGCATACGCGGAGAAGATTTGCCTGCCCATTGGTCGTGGAGTTGGTCTGGGGAAATACCTCCGCATACGCGGAGAAGATTCCTATCTGATATTGATACCGGATTAGAGTATGGAAATACCTCCGCATACGCGGAGAAGATAGTACTTTACCGATGGTCTTCATTTCACGCCGTGAAATACCTCCGCATACGCGGAGAAGATATCTTGCTTTTCTTCGCGGGCTTGCTCCACTAGGAAATACCTCCGCATACGCGGAGAAGATGGCTCCGCACCAGAGACGGACACAAGGTCGTAGGAAATACCTCCGCATACGCGGAGAAGATACTATCCCACCTGCGAAATTATAATTCACAAGTCGAGTTTTCGTGTGAAAATAGGTCCAGGTTTAAGTCATCATCGCCATTTCCGCTAGTCTCATTAGTTATGTTTGAGACATTAACGTTATGCCGTGTGGAGTAGGTGCGTTGCGCTAACTGTATGCCATCAAAATCGAAGATAGGGCGGCGTTGATTTCCCGTTGAACGAACCTCAAAACCTTGTTCAGAATCATGCCGAGGAGTGATGAGGATTAATGTTCCTTCGATCGTTGCAGTGTTGCATCGTTCCCATAGGCGTTCTACTACAGCACGCGATGTCACGCCGATGTATAAACCGGGGTCTATCTCTGAGAAAAATCGTGATATGTATCCGGACAGGTGTTCGGGGATGGCGGAGCATTTAATGACAGCAAACATTAACTCTCCTCTTTTGTACCTGCTTTTCCATATTGCGTGTGTCCAGATACTTCGTGATTATTGCCTCCGATGAGTCGGTCATCATTGCGTGCAGGTAAGTGGGGTGAGAGTATCTCGATGAGTGTATTGAGCATATTTTCTACGATTTTGTCCTGGTGGATACGTTTTCTAATTTCACGGCGTATTTTTTATCAAAATCTTCATGTTGTGCGCATGAGAATGCTAGAGGGATTGAGATATTTGGCTTGTATATGTCAGCTAAATCAAAAAGTAAGGAGTTAATGTCACCGCGGTGAATAATTCCTAGTGCGGGGTTTATTCCCAGTGCACCACAAGCAGTTGCTGCGCATCCATAAAGAATGGAATTGGCTAAGTTAAGACCTTGATTAACAGGGTCGTTACTGTTGGTATCGCGTTTGAATCTTTTGATTTTATGTTGGCTTGCTAGACGTTTATATAACGAACGAATGGTTCTTCCTTCAATCCCTCGCATCGCGGCTATGGAATCAACGTTCATTTCCGCTATGCCTAGTTGTTTTCGGTATAGAATACGTGCTGCGTCGCGTGCTCTAGCTTCATTGGCGATAAGTTTTGCTTGTGCTATTGCCCATTTAGCTGACGACGTCAGTGGTGTGCCGAGACTGTAACAGTTGATTCCACCTCCGGAGGTGAACATTATTGACACTCCAGATCTTGCACATGATGTGGCTGCTGGATTGCTTATAGATGTGCCAGGTCCTAGAAGCAATACGCCTAGACCAGCCACGGGTAATTGTATGCGCGCTGCTGGAGGGATATCTGTTGTATGTGATGTTATATCTTCGTAGTCACGTCCAATAGCTACGACGCCAGTTCGGTCTTGGCGAATCAGGCAGTATTCCAGATATAAGAAGGATATTCTGTCTTCTACTCGAATCTGATCTTTTGTGGGTATTTGACTAAAAGCAAGAGCTTCTTCTGAGTATGCCATTATTGTGTACTATCAAGTTGTTCGTGGATAGTAGAAGTGTTATGTCCAACGTATCCTATGTGGGGGTTATATAGTTCTGCTGCATTGTCGATTGCGTGGTATCGGCTGAGCAGATTGCCTGCTGATATTGGAATTGGATGTGCTTTTTCAGCTAGTGCATAACTGATGGATAGTGATCCACCTAATGCTTTTCGGATATCGGAGCGCGTTGATAGTGCGGTTAGATCACTGGAGTGTCCTTTCCACGCACCTGGAATTGTTCCGGTGGGGTCACACAGGATAACGGGGATTGTTGGTTGTTCAATCAAGCGTGTGGTTTTGGTATTTGATTTGTCTTTTTTGGTTATTTGAGAGAAGTCAGCAACCTCGACGTCGTGATCTAAAACATCAGCGAATTTAATGAGCGCATCACGTGCTGTTCGTATTCGTTCGATAGCATAGGCGGCTTCATCTAGTTCTATTTCCGAAGGGTCATCTGATTGAGTTAGCATATCTTCAATCGATAGGGTTGTGGTGTCGATGAATTCTTGAATGTCTCCCGGTAGATTTAATGCGGAATGTTTTTGCAGCCAATCGGCGGTGCGGGCGAGATGTGCTTGATTGTAGGGGAGGGAATTCCCTTTCCCTAAGTCTGAGGGTATTGCGATAGATAGAGTGCGTTCGTTGTTATCTGATAATCGTTCTAAACGGTTCGGATCTATTCTGCGCCATAGTCTTCCAGCACGTTGAATGAGGTTAGCGGCAGGGCATATCTCTATCCGCATTAAGTCAACATCAAAATCTAATGATGCTTCGATTGCTTGTGTGCCGACAACCGTAAGTCCTGTGCTGGTTGATCCTGGGCCAGCTAGTTCATGTAGCTTCGACGCTGCGTCGTTGCGGTGAACGGCCGTCATTCGTGAATGAATAATAATCGTATCTGTACCAAGATGTGAAGCAACTTCTTGTGCCCGCGCGACGGTATTACAAATAATTGCGATCCGTGCCTGTGGATATAGTACACGCATCTGATTGACCCACCTGATATGTGATTCAACAAGATCATCTGTTGCATCAATATCTAATGTAAGTTTTTCGACGTTTGCGGGAAGGTCTATCTGAGTTGAAGATTTTTCGGGATGCCAGGATTCCACTGCCGGAAATTTAGGAGGTAAGGCGGGGGATTTACCTTGATAAGCTTGATATAGACGTTTGTGTTGCCAAGCAGGCAGAGTTGCAGTAAGGAAAGTGACTGGTGTTTTTGTGGCAGCAAACCAAGTCATTAGTTGTGCCATTAATTCAGTCTGATAATGCTCCATAGTGTGAACTTCGTCTACGACTATATGTGCATTTGCGAGTGCTAATAGTCGTAGATGGTTGAATTTAGTGGGCAAAGCACTGATAAGAGCTTGATCAATAGTGCCTACGCATATTGGAGCTAACAGTCTGGATGCTCCAGTACGAACAAATTCAGTAGGGTAAAGGCCGCCCTGATCGTTGTAGTGTTCATCAGTTGTGTCCCTAAAGGTCGTTATTGGCTGAGAATAAAATTCATCCGTAACCGCTAACCCATGCGCGAGCGCTGCAACATTTTTTGTTTCTGAAAATACTTTGTGAATTCGACGCATCATCGCGGTGGTTGTGGCTTGCGTCGGGAGTAAAAATAGGAGGCGTTCATTCCGATGAATATGGCGTAGTAGTGCTGCTTCTGTTTTTCCAGATCCAGTGGCCGCCATGACAGACCACACTCCGTCGCCAGCATGCTCAGCTGCTTGTTGCGCGGGACGTGGGGAATTATTGCCTAAGATGGCGTGACGGGCTGATTTGTAGTCTGCGAAAGGTTGGTAGAGTCCTACAGTTGACTCAACAAGTTTTGCTACATTCTCTTTGCGTATTCTGCACCATTCGTCAGGTTTTTCCAGAAGATTAGGTTGATTCTTTAAGAGGTTTACGCCATATTCCACCCATGGTTGTTGGGAGGCTATTCTGTCGGCAAGTACTAGCAGGCCTGACAGTAGAATTAAGACAGTGGGACTGATGCTCTCTGATAAATTTTCCCGCGTGCAATTGGTTACGTGCTCTATGGTCTTTATAATTTCTTGATGGCTATGACCCCAGAGGGAATCTTGGAAGAACGAATACGCCTTCTTCGCCTTTTTCTGTGCTGTTTTATTAGTGCTGATGACCGAGAATTGTCCATGATGGGCAACCCATACTAGCTCTAACCAGTTATCGACTACTAGATCTTTGGTTTTTATATCTTTTCCCAGTGCGATAACCGAGAAATATTCATGGCGAAAATCAGCATTACTGGTCTTATTCTGCGCATCCGTGCTGGTATTAAAACCATTCTCTGTGAGAGCTGACCTGATAAAATCCCAATCTTTCCCTCGTTTCGAGGGCTGATGCTGAAAGTATGGGCTAGCTTTTCCTAAGTCATGTAATCCAGCCGCTAGACAAAATTGTGCTGACGCTGTGCTACCTAAATCATCTTCTATAAGTTGTTTAAGGCCGGAACGTAACCATTTCTTAAAGAGAAAATCCGCGACGACGGTTGTGTCAAGTAGATGGGCTATGAGTGGATAAAAGGTTGTGTTGTTATCGGAATCTACGATGGTTTTTGCCCATAAGCTCGTGTTTATCATGGCTTATTCCTTAACGTCATTTGTGAGGATCGTCAGATATGACGAGCAGTTAATAGACCGCAACCATAGGATTTTGCGCGACCAATTCCATTGGATAACCATTCATGAAGCTGAGATGCATTGGAAACGGTGCCGATAGCATCTATGGTGTCGATTTGTACGACTAGCTTCTTGGAGTTGGTATCAGTGGTTTTTGCGCCTAGAAGTTCTTGATTGTGATTGACAATCTCGTCAATGTTGATGGCTGGGGAAAGTTTATTGATGATCCATGTGAACAAGGGAGCGGGGCCTGTTTTTGGGTCTATTCTTATGGGTACGGTTGTGTTTTCTTGACGCTTTACCGGGTTGATTGAAAGTCTCAACTCGATTTGATCGCCGTCATTGAACTGGGGGAATGATACTTCTTTTGTGAGGACTTCAGTGGTGAGGTTTTTTGTTGGTTCAACGTTGGATTGGATCAGGAAATAGGGTGCTTGACCAGGGGTGTTTTCTAAACGGAAAAGTATCTTGAATTTTTCCCGCGGGGTGGAGCTATCAATATCTGGAAACAGTGACATGACCATCCGGTGTCGGCTGCGTGGGTCTTGGAGGAAGGTGTTCACAGATCGACTGTTGCTCAATGCTCCAGCTTCGCGTGCGCTACTTAGGGCGGTGTGTACGGGTAGCTTTGTCCAGAAGACTTGGGTCTCTTTTACATCATTCATATTCTTCCCTATCCTTGTTGGTGGTTTTAATTCCCACGAAGCCGTGGGGTAGTTCTAGTTATTTTCGCCGAATCCACTCTTTCCCGCGTGCGCGGGAGTACTCTTGACTATACTATGGAAGACAGTTAATTTCGACGGTATTTTATTCTTTATTTGACTGTGTGAGGTGAGCTATGCGATGTAATGTCTTGACCGACATTGTATTGGTTCGTACAACAAAAGGAGAGCTAAGTGTCGCTGATTTTTTGCTCTCTGCGCATCGCAAAGAAAGTGCATTAGACAGGCAGATTCCTGCTTATGAGTATGGGGCATTGTGGCGTTTCCTGTGTTCGTTGGTGGCTGTCGCAGTGCAACTTGATCCAGAATTACCTAAACGCGTGAGGGAGAAAACGGGGGAAGGGATCTCTCCAGCTCTCTTAGAGCAAGTGATTGAGCGGTTAGGTACCGCAATAGATCTCTATGATGATGAGCAACCTTTTTTCCAACGCCCAGTTCTACCGCCGAAAAATGCGAAAGACACAAGCCGCGATGTATCACCGGGTAAGAAACCGGCGTGGAAGTTATCGCCTACCGCTCCTAGTGAAACATCACAAACTTACTGGGATCTGGCGAAATTTAAGCCTGAATCTTTAGATACCGCTGAAGCTGTCCGTGCTCTCATGGTTTTTGCGATGTATTCTTTCACTGGGAATGCAAAATATGATGGTGCAAAATGTCTCAACGGTTCACCAGGCATACGCTTCTTGGGGGCGGGAAATACAGCAACCGAACTTCTTATTGATTCTGCTACGCCTTTAGAATCCATGCTGAAATCCATTCCTAAAACGTGGGTTAAGCCTGGTGGTTTGCCAGCATGGGCAGATCGCACAGGAACTCGATCTCGATTATCTGACGGCATGATGCATGAATTGTGGCGAGCTACCTGGAGTTCAAATACTTCCGCTTGTTGTTGGGAGGACGGAAAATTACTCGGGGTAGGGCCTGGTGGAATCCCAGAAGAATGGTTTGCACTAAAAGAAATGGGAACTACGTCGGACAGTCGCAAATCATGGTGGGATCAACGTAATACAACCGATCCATTTTATCTTTATAAGCCTGACAAACAAGGTGTCCTGAAGGCACAGCGCATGGATTTGAGTAAGGATTCTACGGAGCTAGCAGTGGAATGGGCTCATGAAGGAATTACGGACATGGTTAGCGATTCAGTCTCAGGGCGTGTGCTTACTCCGGATTTCACTGAGGACTCCATTGTTTTTCTCCGGCATCAAATAGCGGGTAATGCTTCTTCCGCGATGATTCGTGAATCTGTTATCACTCAGACAGACCGGACTCGTTGGTGTTTCGACCCAGAAGGAGACATTCTAGATGCCATTCGTGGTGAGGCAGATTTTCTCCTGCAATTGCGCAATATCATTCGGGCACCTTTCCGTCGTTCTAACTCACATGATCTTGAGCGAAGCAATGTAGTTCTCGATGATTTAGAGTCCCTGAGACCTGTGGTTAATGAAATGTTTTGGCGCCGTATAGATCCGATATATCAGAACATGGTGCGGACACTTAATGAGCAAGATGATCCTGAAGAAACCATTATTAAGCTTCGTCAAGAAGCCTGTGATACTGCTGTATTGGTCTTTCGAGATGTTTTAAACCCATATCTCATGCAAAATCCACGTAGGAATTTTCAAGCCCAACGACAAGTGAAATATAGAGTAGATTATCTCTTGAAACAAAAGGGGGAGGATAACAATGACTGATACGAAACTTCCTTGGGAGCCTCTCATCGGGGAGATTGTGCCCGTGTTCCATGACAGATCGAATCCTCGTATGCGTTCTGCATTACGGGCGGGAGGAGTTGAACATACTGAAACCCGAGCATATCCATATGTGCTCCCATGCTTAGGAGCGCATCCTAGTGCCCAGCAACGAACTGCCCTGCTGCGGACAACTGCAATTATTGCGCACTATCCGGATCTCTTTTCTGTTGATTCTAAAAAAGAACGCTCAAGCGTCGGGAGTTTTCTTGCAACCGCAGCACGCAGTATGGGGAATGACCGTGACAACGCTGAACGGTTTATTGGCATCCGTATTTCTCAGCTGCATACACAGGATATTGAAGAAGCTACAGCAACATTCCGACGTCTCTTCGCCTTCTTAGATTCTGAAAGGAGCAAAGTACAGCTTAATGCGTGGAGCTTTGTGGAGCTCTTTTGGTACTGGGGAAACGGTTATTCAGAGCCTTCTGTTAACCATAGGCTAAAAGTCCTAAGAGATTTTTATATGTCAGAAAATTTCACACCAGTAGATCAATCCTCATCCAACGAACCATCAATCAACTAATAAGAAGGAGTTCTTATCATGAGTAATCACCTAACACTGCACATTGTTGCTTCTATTCCATTCTCAAACCTCAACCGAGATGATGCAGGTACCCCAAAGAACATACGACGAGGTGGTGTGACATGCGCATTGCTTAGTTCTCAATCAATCAAACGAGGAATTAGAACTAAGTATGAAACAGCATCTTCAGATTTCTCAGTGCGTTCTGGTGGATTAGTGGATGAAGTTGTACATCGTGCTTTAGAAATTGCGCCGGAAGCTGATAAAAAAACACTCAAAAAAGAGGCCAAAAAGCTTATTGGTACCTTGACTAAAATTTCTGCTGGTGACTCTGATAACGATTCTTCGGCACGAGAGTCTGATCGTTCGATATGGCTTAGCCAAGAAGAATTGGAGGTCGCTGCAGCTCAAGTAGCAGGTACTTCCTCTGAAGAAAACTTTATTGAAGACGGGAAAACTGGTTCTTTGGCAGTTGCTGCTTTCGGACGAATGTTTGCAGCAGCTCCTCAAAAAGGCACAGAAGCAGCACTGAGCGTTTCACCAGCAGTCACTACGCATGGAGTTCAGATCGCTACAGATTACTTTTCTACCGTTGATGACCTTCGTGAAGAACGCAAAGAAACAGGAGCAACTTATCTTGGCGTTGCCCAGTACACCAATGGTGTTTTTTACCGCACTATAACCATTGATAAGGAGCAATTACGTTCTAGTTGGACAGGCTTTGACCATTCTGGCTCTGAGGAAAATCTACGTCATCTTATCGACGCAATTATTTACGGCTTACCACGCGGTAAACAGCATTCAACTGCACCTTTTGTCCAGCCCGCTGTCATTCTTGCAGAAGAACAACGCTACCGCTGTGCGTATGATTTCGAGAGGCCTGTACAGGCGGATAGTAATCATGGTGGATATCTGGATCCTACAATTACAGAGCTTGATAGTCAGTACAAAGCTGCTCGCAAATTTGATGCAGAAAACTTCGGTGATACACAGTATGTCACCGGTACCTTCCCAGACTTAGAGAAGTATTTTGCTGAAGCCCAGCATGGCTCTAAAGAGGATCTCATTGATGCAGTAATTGCATGGATTAAAGCCTAACCGTAGGTAAGACATCATGAAATCTACTTACATACGCTTAGCAGGTCCATTGCAATCCTGGGCCTTGCCGTCGGTGACGGGTAATTTTGTTCGGAGTCAGCACGTTCCTCGAATAAGTGCCTTGCAAGGTCTAGTGGCGGGTGCTCATGGTTTTATTCGAGGACAATGGCCAGAGTGGATATACCAATTATCCTTTGACGTTCGTGTTGATCGTCGGGGGCATATGGTCGATGATTTTCACACCATTACTCCACATGAGGATGAAAGACAGTTTAGGTCACGTCTTTTATCGGCTATGGGGAAACGTCCTAACGATAAGATGCTTAAGCTTACGCCAGATGCACAAAAAGGCACCTCAATTGTGCGTCGAACCTATTTAGCCGATGCTGAATTTCTTGTTCGTATTACGCCTTCTGCTGACGCACCGTCTCTCGATTTCTTGAATTCGCCAGTGTTCAGTACCTATCTGGGGCGTAAGGCATTTGCTCCATCCTTTCCTTTTTATTTAGGGGAGGGGGATGCGGAGCTATTGAACCTGATTCCAAAGTATGTTCCAAAGTCTTCTGGTGCGCATGGTCTAACTAGCGGTTCGACTTTTCTGCATGAACTTCGTGCGGATAGCAGTGAAGATAATGAAAACTTGAGTTTTACCAAAAAGATCACTGTGCCAGTAGAGACTACTCGCAGTGCTTGGTTGGAGAAAACGGCTGAGTTGTTTGGGGCTGGGAATGAGGTGGTAACTGTCACCAGAGTGGATTTCTGGGATAACACAACTTCCTTAACCTGAGGCTAAACTGAGTCTTGGTACTCTCAGTAGAGTTTCTTGTGGATAGTAGTCTGGGAACGAGATCCGGTATATTGTCAATCTTTCAACTCTGATTTCTGTAAAGTTTTTTCTTTACTTCTTGCTTCGGCAATTAAGGGATTAGTGCACTGCAATGCACTCACCAATAAGTTCTACGATTATATGTAGAGTGTTAAGTCGCTTGGTGGTTTCATGGGGATATACGGAATTCGCATTAATGATGCCGATTCCGATTATTGCGTGTTTGGGAAACCTTGGCTCTGGTGGGGACAAGTGCTTAGAAAATAATCTAGGTTGCTTGTGATTCCCATGCGTTGTAGGTTTGCCCTAAGTCATTGCGCCATTCTGTACGGCCATTGGTGGATCTACCCAGGGCAATGTTGGAAGCCCCAGATGGTGAATTAAAAGGTATGTCAGTTACAGTTGCAGTTCCAGTTTGAGATCAAGAATTAGTGACCCTTCACTGAGTAGTTTTTGCTGTATAGATTTGATTCTCTCTGCTGTGTAGCTGGAGGAATCCGTATTGCTAGTGAGAGTGCATTCAGCCGCTACCTTCGACCCCTCTAACAAGAAGAACTCGCCATCTATAACTTTGAGTTTCGTATCAATCCCCTGGTTAAGATGTGTGATAGAGAATAATGGGGCATCGGTAATAACTGTTTGTATATGTGGATCTTCACTATAAGCAGAGCGGAGGATAGAAACATCAAGCAGTGGCAATACCATTTCCACATGGTCAATGAACTCTTCAACAGTAGTTTGTTGTGACTCAGAGAGTTTACGTCCCCGAGGAGTGTTTTATTTTCATCCAGAGAACAACGCCCTGCTCTTTGTGCCAATTCGAGGAGCTTTGTTTCCATGTAACCCCAGTGGCCTTCATTGAAAGAATGATGCAAGCTGGAAATAATCACAACACGTTCCCACTGTGCTTTATTTTGTGATGTTCACTGAGGCGGTTGACGAAATTCTCGGTTCTTCCGATATAGCACCAGGTAGAATTGATTGCTCGAGAATCCTCGCTAAGGAGTATGTAAACTCCATTGGTATTAGCCTCTTTCTCTGGAAAAGGAGTTTAAGTTCCTTACGTGAGCCGGCCACAAGTTTGCCTGTCCAACCAGAAACCTCAGCAGTAATTATTCCGCCAGAGTACCATCTACTAAGAATAAATCAATAGATTCGCCCTTCATGGAAGATTTTCCTTTCCATAATTATTTAATGGAAGATGGAGTCGTAGTAATTCATCAATAAAAAATGACCAGCTTTTTGAGAACTACATCATCGCAATTAACGAGGGGATAATATTTAATCCCATTTAAACTAACGGATATAAAGCTTACAGCGATAAAAGATTAGAGAGCGGTAGATAACAAGTAGTTTCTTGAGTTCTTCTACATAAATTTCATCCAAATGTACTTCAGAGTTATGGAAAGGAAACCTAAGTGCGAATACAGAAGGTAGAAATAAAAAATTTTCGTGCTTTGCGTGATGTGAGAGTAGACTTTTCGGAAGTGACCACTTTTGTTGGCCCTAATGGTGTAGGTAAATCTACAGTTCTTAAAGCTTTGGATTGGTTTTTTAATGGGAAAAAAGATGAATTAACTGAGTCGGATTGTTCATATGGAAACACTTTTGAACCTATTTCTGTCCAAGTAACTTTTAATGATTTAAGTGATGCTGATCGTGAAGTTCTTGGTGAATATGTAACTGAAGATTCTGAGACTTTTACTGCAATGAAAGAGTGGTATGTCGGCGGTAAAGAGTCGATGTCAGCTAATGCTTTGAGCTTTCCTGATTTTACAGAAATACGTTTGGCTAAAGCAGCTTCTGATAAAAAGCGTCTGTATAATGATCTGCGAGAAGAAAAACCAGAATTAGGTCTCCCCGAAGCTAAGACGGGTGCTGCTATAGAGCGATCTATGCTCGAATGGGAGTCGTCAAATACTGACGAGCTGGAAAGTTCTCCAACTGAATTACAAACGAATTTCTTTGGTTTTAATAGTCAATCGGTAATGAACGGTTTGTTCGATTTTGTCCTTGTTACGGCTGATTTGCGTGCTGGAGAGGAGACAACTGATGGTAAATCTAGCATCATCGGAAAAATTTTAGAAAAAACTGTAGATCGTTCTGCTGCGGATGACGAGATGTATAAGATATCTGAAGAATATCGTCAACGCCAACAAAAAGTTTTCGATGAGGCTTTCGGAAAGCAACTAAAAGATTTAGATAAGAAATTAAATGATACTGTTGGTATGTATGCAAAGGGGAAACAAATATCAGTTAAAGCTGAAGAACTTGATGCTAAGATTCCCAAAACAACATTTGGTGTATCGATCTTAGATAGTGATTTAGAAACTGAGATCGAACGTCAAGGACATGGATTCCAAAGAACTCTTCTAATTTCTGCATTACAAGTACTTGCAGAATCCAATGAATCTTCGGATCCAGGTGTTATTTGTTTAGCGATAGAAGAACCAGAGCTCTATCAGCATCCGATCCAAGAGAGAGTTTTTGCAAAAGTACTTCGAGAGTTAGCCTCTAATCCTGAAAGAGGAATACAAGTTACCTATGCAACCCATAGTCCTTCTTTTATAGAATCGAAACATTTTGATCAGATTCGACGTATTGTAAAGCATGATGATCAAAAGGGCGTTCAAATTTTTTCCACAAGTCGTGAAGAGATCAAGGAAAAACTTACAGCGTTTGTGAAACCAAGTACAGTCGTTTCGCAATTGGGAAATATGGCTCGTGGAACTCTATCGTCTGCCATATTCGCGAATTATACATTGCTTGTTGAAGGTACTTCTGAGGTTGCAATTTTCTATGGAATCGGGGATCGTGAGAGGCTTGGGTACCTTGAAGCATCTGGGCTGGAAATAGTTCCAGTGGGTTCCAAAACGAATTTTTTTCTTTCTCACGCCATTCTTTCTGGTCTTGGAATTCATGCGTATGTTTTATTCGATGGTGATGCTGGTGGTGAAGAAAGACAAAAATCAAATGGGCAGTCTGATAGCCAGATCAGTAAATCTCAAGAGGACAGGATTAAACTAAACAGGAAATTATTGAAGTACTTTTCTTTACCTGAAAAGGATTTTCCTGATCAGAATATTTCGGAGCGAGTCGCTGTATTTCGTGATCATCTTGAAACATTTTTATCAGAAGAATGGCCAGAATGGCATGAAATGCGTACTCGATTTGAATCAGAGCATAATATAAATTTTAAGAAAAATCATGATGGTTATCGTTTGGTTACATTACGAACTGAGAAAGAACCTCCAGATTTTTTAAACCAAGTCATCGATAGGGCGCTTGGTAAAACCGTGAATTAATTATGTTTCTTAGAAAAAGCATTCTATGTTTGATTACTGTTGCGGATGATAAGTCCTGTATAGGATGGAAGATTTCTATAGTCTTCCGAGTTACAAATTTGTTGCTTGCTTTCGGTGCGATTAATGCTGTTTTGTTGTGGACGGAGAAAGCCAACCGCAAGCAAGAGCACCAGGTATGCTCATCAGTAAAGTTTTCATAGAACGGATATTATTGGGTACGATTCTTTTGATAATCAGATGAATCTGCAACTTGCTGTGGTGTGGAGTCATCAGCTGTCACTATCCTAAACTTTAATCAGATGAGTAACTATCTGTTGTCGTTTTTAGCCTGAAAGATTGTGTTTGTATGTTGCACATAAAGCAACATGAGTCTGCTCAGTCCTCTTGTGTAGACCAATGAATTGGGTAGAACGTCGGTCCATTATTCTGCTCGCTTGTTTCTGATGGACTTGTGTAGCACTTTCGACTTTTCGAAGCTTCTCTCATGTTTTGTGGTATGACCTTCTATACAGTTTTGTTTTTGTGAAATCGTTAGTGCTGGTGCGGGAACAGAAAGTCTTCAAGCATTTCCCATGTACCTTCATCCTCTACTTATGTGAAGCGAATTGTTCTTAGTCTATCCTCAAATTACGATGCGCTTTATGATAAAAGGACATGGACAGAGTTGCGACTGTTTATTTATTCCCAGGAGGCTCTCGTGAATGGCATAAACGGTGCGATACATGTTCTAATTCTAAGATTAAACTTGAAAACAAAAGTTAAAATTGTTCTAGAGTCAGGTGCCGACACAGACCAGTAATAGGGAAGTAGTGTATTGGAAAAACCTGTTCCACGAAGATTGGCATTTGATTACAAAAACTATTTTAACAGCAAAAACGAAAACAAAAAATGTGTTCCCAACACAAAAAATTCTAGAGGCGTTCGTATATAAGACGAGAAAAGCGGCGCCAAGTCTGCTTTGTTCGGAAAATGGGCATACTAAAACACACGACCCAGTCCTTTAGGGGTCGGGTTTCCGTAATTTTATGTTTTTGCCGTTAAACAGCAAAAACCGGTGAAAGATATTACTGGTTGCCTAGTCAGCGCCAATTTTTATGTATGTTGGGCACTACGTTCTTGTAGTGCAGTTATAACACAGCAATGAGCTTGGCTACTCATTGCTGGCATCGTGTCACCATTTCATGGTGTCGCGGGTGCTGCTATAAGTGTCATGAGGGTCGGCAGGCAATAATTCCCGTCCACTACTTGCGTCCATTTTGTACCACTTATGCCACGCTAGATAGTGCTCTAAGTACTTTGTGGCAACGTCATTATAGGCGTCCATGATTTTTTGAGCGAAGAATGAATCCCATTAATTCTCATCAGGGAGCCACTGTTTTGTTTGCCACGAATGATAGTATGATTTACGCCTAGTTGTGTGAAAGCCCGAGGGTAGGCGCGCTTTATCGGAAACAAACCGCGCCCCAGGTTCCATAGCACCCAACAAAGCTACCCGCATATCATCGGTAGCAGAATCACAGCTCACGATCTGATAAAACCCCTCATTTTCACTGGTGACAGCAGAAAAAGCAGATATTTTCTCCTGCTTGAACCGCATTTTTCCTACCGCTTTTTGGCACTGAAACGGTAGTTCTGTGTCCTTTTGTGAGAACGCAAAAAACGTTTCATCGCACCACGCCATGCTGTTCTCACCAAAATGCACCTGCTGTGATTGACGTATGACTTCTAAAATTCTATGTATCATAAAAACGCTGTATTCAGGTTAATGCCATACTTATACGTGGTGCGACGCAATGTTAAACGGTCGATCAAACACTCAACAAAACGCGACCCCATACGCTATAGCTGAGCTTGCTTGTGCAATGAGGGCAGGAGCGTTATTGGAAACGCGTATTATCGCCAGCATCCTCCAAAGCAATCGTAATCCTCGGAGTGCAATACGGTGAGTACGAGTATGCTCTCGTAATCGGTTGTATCCCTGGAATAGTTACATGATTTGCTGCTGGTCACGATAATTGTACATTTTGTTGACCGCGTATGCTGTAGGCTACGACAATTGGACACCACTGAGAGCGATTGGTGGATGATTTTGTTTTTTTACTCATCTTCCATAGAAATAACTTAAGGCACAGGGTACATTAAAAGTAGGCTGTACCATGTGAGAATCACTTAGGGCTGTCGATAAGTTCCAGTTCCGTCATTAGTAAAGGTGACCAGATGTCAGAAGAAGAGTTCAATATCCCAAGTTCTAGCCCAAATTTCCGCACTGAGCTTGCTCAAAAGCTCGCAGAACTAGCTCCTGAGGTTATTGCTGATGGGAAACTGGATATCAATAAACTTGCCGAGCTTCTCGATGATGATGCAGGTTCCACTAAAGAGAGGTTCGGTCTAGTATGGCCTGGTAAGCGTGATGCTCAGCGAATCGCTCAAATGCCAACGACGGCAACCCTCCTACCGGATCATGGAAGTTCTGTTGATTGGGACACAACCCAGAATGTGTTCATCGAGGGAGACAATCTTGAAGTTCTGAAAATCCTGCAGAAACATTACTACGGCAAGATTAAGATGATCTACATAGATCCCCCTTATAACACAGGCAAGGACTTTGTTTACAAAGATAATTTCCGCGACGGAGTTAACGGTTATCTCGAGTGGACGGAGCAGACTATCGGGGGGGGGCATTTATCCAGCAACGTAGAATCAGGCGGACGCTATCACTCCAACTGGCTCAACATGATGTATCCACGGTTGAAGCTGGCGCGTAACCTACTAGCTGAAGATGGCGTCATCTGTATCTCAATTGATGACGGTGAACAGTCTAGGCTTCGTGAAGTCTGTGATGAGATTTTCGGAGAAGTATGCTATGTCAGCACATTTGCCATCGACAAAACCGCACAAGGCGCCAACCAAAGTCTTACGTTCAAGCAACAACATGAATATATGTTAATGTATGTTCGAAAATACTTTAGGTCTGTCAACTCTGAGGTTCAAACTAAGATCGATGAGAAAAAGTATAAGTTTAAAGATTCTCAGGGCTTTTATGCAGTTACAAATTCGTTTGACTCAATCAATTCTCCCTTGAGCGCGAATCGAAATCGTGGATACACCGTCTACTATAATGTGCACACGAAAGAAGCGATTATACGTGACGAGTACGACCCCAATACTGGCACGTTTGGCGAGGTTAATCAGGAACTCATTAGTGATGGGTTTGAGCCAATTCGCCCTGGTATCAGAAATGGCGTCCAGTATCCTTGGAACTGGACGGCTTCTCGGTTTCTTGATGAGTATAGAAATGAGTTAGTGTTCAAGCGCAACCGCGAGGGAAAATTAGCGATTTATCATAAAAATAGAGCCACAGGTCTAGTCAAGGATACGACACTAAAGAAGTTCGACACGAGAGTGAGTGGGAACCTCTTAGTTGCCAACCTTCTTGGAGGTAAGTACTTCGACTATCCGAAATCCCTTGAGATGCTTCGCTGGGTCTTGACTAAGCAAAATGAAAAGGACGGTATAGTCCTCGACTTTTTTAGTGGTTCCGGTACTACCGCACATGCAGTCATGAAATTGAACGCAGAGGATGGCGGAAACCGCCACTGTATATCGGTGCAATTGCCTGAACCAACAGATGAAAAATCCGAGGCTCGTAAAGCGGGTTACAAGACAATTTCGGAGATTTCCCGTGAACGTATCCGTCGTGCTGGAGCAAAAATTCTTGAGGCTGAAAAACAAAAACTTGATGGCCGTAAAGACCTTGATGTGGGATTCCGATCTTATAAACTTGCAGACACCAATTTCTCTAAATGGCAAGTAAAAGCCGACGTTAGCGAAGAAGAACTTGAAGACCTCTTCAACTCTGCCCGTGACTCAGCCGAAGATAACGCATCACCAGAAGACCTATTCATCGAATCCATACTCAAACTTGGATTATCGTTAACAGAGCACTACGAACAAACTGATATTGCCGGTTTGACAGTATTCAACATAGAAAATGGACTCGTAATCGGCTACTTCAATGAGCATGTGAAGCCAACCCTAGAACAACTACGTGAATTGGTAAACGCAACTGAAGCACGGTTGATCATACTCGAAGATGCCTTCCAAGGAGACGACGAGCTAAAGACAAACCTCGTCCAACTATGCAAGACATACAACGTTGATCTATCAATCGCATAAGGATCGCTGCCATGAAGTTTATTTTTGATGATAAGCAAAGCTACCAACTTGAAGCGATCAACGCAGTTGCTGATCTATTCCAAGGGCAACCTCAAGACGCCGATGTTTTACGCACAATCTTATGGCGCGAAACAGACGAGCAACCACGTCTGGATGTGGATATCGTAAACGAAATCGGGGCAGTTGGTAACAACCTACTCCTCAACGAAGCAACAATCCTCGAAAACCTCCGCCATATACAGGATCGCAACGGTCTTGAAGCAGCCATCAACCTACTAGATGGGCTCCAATTCGACGTAGAAATGGAGACCGGAACAGGAAAAACTTACGTCTATCTCCGCACCATTTTCGAACTCGCGAAACGCTACTCATTTCGCAAATTCATCATCCTGGTTCCATCGGTAGCCATCCGTGAAGGAGTCAATACCTCCATCTCGCTCATGCGAGAACATTTCCGCTCACTATATCCAGAACAACCTTTCGACTCTTTTGTCTACTCAGGTAAAACACCTGAAGATGTTCGTTCCTTTGCGACATCAACAGGTGTGCAAATCATGATTATGACAATTGACTCAATCAGAGGCGATTCCAATAACCGAATTATTCATCAACAACGGGACCGTCTTAATGGACTCAAACCAATAGATTTCCTGAAGTCTGTGCATCCAATAGTAATTATGGATGAGCCACAGAACATGGAATCCTTACTGTCACAGTCTGCAGTAGATGAGCTAAACCCCCTGTGCACTTTACGATACTCAGCTACCCACCGTAAAACTCGAAACACTGTTTATCGTCTTGACCCAGTAGACGCACATGAACTTGGTCTAGTGAAACAAATTGTGGTTGCTGAAACCGTTCAAGAAGGTGAATCCTCTACTCCATACATCAAGTTACATGGAGTAAAGAATAAGCCCACTTTTCAAGCACAAATAGAACTCATCGCATACGCTAAGGACGGTTCATTAAAGCGTACGAAGAAATGGGTGAAACCCGGAGTTGATCTTGCAGAACTTACCCGAAATGAAGCGTATTCAGGTAACTGGCGGATCGATGAAATCAGCATTGTTCCCGAATATATCACCCTGACCAACCATAACCAGCCTCTTTATGTAGGAGAAGAAATCGGTGGAGCCTCAAAGGACATCTACCAAGAAATGATTCGTGAAACTATCCGAGAACATTTGCGTAAAGCCGCACAAGTCAACAAAGAAGGCATCAAAGTTCTCTCACTATTCTTCATTGATAAAGTTGCGCATTATCTCGGTGATGGCTCCAATAACACAGATGCCAACGGCGAATTTGCCATGTGGTTTGACAAGATTCTTGATGAAGAGCGGGCAAAAAATTCTGCATGGACTGAGACAATACCCGGGGAAGCGCAAGATTTACGTTCAGGCTATTTCGCGCAGACATCCACAGGACGAGGAACTAACAAAACGGTTACTTTCGTCGATTCTTCAGAAAAAAACAATAAAAAAGATGATGATGCTTATGAGCTGATTATGAAAGATAAAGCTCGGTTGCTGTCCATGGAAGAACCAGTGCAATTCATTTTCTCACATTCAGCGCTTCGTGAAGGCTGGGATAATCCAAACGTATTCCAGATCTGCACATTGCGCGAGATGAATGGAGAAACTGAACGGCGTCAAACTATCGGACGTGGTTTACGCTTACCCGTTAATCAATCTGGTGAACGTTTGAGTGATAGAGGATTAGCACAATTAACTGTGGTGGCAAATGAGTCCTATAGTGATTTTGCTAAGGGACTGCAAGCTGAATATAAAAAAGCTAATGTTGCAATTGGTTATGTAAACGAGGGATACTTTGCGAAAATTATGGTTGATAAGGATGGGATAGAAACCGCTCTCGGCTTTAGTGGTTCCCAAAAAATCCATCAGCATCTCACCAAGGCTGGTTTTATAGACGAAAAAGGTGTAGTACAGCCTTCTTTCCAACCTACGATACCTGGGTTCTCATTGCAGCTTCCCGAACCATATGGAGAAATCGAAAACGAAGTCATTAATCAGATGATCAAATGCACTTCTGAACTTACTAAACGAAAGACGAAACGGGTTACACGCAAACTCAATAAAGAAATCTACTTGGATCCTGAATTTGAACATTTTTGGGAAAAAATTACAGCCCGCACTACGTATCGAGTAAGTCTCAATCGAGAAGAGATGATCGCTACTACAGCTAATGCGATCAAAGCTGCTCCAGAAATTCTACCGATTCGTATTCGCATAACTCGAGCCGGAATGAAGATTACACGAGGAGGCTCAAAAGCCTATGAACAGGCAACACGTTCTACAGAACTGGCATCTGACTATCTTCTTCCAGATATAGTTACGCATCTCCAAGAATCCACTTCACTCACCAGAAAGACCATCATCGATATTTTGCTTCGTTCTGGACGCTTGAAAGATTTCCTTTCTAACCCAAATGATTTTACAACAATGGTAAGGAACACGATTAAGACATACTTATCGTCGATCCTCGTTGACGGCGTCCAATACGAAAAAATACAAGGGTCGATCTATGAATTACGTGAGTTACAGGCAGACGGTAAAGCAGAAAAAGATAGATTCATCGACCAATTATACAAGGTGAAAAACACCCAGAAAACCGACTTTGATTACGTGGTTTATGACTCAGATGTAGAACGTAAATTCGCTGAATACTTAGATAATCAGGAAAATATCAAACTGTTCCTGAAACTTCCTGATAAGTTCCAGATTGATACCCCAGTTGGTCCTTATAACCCAGATTGGGCAATCGTCAAGAATGAAGACGGTGAAGAACGTCTCTACATGATTTGTGAGACAAAAGGTTCACTTGACCCAATGAAACGTCGACCAAGTGAGAACGCAAAAATTAACTCCGCGCAAAAACACTTCAAAGCAATCGGAGTGGAATATACAGTCAGAGCCCCAGAAAGATTAGAAGTATGAGTCTTAACCAATATTCAGCAAAATACTATGCACATGAGCTTGCGCGTTCCTACGCCTCTGATCATGTTGGAAAACTTGCAGGATTACTATTTGATGCCAAGGTTGAGCCTAAACCTCATCAGATTGATGCTGCACTTTTCGCACTCAAGGCTACCACACTTCCTGGCGTGATTATGGCAGATGAAGTCGGTTTAGGTAAGACAATAGAAGCAGGCATCGTCATGTCCCAATATTGGGCGGAACGTAAACGTCGAATTCTTATCATAGCCCCTTCATCATTACGTCAGCAGTGGAAACAGGAGCTGGGAGAAAAGTTTGCATTACCTGCAAATCTATTGGACAGTACTACAAAAGATACTTTGCTAAGTGCCAATAGCGCTCCAGGAGTGGTGATCTGTTCTTACGAGTTTGCGCAACGCAATGTTGTCCTGTTGAGCAGACAATGGGATCTAGTAGTAGCGGACGAAGCCCATAGACTCCGCTCATATTGGTCGGGAAAAGCAAAGATTGCTGGCGCCGTCGCAGAAATCATGTCTGGTGCCACCAAGAAAATCCTGCTTACTGCGACTCCACTACAGAACCATCTACAGGAACTTTATGGACTCGTCGCAGTGCTCGATCCTGATTTCTTTGGCTCACTAAATTCATTTCAGGCTCGTTATATTAATAAGGGAGACGAATATGACAGTGATGATTTGACTGATCGAGTGAAAATGATCGCTAAGCGGACATTGCGCAAAGATGCAAACCGCTATATTCGTTTCACTAATCGCGAACCACTAACGGTTTCTTTCACTCCCTCATCTGAGGAACAGAAGCTTTACACACTGGTCAATGATTATCTCCAACGCAAAAACTTGTATGCTTTTGCGAAATCCCAACGTCAACTCACAACTCTTATTATCCGTAAACGTCTAGGTTCCTCTACCTATGCAGTCGCAGCCACACTAGAAAACATTGCCAACCGACTTGCTGATGAAATAGCCATGGGCAAAGTTCGTGATAATCGTGGTGGTCTTATTGACCAAGATTTAACAGCAGAGGAACTTGAAGATGCAACCAATAACAAGATCGACGAAACTGGTGTAGTTCTGGATAAAAAAGCCGAAGCAAAAGCAGAACTTGAAGAACTACGTGGTTATGTAGAATTAGCTCGCTCAATTACGGTCAATCAGAAAAGTATTGCTCTCGTAGAAGCACTCGAAAAAGGTTTTGCGAAGCTCAAGGAGGTTGGTGCACCTCAGAAAGCAATAATCTTTACTGATTCAACTAAGACTCAGGAATACATTGCGCGGACACTTGAGCAAGCTGGCTGGGGTGATGGACTTGTACTCTTTAACGGTACTAACAATAGTCCTGAAGCAACTCAGATTTACCAAGAGTGGATGCAACGTAATCAAGGATCTGATCTCATCACAGGAGTTGAAGCTGCCGACCGTCGTAAAGCCCTTGTTGACGCATTTCGAGAACGTGGCACGATTATGATCGCTACTGAAGCAGCAGCTGAAGGTATCAATCTACAGTTCTGTTCTATGCTCGTTAATTACGATCTACCGTGGAATCCTCAGCGTGTTGAGCAACGTATTGGACGTGTACACCGTTTCGGGCAAAAGTACAACGTCATCGTAGTGAATTTCTCAAACAAAGGAAACCCCGCTGAGGAACGTATCCTTGAACTCCTAACAGAAAAATTTAAGCTCTTCACCTCGGTATTTGGAGCATCTGACGAAATACTTGGCAATATTGAGGATGGCCTTGACTTTGAGAAAAGTATCGCGCAAATTCTCGATACTGCGAAAACTGCTGAAGAAATAGCAGAAGGTTTTGACAAACTTGAGGCACAGTACGCATCGGAAATTACGGAAGAAATGCAGCGCACTCGTAACCGTGTCTTCGATAATCTCGATCCAAGTGTGCATGACAAGCTCAAAAACTATGACGAACAAACAGGTGTTGTCCTCAATGCTTTTGAACGTCTTCTGCTTGCACTTACCACGTATGAACTCAATGATTACGCAGTGTTTAGTAATGGTGGCACACATTTCAAACTTTTATCTCAACCGGCCAGTGGCATACAGCTTGGAAACTATTTCTTTAAAAGCGCCCCAACACCAGGTGCGCATCAATATCGCTACAATTCAGCCCTTGCCGAATGGGTTATTGACACAGCTAAAAATCACTCTACGCCAGTAGCAGAACTGGAGTTTTCTTTAAGCTCATCTGAGCGAGTAGCTGCACCAATGCGTAATTTGAAGGGGAAGAGTGGGATACTCAGCGTAGACGAGGTAACTTTTACCCTTCTAGCCGGTATACAACCAACTGTTGAATCTTATCTACTCAGCGTAGGTATAACTGACGACGGAGAAAAACTCGACCATGAACAGGTAAGCCAACTCCTTGATCTCTCTGCTACTAGTATCACGCCATCAAATGTCTTGGATAGTGGCCAACTTGATGATCTTCTGAATGCACAGGAAAATACGGTTCGTAGTGATTTTGAGGAGCGAACTGCAAACTTCTATTTCGAGCAAGAATCTCTCCAACAAGCACATCGCCAAGATCTACGTGCTGAATTTGATGCCCGAATCCATGAATATCAAAAGAAAGAAAAAGCTGCGCGTATCGAATCCCGAAAAGAAACGGACGCGAAGAATAAGTTACGACTGCTCCAAGAAGCTAATAAGTGGCAGCGCAAAGCAGAAGAAGAGGAAGACACTTATCGACGTAAGCGTGATCAATTCGATAATCAATCGGAGGACTACTTAACACTCATCCAAGCTTCCCTAGAAGGGGAACGGGAGCGTAAAAAATTATTCACCATTCGATGGAAAATCGAAGAATAATTTAGAAGGATTATCTCCGCGAACAGCGAATAAGTACTCACCACTGTGCGGAAAGCTGTGGTGAGTCTATACTTTGTATCTTTAGGAATTATCGTCTACTGCTTACTTTGACTTGAGATGATCATCCACATTTTTCATGATCTCAAAATGTTGGACTCCACCTTGATTGATTAAATCTCGTGTCAAATCAATTACTTCTGGAAGTAGGTTTTGCGGAGGTATTAGAGGGTCTAATTCAATGGTGACGGGTTGGAAACTCATGATTGGTTCTGAGAACTCTTCTGAGATAAGAAAGTGATTACCTTCTTCACGAGTTCGTATATAAATTGGTTGATTCTCAACTCCTACGAGTCCAACCCGAATTCGGTAACCACCATTGGCTTGTCGGTTTTCAGCATAGGCACGAAGTAGAGACACAAAGTCGATGACAGTAGCTTCAATATCCCTAGAAATACAGTGATTGACTAGACCAACGGGATAGCTTGTTTTAGCTTTTTCGTTTTTCATATAGTTGCCTAGTTGATAAGCAGCAAGAACTGTAGCATCGTCCTGAAGTGACTTTCGAGATTGCGCGTCAGCTTGAGCAGCAGTACGAATTTTCCATTGGCGCATTCCTTTGCTAATATCACGGCTTTTCCATTTCGAAAGATAAGAAGAAACATTTTGTCCAAACATAAAAGGAATTGATCGTTGATAATTTAGTTCATGTATATCATCTTGTGTCGGAGCAGAGCGATGCCGGATTGGCACATTCGGAAGAGCAGCAAAAGCAATGAACACTCCTTTTTCTGCATACAGAGATTGGGAAGCTTCTCTGAATTTATCCTGTAATAACTTCTCTTGATTATCGACGTATTGGAATCTTTCACGAAAACCACGTTCAATTTCTCGATCACTCATGAATACAGTATGTGGTCCATTTCGACGTGGCGCAGTGAAAGCGTCATCACCTTTACGTGCAAAATGAGGTGCATCTGGCGAGTCAGGGATATGCATAGCTACTACGCTTTTCTCATCATCAACAGGTACAGGGTGGAACTCTAATCCAAGTACAGGCGGACCAATTTTTGCATATGCAACTCGGAGTATGCGTTGTTGAATATCTGAATTCCATATCACAGGAGAGATCTTCGATGCTGCATTACGCTCACCGTCTTCTTCAACTCCAAACACAATCCACCCACCACCACTATTAGCCATGGCTGCAATATCTTTAGCGGCTTTTTCTTCCCACTTTTTATCCTGAAAACTGTAAAACTCTCGTTTCCAATCAAGATCAGCTACCTCCTCGACATGGTTTTGAGTAGCTTGCTTAAATAATTCAAGAGAGATATCTCCGGCTGTGAATCCTAAAGCTCGATGGATAGGGGTAAATACCATGGAAGTTGCTCCTAATTAATTAGTTTTCACGATTGAGGGATCCTACTTAAAACATAGATTGTAATGCTGCTCCGCGCTCAAAACCGCCTCTTATAACCCCTCACCCCACCCAAAACTCTGCGTTCTTGATCCCTAGTTTCTCGGGGTGGAATTGTGGGTCGAGTCCTTGGGCGCGTTGGCGTCGATAGTCTTTGAGGGCGGTGATAACTACCCTGTGTAGTGCAACAATGATGATGAGGTTGAACCAGGCGAGACTGCCCATGCCGATGTCGCCTAGTAGCCAGGCGGCGCCGGGTGTGCTGGTGGCCCCGATGAACATGGCGGCGATAATCGTGCCTTGGGCTATGCGCCGGGAGAACGATATGCGTCGGGAGAACGGGGCAGCGACCCGAGGAAGCTGAGTGCCATAACCTCGCCGTTTAACCCCACTTCGCAGCAAGAATGACAGGTTTGTTTCGGCAAGGTAGTAGCAGGCAACGGCACTGGTGAATCCGAAGAAACAGATGGCGATGGCGACGAATGCAGGTCCTGTGCCGGCGATGAAGGTGTCGAGCCCGGCTTGGACGTAGTTTGGTCCTGCGGGGGTGTTGTCGCCGAGTGCGCCGTGGTAGAGCAGTGGGGTGTTGCCGGATGCGTCGGTGGAGCTGTATACGTTGAACATATCGGTGGAGATGATGATGAAGGCTGTGGCGGAGCATACGAGTAGCGTGTCGACGTAAACTGATACGGCTTGGACGAAGCCTTGTTTGACGGGGTGGCTGACTTCGGCGGAGCCTGCGAACATGGCGCCGTTTCCTTGTCCGGCTTCGTTGGAATATACGCCGCGTCGGATTCCCCAGGCAAAGGCGGAGCCTGTGATGCCGGCGAAGATTTCTTCTTTGCCGAAGGCGGACTTGAAGATGAGCTCACATACTTCTGGTATGCGTGTGGCGTGGCTGAGCATGATGATGAGTGCGATGATGATGTAGGTGCTTGCCATGAAGGGGACGATGAAACTGGCGAATTGGGCGATGCGTTGTACACCGCCGACGACAATCACTGCCAGTAGTAGTGCGAGGATTAACCCGATCAGGCGGGCGTCGAGGTGCCAGACGGTGGTGACTGCATTGGCGATGCCATTGGCTTGCATGGATGGGAGGAAGAATATGGTGGCTATGGCGTGGATTGCTGCCACGACGAGGGCAAGGATCTTGAGGATGGGTGCGGCTTTGGTGTGGGCGTAGGCTTTTTCGATGTAGAAGGCAGGTCCGCCTCGGTATTGCCCTGTTTCGGGGTCGCGTTCTTTGTAGATTTGTGCGAGGGTGCATTCGATAAAGGATGTGGCGGCGCCAAGGAATCCCATGACCCACATCCAGAATACTGCACCTGGTCCGCCGAAGGCGATGGCGGTGGCGACTCCGGCTATGTTGCCAATCCCGACGCGAGCTGCCATGGATACCATAAGTGTTTGGAATGGGGAGAGTCCGTCTTGTGATGCTTTTTCGCGTCGGATTTGTCGGAAGAAGTCGGGTAAGCCGAGTACCTGTATGAGTCCGGTTCTTAGGGTGAAGAATATCCCGGCGGCAAGGAAGAGCATAACGAGTGGGGTTGACCAGATGGTGTCGTTGATGGTGGTGAGTAGCTCGGCCATGTGGGTTCCTTTTCTTGTGGGGTGTTTGCGCGGCTGTCTGTACTTGTTGGTATGTGTCAGCATTTGCTGCTTTAGTGCTGGTGGGTGTTGTAGTGTTGTGCTTGCTATAGTGTTTACATCATAACTATTTAATGACAGATATCTTAGTCTTGTTTTAGCTTTGGGAGTAAAAATGATCACAGTCATGCAACCGGATCCGAAAGTCACCCTCGATAGATTCCAGACTTGGTTGCAGGAGGCTGGGCAGGAAATACAACTCATTGCGCTCTATGAACAGCCAGTTCCACAATTAGGAGAATGTGGTGAGGCGCTTCTTATCCTTGGTGGCACTATGGATGCTCTCGACGCTCAGCAGTCCCCGTGGTTGCCTGATCTTCATCGCCTGCTGCGCCAGGCTTTGGCTCAGAATGTCCCGGTCATGGGCATTTGTTTAGGGCATCAAATCATTGCTGACTGCTTTGGCGGTGAAGTGGTGGTGAATAGTCACACTCATGCCGAAGAGGGCGTGCGCGAAATTGTTTTGACCTCAGCTGGTCAGGCAGATCCCATTTTGGGTGCCCTCGACGCTAAAGCCCACCTGCCACTCTCGCACCACGATGCGGTAACTGTGTTGCCTGCAGGTGCCACGCTCTTAGCATCTAGTGCTGCTTGCCCGCTGCAAAGTTTCCGACTCGGTTCTATCACTGCAGTGCAATTCCACCCTGAGGCTTCACCACGTACTGCTGGTTATTGGGCATCGCTTTCCGGAGGTGATGAAACCTGGTATCGCGAGGAACAAGAAAAATATGACGCTGATATTCAGCGCAATGGCAAAGCTCTAGCAGCGGCCTTTGCTGCGAGTGTGACTGTAGCGGATAATAAAAATTCATGATTGCGCGCAATGTAAAAATATCGGGAAAGACAATGGTCCTGGCTGTTGCTCTTTTATTGAGTAGCCTGGTGGATGAGATATTCGCTACTGCTGTGCTGCTAAAAATCTCTGCAATAGATGCCCGAATGTCGGTAACTCTATTTCTCGTAGTAACTATCGGCGCTCTCATGGCAGGTCCATTAAGTTCTCGACTCCTTGTTCGCATAGCGCATCGTCGTGCAATTATTTTCGCAGTGTTTCTCTGTGAAGGCAGTGTCATGGCGTTATCAGCTACGCTTTTCGACGCTCCGCATATGCTCATTTTTAGCTCAGGATTAATGGGATTGTTGGGGGCACTCTTGTGGGCTGTCATTATGGTGATCATCGCGGATTCTTTCGAGGGAAAGCATTTTGACCAGGTCAATAGTGTGATAACCACAATGAGAAATCTAGGCTTTGTGACCGGTCCCGCCTGTACTGGGTTCCTATTTCATGTGGGATTTTCCGCAGTGGTGGCATTGGTGGCTGCTATCGCTTTCCTTAGCGCTGCACTATGTGCAATACGCTGGTCGGATATTTTTCCTGGAATGACGGCTAATAAAACTGAAACACAACAGCAGAAGAAGCATATTTTTCTTTCCGGTCTTGTGGAACTACTTGGTGACACACGCCTGAGGAATCGCCTGATAACACCATTGTGCACTGTATTTTTCGGTTCAGTCGTGAATGTGGGAGTAGTGCTTTATGTTCTCAATATGCGTGACATGGGGACAATGGTGTTTGGTGCAATTGGTACCGCAATAAGTACCGGACTGGTACTTGGACCACTTGCGCTTGAATTGTGCTCAATTAGACTACGAACCCAATCAGGTTTGGCTTTAGGTGCGCTACTGACTGCTTTAGGAATCGGCGGTGTCTTTTTGCCCTGGTCGTGGCTCGGATTATGCCTTGGTGGATTATTGCTAGGCATTGGTAATGGGGTGTAGAATGTGTATTTCAATCGCTTCATGAAAATAACCACTACGGAAGATAACCGTGAAATACGCATTCCGGCATATATTTTCCTCATTTATTGTTTCTCATTGGCGTCTTATTTCTTCGGGTATGTTTTCGACGCTGAAAATGTGGTATTCATTATGCACACAGGAAGTATCGTTACTGCCGTCCTGGCTGTTTTCGCTTTCCTGCTCAAGGATATACAGCCTGCACCAAAACCCACAGTAGCGTAATCGGCTTGTAATCAGCTATTGCGTGGCATCACCAGGAACGAATCTGCCTACTGTTTCTCCGCCGGGCTGCTGGACGACGCTATGCATAATGGTGTCGGGATAAACATGAACAAAATGCATTCCTTGTCCTGCATCTCGTCCACGCGTGCCACGCTTTGGCGTGAGTAAATCCTGGGTATAGCAGGTTCCCATAGAAACAGATACCGGAATATCGGCAAAAGTAGCAAAAGTTGAATAGTGGACATGACCAGCTAAAATACTGCGAATATCGCTACCGTAAATCACTTCTTTCAGCCTATGCTGTCCTCGGAGTTCCACTGACCGAGCTTGTGCTTGGATACATGGAATTGGTGGGTGATGCATGGCCAAAATAGTGCCTTCTGGTGCTGTGCTACGAAGTTCAGTGGCTAACCACTCTAGTTGCGCGTCGCTAAGCTCGCCATAGTGCTGACCAGGGACTGAAGTGTCGAGTGCAATAATGCGTAACCCGCCAAGCCAGTGCACACTATCGCAGGGCGCTAGTGGATTGCTGGGTTGTTCGTCGAGAAGCATATGGCGGAAGTTTGTCCGGTCATCATGATTGCCCATAATCCAAATAACGCGCGCGCCCATTCGTTGTGCCACAGGCTCGACCAGCGCACGCAGTGAGGCATAAGCATGCTCCTCGCCATGATCAGTCAAATCGCCAGAGAAAATGAGAGCCTCAGGCGCAATGGCATATTCCGCCACACTCTCCAACAGCTGTGCGAGGTGATCATAATAGCGTGCGACACCATGCAATGTTGTGGTGTGTGGTGCCAGAAAGTGAGTGTCACTGAAATGGACAAGGAAATGTTCTGGCGCTGGGTGTTCTGCAGAGGTAAAAGACATGAAAATCCTTAAGCGTGATTGGTCAGTAGTGGCTGTGCGACGGTATGCCCAGGTATGAGTGTGCCTGGTAGGGTTTCATTGATGATGGTGGCAGGTGGCGCCTGCGCTGAGATCAGGTTAGTAATGTGTTCGATTACTCTCGTGGCAACTCCTGCAACATCAATGCGGTAGGTGGAGATTCCTAACAAGTCAATCCCCGGCATAATACCATCGCAACCGGTTATGGAGAGGTCGTCGGGAATGGCGAAACCGCGTGCCTTGGCCCAACGGATGACCTCGAGTTGGCGGACATCAGAGGGACACATAATTGCAGTAATGGGTGTGTCATTGCGTGGAGTGTCAAGACATTGTGCCAGGTGATTGTGCCCATTATCATCGTGATCGGCGTGGATTTGGGTGACCTGAACATTATGTTCCGCTAAGGTGGTTATCATGCTGCTGGCTCGTACCCACTCAGGATAAGACGCTGTTGGTGCTGTGCATATCACCGCAACATGACGATGTCCGTGGTGTGCAACATGATGCGCTAGGCGAGTACCAGCATCAACTTCATCATAGGAAACTGCGTGTATTTTTCCTGTCGGCTCTGGGCGACCAGCACGAATAATGGGGAGTCGATTATGAAACGGCACCAATTTCTCACTGGGAACACTACCTGTGGCAACAATAAGACCAGCGACTTGCATACCTAATAAATGATTCAGACTAGCAATATGCTGCTGCTCATGGCGATCAATAGAAATAGTCATCGAAACCACATTGATCCCTGCAGCTTGAGCTTGTCGCTGTAGTTCGGTAAAAAGCAGCCCATAGGCAGGATTGGCAGCATCGCGCAGGAGCAAACCGACGGTACGAGATTGATGAGAGGCTAATTCACTAGCAATAACATTAGGAACATAACCCAGGCGCTCGGCAACTTCCAGTACTTTCCGACGATTTTCTGCAGACACTTTTTTCTGCCCCAAAAACACACGCGAAACCGAAGAACGAGATACCCCTGCCTCACGAGCAACATCAGCCATAGTAATGCGATTATGTGGTGGAGTCATCGTGTGTACCTTTCCGAATGTGCACGTCCATACACTACATACATGGTGACAGTAGAAATGATCATGAGCAAGACCGAGTAAACAAGGGTATTGGCATGAGCTTCAGGACCTACGGCACCAGTGGTATTGGCTTGGATGATAAGCCCTAAGGGCTGATAGCGTGGGTGAGCCAAAAAGACTGCCATATCGTAATCATCAAGCAAACTCGTGATATTTAATGCGGTAACAGCTGCAGTCGCTGGAAAGATTGCGGGCAATGTAATACGTCGGAATATATACAACGGATTCGCGCCCAGCAGAGTGGCAGCTTCTTCGCATGAGGAATTGAGTGAGCTGAATGCCGCCTTGAGCAGGCGTAGTGTGAATGGGATTTTCACGATTACATAGGCAATGAGCAATATGATTGGGGTTCCAGTAAGCACCATGCCACCTAATTGTGCAGTGGGGTGATCGTAACTCATAATCAAACCTAATGCGAGCATTGTCGCTGGTAATAGCCAAGGGATATGTAGTGCATACTCCAGTATTTTTGCAAGTGCGGTGTGATATTTGCTCACTATATGCGCAACAAAAAGCATGAGCACGGTAGCGATGAGGGCAGCCAATACGCCATAGCCAACACTGACGACGAAAGGCCGTAGCGCATTGTCGTGAGTAAAGACGCGTATGTAATTTTCTAAACTCAGGGCGCTGAAATTGAGTTTCCCGTCGGCAATGGCTGCTGGTGGCATAAAGGAGAATATGACGATTAGCGCAATGGGAAGGATGTAGAGGAGCCACAGGAAGTAAGCGAGTAGATGAATTAAATTGTTTGCAATGGGATTGTCGATTTTCTGTTTTTGTAGTCGCATGGATACCTTAGAAACAGAGAAATACATTCCCGACTTTTCCAGGTGATTAAACACAACCAGGAGCCCAATGGTGATCAGTCCGAGACTCAATGCTAAAAGTGCAGCCAGTTGTCTAGAGGATTGACTCATGGAAAACGCGAGAACCAGGGGCGTTATCGTCTGAAATTCGCGTCCACCCAGGATTTGCGGCGCGGACAGTGCTCCAAGACCGGTGAGGAAAGTAAGAATAGTGACCGCAAAAAGGGTGGGGGCGAGCGTCGGTAAGACAATGCGACGCAGAATGAGCAAATGCGACGCTCCCATATTCCGAGCCGCCTCAATGGTTTGATTATCTATTTTTCTTAATGCTGCCGAGACAAAGAGGAGGTGATTGGTGGTAGTGGCGAGTGTCATCGTAAAAGCGACAGCCCAGAATCCTTGGAACCAATGCGGATCTAGTCCCGGAATAAAACTGGATAAGAGTTGTGTGGCAATGCCCTTGGCGCCATAAATGAACTTGTATCCAGCAGCGAGCACTACACCGCCATAGATGAATGTCGTGGCGAAACCTAGCCATAATAATTGTGCACCATAGATACGAAAATACCTGGTGACAAGCACAATGAAGATACCTACGAGATTGTTGCTGACTGAAAGGAAGAGCGCAAGCAACACACTATTTATCAAGGATCTAGTAGTGCGTTGTGATTTTATGAGCTTTTCCACCGCGTCGAAAGAAAAATGCCCATCGGGGAAGAATATGGAAAATAGCAGATTAGCTTGCGGCCAGATAAGGAAAGTGAAAATTGCCCATGCCAAGACAAGGGCAATGAGGCACAGACTGAGTTTTTTCTTCATCTATGCCACCTCAGTATCTGTTTCCGCACTGGCGACGGAGTCAAATTGCAAAACATCAGCCGGATTGATGAACACCGTACATTCCTGACCAACCTGAGGATAACTCTGCTGGTCATTAGCATAAATAACGCTGAGTTGGCATTGCGGATCCTCGTGCATACTAACAATGGCGGTAGAGGTTATCCCTTGATAGTGCTGTGCGACGACCCTCCCGCGCAAGGGGAGCGCGTGGTGGAAGGGAACAAATGCGATTTTCTCCCCTCTAATATAGCTGCTTGCTTGGGGGCGAAGTGCTGCTCCTTGGTTATTGAGGGCAGTCAGTATGACCTCTGTTAGGGCAGAAGACGCGCCAACAAAATTGCACACAAACTCGGTGGCTGAGCGTTCATAGATTTCTGTAGGGGTTCCGATCTGTTCTATTTTCCCATGATTAAACACCGCGATACGATCGGACATACTGAGTGCTTCTTCTTGGTCATGCGTGACATAAATAGTGGTAATGCCAAATTCGGCTTGTAGCTTTTTAAGTTCTAAGCGCAATTGTTGCCGTAGCGCTGCGTCGAGATTAGACAAAGGCTCGTCGAGGAGAAGAATCTTTGGGCGCATAACAAGGGCACGCGCAATAGCCACTCGTTGCTGCTGACCACCGGATAGTTCATCGAGATTTTTATCGAGCTCTGTACTGTGCAGTTTCACTTTCTCTGCAATTTCATGTACCCGTTGCGCTATTTCCTTGCGTGGCAGTGAGGCAACTTTTAACCCGAAAGCAATGTTTTCCCGCACACTCATCGACGGAAAGAGTGCATAATTCTGGAAAACCATACCTATATTGCGCTTATTAGGCGCCAGATGCGTAACATCTGTGCCGTCGACGAGTATTTTTCCAGAACGTGGTTCCACAAAACCTGCCAAAGTACGTAGTGTGGTCGATTTACCGCACCCCGATGGACCGAGGAACGTGAAAAATTCACCCTCATTAATGTGTAGGTTGAGATCTTTCACTGCCGTAAAATCCTGAAAAGCGACGTCTATGTTTTGGTAAGTAATCACTGGGGCAATCTTTCCGCTCTGATCTATGCACGTTGATGCTATGCGACGTATGGGGCTGCTGGGTTGCTGCCCTTATAAGTATTCAAGCTCGATTTTTTCGATCCAGGAGTTTATGTTTTCGCGCACAAAATCCCAATCAATATCTTGTTGGGGTAATTCATTGTGAAAATTAACAATGGCTGGGTCAGCTTGCGCAATAGCATCTTTATTGGCAGGCATAGAGTTGAATTGTGCCGACCATGCTATCTGCGTTTGGGCGCTACCAAACCAGTCGATAAACTTTTGTGCTTGTTCTGTGCGGTCACTGCCATTGACAATCCCAATTTGTTCAACGGCATAAGGTACTCCTACCTTTGGTTTTACAATGCCAGTTGTGATTTTGTACTCTTGCTCAAAAGCTGGAATACCCGAAGACCACATTTGCCCCATATCGACCTCCCCGTCTTTCATTCGGGCGTAGAGGTCAGTATCTGGAACAGAAGGGGAGCCATTGGCAAAGAATGATTCAATCTGCTTCCATCCTTTGTCTGATACCCCAAGCTCACCACTATCATCTCTAAAACGTGACAGGATTCCGGCAACTACAAGTGCTGTGGTCGCGCCCCCAAGACCCGACTCAGTTTGGTAGTGACCATGGAATTTTTCTTTTGTGCCTAGATCAGTCCAATCCTGTGGTGCTTCTTCTGGGCTGAGTTTATCGGCATTATAGGCTAACACGATACCTTGTTGAACGAGTGGCCAATATGAATGTTCGCTATCGTTATCGCCAAGTTTTTCATCAACCTTATCTGACCATTGCGGCGTGTAATCAAGCAAAATATCTTCGGATTCGAGCTGCTCAAAGTACATATTGTTAAGACCGAAAACAATATCTGTGACAGGATTTCCTTGCTCGGCAATGAGCTTATTTGTGGTATCGCTGCCTCCCTGACCAACAATCTGGATATCAAATCCAGCTTTTTTGGCTTCTTCGGTGAGCCACTGGGCACGACCATCGGCATTAGAATTGGTATATACCACGAGGGTATTATCGGATGAATGAGCAGTTTCAGTGTCAGATGATTGTGCACAAGCGGTGAGTGAGAACACTAACGTTGCAGCTGAAAACGTGGCGAGAACTTTCTTTTTCACAGTTATCCCTTAAATTCCTTGCATATTCCTTGAGTGATGTTGTGGCTGGTGCGTCATATATCGATACGACACACCAAGGGGGGAGCGCTCTCCCCAAGGTCCATCACTAAGGTTGATGGTCTGTGGTTTCTTGCGGGAAAAGTGATGGAAAATTTTGCGTGAACTTATTGCAGATAGTTTGCAGATAATAAAAACCGCAGTGCAATGCTGCACTGCGGTGGTGAGATGATTAAAAATGTGATTATTGCATTATTGTTCTGCGGTATGTGCTACCTTAGGATCCTTGGACTTTGAGCGTCGGAAGATCTGGTCGATACCGAATGTGCCAGAACCAGCTGCTGCTAGTGCTAGCGCGGCTACACCAATTGCGCCAACAAGCTCCCAGCCGCCATCGGCTGCCATAATGCCATTTTCTAGGTGTACCAGGATGGCTGCGCCGAGCATAACCAGGAATACTAGGACGCCGGCAATTGGGGTAAGGAGTCCGAGGATAAGCAAAATTCCGCCCCCAAGTTCGATGCTAGCTGCAGCTAGTGCGCTCAGATTTGGCATTGGTGCGCCAACTTGGGTGAACATGGCTGTTACCCCATCAAGGTTTTGGAATTTATCCCAGCCGTGGGCAACGAGAATAACACCAAGGATGACACGAGAGATTAAAAGTGCAATATCTTTAATAATTGACATATCAACAAACTAACATTTTTGTGGAAGTAAAGCAACACTCACCTAATACTTGCCGAATGCTCACCGAAATATCCGCGCGGTTTCCAGGTTAAAAAACCTCTATCCGAGCACCTAAATTTTCCGCTTGAATCAATGTACCTACCCACCCCGGAGCCCCTGGATGCACCCGAAACACTGGCCGATGTGATATTTTCGCCGGGCTTACAGAGTCGGTATCCCTGGCACCAGAGCGCGCCTCATAGCGAATCCTAGACCGGTACCCGGCGTCGGCAAGCTCATGGATAGAGGGAGAATCCTTGAGTAGCTGCTGCCTGGTATCTGATAAAAGAGACAGGGCTTCGTCGAGCGCGGTTAAGAGGGCGGAGGCATTAGTTTCGCACATTGCCTGAACCAAAGAGGGCTCCGTGCCAGCAACCCGTGTGCCATCGCGGAAACTACCCGCAGCCAAGGAAAGGGACAACGCGCCGCCATTGTCACCAATAATTGCCAGAGTTTCTGCAAGTAAATGCGGCAAATGTGAAATGCGCGCCACCGCAGCATCATGCTGGGCAACCCGAGCAGGAATCACCTCAGCCCCCACAGCAAGCGCCATTGCCGCAACATCATTCCATAGCGAAATCCACGCCTTGCTAGGTTTGTCCTGCGCATCGACAGCATGGTCAAAAGTAATAACCCATGCCGCACCGCGGAAGAGATCATCAACAGAAGCCGACCAACCGGAGTTGGCTGTTCCTGCCATAGGATGACCACCAACGTATTTATCTTGCATATTATGCTTGCACACGAGGTTATACACCTCAGTTTTCACGCTCACGACGTCGGTAAAGCCACAAGAAGGCGCATAAGTGGCAATATCAGCCAAGAGGGAATCAATCGCCGGCATGGGAGTCGCCAATACGATGAGTGCATTATCTTTTTCGGCACGCTCTAGTGTCTCAATGAGATGAGAACTAGCGTCGAACCCATCTTTGCGCGCAGCCTTTGCGCCTGAGGGGGAACGATTAAAGCCATAAGCTGGGATATTCTGCTGCGTTAAGGATCTGAGCAAGGAGCCACCAATAAGACCTAAACCAATAATGCACACTGGGCGAGAAATAATAAGAGAAGTCACCTGACAAGTGTGACACATTCCCACTATGGTTAGCTGTATGAAGCACGATTTTGCAGTGACAGTTGCACGAGTAGATGCGCAATGGCAGGTACGCACCTTTGCCGATGATTTCCGCAGCATTACTACCGCTATCCAGGCAGTACGCGATTTGCGGGCACAAGAAGCGGCATTTGCTCTGCTCAGCGTTGATGATGATTATTTCGTTATCGTGCGCCCCACACCAAAAGGGGTGCGGCTTTTGCTTTCCGACGCCACCGCAGCGATCGACGACGACTACGCAGCAGCCATACTCGAGGAGTTAGCCGTCGAGATGCCCGACATTGATTCGGCAGAACGCGACACAATGGAACCGTGGGCAGAAGGCGACTTCGCAATCCTTGCTGACCTCGGTTTAAGCGAGCAAGTCATGAATGTGATCTGCGACGAAACTGACTGGTGGGCAAGCGAACAGCTCCAAAGAATCGCCGAAGAATTAGGTTTTGAGGAAGAGTTCAACAAAGTAGTGGGACTCTAGTGAGAATGGCAAAGCAGGAAGGATGCGTGCGCGCCGAGGAATATATGCGCAAAGCCTTAGCACTGGCACGCACCACCAACCCACGTGATGTCCCCGTCGGAGCACATATTTACGCTCCCGACGGCACTCTCATAGGACAAGGGGTCAATAGGCGCGAGATTGACTCCGACCCACTTGCTCACGCAGAAATGCTGGCTATCCGACAAGCCGTTGTAGCTCATAATGATGGTTGGCGTTTGAGTGACTGCACCTTAGTGGTGACCCTAGAGCCATGCACAATGTGTGCCGGCGCATTAGTCGGGGCAAGGATTGGTAGCATTATTTTTGGTGCTTATGAACCTAAAACGGGAGCCGTTGGATCTGTGTTCGACGTGGTGCGTGATAGGAAAGTGCTGCACCATACTCATGTGCGTGGCGGTGTGCTAGAACAGGAATGCCAAGAGCTGCTACAGGAATTTTTCCGTGATAAGCGTGAAGTATAGTGGTGGAAATTGGCGTGGGGCATGGCTGTTTGAGGGATGAGAACGGGGCATAGCTGCGGGAACTGGCGTGGGGCATAAGGGGTATAAAGGTGGGAGAGTTTCGTCTTTGTTTCATGTTGGTTGCGATTTGGTTGCAATCTGGGGAATTCCTGGATTATCGCGGTATTGATGCGCAAAAGTGGCTACACTCGGGAGAGTACGGTATATCAACTAATTCTTTTAGGAGAACATTATGAGTGATTTCGAGAACAAAGTAGAGGATACTCTCGGTAAGGCAAAAGAAGGTCTTGGCGACGTTACTGGTAACGATGATCTTGCTAACGAAGGCAAGGCGGACCAGGTTAAGGCTGACGCTAAAGAAGCACTATCTAACGCCGGTGAAGCTGTAAAAGATGCAGCGAACAAGGTTCTTGGTGCTTTTAAGAAAGACTAATTTTTAGCCTTCGAGATACAACCTATGAATATGCCTCGCATTATGCGGGGCATATTCTTTTTCTTTTTGGTGGTGAAGGTTTTTGGTGGTGAGGGGTGGTTTGGGTAGGTTCTAGTGGTGGGTTTGATATCTTAATCTCACGTAACAGTAGCGTATTTTCAGTGATTGCTGGAAATCTACTTTCTAAAGTGTATAAATCCCTCTGTTAGTAAATAACTAGAGGGATTTTTGGCGGTAACGGCGGGATTTGAACCCGCGGTTGGGGGTTACCCAACACTCGCTTTCGAGGCGAGCACCTTCGGCCGCTCGGACACGCTACCGCAGAACAGCCTAGCCAAAACTATGCTCAAGCACCAAATCCTCTCTTCGTACTCAAAATCTTTTTATCTTCCTTTTCATCTTTTTCCTGACAACTTCAGTATTGATTAAAAGTTAAGAATCAAGATCAGTATAGTGGTGTGATTAACTACATCTTTTCTGTGTCAGAAGTGCAGGTCACTACAGCGTAGTCACCAGTAGAGGTATTTTCGGATATTACCTCACCGTTCCATAGAATTTTGCAGGTAACAGAGCCAGAACCTTGCAACTGTCCCATAACGTTTGTTCCTATGGCTTTCCATTTATTCTCAAATTCGAGATCCTTTGTCCAGCCTGATTCTACGCCTTGTTCTTGGCTTACATTCGCTCCTTCTACAATGTAATTTGCATTAATCGGTGCACCGTCAGATTCAAGTACATAGGTGAGGGTATTGCTTTCAGGCGTTGCTTCGATTTTTTCTTCTGCTTGATCTGGTTTTTGTTCTTGGGCTATGGTGGTTTCTTTATTGTCATCGCCACCGATTGCTGCACCAATTCCTGCCAATACAACTAGACCGCCTATTACGCCTGCAATAATTTTTCCTTTTTTAGTCATATTCTTTCCTTTCCGGTGAAGTGTACGGTGCCTGCAATTATGTATTATTTATGCTGCTTACGCTTTATTTTTTAATGTTTTCTCAGGTTATGGGGGGGGGGCTGGTTTTTATTTTGCCTGTATCATGGGGGTGGTTTTGAGTCTTACATGGTTTTGGCGAACCTTGAGTTAAGCTGTACTCACTTTGAGCTCTGTGACTATGAGAAGAGCTATTTTGTGTAGATATTGTTGAACAGGCAGTCGTGTTATTTTATTGACGGTGTGGGATCTATAGTCACTGTGGATGCCAACTTTTGTGGATTTGTTTTCTTTTAATAAGGTCTTGTTTTTTCATGTAAGAAACATGCAACATGAATATATATTCGGTAATAGTTAAAGAATCTCAAAATGGATTACGGCTTAGCTGGCAACTTTAGAGAAGCGCCGTAACGTACTATTTTGTGCTATTTCCGCAGCTTAAATACCGCTTTCCCTAGGCAATACTGCGCAGTAAAACCCAAGCCCACACCGAGTAGCACTGCAGTAGGAATAGCTCTTATCAGCCGTGCAGAGGTATCCGCAATCTCAACCCACGCTGGCATGGCTGCCATCCACAGAGCAGAGTGTGCCAAGACATCCCCACCAAGCGTGAGAGACACTATGGCTAACACCACCGTCAGTACCAACGCCGCAGCATATGACACAAACACCGCAATGAGCAGAGAAGCAACGCAGATGATGAAGCCAACAATGCTGGATAGTAGCCAACGCCGACATTCATCACCATGCGTTCCACCAGCGCATACACCAGCCAGTGATGCCACAGTGCTCATCACACCAATACATAGTCCAAGCCACATGAGCAGCGCGCTCGCACACCGCGGGTTCTCCATATACATCAACGCCCAGGCTTTCGATAAGGACTGCCACGCTAACACCGGTAACACGCCGCAACCAATTGGCAGCAGCGCAAAAGTCCATAAGCCATGAACATAACTAGCGGGATAAACCACAGCAACAGTAGCCAGCAGCAGGATGCTTAACCCCAGGCAAGAGGCTATGGCTGGTGTGAATAACGCCCTGTTCAGTGCGATAACAGCTGCATGGAAATGGGCTGGGCGTCGGCGATTAAAAGATACGGGACGATACACACCAGCAGGAACTGTCGCACTCTCATCTATCGGAGAAAGAGCAGGTGGTGTGCCGTGTTTCGTGCGTCGGGCTGCTCGCCCGGGAGATTTCTCCGGCGTGATAATCGCCATAATGACCCCCAGAACAGCCAATACTATACACAGAGATACAGCAACCCAGGGGCTTTCCACCGTAAGCGGATCGTCAGGGCTTAGAGCCATGCCATTGTAATGCACACCCAAAATCGGCAAGACTGCGCGCACAGACCACGCCATAGGCGAAAACACCCAACCATTGCCAAGTTGCTCAGCAGTGACAGTGCCAATAATCTGCCACGCAATAAACACCACCACAGTCATAACCAGATGGGTACGCCGCGTCACCGCCGACGCCACACCAAGCACCCCAAGCGATGCCAGAAAAGCCACACACCCAAGGAACGCAATCCGCTCTGCATGAGCACGCTGGGCAAAAACACAAATAAGGTAGCTGCCACCAAAATTAAAAACATGAAATGCGAATACGCTACTTGCCACCACGCAGAACCGGGCGCAACGCTGTGCAGGCTGGCTGATAGGCAACCACGCAGTGCCGCCCTGGCGTGCGTGTGCCTCCCGTTGCTCTGCACTCAAGGCAAAAATCGCCATGAGTGGGGCTGCTATGCCGGTGAGGTACATTGTTTGCCACATCAGCACGCCAGTGGCATCGGTAGTGGGGGCAGTATAACCAGAAAGAAAATAGGTCAGCGTAATCAACGGGAAAGCGGCACATGGTAGCCACATCACAGCGCTGCCACGGGCGCGTAAAAACTCAGCCTGGAGATAGCGAGGTTTGTGTGGTGCCGGAAATGATTTAGACATTCTGACCTCCGGAGCTGGTCAAACGGAAAAACTCTGCCTCAAGATCACGAAGATTGCCCTCAGGAACCAAACCATGCAGTGTTCCGGAATACATGACCTTGCCGTCGGCAAGCACTGTGACATCATCGGCTAGGTGTGCCACTTCACCTAACTGATGCGAACTAACCAGCACAGTGCCACCGCTAGCCGCCCATGCGCGCAACAATTCCCGAAGCTGCGCAATTGCCTGCGGATCAAGACCATTTTGTGGCTCATCCAAAATCAAAATTTCCGGGTCGCCAAGAATCGCCTGGGCTAAAGCCAAACGTGCTTTCATGCCAGTGGAAAAGGCCGCTGCTTTCTTCTTCCCAACTGACCCCAAGCCAACTGTTTCTAAAGCTCGGTCTGCTTCGCTGGGGTCTAAGCCCAGAAGGCTTGTGTGCACGCGTAGATTATTCCGCGCAGACAAATGACCATAAAACGCAGGACCGTTGATAGAGGCGCCAATGGTGCGCAGCTTTTCTCTGCTTAACTCCTCACCATGAATAGTGACACTGCCGGAATCTGCAGGTAGTAGGCCTAACAGAATGGATAGCAATGTAGATTTTCCGGCACCATTGCGGCCAAGCAAGGCGTGGACGCGACCGGGGGTGATGTGGAAGTTTATGTCTTTCAGAACAGGGTTTTTACTGAATTGCTTAGAAATATGGGTGAATGTGATTGCGGGGGTAGGAATAGGAGAACTCATATGGGGTATTTTTGTCGGTGAGCTGGGAAAAGTACTCGGACGAAAGTAGGATTTTAGTGAGAAGATTCTCATACCAGGGTATGAGCGTATGGAGTGGATAGTGGCAAACGGAAAGCTAGGGGGAGTTTTTGCTATGGGTAGCGTCGATAGCTATCGGGGGGATGATGGTGACAAGTGGAGTGGATGGCAGATTATGATAAACGCTATGAATAAAGCACTGAAGCGTTCTGCATACGCTGCTGTTATATCTGCATCCTTGCTGTTGGCAGGCTGTGGAGCTGAGGATAAAAATGATAAGAATTCTGCATCCGAAGCTGGTGTAGTAAAGGTTAATAACTGTGGTTATGGCATGGAGTTTCCACAGGCTCCAGAGAAAGTACTCATTATGAATGGTGCTTCCGTGGGGGAAGCGGAAAGCATGATTAGTTTGGGGTTGGGGGACAAAATTATTGCTAATGCCCAGGGATGGAGCGTTTCAGATATTTCGGGGATGGCGGAAAAAGTAGCTGCGTTGCCGAAGGATAATCTGGAGATGAATGCGGCATTTGATATTCCTGCGGAGCAGGTGCTTAGCCGTAAACCAGATTTGGTGCTATCTACGTATTCTGGTGGCTTTAATGAACGTCAAGGTTTTGCTTCCCGTGAGACTTTGCAGCAAGTGGGTATAAAAAGCCTCGTTACTCCAGCTAACTGTGCTCTAGGGAAAACGGAAAATGTGACAGACCAGGAACAGGAGCAATATCTTAAGGCTGGCGTGGAAGATTCTGCCCAATATCTAAAACTGTTGGGAAAGATTTTCCGGGTGGAAGATAGGGCAGAAGAGCTGGTGACCCAGATGAATCAACGTATTGCTGCGGTGGAGGAAAAATTAGCGGCTACGTCCAGCAGCACTAGCCCAAAGAAAATGTTGATTGTTTTCCCAGAAATGGCGGCCATGAATGCCCAGGGATTACCTGCGGTGATGAGTGGTGGAATCTACGATAATGTGATTGAAAAAGCTGGTGGTAGCCCAACATTCGCGGGAAATCCTGACATCACCATGACACTTAGCCCAGAGCAATTAGCCGCAGCAGATGTAGATGTGTTGATTATTGGCACCACGGGGGCTCAGGGAACAACGGCGGAGGAAGAAGCCCAGAAACTATTTGAGGCATATCCACAGTGGAAAGCCTCCCGCACACATACTTTTGTGGGTGCTTCCGACGGCTTGTATTTGGGGCCTGCTCATGCTGATGCAATAGAAAAAATTGCCAAGGTTGCTTACCCAGAGGCTTTCTCTGGATAAGCACTGGAATAAGTGCTGAATCATTGAGCTGTACGGCTTGATGAGGAGGCGCATGGCTTAATTACAGGGCTTTGAGCACACAGCTTATGACCGAGGTTATGGTGGAAAGAAAAACTAGGGGCACTTGTGCATAAACGTGTTTTCCAAAGAGTGCCTTTTGCTTTGTTATGCGCGATAATCCTGTGCATCCTGCTGGTTTTTATGCTGGTTGGTGTGCTGTGGGGTTCTGTTGGACTGAGTGTAGATCAGGTAGTTCAAGCTCTAAGCCATCGTCTGTTGGGGCGCAGCGGAATACCTGAGGATCCTTTGGCCTATACCATCGTGTGGCAGCTGCGCTTGCCACGTGTGCTGGCTGCAGCACTGGTTGGGGCCGGTTTAGCAGTATCTGGCGCGGTTTTGCAGGCGATGGTGCGCAACCCCTTGGCAGACCCCTACACATTGGGTGTGTCTCACAGTGCTGCTCTTGCAGCGGTACTTACGATGACCTCCAGCAGTGCAGTGTGGTTACGTAATCTTGGTATGCCGCTGGCTGCTCTGTTAGGTGCGGGAGTTAGTTTATGCCTAGTTTTATATCTGGCGCAGCAGCATGGGAAATTCACCAGTGCCCGCATTGTTTTAGCCGGTGTAGGGGTGGGGCAGATTGCTCTGGCTGGAACCACGCTTGTTCAATTAACCGCGCAGCCGGGTGAAATTCATGGCATTTTATTTTGGCTACTCGGTAGCGTGGCGGGAGTACAAAAATTAAGCGCATTAACATTGCCTACGCTGTGCATGGGATTGTGCATTGCATATCTCTTTACCCAGGCAAAGAAAATCAATGTGTTGTCCATGGGTGATGAAGACGCTCATGCTTTAGGTATTAACATCCATGTTCTGCGAGTACAGCTGATTATTGTGGTGGCAATTCTCACGGGCATGGCAGTAACACTAGCTGGCTGTGTGGGGTTCATTGGGCTGATCGTGCCACATTGCGTGCGTTTTATTGTTGGTTCTGATTACCGCAAAGTTCTTCCACTATCCCTGCTGATAGGAGCGATAGTTTTAGTTCTTATTGATGTTGTGGCTCGTCTGATTGATATTCCAAATGAATACCCACTGACCATTTTCAGCGCAGCGCTGGGCGGACCATTTTTCCTATGGCTACTGAAAAGAAGCAACGCAGGAGGAAATGTATGAGTGGGGAACAGGCTAACCACGCCGCACAGATGCGCGTCGATAAACTTACAATTACAGTCAATGACCACCGCATTATCGACAACATCAGTGCCTGCCTGAAACCTGGGAAAATTACCGCCATTATTGGCCCGAATGGGTGCGGTAAAACCACTTTTCTACGGGCGTTGTATCGCAGCCTGAAACCCACTACAGGGGCGGTGTATAGCGGTGATGTGAATATTTGGGATATCACTGCTGCGGAATCCGCGGCACAGCGCGCTGTTGTGACTCAATATCACGGTGAAGGGGTTGGTTTTAATGGTTATGAGATTGTGGAAATGGGGCGGTATTTCGCGCGAACAACAAACGTGAAAACCAATCTGAAAACCGCTCGGAGAGTACAGTATTCATGCGAAGAAAACGAGGTCACACATGGCGAGCGTGGGAAAGTAGATAAACATGCGCGCTCGCGGCGAGATGCCGCAATTATCCGCCAGGCACTGCTGGACGTGGCGGGAACAGAAGAAAAAGCCCAGGAATTAGCACAGAAATCTTTTGCTGATATGTCCGGTGGGGAACAACAACGGGTACTTATTGCTCGTGCTCTGGCCCAACGGGCACCGGTCATCATTCTGGATGAGCCTACAAACCATCTGGATATTCATGCGGAATTATCCATCATGGCGCTTATTCGCCGGCATCAATGCACAACAATTCTTGTGGTGCATGACATTAACCATGCACTTGCTTATGCCGATGATGTTATGGTGCTAAACCAAGGGAAAATCTACGCTAGTGGGGAACCGCACGCGGTGCTCACACCGGAGCTGATCCGTGAAGTATTTGGGGTATCCGTCTGTTTCACCACAGATCCGCATACTGGAAAGCCCTTCGCCATCCTGGGTTTGCCCAGAGATTACTGAGCTTTGCTGAGTTGGTTACTGAGGTAAAAGGAGCTGAACATTGTGAATGTTATCGTGTTGTTGTAGGGAGATCGAAGACAAAAACGCATAGAATAGGTTTTATGAGTCCTGCGTATCACTGCCAGTGGATTGAACACGAAACACTGATTTCTATTGCACACAACCGTTTCGGAAAAGCTATTCGTGAGTATCAAGCAGGAAAATTTCAAGGCAATAATGCTGAACCGACGCTTATCCTTGGCCAGGGCTTGCTCATGGACATGGAAATTGAGGAATTGCGGAAAGCTAATGCTGCGGTCGCTCTGACTAAAACTCTGCAAAACGCCATTGGTTTATTTCATCAAGATGTTCTAGGTAGCGCACCGGGTTGGTCGAGCACTGGTTCATCTGGCGGTGGCTTTGACATTCGATCTGAGCATAAAATTTCTCTTGCTGGTGATAGGAAAGTATTAGCTGAGGTGAAGATGCGTCATAACACTATTAAAGGTAGCGAAAAACCTGGGGTGTTTGATCGTCTTAAAAATGCGTACGTTCTGAACGGTAGGAAAGAGTACGTTTCTTATCTGATTGAGATAATTCCCGCGAAAAAGAATGCTTATGACGAACCATGGAAAGTGTCTAATAGAACCATAGATGAACAAGTGCGGCACATTGATGGTGTGTCTGCTTATCATTTGGTGACGGGTGACCCAGAGGGTCTGAGAAATGTTTATCTCGATTTTCCAGAAGTTATGGCTGAAACAATTCACCAGATTCTCAAGGAAAACCGAGACCTGAAAATTACAGATGATGATGTGGATAGTCTTATAGACGCTACACTTCCAGCAGAGTCTGCTTACCTAACTGATCGGCCTGTTGTTCGGTAATTTCTTGTTCAATAGGCTTCTCAGGGGTAGCTATTTCGTATCCCTCGGGAACCGTCCCCTCTAGCATGGCTCGTATGCCCATGCCGATATGAAAAGCCATATTCACAGGCACTGCATTACCAATCTGCTTATATGCTTGGGTCATTCCCCCCTTAAAAACCCATTCGTCAGGGAAAGTTTGTATTCTTGCATACTCTCTTACATTTAGAGGGCGGGTGTGTTCTGGATGGCACCGTTCTGTCTGCTTTTGTGCAGGATTGCATGTCAGCGTGAGGGAGGGCTCGTCCCAAGACAGGCGCCTTGCCATTCCTGTTTTTCCACCTGAATGGAAGTAGCTCGCTTTCATATATTCGCGCTGTACTGCATCGGGTAAATCGCGCCAGTATCCTCCGGGTGGCACTTGCTTCATTACATCGTATTTCCAGTCGGCATAATGAGCGCCTTCGCTTTGAGGAGCATCCCCAATTGCCTCAGCAAGGCTAATTGTGTAGTCCTTTTCTTGTGGAAATAGGATTGGGTAGTCGCAGTCATTGCGTACTGCAATGATGATAAGCCGTTCACGTTTTTGTGGAACATCAAGGTATTGTGCACGTAGGACTTTCCAGGCAACTGTATAACCAATGTCCTGGAGGGTTTTGAGCATTACTTTTAGGGTGCGCCCTTTATCATGGGTCACTAGTCCACGCACATTCTCTCCGACAGCAATCCGGGGTTTACATTCTGATACAGCTCTGGCGAACTCGTGAAATAGAGTTCCGCGAGTATCTGCAAACCCTTTTTTCTGTCCGGCGTAGCTAAAAGCCTGGCAGGGGAATCCACCTTCAAGGAGGTCTACTTTTCCTTTGTAATTATGGAAGGAAACATTGTGTACGTCGTCGTGAAGAATATTCCATTCAGGTTTGTTTTCTTTGAGCGTCGCGACGGCGTGTTTGTCCATTTCATTGACTAACAGGTGCTGGAAACCTGCGTGAGATAGACCTAACGCAGTGCCACCAGCTCCGGCAAAAAGGTCAATAGAACTAAACTCCGATGAGGATGCACGCAGGATTTTGTAATTATTTTCTGTGCTTGATCCATTAATTTTGGACATGAGGCGCTGTACCTCCTGTACCTTAAAAACTCTGTGATTATTGGCGTTGCGTTGCCCTTTAATGAGTCCTTTCTTTTCCCAACGTCGCAGAGTGTCTATGGATACGCTCAGCTGCGAGGATACTTCGGAGATGGAGAGGTAGTGCTCAGTGTCGGGAAGAAGTGTTGTGTTGGTCATGGGTTAGCTTTCTAGGTGTTTTGGGTGGCTATTGGTTCATTATGCTATATATGTGAGAGAAAATTATACCCCTTACCTAGGCAAGGGGTATAAAATGCTGTAGGTGCTAGGAAAAGGGGGGATAGTGTCGAGATTGTTTCGACGAAATTAGTTATATGTGTTTTGATAATCACCCAACCTCCTCACCCCTCAGACCGCGTCCCATCAATGTCGCTAGGCTGGTATCGTTACTATGAATCTAAGAACCGAACATCACAAAATAAGAAAATTAAGAAATACAGAATAGAGAAAAGCGACACTTGCATGACCCCAGAAAATACAGAAAACTCAGAGAACTCAGAGAACATAAAAAACACAGAAACCCCTGAGATTACAAAGCCTGACACTACTTTCACGCTAGAAACAGAGCTTTTCGACGCCCCCGGCAAGCATGGGCGCACTGGAGTTATTCACACTCCGCATGGTGACATTGCCACGCCTGCGTTTATCCCTGTCGGCACTAAAGCTACGGTAAAGACGCTTACTCCTGAGCAGATTCGTCAGACTGGTGCTCAGGCAGTATTGTCCAATGCCTATCACCTCTATTTGCAGCCTGGCCCTGATGTGGTCGATGAGGCAGGTGGGGTGGCTGCGTTTGAGAATTGGCATGGCCCAACTTATACCGACTCTGGCGGGTTCCAAGTGATGAGCTTGGGTGTGGGGTTCAAGAAAGTTTTAGCTATGGATACCGTCGGGCTGCATGAGAGTGAGATTCGGGCTAGGCATAAGGATCGTTATGCTCATGTTGATGAGGATGGTGTGAATTTCCGTTCTGTGATTGATGGTTCTCGGCATCGGTTTACTCCTGAGAAGAGTATGCAGATTCAGCATCAGTTGGGTGCGGATATTATGTTTGCGTTTGATGAGCTGACCACGCTTTTGGATACGCGTTTGTATCAGGAGCAGTCGGTGGAGCGTACTCGTCGGTGGGCTCAGCGTTGTCTTGATGAGCATGATCGTTTGACTCGGCAGCGCGTGGATAAGCCGTTGCAGTCTTTATGGGGCGTGGTGCAGGGGGCACAGTATGAGGATTTGCGTCGACAAGCAGTGCGTGGGTTATTGGAGCTGTCTGATCGTGCTGAGCAGGCGGGACGACGCGGTTTCGGTGGTTTTGGTATCGGTGGTGCCTTGGAGAAAGAGAATTTGGGCACTATCGTGGGTTGGGTTTGTGATGAGCTTCCTAAGGAAAAGCCACGTCATTTGTTGGGTATTTCTGAGCCTGATGACTTATTCACTGCCATTGAGGCAGGTGCGGATACTTTTGACTGTGTGGCTCCCACTCGCCTAGGCAGGCGCGGTGGTGTATATACTCTCGACGGTCGCCTTAACATCACTGCCTCTAGGTTTAAGCGAGACTTTAGTCCGGTGGATGCGGAGTTTGGTGGCTATGTGTCGGAGAATTACACTCGTGCGTATTTGCACCACCTGTTCAAGGCGAAAGAAAACTTGGGGCAGACTCTATGCACATTGCACAATGTGAGCTTTATGATTGCGTTGGTTAATAATATCCGCAATGCAATCAACAATGGCACGTATGCAGAGTATAAGGAGGAGTTCATGGGGCGTTATTATGCTCATGCCAAGCCAAAGACTGGCCCCATGATTACCCCACGTGGCTCAAAGAAGCATCACCACTAAACCAATGGTAGTGGTCGCTTAGTAGTTCTCGCGGTTTTTCACCCAACGGATTACCAAGTATGTAATTGGCATAATCACCACTTCGATGAGGGTTTTCCATAAAAAGCCCACCAGAATGTAATTGACGGTATCGCCAATGGTGGTGATGCCAATTACTGGTGCTGCGATAAGGCAGAAAATGAGGGTGTCGCCGAACTCGCCCACAATAGTGGAGCCGATGAGACGCTGCCACAGCGATTTTTCTCCGGTGCGTTTCTTGATTGCTGTGAGCGTCCATGCGTTGAGTAGCTGACCGACGGCATAGCCGCATAGGGAGGCGAGCACGATTTGAGGCACGAGTGCGAGCACTGCCTCGAATGATTCTTGTCCTTCGTAGAAGTCTGCCCCTGGGAGCCAGATGGCGATGTAGAAGGAGAGCACTGCCAGGATTGTGGTGAAGAAACCAGTCCAGATTGCTCGTCTGGCTGCACGGAATCCATAGCATTCAGCGAGGACGTCGCCGAGAATATAGGCGGCGGGGAACAGGAAGAAAGCGCCGTCGGTAACCAGTGGTCCAATGGCAACGCCTTTGGTGGCGGTGATATTGGAGATGAGGAAAATTGCCACAAAGAGTGCTAGGAATACTGGGTAGAATGAGCGTTGTACTGGGATATAGCGCGGTGCGGAGTCGTTGCGCGTAGCGTTATTGATGTTGTTATCTGTCACGCGTCAAAGTTTAGGGTAAATACCTTGCGGAAGCTATATTTGTCGCATAAATGCGTAGCATGGGCGCTATGAGTTCTTTGTATGGTGCAGCTACGGGTGGAAGTGCAGGTGCTGGTCGGTATGCGCCTAGTCCTAGTGGTGATTTGCACTTTGGTAATCTGCGCACTGCGGTTGTGGCGTGGCTTTTTGCCCGTTGGTCGTCGCGGGAGTTTTTGCTGCGTGTGGAGGATATTGATACGCAGCGTTCTTCGATGGAGTCGGCGCGTCGGCAGTTGGAAGATTTAGCTGCCATTGGGTTGGATTGGGATGGGGATGTGGTGTATCAGTCCCAGCGTCACGACGCTTATGCGCAGGCATTGAGTGCTTTGCCGGTATATGAGTGCTATTGTTCGCGCAAGGAGATTAGTCAGGCGGCGAGTGCTCCTCATGTGATTCCGGGGCATTATCCTGGTACGTGCCGGCAGTTGAGTGAGCAGCAGCGTGCGGATAAGCGCGCTGAGTTGGCGGCGGTGGGGCGGGTGCCTGCGTTGCGTTTGCGTGCTGAGGTTACCCAGTGGACTGTGCAGGATTTTTATGCAGGTGCTGTCACGGGTGATGTGGATGACATGATTTTGCGACGTGGTGGGCAGCAACCTGATTGGGCATATAATTTGGCGGTTGTGGTTGATGACGCTGCCAGCGGTGTGGATCAGGTGGTGCGTGGTGATGATTTGCTTAGTTCGGCGCCGCGCCAAGCGTATGTGGCGCATTTGTTGGGGGTACAGGTGCCGGAGTATGTGCATGTGCCGTTGGTGCTCAATGATGGTGGTGTGCGGTTGGCTAAGCGTGATGGGGCGGTGACTTTGAGGCAGTTAGGTGATCCTGCTGCCGTGGTGCGCGAAATAGCGTTTTCCTTAGGCAGTTCTGCGACTTCTTTGCAGGAATTATTGGCAGATTTTAATCCTCGATCGATGCCAAGAACTCCTTATATTTGGCGCCATTAAGCGCTTTTCGACGCTCATCCTAGGGTGAGTTTGCGGGGGTGATTGTGCGTTTTTGGTGTGTTTTTCGGTTGGACATTTTTATGGGGGGGGGGGGCTACTCTTTAGGTGTTTTATGTTTTCTTAAGGTTTTTCTAAGGAGTGTTCATGGGGAAGAAACACTGGTTGCTGCGCTGGGTAGGTGCAGTGATTATGACTACTGGATTATTGTCCAGTGGTACCTGGGGTGGTGCTAGCTCTGGCTTGAGCACGCCCGTGGTGTGGGCTGCTGATGAAACAACAGCACCAGCAGCGGATACTGCTAGGGGGAAGCAGCTGCCTGATTCTGTTATTAAAAACATGACAGTAACCGCTGATCCTGATAACAAAGAAGAGTTTGTGTTGACTGCTGATTTCGCGTTCCCTGATGACGCAAAACCAGGAGATTATGTTGAATTCGAGGTGAAAAGCCAAGTTTTAGAGCAGACTCCTCAGTCTGCTACTACTGGACTTGGAAGTAGTTTGCGGTTGAAGGATACTGCGACAGGAAAATACATCGCTAGTGTTAAAAATATACCTTCTGGTTATCGTGTGACGTTGCTGCCTGGTTCTGAGGGGTTAGTTAATCGTACGGCACAATTCACGCAAACAACGGTGGTTCCTAAAGCTTCATGTGATCGTGATCCTACGTCGGTGAAGATTACCGCAACAACGATTGATTCACAGGGTAATGAGCATGTGTGGAGTGTGCATAACACGGTAGAGCGTAAATGTGAAACAGCTGCTAATCCTCTACCTAGGGGCACGGTTGTGGGTATGCCCATTCCGTCGATGCAGTGTCACCCCTCTACTATGGCTTTGCGCTATTGGGACATAGACAGAGAGGGAGCTACTCAGGGCGCGGGTGTGTACGGTGGTGCGAAGGGTCGTGTGTTTGTGACTCCGCCGATTGGTGATGCGGGTGCCGCGAACGAAACCTTCCAAGATTTGTATGTGCGTGTACGTGTCGATGAAGCACAAACACCCATGAAAATAACGAAATTTGCTGAGGATGCGAAAGTTGAGTTGAATAGCTTCTCAAGTGGCGCATACGCTGAGGGTGGTTTTACTAATAAGAATGGTGGTTGGGAGCCTGGTGACCTTGGGACTAAGTACCCTTCTGGTACTCCTGTGCCACCACAGGCCTATGTGTATCCACCTGACTTTGATGTTGCTGGTGTGAAAGCAAAAGCACAACCAGGAACCAATGGACTAAGTGAATCTTTCGATTGGAACAGTAAAACAATTACTCAAGAAGACGCTACTGCTTTAGGTAAATTGTTTGCGGATGCTTATAAGGCGTGGAAGGAGGCTCATAAGCCTGAGGTGATTGGATCTAATGATGATCCTGCAAATGGTACTGTGTACGTGGACTATAAGATCCCTGGATTATATAAACCTGTGATCATGCAAAACGCCTGGGGCGAAGATGTTGCTTCCTTGACGCTAGCGGAAACTACTACCACCATTGGTGCGGATGGTAACGTTCCTGAATCCGAAGTGCAGGAAATGCTAGATAGCAGTAAGTTGTATCACATCGGTCTTTTGGGTTCTGATGTGTTTGCTCCGTATTCTGGTGCTGCGAAGTACAACACTATCCTGACGTATTCGACTGATCCTGAGAGTTTTAAGTCTGGTCAGGGGCATACGGGTACTGGCGCTCATTATGGTTCCTGCGGTGAAGACGATGTTACATCGTTTACTGCTCAGGAGGGTATTGCTGCGGGTGATCCGTTGCCATCAAAGCCTGATACCACACCAACATCGTCTGTGACACCGTCTACCTCATCGTCTGCACCGTCGACTACTTCTTCTTCATCGGTGACGCCATCATCCACGACTTCTTCTACTTCTTCTTCGGTTGAGCCTACGTCGTCGTCTTCTGCGCCAACAACATCATCGTCGGTTGAGCCTACACCATCAACCTCGTCGTCTGTTGTTCCTACGTCTTCGTCGTCTGTTCCGGTGGTTCCTGTTGAGCCGGTGAAGATCCCTGGTGTTCGGGTTGTGAAGTTGATTAATGGTGAGGATGCGAATCGTGAGCCTGGTGTTGCTGTGAAACCTGGTGAGTCGTTGAACATTTCGTTTGAGGTGTCGAACACGGGTGAAACACCACTTAAAGACGTGACTGTAACAGACGATCAGATTAAGAATGCTCAGGATATTGTGTGTGAGAATAAACCAGAGGTTCTTGCACCGGGTGAGTCGTTTACGTGTACTGCCACGTTGCCGGCACCAAGCTCTGGTGTCACACATAAGGATACTGCGACAGTAACTGGTACTCCGGTTGATGAGGAGGGTCATCCTGTGGGTGATACTCCTGTCACTGATGATGATTCGGCGTTTGCGTGGGTGGATGAACCACAAAAAGAGGTGAAGAAGCCTTCTATTACAGTCATTAAGAAGATTAATGACGATGATGCGAACACGAAGCCTGGTGTGAAGGTTCAACCAGGTGAGGATATGGACATTGTGTTTGAGGTGACCAATACTGGTTCCGCAACACTGGAAAAGATTGACCTCACTGATAATGTGATTCCAGCAGACCAGATCACCTGTGAGAACAAACCTGAAACCCTCAAGCCTGGTGAGTCGTTTACGTGTTCTGCGACACTCAAGGCTCCTGCTTCGGGTGATCATGTGAACATCGCAACGGTTGAAGGCACACCAGTGTACGCCGATGGTGAGACTGGCCCTGATTCTCCTGTGCGTGATTCTGATGAGGCGAATGCGTGGGTGGATGAACCACAAAAAGAAGTCAAGAAGCCTTCCATTACAGTGGTGAAGAAGATTAACGGTGATGATGCGAACAGTAAGCCTGGTGTGAAGGTGTCACCTGGTGAGGATATGGATATCGTGTTTGAGGTGACCAATACTGGTTCCGCAACACTCGGTGACATTACTGTGTCGGATAATGTGATTCCAGCAGACCACATTACCTGTGAGAACAAGCCAGAGACTCTTGCTCCTGGCCAGTCGTTCACCTGCCATGCGACACTCAAGGCTCCTGCTTCGGGTGATCATGTGAATATCGCAACGGTTGAAGGCACCCCAGTGTATGGTGATGGTGAGACTGGTTCTGATTCTCCTGTGCGGGATGTTGATGAGGCGAATGCGTGGGTGGATGAACCACAGAAAGAAGTCAAGAAGCCTTCCATTACAGTGGTGAAGAAGATTAACGACGATGATGCGAATGCTAAGCCTGGTGTGAAGGTGTCACCTGGTGAGGATATGAACATCGTGTTTGAGGTATCGAATGATGGTGATGTGGCACTCGGTGACGTTGCATTGTCGGATAATGTGATCCCAGCGAAAGATATCATGTGTGAGGATAAACCAGAGTCACTTAAGCCTGGTGAGAGTTTCACTTGCACCGCGACACTGAAGGCACCATTGTCTGGTGATCATGTGAATATCGCAACGGTGGAAGGTACCCCTGTGTACGCGGAGGGTGAGTCTGGTCCGACTGATCCTGTGTTGGATTCTGATGTTGCTCGTGCGTGGGTGGATGAGCCTGAGAAGGTGGTGAAGGTTCCTTCTATTACTGTGGTGAAGAAGATTAATGGTGATGATGCTAATAGCAAGCCTGGTGTGAAAGTACAACCAGGTGAGGATATGAGCATCGTGTTTGAGGTGTCGAATACTGGTTCGGCAGTACTGGAAAGCATTGACCTTTCGGATAATGTGATTCCATCGGATCAGATCACGTGTGAGGATAAACCTGAGTCACTCGCCCCTGGTGAGTCGTTCACCTGTCACGCATCGTTGAAGGCACCATTGTCTGGTGATCATGTGAATATTGCAACCGCCCAGGCGACACCTGTGTATGGTGATGGTGAGACGGGTTCTGAGGGTCCGGTGTTGGATGTGGATGTGGCTCGTGCTGTGGTGGTGGAGCCTGACCAACCAGAACAACCAGAAGAAGAGAAGCCTTCTAAGCCTGCCAAGCCTGCTGAGTCTGAGGCAGACAAGCCTTCCAAGTCTGAGGCAGACAAGCCTGCTGGGTCGTGTGGTGAGTCTGTGGGTGTTAAGCCTGCGTGTGATACACCAAGCGAACCTGAGTTCAGTAAGCCTGCTGAGCCTGGTGAGTCTGGTGGTGTGATTGCTGGTGAGGTTGTGAAGCATTGCCAGAAACCAACCAACCCTGCTGAGCCTGCCCAGTCTGGTACCAATCCTGCCGAGTCCGGCGAGCCTGTGAAGGCTGAGCCTGCTGCGGGTAAGACCGCTAAGACGGTGAAGGCTGGTGCTCAGACTAATACTGGTGGCAAGACTCAGAAGTCTGGTGCGCGGGTGACTACGGGTGGTCATCTAGCAGCGTAGTGAAAGCCTGCTTCTTAAACAGGCGTGTGTCCTGCACGCGCATAGCACGCATAGTGTGGGCGCAGATGTGGGGTGGTGTAACAAAGCACCACCCCACATTTCACATTCAACACAACGTCGAAAAGCTAAAATGTGGGTTCACAAGCTAAAAGAGCGTGCCAAAACTGAACAGAACGTATAAACCGACTACGCTGGTAGAGCGGAACTGTATGTTACCGCTACTCACAAGAACTGAAAGGTTACAGCATAAATGGGTGTTGAAGAGAAACTGCAACGATTTGTACTTCCACGGGCGGGCGAGCCACGTGATGTGCGGATGTTGTATTTGATTGAGAGTTCGCATAACACTGAGCGTGCAACGTGGTCTGATCGCAATTCAGTCACCATTTCTGCTGGTAACGAACTTAGTTTCTTAACATATTTTAATGCTTTTCCCGCAAGCTACTGGCGACGTTGGTCCCAACTTGACACTGTAATTCTCAAAGTGGAAATCTCTGGCACTGCGCGCGTTGATGTGTACCGCTCTAAAATTGACGGCGCGCGTATTGCTGTGGAGGGGCAGGTCGTTAGCGACGGCACCGCCAAATTTGAGCTTTCTCTGGCACCTTTCGAGGATGGCGGTTGGTTGTGGTTTGATCTGACCGCTGAAACTGATGCCACCATTGTAGAAGCTGGCTGGTATGCGCCTCATGCACCTAAAGCACAGATTTTGCCTGATGGTACCCAGGTTGGCCCATTTGAGCCGCGAGTAACCGTGGGTATCCCGACGTTCAACCGCCCGACAGATGCGGTTGCTGCTTTGGAAGCATTGGCCAGCGATCCTGAGGTAGATGCAGTGATCGACACAGTCATTATGCCTGACCAGGGCAATAAGCACCCTGCTGATGAGCCAGGTTATGCTGCGGCAACGGCTCATTTTGGCAAGCGATTCTTTGAGTTCCGTCAGGGCAACCTCGGCGGGTCTGGTGGTTACTCACGCATTATGTATGAGGCACTGGGGGGCAGTGATGGTACTGGTGCAGCGGGGGCGAAGAAGAGTCCTTATATTCTCTACATGGATGATGACATTGCCATTGAGCCGGACTCGATTTTGCGTGCGTTGCAAATTGCGCGTTATGCAAAGACGCCAATTCTTGTGGGTGGTCAAATGCTTAATTTGCAAGAGCGTAGCCACTTGCACACTATGGGCGAGGTCATTAACCGCGCTGATTTCATGTGGACTTCAGCGCCACACGTTCACTATGACCACGACTTTGCCGAGTTCCCGCTATCGGAGCGTAATCCTTGGCATGAAAAGAGCTCAGTTGATCTGCATCGCCGTATCGACGCTGAGTTTAATGGTTGGTGGATGTGTATGATTCCACGAGTTGTAGCAGAAGAAATTGGGCAACCTTTGCCACTGTTCATTAAATGGGACGACGCGGAATATGGTTTGCGTGCTGGTAAGCATGGTTATCGCACTGCGACCTGGCCGGGCGTGGCAATCTGGCACATGGCGTGGAGTGATAAAGACGACGCTATCGACTGGCAGGCTTATTTCCACTTGCGTAATCGACTTATCGTGGCAGCAATGCATCATGAGGGGGGCGTCGAGGGCATTATCCTCAGTATGCGAAAAGCAACGATCAAGCATCTTATTTGTCAAGAGTATTCCACTGTTGCTATCCAAAATGAGGCGATGAAAGACTTCCTCGCAGGTCCTGACCAGCTCTTTGATATTCTAGAAAGCTCTTTGCCTCGTATCGCAGCCATTCGGAAGAATTACTCGGATGCGGTTGTGCTTCCTACTGCTGCTGAGCTGCCAAAACCAAGCGGTTTGCCACAGGGAGTGCCTATTAAGTTCGTGGGCGGTAGGTTTATGCAGGCGCGCAAGGCTGCCTGGATGGCCAAGGGATTGCTGCACTCATTGCGCAAAGAAGATAAGCAGCACCATGAAGTACCTCAGGCGAATTTGGCTCCTATCGAGGCGCGCTGGTTTAGCCTTTCGCGTCTAGATGGTGCCACAGTTACTACTGCCGACGGTCGTGGCGTAGTGTATCGCAAGCGTGACCTGGCGAAAGCGAAGGAATTGCTTGCTGAGTCTTGGCATTTACAAAAGGAAGTCGCCGAGAAATTTGCTGATTTGCAGCACCAGTACCGTAACGCAATTCCGAATCTGACGACTAAACAAGCGTGGTCACAGATTTTTGATGCAGACGCAGCTGCAGATACTCACAAGTAAGGCTAGAGGTAGATGGCTAAGCAACAACTCGAAGCAGACATTCTTGTCGAAATACAAAAACGGTGCGTCGATAAGCCCGGGGCGCTGCAGATAGCGCGTGGTATGTCGCACTTTGGCGAACACGCTCTTGGCTGGATGGGCATAGGTGCTCTTGGGGCGCTTATCGACCGCAAGCGACGGGCTTCTTGGCTTAAGGTAATTGCCTCTGCTTTTATTTCTCATGCAGCTAGTGTGGTTATCAAGCGCATTGTGCGTCGAAAGCGTCCACATGATTCTCGAATAAAAATCGGAGTAGCAACACCAAGCAAGTTGAGTTTTCCAAGCTCGCACGCCACGTCGACCACTGCGGCATTGGTGAGTATTTCCTTATTGGCCAAGAGTTCTTTGCCGCTTATCGGCGTGCCAGCAATGATGTTGTCGCGTATGGTTCTTGGCGTGCACTATCCAACTGATGTGCTCGCCGGTGCAGCATTGGGTGCTGTGACCGCTACATCCGTCGAACGATTGGGGAGAGGTAAATAAATGGCAGAAGAAACCGCCATTATTGGTTCTGAGCCACATACCGAAGGACTCGACAATAATAAAAAACGCAAGCCACCAAAAAATCTTATCGACGGTATCTATAAGGCATTGCGCCCAAAGCAGTGGGTAAAAAACGTGTTGGTGCTTGCTGCACCAATGGCGGCGGGTACCGATGTGCTCTTGGATAAGAGAACACTGCTTGATGTGCTTATTGCTTTCATCGTATTTTGTATGGCAGCATCATCAATCTATTTGATTAACGATGCTCGGGACGTGGAAGCTGATCGCGCGCACCCAACTAAGCGTTTTAGACCTATTGCTGCTGGTGTTTTGCCTATTAGCCTGGCTTATATCATGGCAGTGGGGCTGATTGTGGCTGCTATTGGGGTGAGTTTTCTCGCTAGCTCTAGCTATGGCTTAGCAATAGTTATCTCTGTGTATATTGCTTTGCAGTTGGGCTATTGCTTCGGCTGGAAACATCAACCAGTGATTGACATTGCCCTGGTGAGCTCTGGGTTTATGCTTCGCGCTATGGGTGGCGGTGTTGCGGCTGGTATTGACCTTAGCCAGTGGTTCCTGTTGGTTGCTGCCTTTGGTTCCTTGTTCATGGCATCAGGCAAGCGCTATGCAGAGATTTTGCTCGCGGAGAAATCTGGCGCAAAAATCAGAAAAGCTCTCGAAGGCTACACACCAACATATTTGCGTTTTGTCTGGACGCTTTCTGCTACAGCTGTGGTGATGTCCTACTCGCTTTGGGGCTTTGAGATGGCTGCTCACAGTGACAATTCGGCTGCTTCTGTTTGGTATCAAGTGTCTATGGTGCCGTTTACCGTGGCGATTTTGCGCTATGCTGCCGATGTTGACCGTGGCAATGGTGGTGCTCCAGATGAGTTGGCGCTGTCTGACCGCCCGCTCCAGATCCTTGCACTAGCGTGGGTGGCGTGTATTGCTACTGCTGTATATATCATCCCTACTTTTGCTTGATTGGTTGATCGTGTGATTGCGTGATTGCCTGCGCTGACTGTGCGCATATTCCTCTCGTGGTGAGCTGCTAGCTAGTCTGGTAGATCCCCACGAGATTTTTTGTTGTGTGCAGCTTCAATAGAGTTTTTATGTGGCGTAGTGCATGACGGTTGATTAGCCCTAAAAGGTGAGTTATAGTGGGAAAGTCGTATAGCATCGCTGTTACTGATTTTTCTGTTCAAGTTTTCTTTTTCTAAAAAATAGAAAATTGTGTAACGAATTGAATCATAATGCAGATATGAGAAAAGACGAGGGGATAGTTTCTATACCTAATTATGGGTGTGAGCTGCTTCAAGGTTTTATTTTCTAGGAGAATTATGAGTTTTGTATCTCGGCTGCGTAATGCAGGGAAAAAGGCTACTGCTGCCCTAGCTGTAGTGGCAACAGTTGCCAGTGTTATGGTTGCTGGTACTGGAGTTGCTTCAGCTAATCCACGTGAGGCATTGCGTGCAGATGCTACTGGTACTTGTGAATGGGATGCTGTTCAGTATTGGGTGCAGCGTTGCGATGTATTTTCTCCATCTATGGGGCGCAATATCCCGGTACAGATTCAGCCAGCTGCTCGTGGCGGTAATGCAGCTCTTTACCTTCTTGATGGTATGCGTGCTACAGATACCGAAAACGCATGGACTCACTTCTCTAATGCGCCAGCAAAATTCGTAGATAATAACATCACTCTTGTTATGCCTGTTGGTGGTGCAGGTTCTTTCTATATTGACTGGAACTCACCAGCAACATTTTTACCAGGTGGGGTTGTTTATCGCTGGGAAACATTCCTAGCTAATGAATTGCCTACCTATCTTGAGCAGAACTTTGGTGTAGCGCGTAATAACAACTCCGTTGCTGGTCTGTCTATGGGTGGTACTGCTGCTCTTAACCTTGCTGCAAAGCATACGGATCAATTCCGTCAGGCACTGTCCTACTCTGGTGTGCTAACTATGAATTCACCAGGTATGTATCCACTTCTTGCTATTGCGTTGCTTCAAGTAGGTGGTTTTAACATCAACTCAATGTATGGTGGCTATATTTCTCCTGCACGTTTTGAGAATGACCCATTCTGGAACATGGACGGACTACGCGGTAAAGATGTTTATGTCTCTGCAGCAAGTGGTATTCCTGATTTGCCAGATCTTTCTGCACCACAATACTTTGCTGATGGTGCTGCATTAGAACTTCTCAGCCGCGAAAGCACTCTTGTATGGGAAGCAAAAGCACGCCTTACCGGCATCAATGTTACTTCTGATTACCCAATCCTTGGTATCCACAGCTGGGCACAGTTTGATTCTCAGCTTTCTAAGACGCATGACCGCATCTTGAATGTTATGAATGCTTGGTAATTTTTAAGTCTTTATTTTCGCATGAAACCCGTGCCCTATTGGGCGCGGGTTTTTGTATCTCAAGGTTTGCGGAATCCTTGCGGTGTGTCTTAGCCGAAACCTTCAAGTTGAACTTAAACTTAAGGTTAATAAAGTTCATAAAGTTCGGTCTACATAATTTTAGAAAAAGGATTCCACCATGCGTGAGACTGTGTTGAAGATGAAACGGCATACGCCCGTGCTGATGAAAGCACTGGCAGTACCAACAATCATTGCTACTGGTGCAATGATTGTGCCTGCTCATGTTCATGCGCAAGAAGTAGTTGATAAAATAGCAACACAAGTTTCACAAATTGCACAACCACAAGATGCTGGACAAGCACCAAATCGAACTGAGCATCCAGTGCTTACCGGCTTACCTGATGGGGTCAGCATTGACCGAGTAGAGTGGTTGAGTGATCGTCGTATAGCTATTTTCATTCGCTCTGCTGTCATGCCTGAGCAACCAATCCAGGTACAGATGTTGTTGGCACGCGATTGGTTTGCCGCTCCGGATCGTTCCTTCCCAGCTGTGTGGGCACTAGACGGATTGCGAGCTTCTGACACTGAAAACGGTTGGACTGCCCATACCAATATCGCACAGTATTTCGCTGATAAAAATGTCAATGTCATCTTGCCTGTGGGCGGCGAGTCCTCGTTCTATGCAGATTGGCAAACCCCAAATAACGGCAAAAACTACAAGTGGGAATCCTTCCTCATCAATGAGCTTATTCCAGTGTTGCGCGAGGGCTTTAGAACTAACGACGACCGTGCAATCACAGGTATCTCTATGGGGGCTACAGCAGCAGTCAACATTGCTGAGCACCATCCCGAACTCTTTAAGTTTGTTGGTTCTTTCTCTGGCTATCTCGACGTCACCTCCAAAGGAATGCCTGAAGCAATACGTGGTGCTCAAGCAGAGGTAGGTGGCTATGATTCCACTGCAATGTGGGGTGAGCCTGGCTCACAGGGCTGGAAAGACCATGATCCAAAATTGGGGGTAGAAAAACTCAGAGGCATTACCACCTATGTTTCTGCTGGTACCGGGCGTGATGACTTTGGTCAGCCAGGATCTGTAGCAACAGATCGTGCAAACTATGCTGGTCGTGGTTTAGAGGTTGTGTCGCGCATGACAACCCAAACTTTTGTCGATACCGCTAAGCGTCAAGGCGTGGAGGTTGTGCAGAAATTCCGCCCAGCTGGAGTGCATAGCTGGCCATATTGGCAATTTGAGATTGCTCAAGCATGGCCGTATATCGCCGATTCCCTTGGGCTTGGCGACGCTGACCGTGGTTCTTCTTGCGCTGCTGTGGGCATTATTGCTGAGGCGGTAAAAGATGGTCGATTAGGGGCGTGTACCAATAATGAATATCCTCTTGGCGCAGGAAAAGCTGAGGATTTCGTCGGCGGGCGAGTGTATTGGTCGGAAAATACCGGAGCAAAGGCGCTCACAGGAAAAATCAATGCGTACTACTCTAAGATCGGTGGTCCAACCTCATGGCTAGGATTCCCGGTTTCTGAAGAAAATCGCCTTGATAATGGCGGCTTTGCTGTGTTCGAGCGCGGCGCAGTGTATTGGTCTGAAGAAACTGGTGCCCATGCGGTACCTCGTGATTTTGTGGATACGTGGGGCACAGTGGGCTGGGAAAAGGGCGAGCTTGGTTTGCCAGTTGCCGAGCCTGTGATGAAAGACGACATTTTGACTCAGCAATTCCAGGGCGGCTTCATCTTACGCAATAAAGAAAATAAGACCTTCCTATTCAAGGGAGAGTTTGCTAAGCGCTATGGCGAGCTTGCGGAGACTCTCGGATTGCCCACCACCAACGAAATACCTGTGAAGGGTGGCAGCTATCAAGAGTTTGAGAAAGCCATAATGTACTGGTCAGAGCCTACAGGCGCTCATTTCATTAAACGTGGTGATATCTTCGACGCTTGGGCTAAGCAGGGCTTTGAGCAAGGCGAATATGGTTTCCCACGAGAAGATCAAGCAGCAATTCCAGCTGGTGGCGAAGAAATGAAGTTTGAGCGCGGTATTATCCGTCAAGTTAATGGTCGTATTGTGGAAGAGAAGAACTAATGCCTCTAATGATTCCGAAAAGCCTACGGACTAGCTTGGGTGGCCTTGTCGTCGTCAGTGCTGCTTGTGTGCTTAGTGCTTGTGGTAGCGCTACAGTGGAAACCGATAGTGACGCTACTTCTGTGCCACCTTTGACAAGAAGCGCAAGTGCAAGCAGCACTCCGACTACTACCAGCAGTAGTGGTAGCGCACCAGTGGCACAGGATAGTGCTGCGGTATCCGATCGTGCTGGTCAAGAGATTAGTGAGATCCCTGCTGGGGTATTGGCACTTTCGCCAGAGGATCAGCGCTATATCAATGCACTCAAAGAGGCTGGCGTTGATGTGAACGGTATGGAAAACCAAATTATTACTGCAGGAACACTGGTGTGTAAAGCGCAAGATGATCAGATTGCTGCTGCCACAGCGAAGGTTGTCGCTGGGCAACTTATTGAACAAAACCGCTCTAAACTCGAGTATGCTGAATTAGTAGCACAGATTGATAAAACCGCTAGAGAGGCATACTGCTAGCTTATGAGAAAGCTCTTTACTGTTGTCGCAACCATTGTCGTACTAGGAATTATTCTCCTGGGGGTGGGAAAATGGTTCATTGACCGAGGAGCGCAACAGGGTAGTCAGGTGGCCGAACCGCAGCCACCTGCAGCAGAGCAACCACACCAAGAACAATCTCAACAATCAGATTCCTGCCCGGCAGTAGAGGTCATTGCTGCCCCTGGTACCTGGGAATCACGAGTCGGTGATGATCCCACACATCCCACTGCTAATCCTCGTTCCTATATGCTCAGCATTACCCAACCCTTGCAGGAGCGTTTCCCCGCGGAACAAGTCAAAGTATGGACTCTGCCATATCCTGCACAGTTTAGAAATATCAACGCGATGAATGAAATGTCCTATGACGATTCACGCACAGAGGGAACTCGCTTATTAGAAGAAGAACTCGCCAATATGTCAGCGCAATGCCCAACGACGGATTACATCATCACTGGTTTTTCCCAAGGCGCAGTCATAGCTGGTGACATTGCCAACAAAATTGGTACTGGTACCGGGGTGATCCCGGCAGAGCGGGTGCGTGGCATTGCTTTAGTGGCTGATGGTCGTCGCGAGAATGGTGTGGGACAAACCGTAGGTAATCCTGTTGGTGGCGTTGGAGCTGAACTTGCGTTGCATCCTGTGGAACTACTGGTGCAACCTATTGTTCCTGGTGCAAGTATGCGTGGACCGCGTCCGGGTGGTTTTGGCACCATTAGTGATCGAGTATTCCAAATATGTGCTGCAGGGGATGCCGTATGTGATGCTCCAGCTGCTATTAGCGACGCTGCTTCGGGGGCACAGTCACTTGTGCAAGGCAATGCTGTTCATGCGCAGTATGCGACCAACCCTAATGTTGTCCCTGGTTCTACCGCTAGTGAGTGGATTGTGTCCTGGATTAGTGACCTTGTTCAATAACCCTTATCAAGATACATTAAAGTTTCGTGCTAAAAAGTAATATAATAATAAACATTACGAAAGCAAGGAGAAATAATGGATCTACATTCTGCATTAGGGCAATTTTTTGATGAAAAGGGTGCCATCAAGCTCGCACCTCATATCACCCTAGCAGGGTTGGGGGAAATGCTTTACCAAGCCGATAGTGCTGCTGGGGGGCAAGAACGAACAGTGCTTGATTTTTGGGAGTTCGGTACTGCTCATGAGGGAGCGCACCAGCCCAGTTCATACACTCGCAAAGAAGTCAATACCCGGATTAAAGCCACTGCCTCACGCTTGCAACATATCGCATCGGTGGGGGATAAAATTGTCATTCTTGCTAATAATTCGCCAGAGTATTTATTTGGTTTCATTGGGGCGCTTTATGCCGGAATGGTTCCCATTCCACTCTACGATCCACGTGAACCTGGGCATGCTGATCATCTTTCCGCTGTACTGGGAGATTCTAAGCCAGCAGTAGTGCTGACCAATACCGCGTCTGCCGCGGCTGTGCGATCACTCTTTGCTCATATTCCTGCCCGACAGCGACCACGCATTATAGCTATCGACGCTTTGCCAGACACTCTCGCTGTCCAATACACCCCCGTCGAGAGCTCAACGATTGCTGGTCAGCAGGCTCTTGCGCCTATTGATATGCCAGCCTTTTTGCAATACACCTCTGGATCTACCAGGGTACCTGCCGGAGTTATTCTCACTAACCGCTCTATTGTGACAAATGTGCTGCAAATTTTTACTGCCGCAAAGCTCAAGACCCCGTTGCGTATAGTTTCTTGGCTGCCATTACACCATGATATGGGCATTATTCTGGCAACTTTTGTGGTGCTTTTGGGAATAAAATTTGATCTCATGGCACCGCGTGATTTTGTGCAGCAACCACAGCGGTGGATACGTCAGCTGCATCGTCGTAAAGACGATGGTCATATCTATTCCGTGGTACCTAATTTTGCTTTGGAGATGTCTGCTCGTTACGGATTGCCACAAGAAGGCGAGGAATTAGACCTTAGCGCTATCGACGGTCTTATCATTGGTTCTGAACCAGTGACTCAAAAAGCAGTAGAAAGTTTTGTGGCGGCCTTTAGTCCTTATGGTTTGGAAACGAATGTCCTACGTCCATCCTATGGATTGGCGGAAGCGTCTTTGCTGGTTACGACACCGCAGACTGATCGTCGTCCGCTGATTAGTCATTTTGATCGGGATGCCTTGGCGCAAGGTCGAGCAGTTTTGACCGCGGAAAGTGAGTCAAGTGTTGCCATTGCTTCCTGCGGGCAAGTGGTGCGCCCACAGTATCTGACCATTGTAGATCCTGAAACCAAGCAGGAGCTTGAGGATGGCATGATAGGTGAGCTATGGGCTCATGGTGAGAATATGGCCGCAGGCTACCTCGATCGCCCAGAAGATACTGCGGCAACCTTTGCCAATACTCTTTCTGCACGGTTAGCAGAGAACTCTCGTGTTCACGGGGCACCTCATGATGGGTGGATGGCATCAGGTGATTTAGCTGTGATTGTGGATAACGAAGTGTACATCACAGGCAGATTAAAAGATTTGATTATTATTGCTGGTCGTAATCACTATCCGCAGGATATTGAATACACCGTTGAACACTCTAGTGCGCATATCCGACCCGCTGCGACGGCCGCCTTTGCGATAGAGAGCGAGGACGTAGAACAGCTTATTATCTTGGCAGAGCGTGATGTCAACGCCCAAGCACATGATGATGCAGCAGCAATAGAGGCTATCCGCGCAGCAGTAAGCGACGCACATGGCATTGTGCCTGCCGATATTCGTATCATGGCACCCGATGCTATTGCTCGTTCCTCCTCAGGAAAAATTGCGCGGAGAGTGAATAAAAAGAACTATCTGCAACAATAATCACACGGTATGAAGTTAAATCCTTATAGGTTTTTCTCATCACCAGAGCAGCTAGGTTTTGTTGAGCTAAATAGATAAAATATGTGCTGCTGACTACACATTTTTTTGCGCGTGTGCGTGAAACAAAAATGAGTAAGCAGTCGATAATAGACAGATAGGTATGCTGTCCGAATAATACGGATGGCACAGAGTTTTGTAGATAATAGATTGAGGTTTATCCTGCATGGGGCAAGAGCAGCGCACTTCCGAGACAGCAGCGGCACACGTTGCTGGAACAGATACTGCGGTAGCAATGACAACACAAGAACTACAGGCGTGGTTACGTGATTGGGTTATTGCAACCACGGGATTAGCGTCGGAAGAAGTAAATAACGACAGCCCCATGCAAGCATTTGGCTTATCCTCGCGTGATGTTGTTGTGCTCTCAGGGGAATTAGAAAACCTCTTAGGTATTTCGCTTGACCCAACCATTGCTTATGAATACCCCACAATTACTGCACTAGCACGCTTTTTAACAGTGGGACAGCAAGAAGAACCGCAGGTGGCGAGCGCGCAGCATAACTACCAGCATTTTGCCGGAAACAGTAGTGACCCTGCTGACCGCGATATTGCGATCGTTGGTATGGCAGCGCGTTATCCAGGTGCAGAGGACGTCGAGGCATTCTGGGAAATGCTTATTAATGGTCAAGATGCAATTACCCAACCGCCAGCTCAGCGCTGGGCAGCCTATGCTGATGACACTGAAATGCAACATCGCATGGCTGCACAAAACCTCAGCGGAGGTTATTTAGCAGATATTTCTTCTTTCGACGCAGAATTTTTTGGGCTTTCCCCATTAGAAGCAGTCAATATCGACCCGCAACAGCGCATTATGCTAGAGCTAACATGGCGTGCTCTAGAACACGCGCATATTCCACCAAGTGCCCTCCGCGGCGAATCCGTCGGTGTTTTTATTGGCTCAACCAATAATGACTACGGAATGCTCATCGCCGCAGATACAGCCGAAGCACACCCTTATGCCCTCACGGGTACCGCCTCATCTATCATCGCCAATCGCATCTCCTATGCCTTTGACTTCCGGGGACCATCGATCAACGTCGATACTGCGTGCTCATCATCGTTGGTTTCTACACACCATGCCATCAAAGCACTACGTGGCGGGGAAGTAGACCTTGCCGTTGCTGGTGGGGTAAATATCCTGGCATCGCCTTTTGTCTCTACGGCTTTTGGCGAGCTGGGTGTATTTAGTCCAACCAGCAAAATTCATGCCTTTTCCGACGATGCTGATGGTTTTGTGCGCTCCGACGGAGCAGGGGTGGTGATCCTTAAGCGAGTGCGAGATGCGCTTGCCGACGGCGACCACATTCTGGCAGTGCTCAAAGGCTCCGCAGTCAATTCTGACGGACATTCCAATGGGCTTACGGCACCAAATCCAGACGCACAAGTAGATGTGCTGCGTCGCGCCTATGCTGATGCTGGTGTAGATCCGCAGGCAATTGACTACGTGGAAGCACATGGCACTGGCACGATTCTTGGTGATCCAATAGAGGCGAATGCCATTGGCAGCGTATTAGGCACGGGGCGCAGCGTCGATAAGCCAACATTGCTTGGATCAGTAAAAACAAATATCGGACACACAGAATCGGCAGCAGGTGTTGCTGGTCTGCTCAAGACTGTCCTGGCTATGCAGCATAATGTCCTGCCATCCTCACTGAACTATACCGAGCCTAATCGTTATGTTGATTTCGACGCTCATCACCTCGAAGTAGTAGCGGATCCTCGTGAATGGCCAGAATACTCTGGCAAAAAACTTGCGGGTGTTTCTGCATTTGGCTTTGGTGGCACAAATGCACACGTGGTGGTCAGCGAGTTTGATCATGCCGACTACGCAGCAGAATCAGCCCAAGATAGCAGCACGGATACCGCACTCTATCACGATCATCAGGTTGTATCTTTGCCGATATCTGGGTTGTTGCCTTCGCGCCGCGCTCGTGCTGCACAAGAACTAGCGACTTTCCTCGATACCTGCACTGATAGTGATCTTGTGGGCTTAGCGCGTTCCTTGGCGCGGAGGAATCATGGGCGTTCGCGCGCAGTGGTGCTTGCTGATTCTGTAGCACAAGCCCAACAGCGTTTGCGCACCATTGCTGATGGAAAAATCAGTACCGGTATATATAGCGCAGATGCACCAAGCACTATTGGGCCAGTATTCGTGTACTCAGGTTTTGGGTCACAGCACCGTAAAATGGTCAAAGAACTCGTTGAATACGCACCGCAATTCCGGGCGCGTTTAGCGCAGCTCGATGAAATTGTTGAGTTTGAGTCCGGTTGGTCTATTCTCAACATCGTCGCCGACGACGAACAAACCTACAACACAGAAACTGCCCAGGTAGCAATTACCGCAATCCAAATTGCCCTGACTGACTATCTTGGGCAACTAGGGGTGAAACCAGCAGCTGTCATGGGAATGTCAATGGGCGAGATTGCCGCTGCCTACGCAGCCGGTGGTCTTAATGCTCACGACGCAATGCGCATTGCTTGCCACCGAGCTCGTCTCATGGGTGAGGGAGAACAATCACTTCCTGAAGATCAGCTTGGCGCAATGGCAGTGGTAGAGCTATCTGCCGAAGATCTAGATTCCTATGCCGATATTGAGCCAGCGGTCTATGCCGCACCAGGAATGACTACAGTGGGCGGACCACGCGCCGCGGTGGTGGCGCTGGTAGAAGCACTAGAAGCAGAAGGAAAATTTGCGCGCCTGCTTAATGTAAAAGGCGCTGGTCATACCAGTGCTGTAGAACCGCTGCTTGGGGAACTTGCTGCAGAGATCGCTGATATTACCCCTCAGCCTGTGCACACTACTCTCTTTAGCTCCGTCGATCGCGGAGTAGTCTATGCACCAGGTGCGATTGTGCACACCAGTGATTATTGGCTCAAGTGTACTCGAGAAGCTGTGTGGTTCCAGGATGCTACCGAACAAGCCTTTGGGGCAGGGCATACCACTCTGATAGAAATTTCACCGCACCCTGTTGCTTTGATGGGAATGATGAGCACTGCATTTAGCGTCGGAAAGCCAGATGCGCAGTTATTGTATGTGCTCAAGCGTAAAGAATCAGTAGCGCAATCCTTGCATGATGTACTGGCCAAACTTTATGTTGCAGGTCAGCCAGTAGATTATGCGGCATTGTATGGTAGAGGAGACATGGTTTCTGCGCCATATATGTCATGGAAGAAAAACCACTATTGGACTGCGGCTCGTCCACGTTCGGGTGGGGGCAGTGCCTTCCCGGGTAAGAAAATCGTGTTGCCTGATGGGACGAAAATTTTTGCTACCCATGCAGATCAGGTGCCAACGAGTGCTCAATTGCTCCAAGCAGTGAGTCAAGAAATTGCCCCAGGGGCTCGGCTGATTGCAGAAAAAGACTATGCGGCACTGCCAAGCTCAGGGGAATTGACCACTGTTGCTAGTCAGAATATCGCAGGGTGGAGTATCAAAATCTATCATGTGCTTGCCGACGACACGACCACACTACTGAGCGAAGGTTTTTGTCTAAACGCCACTGCCGATATTGTGGCTGAGCACGCCCCACGTCCTGTGCTCAATAATCAGGAACCTATAGAAAAGCCAGCAGAACACCATGCTGAGTCAGAGCAGAATTTTGTGTGGGACCGGGCAAGTGGACAAAGCATTGAGGAAAGAATGCGCATTATCGTATCCGAGGCTATGGGATATGACGTAGAAGACCTGCCAGGAGAATTGCCACTTATTGATCTTGGTCTTGATTCTCTCATGGGAATGCGCATTAAGAACCGCATTGAACATGACTTTGCCATTCCGGAATTGAATGTGCAGGCATTAAGAGATGCCTCAGTAGCAGACGCAGTGGCATTAGTGGAAACAATGGTGGCAGCAAAAGAATCAGCGCAGCCGGAGTCTGTGCAACAACACAGCCCTGCGCAGGAGCAAACTCAGCAAGTAGACTCTGCTGCGCCAGCACCTGCCCCACACGCTACCGGAGTAGCTACCGGAGTAGGTGTTGCCCCACGAGATGCTTCTGAGCGATTAGTTTTTGCTACCTGGGCAGGAATAACAGGAGCCGCTGCTGCTGGCGTGACCAGTCCATTGCCTGACATTACCCAAGAAATAGCTGAAGACATTGCACAGCGTCTAACCCAACGCAGTGGTGCTGATATTAGTCCAGCTCATGTGTTGGAGGCGCGTACGTTAGAGCCTTTGGCTAACCGAGTGCGTGAGGCTTTAGAAACTGAGGTAGAAGGCAACATTCGCGTGTTGCGCCCTCGCCAAGAAGGCTCTACAGCACCTGCATTGTTTATGTTCCACCCGGCTGGTGGCTCGTCGGTAGTATATCAGCCGCTTATGCGACGGTTACCAGTGGAAATACCTGTGTATGGCGTCGAGAGGCTCGAAGGGTCTTTAGAGGAACGTGCTGCGGCATATCTCGATGAGATCAAAGAATACAGCCAAGGTTATCCTGTGGTTCTTGGCGGTTGGAGTTTTGGTGGTGCCCTAGCTTATGAGGTAGCGCATCAGCTCCGCGATAGTGATGTGGAGATTATCACCATTGCTCTTTTGGATACTGTGTCGCCAAAGAATCCAATCCCCGACACACCAGAAGAAACCAAGCGACGCTGGGAACGCTATAGTGCCTTTGCCAAGAAAACCTATGGTCTTGAGATACCAGTTCCTTATGAGCTGCTCGAAACTCAAGGCGAAGATGCCCTTCTGGCTATGATGGCTGAGTTTCTTGCTACTACCGACGCCTCTGAGCACGGATTATCTGCAGGGGTGCTAGAGCATCAGCGAGCATCCTTCGTAGACAATCGGATTTTAGATCGCATGGATATGAACAAGTGGGCTGACGTGCACATTCCAGTTATGCTGTTTAGGGCAGAGAGAATGCACGATGGGGCTATTGAACTTGAGCCAGCATATGCAGAAATTGCCGAAGACGGCGGTTGGCGGAGTATCGTAAAGGATTTGGAGATTATTCATCTCAAAGGCGATCACTTGGCTGTGGTGGATGAACCAGAAATTGCAAAAGTTGGACGAGCATTGAGTGAACGCATTGCCACACTACAGGGGCAGCAAGCAGAAAGTGCGCATACAGAGACAAAAGGTGAGTTATAGGTGAGTCTTACTACCACGGCGGAAAAACTGGCAGATTTACGTGCGCGCCTAGCACAAGCACAAGATCCTGGCAGTGAAAGAGCACGTGCTAAACGCGATGCAGCTGGGCGTACCAGTCCACGCCAACGTATTAACAGATTGTTGGATCCAGGTTCCTTTGTGGAAATCGGTGCTCTAGGACGCACCCCTGATGAACCTGACGCTCCATACTCTGATGGTGTGGTCACCGGTTATGGGCGTATCGACGGTCGACCAGTGGCAGTATATGCACACGACAAGACCGTATATGGTGGCTCAGTGGGTGTTACCTTCGGTAAAAAAGTCTGCGAAGTTATGGATATGGCCATCAAAATTGGGTGCCCGGTTATTGGCATTCAAGATTCTGGTGGGGCACGTATCCAAGACGCAGTGACCTCATTAGCCATGTATTCCGAAATTGCTCGACGCCAACTTCCATTATCTGGTCGCAGCCCACAAATATCTATCATGATGGGTAAATCTGCTGGTGGTGCAGTATATGCGCCAGTGACTACGGATTTTGTTATCGCCGTCGACGGCGAAGCAGAAATGTATGTGACCGGTCCTGCGGTCATTAAAGAAGTAACAGGTGAAGAAATCACCTCAGCACAACTTGGTGGGGCGTGTCAGCAAGAACTCAACGGCAATGTTTCCTACGTAGCCAGTGATGAAAAAGACGCCTTTAACTATGTGCATGACCTACTCGAACGACTCCCACTGACCTGCAATGACCCCGCACCAGTATTTGTCGCCCCAACAGACAGTGAAGTAGCACATACATCAGCGCTCGATGTGTTCATGCCAGATGACACAAACGCTGGCTATGATATGCATGATTTACTTACCCAGCTTTTCGACGATGACGACATCCAAGAAATACAACCTAATTTTGCCCCTAATCTGATTACCGCCTTTGCTCGCGTCGATGGGCGTAGCGTAGGAGTATTAGCGAATCAACCACTAGAGTTTGCCGGGTGTATTGATGCGGATGCCGCGGATAAAGGGGCACGCTTTATCCGCATTTGCGACGCCTACAATATCCCATTGATCTTTATCGTAGATACTCCAGGTTATCTTCCAGGCGTACAGCAAGAAGAAGTTGGTCTTATTCACCGTGGGGCAAAGTTGGCATTCGCGTTGGTGGAGGCCACTGTGCCAAAGGTATCTCTGATTGTGCGCAAAGCCTATGGTGGTGCCTATGCTGTCATGGGTTCCAAAAACCTCACCGGTGATATCAACCTTGCTTGGCCAACGGCACAAATTGCAGTTATGGGCGCCGCTGCCGCAGTGGTCATGATCCAAGGCAAACAACTAGCAGCTATTGAAGATCCTGCGCAGCGCGCCTACATGAAAAAAGTGTTCATGGACTTCTATGACGAGAACATGACTAGCCCTTATGTTGCTGCTGAGCGCGGGTACCTTGACGCAATTATTGAGCCGAGTGCAACACGGCTGGTTTTGCGCCAAGCATTGCGACAGCTAGCTGATAAGAGCGAACTGACCACTGAGAAAAAACACACCATTGCGCCTATGTAGTCTCTGGTTGAGTACGTTGCTGACAATGCAACTGCCGACGCACCTGATCATCACACTCCGCGAGTATTCTACCGAGCGCACTAGGCACCTTTGCAGTGGCAAGATAGTTGCGGTAGAGTTCCCGAGCCCGAGGAATATGAGGATATAGTCCTCGGATGATGAGATTAGCAATCTCAATGGGGTGCTCTTGCCAGACAGTATTGAGCTGAGCAAAAAACTCATCTGCATAAGACTCTGGCATAGGCACCTGGTGCGGAGCATTAAACGCACGCAGCAAGGCTTTGATCTGATCATTCGACCATGCGCCAGGTTGACCAACCATATGCGCAATTTTTTCCTTCATCGCCCACTCAGGTGCACAGTGCTGCGCCTCTAAAAACGCAAGCTCAGTATCAAGCGTTGTGTCTTGCGCACGATGTGCTTCAAGCTCCTGGTCACGTAGCGCGTCGATTGCCGCTAAAGCCTTGAGTAAAGACCACTCCACATCATGGGTAATCTCTAGCCCAGGGACCTCACCACCAAGTAGGGCACGCAATCGTGGTGCGGCACGATCAGCCGTGAGCGCACTGAGCGCAAGAATAAGCCCACGGGCATACACCAGCTGCTGATCGCTTGCTGGAGGTGCGCTGCGCACTAAAACCCATAGTGTGTCACTCCAGCTCTCTAGAACAGACAGTTGTTGTGTGGGGGAGGTATAGTAGCGAGCTGCATGAAAAGCATGCTGCACAATATGGGTGAGCACGCTGGTATTACTTTCGCCATAGCTATGTGCTGCAGCAATATCCACAAATTCGCGTGCACTCAGCTCGCCGTCGCGAGTGAGATTCCACAGAGCTGTCCAAATAACAGCACGGCTTAATTCAGAATCAATACTGCTCAGGGCAGATTTAATGCTCGCTAAGGAACGCTGATCAAAACTGATTTTGGCATAGGTGTGGTCATCATCATTGACCACAATGAGGTCGGGAGCTGCCATGCCATGTACAGGAACGGGTGTGGCAGAGGCGTCGAGAAGCACATCATGGGTGCTCGTGCGAATGAGCTGCGTGCCAGAAAAATGATAAAACCCAACATTGACGCGGTGCGGGCGAATGGGAGTATTCGGCAAAAAGGAGCGCTGGTGGATGGTGAGGTCAGCAATGTGCTCGCCAGAGAGTTGGAGTTCGGGACGCAATTCATCCGGTCCGCTGGTACGCAACCATCGTGTTGCCCAATCCTGGAGGTCATGTTCGGTGTATTGCGAAAGTACCGTGAGGAAATCGTCGAATGTGGCGCTGGAAAAAGCATACGATCGGAAATAATCCCTGGCTGCGGCATAGAAATTCTCTTTGCCCACAAAGTGCACTAATTGTTTGAGTACGGCAGCGCCTTTGGCATATGTAATACCGTCGAAGTTTTGCCGCGCAGCATCAACATCAGGAATATCTGCTTTAATGGGGTGCGTCGTAGGCAATTGATCTTGCACATATGCCCAATTCTTGCGATTACCTGCAAAAATTGCCCATGCCTGTGTGAATGTAGTGGCAGCGACACTAGCGTCAGCACCCATATATTCAGCAAAGGACTCTTTGAGCCAAAGGTCATCCCACCAGCGAGGAGTGACCAAATCACCAAACCACATATGGCTCATCTCGTGCAAAATAGTGTTTGCGCGTGCCGCGTGCTGACTCTGGGTCGGACGAGAACGGAAAATATAGGACTCGGTAAAAGTGACCAAGCCTGGGTTTTCCATCGCGCCAAGGTTATATTCAGGCACGAAGATACTGTCATACTTGCCCCACGGGTAGGCAAAACCAAAGTTTTCGTGGAAAAAACTTAACCCCTGTGCGGTGATTTCACTGATTTCTGCGTCGGCGTAGCGTGCCATTGACGCACGAGTCCACACACCAATCTCTACTTCCTGCCCCTGTGGACTCGTCCACGTATCAGCAAAGGCACAAACATAAGGGCCGGCAGCAAAAGCAACAAGATAGCTTGATAGTGCTGGGGTAGGGGCAAAAGTATATGTGGTTGTTGTGTCCTGCTCGTGCTTATCGACGGATTGCGCTACGGATTTTTGATTAGATAATCCCACCCAACCTGCTGGAACGGTAAGAGAAGTATGGAATATGGTTTTCAGATCAGGTTGGTCAAAGCAGGGGAAGATACGTCGTGCGTCGGAAGGCTCAGAATGAGAATACACATAGGTGGTGTTGTCATGTGGGTCGTGGAACCGATGTAATCCCTGACCAGTGCGCGAATACTGGGAATGTGCCCAAATATCGAGTTGGATCATGTGGCGAGCTGGTACTCTAAGCCGTATCTTTGCGTCTGCGAACTCAAAGGCACACTCGGTGCCGGATAATGTTACGCGATCGACCTGCTGGCCAAGATAATCCAGCTCAATGTCGCCAGTAGTGCTGGTGAGGGTGAGCGTGGTGTGTACGGGGAAAGTATCTGCTTGTGGTGCTTGGCTCAGGTCGAGGTGAATCGCTTGGCTGTGGAGGATAATCTCAGCACTGCGCTTGCGTGCTGTATCTAAGCTAACGCTTGATGAAGCCATAGATTACTCTCCAACCAATAATGAACAAACCAGAAAAGAACGAGGCTACAAGTACAAAAGACCAGTGTGGAATGGCGTTGTCATTGATCAATGACCAGATGAATAGTCCGCCGATAACAGTAGCTAGCCATACTTGAACACCAAAGCGCACACTAGATGAGTGTGGTGCTTTTGCTCGTGATTCTGGCGAGGCGAGACGGCGTATCTGGTTAGCCCACGCAAGTGAGGTACCCATAGCGAAGGTGAAAAAGGTAAAGAGGATTTCTAATACATTCAAGCCACCGTGTGCGATTCTTGCCAGAATTGCAAAAACTGCGATTGCTGCATAGTCGAAATGGAAGTAGGGCATGACATATGCTTCTAGCCCTTGTTTATCAGAATTCATGAGACAAGCCTTTCTTATACAATTTTCTACTTTGCTATAAAAACTAGCTCTTAGTTTAGCGCTTTTAAGTGGCAGAATTTAATTTTTTTCGCTCGCAAGTGCGCCTACTTGCACTCCACTGCCTCGAATAGCGGAATAAGCGTAGAGAAGCCAGCCAATGGCAGTGATAATCACAAATGACAAAATCCGATACGCAAAGACTGCGCCAAAAGCATCAGCAACGGTCATGCCGGTAGCCACCAGAGCACTGGTCATTGAGGCTTCAACTGGACCCAACCCAGCAGGGGTAACTTGGGCAGTACCGGCGATTTTAGAGGTCACAAAGGCGAGGGTGACTCCAAGAATCGTGGTGTTATTTTCGATATGGATGACACCTGGCAGCACATCAGTCACTGCTCCCACGCACAACCATAACGCAAGAATATCAAGCACCCAATTGGTCAAAGACAGCAGGGAAATCCAACTAAACTTCCAGAAAGACAAGCGCACATTCCCAAGCTGATCGACGTGTTCTTCTAGCTTTTCGACGCCATCCAATATTGGGCGGCGTCGAAGGCGATTCCAAAAGCGCAATACCTTGACCGCTATCTTCTTAGTGTGCTGAGGATGATTGGTAGCAGCATAGACTACCAGAGCAAGGGCACTCATGAATAGGGCGGAACATACCAGCGGTGTGAGCGAAAAGCTGGCATTGAGGAAGAAAATCGCAATCAGGCCAAGGGCAATGAGCCACATCGTCGACAGTGCTCCTGACACAATAATGAACCAGGAACTAATGAGCACACTGACCTGCCATTTACGCATGGTATGGAATTGATACACCGTAGAGATAGCAGCGCCCCCGGGGAAAGTCGACGACCAGGAGTTTGATACGAGAGTCAGATGTAAAGTATGGCGCAAAGGGATATGACTGCCGCCTGCTTTAAGGAGTAATCGCATAACCTCTGCCATAGCCACAATGGAGATAAAGATGGAAAGGAATGCGACAATGAGCAGGAGTGGATTGGCGTGCACCACATTGTCATAGCCCTGGGCAAGGAAAGGCATTTTATCGCGAAGCAAAAAAGCAACAAAACACAAGATGACAAGTGGGCTGAGAAACCTCACCCACTTGTTGTGCATAAAACGACCAATGGCGCCGGGAGTCTTATTGTTTTTCTTCACGGATTCTTTGGATCAACTCAGAGAAGGGAACAAGTTCATTATTATCAGTTGCTGCCCGCCCACTACGACTTGCAGTGTTATGGACTGGCTGCACAGCGTCAATACTAAGCTCAGTATCCTCACTTGGCGTAGGCGGAGCTGGTGGCGTAGGGCTTGGCGTAGGCGGAGCTGGTGGCGTAGGGCTTGGCGTAGGCGGCGTTGGCGGAGGAGCAACAGGCACTGTTGCTGTTTTGGGCACCGCAATGCCACCGCGATTACCATGCCCAATCTTCGCGCTGAGTTTTTTGACAAACTGTGGTGCCCACCAGTTATCAGTGCGCAGTAGATGCATCACTGCTGGAACAAGGAGCATACGAATCACAGTGGCGTCGAAAAGCAAGGCAAAGATCATGCCAAAAGCAATGTATTTCATCATGACGATTTCTGAGAAGCCGAAAGCGCCACACACCACAATCATAATCAGTGCCGCAGCGGTAATAATGCCGCCGGTATGGGCGGTTCCCGCTATGATGGAGCGGTCTGTGGTATTGCCCTTGGTGCGTGCCTCTACCATGCGAGAAACGAGAAAAACCTCATAGTCGGTGGAGAGCCCATACACAATGGCAATGATGAGCATGAGCACTGGACTCATCAATGGTCCAGCGGTGAAGTTAAAGATACCGGAGCCAATACCATGCACAAACATCAGGGTGAGCAGACCAAGTGTGGAACCAAGCCCGAGTACGGTCATAATGATGGCTTTAAGCGGCAGCACCATAGAACCAAATACCAAAGACATCAGGAGGAAAGTAGCCAGAATAATATAGAGCGCCATAAAAGGAGCGCGATCAACAAGCGCTTCGATAGATTCCACACCAAGAGCGGGTGTGCCGCCAATGAGTAGCTCCACTCCTGCAGGTGCTTCAATCGCACGCAGCTGCTCAATAACGTGCTCATTGTCGTCTCTATCTGTAATGCCGGCAGATAGTACTGTCACTCCGTTAACAGTTGCAGAATAACTAAAACGGCTCGTTAAGCCCTCGATTTTATTCGCTTGAGCGTATATCGGAATGAGCTGATCATTCGAGGCATTTTTGACGATAAGTTTTACTGGATCAGTTCGGAAATTAGGGAACTGTTCATCAAATTTTTGCTGGGCGACGCGCACCTGATGATCTGGCGGCAAGTAGGTTTCATTCAGTCCACCAAACTTAATTCCGGTCAGTGGAACTGCCAAGGCAATAAGACCAGTAACGATAACAACAGTAACTACTTTGGCGTGTTTAATTGCCCACTGTGGAATTTTATACCACCACGTATCTTCAATACGCTTACCTACTCGTGAGGTTTTCCGAATGGTGAAAGCATCAATTTTGGTGCCAAGAACACCGAAAAGAGCTGGCAGAACCGTAATGGATAGTAGTGCTGCCAAGGCAACTGCGCTAATTGCGCCATAAGCAACTGATTTGAGGAATGCTTGTGGAAAAATCAAGAGTGCCGATAGGGCGACTGCAACCATGGCTGCAGAAAAAGCCACTGTTTGTCCAGCGGTAGCCGTCGTAGTGCGTACTGCGGTTTCTACGTCGTTGCCTTTATCTAGTTCTTCGCGGAAACGAGACACCATGAACAGGCCGTAGTCGATGGCCAGACCAAGACCTAGGAGCGTGATAACAGATTGTGCAAACACGTTGACCTGTGTGGATTGTGCTAAAAGTGCTAGTACCCCCATAGAACCTAAGATGGACAAACCACCAACAATAAGGGGCATGAATGCGGCAATGACAGAGCCAAAAACAATGAGCAGGAGCACACCGACCAATGGCAGCGCATAGAGTTCAGCACGACGAATATCTCGAGTCATGCCCTCATCGAGTGCGTCTGCAACTGCAGTTGCCCCTGCAACACTGACAGATACTCCTGGAAAGTGAGGTGCCAGCTGTGACTCAATCGCACGGAAATCCTTGAGGGTTTGTTCGTCATCGCCTTTGAGCGCAATGGCAGCAAAAGCAGTGGTGCCATCGGCAGAGACAAGCGACTTATTGCGTGGGCGCTTTTGATCGAAATAGCTATTGATACTGGCAATGCGATCAGGATTATTGCGTTGTAGCTCGCTTAAGTAAGTAGATATAGCCTCAAATTGTGCAGAAGAACTAATGCCTGAGGGATCGTCGAAGAGCATGATGACATCACCAGAGCTATCTCTACCGAATGTTTCTTCCTCGATAGCAGCAGCTTGTGTGGAAGCCGAATGCGGATCTTCCCAGCCTTCTTGGCTCATGCGATCATTGAGTTTTGTGCCGCATAGCGCAAAGAGCACCAAGATAAGCAAGGTGACCACGATGGGGATGATACGACGATGGCGATAGGAAAAGCCACCCCAGAGAGAAAACATATACCACTAATCCTGTTTGTTAGAAATAAGTGCAGAAAGAGGACGGAATGGTTGTAACCAAGCACCTTCATCAGGAAGGCTATCAAGATTGACTCGTGGCAAAGGTTCACGAAAAGCACCAGGGATGTCTTCTAAATCGACGAACGTGAGCCGTTCATCATTGACAGCCCACGGACAGAGTTCGTGGAATCCGAGGATAGTTACGGATACTGATTGCTCTAGTAGCTGCTCGATAACCTCGCCAAAGTTCTGCCCATCAGCACTGGCAATGACCACCCCACGCAATGCGCTTTGATTATTGGAGTTGTCGCTAGAGCGGGCAAGGTGATCCCTAATATGGGCAACCATGTCTGGATCCACATCAGTTTCTTCTGTGAGCTTGGGTTTGGCAAAGACTGCGAAACCAACATTACGTAGTGCCTCTACCCAAGGGCGCACTACTTCAGCTCCTCCAGGGGTGACATTAACAAAGATACTGCCTTGCGCCTCTACACGAGTACCACAGTGATGACTCAACGTGCCTGCTTGTGCCAGTAGCCAACGACCAATAGCGTCAAAGCGCGGGCGATGTGCTGCGGCAGGACGCCCACCAACGATTTCACCAAGTCCCATATCTAGGTTTGGAGCATCCCATACAAAGAGCAGCGTATCGCGTGTATCTTGGTGCTGCTGTGAGTGTTCGCTCATACTCGCCTCCATAAAAACTCGGTAATAACGTGATCTTTGTCTAGACCTTTGCCCTCAAACTTGGTAATGACTTGGCGATCAACCAGTTGGGGGCACTGCGGCCAAGGAAAGCCCATATACTCTAATGATGGCTCCACATCGACTAATTCGCTAATCCACTCGGCATAATCGGCATGGTCAGTCGCTACGTGCAATACCCCACCAGGTCTTAGCCTAGTCGCAATGAGATTCAGTACGCCAGACTGAATGATACGGCGTTTATGATGGCGCGCTTTAGGCCAAGGATCAGGGAAGAAGATACGCACTCCGTCGAGAGAATTTGGCTCTATCATACGTGTGAGCACTTCGACACCATCACCGCGTATCATACGGATATTATCAATCTCATTTCGTACAACTGCGCCCAGTAACTTGGCCAGACCCGGTTTGTATAGTTCTACCGCAATGATATTGGTATCTGATTCAAGGGGCGCCATTGCTGCGGTAGACGTGCCGGTGCCAGAGCCGATTTCGACGATGGTCTTTGCGTTTTCTCGCCCAAACCACTCAGCGATATCAATTTTTTCATCACTGAGCACTGTGCCTAGGCGAGGCCAATGTTGTTCCCATAGTGCCTCTTGATTTTCCGTCAAGGTGCCGCGTCGAAAGCTGACGGTGCCAAGCCTAGGATAATCAAGGTCATTATTAAAAACTGTATTGAAATCAGTTTGTGGTGGTCTACCTGAACCACGCTGCGTAGTAGAGCTGTGATCGTGACCATTGTGGGAGTTTGGAGCAATATCAGACATCTCAACTATTGTGCCTGTTTACGAGAATTAGAGCAATATGCTAGATTCTTTCTAGCTAAAATCTTCTAGGGGGCGGGGTATATGGCTGATGTTTTTAGGCAAGTTTTGCGCTGGTTAGATGAGCAGCCTATTGGTTGTCCGCTGGCTGGGGAGTTGGGGCGTATTATCGAAGAACTCACTGGAAAAATCCGTTTTACAGTGTGTTTTGTGGGTGCTGATTCTTTATGTGTTGGCTCTCGTGATGCAGAAGCTACCGGTTATTGTTATGTGCGTAGTGCTTGGCCGGTGTTGTCACAGCGCGTAGAAATAGTCATTGCTATTTATGATGAGGAACACATTATTTATGCGCAGCATCGGGCACGGATGCGCGCTGGTCCCAGTTATTTTCATGTGGTGTCTCGGCAGGAGTTTGAGCACGAGGAGTTGGCACATATTGTGGCTCAGATACCGCAGGAAGAGATCACGCGGGTGCGTCGTAGAATGTTGCATGGTGAGTTAGCTGCATTGGCGCGGAAATATCCCGATCGTTTTCCAGTTGCCTTATCGGCAGTGTTATCTGAGTTGGCGGCGGAATCTTTGGCGATGCCTGCTGCGCGCGTGGCGGTATTAGGTCCAGATGAGCGCCAAAGCCGGAGTGTTGCCGATCAGCTTGGCCACCAATGGACGCTGGTGAATATCGCCCGTGGTGCAGATCTTGCCATTGTCGTCGCGCCGCAGGGTGGGTGGCTACCGGATCACGTTTCATTACTGGATCATGCTTTTCGACGCACCGGCAGGCTAATAAGCACTGCTCCTCTTCCTTATGGCTGTCATATTCCGGCAGTGATTGTGTCCCAATGTGATATGTACCAGTGGGATCAACTTATTCATAAGCAGTTGGCGCATGAAATCTTCTTAGCGAATCATCAGTGGGAACGTGGTTCTGGAGCGCATCTGGTGCAACAAAAACGGATAAATAAAATAAGGCGGCACTTAAGAGAGCTGGATTATAAGCAGCTAAAAGCGCGTGCTCGTCAGCATGGTTTGGCGCTTGCGCGTATTGAAATTTTTGCTTGGTGTGAGATTGTATTGCTGAGCATTATGATGTGCTGTGGTTTGGCGAGGTTGGGACTGCCGTGGCATATCAGTGGGGTGTGTTGTGTGGTGGTTACGAGTATGCGTGTTTATGGGGCTTGGCGGTTAGCAAAGAAAACATGGATGCGTTCTGTTGTAGAGAAAATAGGGGAGCGGTATGTTGTTTGATGAGTTATTACCTGGAACATATCCCGGTGAGACGGGGATGGTCATTTTGCATGATGATGATTTGGATGGTGTTGCTGATCGGATGACGGCAATGGAATATACAGGCAACTATGAAGTTTATGTGTCACCCGGACATCTCTATCATCAGGGGGACTCTTTAACGGAAGTTACCCCCAAAAGTAGTGATTTTGGGAAAGGAAATAAAGGACATTTTAGTGATTGGATCTGTATTGAGCGGGGGTGAACTGCAGGTAAACACTTTATTTATCGTGATTCATCGTGCCTGCTGTGTCGCATTTCTATTTTCAATGCGATAAAGCGCTAGTGTGGAAGTTACGAACTGCTTATATTTAGATACAGATAACAATGTCAGGAGAATTGATGTCATCTGTAGCCATTAAAGGGTTAGAAGGGCACCCCCCCACTGAAAATGAAGCGCTTTTGCGCTGGATTGCGGAAAATGTTGAACTTTTCCAACCAGAAAAAGTTGTTTTTGCCGACGGAACACAGCAAGAGTGGGATCAACTAACCACTGAATTAGTTGAGGCTGGAACTTTAATTCGCCTCAATGAGCAAAAACGCCCCAATAGTTTTTTGGCGCGTTCTGAGCCACATGATGTTGCTCGCGTCGAATCACGCACTTTCATTTGCTCTGAGTCTGAAGAAGATGCAGGTCCTACTAATAACTGGGTGCATCCAGAGGCTATGAAGCAAGAAATGACTGAGCATTATCGCGGTGCTATGCGTGGTCGTACCATGTATGTGGTGCCATTTTGTATGGGACCATTGGATGCTGAGGATCCCAAAATTGGTGTGCAATTAACTGATTCTGCGTATGTTGTGCTTTCTATGCGCATTATGACTCGCATGGGACAAAAAGCCCTTGATCGCCTAGGTAATGGTGATTTTGTCCGTTGTCTTCATTCAGTAGGCGCGCCACTGGCTCCGGGGGAACAGGATGTCGCGTGGCCATGTAATGACACCAAATACATCACCCATTTTCCTGATACCAAAGAAATCTGGTCTTTTGGTTCTGGTTATGGCGGTAATGCCATTTTGGCAAAGAAGTGTTTTGCCTTGCGCATTGCATCGGTGATGGCTAAAGAAGAGGGCTGGATGGCAGAGCATATGCTCATCTTGAAGCTCACCTCACCAGAAAACAAGGTGTACCACATTGCTGCAGCATTCCCTTCTGCTTGTGGTAAAACAAATCTCGCTATGATTCAGCCAACAATTCCTGGTTGGAAGGCTGAAGTAATTGGTGATGATATTTCTTGGATCCGCTTTGGTAAAGATGGACACCTCTACGCATTTAACCCAGAAAATGGTTTCTTCGGTGTGGCTCCTGGAACAAACTACAAGTCTAACCCTATGGCTATGCAGTCAATGGAACCAGGTAATACCTTGTTCACTAACGTCGCGCTTACCGACGACGGCGACGTGTGGTGGGAAGACCTTGAGGGAGATCCGCAGCACCTTATCGACTGGCAGGGCAATGATTGGACTCCAGATTCAGGTCGTCCAGCTGCACACCCTAACTCACGTTATGCAGTACCTATTGAGCAATGCCCTATTACCGCCCCAGAGTTTAACGATCCGCAGGGTGTAAAACTCGATGCTATTCTCTTTGGCGGGCGTCGCCCAGACACTGTACCGTTGGTGACTCAAACCTTTAGCTGGAATCATGGAACACTGGTGGGCGCATTGCTTTCTTCCGGGCAAACTGCAGCTGCAGAGGGCAAAGTGGGCGCTTTGCGTCACGACCCAATGGCGATGTTGCCTTTTATTGGCTATAACGCTGGTGACTACCTCCAGCATTGGGTCACTATGGGCGAAAAAGGCGGAGCGAAAATGCCTGCGATTTTCCTCGTAAATTGGTTCCGTCGTGGAGATGATAAACGTTTCCTCTGGCCAGGGTTTGGGGAGAACTCTCGTGTCTTGAAGTGGATCGTCGATCGCCTTGAAGGGCGAGTGGCAGCACAAGAGACTATTGCTGGATACACTGCTCGGGTAGAAGATCTAGATCTAGAAGGTTTAGACACACCACTCGCAGATGTCGAAGAAGCGCTTAGTGCTCCGGTATCCGCATGGGAACAAGAGCTAGAAGATAATGAAAAATATCTCGAGTTCCTTGGTCCAAAGGTACCGCAGGAGATTCATGCAGAGTTTGCTGCGCTCAAGGAGCGTATCGCTCAGGCATAGTCCACTCTCATTCTCACATACGCACTGAATAATTACGCAATACTCACTGAATAATTACGTAGTAATTATTCAGTCAGTGTTGCGCTTAACTCTTTCTGTATAACCGCCATAGTCCATAGCCTAAGAGGATAAAGCCAAGAATACGTGCGCTAAATGTTAATACTTTGAGCACTTCTAGCTTATGGAGTGTGGGGTTAGCTTGTTGCCATGCACGATCTTTGGTTTGTTGATCCCAGGATAACGTCGTACGCAGCAAAGTACGGTAATTATCATGTCCGACATGGGCTGTCATGTTGGCTTCTTCTTGATTGCGGGCAAGGAAGAGAAAAATATCTTCTTTTTGATCGACTATGGTGCCGCTTTGTGGTTCTACCCAGAGGGTTCTGGTGGCACTGTAGAAGGGGTCGAGTACCACAGTGCCAGTTGGTGCAGCCTCATCAGAGTTGGGGTAGAAGAAAGAAGCGTCCGCGCTTACCTGTGATTGGTAAATATCAGCGAGTTCTTCTTTATTAAGATCTGTGTGGGCGGCATTATTTGGGCGGTCGTCGGAAATATCTTCTGGTTGGCGCATAGACCGCGCTAAGGATTGTCGAATGTTAGTGGCGGGTATTTTTTGCGTAAACACGTAAAGCCCATCGCTACTGTCGACGTAGTCGAGTGGGATTGTATCCTGGGCAAAGATATCGAAAAAGTCATAGGAGCGGCGCTCTGGCTCAAAGGGATAGAAGTATTGCACACCATCTCTGGCAAAAGTATCGGTATCAATGTGGATATTAAAATCAGGGGCAGTTAATTGCAGCTGCGAAACTTTATCTGCGACGGGGTAAGTAGAGCGCCGAGTAAGGCGGAGGGAATCGTCGAGTGTGAAGATGGTATGCCGGTTATCTGTCCGAGTGAGTTTTTCTTGCACAGATACTGCGGTTTCTTTTTTGTCGTCAGTTTTATGAGTCTCCAGGACACGCGTGAGCTGCGACTGCGTTTCGACGACATAACAATCGCGTTGTGCAGCCTGAGCACAAGGCGCCTTGGGGTCATACACCTGCGTATAAGCAGGAGTAGTGCTGACAGTAAAACGAGTATCGAGAGGAATGAGCCTAGACTTGCTAATGATTAATTGCGGTACTACAGCAGCAAGAAGAAAGAGAATAGCTGATAACCCCAGTGCGAGTCGAGGAATATGCCAAGCCAAGCTGCGCGAGGCACCCATAGTAAAGCCCTTCCTGCTGCGGTAGCAACCCTGTAGTAACCAGTAACCTAACGAACCAATAATTCAAGCTCTACAAGATACTAGCGCAATTTTTGCGGTACCTGTTCTTCACCCAAACTCAACATAAGCCTATTAGCCCAGTTAAAGAAAGCAGCTGAGTTGATAAGATCCACTATTGCAGCGGTATCACACCCGACAGTGCGCAAGAGCTCTACATGAGAATCATCAAAGTTCAGCACAGTTATTGCGCGAGCTGCCTCAGATAAAGCATTCCATCGTGGATCGCCAAGATCAGCATGAGCATCAGCCAGGAGTGCATCGATTCGAGCGGTATGCTCAGGTGCTTCGTCGAGAGTGCGCGCAGCATGAACAGAAGTGCAGTAGACGCACCCATTGAGTCTTGAGGTCACTGTTGCTGCTAATTCTCGTTCGGCGCGAGTAAGCCCGCCGTCGACGTTGTAGAAAATATCTAAGTCGGTCAGAGTACGTGCCTGGAGGGCAGCGGGATCTCTGGCAAGAAGTCGGAAATAAGGTTGATGGATACGCTCTGGCTTAATCAAACTTTCCCGTTGCTCGTTAGTCATCTCGTGGGCGGCAAGTGGGGTGATCCACGGTTTCCAACCCAGAGTATGCCGAACAAAGGTTGCAGCTAAGCTGGGTAATTCGGGTTCTAGTGGCGCAAATTTTTTATTGCTCTCATGCCCGCCGAGTATGCGTAGCCCATGAATGAGCCGTAGTTGATAGGCAAGGAAGGCAATGAGCTGCGCTAAGCTGACAAGTTCATCTTTGCTAAAATGCTGCTCTAATTCTTGTAACTGTTGCTGTGTAGCCAATGCCGGGGCAGTGATGAGCTGCTGGGCAAAATTGCGGGCATGGGCAATGCGGGGGCTGGGTTCTTCTTCGGCACTGAGGTCGGCATAGAACTCACGAGCAGTTGCCACTGGATTAAGCTGAGCCACATAGGCTGCTATGTGGTAGCGCTCAGCCAGAGTTAAGGAGGACTCAGTTTCTAGGAGGGCGTGAAAACTGAGCTGGGTATTGTGCACAGCATCAGGGCGTTGCCGCCTGATTGCTGCTAGTTCGGCTGAACTTTGGGCGAGCAGATCAATAATATCTGGTTGATTATCGGTCATGGTGTGTTCTTTCTGTGGTGTGGTTAGAGTCCTAAATTGTAGAAACCTTCGCGGAGTTTCGCGCCAGGAATAGCATGAATGAGCTTATGCGTTAGTTCATGCTGGGGATTGTGGAATACCTCGTAGGTGCTGCCATATTCTACTTGTTTGCCGTGGCTCATTACGGACACTGTATCGGAAATTTGCTGGACGACGGATAAATCATGCGAAATGAAAATATAGGTCAGTTGCAATTCTTTTTGCAGCCTGCTTAGCAATTGCAAAATTTGTGCCTGAACACTTACATCCAATGCAGATACTGCTTCATCAAAGACGATCACTTCTGGTTCGGCAATGAGTGCCCTGGCAATTGCCACGCGTTGGCGTTGTCCACCGGATAGTTCTGCTGGTCGTCGGGTAGCAAGGGCTGGGTCGAGGGAAACTAATTCAAGATATTTTTTGACCTTATCTACTGTGGTTCCTGACTTGTCGGTGATGGTATTGCCAAGTCTAAAATTGCGCAGTGGTTGGCGTAGCGTAGCACCAATGCTCAAGCGGGGATCGAGCGAGGAATAAGGATTTTGATACACCAACTGAATGCGTTTGTGTATCGACCGAGCTCGCTTAGTGATTTCGGTGTCGCCTAGGAGAACACGCCCGGAGCTAGGTGCGTCGAGAGCGGCGATGATTCTGCCCGTGGTGGTTTTTCCTGAGCCGGATTCGCCCACGATGGCATGAGTGGTGCCGGCATAAACTGGAAAGCTCACCTCGGAAACTGCATGGTGTCCTGAAAATTCACGGCTGAGCTTTTCGACGCGCACCACAGGCGTTTCTTGCGCTGCTTTTTCTAGCGAGAACTGCTTGTGGTAGGCGGTGTCGATGTTGAGGGAGGGGGCGTCGGCAAGCAATTGTTTGGTGTAGTGGTCTGTGGGTGAGGACAGAATCTGTGCTGAGTGACCTGATTCTTTTACTAAACCGTGGTGCATGACGACCAGATCATCAGCGCGATCGCCTGCAACTGCAAGATCGTGGGTAATCAGTAGTACACCCAGTCCAAGTTCGGTGCGCATGGAGTCGATCAGATCCAAAATGACTTTTTGCACTGTGACATCAAGTGCTGAGGTGGGCTCGTCGGCGATAATGAACTCTGGTTCTAAGGCCAGGGCAGCGGCGATCAAGCAGCGTTGTTTCATGCCGCCTGATAGTTCATGGGGGTATTGGTGATAGCGGCGTGGGGGATCATCAATGCCGACTTTCGCTAATAGCTCAAGCACAATGTTTTTGCGCTGCGTCGTGGAGTAGGAGCGATGAATACGTAATCCTTCTGCCACGCTGTCGCCAATTTTTTTGAGTGGATTAAGCGAGTTATGTGGGTCTTGTGGGACAAGAGCAATGCGTTTGCCACGAATACTGCGCCATTGTTTTTCGCTCAAGGTGCTCAGTTCGGTATCGCCTAGGCGGATGCTGCCGGAGGTGATATCGGCATTATCGGCGAGTAAGCCCATGATGGCGCTGGCGGTTGTGGATTTTCCAGAGCCGGATTCGCCCACAATGGCTGTGATTCTTCCGGGGAGCACTGTAAAGGAAACGTCTTGTACTGCCTGGATAACACCATTTTTGGTGGTGTAGGTGACTGCGAGGTCTTTGACTTCTAGTGCTGTATGTGTCGTGCTCATTAGTTACGCTCCTTTGCAACTAAATTACTGAGGTAGTTAGCTGCTACCACAACAGAAATAATGACCACACCAGGTAGTACGGTAAGCCACCATGAGGTTGCCAGATAATCTCGCGCGTCGGAGATAATCAATCCCCATTCTGGTGTTGGTGGTGGTGCGCCATAGCCGAGGAATCCCAGCACTGAAAGCTGTAGGATAGCTGAGCCAAATTGCACAGCAGCTAGGGCGAGGACTGGGGAAAGTGAATTAGGCAGAATATGGCGGATAATCACCTGTGCTTTGGTTGCGCCTGAACCATAAGCAGCCTCGACGAACTCCCGCTGCGCTACGCTGAGCACCTGAGAACGTGCTAGACGCGCAAAGGCGGCAACGCTGGTCAATCCCACTGCAATAGCGGCATTGATAGTGCCATAACCCAACAACACAATAATTGATAGTGATAACAGCAGTGATGGAATGGCGAGCAACACATCGATTGCTCGCATGAGTAGCGTGTCGACGAACTTTCCACCAACACCGGCAATCAGACCGATAAAAGTACCAAAAGTTGCGCCTACTAATACAGCGATAAGACCACCTAGTAGAGATTGTCGGGTGCCATATACAACGCGGGTGTAGAGGTCGCGTCCAATGGAGTCGGTGCCAAACCAATGTTCCAGGCTGGGGGAAAGCAGTGGCTCAAACTCTCCAGATAAGGGATTGCCGTGGGCGAAAATACCAGGAAATAGAGCCGCGATAATCGCAATGAGTACGATAATTTGACTCACTAATGCCCAGGGGTGTGTGAGCTTTTTCATGGGCGAGCCTTTCTACGCAAACGTGGATCAATGAGTGGATAGCTCAGATCAACAATGAGGTTGATGAGGATATAGGTGCTGGCGCTGATAAGCACAATTGCTAGTAGTACGGGCATATCGCGGTGGGAAACTGCAGAAAGAGTAAGCTGCCCGATACCAGTTCTGCCAAAGACAGCTTCGGTAACGACTGCACCGCCGACGAGTTCCCCAAATAGTACGCCTGCCATAGTGGATACTGGCAGTAGAGCATTACGCAGTACGTCGCGGAAGAAGATCCATGTGGTACTTGCTCCTCGTGCTTTGGACACAGTGATAAAAGGTTGTTCGTTAATGTCGTCGATGGTGCGAATGAGCACTTGTGCCAGTGGTGCTGCAATGGGAATTGAGAGGGTGATGACCGGCAAAATCAATGCCTGAATGGGGTTAGCGTTGATTACTGGGATAAGGGCGAGTCGGAAAGAAAGCAGCTGAATCAAAATGATGCCGATCCAGAAGCTGGGGACGGAAATCATCAGTGGTGGCAAGCCGCGGAAAAATCCACGCAGGGTGCTGGAAATGTTTGCTAGGGTCGCAATGCCGAGGGCAAGGATAAGAGCGAGCAGGAAAGCGCAGACCGCGAGGGCAAGGGTAGAAGGTAATGCGGTTGCTAGCAAACTTGAGACGGAGGTTCCCGTTTGGATTGAATAGCCGAAGTTGCCGGTGAGATAACCACCCAGTGCCAGGATATATTGCTGAATGAGGGGCTTATCTGCGCCATATTCGCTTCTGATTTCTGCTATTTCTTTTTCGCTTAGTCCTAAGTCTGGGCTGGCGTAGCGCGCCAGAATGGCGTCGGAAGGCAGTGCTTGGAGGAGGACAAAAGCCACAGTATAGGTGATGAGCAACACGACGATAGCTTGGGCTATGCGTGCCAGAATTTTCTTGCCAGTTATTCCAATCATTGTGCTAGCTCCTTGTGGTCGATCCATGTTTCATAGAAAACGGGGCGCCCAATGGCATCTTGATGAAAACCTTTAACATAGTTGTGCAGCCCATATACTTGTGGTTCCTCAAAGAGAGGGAGCACATAGGCTTTGTCGTAGAGCAGTTGTTGGACTTTGGCTGATGCCGCGGCACGGTCTTGTTCTTTGGGGCTAGAGGCGACTTGATTGAGTAATTCTTCGAGTTCAGGGTCGCCAAGGCTATCTGTTTTTTCGTCGTAGTTGAGTAATTGATTGCGGTTGGTGGAGTAATACTGTGATTTGATGACGTCGTAATCTGCCCGACCGACCATTGTGTGCCTGATTTGCACTTTGTTGATGTCTTTAGAGTCTGCATCTTGGACGGCAATATCGCCGGGGAGTAGGTGAATCTCAATGCCAATTTTGGCCAGTTGTTCTTGCACTTTGGTGATTACTTCCCTGGAACGTGGTTGGGGGAGGGCTTCGTTGACGGTGAAAGATAGGTGTTGTCCGTCTTTTACTCTGATTCCATCTGGTCCTGGTGCCCAGCCAGCTTCGTCGAGTAAGGCGCGTGCTTTGTTAGGGTCGTAGATGTAGTCTGCTTGGCGTGCATATCCCAGTCCGTGTGAGTCCATTGCGCTGGTGGCTAGTGCGTATCGTGGGGAAAAGAGTGTGCGCAGAATTTCTTTGCGGTCAATGCCGGCAAAAATTGCTTGACGTACGCGAATATCTTGCAGGAATGGGTGCCTAAACCGTAGTGCTAGTTGGTTGCTCATGCCACCTGTGGAGTGAGCCTGCACGGTTAGTCCTGCTTGGGTGAGGTGCTTTTCGACGGGGGCTTCAATTTGTCTAGCGATATCTGCTTGTCCGGCAAGGAGCCCGCCTATGCGTACTGAGTCTTCTGCTGCTAGCACGTAGCGAATGCCGTCGATTTGCGCTCTGCCTTGGTGTTTTAGTACAGGTGGTGCCCAGTTGTAGTCTTTGCGGGTGCTCAGCATGAGTGAGGTGCCTAGTTTTTCTTCGGTAATGCTAAACGGTCCTGAGCCGATGATGCTGGTGGCTTGTCCTGGGGCAAATCCTTCGGTGGTTTTGTCGAGAGTGGCGTCGGAGAGCAAACCGGCATTAAAGGAGCTGGTGGCTTGGGCGAAACCAGGTGCGGGTGCACTGAAATGAAAGCGTACTGTGTGGTCGTCGATGACTTCACCGCGTTCGTAGTTATTGATTTGTTCTGAGGCGGTGAGTTTTCTGGTTTTGTCGCCACGCGCGTAGAGGTCGAAGTTTTTCACCACATTTTCTGGGGTGAGTTTTGTGCCGTCGGAATAGGTGACGTCTGTGCGGATGTGGAAAGTGTACTGTGTGGCGTCGGCATTGACTTCGGGGAGTTCTGTGGCAATCCAGGGTGATAGTTCCAGGGTGTCTGGGTCTTGATAGAGCAGTCGGTCGGTGATCTGATTGATGATTCCGCCGTTGGGGTAGTAACCAGCTGAAGGTGGGTAGAGCGTCTTGAAGGTATTGGGTTCTAAGTAGGTCAGGATATTATTGTGTGCTTGGCTCAGGTTTGCACTTTGGGTGCAGGCGCTGAGGGTGCTCATGCTGATGATGGTGGCACTGATGATGCCGATGAGTTTGCTAAGGGTTGTTAGTCTGTTCATGGTGTGTGAATTTACCACAAAAATAGACAGACCTGTATTCTATAAATAGACCATGAAGTTTAGGAGTGAAATGAGCGCAACAATAGCCATTGTTGGACTGGGACCTCGAGGAATTTCCGTCATAGAAAGAATTGGCGCCCAACACACCACCACACCACTTCACCTCGCGCTTATCGACGACTCCCCACCCGGTCACGGCGGCAGAATATGGGACACCGACCAAAGCTCCATTCTGTGCATGAACACCCTGGCCGCGGCAGTGACCCTCTTTACCGAACCCGGCGCTAGTGTCCAAGCACCAGTGCGAGTCGGCCCCACCATGTATGAGTGGCTCCAAGTGCTGCGCGGAGAAACCTTGACCCCTGAGGTAGATCCTGATGGGCACAAAGCCCGCCTTATTGCCCAACATCCCGTCACCTGGGACATCAGTGCCTATGAACATGAGATTGCCCATACCCGTCCGGAATCCAATCCCTCACGAGCACTCTATGGGCACTATTTACGCTGGGTATATCAGGTGGTATGCGCCTGGTTGCCGGAGCATATCAGTGTCAGCGAACACCACTCCCGCTGTATAAAAATTAGTGCTGGGCAAGGCGCCGGGCAAGGATATGATGAACTAACTCTCGCAGATGGCACGCGTATTCACGCGAATTCTACTGTGCTTGCCCCCGGTTGGCATACCCCGGCTCTCAACGAAACGGAACAACAGCTGGCGCAGTCAGCTGGGTTATGGATCGCGCCCGGTAGCCCAATCGAACAGCACATTGAGCGTATTCCAGATAACGCACACGTATTGGTGCGCGGATTAGGCATGGGATTTTTTGACCTCATGGCATTGTTGAGCATTGGTCGTGGTGGACGCTTTATACCTGATGATAATGCGCGCAGTGGATTGCGCTATCAAGCCTCCGGGCGAGAACCACAATTAGTAGTAGCTTCAGGTCGCGGCTACCCCTACCTGCCTAAAAGCGATTATGGTGGACTACCACCTAAAGCAGCGCTAACCAGATTGAAAGCAGTGATTGCTCGCCATAAAGACACCACCAGGCAGATTGATTTTGAGCATGAAGTGCTACCAGCAATTATTGCTGACGCTCATGAGGCTTATTACCAAGTGCTCGCCAAGGAAAACCCCGCGGCTTTCTCTGGAACCTTAGCGCAAGTAATAGAAGCTATTGACGCAGGGGATGACGCCGCATTACATGGGCTTATTCCCAACCCGGCTCATCGCTTCGACCTCGACCGATGGCATCACCCCTTGGCACAGATCCCAGTGCAATCCCCTCAAGAACTCACTGAGCATATCGCCCACGCCATGACCAATGACATCGCCCACGCCCAACTTGGAGCAGCAAGTGCCCTTAAAGCTGGGTTGTGGTCTATAAGTGCCTCACGCAAACCTGCCTCCATTCTCGGCGCCCAAGGACGCTATACCTGGGCGTCGCGTAGCGGAGCATATCGGTCATTCATGGCACTCGGGCAAATGCTCGGTTCCGGACCGCCACTATTTCGCTCCCAGCAACTCCTAGCGCTTATCGACGCAGGTCTGGTCACTTTCCTTGGCGAAAAACCACAGGTAAGCGTGGTAGCAGACGGCTTTGAGATGACAAGCCCTAGCACGCACACCCCAGTGCGAGCAGCAGTTTTGGTCGATGCATGGATGTATAGTCCAGATGTGCGTCGACAAGCAGAGCCAATGATGCTATCCCTAGGGCAGCGGGTGCGACCCTGGCAGGAGAAGAATGAGGGGCACACCATTGCCACTGGTTCGCCTGAGGTAGACGAACAAACACGGTTGCTCATTGGAGAATCAGGCGAGCGTGATCCGCGCGTGCACTTGATTGGTATTCCCACCTATGCGCAATATCCGGACACGACAATCTCGCCTATGCCTGGCACAGATCCATTGTTATTGCAGGAAACTGATAAGGCTGCTCGTAGCGCTGTGGCTTGTGCTCAAGCTGTATTATAAAAAGCCCATGTGCTACGCTGTGGTTTTGGTAAAAAGTATGAGCAATTCTTAGAAGTAGGTTAAAGATGATGAAGAAAACTCGTGCCACTCTTGCGGCACTGCTGTGCACAAGCGCATTAATGCTAGGTGCCTGCTCTAACGACAACGACGGTGACACCAAAGCGCAGGAAACCACAACCGTAAAATACGATTCCGCCGACGACAAGAGCCTTGTGCGTGACATGAACGGTCAAGAAGTAGACCGCAGCGACGCAGCCAACGCAAATGTGAGCCCAGAAGACATGAACCAAATCTCTGACGCTGGTGAATCCTTCATCATCGACTCCGTAGGGCTAAACGTACCACTAGGCACCCTGACCTCATACAATGGTGTGATCGAGCCAGTGAATTACACCAGCGCATTCGTGGTTGCAGATTACTCACCAGGCTACGTCAATAGCGAAGACGGTTCTGTGATCGTTGTAGCTCACGCTCTCGACGGCGCAGGCAAAGCACCAGGAAACTACGTGGTTGACCCTAACACCGGTGCGCCACTAGCCAATATCGGTGACCGTATCGTGGTGGGCTCAAAAACCTACGAGATTACCGACCAGCGATCCATCCTAAAAGATGAAATCCCTAACTCTGACCTCGTGTGGGCAGAAGAGCCAGGTGTTATGCACTTTATCACCTGCGTGCCACACCGCAATGAAAACCTTGTCATCACTGCGAAAGAAGTAGTGGAGTAATTCGGCATAACTGTTCGGTTCTAAAACCCCCAAGCCATATTTGTGGTTTGGGGGTTTTGCTTATTGACCCACATATTCTGTCTATTGCTCTCTTTCTTAACCTACTTGTGATGTCGCTTTTATGGGATGGATAACCTAGATTCTTGTTCTTCGGTTGGACATTTTTATGGGGGGGGGGCTACTCTTTAGGTGTTTTATGTTTTCTTAAGGTTTTTCTAAGGAGTGTTCATGGGGAAGAAACACTGGTTGCTGCGCCGTGTTGGTGCAGTGATTATGACTACTGGATTATTGTCCAGTGGCATGTGGGGAGGTGCTAGTTCTGGTGTTGGTGTGCCTGTGGTGTGGGCTCAAGAAGAGACAACAGCACCAGCGGCGGATACTGCTAGCCCGAAGCGGTTGCCTGATTCGGTGATTAAAAACATGACAGTAACGGCTGATCCTAATGACAAGGATAAGGTTGTGTTGACTGTTGATTTCGCTTTCCCTGATGACGCAAAACCAGGGGATTATATACGGTTTGAGACTACTGTTAAGCCAGAGGTACGTGCTTCTTTTCCGGGTTTTGACAGTATTAACGGAGATATTGCGTTGAGAGATTCTCGGACAGGGAAAACTATTGCTGCTGTTTCTGGCGGCAGCTGGGGTGGTTTTCTCGTAAAGTTGACTTCTGAATCTGAGGGGTTGGTGAATCGCACTGCACAATTTACACGAACAACAGAGCTTCCTGTAGGTTTATGTGAGCGTGACCCTTTGTCGGTGAAATACATTGCGACAACGACTGATTCGCAGGGTAATGAGCATGAGTGGGATTTGTTCACTACGGTCGAACGCAAAGGTGGAAAATGTAACCAAAATATAAACCCTATACCTCATAGTGTTGTTGGTGCTCCTATTCCTCGCATGGCATGCGAAACATATGAGATGGAATTGGAATATCTTACTGATATTAATTCTTTTGCTAGGCAAGGGGCGGGTGTGTATGGTGAGGTAAAAGGTACTGTGTTTGTGACTCCACCGATTGGTGATGCTGGTGGTGAGAACGAAACCTTCCAAGACATCTATGTGCGTGTACGTGTCGATGACGCGTACACACCCATGAAAATGACGAAAATTAAAGAGAATCTAAAGGTTGAGCTGAATACTTCAGATTCAGGTTTCTCACACCGGTATATTGGCGGTTGGACGCCTAGAGAACTGAGGCTTAAGATTCCTAAAGGTGGAGCTACTCCACCTCAAACCGATGTGTATCCACCTGACTTTGATCTCGAGGGGGTGAAAGCGAAAGCACAACCAGGAACCAACGGACTAAGTAAGTCCTTTGATTGGAACAGTAAAACAATTACCAAAGAAGACGCTACTGCTTTAGGTAAATTGCTTGAGGATGCTTATAAGGCGTGGCAAGAAGCTCATAAACCTGAGGTGATTGGATTCAACGACGATCCTGCAAACGGCACAGTGTACGTGGACTATAAGATCCCTGGGTTGTATAAACCTGTAATCATGAAAAACGCCTGGGGTGAAGACGTCGATTCATTAAAGACTATTGGTGGAACTACAGTAGTCGACGATAAGGGTAATGCGGATGCTAATGCTGTAGCCTCAGTGCTCAAGACGAGTGCATTGTATCGACTCTCTGTCTTTGGTGGTGATGTGTTTGCGCCGTATTCTGGTGCTGCGAAGTACAACACTATCCTGACGTATTCCACTGACCCAGAAAGCTACAAGTCTGGTAAAGGTCATACTGGCGAGAGTGCACATTATGGTTCTTGCGGTGAAGGTGGAGCTACACCGTTTGCAGCTGTTGAAGGTGTTGCTGCGGGTGATCCGTTACCAGCAAAACCTGTGCCTGGTGTGAGTGTACTGAAAACAGTAAGAGCTGTTGATCCTGCCAATCCTGGTAGACGACTTCTTGACCAGTTTATTCGTGGTACTGCGGCCGATGCGAATGAGGCTCCTGGTATTGCTGTTGCTGAAGGTACATCATTGACGTTTAGGTTTATAATCCGTAACTCGGGCAATACGGTGCTGAAGAACCTCAGACTTGCTGATGATAAGATCCCGGCAGACAAAATCACCTGTGGTAGCAGTAGTCTTGATACTGTTGTGTTGCAACCTGCTGAAGAGGTGACATGTCGTGCTTCTCTTGATGGTCTGAAACCTGGTGAGCAGCATACAAACATTGCGACAGTAACAGCAACACCAGTGGATAAGGATGGTAATCCTGTTGATGGTGGGGACGTAACGACACAGGATCCTGCGAATGCGCATGGTGCAGCCCCTGGTGTTGAACTTGTGAAGAAGATTAACGCTGTGGATGCTAATACTGCACAGGATGCTGTTGTGGTTGATGCGGACTCAGACATGAGTGTTATGTTTGAGGTGACTAATACTGGTGATATGCCGTTGAAGGATATTGTGGTCAGTGATGATGTGATTACTGATCCAAGTAAGATTACGTGTCCTGGTCGTCCAGAGAAACTGAATCCTGGTGCGAAACTGATTTGTTATGCAACCCTGCCTGCGCCTCAGGCTGGTGAGATGCATACGAATACGGGTACGGTGACTGCTACACCTGTGGATAAGGATGGTAATCCTGTGGGTGATACGCCGTTAACGGATTCTGACCCAGCGAATGCTCGTGTTCCTGAGGCAACACCAACGTCATCTGTTGCTCCTACATCATCTTCCTCGATGCCATCAACAACGTCGTCGTCTGCACCGTCAACTACTTCTAGTTCTGCGGCACCGTCGACCACTTCTTCGTCGTCGGTGGAGCCTACACCTAGTTCTGCGTCAGCAACGTCGAAAGTCTCGTCATCAACCACACCAGAGTCTCCAACATTGGAACCTGTGCCTTCTGAGCCTGCGTCTGTTGAGTCAACAACGTCTACTCCTGTGACACCAACTGATGAGCCTGCGGAATCAACAACACCGGAGGAAACCACGACTTCTGAGAAGCCTGCAGAGTCTGAGCCATCGTCGACATTGTCTACGCCTGTGGAATCTACTACTGCTGACAAGCCTGAGGAATCAACACCTGTGGAGCCCACCCCGGTGGTTCCTGATGTTCCTGAGGAGTCTGTGGAGCCACAGCGTCCACAGCGTCTTGAGCCTGGTATTGCGGTGGTGAAGAAGATTAATGGTCGCATTGCTCGTGAGGGTGAAGGCGTGGAGACCCAGGCGGGTACGGATATGGCTATTACCTTTGAGGTGACAAATACCGGTAACACTACGCTTAAGGATGTGGTTGTTGGCGATGATGTGATTACTGACAGTGATGCAATTGTGTGTGATGATGCTGATCGTGTGTTGGCTGCTGGTGAGGTTATGACGTGTTCTGCATCGTATCCTGCTCCTGAGGCTGGTGGTAAGCATATTAACACTGTGACGGTGACTGGTGTTCCTGTTGATGAGGATGGTCATGAGCTTGAGTCTGGTGAGGTGATGGCTAAGGATGTTGCTAAAGCGCATACTCCGCCTGAGGTTCATGATGATTCTGAGGGTGTGGTGAAGACTCCTGGTATTTCTGTGACGAAGTTGGTCAATGGTGAGGATGCTGATGTTGCTCCTGGTGTGATGGTTGCTTCTGGTTCTGGGATGGAGTTTGTGTTTGATGTTGCTAATACTGGTGATGTTGCGTTGACTGGTATTGAGCTTGGTGATGATGTGATTGCTTCTGAGGATATTGTGTGTGCTGATAAGCCAGAGATTCTTGCTCCTGGTGAGCATTTTGTGTGTAGGGCTTCGTTGGTAGCTCCGGAGTCTGGTGGTCATGTCAATATCGCTACTGTGGAGGCAATGCCTGTGTATGCGGATGGTGAGTTTGGTTCGGATGCTCTTGTGCGGGATTGTGATGTGGCACACGCGAAGGTAGTTTCTAGTGAGTCGGAGTCGCGGTCTGAGGAGTTAGTGGATGTAGATGAGCCTGAGGTGGATGAGTCTATACAGCATGATGGTGGTGTGTCGTCTGAACCGGAGGGGTCACAAGAGCATGGGGCTAGTGTGATTGTTCAGCAGGTTGTTCAGCATGGTGGTTTTGTGGATAAGAAAGCTGCAAGCACGACTGTCAAGAAGTCTGGTGTGCGGGTGACGACGGGTGGTCATTTGCGTGCTGCGTAGATAGTTCGAGTCACATACGTAGTTGGATACGAGATTATGTGTGTGACTGTGGCTGCTAGAAGCAGGAGTGCTACAAGGGATTACTTAGAGTAGCTGTTCTTGCTGCTTAGCCCAGAGTGCAGATGTGGGGTGGTGTAATAAAACACCACCCCACTTTTCATATTCAATGCCATTTATAATTTCTTAGCCCCAACGTCGAAAAGCTGAACAAGTGCACTACCGATAAACATTAATCCAATGCCCAAAAAGATGTTTAGCGAAAATATCCCCAATAAAAAAGACAAACTGCTCGGTAAGCACAGCCCAATGCTGGTTTGGAGCAAACTGTCTGTGGCTTCATACATTCTCGTTGTTTCTTGGTGTCGTATTCTGTAGCTGTATTCCCACTGCACGCTCATGACCACCACATTGCAAAAGGTGAGAGCTATGATTGCACTTGCAGATAACAAGAGAGAGATTGCTGTGTCGGTACGCAATGAGTAATAGAGTGCGCCGAAGGCTATTCCTGCACCCAAGAGGCAATACGTGACTGCTTTTCTTCCTTTATGCAGCGCGAGATTCCGCACTGTTTTATTGCGATGGAGAATCCCCGCGAATATGGTCATTGCGCCCAAAAGTATGGGGTAGAGCTTGTCACCTGTGATTGAGAACTTTGCAGCGATCAGTGGCAACAGAAAAGTGAAACTGCCGCACAGTGACGATATGAGGAATAAACAGATTGTGATGAAAATATAGCCAGTTGATACCTTATTTCTTGTTTCTGTCAAGCTCTTTGGATTATCAATTGCAGAGCCATCTTTGCCGACGGGGGCTCGGGCGCTCATACCTTGAGGACTAATACCTCTGCTGTCAATAGCAGGGAGCCTGGCGATTAGTGCGGCGCAGATGAGTCTGGCTGCTATCGCTGAACATAGTGCCCATAGTTGGACGTAACCCGCACAGAAAGAAATAATCAGCACCGCAAGAATTGAAGCTGCCCCAGTCGCAGCATAGGACAAAAATCTTAGGGTACCTCTGTACTTAGCGACCTCACCCTGAGTTTCTTTTTCTCCCAAGAAGAAAATATATTCTGAACGTGCAGGCAGATAGAGCGAATTAAAGAGGAAAGAAAGAAATAAGCAAAGGCTAATTGCTGCACAATTGCCTGGAAAACAATGATTGGGCTTAGAGATACGGCAAAACCTGTGTGGGCAATGCGCATGAGGGTTTTGGGGCTAAAGCGAGCTGTTCTCGGGACAAGCACTCTGTTGCCTGTTAGTAGTCCCAATGGTCCTGCTAACAAAATAATGGACACCGCATTGAGCGAGAAATTCCGCTCTGTAATCAAGGAGAAGCTGAAAAGAAACGGCATGAGGCTTCCTCCCAGACTCCCAAGAAAAGTGGCAGTGGATAATACCCTCTTGATTCTCTCTGGCATCAGTTCAATGGGTGTGGGCACCTGTCACCTCCTTGTGTCATTAGAGTACAAGCGTATATCGCAATACCAAGATCTGCTCACCCCTTTTTGCGTTATACCGCTATACACCACCGCTATACACCACCGCTATGCACCATTGTTATCCATCAACCGCTGCGCATTGGACAAGTAACAGGCAGGTATCAGTTAAGTATCAGACAAATGCTATCTTCGCCGCTAAGATAAAAGCGAGAAAGTGAGGTAGGCACACGCTCGTGAACAGCACGAACAGCACCAATAATACGAATCACGCGAATACTGTGGACAATGAGCACAGGGTTGTGCACGCAACTGCGCACGCGGCACAGTGCAATAATGAGCATAATGCGCATTACACTGCCATTGCCCATGCGCTGAGTAAAAAAGTGATGCGGGCATATTCCACCAGCTTTTCTTTGGCAAGTATGCTCTTTAGCCCACGGGTTCGCAGTGATATCGCGCACCTTTATGCTGTGGTGCGTATTGCAGATGAGATCGTCGACGGTGCTGCCGAGGGCAATATCGAACAGCAATTATCTGATTATGAGCACAGTATTCTTCATGCACCTCAGCAGCCCTTTCACCCTGATCCAATCATTCACGCCTATGCAGATACTGCGCGTAGATGCCAGTTTCCTGCGGAATATCTCCGTGCCTTTTTCACTTCTATGCGTAGCGACCTTACGCACACGAGTTACACTCAGCAAGAATATGAGCACTATATTTATGGTTCCGCTGAGGTAATCGGCTTATTATGTTTGCGCATTTTCCTTGCCGAGCAGCCAGGGGAGCACCCACACCGTATTGAACTTGAAGCAGGCGCTCGACGCCTCGGCGCAGCTTTTCAGAAAATCAATTTTCTCCGCGATATCCGCGAAGATATTTATGAGCGTGGTCGCCATTATTTCCCTGATACTAATACCACCCAAGGTGGGGGTATGCTCAGCGAGGCGTCGAAGGCGAAAATTATTGCAGAGATTCAGGCTGATTTAGCAGCTGCACAGCCTATGATCGCTCTTCTGCCTTATTCCTCCCGCTTCGGGGTACAAGCCAGTGCGGATCTTTTTAGCGAGCTTGCGCAATTGCTCGCGGATACTACTGTGGCGCAGTTGCGCACAACACGCGTGCGGCTAGGTTCAGTGCGTAAAGTGCTCATCATTGCTCGGTCGGTGGTGGGTACAGCAATGCGTCGGGGAAGCAGGCGGGCATGACGAATGCACGTCAGGAGCATCAGAAACATCAGGCAAGGGCAGTCGTCATTGGTGCAGGATACGCAGGGCTTGCTAGTGCTATTTTGCTGGCACAAGATGGTTATGCGGTGCGGGTCGTCGAGAAGCTGGCGCAGCCTGGTGGGCGAGCAGAAAGTATCAGTGAGCAAGGGTTTCGGTGGGATACCGGGCCATCGTGGTATCTCATGCCCGAGGCCTATGAGCATTTTTTCCGACTGTGCGGCACTGATATTGCCAACGAATGTGAGCTTGTGGAATTATCCCCAGCGTATCGAGTGTTTTCCGGGGCTGAGCGCAGCTGTGATGTCCATGCTGGGGTGGATAATATTGCCGAGCTTTTCGAGAATATAGAACCTGGTGCTGGGGCAAAAATACGCGCTTATTTGGCTCAGGCAACTCAGGTATATCAGCTTGCGCTCGAGACTTTCCTCTACACCACTTTCAGCAGCATAGCGCCACTATTGCGTCTCAAAATCCTCAGCAGGGTGCATTGGTTGGTAGCAGGGATCAGTCGCAGTATCGAGCACAAAACAAACCGCATTGTCGCCCACCCGCTGCTTCGGCAAATCCTGCAATATCCAGCAGTATTTCTTTCCTCGCAGCCAGCCCAGACACCTGCACTATATGCTTTGATGAGCCATACCGATCTGGTGGAAGGGCCTCGCTATCCTCAAGGCGGATTCGCTGCTATTAGTGCGGCACTGTGGCGGATTGCCCAAGAAAACGGCGTGGAGTTTTCTTTTAATACCGAGGTTACTGCCATCGAAACCGCGCACAAACAGGTGCGTGGTGTTCGTAGCATTCGTGGTGAGCTTTTCGACGCCGACCTAGTGGTACACGCCGGTGATATTCGGCACTGCGAACTAGAACTGTTGCAACCTGAGCAGCGCAGCTATCCGGAACGCTATTGGCAACGCGCACACCCTGGGGTTTCTGCGGTGATCATTATGCTTGGGGTGCGCGGTGAGTTACCCCAACTTGTGCACCATAATTTATTATTTTCCCCTGATTGGGAACCTGATTTCCACGCAATTTACACTGGGGCACACCCTGAGCGTCCAGATCGCATCTCAGAATCATTGTATGTGTGTAAACCTTCCCACACTGATCCAACGGTAGCGCCAGCAGGACATGAAAATCTCTTCATCCTCGTGCCTGCACCAGCCGAGGAATGTTATGGACACGGCAGTGCTTTTGGTGAGCAAGAATCTGAGTGGGTATCTCATGTTGTGCGCAACACTATTGCGCGTTTGGCACATTGGGCGAATATCCCAGATCTTGCCCAGCGCATTGTGGTGCAAAAAACCATTGGTCCAGCTGATTATGCTCAGCGCTATCATTCTTGGTCGGCTGGCGCGATTGGGCGGGCGCATACTCTAAGGCAGTCGGCATTTTTAAGAGGGAAGAATGTGTCTGCAAAAGTGGATGGGTTGTACTATGCCGGGGCGTCGACGGTACCTGGAGTAGGCGTGCCGTTGTGTTTGATTTCGGCAGAAAACGTGCTCAAACGTATTCATGGTGACAGCTCATCTCGTCCTTTTTCATACTGAAAAATTCATGGCACAATGGTAAGGCGAGAACGCGATAGTAGAACAAGCAAAAGAATACAAGAATACAAAAAGGGGATGACTCATACTGTGTTACCAGCACAATTGGGTAGTAGACATAGTGCGTTACGCAGTACATTGCTGAGTGTAACTGTTGTATTGTGCACACCCTTCTTGTTGAGTTCTTGTAGTTCAGATTCAGCAGAGTCGCCTCGGCATACTTCTACTGCCACTTCTTCTGTAGCTCCTGCGTATTCTTTGCCCTCAGAAGCTAAGCCAGTCGACGAAACTCCTGCGCAGTTGCGTCAGCGTGTCGCTCGATTGATGATGGTAGGAGTTCGCGGTTTCGACGACGCACTGTGGGCACTAGAGCAGGGGGTCGGTGGCATATTCATCTCCTCGAATACTGACCCAACTTTGCTTACCCAACCCGGTCGGGATATTGCTGCACTACGCGAAAAAATACACCGCCCATTTGATGTGAGTATTGATTTTGAGGGAGGCAGAGTGCTTCGGCACGGGCAGATCCTCGGTTATTATCAAGCACCTCAAGTAATGGCGGAAACAATGTCGCCTGAGCAAGTACGCGGACTTGCCTATGACATGGGAAAATCCCTTGCATCACATGGTATTACCGTCAATTTTGCCCCAGTGGTTGATTTAGATGGTGCCGGACTAGACATTATCGGTGACCGCGCCTTTTCCGATGATGATCCAGCAGTAGCAGTGAAATACGCTACTGCCTTTGCCACGGGCATGAAGGACGCTGGTGTTATGCCTGTGTTTAAGCATTTTCCCGGGCATGGTCGGGCAAGCGGGGATACGCATACTGGTGCAGTGCAGAGTCCACCATTGGTGCAGTTAGAAGAATTGGATCTGTTGCCTTATGGCAAAGTCCTTGCTGATTCTGATTGCGGTGTGATGATCGGGCATATGATTGTTCCAGAGCTGAGTGATAATGCGCCAGCGTCGCAGAGCGCTGCTGTGTATGAGTTATTGCGTTCTGGGCGTTATCCAGGTGGTGTGCCGTTCGACGGAATTATCTACACTGATGACCTCTCTGGGATGAAAGCGATCACCAATTATTATCCGATTGAACAAGCTGTTCTTGGTGCGCTACAAGCAGGAGCGAACCAAGCATTGTGGATTAGCACCCAAGGTTTAGACTCCGCTATTGAGCAAGTGGCGGCGGCTATTGAATCACAGCGCTATCCACGCACAATGTTTGAGAAGCAATTTGCGCAGGTAGAGCGACATTTAGCGAAAAATTCCTAATTCTTTAGTTGTGAACTCATGGGGAAAATCAACTAGATTTATAAAGGTGACTAGCTCGGATACAGAAACAAATACTCAAGGCAAGAAGAAAAAGCGTTCTGCTTTGCGCTTTGTGCTCGGTGCTGCCCTTGGGTTAGTAGTCATTTGTGGTGGTGCCTATACTGCTGATTGCCTGATAAATAAAGACAAAGTACCTCGCGGGGTGACTGTCGGTGGCGTGGAAATTGGTGGTATGGAGCATGCGGCTGCCGTCGAAAAGCTACAGCAAGAACTTGGTGATGTCACCCAAAAACCGGTGATTATTCATGCGGGCGAGCTAGAAAGCAATCTTATTCCTGCCGAGTCGGGGCTGAACATTGATTGGGATGCCACCGTTGATGGTGCTGGTAAGCAATCAATGAACCCATTGACACGCTTGGGTAGTTTCTTCCACACGCACGAGATCGAAACCGCCTCAAGTGTGGATGAAGCCCAGCTAGAGTCGGTAGTGTCCCGGATTAGTGAGGAACTTTCCCCGGCACCTGTCGACGCTGGCATAAACCTCAATGGTGGAAAAGTTAATGTTGACCCGCAACCACACAATGGTCAGATTGTGGAAGGCGAGGTACTCAAGGAGGCAATTGCTGCTAATTGGCTCAACCCTGAGGGGGTGACTGTCGAGGCTGCTGTTACCGAGCCTGAGATTGGTCAGGAAGCAGTAGATAAAGTGCTTGCTGGTGATGCCACTGCTGCGGTAGCAGGAGATATTGTGGTGCATGGGCAAGACGGTATCGATGGCATTATTCCTACCTCTCGTATGGGTGAGGTCGTCAGTTTTAAGCCTGAGGGGCATACATTCCTCACTGAGATCAATGCGGCTGCTGCACAAAATATCTTGAAAGAAAACCTTGAGCAAACAGAAGTTGCCAAGAAAAATGCGCGGATTGCCTTTGATGGGGATAGTCGTACCATTACTCCGCATACTGACGGAATTAGCATCGACTGGGAAAAAACCATGGATGGTTTTGCTGGGCGGGTAGTTGGTTCCGCAGAGCGCACTTTCGACGCAGTGTATGTGCCTCAACCAGCTACTTTCACTACAGAAATGGCAAAGACCGCTACTTTCGACGACGTGATTGGCGAGTTTACCACCAGCGGATACTCCCAAGCCTCGGGTGTGAATATCGCAACTGTGGCACAAACAGTCAATGATGCAGTAGTAGCACCAGGTGATATTTTCTCTCTTAACAATTACACCGGCGCTAGAGGTAGTGCCCAAGGCTATGTGGAGTCTGGAATTATTCTCAATGGCCGTGCCGATACTGCCGTCGGTGGTGGTATTTCACAATTTGCTACTACCTTGTATAACGCGGCGTATTTCGCTGGTATGGAAGATGTGGCGCATACACCACATTCTTATTACATTTCCCGTTATCCAGCTGGTCGAGAGGCAACTGTATTTGAGGGCGCAATTGATTTGCAATTCAGAAATACCTCGCCTTTCCCAGTGCGCATTGTGACCTCTGTAGGTGGAGGCAGTGTCACCGTAAAGCTCATGGGGGTAAAGACCGTAGAAGTAGAGTCGATCAATGGTGGGCGCTGGGCTTATACCGATCCACAGACAATGAATGTATCTGATGAAAAATGCTCACCTTCCTCAGGGGCACAAGGGTTTACCACCTCAGATACTCGCATTATTCGCGATTTGGGTGGTCAGGAATTATCCCGAGAAACCCAAACCACCGTGTACGATCCACAGCCGATTGTGCGTTGTTCTTAGTGGGGTCTTGCTGGGGTTCTTAGCGAGGCTGGGGCTTAACGCAACAGATAAGGGTGCAGATTAGCACCCTTTTTGTTTTTGTTGCACAGTTACTATTCATTTTGTAAAAAAGTTGTGGAAAACCCTCTGATAAGAGCAGATATCCACTCGATGAAACTACAAAAATCCTTTATTTCGTCGCAAGTGAGTATCAAAAAGTAACAGGTTATCCTCTAGTTGAGGAATTGTTCTCTACCTGGGCTTACGGTCCAGTTCTCTATTCGGTGCATGATGAGTTTCGTAGTTTTGGGAAGAATGATATTAAACGTTATGCTCGTGATGCTCGAGGGCAAACTCTTATTATCGATGAAGAAGATTTAGAACTCAAAATTGCCCTTGACCGGGTTTGGGATAAAGCCAAAAATAAAACGGCTACTGAATTATCTGAAATTACTCATATACCTGATTCGGCATGGGACAAGGCCTATCAAACAGATCAACCAGTGCTAGCTTTCTCTGATATTGCTAACGATACAACATATCGCACTCCTCTTGGTTTTCTCGAAGCAGCATGACGATGAACAATGAACGGTGGCGTAAGGCAGCCCCCAAATTTAAGGAAGAAATCGATGTTGCTGTTGAACTATTAAAACTCGTAACAACAACCGCCTTAGGGTTCGTGTTCGCTAAAACTCAAGACCAACCGAAAGAAAATTCCCCACGCCAAGAAAACGTGGGAGAAAAACTAAGTATCGGTTAGTTTGTGCGATTGCTGTAGCGGCACGTGCTCTGCTAGGCACTGCTTTTACGCAACAATGCCGCAGCAGCAATACCAATCAGAAATACTGCCGCAGATAAATAGATAGATTCACCAAAAGCACGCGCTGAGTTATGGATAATAATTGCCATATCAGGTGCTATGTCCGGTGGCGTGCCCTGAGGTGTGTCAGCCACATGGGCAAGCCTATTTTGCATGAGAGCACCAGTGGCGGCTGACCCTATAACGGCACCTAGCTGCCGGAAGGTGTTATATACTCCAGAGCCAATGCCCGCATCTTCCTGTGGCACATTGCGTAGCGCTACTGCCGAGGTAGGAGCCCACACAAAGGCATTACCAATCCCCAGTACTACGAGCACCCCGATGAGCAATACCAGTGAAGTATCAATATCTAGTAGGGCACCAAGCGCAAAGGATCCAAGAGACATTGCGCTGTATCCGATAAGCGTGATCAGAGCTGGGTGGCGTGCGTCGATTAGCTTTCCGACGACCGGCGCTAGAATTGCCGCAGCAAGAGCCATAGGGAGTAACAGCAATCCTGATTCTATGGGTGACCAGTGGCGTATGGATTGGGCGTAGAGCATAAAGGGGACAGCAAATCCGGTAATACCAAAGCCCATGGTGGTGATGGCAATGGCGGTTTTGCCAAAGTTTTTATATCTGAACAGACGCAGAGGTAGTAGTGGGTGAGAAACTTTGGTTTCCGTGTAGATGAATAGACCAAGGATTGCAATACCGCTAGCAATGATTAGGGCAGTGGTGCTGTCCCAGTCTCGAACTTCACCTTCCTGTAGACCGTAAACGGTCAACCCTAATCCGAAGATAGATAGTAGGGAACCTGGTATGTCCATAGCTTGAGATGAGTGTGTGAGGTCGGGGGTCAATGCGGGAACCCATCTGGCTGTGAGAATAACGGCAATAATACCGACGGGAACATTAACCAGGAAAATCCAGTGCCAGGAAGCCCACTCTAGAATGGCACCACCTGCTAAAGGGCCAATCAAAGAACCGACACCAGCGACGGCGCCCCAGATTCCCATCGCTTTTCCGCGTTGGTGAGCTGGGAAGACGTGTGCGATGATGGTCATGGATTGGGGGAGGATCAATGCCGCGCCTAGTCCTTGGATTGCTCGGGCAAGAATGAGTTGTAGGGGAGTATGGGAAAGGGCGCAGAGTAGTGACCCTAGGGTGAATATGCTGACTCCGCTGATAAAGAGTTTTCTTAGCCCTAGATATGAGCCGAGTCTGCCGGAGAGTAGCAGTGGCGCGCAGAAGGTGAGTAGGTATGCGCTGGTGAACCAGATTGTTTGGTTGTAGTCGGCGTCGAGGGCGGTTTTTATATCGGGAGTGGCAACGGCAACGATGGTTTGATCCACCATGACGAGGAAAAATCCTATGCAGAGTGCGCTGAGTATTCGCCAGGGGTTGTAGTTTTTAGTCATGGCTGGGTCCTTTCAAGTCCTTCCAATTGTTGGTGGAGTTCTGTGGTGAGTTGGTTAACCTGGATATGTGTGGTGTCCCAGCCTAATCCGTGGAGGACTTGGACTATGGTGTGGGCGGTTTGTTGATTGGTTATGCCTTCATGCCACGGTGAGGTGGTGATGTTGTTACTGAATAGTCCCAGACCAGTTAGCATTGCGCGCATGGCGTTGATGGAATCTGCGATATGCTTTTCGTCGCTTCCGCTAGTTGCATGAGCGAGTTGAAAAACAAGGTGCGCTAATTCTGCTTCGGTATCTGATAGGCGTTGTTTGATGTCTGGGCTGCATGCGGATAGATTTTCTTCTGCGCGGCCGATAAGGCTGAGGTTGAATAGGGTGGGGTTGTGCTGTATGTACCACAAATATGCAAGACAGAAAATGACGAGGACTGATACCGGGTCTTTATGTTCCCATGCGGGGAGTATGTGACGGTACATTGTTAGTTGTTTTTCTATGCTGCGGATTGTGCAAGCTGCGAGGACATCTTCGCGTGAGGACCATATTTTATAGATGGTTGCGCGTGAGTATTCTGCATTTTTGGCTATCTCCCCAGGGGATACTTTATGTAATCCTTCTGTTTTGGCGATAGTGAGTGCTATGTCAAGCAGCAGTTCTTCCCGTTGGGATTGTTCTCTTTGACGACGGTTGCTATAGCGATCATCCATGATGACTCTTTTCTTGGTGGTTGTGTTCTTCCATGCCTCAATTATAGACACCTGTCTATTCTGTAGACAAGTGTCTATTTTTCTGTGTAGGGTTAGTCCAGGGATCTATTCAGAAACGAAGAAAGAAGGTAAGAATATGCACCTATACAACCCAGCAAATAATTACCACAAAGCACAGGTGATAAGCCCCTGCACCAAGAAAGAATTGCAACAAGCACTCAAGAAATACAAGAAGATACCAGTGTGCAATACCGGACATGGGTTCCACCCTGACGCAGCTCATGCACCTCATGTGCTTGATCTATCTCACCTGCGCTCTCACACGTGGCAGGAAAACTTAGTAAAAGTATCAGCAGCAACGAGATGGAAAGATATAGCCAGCAGCATACCCGCAGGCAGACGCTGTGTGACAGGTTCTTTTAGTGGTGTTGGTATCTGCGGCTTTCTCTCAGGTGCAGGTATTGGTCCTGATGTGCGTTTGGTTGGGCCTGCTACAAACTATGTGCAAGAACTAGAACTTGTTGATCGTACAGGGCAGTGTCTGTCCTGCTCACCTACACATAACGTGGAGCTATGGGAACAAGCATTAACAACAAAAGCTACGCACACAGTCATTGCCCAGGCAGTAATAGCAACCATTCCTGATGAAACCTTTATTGCCATCAAGTGCCCAGTACACACCCCTGACCTTGTTCAATGGATCATGCGCTGGGCACAACTATGCCCACAGTTTCCCGAGATCGGTTCCAGCATACAAATCATGTTTATGCAGAAAGAAAGTACAGTGTCGTTGCGGATTGTGGCTAGAAAACAATCACGGGTTCGCGTCGTAGAGTTTTTAACAACCTTGGGAGTTCATGCTGAGATAACTACTTTAGCCGGTAGCGAATTAGCGCAATTACATCAAGAATCTGAGCACTCACCAGCTAGTTTTATGGATGGTCTGGGCATTACCAACACCGTTAATGAAGAGCAATTAGGTGCTGCTGTAGCTCAACTGTGCCATATAGGAGAGCGCAGTCCTTTCTTTGGTTTTGAGTTGCGTCATTGTGAACTTGATCCAGCCCTACTGGACACTTCATTACCGTCGCAAGTGTGGGCAGGGATAAAGTTTGTGCTCCAACACGGTAGCCTGGCACATATAGCTCACGACGTTAACCATGAGATTACTGAACTGCTAGGCAAAGAAAACACCAGGCTATTGCCCAATTTTTCACGGTTGTATGCCACTGCGTGTTAATCTTGGTGGAAAATGGGTCTTACCGAAATAACCACGAAAGGTAAGGGGAAAGCAATGACTGTAAAGAACAATACGCTGACCACAATCACCGAAAAGGTTTGCTGTTGATTTAATTGACAGTTTTCCTCGTGTAATTTGTGCTTTTCGGGCTATGATTCGTAATCAGAGTAGAGAAATCAGCATTGCGTCGCTTGTGCTGCTGGATGGTATCCAAACAACTGTTTTGATTATCGTTCTTCCCTTTGTCATATTCGGTAGCACTCACAGTCTGGAACTGTGGTTTCTTGGGGTAACTCCTATTAGTGCTGGATTTGCGTTGGGAATACTTGGCGCCCTCCTCGTCGGCAGACAAGTTGATAGGCGATCTGCACTGACCGTTCTTCAGGTTCTGCAAGTATTTCAAGCACTTTTCTTAGTAGGAACTATCGTCAGTGCACTTGCTGGACATTTTTTCGTACTTGCTCTTTTTGGAATGCTTGCACTGGCGTTTTCTCGTTCGGTTGGTCCAGCAAAAGACAAGATTCGATCCGAGTACATCAGTTCTGGGCGGCGGACTTTATTTAATGGTCAGATTCGTCGCTACTTTTTAGTTGCAAACGAAATTGCAGGTGCGCTGTGCACAATTACGATGACCGCTATCCCCTCACACTACTGGCCACTGCTGTTTCTCGTGTCTTTCGTTTGTATAGTCATGTCGATATCGGTTGCGGCATCTCTCAAGATGAAGTCGGCTCAGCAAATGATGGCGAGGTCATCCATGCCACAAAAGATCGGCAAAAATGTGCGGTTACCATTAGTAATGGGTCTGGTAGTGGTGGGTATTCTTGGGCTTTCGTCTGCTTTGCCTACGATAGGTCTTTCAGCATGGATCTCGACGAGGGATGTATTTGGCCCGTGGCTGGTCACCGTGGTTGGACTCATCGATCTTACAGTCGATTTCTTCTTCATTCGACTTTTGAGCACCACCCTTGAAAAGCGCCCAGAACTGTGGAAAATTATCCACCGAGTCGGTGGAACATTGATGATTTTCGCTATCCTGGGAACCACAGTAGCTGTCAATACAAAAGAACACATCTTACAGCTGGCGATATTATTATTCTCTATGGTTTGCGCAACACTCGTCTTTTCCATCTCAGCAATGTTGGCTATGGAGATACAATTTGGATTCGGTGCCCAAGAACACCGTGGTCGGATTGCGTCTTACACGCGACTCAGTTCCGCAGTAGCGATGACCATAGCCGCATGGTTAACGCCCGGGGTTTTCCTTGGAAACTGGATGACCGTTACCATCTTGACATTAACGGGGGTGGCGCTTTTCCTGCTTCCCAGTAAGCTGATTACCGCATGGACATCCCTTTCTGACTCATCACACTAGGAGTTCTTCTTTGATTGTGGTTTGATATGTTGCGCTTTGCGCTGTTGAAAAAATATCTGAATGAAAGCAAAAGCAAGCAGTGCAAAGAAAACCCAATTGGAGTATTTGTTTATCTGGTCGATCACCTCAAGCACAGCTTCGCCATGCTGATAACCAAAAAACGCCATCGCAGAATTGGTGAGGAGCTTGCCGACGAATATCGCTGCCAGTACCAGCAAAAAAGGTACATGGAATACGCCAAGCAGCATGAGCAAAAGAGTAATCGGAATAGGGAGAACCGGTACAAAGGCAATAAGACACAGTCCCAACATAATGACGATAGACCGGGTACGTTTTTCTTCAGAACTGAGCACCGCTAAGAATTTCTTTGCGATCATTGACCCAGAGGCAGACTGTTTGATGAAATTCATTCCCCAACGTTTGCCGGCAAAAAACCATACAGGCAAAAATTTAATACCAAACACTGAGCTCAGCACAATGGGAAACAGAAGGGAAGTGTGATTTTTTCCAGCCTCTGCGCCAAGAATCGTTGCCGAAATATAACCGCCATGCGTCATAGCATAAATCCACGGGTGATTGATGAGCCAGACTTTTGCTGGTAAAAGCGCCAAACTATAGATGAGTGTGAAAGCCATAACACCTAGCAAAATGGCATCATATTTACTGAAGTTTTCCCATATTTGCTCTGGGCTATTAGCATTCTTGGACTCGTGTGGTGCCTCGTGTCCCTCGGTCATGGGCGATTCCTTTGCAGGTTATAGGGGCTTTGCGGTGCCATGTTTAGACACTAATCGTGCCCTTGATTCTAACAAACATCATTTGAGGCATGACACCAAAGCGCAAGAGCAGTCTTTATACTTCTTTATATTTGGCTGAAATATAAAGAAGTATAAATGGTATAAAGATAGTTATGCAGACGAGTCCTTATACCCCTGGAACCATTGCTCACGATATTATCGGTCGCGATTCACAGATTGAACAGATCCAACAACAGTTGGCTTTACTGGCTACATTTCCTCGTTTCATGGGACGCATCGAGGTATATGTTGGTTCTCGTGGAGTAGGGAAGACATCACTTCTGCGTCGCGCGCAGCACTACGCAGAAGAATTAGGGTTTCACACTGTATGGGTAACAGCAGGTGATAGCCCATTTATTGCAGAGGTGATTGCCTCATTGCAGAAATATATGCACGGATGGACGTCGCAAGCGGCAAAAGCTCTGAAAGTAATGTTGCAGTCTTTATCCGTTTCTATCGCAGGTATATCTTTTCACGGGGCTGGGGTAGGTGAGGCAACAAATTCAGCTCATAATGCTGATGGCATTGCAACTGGTGGCTTGGGGAGGCAGCTGCAGGAGGTTTTAGAAAAAGCCTCAGAAGCAGCTAAAGCCCAGAAGAAAAAAGGATTAGCAATTTTTATCGACGAGATCCAGGCGGCTGATACTCAAGGGCTGCGTGCTTTTGCTTATGCCTGGCAGCATATGCAGTCTGAAGCCAAAGAGTTACCGATGATCGCTATGACTGCTGGTTTGTCGCACACACAAGATGTAATTACTGATGCAGTGAGTTTTGCAGAGCGATTCCGATACGTTCATTTAGATAATCTTTCCGCGGAAGATTCTAGGGAAGTGATTGAACGCCTAGCGATGAACAAAAATGTGCGTTGGGAAGAGCAAGCTGTGGCGAAAGCACTTAGCCATGCAGGCGGCTACCCCTATTTTCTCCAGCTTATCGGTGATTTAGCGTGGGAATATGCTGGAAATCCTGATCCAGGCGCAATGGTGCTTGAGACTCATGTCGATAAAGCACTCGTTGATTTTCAGACTTCTCGTGACGCATTTTTCCGAGCACGATGGATGAAAGCATCGGAAAAAGAAATAGAGCTTATGATCGTCATTGCCTCTCATAAACAGCAGCCAGTAAAGCGCTCCGACGTGGCTGCACAACTTGGCGTGCCAACGTCTGCAATTAGTATGGCTAGGCGTTCGCTCATGGATAAAGGTCTTATTGAATCCACAGCTCATGGGTATATGGGGTTTACTGCGCCTGGTTTTGCCCAGTACATCAGAACGATGGTAGGCACAGAGTAACACTCTTTATACTTCTTTATATTTGGCTGAAATATAAAGAAGTATAAAAGCCATTCAGTCGCAAAAATCCACCTACTGCATATTGTGGTGCGCACAGCACACAGCGCATAGTAGGTGGATTAGTGCTTTATGAGATTAAAACCCGGTTTAGGTTAAGCCTGGTAACGCTCAATAGCCTCAGCATGGATTTTTTCTGCTTCTGCTTTATCACCCCAGCCAGAACCAGTCACTTCCTTATTAGGCTCAAGATCCTTGTAGTGCACAAAGAAGTGCTCGATCTCATCTTTAAGGAATTGGCTGACATCGGAAATATCCTGGAGGTGCTCCCAGCGAGGATCGTCGATAACGCATAGGAGTTTATCGTCGCCACCTGCTTCATCAGTCATCTTGAATACGCCAAGTGGTCGAGCCTTAACGATAACACCTGGGAAAACTGGTTCCGGAAGAATGACCAGTGCGTCGAGTGGATCGCCATCTTCACCGAGAGTGTGATCAATGAACCCATAGTCGAGTGGGTATGCCATAGGGGTAAAGAGATAACGGTCGAGGTACACTTTTCCGCTCTCGTGGTCTACTTCGTATTTATTGCGAGATCCCTTTGGAATCTCAACAGTGATCTCAAGGCTCATGCGAACTCCTTCAATAACTTTTAATGAATACCACCAAAGATAATAGTCTATCTAGTTTGTCGTTTCATGCCCCAGTTTTGTGCAGAACACGTTACTCTTGTGATGATGAGCGGGATCAAAAGCACAAAGAAATGGTGGATGGCGACAGGTCTAACAACCGTATTGGTAGCCGGAGGGCTTGGCGCCGGTGCACTCTATAATCACAATCTCCGCTTATATCATGACCCTGCTCCCACAGCGGCACCACCTGCTCGTGCTGCTACTACCTGGGATAATAACGCGCAAATAGTGGTGGATAACGCAGCTTTGACTGCCAAAGTAGAACAATTATTAGCAGATCCAGCGCTAGGGGTTTCTGGGGCGTATATCGTCGATACTGCAACTAATGAGTCGCTTATCAATAAAGATGCTGGTACTGCATTGCGTCCTGCGTCCTCCACAAAAGTGCTCACTGCTGCAGCAAGTTTATTAGAGAAAAACATCACAGATACACTTACGACGAACGTCTATCGCATTGATAACGCAACCGTTGTTATCAAAGCAAGTGGTGACGTCTGGTTTAACGCCCAGCGCGTCGACCAGCTAGCTGCAGATATTGCTGCTGCTGTGCCAGAGGTAGATACGGTGCTGGTGGATACATCGGTATGGCAAGCACCAGCTTTTGCTCAGAGTTGGGATCCGGTAGATATAGACGCTGGCTATATCGCCCCAATGGAACCAATAATGCTGTATGGTGCCAGGATTGATGCCACCGAGGGAGACGTACCGCGAAGCCATAGCCCCGCACTCGACGTAGCTGCTGCCATTGCTCAACGTGTCGGGGCGACGCATTATGACATTGCTGGTGACTATAGCGTGGCAGCCGAGCAGCCCATAGCAAGCAGTCAATCGCCGACACTGGAGTGGCGGCTTACCCAGATGATGACCAACTCAGACAATGTGATGGCGGAGGCAATCGCTCGAGAATTAGATCCGCAGAACCCGGCACAACATACTCTTGATGTGCTAAAAAACGCTGGTTTTAACACTGAAGAAGTAGCACTATTTGATAATTCTGGGTTATCTGACCGCAATCGGATTACACCACAATTATTGGGTGAGATTATGGCTGCCGCAGTACACGCAGACCAATCAGCTAATACAGCGCAGTTGAGTGCGTTAATTAGCGCTCTGCCAGTTGCCGGTGGTACAGGTACATTAGCTACACGGTATAACGAACAAGCAGGTCGGGGCTGGGTGCGCGCCAAAACTGGTACGCTGAGTGCTACTTCTGCTTTAGCTGGTGTAGTACCCAGTGATAATGGGCATATTTATGCTTTTGGGATTATCTCAAATGATTCAGATATTCAAGCTGCTAGGGGAGCGCTAGACTTGGTGGCCTCAGCATTAAAGCAAGGGTAACACCGCGTATGGTTACTCCATTTTGGCCACGCAAGTCTCCACATTTCCTTCGATTACGTCGTGCTGTACGTGCAGTTGCTGGGGATCCTGTGATCGGTTTATCTGGGGGTGCAGATTCTTTAGCACTTGTTGCCGCTGCTATTGCCGAGAATCGATGCGTTCATGCAGTCATTATTGATCACGTTTTGCAGCCTGGTTCTGCCGAAATCGCTCGACGCAGTGCCGAACGCGCAGCACATCTTGGTGCTACAACACAGATCATCACGGTAACAGTACCGCAGGGAAATATCGAGGCAATGGCACGGAAAGTGCGTTATGCAGCTTTGCACGAGATAGCACGCCAGTACGGCAGAGCGCTATGGGTAGGGCACACGATGGATGATCAGGCAGAAACTTTCTTATTATCTGCATTGCGTGGTCATGCAACTGGCATGGTGATTGATAAAGAAAATGAGAATCTTAAGCGTCCATTCTTACAGGTAAGGCGCCAAGATACTCGCATGGCCTGCCAAGAACTCGGACTTGAGTATTGGGATGATCCAATGAATGACGATACTCGATTCCTACGCGTTGCTCTGCGCACAGAAATTTTGCCTCATATCGCCCAGTACACCCATAGTGATCCGGTGATTGCTTTTGCTCAAGCTGCTGAGAATATAGCAGCTCAGCAGCATTATATTGATAGCGCTGCCGAGGCGGCTAGCGTTGCTGGTGCAGCAGATGACCTAAAGAGTCTTGCTATTGCTGAATTGGCAGCATTGGATCAGGCAGTGCGTCGACAGCGAATTATTGCATTTTTGCATGAGCATGAGACAAAGGTTACGGCTGCTGCTACCACGGCGATTGAGCAGCTTATTATCAATTGGCATGGACAAGGTGGGGTAGCAGTTGGTGGAAATAAGCAGTACAGGTTGGAAGTCGTGCGCAAAAATGGCAAACTTTTGATAGAACAAAAATTTAATGGAACGAAAAGCCAACAATAGGGCAACAATAGGGAAGGCACAGTAGCTCATGCATGACAAGAAGAACTTTGATGTTCCAGCACATCGCTATGGTGATGACGTGGAAGCAGTGCTCATTACTGAAGAAGAACTGCAAACACGTATCCAACAACTTGCTGATAAAGTTTCCGAAAAATATAAGGACGCTGAAGACGATCTAGTCTTAGTATGTATCCTCAAAGGTGCTGTGTTTTTCATTACTGACTTTGCACGTGCATTGTCTATCCCCTCACAGTGCGAGTTCATGGCAGTAAGTTCCTATGGAAACTCTGTTTCTTCCTCTGGCGTCGTGCGTATTCTCAAAGATCTCGATCGTGATATTGAAGGGCGCGATGTGCTCATCGTCGAAGATATTATCGACTCTGGTCTTACCCTGTCATGGCTGATTCGCAATCTGAAGAACCGCAAACCAAAGTCGCTAGAAATTGTGAGTTTGTTGCGTAAACCAGAGGCGGTAACTGCCAAAGTAGATTTGCTCGATGTGGGCTTTGACATTCCTAATGAGTTCGTGATCGGCTATGGTCTTGACTTCGCAGAGCGCTACCGTGACCTGCCATTCGTGGGTACCTTGCACCCACGACTCTACCCAGAGGCATAATACTCATAAACCAGCTTATCGACGCCCGGAGAGAAAATTTTTTCTTCGGGAACGTTTTTCTATTGTCGATACGTTAGAGATACATAAGCCTTTGCGCCTTTTGCGCTTGGGTGCCTAATAAACTTTAAGTCTAAGAGCCAAAACTGAGAAAGGACGCCTCGCGTTAGTCGCGCTGGTGCAATACTGCATGAAAAAAAATAAGATAATTCGATTTGGTGCAATCGCAGCTCTTATCCTGGTTGGTCTTTATCTCATTACCCTATTTAGCAGTGACACTAGAGGGTACAAAGAGGTAGACACCTCGGTGGCGATCACCCAATTAGACAAAAACAATGTTGCTCAGGCTGAGATCGACGATCGCGAACAGCGACTAAAGCTCACTCTTAAAGAAGGCATCTCGTATGAGGGCGCAGATGATCTCAAAGAGATCATGGCAAAGTATCCAGCGCGCAGCTCGGCAGATATTTTCCAAAAAGTGGAATCTGCGCAGGCAGATAAATACACGACCAATGTCACCCAAGACAGTTTCTTGATGTCCATGCTGGGCTATATTTTGCCAGTGGTTATTGTCTTTGGGCTCATCATGTTCATGTTCTCTCGGATGCAGGGCGGCGGAATGTTTGGGTTTGCTGCTAGTCGCGCCAAGGAACTGACCAAAGATATGCCAACCAATACCTTTGCTGACGTTGCTGGTGCAGATGAAGCCGTCGACGAGCTGCATGAAATCAAAGACTTTTTGCAAGACCCTACGCGCTATGAAGAATTAGGCGCAAAAATACCTCGCGGTGTTTTACTCTATGGCCCACCGGGTACTGGTAAAACGCTATTAGCACGTGCAGTTGCTGGTGAAGCAGGGGTGCCATTCTATTCCATTTCTGGTTCAGATTTTGTGGAGATGTTTGTTGGTGTGGGTGCTTCTCGTGTTCGTGATTTGTTCAAGCAAGCACGTGAAAATAGCCCTTGTATCATTTTCGTCGACGAGATTGATGCCGTGGGTCGTCAGCGTGGTTCTGGAATGGGCGGCGGTCATGATGAGCGCGAACAAACCTTGAACCAATTGCTCGTGGAAATGGATGGTTTTGGCGACCGCGAGGGCGTTATTCTTATGGCGGCAACGAACCGTCCAGATATTCTTGACCCTGCGCTCTTGCGTCCAGGTCGTTTTGATCGACAAATACCTGTAGGAAACCCAGACCTTAAAGGTAGAGAACAGATTTTGCAGGTTCATGCCAAAGGTAAACCTTTTGCTCAAGATGCTGACCTCAAAGCACTTGCCCGACGCACCCCTGGTATGTCAGGTGCGGATTTGGCGAATGTTCTCAATGAAGCAGCATTGCTTACTGCACGTATCGGCGGCAATGTGATTACTGCTGATGCTTTAGAAGAAGCAACTGACCGTGTTATTGGTGGCCCTCGACGCTCATCCAAAGTTATTTCCGAAAAAGAAAAGAAAATCACTGCCTACCATGAAGGTGGACATACTCTGGCTGCGTGGGCGCTGGCTAATATCGAGCGCGTCTATAAGGTAACCATTCTGGCTCGAGGTCGTACAGGTGGTCATGCCATGACTGCTCCAGAAGACGATAAAGGTATGTATAACCGCGATGAACTCTATGCTCGTTTAGTATTTGCAATGGGTGGTCGCGCTGCAGAGGAACTCGTCTTTGGCGAACCAACCACAGGGGCGTCGGCAGATATTGAGATGGCGACGAAAACTGCCAAAGCAATGCTCACTGAGTATGGCATGAGTCCTACCTTGGGAATGGTGAAGTATGGTGAAGAACAAGGCGACCCATTCAGTGGTCGTGGTGGTCAAGGTACCTTAGAGTATTCGCCAGCAACAGCGGCACAAATCGACCAAGAGATGAAGTATCTCATGGATAAAGCTCATGAGCACGCTTATCAGATTTTGGCGGAACATCGTGATTATCTTGATAAACTCGCTGAAAAACTCTTGGAGAAAGAAACCCTGCGCCGTCCTGACTTAGAAGCGCTCTTTGAGGGTATTACTCCGCGTGAAGTAGGAGATGTATTCCCAGATGAGGATGCTCGTTTCCCACGCCAAGCAGGTCGGGAGCCAGTACAAACTCCTACCGAGCGCGCATTAGAACGTGGCGAGGAACCACCAAAACCTTTTAGTTTGCTAGAAGCCTCAAAGGCAGCCCGTGCAAAGCGCGCCGCAGAGTTGGAAGCTCAACAAAAAAACACGCAACACAATCCTCCTGCACCAGGTGGGTCTGCTGCACAACAGGTAGCTCCACCACAGTCACCACAGTATGGGGGAACACCACCGCCACAAGGATGGGTAGTTCCTGGTAACGCTCAGCAACCGCAACAACCACAGGCGCAGCAAGCACCAGCTCCAGCACGCCCTCTTGGTGCAGCTAATAATGAGCAGCCCGTGCAGGAACAACAAGCTCAGACCCCAGTGCCACCGGAAAAAGAAATTGGTTTCCGGTTGCCAGAAAATGAGCGCACTGAACACTCATGGGATAGCGTCGAAAAGCATGATGATTCTGCAGATGCTAAGCCACAGGGCGACAACTAAGGACTATTGATGACTGTTGAGGCACAAGGTACCCAAGGGTTTGACCGCGCACGAGCAGAAGCCGCTATTAGAGAACTGCTCATTGCCGTTGGGGAAAATCCTGACCGTGATGGTTTGCAAGAAACTCCTGCGCGAGTGGCACGCGCCTACGAGGAGGTTTTTGCTGGTCTAAGAGTTGATCCGACCACAGTTTTAGAGAAAACTTTTGCAGAGGATCATCGAGAATTAGTCTTGGTGCGCGACATTCCCATTTACTCCACCTGCGAACACCATTTAGTTCCATTTTTTGGCAAGGCGCATATCGGATACATCCCAGGTGAATCTGGCAAAGTTACTGGGTTGAGTAAATTAGCGCGTTTAGTGGATCTCTATGCTAAACGCCCGCAGATACAAGAACGCCTCACCACACAAGTAGCAGACGCATTAGTCGAAAAATTACAGGCACATTCAGTAATCGTTGTGATTGAATGTGAACATCTGTGCATGGCTATGCGCGGTATTCGTAAGCCAGGTGCACGTACAACCACCTCGGCGGTAAGAGGCGGGTTCCAAAAAAATGCAGCTTCTCGTGCAGAAGCATTGAGTTTGTTAAAAAACTAATTGTTTATCATTTAAGGAATACACCGTGCCTGATACGCAGCCAGATATGCATGATCCGATCTTTGGCATTGCGACGACTCCCGCACAGCGCTGCTTAGTGATGGGGATCGTTAACGTGACCAAGGATTCCTTTTCAGATGGCGGAAAATATCTCGATATTGACGCAGCTATCAAACATGCACATGAATTAGTTGCTGCTGGGGCAGACATTATCGACGTGGGGGGCGAATCAACCCGACCAGGTGCTACACGAGTAGACGCACAAGAAGAACAACAACGAGTAGTGCCAGTAATCCAAGCCCTTGCACAAGAAGGCATCATTACTTCAGTAGACACCATGCGCGCACAGGTAGCTGCAGCTGCGGCAGAGGCTGGGGTGCACATGATTAACGATGTATCTGGTGGTTTAGCAGACACGCATATGTACCGCGTTATGGCAGATACTGGATTGCCCGTGTGCCTAATGCACTGGAAAACAGTACGATTTGGTGATGCAGCTGGGCGTGCCATACATGAGGGCGGAGTGGTAGCAGACGTACATACTACCTTGCGCAGATTGGTTGATAATGCACTAGCTGCTGGTGTCAAAGCCGACGCAATTACCCTTGATCCTGGTCTGGGCTTTGCAAAAACAGCGGAGGATAATTGGCAGTTACTTCATGCTCTGCCTGAGTTTATCGCTGGCGATTATCCGATTCTTGTGGGCGCTTCTCGAAAAAGGTTTTTGGCACAGATTCGTGCTGAACGTGGCGTCGGGGGCGAGGCGCAGCAAGATATTGCAAGTACCACTGATCCTGCCACAGCTGCTGTGACTGCTATTGCCGCACAGATGGGGGCATGGTGTGTTCGTGTTCATGATGTGGCACCTTCGCGTGACGCAGTTGATGTTGCCGCGCGATGGCGTCAGGCAGATACCTCTTAATATGCGTAATATGCGATAGAGCAGCGACAATAAGGAGAAACTTAAGTGGATCGAATCGAATTACGCGGATTGCAGGCACAAGGCTTTCACGGGGTCTTTGAGCATGAAAAACGCGAAGGTCAAACCTTTGTAGTGGATGTGGTGTGCTGGGTAGATTTAGCACGTGCTGCTCATAGTGATGACCTTGCAGATACCATAAACTACGCGCGGATTGCTTCGATTGCTCACGAGGTTATTACCGGTCAAGCATATGATTTGATTGAAAAAGTAGCCGGCACTATTGCAGATAATCTCATGGGTGAGTTTCTCATTTTAGATAAAGTAGAAGTAAGCGTGCATAAACCCCAAGCACCAATTCCACTCGATTTTGCCGATGTGGCAGTTGTGATACAACGAGAACGGAATACCCACTCATGATTCGAGCAGTGCTATCCCTTGGCTCCAATATGGAAGACCGCTATGGGCATCTCGAGAGTGTTTATCAGCACTTTCGCCAGGAGCTGGTGTGTGCCTCGCGCATTTATAGCACACCCGCGTGGGGAGTGACGGATCAGAGTGATTTTCTCAATGCAATTATGATTGTTGAAGTTGCACAGACAGCACGAGAGCTTTTACATCGTTGTCAAGAACTTGAGCAGCACGCTAAACGACGACGTACCCAACATTGGGGACCACGTACTCTCGATATTGATCTGATTCAAGTTACCGATGTAGACACACGGCACTATGTCTATAGTGACGATGAAGAATTAGTATTGCCTCATCCTTGGGCAGCCCAGCGCGCATTTGTGATTGTGCCCTGGTATGAACTTGATCCCGAAGCTCATCTTGCGCAGCGCCCTTTGCGTGAGATCATCGCACAATTACGTAGCAGCGCACCAGAGGATATGGCTGCCATAACACCATGCGCGTATTTCGCCAGTGAAGAACCTCAGAAAGAATCTAGGGAATCTAGGGAGTCGGACAGATGAAAAGAACGCCCATTGCTAATCTGATTGCAACAGCAGTATTTTGTGCTTTGGCTTCTTTCATCGTCGTTATGCGCTTTTATGGCGTGATGAGTAATATCCCCGTGTCAGTGGCACTTATGCTATGGACGATGGCGACCCTATGCGCATTATTAGCTCTTAAAGTTCGCAAAAAAATTCAGCAGCAAGAAATAGGGCTCGATCGTAGTCAATTAAATCCACTCAATGTAGCGCAATGCATGGTCGTCGGGAAGGCTTCTGCTTGGACAGGGGCAATTTTCTCCGGGTTCTATGCTGGGATTAGCGCATATGTATTATTGCGCTATCCCCAATTGGCTGCGGCGCAAGAAGATATGCCTCGCGCAATTATTACCATGTGTGGTGCCCTGGCGATGGCAGCAGCAGGGGTATTTTTGGAGAAAAGCTGCTCAGTGCCGCCACCGCATGATGCAGAACCTGCATAAAAGAACAATGAAGAATAATAAAGCGCAATGACGTAGCCGCGACTGGTCGAAGGCAGTGAGGCTTTTTGTCGTGGCAGCTTACCTTGATTCTCGTAGTGGGGTATTTTGGTTTTTATGAGTGAGCACAATGCTGAACAAAATAAGGGTACAGGTAGCATCGTCACTGACATGGAATCGGGTAATTCTCTCGCCAATACGTCGGTTGATCGTGGTCAATTCCTGCTGAGTATCCTTGTTGTTTTAGCATTGATCGCCAGTGTTATCATGCTTTTTACTGGCGACGCTGGCGCCTTAAAATTAGCGCTCTTAGCCGCATTATGGTCTGCCGTGATCGGGTTCTTTCTCACAATTCGTTATCGTGGGCAAGTAGAACGCTCTCGCCTAGAATTAGAGCGTCAACGCGTGGAGCATGATAAGCAGCTAGAACAAGCGCAGAAAAATCTGGAAGTTACGCAGGCTCACATGGAGCGTGACATTGAGAAGAAGCTGCACGATCAAGAGACAGCTGCCCTGGCGCAGATTAAACAGCAGCTTGCGGAACTAAAACAACAGCTCGAGTACCTTACCGGGCATAGTATTGTAGAGCCAACGATGTTGCGTGCCAAAGCACAGCGGATTCGAGAGATTGAAAAACCAGAGGGCGCAATAGCCGCCGAATCCACCGATTCTGCCGAATCTCCAGAAGCGACGCAACAAGGCGTAGCCACACCGATCCATGCTGCTACAGCGCATAATGCGCCGCTAGTGCCGCAGCAGGAAAGAAAGAATGTTGTTCCTGCGGTAACTGCTGAGAATAAAAAGCAGAATAATGCGCTCGACGAGACGCTCGTGCTTGGTGTCGTTAAGGATACGGATGCGCATACAACCTCAGGAAGTGAACCACAGAGCCAGCGCACAAACCTGAAAGCCACCACAAAGGCTCATATTGCTACTGAGGGGCGTCGAGAGCCAAAAAATCCTTATGCGTTCGATAAGGCTCGTCCTGCTTTTGATACTGGTTCTTTTGCACAGGTACCGTGGACGCCACCTCAGCGCCCTGCGTCTTCTGAGACAGTACCCAGTGCATCTGCTACGCCTAGTGCGCCAAGTACACAATCGGGCAGTGCCCGAGTAGCTGAGCCTGGGGTGCAAGAATCTGGTTATCAGGGTCGGCATGGTAAACGGCGACAGGATGAGCATAGTCAGGCTATTTCTGTTGCTGATTTACTCAAGCGAAAAGCTCAAGAAAATTCTAAGGATAATTCATGAGCGAACAGCGCCCGCCGCAAATGAATGTCGCCATCCTTGGCACACCTGATATTCATATGGCAGGTCTAGAACTGGGTGAATTCTTCGCTAGCGAAGGTCACCACATTGACTATCATCCAACACTGACCGACCACAGTAATTTTGACTTGATAATTCTCAGTCCCAGCGACCCAGGGCAGCTACCAGATCTCGTAGCTCAGTGCACAGAATGTATCAGGTTTGGCACTATTGTTATGCACACCAGTGTGTGCCATGATCGGGATATCTTAGCGCCACTACAAAATTATGGCGCTGTGATTATGTCAGTCACACCAGTGTTTTTTCATTGGATTGTGCATACAGTTGATGATGAGTTATGTACGGCAATAGGTGAATTATTATTTCCCAACATCGTCGAGTACATACGTCCTGACATTGGTACTAGCCCCCGCGAAGTTGCAGAACATATTGCGCTAGCAACGCTATATGGCTTTTTAGAAGTGACCGTATCTCCCTTGAGCCTAGCGGGTATGGATACGTCGTGGCTGGGATCAACACCATTATGGCGAATTGAGCAATTCCTGTACCCGGAAATTTTGGATTCCCTCCTGGAACTTTTACCTGACACATATCATCAAAAGATATTGTGCCTGGCTGTTGCCCGTTATGTGGAGCAAAATAACCAGAATATGTATGGAGAAAGGTTGTCACGTATTCAATTGTGGGTTAAGGAGTGGGAATAACAATGGCTTTTGTATTTGGTGCGGCACAAACTTTTAGCGACCCACAGCATATTTCCATGTGCGCCCGAGTGTTTGCCAAACAAGGACGTCCTGTGGTGTTTGTCCCCCTAGGTAAAGCACTTCATGCTGGTCATCGTGCACTTATTCGTGCAGCTAAAACCATTCCTGGCGCTGTAGTCTTTGTCAGTATCACAAGTGATGATACTCAAGATCATGAGCTATTGAGAGAAGAAAAAGTTGATGTAGTGTTTCGCTTTTCGACGGATACTCTCTGGGAAAATGGACTGCGCACAATGATACGCGTTACTCATGATTGTTTAGAGCCTCGCGTCGAGTTAGAAACTGAGCTTACTAGCATAGTGACGTTGCTGAACATTATTCGCCCTAGCGATATTTTTTTGGGAGAAAAAGACTATGAATTGCTGTTGCTGGTTCAACGCATGATTAGTGATTTTCATCTCGGGGTAAAGGTTCATTCAATTCCCATTGTGCGTACTCATGAGGGAGTTGCGATGTCTTTGCGTAATGCTGCTGTTGCAGAATCGGAGCGAGCTAAAGTTTTGGCGCTTTCTGCCGCGCTTACTGCGGGTGCTCATGTTGCAGAGCAAGGCAAGGAAGCGATTATTCGTGCGTGTGAAGATGTACTTGCTGCAGCAGGGGTAACACCAGAGTATGTGCAGTTGCGTTCAGTTTCTTTTGGGGATGCACCAGACACTGGCGACGGCAGGCTCCTGGTTGCAGCTGTCGTCGCCGGGGTGCGTCTGTTAGATAATGTAGGGGTGCCTATTGGGATTGGGTTTAGAAACCTCGACCAATAGGCACATTTTTAGTGTTTGGCTAGCCAGTCAATAACCTTGTCCATTGCTTCATGCTTGGCAGGTTCATTGAATACCTCGTGCATTTGGTTTTCCCAGTACACCAATTCCTTATCGGTAGAGGCAATGCTGTTGTACCAGTCTTTTGCAAAGTAGCTAGGCACAATGCCATCTTTGGTGCCGTGGGTAATCAAGGTTGGGGTGGTGAAGTTCTGCGCATTAACGCCGTCGTATAGTGCAGCAAAAACCATTTGCTGTGCCATACCTATGGATAGTTTTTTATTGACCAAAGGATCGGTTTGATATTGTGCAGTCACAGCTGGGTCACTTGCGACACCGTCGGTAAATGCGTTAGGTACTTGCAGTTGATCGGTCAATGGTGCAGATGCCCAGTGGAAATTGATCGCACCTGGAATAAGCCCAGTCAGTGCTTGAGTATTAACTGGGGTAGTGGTCAAAAGGTCAAGGGGGAGGCGCTCGGAAAGAGTGGGACCGAGTGCTTTTTGAGCTTCGGACATATCGCGCGGAGTGATGGTATTGCCGGAGTCTTTGCGACCGGAGAAATTAAGCGGAGTGCCACCACCATTGCTGATGATTCCTGCTACTTCACCGTTGTATTTGATGCCATAGAATTGCGCTGCCAGCGCTCCCATAGAGTGCCCAAGCATATATGTCTTTACTTCTGGGTGCTGTGCCTTTGCTTTTTGCACTACTTGGTTGATGTCATCGACGAGGAAGTGGAAATCGTCGATGTGGCCGCGTACTACTTGGTTGCCAAGCTCTGGTAGGGCAGATTTGCCGTGTCCACGGTGGTCGAGGCGATAGACATTGTAGCCAGCTGCAAGCAAGCGATCGGCAACGTAGTCATAGCGACCAGAGTGTTCAGCTGCACCATGAACGACGACGACATTACCTTTGGCACCTGGGATGGTTTGTGACTTCCAGTAGATGCGGGTGCCTTTATTGTCGGTACTGGTGAGGTAGCCTTCTTCTGTGCGTGCGTTAATGGCTACTGCGGTGCTGCCAGTAATATCTGCTGCTTGAGCGGGAATATCTGCATATGCCATGCTGCCAGTTGTGGCGGCGGCGAGGGCTATGCTTAGGATCTTCTTGCGAATATGCATATTTCCTCCAAAACACTATTTCTGGTTTTCTGTCCAGATGTTTGTCAGGATAGCCTTATATGCGGAGAGTATGCAAGATCGCTTAATGGTGGGTGTAGTGCGCTGGGTCACATAGGCATGATTATCTTTCCATGAACTCTAAGACTTCCTGGCGGGTTGGCGGTTGTGCGCCAGTACGGGAACAAGTAATTGCAGCAGCATATGCCGCATATGAGGCGATTTCGGTCCATACATTGATGTCAAAGATGTCAAGAATGTCACAGGTACCCCGTGGTGATCCTGCTGGGATTCTACGATCCAGTTCTGCTAATAATGCCCCCATGACAGTATCGCCTGCACCAATCGTATCTGAAACGGTAATTGTCGGTGCAGGCACCGTCACTGCTGTAGCCTCTAGGTCTGCCGATGTTTGGTTGATAATAACTTCAAGCCCACCTGCACCATGTGTGATTACAGTGATGGGTGTGCGCGGATGTCCAAGGAATTCATCTTCCTCAGCAGATAATTTGAGTAGGGTAACGTCGTCAAGCAATGATAATAAAAACTCACGGTGCTCTGGGGTGGCATAAAAAGAACGGATATTAGGGTCGAGCGCTATGAAAGTACCCTGTGCAGCTAGGTTTTTAAGTAACTTACTATAGCGGCTAGCACCTGGTTCTAAAGCAAGCGATACAGTACCGAAACAAGCAATGTCAGTGTCAAGGTGTGTGGGAGGGGTAACAAAACGATCCGCTGTCTGCTCTAAGTAAAAGGAATACTGCGCGCTACCATCTGCGCCAATGCTGCTCAACGCCAAGGATGTGGGAAGGTCACTGCGCGTTACATAGTGGGTATTTACGCCCTCTTTGTTGAGAGTATCTACCAAGGCTTGTCCAAAAGGGTCGGTAGATAGTTGCGATAAGAATTGAGTGCGTGCCCCCATGCGGCTAGCGGCTATGGCTACATTAAACGGGCCGCCTCCTGGAACTGGTTGTAAAGCGGCTAAACTTCCACCGCTATCCTGGCTCATAGTGTGCTCAGATTTTTGTGTTTTATCTGTATGTTGAGGTACGAGATCAATAAGGCCTTCGCCGCAAACAGTAATCATGGCATCCTATTCTAGCTATGTCAGTTATGTCGGCTGTGTCGGCCAGGTCAGAGAACGGCCATAGCGCAGGTGAATTCCTACTTTCGTGCCTATTTCATGCCAAAATGAGTCTTCTTTTTGCAGAAAATAAACCTGTGGTTATACGCGAAAAGAGTTCTTCGACTACCCTTGAAAGACGTGACTGATGTAAAAAAGACTCCACAGGCAGCTGAGCAACCAGAACAGGTAAGAATTAGGAAGCAAAAGCGGCAAACGCTTATCGACGCAGGCCATGATCCCTACCCAGTTGAGGTCGATCGCACTACGTCGATTAAGGAGCTACGTCAGCGTTTCATTGTGCTAGGTGAAGACGAGCAACCAGGCACTGATCCTGGGGTAACTTACCTCAATATCGGGGAAGAAACAGACCAAGAAGTAGCAATTGCTGGTCGTGTCCTTTTTGTGCGCAATACCGGAAAACTCTGTTTCGCGGCACTCCAGGAAGGCGATGGCACCCATATTCAAGCCATGATTTCGCTCAATGGGGTAGGTGAGCAGTCGTTGGCGGATTGGAAAGCTAATGTAGACCTTGGCGATATAGTCTCGGTGCGCGGTAAGGTTATTTCCTCCAAACGTGGCGAGCTTTCCGTATTGGCAAGCAGCTGGCACATGGCGTCGAAAGCACTCCGACCATTGCCAGTGGCGTTCGTGGATATGAATGAAGACACGCGTGTTCGTCAGCGCTATACCGATCTCATTATGCGTGAACAGGCGCGCACCAATGCTCTTACTCGCATTAAAGTCATGCGTGCTTTGCGACGTTATCTCGAAGACCAAGGGTTCTTAGAGGTAGAAACCCCCATGTTGCAGACTTTGCATGGTGGAGCTGCTGCGCGCCCCTTTATTACACACTCAAATGCGCTTGATATGGACTTATACCTGCGTATCGCGCCAGAGCTTTACCTCAAGCGTTGTGTGGTCGGTGGGCTTGAACGTGTTTTTGAGGTGAATCGTAATTTCCGCAATGAGGGAGTGGATTCTTCCCATAGTCCAGAATTTGCCATGCTCGAAACATATCAAGCATGGGGTACTTATGACGATTGCGCTGCAATGATCCAAAACCTCATTCAATCTGTTGCGCAGGAAGTTTTTGGCAGCACTACAGTAACGCTTGCCGACGGCACTACCTATGATTTTGGTGGGCAGTGGAAAACAATTGAAATGTATCCTTCGCTCAATGAGGCGCTTGCCCGCAAATACCCAGGGCAACCGGAGGTAACTATTGACTCTACTGTGGAAGAACTCAAAGAGATTGCAGCGGTTATCGGACTAAAAGTGCCTGCTGATGGTGGTTGGGGGCATGGAAAGCTCGTCGAAGAAATTTGGGAAGTATTGTGCGAGGATCAACTTTATGGTCCGATTTTCGTGCGCAATTTCCCTGTGGAGACATCTCCACTGACTCGCCAGCATAGGCAACAAGCAGGTGTTACTGAGAAGTGGGATCTGTATGTTCGTGGTTTTGAGCTGGCAACTGGTTATTCTGAGCTGGTAGACCCAGTTGTACAGCGTGAACGGTTTGAGGATCAGGCGCGTCTTGCTGCTGGTGGTGATGATGAGGCAATGGTGCTTGATGAGGACTTCCTGGCCGCAATGGAACAGGGTATGCCACCGACAGCCGGAACAGGTATGGGTATTGATCGCCTGCTTATGGCACTGACTGGATTAGGAATTAGAGAAACAGTGCTTTTCCCAATCGTAAAACCGGAAAAGACCTCGTAAGGAGATAACATATGTTGCTTGCTGAAGCACTTGCAGATCGAGCAGAATCTCAGAACCATCTTAAAAAATTGGCAGAACGCCTTGTGGTAGTTGCTCGTGTTCAAGATGGTGATGTGCCCGAGGAAGATCCACGGAAGCTGCTGGAAGATGCGCAACGACTTTTCGAGCATATTGAGGATTTAGTGCGTCGCATCAATGCGACTAATGCAGCTACGCCTTTCGACGAAAATCTCACGCTTACTGATGCCATTGCCAAGCGTGACTCTGCTTTGCAGCAGCGTCGTTTCTACACGCAATTGGCAGATGCGGCAACGCGTCGTCAAGATCGCTATAGCCGTTCTGAGATTAAGTTTATTGCGACGATGGACGTCGCGTGGTTGCGTACACAGGCTGATCAAGCCTCTAAGGAATATCGTTTGTTGGACACTAAAATCCAACAGCTCAATTGGAATACAGAGCTAATCGAGCTATAACGCAAGAACAAGTTGGTAGTTCTTATGTGGCTTGTGGGTTCTTTTTGGTGTGTATTGGCCGGACCTTCACGGTAGACAGAAGGATCATGGCGCCTTCTAGCGAGTGTTGAAGGCCGTAAGGTTCGAATCCTTACCTGCACAGAAATTCGCTATATGGTGCACATGTTATTGCCGAAAGGCGTCACTGTTATAGTTCACCACCGCAATACAAGAAAAAGTAATCCATGTGGTCGCTAGGGATGAGGGTTGGGTCAGGGGATCTTGTTCTTTTCTGAGAATCATCGGCGGCACGAATTCTCGTGCGCACGGAAGCACCTGCCATGAGTCAGATGGCTTTCATGACGCAATAGTGGCACCACACCAAGTGGGTTTAGTATTGGCGATTTTTTGCATTTTTCTCGAGTGTTCGCTACTGGCGTACAATCAGATATATGCCTCTCTAGCTGCTATTATTCCTTCATTTTTTCTCTGTTCGGGCAAATACTTCTCCTTAGTGCAATGAATTAGTCCCCAAGGGCGTTAGAGTAGGTGCATTAACGTTATATGAATAAAAATTGTATTAGCTACATTCAAGGGGAAGTAGATAATGTTTGAGAGATTTACCGACCGTGCTCGTCGCGTTATTGTGTTGGCACAGGAAGAAGCTCGTGGCTTAAACCATAATTACATCGGTACAGAGCATATTTTGCTTGGGCTCATTCACGAGGGTGAAGGTGTCGCTGCTAAAGCATTAGAGTCAATGGGTATTTCCCTTGAAGCAGTCCGTCAGGAAGTAGAAGAGATTATTGGTCATGGTGCTGAACCACCAGTTGGGCATATTCCTTTTACCACCCGAGCTAAGAAGGTATTGGAGCTTTCTTTGCGCGAAGGGCTACAGATGGGGCATAAGTACATCGGTACTGAGTTCCTTTTGCTTGGGCTTATCCGTGAGGGGGAGGGTGTTGCTGCCCAAGTTTTGGTCAAGCTCGGTGCTGATTTGCCGCGTGTGCGCCAGCAAGTTATTCAGTTGCTTTCTGGTTATGAAGGGGGGCAAAGCAGTCCAGAAAATCGCGATAATGGCGAAGCAGTCGGTGCCGGTGCGGGCGCTGGTCGAGGTGGGCGCTCAGGTGGCGTCGGGGAGCGTTCTAACTCTTTAGTTCTTGATCAATTTGGCCGTAACCTTACTCAAGCTGCCAAAGACGGCAAACTTGATCCAGTAGTAGGTCGGGATCAAGAAATTGAACGTATCATGCAGGTGCTTAGTCGTCGTACTAAGAATAACCCCGTGCTTATCGGTGAGCCTGGTGTAGGTAAAACAGCCGTAGTTGAAGGTTTGGCACTTGCTATTGTCAATGGTAAAGTTCCCGAGACTTTGCGGGAAAAGCAGCTTTATTCTCTCGACTTAGGTTCTTTGGTTGCAGGTTCTCGTTATCGCGGTGATTTCGAGGAACGTCTCAAGAAGGTTCTCAAGGAAATCCACCAGCGTGGTGACATCATCCTCTTTATCGACGAGATCCACACCCTTGTTGGTGCTGGTGCTGCCGAGGGAGCTATTGACGCTGCTAGTTTGCTTAAACCCAAGTTGGCGCGTGGTGAACTACAGACCATTGGTGCTACTACTTTGGATGAGTATCGCAAGCATATTGAAAAAGATGCAGCATTAGAGCGTCGTTTCCAACCAGTGCAAGTGCCTGAGCCTTCAGTAGAGCACACCATTGAAATTCTTAAAGGTTTACGTGATCGCTATGAGGCACATCATCGGGTTTCTATTACCGATGGGGCGTTAGCTGCGGCGGCACGTCTTTCAGATCGTTATATCAATGATCGTTTCTTGCCTGATAAAGCTGTTGATCTTATTGATGAAGCAGGTGCAAGAATGCGCATTAAGCGTATGACAGCCCCTGATAGTATTCGCAAAGTTGAGGATCGCATTGCGGAAGTACGTCGTCAGAAAGAAGCAGCTATTGACGAGCAAGATTTCGAGAAAGCAGCTGCTTTGCGTGATCAAGAGCGCAAATTAGGCGAAGAGCGTGCGGAAAAAGAAAAGCAGTGGCGAGCTGGTGAACTAGATGATATTGCTGAAGTAGGCGAGGAACAGATTGCTGAGGTACTTGGCAATTGGACTGGTATCCCAGTGTTCAAGCTCACCGAGGAAGAGTCCTCTCGACTACTTCGCATGGAAGATGAACTACACAAACGTATCATTGGCCAAGATGATGCTGTGAAAGCAGTTTCTCGAGCTATTCGACGCACTCGCGCAGGTCTTAAAGACCCACGTCGTCCTTCTGGTTCGTTCATCTTTGCTGGCCCATCTGGAGTTGGTAAGACTGAGCTTTCTAAAGCACTGGCAAACTTCCTCTTTGGTGACGATGATGCTTTGATCCAAGTTGATATGAGCGAGTTCCATGATCGCTTCACTGCAACTCGTCTTTTCGGATCCCCTCCAGGTTATGTGGGGCATGAAGAAGGCGGACAACTCACTGAGAAAGTACGCCGCAAGCCATTTTCTGTGGTGCTTTTCGACGAAATCGAAAAGGCACATAAAGAGATTTACAACAGTTTGTTGCAGGTTCTAGAAGATGGTCGCTTGACTGATGGTCAGGGTCGTTTGGTGGACTTTAAGAACACAGTCATTATCTTTACGTCTAATCTTGGTACCAAAGATATTTCTAAGGCTGTGGGCATGGGCTTTAGTAATGTTGGCGAGCAAGATGAAGCAGGGCAATATGAGCGCATGAAACAAAAAGTTCATGATGAGCTCAAGAAGCATTTCCGCCCTGAGTTCCTCAACCGTATCGACGATGTTGTGGTATTCCATCAGCTTAATCAGGAGCAGATTGTACAGATGGTTGATTTGCTCATTGCTCGTGTGGATAAGGCACTGCAGCAAAAGGATATGAATATTGAGCTCAGTGCTAAGGCTAAGAATTTGCTGGCTAAGCGTGGTTTCGATCCAGTGCTGGGTGCTCGACCATTGCGTCGTACTATTCAGCGTGAGATTGAAGACACCCTCTCGGAGAAGATCCTCTTTGGTGAGTTTGGTGCCGGTGAGATCATTCATGTTGATGTCGAAGGCTGGGATGGTGAATCCGCACAAGCTAAGGATCTAGAAAAAGCAACCTTTAGCTTTAGTGCACAGCCAAAACCATTGCCTGGTGAGCCAGATTTATCTGCAGTGCAGCAAGCTCAGCAGTCAGTTATTGATGCGGCAGATGATGAGGATTTGGTTCCCGAATCTAACACATCTGATGCTGAATAAGAAGAAAATATAATCTATAGCGACTCATGCTGTGTGCGTGGGTCGCATTTTTTCTATAGCATCTTCTGTAGGTACGTTGGTGCTGTTATTGCGGATGCATTGTGCGTCTGATCCTAGAAAAAGAAAGTAGAAAAACCGTGGGACTCATTTTCCGAAAAAGAAAAAATATCGACAAGGATAGCTGGATTAATCTCTCTGGCTCAGGTGCGTCGATGAGTAAGCGTATTGGTCCAGTTACCTTTAATAGCCGTGGTGGTTTTTCAGTACGTCTACCAGGTGGATTAAATTATCGCGGTCGTTGGAAGAAGAATAAATAAAAACTGGCGCAATCAAAAGCAGAAGCGTCGAGAGGTATTGGCAAGCTAGTGCGGTAGTTGGAAAGTACCTGCAGGAGTTTTCTCGGCTAGTCCATCGTCGAGTAGCGAATTGAGCGCGCGTTCTCGTTGCACGGAATCTGGCCACACGAGGTCAATGTGTTCTTTTGCCACAGGCTGTGTGCTTTCTCGTAATAACGCCATAATTTTGCCTCGAACTTGGCGATCTGTCCCCACGAATTTCTGGACTCGCTTTTTTGCTTGGGCTAGTTCGTGTTCGCTAGGTGCGGGACAACCGGCGCGGTGCCACGCACACATGGCTGTAATCGGGCATTGGTCGCATTGCGGTTTTGGAGTGCATACGAGGGCGCCAAGCTCCATAAATGCTACTGAAAACTCTGGGCCATTGTGTTCGGGTAGGAGCTGTTGCATATCTGCTAACTCTGCTTTTCGGGCTCCTTGGGCTAAGAACTGCCCCTTGATAAGGCGTGCATATACTCGGCGTACATTCGTATCAACTACCGCAACATTATGCCCGAAAGCAAAAGCAGCGACAGCTCGCGCTGTATAGTCACCGATTCCTGGTAGTGCTAGCAGTTGCTCCACATCTTGTGGTACATGACCATCATGCTTTTCGACGATCATTTGTGCACATTCTTTTAGCCGCAATGCTCTACGCGGGTATCCTAAGTTTGCCCATGCGCGAAGGATTTGTGCATTATCGGCGGTAGCTAATGCCGCAGGTGTAGGCCAAGTGTGCATCCATTTTTGCCATAGCGGTTCGACACGGGCAACAGGAGTTTGTTGGCTCATTACTTCGCTGAGCAGAATACCCCAAGGGCTGGTGTGAGGAGTGCGCCAGATAATTTTCCGCGCATTCTGTGCGAACCACTCTAATAAAATCTTATGCAAGTTTTCCATAAATAATTTTCTTTTCATGTTAGTTTAGTGGAATAATTACACCATGACTGGTGAAAACACCCGTGATCCTCAAGCAGTTTGGGAATCACTCCTAGAGGGAAATAAGCGGTTTTCTTCTGGAAATCCTACGCGCCCAAATCAAGATGTAGAACGTCGTTTAGCGCTTACGCGAGGGCAAAGTCCACGTGTTGCGGTTTTTACCTGCGGAGATTCACGCGTGCCCGCAGAGATTCTCTTCGATCATGGTCTTGGAGATCTTTTCGTTGTACGTACTGCCGGGGAGGTTGTGGATTCTGGGGTTATGGCATCACTAGAGTTTGCAGTTCTTGGTTTGGGTGTTGAAGTGTTGGTTGTGTTGGGGCATGAGTCTTGTGGTGCGGTAAAAGTCACCGCAGATGTGCTCGATGGTGCGGAAGTGCCAGGAGGGCACCAACGCACATTGGTGGAGCAGATTGCGCCATCAATTTTGGAGGCGCGGAGTAAGGGAGTGGCTGATAGCGCTGATTTTGAGCGTTATCATGCAGCGGCTACGGCAAAGCGCATTTTGCAAACTTCACCTGCAATTAATAAGGCGGTAAAGCGCGGTCATACTGCTATTATTGCTGCTCTTTACCGAATGAGTGATGGTGCGGTAGAAACAGTTTCTGCCCTTGGGATTTAGACACACCGTCGTATTTCCCATTCTCTACTTGGTTCGACATTTAGGCTAGGTAAGGTGGAGCGTCGAGAGAATAATCGCAATAGGCGGCTGAAAGGGCAGGGCATGAATACATCTCAGCGATTGCCAGAAATCTATTATCAGCGTCGTCGAGTAGCTGCTGCAGTTGCACTCGTAGCAGGTGTGTTAGTTATTATTCTGATTTTAAGTTTGCTGAATAAAGATAAATCCCAAGAGCAACCTAGTGTTCAAGCTGCGCTAACACAAAGTACGACTCAACAAGCTCAGCCAAGTTCGGTGCAAGAAACAACACAACGGGCTACGACAAGTGCGTCAGCTGATGCTGAGCCGTCTACCTCGCGTGAAGTGGCGTCATCGACTACAAAGGCACAGGCAAACAATGTAAAAGGAACTTGCGAGCTTTCTGATTTGATTGTCGAAGCGCAGACAGATCAGGCAGACTATGCACCTGATGCTTTACCGACGTTCTATATGACAGTCAAAAACCCTACAGCTGCTGATTGCATTATTGATATGAGCAAAAATGTAATGCGCTTTGAGGTTTATGATCTTGCTACTAATGCACGATTGTGGGCAGATGTGGATTGCAATCCTGCAGTTAGCACTGACGTAGAAACTTTTGCCGCTGGTGAGGAGCGTTATTTTGAGGCAAAGTGGTCACGCTTGACCTCTGCTCCTGAGCGATGTGGTGATCGAGTTCCCGTGGAAGCAGGAGATTATTTCCTACACACCGTTATTGGCGAGAATGCATCAGCCCCTTACACATTCAGTATGCAGTAATTAGCATTGTGCTTGATGCAACGCATCGCGAATATCGGTTACCTCGATAATCTCTATGCCATTTACTCCAGCTGTCTGTGCTGAGCGTTTGCTCCCCTGCGGGACGATTGCATGACGATATCCAAGGCGTGCTGCTTCTAGTAGCCGTCGTGCGATATTGGGCACTCGACGAATTTCTCCTGCTAAACCTACTTCGCCAATGATTACTGTGCGGTTGCGTACCGGTTTTTTGCTGATGGCGCTTGCGGTGGCAATAGCCACTGCCAAATCTGTGGCAGGCTCCCCAATTTTCATTCCACCTACAGTTGCGATATAGACCTCTTGGTTATGGGTAGGTTTTTGTGCGCGTGCAGCAAGTACAGCAAGCACCATAGGGACGCGTGTACTGTCTAATCCTGTCACGGCACGCCGCGGACTCTTTGATTCCGTGGGTACGACTAATGCTTGCACTTCGGCTAGTAGGGGACGCACGCCATCCATAGCCACGGTAACAGCAGTGCCATCTGCGGTATGGTCGTGGTGCGATAAGAAAAGCCCAGATGGGTCTGGCACTTCTTTGATGCCATCAGTCTGTTGCTCGAAACAGCCAACTTCATCAGTAGCGCCAAAGCGATTTTTAATCCCACGCAACATTCTTAAGCTGGTGTGTCTATCGCCCTCAAAATGAAGTACCACATCTACCAAATGCTCTAATGTGCGTGGACCAGCCACATTGCCATCTTTGGTGACGTGCCCTACGAGCAGGACGGGAAGGTTATTATTCTTTGCCAGTGCGGTCAAGGTGGCGGTTACGGCTCGTGATTGTGCAATGCCACCTGAGACGCCTTCGACGTCTGGGGCGTGCATTGTTTGCACTGAGTCTATAATGAGCAGGCTAGGTTTTATTGCTTCGACGTGGCCTAATACAATATCGAGATTAGATTCTGAGGCAAGATAAAGAGTTTGTGCCAAAGCTCCAGTACGCTGTGCTCGCATACGAACTTGCCCTGCTGATTCTTCTGCCGTGATATATAGTGCAGTGCGTTTTTTCTGTGGATTATTTGTTTGATTCTGAGTAGCCCACTGGTGTGCTACTTCAAGTAAGAGCGTTGATTTGCCCACTCCTGGTTCACCGGCAAGTAAGATGACGGAACCTGGGACGATGCCTCTGCCGAGCACGCGGTCTAACTCCTGTATTCCGGTAGGGAGCGCACTAGCGTTATCAGCGGCTATGGTAGTAATTGGTTGTGCTGGGCTAGTAGGAGTTATTCCTGCGGAGGTAGAACCTTCGGTTAATGTGGAACTAATAGTAGTGGATTGAGGAGCTATAATTTTTTCCTCTAAACTACCCCATTGTCCGCAATCTGGGCAGCGACCAAGCCATTTGCGCGTGGTGTAACCACACTGAGAACAAATATGCGCTTTTTGTGTTTTCTTTGTCATATTTCCTACCCTAGAGCATAGCGGCGACACGGCACTTATTTTATTGTTTTGCCAGGTAGTGATATGTTTTTCTTGTTTTCTATTCGTGATTGTGTATCTGCTTGTTGGGGAGTTGGGGTAGAAAATCGGTTACTTAGGTAAAACTACTTTGACCTATAAAACAAAATTGGGTATAAAGTTAGATGAAGATTGTTAAAAATACCATAAAAATCTTTAGCAATTATATGGTTTTTTTAAGGTAAAATTCAGAATAGTAGTTAGAGCATTATTCTCGATAGGTATATGACCAGTAAAGGGGGTGCAGATATGAAAAAAGTGTATGGGCGTATTGCGTATATGACTCTCAGTGCTATGTCCGTATATGCTTGTGCCCATACCGCAGTAAATGCAATGGAAAATGACGAGATGGAATTTCAGTCGTTGACCCCCATATCTGCCACTACGGTCGTATCTGAGAAAATCCAAGACGAAGATGATATTCAGGTTATTGACGAAGCAGAAGCTGAGCCCATTGGTACCTTAGTGGATACTAGGGTAGTGGCCTCGGCAAGTGATATCATCACGCTAGAACCCTTGCAGCCTGAACCAACGGTAGATGGTAGTGCTATCGAGCCAATTTCAGATGTCAGTGGCGTCGAATCTCAAACCCAAGAACCACGTCCACCCCTACTTGGTAGTGCACCGATATTGGGCAGTGATCGAAGCCGAGAAACCAAACCGGAAAAGAATAACAATCAAGCCCAGCCTGAACAAACAATCGTGGACTATGCTCCTGTGTCAGATACCAATGCGCAGAAAGTAGATTCTGAATCTAAGCCACCATCGTTGCCGCATTCAACTGTGCCGGTCAAAGAGACTGCTAAGAGTGAAAAACCACGTAGTCAAGTTTCTAAAGCGACGCAAGATCGAGATACGGGTACAGAAAATAAAGCGGGTAGTGCTGATCGCACGGTTGATCGAAGAACTAATGGTTCAGCTAAAGCAGTAAAGTCTCCTGCATTGCAGAGTGCTAATCCCGCGGGGGCTAATACCACGCAAAAAGCTGCACTAAGCAATAGTGGTACTGATCAATCTGTTCAAGTCCCTAGGGATACTAATGTATCTAAGGGCTCTAATGCTGTGGCTGGCCAGGATAGAACTCAACCTGATGCTCAGAATCAAGAACGCAATGTGCGCCTTAGTCAGGAAAATCCGTTGCAGCAACAAGCTCTTTCCGGAGCCAATCAGCAAATTCCTGAGGATCGTAGTACAGAACGCGGGGCATCAATTGCTCGTAATAATCAAGCAGTTCCTCCTGCAAGAGAAACTAAAACAGTATCTCCTTTAGCAGGAACAGCTAATACTCATGATTCGCGTCCCGATGCTGATGCTGTTGATAATGAGCTACACGCTGATGAAGCAGCTTGGGGAGAAACCCATAGCGTGCGCATTGCAGAAGGTCTTAATAACACTATCCCTGCAATTGATATTGCGCTCAACATTTTTGCAGTAGTAGTGCTACTTGGCGGAGTGATTCTCCTCCTTCGTACCAGTGCGAAAGAAAACTAAACAAATAATGCCCCGTCACAAAATGTGAGGGGGCATTAGTGGATGCAATGCAAAACTGCAGCGGCAGTGGAATTAGTGGTGCTCTCCAGAGTTTTGGGAATTGATATCATTCTCAACATCTTCAGCATTAGTGCCAGCTTGAGGGATTGCCTCAGACACTGTAGCGCTAATCTCAATTGTGCCGTTGTCGAATGTAAACTTTACTGGTTGATTACCGCTTGGGGTAAACTCAGCGCCATCTACTTTGGTGCCGATATGCGAAATACATACCCCTGCACCAGGCTTTTGGAGTTTATCAAGCTCAGACTTGAGATCGCCCAAGAGGGAACAATTTGATTCAACGATGGCGGAACCGTCGAGAGCAACTTCTTTGCCTCCCACGCTAACGGATTCCAATGTATGTGCTTGGTCGGCTGGATCCTGGTTTACCACAGCAAACTTAAGACCAGCATTGCCGTCATTATCTAGATGCACAGTAACATCGCGGACAACAATTTTTCCGTCTTCGGTGTTTCCTTCAGATCCATCAACAGCTGCTACCTGAGTGGATGTCTGGGTGATTTGACCAGCAGAGCAAGAAGCGAGAGCCAAGCCGGCGGCAATGGAAACAGAGATGAGTGCACCGCGACGAGCGGTAGCCTTCAGGGACTTCACAGGTTCGTCCTCCATTGGATATTCAGGTTGCAACTTGCAACCCAGAGGGATTTAAGCACTTTACCGTATTAACTCTAGTAGCTTTTCCGGCTAAGAACATACTTGCTCATAGTGACTTTGCCAAATGGGGGGAATCTAAAGGCGCATAAGGGGGCTATAATGTGGTACCATTCGCTAGTCTGACAATCATGCGAGGAGTGTAGATGGAATTCAAGGTCGGCGATACTGTTGTTTACCCACATCACGGTGCAGCTGTGGTTGAAGCTATCGAGCAAAGAGAAATGAATGGGCAGACCCTGGATTTTCTGGTATTGCAAATACATCAATCTGACCTTGTTGTTCGTGTCCCTGCTAAAAATGCCGAGCTGGTAGGCGTGCGTGATGTCGTCGATGATGCTGGATTGCGTAAAGTCTTTGGTTTCTTACGTGAAACAGATGTTGAGGAAGCAGGTAACTGGTCCCGTCGCTTTAAGGCAAACCAAGAACGCTTGGCATCAGGTGATGTGAATAAAGTTGCAGAGGTTGTACGTGATCTATGGCGTCGTGACCAAGGCCGCGGTCTTTCTGCAGGTGAAAAGCGTATGCTTGCGAAAGCGCGCCAGATTCTTGTCGGTGAGCTTTCCTTAGCGGATAATGTTGATGATGCAAAAGCAGATTCTTTCCTTGCTGAGGTGGATGCCACCATTGAGCGTCATCGGGCACAAGGCATTGAAGAACCAGAAGAAACCAAGGCACCAAAAGATTTTGACGTAGATTTGGATGATCTCAACTTCGATGACGAAGACTGATGATACTCCCGCACCTGTGAAAGTCGTAGCGCTTCTTGCTGCGGCAGGTCAAGGGACACGTCTGGGAGCCAATCTCCCCAAAGCATATGTGCCGCTAGCAGGGGAATCTTTATTAGTGCGTAGCGTGCGGACTATGGTTCAATGCGCGATTATTGATGAAATTATCGTGGTGGTCAGTGCAGATATGCGTGATTATGCACAACAATTGCTCGTAGAAGCAGGTCTGTTGGAACAGCATATTCCTATTTCCCTCGTATCGGGTGGGAAAGAGCGAGCAGATTCTATTTGGGCTGGTTTGCAACAGATAAGCAGCGATGAAGCTGTGGTTCTGGTTCATGATGCAGCGCGCGCTCTCACCCCGCCAGAGATGATTACGCGAGTCGCTCAGGCGGTTTTGGCAGGAAAACCTGCAGTTATCCCCGTGTTGCCGGTATCCGATACCATCAAAATTGTCCACGATGATTGCGTAGTAGATACTCCTGATCGAGCACAGTTGCGTGCAGTCCAAACCCCACAGGGATTCCAGCTTTCACACTTACGACGAGCAAACCGCGCCTATTATATGGGAGATCACACTCACCAGTTCATTCCCACCGATGATGCCAGCCTCATGGAATGGCATGGTCACAGAATTAGCTGTGTACCAGGGGATTCGCGTGCGCTAAAAATTACTACTCCACTTGATTTTGCGCTGGCGGAAATAATTGTGCAGCAAGATAATGACCCTTCACAAGAGGTAGAGATAAGATGAGCGCATCACATAATTTTGTATTGCCGCGTGTTGGTATTGGCACTGACGCACACCAGATTGAGGCAGGAAAACCCTGCTGGATTGCTTGTATGCTTTTCGACGACGTCGACGGCTGTGAAGGACATTCGGACGGTGATGTTGTTGCTCATGCTGTTGTCGACGCATTATTATCTGCTGCCGGATTAGGAGATTTGGGTTCTTTTGTTGGGGTGGGGCGAAAAGAATATGACAATGTGTCTGGTACCCGTCTCTTAACTGAATGTGCAGCACTGCTGACCCAAGAAGGTTTTGCGATCGGTAATGTGGCGGTGCAGCTTATTGCGCAAAGTCCTAAGATGGCTGCTCGACGCGAGGAAGCTCAGGAAACGATGTCCAGTATTATTGGTGCACCAGTATCCCTTTCTGCAACAACCACTGATCATTTAGGTTTCACTGGACGTGGTGAGGGTAGGGCTGCGGTAGCAACAGCTGTGGTATGGAAAACACAAGCTCATGATGAGCTAAACTAAAACCGTGACTCTACGTATTTTTGATACTGCAACCCGTTCGCTGCGCCCATTTGAGCCATTGCGCCCAGGTCATGTTTCTATGTACCTGTGTGGAGCAACGCCACAGACCTATCCTCATATCGGTCATGTTCGTTCAGGTGTGGCTTTTGATATTGTGCGCCGTTGGCTGCAAGTACAAGGGTATGATGTGGCATTTGTGCGCAATGTCACCGATATTGACGACAAAATACTTACCAAAGCACAAGAGCATAATCGCCCGTGGTGGGAGTGGGCAGCCACATATGAGCGCGAGTTTAGCTGGGCCTACGAGACTTTAGGTGTGCTTGCGCCAAGTGTGGAGCCACGAGCAACTGGCCATATCACTCAGATGGTCGAGTATATGCAGCGTCTTATTGATGCAGGTTTTGCGTATACTGCTCAGGGGTCAGTATATTTTGATGTCTCTGCCTGGGTTAACGCCCATAATTCTGATTATGGTGCATTGTCTGGTAATCGGGTAGAGGAGATGGAACAGGGCGAAGAAGATAATTCAGCTAAGAAAAATGCGCGTGACTTCGCTTTATGGAAAGCCGCAAAACCTGGTGAGCCGTCATGGCCTACTCCGTGGGGAGCGGGACGCCCTGGTTGGCATTTGGAATGTTCTGCGATGGCAACCTGGTATTTAGGTGGAGAATTTGATATTCATTGCGGTGGTTTAGATTTGCAATTTCCTCACCATGAAAATGAGATTGCGCAATCCCAGGCCGCTGGTGATGGTTTTGCTCGTTATTGGATGCACAACCACTGGGTTACTATGAGTGGGGAAAAGATGAGCAAGTCTTTGGGGAATGTGCTCAGCGTGCCTAAAATTTTAGAGATTGTGCGTCCAGTGGAATTGCGTTATTATCTTGGTTCTGCTCATTATCGTAGTGTGCTCGAGTATTCTGAGGCTGCGCTCAAAGAGGCTGCTCAGGGTTATCGCCGCATTGAGACTTTCCTGAATAAGGTGGGCGTCGTAGAGCGTGGGGAATGCAGCACAGAGTTTATTGCCGCTATGAATGAAGATTTCGCAGTGCCCAAAGCTCTTGCTGAGATTCATAATGAGGTGCGCGCTGGTAATACTGCCTTAGATAAGGGCGATTATGAGCAAGCTCGGGCTTATGCAGCTAGTGTGCGTGCTATGACTGATGTTCTAGGCGTCGATCCGCACGCAGCACAGTGGTTAAAAGATGCTCATGATGATCATGCTGTGCAGGCACTCGATGTATTGGTTCAAGCAGAGTTAGCGCGTCGCGCACAGGCACGTGCGCAAAAGGATTGGGCAACTGCCGACGAGGTTCGTGATCGTCTGCATCAAGCTGGTATTCAGGTAGTTGATACTGCCGACGGCTCGCAGTGGTCATTTGCTGAGTAATTCATGCAAGAACTGGGTTATGCTGGCACAGTGCTCTCGACGAGCTGGACGTGCGCACCAATAGACCAATAACAAAAATAGAGTTAGCAGACCTATAGCAGATATAGCATTGAGAGAAAATAATTATGGCAGGTAATCACACAAATCGTCCTGGGTTGCGGAAGACAAATAAAAAAGGAGCCCAAAAAGGCTCTGGTGGGCTGCGTAGACGTGGATTGCGTGGGAAAGGTCCAACACCTAAAGCAGAGGATCGTGTTTATCACGCAGCGCATAAGCGCAAACTTGAACGAGAGCGTCGTAATAGCGGACGCCATGTGCGCGCTGAAACAAATGAGCTTGTGGTAGGGCGTAACCCAGTCGTTGAGTGCTTGCGCGCCAAAGTCCCAGCCAGTGCTTTGTTTGTTTCTGAAGGAACAGCACACGACGACCGACTCAGTGAAGCGGTACACCTTGCTCATTCACGTGCGATTCCACTTATCGAGGTTTCTAAGTTTGAGCTTGATAAAATGACTGGAAATGGAATGCACCAAGGTATTGGGCTGCAGATACCGCCTTATAAATATGCTGAGGTGCATGATCTTATCGAGCAGGTTGCCGAGCGTGGCGAAAATGGCTTAATTGTCGTGCTGGATAATATCACCGACCCACGTAACTTAGGAGCAGTTATTCGTTCCGTTGCTGCTTTTGGTGGGCATGGTGTGGTTATTCCAGAGCGTCGTTCCGCATCAGTGACTGCTGTGGCATGGCGTACTTCTGCTGGTACTGCTGCACGATTGCCTGTCGCCAAGGCAACAAATATCACCAGAACGCTCAAGGAATTCCAACAAAACGGCTATCAAGTGGTTGGTCTAGATACTGGTGGTACAGACACCTTAGATACTTATGATGGTCGCGGACCAGTAGTGGTAGTAGTAGGTTCAGAAGGCAAAGGCATTTCTCGTCTTGTGTCCCAAACCTGTGATTCGCTCATCTCTATCCCGATGACAGACTGGGTGGAATCGCTCAATGCTTCAGTGGCCGCAGGAGTAGTGCTCAGCGAGTTCGCTCGACAACGCAGAATAAACTAACCCCAAGCGAACCCGCGATTCCACAATGGCAGCAGAGCAGTACAGCATAAGAAAGTAGCAATACGTGGCGAAAAAAACACAAAAAGTTTCCTTGGCATCACTTGCTGAGGAAATTGGTGTTTCCCGAACCACTGTTTCTAATGCCTATAACCATCCAGAACAGCTCTCACCACAATTAAGAAAGAAAATTTTTGCGGCGGCAAAACGTCGAGGGTATCCCGGACCTGACCCAATGGCAAGGTCTTTACGCACCAAACGAGTGGGGAGCGTCGGAGTGCTCCTTACCGAACACCTCAGCTACGCCTTTGAGGACAAAGCCTCGGTTGATTTCCTAGCCGGATTAGCTGATGCTTCCTCTGATTTACAAACCTCAGTCACCTTAATACCTGCCGACCCCCAAGGAACTGACAAAAACCATGCGATACAATTAGTCAATTCTGCAGTGGTGGATGGGTTTGTGGTCTATTCAGTAGCCCATGATGATCCATTTTTAGCTGCAGTAAGAATGCGCAATTTGCCTACTGTCATTTGCGACCAACCAGCAAACGTAGCCGAATTGCCTTTTGTAGGCATTGATGACAAAAAAGCCATTGCCCCCGCAGCCCAAGCACTCGTTGATGCAGGTCACCGCAAAATTGGTATCTTGTGCATCCGGTTAGATATCAGTGAAAACAATGGTCGAGTCAGCCTAGACAGGGTTTATAACGCCAGACACCATGTGCAGCAAGCTCGTATTTTAGGTGCCCTAGAGGTATTCACACAGGCAGGGATAGCAATAGAGAACATTCCGATTATTGAGCGCCATATCAATAACCGGCAGAACAACTTAGCTGCTGCCCAAGAACTGCTCGATAATCATCCTGAACTCAGCGCAGTGCTGTGCACCACCGACACGATGGCCTTAGCCGTACTAGAATACGCCCAACACAAAGGTTTAGTAGTACCGCAGGATTTGTCTGTCACCGGCTTCGACGGTATCAATATCGCCCTACTGCACAATCTCAGCACCATAATCCAACCTAATCGTGCCAAAGGCGCATATGCAGGAAAACGACTAGCCCATATGCTCCATCATGGCATGGACCACCAACGAGAACTACTAGACACCCAATTCCATGCAGGCGGCACTATCGCGGCGCCACGTGTGCTCTAAAGTAGCAATTATGGAACCTATGGAAATCAACGGTGGAAGATTCTACGCCCGCCCACTACACGACGACGATCGCATTGACGATACCCCTGCACTAGCCCTAATATCAACCGGTTTAACCCCACTGAGTGTGCCAGAACTTCGAGCTGCCTGGCATGAAGAAACCATGCTGAGTTGGGCAATCTGCGAACAAACCAATGTAGAAATGATCGGTCTTGCTATCTTGCACATAGGCGAAAACAAAAATGTACTAGACATTGTTCCCGTAGGTGATCCTAGGCGAGTGCTCCCCAATGACCCAGTCCTAGAACCTAAAACCGTCGGTGACGTGATAGAAATACGCGGCGCACTTATCCGCTGGGCACAAGCAATGGGCTATGACATCGCCGACAATGCCGACAACGCCGATTAACCCAGTGCCTGAGTACGCACCCCAGCCAACTGCGTGAGCAACTCTGCAACACCAGCAATATCAGCTACCCGAAGCCGCGCTGCGGTTTCCACCTGTGGATTGCCCACTTTAACGGAAAGGTCACCAGCACCAAGAACCGCAAAACCATCCTCATCGGTAGTATCATCACCCAAAAACACAGTAGCGCTTGCATCAAAATAGGATTGTGCCTGGCTAATCCAACTACCTTTAGTAATAGTAACTGCCGAAAACTCCACGATACTTTTACCAGGTTTGGCATGGATACCAGGAATATCAAGCTCAAGCGCCTCGGCCAGCAGCGCTGCCGCCCCCTTTTGGTCAGTCGCTTTAAGCGTATGGAGCACGCGATGGAATGGCTTATGCTCCACAAAAGCACCTTCTAACTTTTGAGCCAACTCCTCAAGTTTTTCACTAACCGCAGCTAAAGCCTGCTGCTGTGCGTCGTTAAGGCAGGGGCTGGCAAGAATATCTGCATAGGGTTCGCTGGTCTGGGCTCCATGAGAACCCGCGAGGACAAAACTTTTTTCACTAAAACCACTGGCAGCACGCAAACCATCAAGATCGCGCCCAGACAAAATAGCCACAGTGGTGTTGGGTAATTCAGCAAGCTGATGTAATGCTGCTGCTGCCTGTTGATTTACTGGTACTGTGGCAGGGTCGGTACTAAACCCTGCCAGTGTACCATCGAAATCTGATACCACAAGCAGTTGTTTAGTGCGTGCCAGTTCGTCGAGAGTTATGGGAGCCATAGCATTCCTTTGGTGGTTTAGTGTGTATTGATGAGTTTGATGGCGGGGGAGTCGAGCTTATTTTCTGGTTCCTTCGTGGAAGTAAGCAGCATAATATCTGGTTGCGGGTGGCTAATGGTGAACTTGCCATAGGTGAGCATTTCGACGATCGCCTCATGGAAGAACTGCACTTTTCCCTGACATTGCTGTGGATCAGTGTCGCGAAACTTAATATCGCTAATGCTGAGGCGTTGTGCCTGCTCTGGACGAGTGTTGTGCGAGTCGTTGTTGAAGCTCACAATGGCATTAAAGGGAGCACATCCGGTGAAACCTTGTACGGTGGTGCCGCCGAAGGTCATGGTCACTGCACCAGCTACTTCATCTGCTATTTCGCTTGGATAATCGGCTGTGGTATACACATTCGTGACCTGCCAGGTAGAGTCAGTGATTTTCTTCTCTGGCGCGGCGCAAGCGCTCAACGCGAGTCCCGCAATGAGACTGATGGCGGTGAGTAATTGTGGCTGTGAAAAACGAAGAACACGCATAAGTTACCTACATTAGCTACTGCGAGTATGTGCCGGGGTGAGTAAATCTAAAAAGGATGTTGCCCAGAGGTTGACATCATGCTCGCGCACTTGTTTATTGAGCGCTTTCATGCGTTCGACGGCGTTGCTCGGGTTGTGCTTGAGAGCATGAACCGCATTGACTAACTGGCGTTTGACGGATTCCATATCAAAAGGATTACACAAGAATGCTTCCGAGAATTCCTGCGCTGCACCAGCAAACTCACTGAGCACTAACGCACCGCTACCGTCGCTATGGCAAGCAACATATTCTTTGGCAACCAGATTCATGCCATCCTTGAACGGTGTGACCAGCATAATATCCGCCGTGGAATAGAGTTTAACCAGGTGTTTCTTTGGCAAAGATTGATGATAATAATGCACCACTTGTTTTGTGATACTGCCAAAACGACCATTGATACGCCCTACTGCTTCCTCCACCTCAGAGCGCGTTTTTTTATAATGCTCAATTCGTTCTCGCGACGGAGTGGCAACCTGCACAAAAAGAGTTTTTTCCGGATCGAGTGCCTCGGCTTCCAAAAGCTCCTCAAAAGCAAGCAGGCGCTGCAAAATACCTTTGGTGTAGTCGAGTCGATCCACGCCTAAGATAAGCGTTTCAGGATTACCTAGCTCAGCGCGCAATGATGTCTTATCTTCTTGACTGACATTGGTGGAAAGCAATGCCTCGACGTCGATAGAAATGGGGAAAGCGCCAACACCTACCGTGCGGTTATCGCTGGTAGTGATATGGGCAGTGATCTCACGAACACTTGGTTGACCAGTGACTTCAAGCTCGTCGGGCTGCCCAGTGTGCGAGCCAACGCCACCAGCGACTTGCTTGGTTAGCGCCAAAAAATTAGCAGCATTGGAAGGCAGATGGAAACCAATAAGATCCGCGCCTAGCAAACCGCGAATGATCTCTTCTCGCCAAGGCAGTTGGCGGAAAAGATCTGCCGGTGGAAAAGGAATATGGAGGAAGAAACCAATGGTGAGGTCAGGGCGTATTTGGCGCAAAATTCCTGGGACAAGTTGGAGTTGATAATCTTGCACCCACACGGTAGCACCATGAGCAGCGACGTCAGCAACAGCATGCGCAAACTTGAGATTGACATCGCGGTAGGAGGCCCACCAATGGCGATGATAAATAGGAGGAACGATGAGGTCGTGATAAAGAGGCCACAGCGTAGCATTAGAAAAACCTTCATAGAAGTTTTGGAAATCATGCTCGCTCAACCCCACAGGGTAGAGCAAAATGCCTTCATCGGTATAGAAAGGGTCTGGTACCTCTTGAGTGGTACCAGACCAGCCAACCCAACAGCCCTGTTGCTTTTCTAGAACAGGGCTCAAGGCAGATACTAAACCACCGGGGCTAGGGGAAAAAACACGATTTCCCGAAGCGGTAACAGAAATATCAACGGGTAGACGATTAGCTACTACGACGAAGGTGTTGTCACCGCTCACGAGAATCACGCCTTCTTGGTGCTCTTTTTAGTGGTTTTCTTGGTAGTTTTCTTTGTAGCTTTTGCAGCTTTTTTAGTAGTTTTCTTCGCGGCTTTCTTTGTAGCCTTTTTGCTTGCCTTCTTAGAGGTCTTTTTCGCAGCTTTCTTTGGGGCTTGTTTTTCCTCGTGCTCAGCTGCAACTTTACGGTAGCGCAAACCTTCTGGTTCCACTCCGAGCATACACATCAGTGTGACACCATCGAAGAAATCTTCTGCATAAGTGGCAACAATGCGACGCGCAGCAGCGGCTGTTTCCGCCTCGACAGCATGGAGAGTTTCTGCAGAGGCAGCGCGAGTATCAGTGACCTTAGGGGGCAAGGGTCCTCCTGTAGATTAAGAAAATGCAGTCTAGGTGGAAAATTATACTCTAAAATTAACCTTTTCGCTTATCCCAGCTAGAAAGGCTGGGCGTCGGCAGTGCATATCTGACTAAGTATCCTCCGGCGTATCTTCATCTTCACTCTCTTTACCAGGCGGCTCGCTAATTGCAACCGGGAGTGAATCAGCAGTGACCACCTTAAAGCTCTGAGTATCTGGGTGGGTGGGTTTATCCGCAGCAGCAAAATTATAGCGAGGGCGTCGACGCAACCCCTTATACCAGCTGCCTGAAAGCACACCATAGAGATTGATTCGAGGAGGGCGCTTAAGACGGCGCGCAACCCACTCACCAAAAACAACACCCGCAGCCAAGGCACAACAAATCGATAACGCCAAGCTCATATTGGTAAACCCAAGCAGCATTTGCTCATTGAGAGCGGTGTACATACCGCGATAAATCGACAGCCCCGGCATCATCGGCGTAATACCAGCGATAGCAGTAATAAGTGGGGGGATCAAAAAACGCCTAGCAAGCAAGCCACCAGCTAAACCAATCACACTCGCAGCAATTGCGGTAGCAGTAACCTCACCGATACCTGCAGGAATCAGAATGAAATAGTAGAGCAGAGAACCTGCCAAAGCCGTCATACCAGAAATAATGACGGAACTTATCTCGGCATAACACGCCAAAGCGAAAGCTGCCGAAGCAGCAGCTCCTGCCAGAGCTTTGGCAGTAGCAGTAGCATAATTTGTATGCGCGATTGTCTCTAGAGGCGGCAAGGTAATGCCAATGAGCTCAGAAAACTGAATACCAGCACCAACACCGGCGACAATAGCGCCAGTGAGGAGGAAAGTCTCAAAGAAACGAGCACTAGCAGTTACTGGGGCACCAGTAATACCGTCTTGGAGTGCTTGTACCAAAGTTAATCCAGCAAGCATCACGATGATACCGGCAGCAATAATATGACTGGGAATGATCTGTATGCCATGACGCACACCGATAGAGTAGGTAAGCGCAGCAGGTACAGTAGCGATGAAACCACCAAAGATATTTTGGAAAAACAGTGGCAGGGAGCGTCGGGAAAGCCAAGAGCTCAGTGAAATGATACAGAGCGAAATGAAAAAAGACACCAGTGCAGTAAGCGCAGTGCCGCCAAGCAGAATAGAAACGCACGCTCCTAAAGCACCCCAGCCCAGGGTAGAGGTTGCAAAACCATATTTTGCCGGTGAGCTAAAAAGTTCGTCGAGAATTTTGGTTGCCACATCCGGTGGAGTAGCACCAGCGTGAATAGATCGGATGAGGCGGTCGACCTCGCTGAGCTTGGAAAAATCTGTGGTCATCTTAGATACCACGCGGAACACACTTACTGGAGTGAGGTCAGCATCGCCAATGGTGGTGAAAATTGTGATGGTGTTGAGGGTGATGTCCACGTGGCAATAGAGCAAACCATACGAGGCTGTCACTGCGCGAATATGCGCCAAGGTATCGCGATTGGATGTGCCAGAGGAAAGCAAAATATCACCAATGCGAGCAGCAAGATCCATGACAGCTGCCACCTGACGAGGGTCGGTAAGATCAACAGGTGCTAGAGGTGATGGTGGAGGTGCCGCTTTAACTGCGTCGATCGTAGCTACCCGCCCACGACGATTGCCCAAAAAGTTTATTTTCACAGACGTTGAACCTCCTCTGCGTTATCTGAACTATCTGATGATTCCGACTTGGTCTCTTTTGCATTCCAGTGTGTTATGGCGTGACCATGAAAGCCACCAACAAAAGGCTGGAAATCAAACTACTGCCTACTAACCTAGCTATGATTGCTCTTTTTCGCTATCTCATGTTTCGATACATACCTTGAGAAAAGAAAAGGCAAAAATAGTGCTTTAACAAGGCAGTTGCTGTATATGCATGAAGTAGGTTATTATCTTCTTCGTGCTCTAAACGGCATGTGCTGGAGTGGCGCAATCGGTAGCGCAACGGTCTTGTAAACCGTAGGTTGTGGGTTCAAGTCCCATCTCCAGCTCAAAATTCCCAGAAGAAAAGTCTGCTGATTCTTCTGGGTATATTTGTATATCGGGGTTAGATTAGACAGTGGGGTTATTCAGGGATACCAAGGGAAGGCACCTCAGAATCTACTGGTATTTGCGTACAGATTTTAAGACGCTAAGCATGACGAGCCGCCAACCACATTCGCACCACTCGCGCCGCATCCCGTGCTCGCAAAGAAGGAAGATACGCATGAATAATCGCAAAACCAATAGAAGGCAACGCTAGCTCATCCTCATACGCCAGATTCCATGACTGCTCCTGCGGCTGAAATTTCTTCTTACTTGCCGCAAGAGTACGGAACCCATACAACGGTTCCAGTTCTTGGCCTACCCGATCCAAAATACTGCTCAACAAGGCAGAACTGGCACCCGCGGGTTCCGCATCACCTGCGCCTTTGGCGTGGTATGTGGCACCATCACCAGCCGCACCGGCAGTAGCTTGACGGGCGCGCTCAGCGCTATGCGTTGTAGACGCAAGCGGGGCACCAGACAAAGAAATCCACCCGCAACCCTGCTGCTTGGCAATAAGAAGCGCCTCGGAAATAAGCAACTCAATAGTCCCCTTGAAACCGTGGTCAGCACGGCGCATCATATCCAGCGTGTACCCGGCCAACACACCAGACTCATACACCGGCATCCACGAGGTCACACCATGCACCGTGCCATCATCACCCACAGCCAGCAACAAACACGTCCCAGGAACCTGTATCTCCTCCAGACCGCCCAACGTGAACCCCATCTCCGGGAGTGCCTTCTCGCTCACCCACTCCTCGGACAATTCCGCAATTCTTTGCCGCATTGTCAGATCCAACTGCTCCCAGGATGTCCACTGCGTCTGCACTCCTTCCTTAGCCGCTTTATTGCGTGCCGTGCGCACATTCTGGAATTTCTTACCCTTGAACTCCGTATTCTCCGTGCTCAGCAGTGCCTCCTCCGCAACCTCCAAATACTTAAAACCAGGGCGGATAAACGACGAACGCACCGAATACCACGCAGGTTTCAGTGCCTGAGCACGCGCAAAAACCTCAAACTCCGCAGCACATCCCATCGGATCCTCACCAACAGGTTCCCCCAATGTCAATGCCACACCATTACTTGCTCGATACGCCACATAAGTATTGCCCGCGGTATTGAAAAAATAACGATGCCCATCCCACAACGTCATAAAAGACACATGATCGCCACTACCGGACTCAAAAATTGCCCGAGCCTTCGCCAACGCCTCATCATGCTTCGGGTTAGCAGGTTGAGCAAACAACCGATACAACATCCAGGCAGCAATCAGCCAAAAAACCGTCCCCGTCCACTCATATAGCACCCACCCCAGCGTGCTATCCGGCACCAGAATATAAGGGAGCACAATAGCCACCACAGGCGGCAAGAAACGCAACGGTGCTTCATACAGAAGATCCATGACAGTGGCACCATCCAGGAAAGAATCCCGTACCAGATAACCCACCACCACCCACAACAGCACAAACACCAGCAGCAATGCACTCACACGCGTCACTACAGAAAGCAGCAAACGCGGGTGCTCACGGATCTGAAACGCCGAACGGTTAAACCACAACATACCCAAACACGCCACCCACGGCAGTACCGTTGCTGTGAGGCTAACCCCATACAAATTAACCCCATCCCAATGCAGGTACATCACCTGAAGTAACAGCACCACCATGATGACCACCTGGCCAATGGTGCTCAGTACCCATGCCAGGCGCCGCCCACGCAGCAAACCAAAACACAAAACCAACTGCAGCAGCAGCGGAATAAGATCTGCCACAGCAGGACCAAAACCATAAATACGGTTAAACGCCATAATGTCATGGCATAACGCCGAATTTCTATCGGAGAAACACGCCGCAGCCTCCTGATACGCAGACGCATCAGCCGTCCACATCAGCCGAGTGACAGAACTCAACGGCCCCACAGCATGAGGATTCAACGCAACCAACAAAGGGCTAATGGCAACAATGCTGATCACCAACGCCGTCAGCAGGCGTTTCTCCTGAACCGAGGATGTCAGTGTAGGACGTTCCTTATTCACAATCATGCCCACCGCAATGGAACTCAGTGCCGTGGTTGCCCCCAGCAAATCAGAGAAAGAACCGCCATAAAACACCAGTGTGAGGGTCAGGGACAGGAGGGATAAGCGAACGCGGCGTCGCCATAAACGAGGCATGAACGTCGATGCCACTCCAGCGCCACCAACGAAAAACCCAATGGGGGAGATATGCGGATGCTGGCGTAGCATATCGCCCCACGTCCACAGTCCCATATGCTCAATAGCGCGCGCCAACATCAAGGTCAAAGGGATCGACGCCAACTGCGCCACACACCCCGTCACAAAATAACGCACAGGACCCAACAACCGCTCCGCAGGAGCCGCGAAACACGCCATCAATGTCAGTGCTAACGCACCACCGAAAGAAGTGGACGCAAACCCTAGAGGTGTCAGCAGATCACCGAGCAGATGACCAGAGAAAATAGCCGCATACTTTTCCGGCAACTTCAGAATATTTACAGCCCACAGAATCCAGATAATGCCGATGAACGTATAACTAACAGGGTTCTTTCTAAACGCGAACATCAGAATCTTTTACTCCCACTGTGAATGAATGCTCCTCACATAAAAGATCAAATGGATAATCATCTAATCCTATCCCTATGCAAATTGGTCTAGGTGATGGAATGAGATAAAGAAAAAGTGTCCTTTCATTTGAGGAAAAAACCAGGCTATTTCTGCTTTGTGATTGCAATAATCACTAGAACCTAAGGTATTTGATTCCTATTTGGGGGGGCAAAGAAAAAGCATTGATGATTGTTGATAATCAAGATTATGCTCACTAATAAAAGTGTTGGATTTGATTGTGCACAGGGCATTTAGTTGTTTCCTGTTGAACATTCTGCCTTTTCTATTTCTCCATCGAGTGATGAGCACCATGCAAAGCGGAAGTAAAATTATGAGTGATTTCAAGAACTACAAGCAATCTGGTGTGGATTATTCTGTACTTGACCAGGTGAAAAGCGATGCTATCAATTTTGCAAAAAGTACAGTCGGCGCTTTGAGCGCTTTTGGCGCTAGCGAATATGGGGCTTCACGTGGTGCATCCGCGTACGTGATGAATATGCAAGGACTTAATCTTGCGATTGTTACCGAAGGACTCGGAACAAAATCGGTCATTGCAGAACAATACTTGCAACAGACGGGGCAGTCTCGTTTCCATGATATTGCTGTCGACGCAGTTGCTGCCATTGTGAATGATGTTATTTCAGTTGGTGCTTTACCTGCCCTTGTGACAGCGTATTTTTCTACAGGAGACGCAAGTTGGTATGAAGACTCAAGAAGATCTTTAGAATTACTCAAAGGTTGGCGTCATGCTTGCGAGTTATCACAGGCAACGTGGGGTGGTGGAGAGTCACCTGCATTGCCTGGATTAGTAGCCAAAGATGGTTTGGAATTAGGTGGAAGTTCAATTGGGGTTATTCCTGAAGGGATAGATCCTATTTTTGGTGATGCTATTCAACCAGGACAACAGATTATTCTGCTTAAAAGTTCAGGATTACATACTAATGGTGCATCATTAGCGCGTCTCGTCGCTAAGAAATTACCTAAAGGATTACTGACTACATTGCCCAGTGGTAGAGATTTTGGCTCTGCCTTGTTGGATCCAAGCATTATTTATGTGAAATTTGTGAAGGAAGTGTTAGCTGCTGGTATTCGTCCTTCTTTCCTTAATGCTGTTACTGGTCATGGGTTGATGAAAGTCATGAGAGGGAAGTCCCAAGTAAAGTTTGTGATTGAAGATTTGCCTGAAGTACCCGAGGTACTTGAAACAATGGTGGATGTATTGCAATTATCAAAGCAGGAAGCATATTCCACACTCAATATGGGGATCGGATACATATTGACAGTTGATGAGGATTGTGTTGCTCAAGTTTTGCATCTAGCTGATCTTCATGGTTACGGTGCTATCCATGCTGGATATGTAGCAGAAGGAAAACGAGGTGTAGTTGTGCCTAAATTTAATATCGAATATCTTGGTGAAGATCTTAAGTTTTCCTAGAAAACATTGGAAACCATCGCACGAACATAGGGTTGTGCAGTCCCTTACGCCCTCACTTGGCGAGCCAGCCATTCGCCAAAGACTGTTCCTGCTGATAAGGCAGTTGCTGTTACTAAAGCAAGAGTGAGGTTTGAGAAACCGACAATGAGTTGTTCGTGCGAGAGCGCGTACATTCCGCGGTAAATTGTCAATCCAGGTAATAGTGGGGTGATTCCTGCAATGGTGATGATGAGCGGCGGTACGCGGTAGCGTCGCCCGAGTAAGCCACCAAAGAATCCGATGAGTACGGCCATGATTGCTGTTGCGGAGATGGAGTCGATACCCAGGGGGATAAGGCAGAAGTAGTAGAGGCTTGACCCCAAGAATGCTGTTACTCCAGAGAGCATTATTGAAGGTAAGTCGCCGTGACAGACGCGGGCGTAAGCTGCGGTTGCGATGACGCTTCCTGCCACTCGTACCGAAGTTGAGGAGAAATTGGGCGGGGCAATGGTTTCCATTGGGGGAAGACTAAAACCAATGGAATTAGATAATGCGATGCCTATCCCTACTCCTGCGACGAGCCCGCCTGTGGCTATAGCGGCGTTGAAAAATCCTGCGTTGGCAGTAATGGGGGAATGGCTTACACCATTTTGGAGTGCTTGAACAATGGTCAACCCAGCGAGCATTGCGACGATAGAGGTTGCAATGATCATAGAGGGGCGAATAGATATACCTGCAGCATCGGCATATCGGTAGGATATTGCTGCTATTAAAGAGGCGAAGATGCCACCAGCAGTGTTCTGAAAGAAAGGCGGTAGTCCGATTTCAGAGAGCTTTGCCAAGGTGTAGACGATAATAGCTCCTGCAAACATGGATATTGCTGCTACGAGTGCGTCACCACCGATGAGCATGGCAACTGATGCACACATGATAGCCCAGGAAGTGCTCACGCCGAGGATTCCTTGTGGTGGTGGAGTGCGAACAATATCGTCGAGCCTTTTGGTAGCTTGTGCAGGTGTGGCTTTTGCTGCGTGAATGTCTCTGATGAGTCGATCGACTTGAATGAGGCGGTCAAAGTTTTCCGCCTCAGGTTCGATGACGCGCACATGAACAATGGGTTTATATTGTTCTGTGTTGCTGAAATGTGCGTATAGGTGGATTTTCTTCATGGTCATATCGATATGAACATCGCTAAGACCATATGATTCTGTGATAGCCCGAGCCTGTGCTGCGGCATCACTATTGGTGGTGCCGCATATAATGAGTATTTCACTGATGCGGGCGGCTATTTCTAGCACTTCAGAGATTTGAGCGGGGTCAGAATAATCAACAGGTGCGATGGGGGATAGTGGTGCTTCAGCAGCCACGTCAATCGTCGCTACGCTGGGTTTATCGTCGTGTCCTCTGCGCCAGAGGGTACGTAGCGCTCCGATAAACCCGGGGCGTTTGCTTGGTGCATTGTTGATTAAAGACATAGCAGCTCACACCTTACCGCATTGTGGTTTCGCAGTGTTTTTGAGGGGCGGTAATGCTGCTTTGGCATTGTTTTGTCATTGTATAGTTATCCTCCGAGCACAATGCCTTCGCGCCGTGGGTCAGCACCACCAATGATATGGCCGTCGGGATCACGGATAAGTGCAGATAGGCCACTAGATTGTTCTTTGGTTGATACGCTATGACCGCGTTGTTCTAACTCGTTAATGAGTTTTGTTACTTCTGGATTATTCGTCGCAAGTAGTGGATGTTCGCCGCCTATGCCTGTTTCTGGAGTATTGCGGGCACCAAAGTCTGGTGAGCTGATTGCCTGTTGTGGATCCATTTTCCAGTCGAGCACACTGATAATGGTTTTAATAACAAATTGTGGGATAACCGCACCACCTGGTGAACCAACCACCATGTACACTTCACCGCGATCATGATTGTCCTTGGCATTGAAGATAATCGTAGGTGACATGGAAGACCGTGGGCGTTTTGCTCCTTCTACTCGGTTGGCAATGGGGACGCCCTGTTCGTCGAGGGGCTGTGCGCTAAAGTCGGTCAGTTGGTTGTTTAGTAGAAACCCATCCACCATGTGGAAAGACCCGAAAGCAGCTTCGACGCTTGTAGTCATGGAAGCAGCATTGCCTTGTGCATCGATGACACTGATATGGCTTGTGCCATGTTCTACTAGATCCTCTGTAGGGGCAAGTTCACTATCAAAGGTACCTGCTGTGGCGGTTCCCATTGACTTTTCTGGATTGATGAGCTGATAACGCTGTGCAAGATAATCGGAATTGAGTAGCGCATTGGCATTTCCACCTGGCAGTGGCGCAAAAGCTGGGTCGGCTATATACGCATCACGATCTGCGTAGGCAAGACGCTCTGCTTCGCTGATAAGGTGTAGGGCTTGTGCTGAAGGTAATGCACCATCTAGACCAGTTTTTTCTGGGGCAAGCGCTGCGAGATCCGCGTTTTCTAAAATTCCTAGTGCGCTTAGCACCGTAATGCCACCTGAACTTGATGGTGGTGCACCGCAGATGATTTTATCGCGGTATGGTGCACATACTGCTTCCTGTTCGATGGGAGTATAAGCTGCGAGATCAGCAGTAGTGAGTGTGGAAGGAGTTTTCCCACCTTGATTACTTGTTGCTTTATCGACGATATCCTTTGCTAATTCTCCGGTATAGAGTGCTTGAGCTCCCTGGGTTGCCAATGTTTCTAGAGTGTGGGCATAAGCTGGATTTTTTAATATTTCGCCTGTGGTTTTGGGGCTCCCATCCTCGTGTAGGAAATAAGCAGCTGCTTCAGGATCACTGGCGAGGTCTTGTGCATTATCGGCAATGCTTGTTGCCATTCGTTGACTAATGGCAAAGCCGTCTTGAGCAAGAGCGTGAGCTGGTTGGGTAAGGGATTCCCATGATTGTTGACCGTATCGCTGGTGCAATTTATCTAGAGCAGCGACAATGCCTGGTACTCCTATTGATCTTCCTGAGCGGCGTGCATCTGGTTGCGCATTAAGTAGGTAGTCGCCTGTTGCATTTACTGGTGCTGTTTCTCTGCCATCGATAGCGATGAGTTTTCCGCTCGCTGCATCGCTATAGAGGATGTATCCTCCTCCGCCAATTCCAGAGGATTGTGGTTCCACTAAACCTAGGGTAAATTGTGCTGCGACCAGTGCATCTGCTGCACTTCCGCCTTTGCTTAGTACATCGCAAGCTGCTTTAGTGGCCAGAGGGTTAGCGGTGGAAACGGCGAAATTCTTGGCATGAGTTGCGGTGAGATTGGTGCGAAAACCTGTAGCGCTTTCTGGCATGGTTGCTACTTCTGTTGTTGCACCATTGCCTTTTGCTGCATTGTCGGTTGTGTTTTCTGCAGATATGGAAGTTGCTGCAAAGTTTGCTGATTCGGGGATTTGGCAGCTGACATAATTAACCTGCTTATTGGCAGTATTTGTTGGTGTAGCACTATTTGTGGAACTAGGAGAGCTACAGGCTGCCAAAGATACTGTCAAAGATACAAGGCATCCTAGAGAGGATGCTATTTGCGCAGTATGTGTTATGCGCGTGGGCGAGAGAATGCGGGAGAGTATTTTCATGCACATATTTTAGACCTATTCTGTGATAGGTATATGGGATAGGGATAACAACCTGAATCTAATTGCTGGGTGGTTATTGCACTCGACTTACTGAGTTTCTTCAGAAAGTAATTCTTGTGCTGTATCAATGAGTTTTTTGCGCTCTGTACCATTGAGTGAAAAAGGGCTGATGTAATCGTGAATCCATAGTCCAGCTGCAATGAGATGGATGAGGTATTTTTTGGGTTCACTGTCAATAACATCACGAGGAAATGCCCATTTCTCTAGTATTTTCTCCCATGTTTTTCGATACTCAGGGACGTTGGTGGCGTCGAGAGTAAGGAGCAAATCGCTTAAGGATGCGTGTTCGGAAAAAACTTCTAGACTTGCCAAAACACGTTGTTCTACTGTTGATTCTGGCAAAGGAACGTCTAAGGCATCAATAAGTTGTTCTTCCCAGCTATGTGCTAGATAATCATTGATGTCTTGCAGCATTGCGTGCCTTGATGGGAAATGGTAAATCAGACCAGATTTTGACATTTTTGTGGCTTGGGAAAGCGAATCATAGGTGAGTGCTTCTAGCCCTTCTCGCTCGATGATGTCGATGGCTGTGGTGATGAGAAGTTCTTTTTTACTCGTGCGCATATTCTGTCTCCTTGGGATTGCCATTGAAGAAGATGAAAGTTCCAATAGCAGTGGTAGCTGCGATAATTGCTGTGATGATGAGAGTTGTGGCGTAGGCACTGTCAATGGCTGATGCTGCTTGCATACCACCTGCATCCATAGAATGAGCCACGGACTGAGGTGCACGTAATGTGTAGAACATGGACATAAGTGAGCCCATGAGAGCTACTGATAATACAGTGCCGAGTTCATAGGAGACTTCTTCCATTGCGGAAGCCATCCCTGATTGATGTGCTGGTGCAGAGCCGATAATGGCAGTGGAGGCAACTGACATAATCAGCCCAATACCAAATCCAGCTGTAATGAATCCAAAGATAAGTAAAGCGAAAAGGTTATTCCATATGGCATAAACGCCAAGGAAAAGCCCAAGTGCTACCAGAGCAAAACCACCAGAGATGATTGGTCTAAAGCCTATTCTGTGGAGATTAGCTCCGCCCAAAATGGATGCAGGAAAAGCTGCTAGAGCAATGGCAGCGGTAATGAGTCCGGCTTGGAGTGGACTAAACCCAAGAGCAATTTGGAAACGCTGAGTAGTGAGTAACTCTGTTCCGGCAACAATAAACATGGAAAGAGCTGCGCTTAATACTCCGATACTAAAAAGGCGATTACGGAAAATATCAAAGGAAAGTAAAGGGTTTACTAGGTGTTTCTGTCTGTGAACGAAAGCCCATGAACTGACGAGAGTCAGTAATGCTGAGCCAGTAATGTATAGGAGATTAAGTGGAAAATGGGTAAGTTCTTTAATGAAAAATACGAAACCGGTCATAGCGAGCATTGCCCATATGGAAGATAAAAAGTCCCATGATTGTTGTGGATCTGCTTGGTTTTCAGGAGCGAAGATATGCGTGGAAAACAAGGTAAGTACCACGATGGGGATATTGATGAGAAATACTGATCCCCACCAGAAATTTTCTAATAGAAATCCACCAAGAACAGGGCCTGCGGCTGCTCCTATGGTTGCGATAGAGCCCCAAATGCCAATTGCTGTATTGCGTTCTTTAGGGTCGATGAACGTAAGACGGATGAGGGCTAGGGTGGCTGGCATGAGTGTGGCTGCGCCAAAGCCTAGTAGTGCCCGTGCAGTAATGAGCAGTTGTGCGTTAGGAGAAAAAGCGGCAATGAGTGACGCGATGCCAAAGATGATGAGGCCAATCTCAAACATCCGTCGGTGGCCAATTTTATCTCCTAAAGTACCGGTACCGATAAGTAAACCTGCTAGGACCAGAGGGTAGGCATTGACAATCCATAATCCTTGGAGTTCTGTGGTGTTCAAGGATTCTCTTAAAGTGGGCAGTGCACTAAAAAGAATGGAATTATCTGCAGAAACCATGAATAGTCCTAGGGAAACGATGAGGAGGAAGATCCATCGTTGCGATTGTGACGTTTTCTGCATATATTGAACTGTACCGAACATACGTTACAGTTTTCAAGTCTTAATATTCACAGGATTTTGACAGGACGGTACAAGTATTTCGGCAGTGGGGGAGGGTTGAATGAAGGGGAAACTCCGCCAGCGCAATGGTCAATGCTTTAGCTGAGCATTTGCAGTATTTATAGTTATAGGAAATTAGAGGACAATGGAAAACATGAATGAAAGATCAACTCGGGTACTTGTTGTCGACGATGAACCTAATATCGTAGAACTGCTCACTGTTAGTCTTAGGTTTCAAGGTTTTGAGGTTGCTACCGCTAATTCTGGTACCCAGGCACTAGAGGTAGCGCAAACATTTCAGCCGGATGCTTTCATACTAGACGTCATGATGCCTGGTATGGATGGTTTCGAGTTATTACCTAAATTAAGGGCACAAGGTCTTGATGGTCCTGTTTTATATCTCACTGCAAAAGATGCAGTAGAAAACCGTATTCATGGTTTGACTATTGGTGCTGATGATTACGTCACCAAACCTTTTTCTCTGGAAGAAGTTATTACACGTCTGCGGGTTATTTTAAGGCGCGGTGCCAGTGTCGAAGAATCACAAGAAGATGAAGCAACCTTGGTGTACGAAGATTTAACGCTTAACGACGATACTCATGAAGTAACCAAGGCGGGGCAATTGGTGGAGCTGTCACCAACAGAATTTAATCTCTTGCGTTTCCTCATGTTGAATGCGGAAGTAGTGCTTAGCAAAGCAAAAATCCTGGATAACGTGTGGCATTATGATTTTGGTGGTGATGGTAACGTGGTGGAATCCTATATTTCTTATTTGCGCCGCAAAGTCGATACCTCAGAGCCAGCATTGATTCACACTGTGCGTGGTGTGGGTTATGTCCTGCGTAAACCACGTGGGTAGGACGATATTACTTAGGCTGTGATTCAAGACTGAGAAAAGGCAATAGACTTTGGTTGATAAACACTTTTCCCGTGCTGTTGATACTGCAGATGTGGTGGCTGATGAACCTGAGCGCACTTCACCACAGTCTGCCCCTGAAATAAGCTCCAAACGGACTAGACGTTCTAAGTTTAGAAAGTATCGATTCGGCAAAAATAAGGGTATGCCGATGAGTAACATTCTTGTACTCATTATTATTGCTATTTCTGCTATTGGTTTAAGCGCTAGCGCTATAGCAGTACAAACCACTATCAAGGGTGTTATCTATAACAGTGTTGATGAAGATCTCAACCGATCAATGGACAGTTGGGCGGTAAGTTTAGAGATATTTCACGATCTCCAACAACAAGCCGTGGCAAAGGTAAAACATCCTCCCAATGATTTTTATCTTGCCTGGATTTATCCGGATGGTTCAAGTGCAGAAATCAAAGGTCATAATGGGGAAAGTAAACCTGATTGGTCACAAATACATGTAGGCAGTGCCCCAGTTAATGTACCGTCTAGTGCAGATTCTGCAGATTCCGTGCAATGGCGTGTCATTGCCAGGGAACGCAACGGTATAACCGTCGTGGTAGCAAAAGATGTCACCCAAGAAACGATGATTCTCCAGCGCTTAGCGTTAGGGCAGTTCATTATTGGGGCAATAGTATTAGCGCTTATTGCGATTGCGGCGTTTTATATCATCAAACGCACATTCCGTCCGCTTAAAGAAGTCGAAGCAACAGCTACAGCTATTGCGGCTGGTAACTTGGATCGTCGCGTGCCAGAATATCCCATCAATACTGAGGTTGGTTCTCTATCTGCGTCGCTCAACATCATGATTGAGCAACTACAACGCTTGATTATTGAACTACGGGACAAAGAAGAGCAGATGCGTAGATTCGTCGGTGATGCCTCTCATGAATTGCGTACCCCTCTGACCAGTGTAAAAGGCTATGCTGAACTCTACCGTACTGGTGCTACCACAGATGCACAGCTTGTAGTGGACAAAATTGAAAAAGAAGCCAGTCGCATGAGCGTTTTGGTGGAAGACCTTTTAGCGCTGACTAGAGCAGAAGGAATGCAGTTTGAGGAGAAACCAGTTGATCTATTAGAACTTAATCTTGCATTGGCTAATTCTTTGCGTGCGACCTATCCACAACGCAGTATAGATGTTTCTACCACTATGAATGAGGTTCCGCTTGTTCTTGGTGATGCCTCACGGCTGCATCAAGTGTTTAGCAATTTGATTGTCAATGCTCTCAAACATGGCGGCGAACAAGCTGAGGTGCGTGTTGTGCTCAGAGAAGGAAACCTAGGTGATAATCCAGCTATTGTTGCAGATGTCGTTGATAATGGTGTGGGAATGAATGCGCAGGACGCGGCTCATATTTTTGAGAGATTCTATCGTGCTGATGTATCGCGTACTCGCTCCACCGGCGGATCTGGGCTGGGCCTTGCGATTACGAAATCGCTCGTGGAATCCCAGCACGGGGAAATATCAGTGCTCAGTCAACCTGGGGTGGGAACCACGTTTAGAGTCGTGCTCCCACGAGTTATCTAAGCTTATCTAAGCATCGTATAAACGCTGTGCGCTACTTACGCAACTACGCACTAGCGTTAGCTAGTTCAGAAGGTGCCCAGTTTTATCAGTACCTAGTTGATCACGTAGTTTCTGGGCTGCTTCATCCATAAGTTGCTGGTCAGTGCTATCAGCAGACATCGCAGTGGCGAAGTCATAGTTAGCCATAGATGAGGTAGGAAACACATGAATATGAGTATGGGCGACGTCGAAGCCAGCAATAATATATCCCGCTCGATCGCTATGAAATGCTGCGATAATAGCCTTACCAATTTTTTGAGCAACCGCATTGAGGTGACCCCAAGTTTCAGCCGGTAAATCTGTCCATTTATCGACCTCAGCAATAGGAACAACAAGAACATGCCCATACGCGAGAGGCTCAATCGTAAGAAAGGCCACGACAGTGTCATCACGGTACACAAAACGACCGGGAAGGTTACCTTCAATAATCTGTGTAAAGACGCTACTCATACTATGAGATTCTAGCTGTAGACTAAAAGACTATGCACATACTTCTTATTGGTTCAGGCGCACGCGAACACGCATTAGCTATTGGATTAGCACAAGATCCAGCAACAACGGCACTGCATATTGCACCAGGAAACCCTGGAATGCAGTCCATTGCCACCTGCCACCCAGACATAACTGATATCGAAAACCCTGAGGTTATCGTCGCCCTTGCGCAAAAGATTGCTGCTGACCTTGTGGTCATTGGTCCAGAAAACCCATTGGTAGCTGGAGTAGGTGATGCATTGCGCCATGCTGGTTTTGCAGTTTTTGGCCCGAATAAAGCAGCGGCTCAGATCGAAGGCTCCAAAGCATTCGCGAAGGATGTTATGAAAAGCGCTGGGGTGGCTACCGCACGCGCTGAACAATTACTACCAGGGGCAACACCAGAGCAGATTGAGGAAACACTCGCACATTTTGGTCCACACTATGTGGTCAAAGATGATGGACTTGCTGGTGGTAAAGGCGTGGTAGTTACTACTGATATCGATCAAGCTCGCGCCCATATAAACAGTGTCCTAGCAGCTGGAAACCCAGTGCTATTGGAGTCTTTCCTTGATGGTCCGGAAATTTCTTTGTTCTGCCTGGTTGATGGCGAGACTGTTGTACCACTTTTGCCAGCTCAAGACCACAAGCGTGCATATGACAATGATGAGGGACCTAATACCGGTGGTATGGGTGCTTACACTCCATTACCGTGGCTGAGCCAAACACAAGTGCAACGTATTGTCGATGAGATATGCGTTCCGGTGGCAAAAGAGATGGTGAAAAGAGGGTGCGCTTACTCTGGTTTGCTCTATGCTGGATTGGCATGGGGTAAAGAAGGACCAGCAGTCGTCGAATTTAACTGTCGCTTTGGTGATCCAGAAACACAAGCAGTGTTGGCACTATTGGAGTCCCCGTTGGCAACAACCCTAGCTGCAGTTGCAACAGGAAAATTAGCTGAGCTCGCGCCATTGCAATGGAAAGAAGGTACAGCGGTGACCGTCGTATTAGCTGCTCAGGACTATCCTGCTCGGCCCCGTACAGGTGATGTTATCAGTGGCATTGATAGCTCTGTGGAAAGCATGGTGCGCCATGCAGGTACTGCGCATAGTGAACAGGGAGAGTTAGTATCCGCTGGTGGGCGCGTACTTAATGTCATTGGTGTTGGTCAGGATTTAGAGACTGCCCGAGCCCAAGCCTATGCTGCAATAGAAAAAATACATCTTGATGGTAGTCATTATCGCAGCGATATTGCCTTGCCAGCTTTGCACGGACGCATCAAAATCTAAATCATCTCCCGATACCAAACCAGCTTAATCGACGCCTAATCGACGCCTTTCACCAGGGTGATTAAGCTGGTTGCTTTTTTGTACGCAAAAAATGCCATAATGGACAACGTGGCTGAAAAAAAGAAGATCGCAAATGTTTTATCCTCCCGCTATGCCTCTGCTGAATTAGCGCAACTATGGAGTCCTGAGTCGAAAATTATTATGGAGCGCCAGTTGTGGCTTGCTGTCTTAAAAGGGCAAAAAGACCTGGGCGTTGAGATTCCTGATGAAGCAATTAGCGCTTATGAAGCAGTAGTTGAGCACGTAGATTTGGATTCTATTGCTCAGCGCGAAAAGGTAACGCGCCATGATGTCAAGGCGCGTATTGAGGAGTTTAATGCTCTTGCAGGGCATGAGCACGTGCATAAGGGCATGACATCACGTGATCTTACTGAAAACGTCGAGCAGCTACAGATTTATCGTTCTTTGGAGTTAGTGCATGGAAAGTCTGTGGCAGTTTTGGCACGGATTGCACAGCACGCTGCTAATTACCAAAATCTTGTGATGGCTGGACGGTCACATAATGTTGCAGCGCAAGCTACTACCTTAGGCAAGCGTTTTGCTTCCGCTGCGGAGGAAATGCTTATTGCATTAGAACGCACTGAGCAGCTGTTGGGGCGTTATCCACTGCGCGGTATTAAAGGTCCGATGGGAACTGCACAGGATATGTTGGACCTTATGGGGGGCAATGAAGCAAAACTTGCTGCATTAGAAACTCGTATTGCGGATCATCTTGGTATTAGCCGTGTTTTTGATTCTGTGGGGCAGGTTTACCCGCGGTCTTTAGATTTTGATGTGATCTCTGCTCTAGTACAACTGGGTTCTGGTCCTTCTTCTTTGGCGCATACGATTCGCCTTATGGCTGGTAATGAAACAGTTACTGAGGGCTTTAAGGAGGGGCAGGTTGGTTCTTCTGCAATGCCGCATAAAATGAATGCGCGTTCTTGTGAGCGAGTCGGTGGGTTGCAGGTTATTTTGCGTGGTTATCTCACGATGGTTGCTGATCTTTCCGGTCAGCAATGGAATGAGGGAGATGTATTCTGTTCTGTTATTCGTCGTGTAGCTTTGCCTGATGCGTTTTTTGCTCTCGACGGTATGTTTGAGACTTTCTTAACTGTGCTTGATGAATTTGGGGTTTTCCCTGCCATGATTGAGCGTGAGTTGGAACGCTATCTGCCTTTCTTGGCTACGACTAAAATCCTTATGGCAGCGGTACGTGCTGGGCTGGGTCGAGAGAGCGCTCATGAGATTATTAAAGAAAATGCGGTGGCTGTTGCCTTAAATATGCGGGAGAATGGTGGTGAACAAGATCTCATTGAGCGCCTTGGTGCAGATGAACGTTTGCCATTGAGTCTTGAAGAATTGCGTGCTGCTGTTGCAGATCGTGAAGCCTTTGTTGGTGCGGCGTCTTCGCAGGTAAAACGAGTATTGAGTCGAGTTAATGATGTGATAAATCGTTATCCTCGCGCGGCGGAATATACTCCTGGGGAGATCCTCTAGAAAGTAACTTTCTGCCTAACAATCTATAACGATTAGTCGTCTAGACCGCTCTCGATTACCACCTAGCTTGGGAACGGTCTAGACTTTTGCCTTATGCGTCCTGAACTTTCTCAGTACAGTCACCTATCCGCAGGTAAAGTCCGCGAGATCTATGAGATCGACGATGACACGTTGCTCATGGTCGTCAGCGATCGGATTTCGGCATACGATCATATTCTGGAACCAGAAATACCAGACAAGGGTCGTGTGCTTACTGCGATGAGTAAGTATTTCTTTGACAATATCGATTTCCCTAACCATCTGGCTGGCTCAATCGACGATGAGCGTATCCCAGAAGAGGTGCTGGGGCGAGCGATGGTGTGTAAAAAATTAAAGATGTTGCCGTTTGAGTGTGTGGTACGTGGCTATCTCACTGGCTCTGGCATGAAAGAATATCAAAGCACTGGTGCTGTGTGTGGTGTGGAATTACCTGAGGGGCTTGTCGAAGCAGATAAGTTACCTGAGCCTATTTTTACTCCAGCGACCAAGGCAGAAATCGGCGACCATGATGAGAATGTTTCCTTTGAGGCAGTCGTCGATAAGCTCGGTAGTGCGCGGGCAGAAGAATTGCGTGATGCCAGCATTGCTATTTATAAGCAAGCCGCTGCGATGACATTAGAACGCGGCATTATTTTGGCTGACACCAAATTCGAGTTCGGCTTAGACGAGAATAATAATCTTGTGCTGGCAGATGAGGTTTTGACTCCGGATTCTTCTCGCTATTGGTCGGCGCAAGATTATGTTCCTGGCAAGGTGCAAGCAAGTTTTGATAAGCAATATGTGCGTAACTGGCTTACTGGATCAAAGTCTGGGTGGGATGTAGATTCTCATATGCCGCCGCCGGAATTGCCTGGTTCTGTGGTTGAAGCAACCAGAGATCGTTATGTTGAGGCGTTTGAGCGTATCACTGGTGAAAAATTCTGCCATTGGATCGGTTGTTGCGTGTAGTAAGTTGGCGGCTTGAGCTATTCGACGCCAAACAGTAGCTGTGCCGCTGCGTAGCTGTGTGCAGGCGCTAGGTGGAAAGAAAAGCTATTATGGTCAGTTATGACTAATTCTTTCCCGCCTGTGGCGCCAATTATCCCAACCACCAGAACCACGCATGGTATTGACTTTGTGGATAATTATGAGTGGTTGCGTGAGAAAGACTCACCACAGACTCGTGCTTATCTTGAAGCAGAAAATGCGTATGTGCAGCAGCATACAGCTGAGCTTGATGAGCTAAAAGAAAATATCTATCAAGAGATTAAGTCGCGGGTTAAAGAGACAGAGATGTCGGTTCCCACTCGGATGGGAAATTATTGGTATTACGGCAGAACTGAAGAAGGAAAAAGCTACGGCTACTCTTGCCGTATTCCTGTTAGTGAGGGTGCCGATGCGTGGGTGCCACCGCATATTCCAGAAAATGAGCCTGTTGCTGGTGAGCAGATTTTGCTTGATCTCAATGAGCTAGCTAAGCAACATGAGTTTTTGTCTCTTGGCGCATCGTCAGTGACTAATTCTGGGCGCTATCTTGCTTATTCGCTTGATACTCAGGGCAATGAGCGGTTTACCTTGCGGATCAAAGATTTAGAAACCGGTCAAGATCTCGATGATGTGATTGAAGACGTATTCTATGGTGCTACTTGGATTGGCGAGGAGTATTTATTTTATCAGCGCGTTGATCAGGCATGGCGCCCAGATTCAGTGTGGCGGCATAAAGTTGGTACCCCGGTGGCTGAGGATGTTCGAGTTTTTTATGAAGAAGATGAAAAATTCAATGTAGGAATTGGTGGTGTTCGTAGCGATAAGTATCTCATCATTTCCTCTGGTTCTCGACTGAGCACGGAATTGTGGGCTCTTGCTCAGGATACTCCCGAAGCACAGTTCCGGTGTGTGCACAAGCGTCAGCCAAATCTAGAAGTCGACATCGATCATGCAGTGGTAGCGGGTCAAGATGTATGGATTGTGACTCATAACGCGGATGGTCCAAATTTTGCCGTGGGCTGGGTGCCCGTCGACGGGCGTGAAGAAGGTGATTTGGGGATTGCAGATTTGCATTCTTTGGTGCCGCATCGTGATGATGTGCGTATTGAAGGTGTGGATACCTACCGTGATCACATAGTGCTTGGTTATCGTTCTGGAGCGATTGGTCGGTTAGCCATTATGCAGCTTAACGACGCTGGCTTTGGTGTTTTTGAGCAGTTGGAGTTCCCAGAAGAGCTCTATAGTGCAGCTGCTCTTGGCAATCCGGAATGGGATGCGCCAGTTATTCGACTCAGCTATGAGTCCTTTACCACACCAGCACAAATATATGATTATGAGGTAGCTAGTGCTACGCGCACCTTGCTCAAAGAACAACAGGTGCTGGGCGATTTCGATAGCAGTAACTATACTGCTCGCAGATTATGGGTAAGTGCTCGAGACGGAGTAAAGATTCCCGTATCCATGATTTATCGCACAGATTTGGATTTATCCCAACCACAGCCTGCGTTGTTGACTGGTTATGGTTCTTATGAGTCTTCCATAGACCCTGGGTTTTCTATCCCGTGGTTGTCTTATCTTGATCGCAATATGATTGTGCTGGTTGCGCATGTGCGTGGTGGCGGCGAGATGGGTCGACTGTGGTACGACACTGGGAAAACCACAACGAAGAAGAATACGTTTACTGATTTTATTGATGTTGCTGATTACCTGATTGCACAGGGGATAACTACCTCAGAGCATTTGGTGGCAGTTGGGGGTTCTGCGGGCGGTTTGCTCATGGGAGCAGTAGCGAATATGGCTCCTGACCGGTTTAAGGCGATTAAAGCGGCAGTGCCTTTTGTGGATCCACTCACCAGTATGCTCAAACCAGAATTGCCACTTACTGTGGGGGAATGGGATGAGTGGGGTGATCCGCTGCATGATAAAGAAATCTACGAATATATGGCATCCTATGCGCCTTATGAGAACATTACTGCTCAGAAATATCCCAATATCCTTGCTGTTACTTCGTTAAATGACACTCGCGTGCTCTATGTGGAGCCTGCGAAATGGATTGCCCAATTGCGTGCGACGGCAACTGGTGGTCAGTTTTATCTCAAAACAGAAATGGTTGCTGGTCATGGCGGGGTATCTGGGCGCTATGAAAAGTGGCGGCAGATTGCTTTTGAGTATGCGTGGTTGATTCATCAAGCCACTGGAAAATTGGCATAACGTAAAAAACAGGCTCTCAGTTTTTAGAACTGGGAGCCTGTTGTGTAAAAGGAGAAAAGGATGTTTTCTAAGGAATCTCATGCATCTTAAAATTTTGTTGCCCATAGCCTATGCGTGGCGCCCCTCAACGTCACTGGCGGCAGTGCAACTTTTTTCTTGATGTTGTTGAATACGTCAACGCTTTATCAAGAAAGAGCTGATTTTAAGGTTTCAACTCGTTATCCTAGCTGCCATATCATCACTCCTTGCTATGAACTAATCGAAAAGATGGTGCAGGTTGTTGTGGTAACTCCCTGCCTGATGTGTTCCAGTAAAGCATTGGATGAGCTATTGGGCAAGCATGGCAAACCAAGAACAAAAACCTCTCTACCTGCATAAATGCATAAGATTAAAAGTAGCTGTGATGGCTGAGAGGTGCTGACAGGAAATACATATCTTTGGTTGGGTATGTTGAGCTGCCACTTTGTTGTTTTGCTCATAATGGTAGTGGCGATTTGGGTTAAAGAAGTAGAAAAATGAGAGTTTCCTGTATATTTCAGCAAAGTTTGCTAGCAGATATATGAGGTGGGCGTTCTTACGTGGTTTCAGCTCAGATTTCTTAGGATATTTTGTCGGATATTTCCAGCTTTTCGCGTTGCTATTTTTGCAGTATGCTGGGGAACTATTGATAGTTATATTCACCTGCTAAAAAGGGAGCTAAACAGATCGTGGCGCGTGTAGTAGTCAATGTAATGCCAAAAGCAGAGATTCTCGATCCTCAAGGGCAAGCAGTTGTGCGTGCTCTTGGGCGCATTGGTATCAGCGGGGTTGCTGATGTTCGGCAAGGAAAGCGTTTCGAGATTGAAGTAGATGATTCTGTCACTAAAGAAGATGTGGAAAAAATGGCAGAAACACTCCTTGCTAACACAGTGATTGAAGATTTTAGCGTCGTTATTGAGGAAGCAAAGTAATGAGTGCGAAAATTGGCGTAATTACGTTCCCCGGCACGCTTGATGATGTTGATTCTGCGCGTGCCGTCGAGCGTGCAGGAGCACAAGCTGTTCGGCTCTGGCACGCAGATCATGATCTCAGCGGTGTGGATGCCGTAGTGGTTCCTGGTGGCTTTTCGTATGGTGACTACTTAAGGACAGGTGCAATTTCTGCCTTGGCTCCTATTATGCGTTCAGTTATCGACGCCGCCCACAAAGGCATGCCAGTGCTGGGTATTTGTAATGGATTCCAGATTTTAACCGAAGCACGGCTTTTACCTGGTGCATTAACAAGAAACCAGGGGCTGCATTTTCATTGCGAAGATGTGAAGCTGATAGTAGAAAATAGTGATACTGCGTGGACAAACACCTTGAGTAGTGGACAAGAGATTTTTATTCCTTCCAAACACATGGAAGGGCGTTTCCAAGCCGATGAAAACACAGTGCGCCAACTAGAAGATGAAGGTCGTGTGGTATTTCGCTACACGGAAAACTTCAATGGTTCCGTTAATGCAATAGCTGGAATTTCTAGTGAAAATGGTCGCGTAGTAGGGCTGATGCCACACCCTGAACACGCTATTGATCTATTGACCGGTCCTTCTTGTGACGGTCTTGAATTATTCCTCTCCGCCATTGGCTCAATCGCAGCATAAGGAAAGACATGACTACCTTTAATGACACCGTTGAAGCAGCCCAGGCACACCCTGATCTCGAGCAGCCTTATGCGTCACTGGGCTTAAAAGACGATGAATACGCCCGTATCAAAGATATTCTCGGTCGTCGCCCGACCGACGCAGAGCTAGCCATGTATTCTGTTATGTGGTCAGAGCACTGCTCTTATAAATCTTCTAAAGTGCACTTACGCTATTTCGGCGAAACTACCACAGAAGAAATGGGTGCTAAAATCCTCGCCGGTATTGGCGAGAACGCTGGTGTTGTCGATATTGGTGATGGCAACGCAGTGACATTCCGTGTGGAATCTCATAATCACCCTTCTTATGTCGAGCCACACCAAGGAGCCGCCACCGGTGTAGGCGGTATTGTGCGCGATATTATGGCAATGGGTGCGCGTCCTATCGCAGTCATGGATCAGCTACGATTTGGTCCAGCAGATGCACCAGACACTTCTCGCGTATTGCCTGGCGTCGTCAGTGGTATTTCCCATTATGGAAATTGCCTTGGTTTGCCAAATATCGGTGGTGAAACCGTTTTTGATGAGTCCTATGCCGGAAACCCACTGGTGAACGCCCTGTGCGTTGGTACGCTCAAAGTAGAAGACCTCAAACTAGCTTTTGCCTCTGGTCTAGGCAATAAGGTCATGCTTTTTGGTTCTCGCACTGGTCTTGATGGCATTGGTGGAGTATCAGTGCTAGCTTCCGATACTTTCGAGGAAGGTGCAGAACGAAAACTTCCTGCAGTACAGGTGGGAGATCCATTCGCAGAGAAAGTTTTGATTGAATGCTGCCTTGATCTCTACAAAGCTAATGTTGTGGTGGGTATTCAAGACCTTGGGGGTGCAGGTCTTGCTTGTGCTACGTCTGAGCTAGCTGCCTCAGGTGATGGCGGTATGGAGATTAACCTTGATGCAGTGCCATTGCGCGCAGAAAATATGACGGCTGCTGAGATTTTGTCCTCAGAATCTCAGGAACGTATGTGTGCTGTGGTTCGCCCGGAGGATGTTGCGCGTTTCCAAGAAATTTGTGCGCACTGGGATGTTACCTGTGCCGAAATTGGCGAGGTCACAGATGGTGATCATCTCATTATTCGTCACCGTGGCGAACTTGTTGTTGATGCACCAGCACATACCATCGCTAATGAGGGGCCAGTATATGAGCGTCCAGTTGCGCGCCCAGAGTGGCAAGATCAGTTGCAACAATTCCAGGGCGTAGAAAAGCCACGTGATGCTCAAGGTATCAAGCAGGCGCTTTTCGATATGGTGTCTTCGCCAGCATTATGTTCTCGCGCTTATATTACCAACCAGTATGACCGCTATGTACTTGGTAATACTGTGGCTGCTAAAGACGCAGATGCAGGTGTATTGCGCATTGATGAACACACGCAGCGTGGTGTTGCTGTTTCCGCCGACGCCTCTGGTCGCTATACCAAACTCGACCCTAATACTGGAGCGCGTTTGGCTTTGGCAGAAGCCTATCGCAATGTTGCGGTCAGCGGTGCACGTCCAGTGGCGGTGACAAACTGTCTGAACTTTGGTTCCCCTGAAGACCCAGGTGTGATGTGGCAGTTCCGTGAGGCAGTACATGGGCTTGCCGACGGCGCGCAGGAGCTTGCTATCCCAGTTTCTGGCGGCAATGTCTCTTTCTATAATCAGACGGGCACTGAGGCTATTTTGCCAACTCCAGTAGTAGGAGTGCTGGGTGTGATTGAGGATGTTCATAATGCTATCCCAGCCGCATTAGGCACTGTGGCAGGTGTTGAAGAACTTTATCTATTGGGTGAAACCTTTGATGAGTTTGGTGGTTCCATTTGGCAACAAGTATCCGGAGCTGGTCTTTCTGGTATGCCACCGCGCATTGATTTGCGCAATGAACAGAAGTTGGTTGAGTTTTTTGCACAGCCAGGTATTGTGACTGCTGCTCATGATCTTTCTGAGGGTGGTTTGGCTCAAGCTCTGGCAGAACTTGCAATGCAGGCACAAAAGGGCATGGAGCTTGATATTACGCAGGTGCACGAGGACGCTTTTACTGCACTATTTTCGGAATCTGCGTCTCGTGCAGTGGTTGCTACTCAGCATGGTGAGGCAGTGGTGGCTCGCGCTCAAGAGCTTGGTATTCCGGTTACTAAAATTGGTGTTACTCGTGACGATAACATCTTTGCAGTCACCAGTGGTGAGCTTAACTTTGCTGTGGGCGTTGCCGAATTGACTGAGGCATGGCAAGCAACTCTACCTCAGCTTTTTGGTCATGCAGTGGGCGCGAATGCAGTGGTGGAATAAGAGAATAAAGGCATAGGTGCTAGTAGTGCATCTATGCCTTTATCTGTGATTATGAGAATTACTCAGCGCAAAAGCCGGAAAGCACGAAGAACGTGCACAACGCGCACAACACAAAGAATTCATTAATGCTGTGAATTGATGATCAGTGGTTGAGGTGAGTATTTTGCACGTAATTCTCTTAGCGTCTGTGCATGACCAGCAAGACGCACATCTTCTTCGGTGATTGGTACAAATTGTCTAGCAGGTAATGGATTTCCGTCTGCGTCAATGCCAATATACGTAATGGTGGCGTGAATAGCGGTTTCTAAATTAGTGCGGCCGCCTTGTGGTTTACCAGAACGTACATGCACAGACATTTGCATACTGCGTTCGTCGGTACGCATCATTCGTGCGTCAACTTCAATGAGATCACCGATATGAATTGGCTGGTAAAAACGGATACCGCCTGCGTACACTGCGACTGTATATTCTCCTGACCATTCCATAGTGCATGCAGCAGCAGCTTCATCAATCCACTCCATTGCGGTACCGCCGTGGACTTTTCCGCCCCAGTTCACATCGGTTGGTTTAGCCAAAAAGCGGGTGATGAGTCGAGGTGCACTAGAAGGTCCAGAATAGGTTTGACGCTCCATTTCTGCCTCAATTGCCTTGCGCAATTCTATGCGTGAGGTCGCTGCTTCTTGGACGTGTTTTTCGTCTTCGCTGCGTGGCTTAAAGTGTGGTACTTCGACTGATTTTCCAGTTTCGGTATCCATTGCCACAAAGATAACTAGACAATCGCAGGCTCGGGTGAAGATACCATCACGCGGATCAGCTGAGAGAACCTCATTGATGATGTGCATGGAACTGCGCCCAGTCATAGCGACACGAGAGCGCACTTCAACAAGGTGGCCAGACGGAATGGGGCGAGTGAAATGAATATGACCAACATAAGCGGTAACGCAATAGGTACCAGACCATTGCACTGCACAAGCGTAGGCAGCTTTATCTATCCATTCCAATACTCTACCGCCCCCAATGCCGTGGCTACCTGCCATGAGCACGTCGGTTGGTGCAGCAAGAAATCTCAGGGTTATCTCTGGTGAACGATCAGTTGAGCTCGCAGACATGATATGGACAATACCTCGAAAAGTCGGCAGTGGCTACTATGACCCTTACATTAGGATAATCCTCATGGGGAAAAAGAAAATTGAGCCACAACACATACGTCATGCGCTAGAAGCAGTGCAGGCGTGGGTGAAGGATCCGGATGGCGTCGACAAGCCAGATCGCGCTGCATTAGCCCAAGCGGTTCGGTTGAGTGTACGTGCGCTTGCTGAGGATGCTCCTGGTAATAGCGTGGAAGTTCGGGTGCCGCCTTTTGTGGCTGTGCAGTGTATTCAAGGCCCGAGTCATACCAGGGGCACTCCACCAAATGTGGTGGAAATGTCACCCTTGACTTGGCTAAGGGTAGCAATGGGTATTGAGCTTTTCGACGACAATCCCAGGATCAGCACCTCAGGAATACGTGCACGAGAGGTGTCACATTGGTTGCCGGTAGTAGATTTTTCGCGCAATTAATTTTGTTACATTGTTTATCCTCGGTCTACCTACTACGATTAGGTGAGTGGCACAGATTGAGCAGCCGAAAAACCAGCTAAAAAATCCACTAGATGTATGTGGTTATGATGATAAAAACGAGCAAGCTCCACGAGAGGAATGCGGCGTTTTTGGTGTGTGGGCACCAGGTGAAGAAGTAGCAAAACTGGCGTATTTTGGTCTTTTTGCTTTGCAACACCGTGGGCAAGAAGCAGCAGGTATTGCTGTGGGCGACGGCGATCAAGTCGTTGTATATAAAGATCTAGGGTTGGTGTCTCAGATTTTCGATGAGCCAACTCTGGAATCTCTCAGCGGTGATGTTGCAGTAGGGCATACTCGTTATTCCACTGCTGGTGGTGTGACGTGGGAGAATTCTCAGCCCATGTTCCGGGTCGCTCCAGATGGTACTGATGTGGCGTTGTGCCATAATGGTAACCTTGTCAATCTTTTGGAATTGATGAATGAAGCTGAGGAAAAAAAATTAGTTTCCGCTGCTGAGTTTCCTTCTGATTCCGATGTTATGACGGCACTGCTTGCAGAGAAAATCACCACAGGGCGTACGTTGCTTGATTCTGCGAGGCAACTATTACCGCGGATTAAAGGTGCTTTTTGTTTGACTATCACTGATGGGCATACGCTGTATGCAGCGCGTGATCCCGAGGGAGTTCGACCACTATGCTTGGGTAGGCTTGATCGTGGTTGGGTGGTTGCCTCGGAAACGTGTGCTTTGGATATTGTGGGTGCGTCTTTTGTTCGTGAGATTGAGCCGGGCGAACTCATTGCGATTGATGAATCAGGTATTCATTCAGAGCGCTTTGCTCAACCACAGCGTAAGGGATGTGTTTTTGAGTATGTTTATCTGGCTCGACCAGATTCTGTGATTCGAGAGCGTAATGTTAATTCCACCAGGCTTGAGATTGGTCGTCGATTAGCAAAAGAGTGGCCTGCTCAGGGCGATTTAGTTATTCCTGTGCCAGAGTCGGGTAATCCAGCAGCGGTGGGTTTTGCTCAAGAATCGGGTATTCCTTTTGGGCAAGGGTTGGTCAAAAATGCCTATGTGGGGCGTACTTTTATTCAGCCATCACAAACCTTGCGTCAATTGGGTATTCGCTTAAAACTCAATCCATTACGTGAGGTGATCCAGGGGAAACGCCTTATTGTGGTTGATGATTCTATTGTGCGAGGCAATACACAACGGGCATTGATTCGGATGTTGCGTGAGGCAGGGGCAGCGGAAGTTCATGTGCGTATTGCGTCGCCGCCAGTGAAGTGGCCTTGTTTCTATGGCATTGATTTTGCTAGTCCTGGAGAACTCATTGCAAATGTGGTTACTGGGGACAATGAAACAGAGATGGTGGCGAGCGTATGTAGCGCGATTGGTGCTGATTCTTTAGGATATGTCTCCACAGAATCGATGGTGGAAGCAACGCAACAACCTCGTGAGGAATTATGTTGTGCGTGTTTTGACGGGGTGTATCCATTAGGTTTGCCTGAAGGAAATGCCAATGCTGAGTTGGTGTCGGCGTTGCAGCGGGGTAGCTGCGGGGGCGTCGAATAGCAATCAATAATGCGATTGTGCATCTACATAAATACATGAAAATAAGTTAAGTATTGACAAAACCTTGATCAACCTTGACAAGCGAGGAAGAGGAAATGACTAAAGAAAAAGAACACGTTTCTTATGCTGCTGCTGGTGTAGATATTGAAGCTGGCGATCGTGCAGTTGAACTTTTTGCGCCACTAGCAAAGAAAGCGACCCGACCAGAAGTACGTGGGGGATTGGGCGGTTTTGCTGGATTATTTGCGCTTGGTAAGTATCGTGAGCCGTTACTTGCAGCAGGTTCTGATGGGGTGGGGACAAAACTTGCGGTAGCGCAAGCGATGGATAAACACGACACTATCGGCATTGATCTTGTTGCTATGTGCGTTGATGATCTTGTGGTGTGTGGTGCAGAGCCGTTATTCCTCCAAGACTATATTGCTATCGGCAAGGTTGTGCCTGAGCATGTGGCTCAGATTGTTTCTGGAATTGCACAGGGCTGTATTCAAGCTGGTTGTGCGCTTTTAGGTGGGGAAACTGCAGAACATCCTGGTGTAATGAAACCAGGTGAATATGATGTCTCCGCTACTGCAGTGGGTGTGGTCGAGGCAGATGAGTTGCTTGGTCCAGATCGGGTACGTGCAGGTGATGTGGTCATTGCGATGGCATCGTCGGGATTGCATTCTAATGGTTATTCTTTGGCTCGGCATGTGCTCTTGGAGAAAGCAGGTCTGCCGCTCGAAGGGTACGTCGAGGAGCTAGACCGTACTCTTGGTGAAGAATTGCTAGAACCTACTCGTATTTATGCTAAAGATTGTTTAGCGCTTGCCGACGAATGTGATGTGCATACCTTCTGCCATGTCACAGGTGGTGGCTTAGTAGGTAACTTGGTGCGTGTGATTCCAGAGGGTCTGGTTGCAGAGCTCTCGCGGGGGACATGGACACCAGGACCGATTTTCCGTTTTATTGAATCTGTTGGTCAGGTACCACAGGAAGAAATGGAAAAAACATTCAATATGGGGGTTGGCATGGTTGCTGTGGTGGCAGCCAAGGATCGTGAGCGCGCTCTGGCTATGCTTACTGCTCGGCATATTGACTGCTGGGAGCTGGGCACTATTCGACACGCCAGACCAGAAGATACTGAATCTGTTATTTTGAGTGAGAATCACCCCGAGTAATCGTTGACCAATTATGTGTGCTTTTTATCGTCCGCGTTATCATGTCACTGCACCAACCGGCAGGCTTAATGATCCCAATGGAATGTTCATAGATGGTGATACCCTGCATGCGTATTACCAAAAAGATCCTGCGTTTCCCTTTGCGCCTAAGCGTACTGGGTGGGGTCATGTGAGCATGAATATGCGTACGCGCACACAATGGATACATCATCCTGATGCGCTTTATCCCGATGCTGCCTATGACAGTAACGGTTGTTATTCCGGTGGTGCTATTCGTGATGAGTCTGGTGCCATTCGTCTGTTCTACACGGGCAATCTTTATCGCTACCAGGAGCAGCAGCGCATTCGTTTCACAAGTCAAAATAGTGTGCTAGTACACGATGTTGCTGGCGCTCATGGGGGAATATATCGGCGTAATCCGGGTAATCCGCTTATCGACGGTCCGGCTTCTGGTTATACCGAGCACTATCGCGATCCTATGATTACGCGTGATCCTCATGGAGGTCATACGTATCGCATGGTTCTTGGTGCGCAGCGGGAAAATGAAACAGGTGGAATTGTTCTTTATCATTCTGATGATTTAGACACATGGGATTTCGCTGGTGAATTGCACTTTGATCTCAGTAATGCCCAGCCGGGTACGTCGCCAGATATTATTCCGGGTGGATATATGTGGGAATGTCCGAATTTGGTGAGTATGCGTGATAGGCATGATGGCCAAATTTATGAGGTGCTCATTTTCTGCCCACAGGGGTTGGCGTCCCATACTGATAGCTGTGGTATGACGCATTATGCCAGCAGTGACCAATGTGGCTATGTCATTGGGCACCTTCGGGGGAATCGTTTTGAGGTGCTACGTGGTTTCAGTGAGCTTGATTATGGTCATCATTTCTATGCTCCTCAGGTGTGCTATGAGCAGCCAGAGCAGGACATAGCAGATTCGCTGATTATGCTTGGGTGGATGGGATTGCCAGCCCATGATGATACTCCTTCAGTGGATGCTGAAGGTTGGGTTCATTCTTTGACATTGCCGCGGCGCCTTATTCTTGATCAAGGTGTGGTGCGTCAAGAATTACTCATCCCCGACCTACCTCAAGGGGCGGCAGATGGTGTTTTTCATTATCAGACACAGCTTAACGACGTTGCGCAAAGGATAGTTTTAGCTGATACTTCGGGTACTGCCCGGGTGAGTATTTCTTATGAGCCAGGGTTTTTAAGAGTCCATTATGCAGGGGATACTCGTTGTGTCACGTGTGAACCAGGGCAGTGTGAGGTGTTCGTCGATGGCGCTACTGTAGAAATTACTGCGATGTCTGGGCGCAGAACTTTTTCTATTGCGGCTTTCCCAACGCCAGGGGAAACGTGGGTGGAACCATATAAAATATGAATGCATAGAACTAGATAAAACTAGCCCAAGATTCATACCTTAGCTACTGACGGTTTACTTAACATTTACTCCCATGTTTTAGCCTTGCCGAGGAAAGTTATTTCTCCACTAAGGGATACTGAAGTGGATGCCCTAAGAAAAGGTATGGATATGTCTAAGAAATTATTTGGTTCTCTTGCAATTCGCAGCGCGGTTGCTGTGACCAGTGTAAGTACACTCTTGGCGCTGGGTGCTTGTTCTACTGGTGCTGATACTGCAGCAGCAAAAAGCAAAGAAACAACCAAATCATCTTCATCTTCTGATTCTTCGGCTGACAAGAGCACAGGATCTGTGGGTAACACTGTTGATCGTGCAGCAAAAGGCACACTCAAGGAACATGGTGGTGCTCGTCGTTTAGAGGCAGATCAAAGTGAAGCTCTCAAAGAAGCTATCAGCGCTAGTGGTGCTAAGAATGTTATTTTGCTCATTGGTGATGGTATGGGCGACTCTGAGATCACTGCTGCTCGTAACGTTGCTGAAGGGGCTGGTGGCAGCTTTAAGGGACTAGATGCTTTGCCAGTGACTGGTCAGTACACTCACTACTCCTTGCACAAAGACGGTACTCCTGATTATGTTACCGATTCTGCTGCTTCTGGTACTGCTTGGTCTACCGGTACCAAGACCTACGACGGTGCTATCTCAGTTGATATTGATGGCAATCCACACTCTACAATCCTGGAAATTGCTAAGGCCAATGGCAAAGCAACAGGTAACGTTTCTACTGCAGAGATTCAAGATGCAACTCCTGCTGTGCAGGCAGCACACGTGGCAAAGCGTAAGTGCTATGGTCCTGACGATGCTGAGAAGTGTGGCGACGATCTGCTAGAAAAGGGTGGACGTGGCTCAATCTCTGAGCAAATTTTGGACACTCGTGCAGATGTGACCCTTGGTGGTGGACTCAAGAGCTTCAACCAGACTGCTAAGGCTGGTGAGTGGAAAGATAAGACTCTGCTTGATCAAGCAAAAGAGCGTGGTTACCAGGTTGTTAAGAACAAGGAAGAGCTAGACGCAATTTCTAAGGCAGATCAGGATGCGCCTGTTCTTGGTTTGTTCTCTGATGGAAATATGCCAGTTCGTTGGAAAGGCGAGCAGGCTACTAAAGAGGGATACCTCAAGCCAGCACAAGAGTGTGCAGAAAACGATGAGCGTACTGCTGATATCCCACGCTTGGCAGATATGACGCAAAAAGCAATTGATCTTCTTAAAGACAAAGAAGAAGGCTTCTTCTTGCAGGTAGAAGGTGCATCGATTGATAAGCAGGACCATATGGCAAATCCATGTGGTCAGATTGGTGAGACTGCTGATCTTGATGAAGCGGTGCAAAAGGCACTTGAGTTCGCTAAGCAAGATGGACAGACTTTGGTGGTTGTGACTGCTGACCATGCACATACCAGCCAGATTGTTGATGGTATGAGCCAGGAAGATATTGAGGAGATTGCTCAGGCTAAGAACATTAGCGTTGAAGAAGCTCGTGCGACTGTTTACCCAGGTTTGTCTAGTGTCTTGAAGACTAAAGACGGTGGGGAAATGACCATTGGTTATGCAACTTCTGAGAATGTTGATGTTGAAAATGAGGGTCATACTGGTACTCAGTTGCGTATTGCTGCTTTTGGTCCTAATGCGGCTAATGTTGCTGGTTTGACTGACCAGACTGATCTTTTCTTCACTATTGTTGAAGCGCTAGGTCTTGATGAGTCTAAGACTGCGTTGAAGAAGTAAGGAACTAAGCACTATGTAGTGGTGCTTGTTTATCCTGATATAGAAATGTTCCAAGCGCGTCTTGGAACATTTTTCTTTACCCTAAAATAATCTTATTATTTTCTCAGGAATCTCTTGTGTAAACCTTATTTTTGGGTTATGCTGAATAGCGTTGTGTTCGAGTATCGAATGGAGAAAAAATGAAGAAACTTGTTATGGTTGCAGCTTCTGCTGCAGTATGCCTCGCAGCTGCTACTCCTGTACTTGCTACAGCTGTTGCTGAGAAGAATGCGCCTGCTGACAAAAAAGTCATCTCTGGAGTAACCATGTGGGAGCGCCACACCTTCAGTGGTTCTAGCACTGCTGTTAGTGCATTCCAAAAGTGGTTCGCTGGTGAAGAGTTCGTACAGCCAGAGATCGAAACCATGGATCTCACTGCACTTGCTTTGCCATGTGGCGAAATTGCTTACGCTGGCGACATCGTTTACAAGGACAACAACGGCGAGTTCCACGTGTACAAGTAGTGCACATAAAAGCACAACAAAAAGGAGGCTGGTCACTTGCCAGCCTCCTTTTGCTATACGACGTCAAGCAGTGGATTAACTATCGAGTTCAACAGTGTAGTCTGCGTCGGTAACCGCTGCGACATCGTCGAGAGTGACATGAGGAGCTAATTCGCGCAGAATGAGCCCATGTTCCGCCACATCAAACACGCACAAGTTTGTGATGATTCTGCTGATTGCTTGTTTCGCGGTCAAAGGCAATGAACATTCTTTGAGAATGCGTGACGATCCATCAACTGGTGAAACATGATCCATAATGGCGATTACCCGTCGTGCGCCTTTAACGAGATCCATTGCACCACCCATGCCATTCATCTTCTTGCCAGGGATACCCCAGTTTGCGATATCGCCTTTTTGGGATACTTCCAACGCGCCAAGAATAGCCGCATCAAGATGACCGCCACGAATCATGGCAAAGCTCTGCGAAGAACTAAAAGCAGAGCCACCAGGTAGGACGGTGATACATTCCTTGCCGGCATTGATGAGGTCAGGGTCTACATCTTCTTCATAAGGATATGGACCGGTTTTGAGAAGACCATTTTCTGATTGCAGCGTGATGTTAATGCCGGTTGGTAGGTAGTTTGATACAGCTGTGGGCATACCGATACCGAGGTTGACATATTCTCCGTCGTGAAGCTCTTGTGCGGCACGTTCAGCTATTTGTAGTCGTGACCAGCCCTTCTCTGGCTTTTGTGGGTCTTGCGGGCGTTCGTCGCCACCGGTGCTGCGTGGGCGAATTGTGCGCCGCTCGATTTCTTTGTTCGCTGCTTGTTCTGGAGTGAGGGGCAAAATGCGATTGACGTAAATGCCTGGGACATCAATCTCATTCATGTCGAGTTCGCCGATTTCGACCATTTCTTCAACCTCAACAACGCAAATTTTTCCGCAAGTAGCTGCGTCGGCGTTGAAGTTACCAGCACTCTTGCGGAAAACCAGGTTGCCTTCTGGATCTGCTTTATATGCGCGAATCAAGGAGAAGTCAGTGGTAATTGCTTCTTCGAGAACGAATTTTTGTTTCTCTCCCTTAAAAGTAAACTCACGAGTTTCTAAGGGGTCAGATGCTTTGATGACTTTACCGTTGTCATGAAGAATCGGTAGACCACCGTCGGATCGTGGGGTATCGACACCGGTTGCGGTATAGAAAGCTGGAATACCCGCACCGCCAGCGCGCATTTTCTCTGCTAGCGTGCCCTGGGGGATAATGTCTACTTCAATTTCACCTGCGAAGAATTGGCGCTCAAATTCCTTATTGAATCCAATATATGATCCGGCAAACTTTGTGACACGGTGTTTGTCAAAAAGTCTTGCTAGACCAAGGTGCTCATTATTGTTGATTTGAGTTCCAGGATTATTGGAATAGATAACAAGGTCTTTTGTTCCTTTATCTACAATTCCTTCGATGAGCTGCAGTGGATTACCACAGATACCGAAACCGCCGACGGCAATGCTCATGCCGTCTTCAAGTCCCTCAAGTGCTTCTTCGCGTGTTTTAACAATTTTGTGTGACATGAATTCTCCCTTACATATAAGCGGCTGGCCTGGATACGGCTGGATAATAGGAGTGCAGTATATGGCCAAGCGTTTTATATGACTTGTATATGTCATTGCGCATATTGAGACTGGTGACTATTTGCACCATATTTGTTACCCTAATCACTCTCTATAGTGATGTCAAGCACAAAAATGGCATTACTTGTCGGAGAACCCAACTTTTATAAAGGGGTAACTTCCTATTCGGGTGGGGAAGGGGGTGCTGTGCAGCCCTTTTGTGTGCAAGGATAACTTCTGGGAGCTGTATAACTTTTTGCATTATTTTTTATTTCAACTCACGCCTTGACAGTAAGTGAGATGTGTGTCACTATCTTGGAAGATATTTTTCTCGTATGCTGGGACGAAGGGATAGGAAATGAGTCATAATCTTTTCCAAAAAACAACAGATTTCCTTGGAGTTTTTGATGACATCAGCGAAGAAGACGCAGCCATTTGGGCTCGTGCTCGCTCATTCCAAGATGAATGTCACGCGAAAATTAATGATTGCTGGGATAAAGGCGAATACCCGCTAGATCTCGTACGCCGCCTTGGAGAATTAGACCTACTTACCGATGGCCTAGATATTGAGGGGCACCAAAAAATGTCTCCGCTTGCCGCCGGTTTGGCTCTCATGGAGATTACACGCATTGACCCATCTATGGGCACTGTTATCGCTGTTCAAGCTGGCCTAGCAATGCGCTCTATCGCGATGCTTGGTTCTGACGAACAAAAGAAAGAATGGCTCGATGGTCTAGCAAAAGCAGAAAAACTGGGCGCATTTGGTCTGACAGAACCAGACCACGGCTCTGACTCCATTGCTTTAGAGACTACCGCTGTTCGGGACGGCGACGAATTCGTACTTAATGGTAAGAAGCGCTGGATTGGTAATGGCTCAGTAGGTGACGTTACTGTGATTTGGGCACGCACTGAAGATGGTGAAGTTTCTGGATTTGTTGTTCCACAGAACACTCCTGGCTACAAGGGCGTGACGCAAACGGGTAAAGCAGCATTACGTGCGATTTATCAAGCAGAAATTACCCTGACAGATTGCCGTGTGCCGTTGAGTGCACAACTACCTGGCGCGCGATCTTTTAAGGATGTTGCATCTGTTTTGACAGCAACTCGTATAGGTGTGGCATGGATGGCATTAGGCTCTGCTGTTGCTTGTTATGAAAAAGCACGCGAGTACGCGCTCGAGCGGCACCAATTTGGTCGCCCGCTGGCAAAGAATCAGATCATTCAACAGCGTCTGACCAATATGCTGCTTGATCTCAATCAAATGATGTTGGTAGTACGTAAGGTCACTGAGTGTGAAGCGCGAGGCGAGTTACGTGCCGAGCAAGCATCTTTTGCAAAACTGCATAATACGCGTGCTGCTAGGCGCATTGCTGCCGACGCTCGCGATATGCTGGGTGGCGTTGGTATTTTGCTGGAAAACCACGTTATTCGCCATTTCATTGATATCGAGACAATGCATACCTATGAAGGCACCGATACAATCCAAAGCCTGATTATCGGTAAACAACTCACCGGAATGTCTGCATATCGCTAGTTTTTGCGCAGCAGGATAATAAGATGTGTACTCCCGCTATATCACATCACACGGATATAGCGGGAGTTTTTGCGCCTTAGCGCTCTTAGCCCAATCTTAACTCGATCGTGGAGCTCAATTAATTCTCAATTAATTCTTGAGCGGTTTGCGAGTCTGCGCCATATGCTGCGCACGCTCAACATTTGCTGGCAAAACCACGAGAGGAGCGTCGAAAGCGATTTCTCGCTCGCAGAACTCATCAAAGCTCAATTCTGTGATGCCGTCCTCTGCTGTGTAGTGTTGTGCCAAAGCATGAACAATGACAGCGTCAGTCTCGGTAGTGTCTGGAATGGGCCACTTGTTGTCGAGCGCAGTATCACCTTGATACAGCGGGATGATTGTATTCTGCCTTGGCGAGTAGTGAGCAAGCAAGGCACGAGCGCTCTCGATGGCTTGAGCCAATACGAGATCGCTAGAGAAAACAATCACATCATCAGCGCGAACCAGCTCTACTTCTCGAGCATAAAACGCATTAGGCAATTGCTGAGCACCAGCAACAAGATCAAATGCCTTGTGGTGGAACTCGCTCACCCCTGCGTTATATAGTCGCTCCAGGGTTGCGACAGTGCCAGTCCAACCAGGGAATAGGCCTACATTGCGCTCTGGGAAACCAATTTTAGTGTCAGCATGAACGACAACGTGGTCACAAGAGACTAATAATTCTGCTCCGCCACCGAGGGCGACGCCGCGTACTGCACCAACAATAGGAATTGGGCTGGTACGTAGGGCACGCATAACTTTAGAACCTTGTCGCAATAGCTTTTCTGCCTGTGCTTGATCCCCGGAAGCACCTGCGTCTGCAATTCCTTGCAGGAATGCACCAGCACAAAAAGCACGTGACTCATCATTACCAATGACCAAAGCCTTAATGTCGTGTTGCTCACGTTCAGCAAGGGTGCGGCTTATGACCTCAAGTGCTTGAGGGGAAAGTGAATTGAGTGGAGTATGCAAATCAAGCAGGGCAATGCCGTCTGAGAGTCTGTGGACAGAAGCTGCATCGTCGTCAATGATGGTGGTAGCCTGGCCGCTGTTGAGTAATTCCGCAATGGACACTGCACCTGCACGTTTTGGCCGAGCCACGATAGCTCCTGTGCTATCGACAACTTTATCGCCGTGATAAAAACCACCATGTGTGGCGGCAGCGCGCAAAAGCTCAGGCACCTCATCGGCTGGATATTGCTGCTCTAACCAGGAGACGCCAATGCTATCGGCAAGAGCAAAAATACCGTATTTCCACCCAAAACCTAGAATCAGTCCTTGGTCGATGAGTTCCACGTTATCAGCAATTTCTGGTGCGACTTCGCAGCAATACTTAAGAGTGGTGAGGAATAATTCCTTTGCGTAGCGTCCACCTGCAGAGTCTGTCTCAACTACTTCACGAGGATTCTTTAAGCCCACTGCAGGATCATTTGGCGCAGTACGTTTGACGTACTCGTAATTTTCGTTAATTACTTCATCGCGTCCGCGATAAAAACCACCATCGCCAGTTCTGCCAGTTAGGCCGCGTTCATTGAGCGCTGCAATAAACTCATCGTGTGCCAGCGGATATGTATGAATACCGTCGTGTGCTGGCAAAGTTTTTTCAAGGCTACCCCATACGTGTGGCACTAATTGCAACCCGATGTAATCAAGCAATCCGAAAATACCAGTACGAGGAATGCCGAATGCTTTACCAAAGGTAGCGTCGGCAAGCTCATAGGAAACACCCTGATTGCGCGCAATATGTGCACCTGCTGCCAACCAGAAACAACCGACGCGATTAGCGATAAACCCTGGTGTATCGCGGCAGTCAAGTGCTACTTTCCCAAGCTGGTGCTCAATAGCTAGCCTGAGTGTTTCCTCAGTTGTGGCAGCTGTGTGCTCGCTGCAAATGAGCTCCACTAATCGCATAATCTTGGGTGGATTAAAAAAGTGTGTGATCGCAAACTTCTCCCGACGCTGTTGCGGTACCCCGGCAACCAAGTCGGCAAGTTTGAGGGTAGAAGTATTAGAACTGAGAATTGCCTCTGCCTTGAGGTGCGGCTCAACTGTGCGATAGAGCGCGTGCTTGGCATCGAGATCCTCAAAAATTGCTTCAATAACCCAATCGCAGTCTTCCAGTAATTCCAGGTCGTCGGTAGTGTTACCAGTGCGTACATTCTGTGCAAGCGTGGGGTGGTAGAAACCGCGTCGTTTGAGCTGGATTTCCACGCCTTTTTCTGCTCGCTCGCTACGATTGGTACCTTCGGCGACCATATCCAGCAAAACCACATCAATACCTGTGGAAGCAAGTAACGCTGCAATACCAGAGCCCATGGATCCGGCACCCAGAACCGCTGCTTTTTTAATGGGGGCGCGTAGTGCTGTGGCAGGTGCATAGTTGATAGTAGACATTTATGCCTCCTTGCTCTCAGTAGCATTTTCGACGATAAGTGCAATGCCTTGGCCACCACCGATGCACAAGGTTACCAAGCCATAGCGCTTGCCCAATCGCTTAAGTCCATAGAGAATTTTGGTGGTCAAAATGGCACCCGTAGCTCCTACTGGATGACCATGTGCAATAGCGCCACCCCAGACATTTGTTTTTTCCGGATCGAATCCGAGTTTGTCCTGGACAGCGAGTGCTTGTGCAGCAAAGGCTTCATTGGACTCAATGAGGTCAATATCGTCGAGAGTTAATCCTGCTTTAGCTAGTGCTTTTGGTACTGCTTCAATAGGCCCTAGCCCCATGCGCGTTGGATCCACACCTGCAATGCCCCAACTGATAATTTTTGCCAGCGGGCGCAGACCTTGTTCTTGCACTGTCTGTGCATTAGCAAGAATCAATGATGCAGCACCGTCGTTAATTCCGGAGGCATTACCTGCGGTCACTGTGCCGTCTTTACTAAAAGCGGGTGGTAGTGCCGATAGCTTTTCGACGGTTGTCTCACGTGGATGCTCATCAGTGTGGAACTGGGTGGTTCCTTTGCGTGAGTGGATTGTCACTGGCACGATTTCTTCTTTGTGGGCACCTGATTCTCGTGCTGCTGCCGCGCGTGTTTGTGATTGTGCGGCAAATTCATCTTGTCGGGTGCGGGAAATGCCATAGTCGCCAGCGATATTTTCTGCGGTAACTCCCATATGGCCTGTTCCAAAGGGGCATTCTAGAGTGCCGGTGAGCCAATCGAGAAGACGGCCTTCACCCATTTTTTTGCCTTTGCGCATATTTTCTACGGAGTAAGGGGCATTGGACATTGATTCCACACCTGTGACTAGTGCTATGTCGCTGTCACCATCGCGAACAGTTTGTGCTGCGGAAACGATTGCTTGTACGCCAGAACCACAGAGGCGATTGACATTGAGCGCTATGGCTGAATCTGGCATTCCTACTGCTCGGGCGATTTTTCGGGAGATATATGCATCTGATGGTTCGGTGGGGATCACATTTCCAGCTACGGAGGCTTGGATATCTTCTGGTGATATTCCTGCACGTTCAATGGCTGCCTGGGCGGAGAATGTGCCTAGTTCTGTGGGGGAGAAATGGGCGAGAGATCCACCAAATTTTCCAATTGGAAGGCGAGCAGCAGACAAAATATAGACGTCAGTCATTTTTACTCCATTAGTTAGGGTGCACGACACTTCATACTATAAAGTAGTACAGGTCACATTCTAAGTGAAGTAGTGGTGTGCTGCAATTGTCTTTTTGTATGAATTAACGCATTGCCCCCTTATAGGTATGGTCACTTAAATAGACAAAAGCTATAAATTTTTCTGCTTGTCGTCGACTGTTGTTATTCTGGGGTGAGTTATTGAGCTAATAGACATTAACAATCAAGAACAATTCCAGAAAAAACTAGAACTAATCATCGATAAGTCACAATCAGGAGGACAAGCATATGGAACATCGGCAAGTAGCGCAGCGCGTGTTGGCAGCCGTAGGTGGTGAGGAAAATATCGTTGGTGCTGCTCATTGTGCCACAAGGCTACGCATGGTGCTCAAAGATAAAGGCAAAGTCAATACTCAAGCCTTGGAGGACGATCCAGACCTCAAAGGAATCTTTGAGTCTGGCGGAATGTTTCAGGTGATCGTCGGTCCAGGAGATGTCAATGTTGTATTTAAGGAATTAAACACCCTGACCACAAAAGATATCGCAGTATCAACTGAACAACTCAAAGATATTGCAGCAAATTCCGGTAACGCATTTAGCCGTTCAGTAAAAGTACTTGCAGATATTTTCGTGCCACTCATTCCGATTCTTGTCGGCGGCGGTCTACTCATGGCGCTCTACTCGGTGCTAACCTCCGAGGGGCTTTTTGGCGAAAAATCCGTCATCGAGATGATGCCGGTACTTGCCGGTTTCTCCGAACTCGTTAATCTCTTAGCCTCGGCTCCTTTTGCCTTCTTGCCTGTTCTCGTTGGGTTTACTGCCACCAAGCGCTTTGGCGGTAATGAGTTCCTCGGTGCCGGCATCGGCATGGCAATGGTAATGCCTAGTCTAGTCAGTGGTTACGATGCTGCTACTGCAATCCAAGAAGGAACAATGCCTTATTGGGATGTCTTTGGCTTATCGGTTGCTCAAGCCGGTTACCAAGGATCCGTGCTGCCTATCTTGGTGATTTCCTGGATCCTAGCCACAATCGAAAAGTCCCTGCATAAGGTACTCAAAGGGACTGTTGATTTTTTGGTTACCCCAGTGCTTACCTTGCTGAGCGTTGGATTCATTACTTTCGTACTCATTGGGCCATTCTTGCGCACTGCTGGCGAGTGGCTTGGCATGGGATTGGCTCATCTCTATGAATTCTCTGGTCCCTTTGGTGGTTTGCTCTTTGGTTTGGTGTATTCTCCTATAGTTCTTACTGGTTTGCATCAGTCTTTCCCGCCAATCGAAATGATGCTCTGGGAACAAGGCGGCTCGTTTATTTTTCCGATTGCAGCTATGGCTAATATCGCCCAAGGTGCTGCCACATTGGCGGTGTATTTCCTTGCCCGCTCTCAAAAGCTCAAAGCCCTTGCCGGCGCTTCAGGAATTTCAGCTCTCTTTGGCATTACTGAACCGGCAATCTTTGGGGTGAATCTACGCTTGCGCTGGCCATTCTATATCGGTATGGGAGCGGCTGCGGTGTCTTCAGCTTTCATTGCGCTTTTCGACGTACGGGCTGACACTTTAGGAGCGGCTGGTTTTATTGGATTTGTCTCGGTGCCACGATTCGTGCCTACGTTTTTCTTATGCGCAGGTATTTCGTTTGTAGTTTCGCTGATTGCTGCATATGGATATGGTCGTTACCTGATCGCTCGCAAAGGCGGCATTGATCCCAGTGAGGCGGCAGGGCAGTCTAGCGCTGAAGCAGTGCAACCCGGTGCTCACGTTCACGCTGCCGACAATGCAGTGCAATTATATGCGCCGCTTTCGGGTCGAGCAGTGGAATTATCAAAAGTCGCTGACCCTATGTTTGCGGCCGGAAAACTAGGTGCTGGTGTGGCTATTGAACCAGAAATAGGCAAATTAGTAGCACCTGTTTCCGGAAAAGTAACAGTCACCTTCGCGTCGAAACACGCCTATGCTATCCGTACTCAAGGCAGCGATGGGAAAAATGTTGATGTACTCATGCATATTGGTTTTGACACGGTGAACTTAGAAGGAAAGCACTTCGAGTCTTTTGTGAATAAAGGGGATCAAGTCACAGTAGGGGATGTGTTGGCGGAATTTGATATTGCGGCGATTAAAGCTGCCGGATATCCAGTGACGACACCAATTGTTATTTCTAACTCTAAAAAGACAGGAGCTGTCTTAGCTGGCGCTGACTTTAGGGACGGTGAAAAAATTGATTTTGGTGCGCGATTGCTAAGCGTCGATCCAGCGCCTGCTCCCACAGCTACTGCGTAGTATGCGCAAGTATGGAAAAGTGTGGTTAAGAAATAAATAGAACTGTATTGAGGCTGCTGAGGAAGCACTGCACAGCTGATTGTGGTTCCTTACTTGGTGCTGAAGTGCAAACTTGCGCTTCAGTTCCTGCGTATGCTTTAATACCTTGGTTGTCTAAAGTCGGTCGGTTTGGTGTGGCGCGTTTCCGAACCCCTAAGCTAAGACCTTTCGACTATAATTTCATACCTTTACAGGTTATGTGCTTGTCGTAAAACTTTAGTGGCATGTAAATGTACATAGACCGCGTACGTCAGTTCGGAAATCTGCCGTACATATAATCCAGGTCAAGGAGACTCAAGTGATTCAACAGGAATCGCGTCTGAAAGTCGCTGACAACACTGGTGCACGTGAAATTTTGTGCATTCGTGTTCTTGGTGGCTCAACTCGACGTTTTGCTGGCATTGGTGACGTTATTGTCGCTACCGTTAAGGAAGCAACTCCAGGTGGCAATGTTAAAGCTGGCGACATTGTAAAAGCTGTTATTGTTCGTGCGAAGAAAGAAACTCGTCGTCCAGACGGTTCATACATTCGTTTCGACGAGAACGCAGCCGTTATCATCAAGAATGATAATGAGCCTCGCGGTACTCGTATCTTCGGTCCAGTTGCTCGTGAGCTTCGTGAAAAGCGTTTCATGAAGATCGTTTCTCTCGCACCGGAGGTGATCTAACTTATGAAGATTCATAAGGGTGATATGGTACTTGTTATTTCTGGTCCTGATAAAGGAGCAAAAGGCAAGGTAATCAAGGCTTTCCCAAAGCTCGATAAGGTTTTGGTTGAGGGCGTTAACCGAGTAAAGAAGCACGTGGCTAACTCTGCGCCAGAGCGTGGTGCTGAATCCGGTGGGATTGTGACCCAGGAAGCTCCAATCCACGTATCCAATGTTATGGTTTTGGACTCTGATGGAAACCCAACTCGCGTTGGTTACCGCTTCGATGAGAACGGAAAGAAAGTTCGTATCTCACGTCGTAACGGGAAGGACATTTAATAATGAGCGATTACACTCCACGTCTTAAGGCCCGTTACCGCGAAGAAATTCGTTCTAAGATGAATGAACAATTCGCTTACGAGAACATCATGCAAATCCCTGGTGTTGAAAAAGTGGTAGTGAACATGGGTGTCGGTGAGGCGGCTCGTGATTCCAAACTTATCAACGGTGCAATTGCGGATTTGAGTGCGATTACTGGTCAAAAACCAGAGCTTCGCCGTGCAAAGAAATCTATTGCTAACTTCAAGTTGCGTGAAGGTATGCCAATTGGTGCACGCGTTACCCTTCGTGGCGACCGTATGTGGGAATTCCTTGATCGTCTCTTGACTGTAGCACTACCACGTATTCGTGACTTCCGTGGTCTTTCTGACCAGCAGTTCGACGGACACGGTAACTACACCTTTGGTCTTAGTGAGCAAACCATGTTCTACGAAATTGACGTAGACAAGGTTGATCGTCCTCGTGGTATGGATATCACCGTGGTAACCACTGCTACCAATAACGATGAAGGCCGCGCACTTTTGCTTCACCTTGGATTCCCATTCAAGGATGCAGATGGAAATATCCAGCGCGTTAAATAATGAAACTCTAGTTTCATTTGTAGAGGCGTAACCCCATAACAAGGGGTTACGCCTTTTTCTTTGATTGTTTCTTTTTGCAGTTCGTGCTCAGTTACAGACAAAACTATAATTAAAAATTAATGATGTATGAGTACGCACTAATAGAAGATAAGAGAGTATAACGGCGATGGAGATTGTTATTTGTTCACAACGTGAACAAGCAGGTGTGATTGCGGCAGATATTTATGAACCACATATTCGGGCGCGAAAAAACCTAGGTTTAGCCACTGGTTCAACACCCTTGCCGCTTTATCGTGAGCTCATCCGTAGGCATAAAGAAGAAGGATTATCTTTTGCCGATTCACAAGTTTTTCTTCTCGACGAATATGTAGGTCTTCCTAAAGAACACGAACAAAGTTACTACCAGACTATCCGTCGTGAGTTGTGTGATCACATTGATATTGCTGATGAGAATGTGCATAGTCCTGATGGGTGCGCCGAGCACCCTGAGCAAGCAGCGCAATCATATGATGAGCAAGTGACCAAGGCGGGGATTGCTATTCAAGTTCTTGGCATTGGTAGCGACGGTCATATTGGTTTCAATGAGCCAACGTCGTCATTAGCGGGGCGTACTCGAATAAAAACGCTACATCCGATGACTCTTCGCGATAATTCACGTTTCTTTAATGACGATGAAACTCAAGTGCCACGCCACTGCATTACGCAGGGGGTTGGCACAATTATGCAAGCGGAGCATATTCTTGTGCTGGCGTTTGGCGAGAATAAGGCAGATGCAGTCCGGGACATGGTTGAGGGTTCTATATCTGCAATGTGCCCTGCGAGTGCTCTGCAAATGCATCCTCACACTACAGTGCTTCTCGACGAAGCGGCTGCGGGAAAGTTGGAGTATGCAGATTACTATGTTCATGCGTTAGAACATAAACCGGGATGGCAGAGTTTCTAAACTCTATTTGCTTTTTATGCCTTTGCTCTGGTAAATTCGTCCCTTGGACTTTTGTGCGCTTTTGTTGTGCACATAATCCATAGAGTACATTTTTCAACTTACTTTGTTGTAGGCCCTGTGCCCTGTGCGACCGTGCACAATATAGTTTAAGGTGGCGAGCAACCCGGCTCTGTGAGTTATAAGGGAAGCGTAAAGTTGCCAAAAGAAAAAGCACGGTAACGCTATGGGGTGTGAGGAACCGCAACGAGAAAGGCATAAAGGTCACATCCATGACCATGACAGATCCTATTGCGGATATGCTGTCTCGCGTGCGTAATGCTAGCCATGCGCATCATGACACCGTATCCATGCCTTCCTCAAAGCTCAAGGTAAACATTGCCGAGATTCTTAAGAGTGAAGGATACATTTCTAACTACACAGTTGAGCAGGGCAAGGTTGCAAAGACTTTGACTCTCGAATTGAAGTACGGCCCATCTCGCGAGCGTTCCATTGCTGGTGTACGCCGTGTGTCTAAGCCAGGTCTTCGCGTGTATGCAAAGTCCAATAACTTGCCGAAGGTACTTGGCGGCCTTGGTGTGGCTATTATTTCCACTTCACAAGGTTTGCTTACTGATCGTCAGGCATATCAGAAAGGCGTAGGCGGAGAAGTTCTCGCCTACGTCTGGTAAGGGAGGGGCGAAAATGTCACGTGTAGGTAAAGCTCCTATCGCTATCCCATCTAATGTTGAAGCAAAAATTGATGGTCGTTTTGTTGAGGTTAAAGGTCCAAAGGGTACCTTGAACGTCACCATCCCTGAACCAATTTCTGTTGCACAAGAAGATGGTCAGATTGTGGTTACTCGTCCAGATGACCACCGCCGTTCACGCTCCATGCATGGTTTGTCTCGTTCTTTGATCAACAACATGGTTGTTGGTGTTACTGAAGGCTACACCATTAAAATGGAAATCTTCGGTGTTGGATACCGTGTACAGGCTAAAGGTAAAAACCTAGAGTTCTCTCTTGGTTATTCTCACCCAGTGCTTATTGAGGCACCTGAAGGAATTACCTTTGCTGTAGACGGAACTACCAAGTTGTCCGTTTCAGGTATCGACAAGCAAAAAGTTGGACAGATCGCTGCCATTATCCGTCGTCTGCGTAAGGATGATCCTTATAAGGGCAAGGGTATTCGTTACGAAGGTGAGCAGATCCGTCGCAAGGTCGGAAAGACGGGTAAGTAAAGCATGAGTAACTCTGAAAACAATAATGGTAAGCGCGTGCCAGTAGGCAAGGACATCTCTACTCGCCGTCGTGAGGCACGTATCCGTCGTCATGTTCGCGTTCGCAAGAATTTGCGTGGTACTCCTGAAGCACCTCGTCTTGTTGTGCACCGTTCTTCTCGCCATATGCACGTCCAGGTTATTGATGACGTAGCTGGTCATACTTTGGCTGCTGCTTCTACAATTGAACCTCAGGTGCGTGAGCTTGAAGGTGATAAGAAGACCAAGAGCGCAAAGGTAGGCGAACTTATTGCTGCTCGTGCTCTTGAAGCAGGAATCACAAAGGTCGTTTTTGACCGCGCTGGTTATAAATATCACGGTCGCGTTGCAGCGGTTGCTGATGCAGCTCGTGAAGGTGGTCTGAAGTTCTAATGATTACCGCAAACATGATAAACAACGGAAGGAACGCATAATGTCGGGACGTGAACGACGTGACGGCGGGCGCTCCGCCGACGAAAGCCAGAACAAGAATGAACGCCGCGGCGGACGTCGCGACGATCGTCGTAACCAACAGCAAGATGAGCGCTCACAATACATTGAGCGTGTAGTTACCATTAACCGTGTATCCAAGGTGGTTAAGGGTGGTCGTCGCTTTAGCTTCACCGCTTTGGTCATCGTTGGTGACGGTAAAGGACTTGTTGGTGTTGGCTATGGTAAGGCCAAAGAAGTACCAGCAGCTATCCAAAAGGGTGCAGAAGAAGCACGTAAGAACTTCTTCCGTGTTCCTATGGTTGGCGGAACCATTACTCACCCAGTTCAAGGTGAGGCTGCAGCCGGTGTAGTTATGCTACGTCCAGCTGCACCAGGTACCGGTGTTATTGCTGGTGGTGCTGCTCGTCCAGTGCTTGAATGTGCCGGAATCCAGGATATTCTTTCTAAGTCTCTTGGTTCTGATAACGCAATCAACGTAGTTCACGCTACTGTTGATGGTCTTAAGCAATTGGTACGACCTGAAGAAGTCGCTGCTCGTCGTGGCAAGACTCTGGAGGAAGTTGTTCCAGCTCGTATGCTACGCGCTCGTAGTGGACAGGAGGCTTAACCATGGCTCTGAAAATTACCCAGAAAAAAGGTTTGGTTGGTGCAAACCCAAAGCAGCGTAAGAACATGGCTGCTCTTGGTCTTAAGCGCATTAACCACTCCGTCGTCCGCGAAGACAACCCAGCTGTGCGAGGCATGATTAACATTGTGCGTCACATGGTTACTGTCGAAGAAGTGGCAGGGGAGTAATAAATGAGTGATCCAATCAAACTACATGATTTGCGCCCAGCAAAAGGTGCGCACAAAGCTAAAACCCGCGTTGGTCGCGGTGAGGCTTCCAAAGGTAAGACCGCAGGTCGAGGCACCAAAGGTACCAAGGCTCGTAAGCAAGTTTCCGCTGCTTTCGAGGGTGGTCAGATGCCAATTCATATGCGTCTACCTAAGCTCAAAGGCTTCAAGAACAACAACAAGGTTTACTTCCAGGTTGTTAATGTAGCCGACTTAGAAAAGGCATTCCCTAATGGGGGCGATGTCGCAGTTGCTGATATTGTTGCAGCAGGTCTTGTTCGTGCTAAGCAACCAGTTAAGGTTCTTGGCGACGGTGAGCTTAACGTTAAACTTAACGTTACTGCAGATAAATTCTCTAAGTCTGCAAAAGAAAAGATCGAAGCAGCTGGTGGCTCCATTACTGAAGCCTAAAATGCTGTGACGCTCTGTATTGCATGAGCAAAGAAAATGTGGTGTTTTGCCTTTGGCGCACCACATTTTTTATGCCAAAACCCAAAGTTCAGCCAACTCTGAGAAAACTTAGTTACATACTGTATTTCTAGATTTCTCACCGGAAGAAAACATAGGCTTTGCCCCAATAACCTCGTAAAGTGGTTGGAAACGATTTTCAGTGGTAGAGTAGCTAAGTCAATTATGTTTAGATGTTATATCTGAACATCAGAATATAAGTAAGAAAAAAATACGTAATAAGTACAAGCCTTCTTCCTGGTCAGAATGTGCAAGGCACACTGTTACCAAAGGAGAAGTCAGGAGGCAAAGTGTCCGCCATTATTCAGGCTTTTAAGGATGCGGATTTGCGACGCAAAATCCTCATCTCGATCGCACTCATCATTCTCTATCGTGTTGGTGCGCAGATTCCTTCGCCTGGAGTCGATTATGCCCTTATTAGTGGTCGAATCCGTCAGCTTACTGAAGAATCAGGTAGCGTTTACTCTTTGATTAATCTTTTCTCAGGAGGCGCTTTACTTCAGCTGTCGATTTTTGCAATCGGTGTCATGCCGTACATTACGTCTTCTATCATTATGCAGCTATTGACAGTTGTCGTGCCTCGCTTTGAGGAATTAAAGAAAGAGGGACAATCTGGTCAGGCGAAGATGGATCAGTACACTCGCTATCTGACTCTCGCTTTAGCTCTACTACAGTCTGCAGGTATTGTCGCACTTGCTGATCGCGAGCAACTGCTTGGTCAAGGTGTTCGTGTGCTCAAAGAAGATGCTGGTCTATTTGACCTCATCGTCTTGGTGCTCACTATGACTGCTGGCGCAATGCTTGTGATGTGGTTTGGCGAGATTATCACTGAACGTGGCGTAGGCAATGGTATGTCATTGCTCATCTTCGCAGGTATTGCTACACGTTTGCCTTCCGACGGTGCCAATATCCTCAACACATCTGGAGGAATGGTCTTTGCTATTGTGTTGATTGCAGTCATCGTGCTTGTGGTTGGCATTATCTTTATTGAGCAAGGGCAGCGTCGTATTCCTGTTCAGTATGCAAAGCGTATGGTTGGTCGTCGCCAGTATGGAGGCACTTCCACATACCTTCCATTGAAGGTGAATCAAGCTGGCGTTATCCCAGTGATCTTTGCGTCTTCGCTTATTTATATGCCAGTGCTCATTACCCAGATTATTCAATCTAATTCTGATGGAGCTTCCAATAACTGGTGGCAGCGTAATGTCATTCAGTACCTGCAGGCACCATCATCATGGCAATATATTGTGCTGTATTTTGTCCTTATCATTTTCTTCTCCTATTTCTATGTTTCTGTGCAATATGATCCGACAGAGCAAGCAGAAAATATGAAGAAGTATGGTGGTTTTATTCCTGGTATTCGTCCGGGACGCCCAACTGCTGAGTATTTGCAGTACGTGATGAATCGTTTGCTTTTTGTTGGTGCACTCTACTTAGGCGTGATTGCTGTGTTGCCAAATATCGCACTTGATTTAGGGGTAAGCGGAAGTTCTTCCAGTGCAACACCTTTTGGTGGTACTGCTATTTTGATTATGGTTTCGGTAGCATTGACCACTGTAAAGCAAATTGAATCACAACTTCTTCAGAGCAACTACGAAGGAATCTTGAAATAATGCGATTGGTACTTCTCGGTCCTCCTGGTGCAGGTAAAGGCACTCAAGCAGCAATTCTTTCCGAAAAATTAGGTATTCCGCATATCTCTACTGGTGATTTGTTCCGCGCGAACATTGGGCAAGGAACACCACTAGGGCTGAAGGCGAAAGAGTATATTGACGCTGGTAAATTGGTTCCTACTGATGTTACTGCCGATATGGTTAAAGATCGTCTGCAGCAGGATGATGCTCAGCAAGGATTTTTGCTTGATGGTTTTCCGCGTACTGTTGAGCAAGCGGATATTCTAGAAGAATTCCTTGCAGAACATGGTCTTAAGATTGACGCTGTTATTAACTACGAGGTGTCTGAGGATGTTGTCGTCGAGCGTATGCTTGCGCGAGGTCGTGCTGACGATAATGAAGATACGATTCGTACTCGTCTTGAGGTCTATGCAAATGAAACAGCACCATTGATTGCACATTATGGACAGCGCATTATCAATATCATTGCTGAGGGGAGTGTAGAGGATATTAATGCTCGTACGCTCGAGGTATTGAATAAATAGAATGGATAAAACTCAGCAATGAACGTGCTGAGAAAATTTCTACCCCAGGTCATTGGTATTTCCAATTGCCTGGGTTTATATTTTGCTAATCGTTATGAGGAAAAATGGTTTTTAGAAGGAAACGCAAGATGATCCCCGCTAAAACTTCTGGGGAACTCGATGCTATGCAGGCTGCAGGTACAATTGTTGCTAAAGCCCTCCAGGCGGTAAAAGCTGAAGCAAAAGCAGGCATGACCACTTTGGATCTTGACAGCATTGCTGAGGAGGTTATCCGCTCGCATGGGGCAGTGCCGACCTTTAAGGGATATCAAGGTTTTCCTGCATCGATTTGTTCCTCAATAAATGAAGAAATTGTGCACGGTATTCCTAGCGCGAGCGTTGTACTGAAAGAAGGCGACCTTGTCTCTATTGATTGTGGTGCAACCTACGACGGCTGGGTGGGCGATTCTGCATGGAGCTTTGGTATTGGCAAGCTGGAACGATCAGTGGAGTCGTTAAATCTTGCTACTGAGTATGTGCTTTCCGAAGGGCTGAAAGCAATGCTACCGGGCAATCATCTCACAGACATTTCTCATGCTCTAGAGGTTGCAACGCGACAGGCTGAACAAAAATTTGGGGTAAAGCTCGGTATTGTTGCTGGTTATGGCGGGCATGGCATTGGGCGTACTATGCATGAAGATCCTTTTCTGGAAAATGAAGGTAAACCAGGTCGAGGACCGATCATTCAGGCAGGCTCTGTCTTAGCTATTGAGCCGATGCTGACCTTAGGATCAACGGATTCTATTGTGCTTGACGACGATTGGACTGTTGTTACCGAGGATGGGTCATGGGCAGCACATTGGGAGCATACTGTTGCAGCTACTGAGCACGGACCGCGAATTCTTACTCAGCGGCATTGATGGTTGGCCTATGAGTATTTGTGAGTTACGAGAAGCATTAGGAGGAATATCAGGAAACTGATAAAAAATAAGAATACAGATTATGTACCTCATTTTTATGAGGAAAAATATTCATATGTCTTCTCAGGATTCTTATTTTCCCAGGAGTGGTGTTATAGTAATGCCCATGTCATATAAACCTCGCCATGCTAAACCATCCCGACTACGTCGTCGGTTGAATGCAGTTCTTGGGACTTCTACCACGGCTGCAGCTTTGCTCATCGTGCAGCCTGGAACTGCGTCAGCGGCTCCAATTGGCTTGGATAATCTCCTCAATAGTGGTGCTGAGCAGCTGAAAAATGCTAAGGAGAATCTCAACGAACAGATTAATTCTGTTTTGCCACCAGAGCAGGCAGATATTGTGAATGGAATTCTCAATAACGGTGCTCCTGTGATCCTTAATGTGCCTGCTGCACCAGAGGTTCCTGCTGTACCTGATGCCCCAGTTCTTGGTGACACTTTTGATCGTGGTCCTTGCCCAGTTACTGCGGAGGCCTGCGTCGATCTTAAGGGCGGACGTTCTTGGTTGCAGAAAGATGGAAAAGTGGTTCATGTTGCACCTTCTTCTGGTGGTGCTCCTGCCCCAAGCACTGCGACGCCAACCGGTAACTTCAAGGTTGAGTACAAGGTTAAGAATGAAGTATCTCGTACTTACGGTAATGCACCGATGCCAAACTCTGTGTACTTTACCCGCAATGGACACGCATTCCATGCTGGTGAAGTAGGAGTGCTTTCTCATGGTTGTATTCATCTCAACTACGATGATTCCGTAGTATTCTTCGATACCTTGCAGCCTGGCGATGATGTTTTCATCTACTAATTCTTAAAGACTGCTAAAACATCTATCCGATCCTTATGATGGGGGTCGGATTTTTTAATTCTGTTGCCGCACTACACTGTGTTGAGTTTCAGTTCGAGATATTTTTGTGCTAGTTGCATTCTTTTATAAAAAGCGGTAACCTAATCAGTTGGTGTGTGGGCAAATTCGCGCATCTGCAGGTAACAATGCATAAATCAATGATTCTGTTGCATGAAAATATGCATACGGGGTTAGAAAGTGGAGGCTATGGCTAAAGAAGGCGCAATTGAAGTAGAGGGTAGAGTTGTTGAGGCTTTGCCAAATGCTACATTCCGTGTTGAACTTGATAATAAAAAAGGACACATGGTACTTGCACACATTAGTGGCAAGATGCGTCAGCATTACATCCGTATTCTCCCAGAAGATCGCGTAGTGGTTGAGTTGTCTCCTTATGATCTCACCCGTGGTCGCATTGTTTATCGTTATAAATAATTTTTAAGCCTCCTTACTTCACTGAATTCACTAAGGATTCATTCTCACCTTTGGCTGCGATGGCCGAAGCCTGGTATGTGCTTTCTTCTATGAAGATTGCTCTGTGCTGGGACGAGTAAGGAGAAAACCATCGCAATATCTGGAAAGGTATCTGCCTTATGGCACGTCTAGCAGGAGTCGATCTTCCGCGCAATAAGCGTATGGAAGTTGCACTCACCTATATTTATGGCATTGGTCCAGCTCGTGCTGCCAAGTTGCTTGAGGAGACTGGCATTTCTCCTGATCTGCGCACCGATAACCTCACCGACGAGCAGGTTTCTGCACTTCGTGATGTTATTGAAGCTACCTGGAAGGTAGAGGGTGACCTTCGCCGTCAGGTACAAGCAGATATTCGTCGCAAGATTGAAATTGGTTCTTACCAGGGTCTGCGTCATCGTCGTGGACTTCCAGTGCGTGGTCAGCGTACCAAGACCAACGCTCGTACTCGTAAAGGTCCTAAGAAGACGATCGCAGGAAAGAAGAAGTAATTTATGCCTCCTAAAGCACGTAGTGGCGCACGCCGTACTGGTCGTCGCGTTGTAAAAAAGAATGTGGCTGCAGGCCACGCATATATCAAATCAACTTTCAATAACACCATCGTGTCTATCACTGATCCTCAGGGTGCTGTTATTGCTTGGGCTTCCTCTGGTCACGTTGGTTTCAAGGGATCTCGTAAGTCCACTCCATTCGCTGCTCAGCTTGCTGCAGAATCTGCTGCTCGCAAGGCAATGGATCATGGCATGAAGAAAGTTGATGTTTTTGTCAAAGGACCAGGTTCTGGTCGTGAGACTGCGATTCGTTCGCTGCAAACAGCAGGTCTTGATGTTACATCTATCTCTGATGTGACACCACAACCATTCAATGGTTGCCGCCCACCAAAGCGTCGTCGCGTTTAAGAAAAGGAAAGGTTACTTACTATGGCTCGTTATACAGGCCCAGCAACTCGTAAGTCCCGTCGCCTTCGCGTCGATCTAGTCGGCGGAGATATGGCGTTTGAGCGTCGTCCATACCCACCGGGACAAGCAGGACGCGCTCGCATTAAGGAGTCTGAGTATTTGCTCCAGCTCCAAGAGAAGCAAAAAGCAAAGTACACCTACGGTGTGCTTGAGAAGCAGTTCCGCCGTTACTACGCGGAAGCTAACCGTCTACCAGGTAAGACTGGTGAGAACTTGGTTGTTTTGCTTGAATCTCGTCTTGACAATGTGGTTTACCGCTCTGGTTTGGCACGTACTCGTCGCCAAGCACGTCAGTTGGTTTCCCACGGTCATTTCATCGTAAATGGCAAGAAGGTTAACGTTCCTTCTTACCGTGTCTCTCAGTATGACATCATCGATGTTCGTGAAAAATCACAGAAGATGGTGTGGTTCGAAGAGGCACAGGAGAACCTTGTCGATGCAGTTGTACCTGCATGGCTTCAGGTTGTTCCAGCTACCTTGCGCATCCTCGTGCACCAATTGCCCGAGCGTGCTCAGATCGACGTTCCGTTGCAAGAGCAGCTTATCGTCGAGCTTTACTCGAAGTAATTCTTTGGCTAAAGCGAGAACTATTCTCATAGCGATTAGCCGAAAAATTACGAGAACTTTTCCCATCCATCCTTTCCACCCACAGACGTCAAATAGCGGGCGTCATACAAGGAGAGTTCAATGCTCATTTCTCAGCGTCCAACACTAAGTGAAGAGGTTGTCGATCAGGCACGCTCTCGGTTCACTATTGAGCCATTGGAGCCTGGTTTTGGTTACACCCTCGGTAACTCACTTCGTCGTACTTTGTTGTCATCCATTCCGGGTGCAGCTGTTACCAGTGTAAAAATTGATGGTGTGCTGCATGAGTTCACCACAATCAATGGTGTAAAAGAGGATGTTTCTGACATCATCTTGAACATTAAAAGTCTTGTTCTTTCTTCTGACTCTGATGAGCCAGTAGTAATGTATCTGCGCGCTGAGGGACCAGGAGTCGTCACAGCAGGTGATATTGAGCCACCTGCTGGTGTCGAGGTTCACAATCCTGATGCGCATTTAGCTACCCTCAATGATCAGGGTCGCTTGGAGATTGAAATGGTTGTAGAGCGTGGTCGTGGCTATGTGCCAGCTACTCTCTATTCTGGTGCCAATGAAATTGGTCGTATTCCTGTTGATCAGATTTATTCACCAGTGCTCAAAGTGAGCTACAAGGTTGAGGCTACTCGTGTTGAGCAGCGTACCGACTTTGACAAGCTCATCATTGACGTAGAAACCAAAAACTCCATTGCTCCTCGTGACGCTCTTGCGTCTGCGGGTAAGACATTGGTTGAGCTATTTGGTCTTGCACGTGAACTCAATGTCGCTGCTGAAGGCATCGAAATTGGCCCATCACCGCAAGAGACTGAATATATTGCTGCATATAGCATGCCAATTGAGGATCTGAACTTCTCAGTTCGTTCTTATAATTGCCTGAAGCGTCAAGAAATCCACAACGTCGGTGAGCTTGCTGAATGCACTGAATCCGATCTTTTGGATATTCGTAACTTTGGTCAGAAGTCAATCAACGAGGTCAAGATCAAACTTGCTGGTCTTGGTTTAACCCTCAAAGACGCACCTGCGGACTTCGATCCAACTCAGCTTGAAGGCTACGATGCCGAAACTGGCGATTATATTGACCTGGATGCGGAAGACTCGGAGTAATTGTCCTTAGGATTTCTTCTTTCATGCTTAGTAAATTGCTGCTAAGCCGGAAGAAATCTCACGCTCACTTTTCAATCCTGTACACGAGGAGTAAAAAATGCCTACCCCTAAGAAAGGTGCCCGTTTAGGCGGTTCTGCGAGCCACCAGAAGCATATTCTGTCGAATCTTGCAGCGCAACTGTTTGAGCATGGTGCTATTAAAACTACCGACGCTAAGGCAAAGGCTTTGCGTCCATATGCAGAAAAGCTCATCACAAAGGCGAAGAGCGGTTCTGTAGCTGACCGTCGTAATGTACTCAAACTTGTCCCTAACAAGGAGATCGTTGCATACCTCTTCAACGAGCTTGCACCAAAGTTTGAGAACCGTAATGGTGGTTACACTCGCATTGTTAAACTTGAAAACCGTAAAGGTGACAATGCACCTATGAGCCAGATTTCTCTTGTTCTGGAAGAGACTGTTAGTGCTGAAGCAACTCGCGCAGCACGTGCAGCAGCTTCTAAAAAAGCAGAAGAAACTGAGGAAGCTCCAGCAGCAGAAGAAACCGCTGTTGAAGAGGCCACAGTAGAAACTGAAGAAACTGTAGAATCTGCAGAAAAGGAAGAAGCAGAAGAGAAGTAAGAGAACTTTTCTACTGCCACAATGCCCACTATTTAGTGGGCATTTTTCTTTTCCCTTTTGTTGGCGATTAGTTATGCTGGTGAGGTTAATTGCTTATTCACATCACTCAGATGCAGGATATACCGCGCAAGAAAACACAAGGAAAGAGCGTCGAAAGCGAAGAATATGCATAAGAGATTGCCTGGAATACTACTTATCATGGCCGTATTCATCATATGGATCGGACAATTTATTACCATGCTGCTATGGCAGGGGATATACATGCCGGAGTATTTTCTCATGGGTGATCTTGGGGCACGGACGTGCGTAGAGATTGCTGGTCCAGGGGTACCGCGCTATATCTGTAGCCCAGGGCATCGCATATTCACTACCGCACTGTCTATCGGTGGGGTAGTAATCATTAGTGCAGCGCTGCTGCTGATCATGGGGCAGAAAACAAAGAACGTGGTCACAGTGGTGCGACCATTACTAGTGTATGCGGGGTTAGGGGCACTCATCGTCGCTGGCTTTGGTGCGCTAGGAATTGCTTTTATCGACTCCAGCACGCATAGTTTTGCACATACTACCGCAATGAGCATTTTTATTTTTTCTTTGTGGGGTTGTTTAGTGAGCTTATGTATTCATGCACTGCGGTATCGTCATCATCGCTCGCGAATGCTCAGCAGCCACGAAAGTGTTGACACGGCGTATGAGAATCTGATCACCCCAATAATTGCATGGTGTGGGATTGTATTATTAGTCATTTCCCTTGTTGGCTTTGGGCTTTTCATTTCTTCCACATCTCCAGCTCCTTATGGCACTTATCAGCATATGAGCTGTGATAGTTTATTGCTGTGGCTGCTGATGTTTGGTGCAGCATTAGGCTTTGGATCGACGAAGAATAGGCAGCTGCGTCGGCAAGCGCAAAGAGATAAAGATGCTGCGATAGTGGCAGCACAAGAGGCATTAACCCAATCAAGTAGCGCCGGCAATGGAAAGATGAATAATGAGTGATGAGATCTTAAGACTGAGATTAGACATTGCCTATGATGGCACGGATTTTCATGGTTGGGCACGTCAAGGGGATCAAGAACTACGGACAGTGCAACGTGTCCTAGAGGATAATCTGAGTCTTATTTTGCGGTATCCGATTGCTCTGACAGTTGCTGGGCGTACTGATGCCGGGGTGCATGCTAGTGGGCAGGTAGCGCACTGTGATGTCCCTGCGCATGCGCTTGATACTCGTAGTATTGCTGGTGATCCTCAGCGACTGGTACGCAGGTTAGCACGGCTACTTCCTGAGGATGTTCGTGTCAATAACTGCACACGCGTCCCTCAAACCTTTGATGCTCGTTTTTCTGCTTTACGACGACACTATCGCTATCGAATTACCACTGCTCAACGCGGTGCTTTACCGACGCGTTTGCGAGACACTGCAACCTGGAATCACGATGTGGATATGCTTGTCATGCAAACAATCGCTGATTCTTTAGTAGGACTACATGATTTTGCTGCCTTTTGTAAATACCGTGAAGGCGCAACGACAATTCGACATCTTGAGCATTTTTCATGGCGAGATATATCAACGCCACAGGAACCGCAACTCTATGAAGCCCATGTCGTTGCAGATGCTTTTTGCTGGTCAATGGTGAGATCCCTGGTAGGAGCCTGTCTGGTGGCAGGAGAAGGGAAACGACCAGCAGATTTTGCGTCCTCTCTCTTAGCCCAAGAAGCTCGATCCTCTTTAGTGCCTGTAGCACCAGCTCGAGGTTTAACCTTGACCGCTGTAGATTATCCAGAGGAGGAACAATTGGCGCAGCGAGCAGTGCAAACAAGAGCTAAGCGCGAAGTGATTTAGGGTAGAAATGCTTTTGGGGTGGTGTTGGGATGATGGTGGGTTTGAGCGTTGCAATCATCTATTACACCATGATGATTGCTGAGTCAGGACTCACCACTAGCTAGCCATATCGTCCTAGCCATATCTCCTTTTTTGTTTTATAATGCTAACATCTTTGTGTTTCCTTTCGGTCATGTTGTGTATCAGAAGGAAACATAGGAAACAGGGGCTATAAGGGATAAAAATAGGGGGTAGTGTGGTTAGGTTTAATCCAACAACAAAAGCGCAATTATCTGGGCATAAGTTTCTTAAGCGGCGCATTGAACACGGGCTAGCTTTGGGAGATATCCGGATGATTCATGACCCACTGGCTAGACGTCGTAGAGCTTTGTTCTTTGGGCTTGCAACGAGTGCATTGTTGGTGGTTGGCTCATTGGCTCTAGCGTTTTTTGCTCCACAGGCGCATCCGGGTGACGCACGTATTATTGAAGCTCAATCTGGGCAGCTTTTTGTGCAGATCGACCAAGCGTATCATCCGGTAAATAATTTGGCGTCAGCGCGTTTGGTGGTTGGAGAAGCGGAAAAACCTCAACGCATTTCCGATAGTCTATTAGCGGATTTTCCGAAAGCGGTTCCTATTGGGATTATTGACGCTCCAGGAATTTTTGATTCCAGGAGACACCCTTATGCGTTAGATTGGTTTGCGTGCCACTACACTGATACACCCGAAACACGTACGCAGGTTGCAGCAGATAGGCTGACCCTTATTGCTCATAAAAGAAGTGAAAACATCAAGCAGTATGCTTTATCGGATATAGGTGATTCAGGGCATCAAGCAGCATTTTTGGCACGAGTTGCTGACGAAGATTATCTTGTTACAGCTGCTGGTCGTCAATTATTACCTCCGGAAGAATCGCCTTTTGGTCGTAGCGTTCGACGTTCCTTAGGTATTAGTCACCAGACGCCCAGGTGGATACCGCCTGCAGAGTTATTTAGTGCGATTACAGAGCTTGTTCCTATGGCTGTGCCAGATCCTCGGGCACAGGTTTGGAAAACATCTACTTCTTTCGAGGAAGAAACCCGCAGCACAGAACTATCTGCTGAAGGCAAGTCGGTTTTGCAGGAACAATTTTGGTTGTATTTAGATGATAAGGTCACAGAAATTAGCGCACTACAAGCAGAGATTTTGGTTGAACTAGGATATGTGCTTCAGACAGTGCAATCGGCAGAGATTGCGCATAAAGAGGATCTGAACTATGAGGTGCTTTTGCCATCTCAGCTAGTTGAGATGGAGAATCCAAGTAAGAAAAATGTTTGTGTTACTCAGCAGGCACAGGTTGTGCTCCTTGAAGAAAATACGCAGCCTTTAATGCTATCGGGCAGTAGTGTTGCTACACACTATCAATCGGTAGGTACAAGTATTGCAGTTGATACTGGGCAAGGCACCCACATTATTTCGGAGACAGGCTTGAGGCACCAAGTTGCTGATCAGGGAACGCTTGAGGCATTAGGTATTGGTGAGGTTCATGATATTCCGTGGTTATTTCTACGGTTATTGCCAGAAGGAACGCCATTGACTAAAGAGAAAGCACTGATGCCGATTTACTGATTTTGTTGATGTTGTGCAGAGATTCTCTTCTTGCGAGTAGAAGCAAGTAGGCTCGAGGAGATAGCGTTAAGCAATGCAAAGATAGAAAATGCTTGTAATCGACTGTAAGCTCATATCAACCTCGAATTGAAAGTTGGGAATCTCATGGGGAAAATGCGTGATGCAGTGAGCGAAAAAATCGACAAGATTGAACGACATCATGCAGCTCTAAAAACACGACGCTTTGGATTCTTGGTGCGTCCACTGACTCTGTTTCTAGGCTCACTTATTACCATTATCGGTATTGTGACTATCCCTTTTCCAGGACCAGGGTGGCTCACTGTCTTCATTGGAGTAGGCATTTTATCGCTCGAAGCACATTGGGCGCAGAGGCTATTGAAATGGGGAATTCACAAATACGAGCAGTTTTTTCTTTGGTATAAAAACCAAAATAAAAAGATACGCTACGGGATCATCTTCACTACTTGTTTATGCGTTTGGATTTGTGTAGCAGTGGCGGCGTACATAAGTTGGAAATGCGGAGCAATCCCTGCATTAGACCCAATCATGACAAAATTTTTCTAAGTAGCGAGTGCGCTAATTCTTGTTCATTCTTTTGTTACGCAGCCCTGCGAGAAATAGGGAAAAGCAGATGATTGCGCTGAGGAAACCACATGAAGTGAGCGTATAAGAATGGAATAATCGATCCTCATTATGTTTTTGCTCATCTTTTTTCGTCGAAAGTCTTATGTGGTGCGTGGGTACTGGTGTTGAGCGCAACATACTAATTACTCGTTCCGGAATAACAGCACCAGAAACGGGATCTACGCTATCAAATAATAAGGATCGAATTTCTGCATTGGAGGCATAGGGCATTCTTTGTTTGAGCAAGGCTGCCAAACCGGTGACTATCGGAGCCGCAAAGCTCGTTCCCTCGAATGGTGTTAGCGAGTTACCATTGACTATCCCCGCACTCATGCCTCCGTCATGTATGTCAAGACCGGCATAAACATGACCAAGGACGCTCAAAGAAGGTAGGGGAGAGCGTAGTGAATAATCTGCGATTGTTCTGGAATCTTTCAGTGAAGAAACCCTAATAACATTTGGTTTATGAGCTGGCAATGCTACTGATCCTTGAGGGCATGCACTTGACTCATTGCCTGCAGCTGCCACAATAAGAACATTATGCTGCTCCGCTAAGGCAAGTGCTGAATCTAGCTGATATGTGACCGCTGGATCAGCATCAGCAGGAAGACAACTTACAACAGAGATATTGATAATATGCGCGCCTTGTTCCACTGCTGCAACAATCGCTTGGGTTAATGAATCCAAAGTACCACTACCTGATTCATCAGAATCATCTTTATGAGTACGGATGAGGGCGCTTGTTTGACGTAGAGATAATAATTCAACATCCGGTGCTACACCGACGACGGCATCACCATAATCACGTGCTGCAATAATTCCTGCGACGATGGTGCCATGTGCATCACAATCCTCTAGTGCAGAGAACTTCTGTTCACCGTCAAGGAAATCACCCCCATCTTGTACCACACCAAGGCGTGGATGCGCATAAACACCAGTGTCAATCACTGCCACTCGTATTCCTACACCAGTGGCAAAACGATGAGCTGCCCGGTATGAATCTGCTAATTGTGCTTGCTGCCTAATATCATTGTCTGATGCTTGGAGCGTTGATGCGCACTTTTGTTCTTGAGCAAATGCTTGAGGGGCATATGGCAGAAATAAGCAGGAAGTGAGGATGGTGAAACTAAGAAAAATATATAGCGAGTATGTGATCTTTTTGGGTGCCATGTAGAAGTAGCGGTATGTAACCATGATGCTATTTTCTCCTGTTATCCGAGAGATCGAATGAACGAAAAAACTCCGGCTAAATGCGCGCATAATGGCAAGCAAGCTGCGATTGATAAAGATTCACAGCGTTCTAACCACACAATAGTAGTGGGTTGAAAATAAAGATCTCGTTGCTTTGACCTCAAGGAATATAGTGAAAAACAAATAATCACTAGCACTGGTATTATTGCGGCAACCATAGAAATAGGGTTCTCGAATTGGGTAGCGTGAATTGACGAAAGCAGGCAAGAAAGGCCGCTAAGCCACATAGCCCACGTGGTTATTGCGCTAATAAAACGATGCGCATGAAGTAAAAGTGCAAGACTGAGCGTGGTAGTTAGTGCTTGGCTGAAACTATCAGCATAGAAACTAAGTGATAGTGCACAAATACATATAAATACTGACGTTCCGATAGTGATGCCAGCAACCAATGCGTGTGCGTTATCGATTGCATTGGCACAATTGTTTGCATCGTCTATGGTGTTTTCTTCATCACTCAGAGACAAGTCCTGACCAGCACTAGGAAGACGAGGTATGCGTATTTTTGCAACTAGCATGGCGATATTTGGAGTGTACATCGTGGTTATTAGTGCATTCCCAAGCCCCAAAGCGCATATGTTGCGTAGCCAAGGCAAAGCGTGAGGAGCAGCATCGAACGGACTGAGCACTAAAAAAGCTGCAGGACTAGATCCTGCCATGAGGAAAAAGAAACTAGCAACAGCTGCTGCATGGGTAATGTGTATTTTTCCTGCGACGATAGCAATGCCAATGCACAATAGGGCGCTCAGTGAGGCAAGGAGTACTGCCAATCCTGCATGAGGAGCACTGATCAAAAATATTTTTTCTTGAATAAGAATGGAAAAGACACCGATTGCCGTCGATAAGCAACTAAAAGTTAACAGTGATGAAGTGTGTTTCCAGCTGCACAGCGATAAGCCGCATAGTCCCACTGCAAGTAATCGGCTAAAAGGGGCAATAGGGATAGGCAGCAAGAAAACAAAGAGTGCAAAAGCGAGGAACCCACCGTATAGTGCGGTCACAAGGGTATGTTGTAAGTGGGCTGTGCTCATAGTTTGGGCATAATCTGCTAGCGCCTCGGCAGCATCTTTGGAAATAGGTGAGAAATACTGTTCTTGTGGGCTAAGCACAATGATTGCTCCGTGCTCCAATCCTGTGTGAACAAGGGGTGTGAACAGATCAATAGGCTTCCCGCTTGCAGTGTGTGCTTGCCATTGGGTAGAAGATTCCAATGCGTCGCATAACCTAAGAATCTCAGGTAGTGCCTCTGCTAGTGAAGAACTGGCAGGAAGGGCACAGTCATGTCCTTTTCGTATTGCCTCAATATCGGTACCGAGATTAAAGCGAATATGCGCTCGTAAATAGTGATCAGCGGATATCATTTTTCTCCAATAGTTGTTCTAATGCCAGTTGTGTTTTTAGACGCGAGGATTTCTGTAATGGTTCCGTGGAGAAAAATTTTGTTAAAAGCTGGCACAAAATATGTATTTGTTTTAGAATAAAAAATGTATTAGCCCTTTGGTTGACTGCAGATATGTGGCTTCTTTATCTAGAAGAGAACTAAAGCGGAAATACGCAAGGGGATCATTGGGGGAGTAAAATGAGGCTTTTTTCGCGCAGTCGGAACAAAAGTAAAGCAAAAAATACGACGCACCATCTCAAGGTGGATACCGGAACAAGTGCGCGCATAAGGGCACGTAAACGTGCTAATATGCCTGTCGCTTCGGAGGGAATAAGCCAACAAGCATATCGAGAGAGGCACGATTCTTTTTCACTAAGCCGAATTGTAGATCTTGATTCCTACACATATGTTAATGATCTTCCTGAGTTGCCCAGTGCACCTATTGTTCCTGAAGCAGTACCACAGGCAGCAAAGTCTCAACCGGTTTCTTTTATGCGGGCATTTATGCCGTTAATCATGGTCGTCATGGTGATTGGCATGGTAGGGCTTATGGTAGCCTCAGGAACCACGATCAACCCCATGATGCTGATTTTTCCGCTCATGATGGCGATGAGTGCAATTATGATGTTTGGTTCAACTCCCGGCGAAGATATTGATGAAGTTCGCAGAACATATTTGCGCCACCTCAGCGTGTTAAGGGGAAAAATAAATAACAATGCTGCAGCACAACGTGAGCATGAGCTATATCATTATCCTGCGCCACAGCATTTGTGGCTTATGACTGAGCAACCTCGATTATGGGCGATAAGTGCACATGAGGATAGAGCATTGGCAATTCGTGTTGGGGTTGGCATGAAAGCACTGTGTACTCCGCTTTCTCCTAAAAATATAGGAGCCATAGAAGATTTAGATCCGGTATGCGCAGTGGGTTTGCGTAGACTTATCCGGTCTGGTGAAACAGTAACGCAATTGCCAATTGTGATTCAGCTGCGCGCTTTTCCTATAGTGTTTTTGTATGGCGCACAAGCGTTAGATCTCATGCGGGCAATGATCATCAATCTCACTTATCACCATGATCCGCAAACGGTAGCTATAGCGGTATATAGCACTAAGTTGCAGTGGTGCAAATGGTTGCCGCATACCTATGATGTTGATAATGCGAGCTATAAAATTTTGATTTTGGACATGGATAATATGTCTTTATCCTCGGACGAAATACATATAGTTCTCTCTGGGCAACAGTGGACTAGTGTCTTATGTTTTAGTGAAAAGAAACAAAATTCTTTATTTTTGCTTAAAGCAGAAGATGAAGGATTGGTGTTGTGCGTTGATGAAAAAATAAGAGTGCAAACGCAACAGGGGGAAGAGGAAATTGCTACAGCAGATTGTATATCTCATGGTGAGGCTGAACTTTTTGCGCGGATGCTAACAAAATATCGGCGTAATGATCAAAACGAAAGTCTAAAAAACGAGTTATGTTCTTTGTTGGGGATACATGAATGCTCCCCAAAGGAACTTCGCAGGTTGTGGTTCTCTTCTGAACGGGAGCGCTTAGCTGTACCTATTGGTCTGGATATTGATGGAAAACCTCTCATCATTGATATTAAAGAATCAGCGCATGGTGGAATGGGACCACATGGTTTATGCGTAGGGGCAACTGGTTCAGGAAAATCTGAGTTGCTAAGGACACTGGTTGTTGCAATGGCTGCAGCTCATAGTCCAGAACAGCTTAATTTTGTTCTCGTTGATTTTAAGGGGGGAGCTACATTCTTAGGCTTAGAAAACCTGCCTCATACTTCGGCGGTTATCACAAACCTTGAAGAAGAATCAGTCTTGGTTGAGCGTATGTATGATGCTATCTCTGGCGAGTTGCATCGACGGCAAGAATTGCTGCGTCATGCTGGCAACTATGCCAATGTCGGTGAATATACCAAGGCTCGAGAAACGGAACTCGCGCACAATGACCATACAGATTTAGAACCGCTTCCGGCATTGTTTATTGTGGTTGATGAATTTTCTGAACTATTGGGTCAGCATCCAGATTTTGCGGATCTATTCGTTGCTGTGGGCAGACTAGGGAGATCATTACATATACATCTTTTGCTAGCTTCGCAGCGTCTTGATGAAGGAAGATTGCGTGGTCTTGATTCTCACTTGAGTTATCGGATTGGCTTAAAGACGTTTTCTAGTGCGGAATCTCGTCAAGTGCTTGGCGTTGCAGATGCCTATCAACTTCCTAATACACCTGGAGCAGGGTACTGTAAAACAACTTCTGATGAGTTGATACGATTTCAGACTGCCTATGTATCTGGGGTAATTGAAACTCTGCACAAGAATGAACAGCAGGGTGATACTTATGATTCATACAACGGTGAAGTATCGCAAACAATACAGAAAGTAAAACTATGGCAAAATTGGGAAGACCTCATAATATCTGAAGAACAGACTCGTATCGCGGATCCTCATGGAAGAACGCTTGTCGACGTTCTTGTTGAGGCAAGTACCGCTTTGGCAAAGGAATCTGGATACTTAGCTCGTGCCATTTGGTTGCCGCCATTGCCAAAAGAATTAGCACTTGCTGAGGTGAAACAAGCACAAGGATTTTTGCACGTAAATCTGGGAATTATTGATCGCCCATACCATCAGAGTCAAGATGTTTTTACTATTGCGTTTACGGGACAAAATGGGCACATAGCCATCTGTGGAGGGCCGCAGACTGGGAAAACCACTGCAGTGCGTAGTCTGCTACTTGGGTTATGTCTGACGCATACTACAGAGGATATACGATTCTATATTCTCGACTTAGCCGGCACAGCTTTAGCTCAAATGCATTCTCTACCGCATATTGCGGGCATAGCGCATCGTTATGAAGAAGAAAAGATCAGAAGGACAGTCGATGAAGTCATTGGTTTGATTGAGTCACCTGAATCTCGTCATACATTCCTAGTAGTAGATGGTTGGCATGTGCTCAATAGTGAGTATGATGACATGCTTGACAAACTAGCCTATATTGCTTCCGACGGATTGGCAGCTCGGGTACATTTGATTGTTACGACCCCACGGTGGAGCAGTATTCGACCTGTTGTGCGGGATCTTATTTCTCAGCGTATAGAACTTAAAATAGGCGAAGCACTAGATTCTCTCATTGACCGAAAAGCGCAACAAAAATTGGTAGCTCTACCTGGAAGAGGTCTTACAGTTGATGGGGAAAATATGCTTATAGCACTTTCTGCTAATCAGGATATTAGTTATATCGCAGCAAAACTTGCTCTGCAGGCAAAAGTACCTCAGCTTAAACTACTTCCAGAAAAAATTTCACTGAACCAATTACAAAAAGATATGGTTCCGGAAAATGAACCACAAGGTATTGTGCTTGGTCTAGGTGGGCAAGAAATGGAGCAGGTTTGTTGGGACCACAATACTCATCAGCACCTATTATGTTTTGGCTCTCAGGGATCTGGAAAAACCACATTGCTATCTACAGTGATAGCAGGGATTTGTAATGGCGATAGGAACATATCGCGTATCGTTATGCTAGATCATCGACGTGCTCACCTGGGAGAAATTCCTGAAGAGTTTTTAGCTGCTTATTCTGCTAATACTGCTCAATCAGAAAAAATCATAAGCGATTTAGTAACTACTTTGACGCAACGATTGCCACCTGCTGATATCACTCCAGCAGAACTGATGAAACGAACCTGGTGGACCGGTCCAGAATTATTTTTGCTTATCGACGACCTTGATATGTTACCTGACAGTGTTATGCATCCGCTTCTGCAACTTATGGCACATAGTCGTGATATTGGATTGCACGTTGTTATAGCACGCAAAGTCGGTGGCATACAAAGGGCGCTGTATCAACCATTTCTTTCCCAGATCAAAGATCAATCACCTATGGTGCTGATACTAGATGCTGATAAAGATGATGGAGTCATTTTTGGAGTGCGTCCTGTGCATCAAATACCAGGCAGAGCACAGTGGGTGCAAAGAGGAGTTCATATGGGATCTATCCATATTGCTTGTGCGCAAGATAATGCTATGGATGGCGTCGATAGCGAATTTTCTGATGGTTCCCATTCTGCTGACCAAGATGACAGCACCGAATAGTAAGTAACAAAATCCTTACTCGTCAATGCTGAGAAGGACCATGGGGGAGTGAGTAAAACAAGAATGAGGGGGCGAATAAATGGCAACTTATCCAGCAAATACATATGATCTGATTGAACCAGAAGAAATGACACCAGATCTCATCATTAGCGTTATAGATACAGCGACGATTTTTGAGAGATCTGGTGCAGATTCGGTTTATAGATATGACCTACCTGCTAGTGGTGTAACTCTTGGATGGGCTCTCGAAGCTATTGCGGATCAAGCCCGGACGATGCTTGCGGCGATCTGGTCAGACGCAGAGATCGCAGTAGATGCAACTGCAGAAGTCGCTGAGCATCTTGTTGGGTACTTCGTCGAGAGAGGAATAAATGCGTATGCAGCTGAAGTGATAAGGGAACAAGAGCTGCCAGATACGGCTCAATCGTATGAAGAAATACAACGACCGAGAAAATCAGTGCAAAGAAATATCTTTAGCTGGGTCAATCCGCTGAGATTAGCAATTATTTTTGTTGTCGTAATGGTAATTATTCTTTCCTGGATCACTTTAGGCAAAGAGACTAAAGAGAACACTCACAATTCTGTTTACGAAGCTCAAGCACAAGAGGACGCAACAGAGCAGCGCAGTGGCTCAAGAATTAGTGAAGAAACCAAAGAGAGAGCTAAGCACAGCAAAAATCAAGAAAAACAACAGGATTCAGGGCAAGTGGTGCTTGAATCCGAAGTGCTCCTGGTTAGTTTACCGATGGGTTTTCATTGGGAAGAAAAAATGGAGTCTGGTCAAGTAGATACTAACCAAATTCTTACAGCTACTGGGCAAGATAAAGATTTACGTATTTTGTTATCCATTGAACCGATGCATGATTTATCACCGCAGCAAATAATCGATGAAATGCGCACAACAATTGATCTTGATCCAACTCTATCGCATACTGCTCCTCTGGAAACAAAGCGGGGTAAGGAACACATTGGGTACCGTGAAAGCCCTGGAGATGGTTCAACGGTGCAATGGTCGGTGTGGGTAGAAAATGCGTCGATCTACTCCGTGGGATGCCATGTACGAGCTCAAGAAACACTCAATATCTCTCAACGGGCAACGTGTCGGATGGCGATTGAGAGTGTGGCACCTAGAAATGCATGAGAAACAGAAGAAAAAGAAAATAGCATGAATACTTTTCAGATATTTTTTATAACTCAGGGAACCTAGAGAAAACATAGAGCGTCTAAAACAATAAGTCCACAATGATGTGGGCTATTACGTATTCATAATGAGTGAGCTCAATGGAACTCTAATATGGAAGTATTGGAATTTTTCATTAGGCTGAACTCTTTTTATCGCTTTATTTTAGAAGAACCTAACAGTGTTCCAGATAAAGCATGATAGGAGGGGACTTATGTCTGGATTATTGAGAACAGAAGCCGAAGTGATGGTATCTACTGCGGCTCGAGTGGATGACACCAACAACGAAGTGCAGGGCGAATTGAATAGGTTGCGTGGAGTGGTGGATTCTATTCGTGGAGCATGGGCAGGTTCGGCGCAAGTCAGCTTTGATAATCTCATGCAACGTTGGAATAGCTCAGCGCAGAACTTGCAGCAAGCACTGGGATCGATCAGTGATAATATCCGATCCAATGCGCGTTCATTTGAGAATGTTGAAGCAGATAATGCACAAGCGTTTTCTAGTGTGGGCGGTCAAGGTTTAGCGTTGTGATAGCGATAAACATGGGAGGAGAAATACAACTTCTTCTTGCTAAAAAATATCGGCAATTAGCGCGATATCTAGCTCGGCGACTCAGAAAAGCAATAAGCGGTCATGAATATATGGCCTGAAATTATTGTATGCAATCAGAAAATAAGGGGGAAATATGGACATGATTAAATATGGTTTCGGCGAAATTGAAACCGCTGCGGGTGATATTCAATCAACTTCTGGTCGAATTAATTCCTTGCTGGAAGGACTTAAAGCACAGATTCAGCCTATGGTTTCTGCATGGGAAGGCAGTTCTGCTACTGCGTATCAAGAAGCACAACGGCTATGGGATCAGTCTGCAGCAGAACTGAACACGGTGCTAGAAACTATTGCTCAAACTGTTCGTAATGGTAATGATCGTATGAGTGAGGTGAACCGTATGGCAGCTGCTTCCTGGGGATAAAATCCACAGGCTACTTCCTATAACACAATTCTTCTAATCTTCTTTTATTCATGAGCTCCTTTGGCGTCCTTATTAGTCAAGGCAGGTGACGCTGCCCAGCCAAGGAGCTCAATAACGTTTCTAATGGATATTTGGAAAAAGCGTTTTAATGCTTTACTATTGATTATTCGTGTGCATAAGGCATATTTGTCTGAAGTAGCTTATAGGGGTTCCTATAAGGTGCATTATCTTAAAATATGCAGAATGTAGTATCGGGTCACCACCGGCCGCCGGTATTTATGCTTATGTTCGTTTTGGCTGGCAGCAATCTAGACAGACTTATGAAGGAGTCATAGTGTCTACTTACCACCCAAAGAGCGGTGACATTACCCGTAAGTGGTATGTCGTCGATGCCACTGATGTGGTTCTGGGGCGCCTGGCAACACACGTAGCAGATCTTCTACGTGGTAAAGGTAAACCACAATTTGCCCCTAACGTTGATTGTGGCGATCATGTGATCGTTATCAACGCTGATAAAGTTCATGTTTCCTCTAATAAGCGTGAGCGTGAAATGCGTTACCGCCACTCTGGTTACCCAGGTGGTCTGAAGTCTATGACTCTTGGACGTTCTTTGGATCTTCATCCAGAGCGTGTTATTGAAGAGTCTGTTCGTGGAATGATGCCACACAATCGTCTTAGCCGTGCTTCTGTAAAGAAATTGCACGTTTTTGCTGGTTCTGAGCACCCATACGCTGGTCAGCAGCCAGAAACTTACGAAATTAAGCAGGTGACACAGTGACCGATCAAAACGTAAATAACCTTGAAGCTGAGGCAGCAGACATCGCTGCTGCTACTGCAGCGACAGAAGAGTTCACCAATACTATTGGTGATTCGGTGGCTGTTGAAGCTGATGTAGAAACAACTGCTCCTGCATATCATGAGGGGCCTATCCAGACTGTTGGACGTCGTAAGCGTGCTATTGTACGTGTTCGTCTGGTTGAAGGATCTGGACAGATTGTATGTAATGGTCGCCCATTTGAGGAATACTTCCCAAATAAGTTGCACCAGCAGCTCATTAAAGCTCCTCTTATGCTTATCGATCGTGATGGTCAGTTCGATATTCACGCAAACCTTGGCGGTGGCGGACCAACAGGTCAAGCAGGTGCGTTCCGTTTAGCGATTGCTCGTGCGCTGAATGTATACAATCCTTCTGATCGTCCTGCGCTCAAGAAAGCTGGCTTCCTTACCCGTGACGCTCGTGCTGTTGAGCGTAAGAAGGCTGGTTTGCACAAGGCACGTCGTGCGCCTCAGTACTCCAAGCGTTAATTTCTTCGCTTTATGTTTTAGCTTCCCATTCGTGGGAAGCTTTTTTATTTTTCTGATTAGGTGAGATTTTTTATTTTAGCGAGGTGTCATTGGAGTGCTTCCGAGAGTTCACGAGAGACTCTTGGCATTGCAACAAGAAAATACTTGACTATCTTGCATAATGGAGTTCATGACTGAATTATTTGGTACCGATGGTGTACGCGGACTGGCAAACAAAAACCTTACGGCAACCTTAGCGCTTCGCTTAGGTGCGGCAGCAGCTCATGTGCTTACTGCTGGGCATAGTTCTGCAAAGCGTCGACCATTAGCTGTGATCGGGCGTGATCCACGTGTTTCAGGAGAAATGCTTGCAGCTGCTTTAGCTGCTGGTATGGCAAGTAGAGGGGTGGATGTTTTGCGCGTGGGAGTTGTCCCTACTCCTGCAGTAGCGTATCTCACTGATTTTTATGGTGCAGATATGGGGGTTGTTATTTCTGCATCACATAACCCCATGCCAGATAACGGCATTAAGTTTTTTTCTAAAGGCGGGCATAAACTACCAGATAGCGTCGAAGAGCAAATCGAATCAGCATTAGAGGAGTTGCCGGAAACTGGTCCCACAGGGCATGGAATTGGTCGGGTAATTGAGGAGGCTGTGGATGCACAGCAGCATTACCTGGAGCATTTGGAACAAGCAATGCCTAGATCTCTTGAAGGAATCACTGTGGTTGTTGATTGCGCCAACGGAGCCGCAAGCGATATCGCTCCTAAGGCCTACGCAGCCGCAGGAGCAAAAGTGATTGCGATCCATAACAGTCCTAACGCCTATAACATCAATGATAATTGCGGCTCGACGCACATTGAGCAGGTACAACAAGCGGTTCAAGAGCATGGTGCTGATTTGGGGTTGGCGCATGATGGCGATGCTGATAGGTGTTTGGCTGTTGATGCTTCAGGGACCGTCGTCGACGGCGATCAGATTATGGCGATTCTTGCTTTAGCCATGAAAGAAAATGGTGAGTTGCGTAAATCAACCTTGGTGGCAACTGTCATGAGTAATTTGGGTCTACGGTTAGCGATGGAAGAAGCAGGTATTGATTTACTTACGACGAAAGTCGGCGATCGTTATGTATTAGAGGAGCTTAGGACTGGTGGCTATAGCCTTGGTGGTGAGCAATCAGGGCATATTGTGCTGCCAGATTTTGGTACCACTGGTGATGGTACTTTGACTGGTTTGGCTTTGATGGGGCGCATGGCGGAAACTGGTAAAACGCTGAGCGAATTGGCTGGAGCTATGCGTGTGCTACCACAGGTTCTGATCAATGTGCCTGTTGTTGATAAAACGATTATTACTTCTTCTCCTAGCGTTATTGAGGCAATTAACCAGGCGGAACAGGAATTGGGCGATACTGGCAGAGTATTGCTGCGTGCCTCGGGAACAGAGGAATTATTCCGTGTGATGGTGGAGGCTGTTGAGTCTGATACTGCGCGACGTATTGCAGCGGATTTGGCGGCTGTGGTGGCTAAGGTCAGCTAAAAAATAAATTATGGAACCTATGTGTGTGAGGAGTCGTCTTTTGTAGTTAAGGAAGAAAAGTAAACAACAATAAGGGGTGGGGCATGCAATTGCGTGTGAATGAATCATTGTCAGTGCTTCAGACGTTATCGGATATTCTTGGGGAGAGACGAGCAACTCATGAAGCACTGCCTCCTTGCGTCGATCCTGATATGGGAGGACGCGATTTCAGTGTTTATGCTCAAGCATTACAAGCTGCTTATGAAAAAATTTATCGCAATACGGCACATAGATTAGATTTATTGGCAGCTGGTGCGCAAAAAGCACGGCAGCAAGTGCACAGTATTGTGCGTACAGATGAGCAGAATGCTCGGGCATTGGGGGAATAAACTGTGACAGCACCACTTATCAATGCCGCTATCAGGTTATTTTCGCGATCTGTGCAGTCGTTGGCAACTGCTTCACGCGGTACATACGCAGGTCCAGCAATTGGTATCGGAGAATTAAATCATGCACTGGGTGCCACGCAGGGGTTGGATGTAGCTGGTCTCCAGAAAGCGAGTGCAGCTGGCATACAAAAACTCGGTGGATTGCCATCATTGTATAAGCCACTGTATGACATATTCGTTGATACAGCCGGTGGGTTTCTTGTGGAAGGAATCAAGAAGCTCATCGACAAAATTGATGACGCTATTTCTGGAGCAAAAGACGCTAAGAAAGAAACACAAGCTGCTACTGAGGCAATAAAAGAAATAGACGAAGAGCATTGTGCCCGAACACAGCAACTCACAGAACAATTGCTCAATGTGATTACAACTATCAGTGACACACTCAATAGTTTGGATCCTGAGAAACAATTACCGGAGTTTATTGATCTAGTAAAATCCGGTTCCAGCCTTATCGACGAATGTGCACAGGCAATTTTGCAATTATCGCAGAGTCGAGATGAAAATATTGAAGGCTGTTTCCAAAAACTGGTCGATCACTGTCAAGCAATTGGTGATCAGGGGGCAGCTGAAACATCTTCTGAGCAAAGTAGGATATGCGAACAAGAGAAAACACCAGAGCCTACTAAAAACCAGAATAGTGCTCAAATAGGGCAAGGACAGAATACTTGTCCGGCACCACCTACTGGTACCGCGACACAAAGTAGATCTGTGCCGCCACCTGTTGAGCCTGCTGTTATTCCTACTACACCGGAAGTGCAGCCACCACCTGTAAATGCATTATCTACAGCTACGCAACCTGCGGCAGCAGTACCAACTGCTCCGGTTACTACACAGGTGCCAACAGCTCCAGCAGGGGCAATGACCCAAAACATTCATATTTCCTTAGGGACTAATAGCACCATGCCGGCAATGGTTCCTACAGATAATCCATCTGTGGCAGGAACGGGAACACCGCAATATCAGCAGGTACACTACGGCTTACAACCAACACCAATGCAGTACACGCAGCCACCATCACAAAATATCGGCGCAGATGCATCGCTATTGGGTAGCAATTCTTTGCTGAGTACAGATACTGGTGCGTTCTCTTATCAAGGTAGTGCTGAGGCTATCACTGCATTGAGTGCACAAGGACAACAACTATGTCAGACGCTATCTGGAATCGGGGCACGTTTTATGAGCACTGGTCTGGATTGGGTACTAGAACAGGCGCAGCAATATGAGGAATCTTTAACTCAACTTGATACAGTCGAGCAGGAACAGGCTAGTGCTGACCTTGCTACCGACACATCAGCTAACGATACTACACCTTCTCAACCCTCTCAGCCGGAAGAAAAGAACATCGTCACGCAACCTGAACCTGCTGCACATATACCTGCTGATCCGCCTGTCGCTACGCCTGCTGATCCACCTGTTCAACAGAAACCAGAATCAGACTCTGCTCACGCTACGCAGGCACCACCACAGCCTGAGCAGTCGGTAGCACAACCTCAACCTAATGATGAAAAAACCTGTGCAGCAGAGACAAAACCAATAGTGGGTGCCCAAGTGCGGACAGGCGGAAAAATTAGTGCGGATCTTTCTCAATCGAGTGATATTTCTGTTAAAAAGGCAGGTGCTTGGTAATGGAATATGAGGAATTTATCGAAAGATTTAAGAAACGCACTCAGGAAAGATTAGAAGAGTTTGAGCGGGCAGTAGCCCAGGTGAAAGCAGAGGCTTTAGCAGGTAATGGCACTGAAAAAGATGGCGATGGTCGTCGAAAAGCAATGGAAGAATACAGCTTGAGAGATAGAGCTGCCTCGAGTATTCTGCCCCAGCACCAGGGCAGAAATAGACGAGGCAAGGTACGCGGTGTGCTGAAAAAATTGTAGTGAATAGTTACTCGGGGTGGTTAACTAAGAAAAGGGATTTTTGATGTGGAAACTACATCGGCTTTTTCTTCTAGTTCTTCTCCCCAGAAAGAAGTAACCTTTTTCGCCTCGGCTGCTTCGTCGCTAAAACCAGAGTATTTCTTTTGCCCATCAAGCTGATGCAAAAGGAATCCTGTGGTCAGACCACGAATTAGCTCACGGTGAGACATTTTAATGCTGCCGATACCAGTGAAAAGCTTGAAGAACGTGTCCTCGGTAAGACTTTGGTGGGTAATATCCTCAAGTTCACGATAAGCAACGCTACCTTTCCACGCCGTTGCAATTTTCGGCGCATTGCCATAGTCGAAAATGGGATTTTCTTCAGCAGCTAAAATCAGACCTGGTGCCTCTACAGAACGAGCACTAATCTCAGCTGGTGGAGTAGAAGCAGAGGGAAATAAAGCTGCAACCGCTGCAATTTTAGGACGATGTGCAGCAGCAAGAATCGCTGCTGCGGCACCCATACCATGCCCCACAACACCGAGCTTGCTAGGAGACACCGTAATATTTCCAGTACCCAAACGCACACCAGAAAGTATCTGCAAGCATGATTCCAAATCAGCTGCAAAGCCATGTTGGTTAGGTTGGAATCCTTTTTCTGTATTCGGTGCAGCCACGGCAATTCCCCAACTAGCTAGGTGACGTAGCGTTGCATGGTACTTTGAGATGTCTTTCATCCAGTCATGCCCAAAAGCAATGCCTGGAATGTTCTTCCCCTCGGCAGGAGTATAGATTTTTCCAGGTAAACCGGCATAATCAAGGTCGCCAACGAGAACTCGATGTGGACCACGCTTGGATAATTTTGACAAATGTTTGTTTAGATTTTCAGCCACAACTACCAAGAATAGAGGATTTAGCACAAAGAGGGCGGATTTTAAGGAAATTGTCTCTTGAATGGTTGATGAGATTTTCCTCGTATGGGCATATTGCGCAGAGGTATTGATCAAATTCCAAGACTAACTCAAACTAATGGCATGATATTAACCATGCACTTGCTTGAAACCCGCATTGATCTTTCTGCCATTGCACATAACACAGCGCACCTCAAAAAAATGGTTGCTCCTGCACAGCTCATGTGCGTGGTAAAAGCAGATGCATATAATCATGGCGCTGCACGTGTAGCGCCTGTGATGGCTGCACATGGGGCAGATCAGTTTGGTGTTGCAACGATAGATGAGGCATTGGCACTGCGTCGCAGTGGTATCACACAACCAATCTTGTGTTGGATCTGGTCGCCGGAGCAAGATATTCTTGCAGCGATTGCCGCAGATATTGACCTGGCGATCGTTTCGCCTCACCATGCTTACGCCCTGGCAGGTAAGAACGCGCGAGTATGTGTGAAAGTAGATACTGGATTGCATCGTTCTGGAGTGGATCGGCAGGACTGGCTGGATGTGTTTGGATTCTTAAAATCGCACCCGGAGCTGGAAGTGACCGGTTTATTTAGCCATTTTGCGTGTGCAGATGATGTATCTAGTTCCTATACGGATCAACAATTGGCTGTTTTTCATGAAGCAATTGAGTGCGCCCGTGCTGTGGGGTTAAGCATTCCGAAAAACCACATTGCTAATTCTCCTGCGACCTTATCGCGCCCTGATACCCATTGTGATATGGTTCGCCCTGGTGTGGCGATTTATGGTATGGAGCCAATTGCTGGGCGTACGCATAACCTGCGTCCAGCATTATCATGGGTGGGGAAAATTACTGTGGTTAAACCTATTCGAGCGGGTGAGGGCAGTAGCTATTCTCTGACCTGGCATAGTAAACGCGATGGTTATATTGCTGTGGTTCCGGTGGGTTATGCAGATGGTTTGCCGCGTATGGCTCAGGATCATCTCGAACTTACCATTAGAGGACATCGCTATAAACAAGTGGGTCGTGTTTGTATGGATCAGATAGTGGTGGATTTGGGAGATAATGTTCATGGTGTATCTCCTGGTGATGAGGCAATTATCTTTGGGGCTGGCGGCATGAGCGCCACGGAGTTAGCGCAACGGCTAGGTACGATAAACTATGAGATCATTTGTCGCCCTAGCGGACGTAGCGTGCGAGTGTATCACTAAGAAGGGGCAGAGAAAGTGCATGATTTTCCATTAAGCGGACGACGTCGCCTAGAAACAGTATCTGACACGCAAGATTTTGCTGAGGAGCTAGGTAAGCATCTTGAGGCAGGCGATGTGGTTATCTTGTCAGGCCCTGTGGGGGCAGGAAAAACCACATTTACTCAAGGATTGGCTCGAGGATTAGGGGTGAAAGGGCGCGTTACCTCGCCGACCTTTATTATCGCTCGGGAACACGCTAGTTTGAGCGATGGTCCTGCGCTTATCCATGTGGATGCTTATCGTCTTATTGATGGCGAGGCGGGAAATGCCGTCGGGATGCTTGATAGTTTGGATCTAGAGACTGAGTTGGAGCAGGCAGTGGTTGTAGCCGAGTGGGGTGGGGGGTTGATTGAGCGCATAGCTGAGAACTATTTAGTCATTGAGTTTGATCGTAGGACTGCTTGGGAACAAGATGCGCAATCACAGGCGCGTATTCTTAGTTGGCAATGGGTGGAAGGCACGTAGCAGTGCCTGCGGTCAGTGTGACTGAGCCAGTTATTACCTGTTCCTAAGCTCTGCTAGGCTTTTAGCAGAAATGAGATTAGTGAGGTAGGAATAATAATGACACTTGCACCCAAGCTCAAAGCAGCTGTTGCCGCATTGATTGTGCTTTTCGCTATTGGACTGGGCGCTTTGGTGGCTTTCGGTCAGTTGAGTCCAGCTGCAGATCAAACCGGACCATTAGAGAAGAAACTTAAGAGTATTTCCGCTAATGGTATGAATACAGCGGCAATAAAAATTTCTGATGTTTATGGTGAAGATACCGCTGGTATTATTGCCGCGTGTCCTGGTATTACTGCTGGTTCATTTAAGCAGATGGGCATTGATTTATCTTCTGTTTCTTATCCAGTCAATGGACCACAGCGTGATGAAAGCTATTTCGTTATCTTAAATGGTGAGAACTACAAGCCTAGTTTAGAGAAATTTGACAGCAATAAGGTTGATTTGTGTACATCAGGTTTGTCGGGGACCCCTATTGTCGATGATGGCGTACTCACTTTTATTCATAATCCAGAGCAGGATACCTGGATTTTGCTCGCGTATTCTCCACTCTGAGCGTCCTCTTAAGCATTGTTAGCATTTGTCGGCATTGTCAAAATTAGGATTAGGTATTAGGTAATTGTGCTTATTCTTGCAATAGATACCTCCACTTCTGATTTAGTAGTGGGATTAGTGCGCGTTGATGATGCTCATACCTCGGCTTCCGCGTCGCAGCCACAAGAGTATGAGCTTATCGACGAGCAGGTGTTGGTGAATACTCGCCAACACAATGAGCTACTCACCCCTACCGCGGTGCAGCTTTTGGCTAATAATGATCTCACTTTGCGTGATGTGTCTGGATTTGTGGTTGGGCTAGGGCCTGGACCTTTTACTGGGTTGCGTGTGGGCATTGCTACTGCTGCAGCTTTTGCTGACGCATTATCGGCGCCTATTTGGGGTGTATGCTCACTCGATGCGGCTGCTCTCGAGTGCCAGCGGCAGTATCACGGGCGGGTGCTTATTGCCACGGATGCGCGTCGTAAAGAAGTGTATTGGGCAGAGTATGTAGATGGTGTTCGGCAGCATTATCCACAGGTAGGAAAACCTGAAGATTTATCTGGGGATCATATTGATGTGGTGTCTATTCCAGATCATCTTGTTGCACGACTACCAGAATCTTTATCTGAGGTCGCACGTACTCATGCGCGTCCTGGCGCATTATCTTTGGTAAAAGCGGTGGATTGGGCAGCTCCTGCACAGCTTCAACCATTGTATCTACGACGTCCTGATGCGCAGGTTCCAGTACCGGTGCGTGTATCATCTGCCTTAGTTTATCCGAAGCAGCCTTGATCTGCTTTTATGAAAAATAAAAGAAAATAAAAGACGAGATGAATGTTGAACTGCGTGAGATTACCGCCGACGATTGTGCCAGACTCGCACAATTAGAGGAAGTATTATTCCCAGGTGATAGCCCCTGGACGCTATCAGATTTCGTCCATGAGATTGCCCAATCGCACACGTTTTATATTGGTGCGGTGATTACCACTGCTGAGGGGGAACAGCTATTGGTGGGTTATGCCGGGTTGGCTATGTTGGGTGTTGCTACGGAACCAGAGTTTGAGGTGCATACGATAGGCGTCGATCCGCGTTTTCAGCGTCGCGGAATTGCGCGATTGCTCATGGATAACCTCACTCATATTGCCGATTCTTATGGGGGTGCTATGTTCCTGGAAGTGCGTACTGACAATGAACCAGCAGTGTCGTTGTATCGTGCCTATGGGTTTGAGCAGATAGGCGTGCGCAAGCGTTATTATCAACCCTCGGGCGCTGACGCTTTTACTATGCGACGCTCACCGCAACTCTTAAAGAAATAAAGCTAGGATATGTCTGTGATTATTTTGGGTATCGAGTCCTCTTGTGATGAAACAGGCGTTGGCATTGTCGAGCTTGCCGACGATGGCACAGTAACGGTGTTGGCTGACGCAGTTGCCAGCTCGATGCAAGAGCATGCACGCTTTGGTGGTGTAGTTCCAGAGATAGCGTCTAGAGCTCATCTGGAAGCGATGCAACCAGTGATGAAAGAGGCGTTGGCGCAAGCTGGAATTGATAAGCCTGATGTGGTGGCGGCAACTGTTGGTCCAGGTCTGGCTGGGGCGCTTTTGGTGGGGGCTTCAGCGGCAAAGGCCTATGCAGCTGCTTGGGGGGTGCCGTTTTATGGTGTTAATCATCTGGGTGGGCATGTGGCAGTAGCAAACTTGGATGGGCAAAAACTTCCACATTCCATTGCTCTGTTGGTTTCTGGTGGGCATACTCAGTTATTGGAAGTGACTGCGGTTGGGAAACCTATGAAAGAATTGGGTTCTACTTTGGACGATGCTGCAGGGGAAGCCTATGACAAAGTCTCTCGCTTGCTAGGTTTGGGTTATCCTGGTGGACCCATTATTGATAAGTATGCTGCTCAAGGGGATAAAAAAGCTATTGCTTTTCCGCGTGCTTTGGCAAAGAAAGAAGATATGCGTGGTGAGCATCGTTATGATTTTTCTTTTTCTGGCTTAAAAACTGCAGTTGCGCGTTATCTTGAGCAAGCAGAAAAAGAAGGTCGGAGCGTCGATATTCATGATGTATGTGCTTGTTTTCAAGAAGCGGTCTGTGATGTTTTAAGTCTTAAAGCTGTTCAAGCGTGCAAAGATACAGGTGCGCAGGTATTGCTCTTAGGTGGTGGGGTTGCTGCGAATTCTCGATTGCGTCGATTGCTTGGTGATCGGTGTAGCGCACAAGGAATTGAGCTGCGGGTTCCCCAACTCAAACTGTGCACGGATAATGGCGTCATGATTGCGGCGTTAGCGGCAGAGTTAATTGCTGCTGGTGCTGCGGAGTCGAGTTTGACTGTTGGTACCGATACGGGGTTGGACGTAGAAGTACCGTTGCTTATTGCGGCGGAATAAGGAGGAAGATGTCGTGAATATATCCTCATGTTCGCTTTTAGCAAAAATATGAGTGCCAATGTTGAGGGTTGGCACTCGTGAGGGTAGAGTGCCAATAAGGTTGTCAAAACACACAGTTGTTCACCCGCGACGACGGCTGTGCTGGAATCACAACCGGCACATGATAAGAAAACTCTTAACTCACGAAAGGAACATCGTGGCTAACGTCAGTATTAAACCGCTTGAGGATCGTGTTCTCGTCCAGATCAGTGAGGCAGAAACTACCACTGCTTCTGGTTTGGTAATTCCTGATTCTGCAAAGGAAAAGCCACAGGAGGGCGTTGTTGTAGCAGCAGGTCCTGGTCGTTTTGATGGTGATGATCGTGTCCCTATGGACATTAAGGTTGGCGATACCGTCGTATTCTCTAAGTACGGTGGAACTGAGCTGAAATATGACGGTCAAGAGTACCTTCTTCTTAACGCTCGCGACGTACTGGCTATCGTCGAAAAGTAATAGAGGACGTATAACACAATGGCAAAACTAATTGCATTTAACCAGGAAGCTCGTGAGGGCATCCTGAGAGGTGTAGATACACTCGCTAATGCAGTGAAAGTAACCTTAGGGCCACGTGGTCGTAATGTGGTTTTAGATAAGTCTTTCGGATCGCCAACAGTTACTAATGACGGTGTCACCATTGCGCGTGATATTGATGTAGAAGATCCTTTTGAGAATCTTGGTGCGCAACTTGTTAAGTCCGTGGCGGTAAAAACCAATGATATCGCTGGTGATGGTACCACCACTGCAACATTGCTTGCGCAGGCGCTTATCGCTGAAGGGTTGCGCAACGTAGCTGCTGGTGCCAATCCTATTGAGCTTAATAAAGGAATTGCAGTCGGTGCTGATTATGTAGTGGATCAGCTTATTGCACGTGCTACTGAAGTATCATCGTCTGCTGATATTGCCAATGTTGCTACTGTGTCTTCTCGCGATGAAGTAGTCGGTGAGATGGTTGCAGCAGCAATGGAAAAAGTGGGCAAAGATGGTGTGGTTACTGTGGAGGAATCACAATCAATTGATTCCTACCTCGATGTAACTGAAGGTGTGTCCTTTGATAAAGGATTCCTTTCGCCTTATTTCATTACTGATACTGATAGTCAGCAAGCAGTGCTTGAGGAACCATTGGTTCTTCTGGTTCGCAATAAAATTTCTTCACTTCCAGATTTTCTTCCACTGTTGGAGAAGGTCGTGGAGTCTGCTAAGCCAGTTCTTATTGTTGCTGAGGATGTTGAGGGTGAACCGCTACAAGCATTAGTGGTCAATTCAATTCGCAAAACTATTAAAGCTGTTGCAGTTAAGGCACCGTATTTCGGTGAGCGTCGTAAAGCATTCATGGATGATTTGGCGGTAGTTACTAATGCTACGGTCATTGATCCTGAGGTGGGTGTAAATCTTCACGACGCTTCCGCTGAGGTTTTTGGCCGCGCGCGTCGGGTAACTGTTACCAAAGATGAAACCATCATCGTTGATGGCGCTGGTAGTGCAGAAGCGGTAGAAAATCGCCGTGCGCAGATTCGACGAGAGATTGAGAATACTGATTCATCGTGGGATCGAGAAAAGGCACAAGAGCGTTTGGCTAAACTTTCTGGCGGTATTGCTGTCATCAAAGTAGGTGCTGCAACGGAGACAGAAGTATCTGAGCGTAAGCTACGTGTCGAAGATGCTATTAATGCTGCTCGTGCTGCTGCGCAGGAGGGCGTGATTGCTGGCGGTGGTTCTGCGTTGGTTCAGATTTCTGCTGGATTAGAGGAATTTGCACAAGAACATGATGCAGATGTACGTGTAGGCATTATTGCTTTGGCTCGTGCTTTGCGTAAGCCCGCATACTGGATTGCACACAATGCCGGTTTAGATGGTGCAGTTGTGGTTGCGCGTATTGCTGAACAAGAAAATGGTTCTGGTTTTAACGCGGCAACCCTTGAATACGGAAACCTCATTGAGCAGGGCATTATTGACCCAGTGAAGGTTACCCATTCTGCAGTGGTTAATGCTACGTCAGTTGCTCGTATGGTATTGACTACAGAAGCATCTGTAGTAGAGAAACCACAAGATGAAGCTGCACCGAATGCGGCTGGGCATAGTCATTAAAAGACGAGTAGTGGGATAGTGATTCTTACTCTTTGAGAGTAGGTCATGAGATTATAAAAACTCCTCAGCACAGTGCTGAGGAGTTTTTGCTATTTTCGCACGATAGCTAACTAGCCAACTTCTGTCTTGCAGTAAGTGCTTGCACTTTCTAGACGGTTACGCTTGCGCGTCGTTTAGTACGAGAACGAAGAATAACCATTCTTTCTGTCTCTGACATTCCACCCCAAATGCCATAAGGCTCGGCAACGCTTAGTGCGTGTTCGCGGCATGCCTCAAGAACTGGGCAAGAATTGCAAATTGCTTTTGCACGTAGTTCGCGTTGTTGGCGAGCACGTCCACGCTCTCCATCTGGATGATAGAAAACATCTGAGTTTTCCCCGCGGCAGGCACCGTGTAATTGCCAGTCCCAAAAATCTGAGTTAGGACCAGGGAGTAGATTTGGTTGAGACATATAAAAATCTCCTCTAACTTGTGCTGATTGCTTAGCCTAGTGTGAATTCTTTAGGTGAACAGTTGGTAAAACACTTTTGACTGATTCGTTGAGAAAAAGCGAAAATTAATCAAAAAGACATTTTTGGGGTAATGTGCACCTGCCCTGGTCTGCGCAAATGGAAAAAGTTAAAAAAAGGTTAATTTTTCCCAAGGTTCTATAAAATGATAGAAAATAGCAGAAAAGCGTCGTTGCGTTAGTCAAGATACAAGGGGACGGGAAATAACGGAAAATGCAGAGAACAAAGGGGTAATCGGATATGTGGAGGGAAAAATTTTCTTGATTCCAAGCCTAAGGATCTGATCCTAAGACTGACTAAAAGAAGTCTAAGAATGTTTCTCAGGGATATTTTAATTCTTTGTACTTTGCTGCGGTATCCTATATTTATATTTTGGTAGATATTCTAGATATCTCAGTTAAAACTTTAAGCATCGTGATATGAAAAGGATTATGTTCTTTTGTAGAACATAGCCTGGCAAGAAATCGATAAAGGATTAAAGTCTGTGAATAGTCATGAAGAAGAACTAGCAAAGGTGGTGCCTTTGGCTGTTGCTGGTGATCTTCATGCTCTAGAAAAAGTAATTCGGATTATTCACCCACTCGTCGTGCGTTATGCTCGCGCCAGGATAAATGGCGATCAGCATCCGACGGCAGATGATGTTGCCCAGGAAATTTGTTTTGCAGTAGCTACTTCTATGAGAAGCTACACGGATCGTGGAAGACCTTTTATGGCATTTGTCTACGCGATTGCTTCTCATAAAATAGCCGATGCGCATCGAAGTTATTTTAAGGACTTATCGAGTCCAACTGCAGAATTGCCAGAAGTTGAAGATCGACATTCTCCTGAAGAGTATGTTCTGGTAAGCGATGGTAGTAACAAAGTCCGTCAGCTTCTCGATTCACTGAGTGAAAAAGCGCGCGAGGTTTTAATACTGAGAGTTTTTGTTGGGTTAAGTGCCGAAGAAACAGCAGAAATAGTAGGAAGTACGCCAGGAGCGGTAAGGGTTGCACAGCATCGTGCGTTAACGGCATTAAGAAAAATTATTGAATCAGGAGAAAATAATGGGTAAGCGAGATGAGAAAAATAGTCGGGGGGGGGGGCTTGAATTCTTCAATTCTTCATGAGCTAAAAAGCGATGAAGAGTACATAGCGTGCTTGTCGCGAGGCGAAGTCCCGGCATCAGGGCATGATGGCACGATTGATCCTAGTGCTACCGCATTATTAGCTTTGCGTAAAGAGATTCTGACTGATGTGCCACCCCCACCTACATTGGCGCAATTAGGAATTACTGATGCGTCGGGGTCTGTATCGGAGCCGTTGGCTGGTGCGAAATCTCGGAGATACCGTGGATTCTTTTCTGCTGCGCTCATGGGGGCTGCGGCAGCAACATTTGTTATCGCAGGCGGTGGACTAGCTATTCATTCTGCACAACAAGATTCTGCGCTTTATGGTTTGCGCCAAGTGCTTTTCGGCGACCAAGAATCTCATGAGGATGTTATTCAATTAGCTAGCACTTTAGATCAAGTGCGTGAACTCAATGCTGCAGGGGATACTGAAGGTGTGCAGCGGTTATTGACGCAAGCGCAGTCTATTGTGGATAATCTTGCGCCGGTAGATCGTGAGCAGGCAAAAGAAGTGCTTGAGAAAACTGAGCAAAGTATTACTGAACAGCCAAGCGCAGTGCAGCCACCACAGGTAACTGGTGCTGAAAAAACTAATATGCCACTTCCGACGGACGCACCCAATGGCGTTGTTGGGGCGGAATTACCTGGCACGCAGCCATATACGCCTAGTGATGTTATGGTGCCAGAAACGCCTACAGTGATAGAACCTCATACATCAGCGGTAGAAATGGCAGAGCCTGTTGCACAGCAAGAAGTAATTTCTGCCGCTGTACCTGAACCCCAGTCGCCCTTGACGCAACCTATAGAGCTTCTCGACGAGCTTCGAGATTCTTTGGCACATCTTCCTGATGAATCTCCTGGGGATGTTCTCAATCCAGTTCATTAAAATAGTTTGGAAATTAAGTGGCAGGCGTTGGTTTTGGGCAGTTTTTATCTTCTGATTGCTTGGGGGAAAACGCACAATTAACGCTCATGCTTGATCCGTACTAGGGTAGAGATAACACACGAAAGCACGTGCGTTAATAAAAGTTAAAACCTTATCTTGCACAGAAAAACTGACAAAGAGAAATACGGAGAAAAGATGTCACAGTCGTATGTTTCTACCGGTGGTGATGATCCACAAAAAGTAGCACTTGTCGGTCTGACATTTGATGATGTACTACTTATTCCTGATGCCTCAGATGTGATTCCTTCTGAGGTAACAACCAAGACACAATTGACGCGCAATATCTCGTTGAATATACCGATTGTATCTGCGGCAATGGATACTGTGACTGAATCTCGTATGGCTATTGCTATGGCCAGAGAAGGCGGTATGGGTATTTTGCACCGCAATCTTTCTATCGACGAACAAGCACAACACGTCGAAACCGTGAAGCGTTCGGAATCTGGCATGGTTACTGACCCAGTAACTGCTACACCTGATATGACCATTTCTGAGGTTGACGCATTATGCGCCCGGTTCCGTATCTCAGGCTTGCCAGTTGTCGATGAGGAAGGCACGTTGGTGGGAATTTGCACCAATCGTGATATGCGTTTTGAGCCTGACTATAACCGTCGTGTTGCTGAAGTAATGACACCAATGCCATTGGTTATTGCCCAAGAAGGTGTGAGCAAAGAAGAAGCATTACAGCTACTTTCTGCAAACAAAGTGGAAAAGCTGCCAATTGTAGATAAAAATGGCAAACTCACCGGGCTGATCACCGTGAAAGACTTTGTCAAGACTGAGCAATATCCATTAGCTTCTAAAGATTCTTCTGGGCGCTTGCTTGTCGGCGCTGGTATCGGTGTTGGTGAGGAATCGTGGAAACGCGCAGGCGCCCTTGTTGATGCTGGAGTAGATGTGTTGGTTGTTGATTCCGCTCATGCTCATTCGCGGGGTGTGCTAGACATGGTGGCTAAAGTCAAGAAAGAGTTTGGCGATACTATCGACGTGATCGGTGGCAATCTTGCTACTCGAGCAGCGGCGAAAGCGATGATTGAGGCTGGTGCTGATGCAATCAAAGTAGGCATTGGTCCAGGTTCCATTTGTACTACACGTGTTGTTGCCGGTGTGGGCGCTCCACAGATTACTGCCATTATGGAAGCAGCTGTTCCAGCTCATGCTGCAGGAGTACCAATTATTGCCGATGGTGGTATGCAATTTTCTGGCGATGTTGCTAAGGCATTGGCGGCAGGTGCGTCGTCGGTTATGCTTGGTTCTATGCTGGCTGGTACCACAGAAGCGCCAGGTGAAATCGTTGTGGTTGGCGGTAAACAATATAAGCGTTACCGTGGTATGGGTTCCATGGGGGCGATGCAAGGGCGTGGTTTAACTGGGGAAAAGCGCTCTTATTCTAAAGATCGCTATTTCCAAGCTGACGTGAAGAGCGAAGATAAGTTGGTTCCAGAAGGTATTGAAGGTCAAGTGCCTTTCCGTGGTCCTCTTGGTGCTATTACGCACCAAATCGTCGGGGGCTTGCGGGCAGCAATGGGATATACCGGTTCTGCGTCTATTAGCGATTTGCAACAGGCACGCTTTGTGCAGATTACTTCTGCTGGCTTGAAGGAATCTCATCCACACCATATTCAGCAGACTGTCGAAGCGCCAAATTATCGCTAAGGTTGCATCGGTACACAGCTTAAAGAAAAGCCAAAAATAGAACAGAAAGGGTCACAATGCGTGACTACGTAGAGATTGGCATTGGGCGCCAAGCAAGAAAAACATATGACTTAGATCAGTTGTCTGTGTTGCCTGCTCGTCGTACCCGCTCCTCAAAAGATGTCAATACGGAATGGAACATTGACGCTTATACCTTTTCCATTCCTTTCCTATCGCACCCAACTGATGCATTAGCCACGCCTGAGTTCATCATCGAAATGGACAAACAAGGTGGATTAGGTGTTATTAACGCAGAAGGACTGTGGGGGCGCCATCGCGATCTAGATCAAGCAATTCAAGAAGTTATCGATGCGTATGACAATAAAAATAGCTTTCTTCGTTTTTCTGCCAGCAATGCAACAAAGAAATTGCAACAGCTCCATACCCAAGCCATTGATTATGACTTGCTCAGCGAAAGAATAGCTCAGGTGCGTGATAGTGGTGCTACGGTGGCAGTACGTGTATCACCACAGAATGCTAGAGAGTTAGCACCAGTGGTGATTGCAGCTGGTGCAGAACTTCTGCTTATCCAGGGCACCATCATTTCGGCTGAGCACGTTGCCACGGGTGGGGAGCCACTTAACCTCAAAGAGTTTATTGGCACTCTCGACGTCCCGGTTATCGCAGGTGGTGTGAGTGATTACACCACGGCATTACATTTGATGCGTGCTGGTGCTGTGGGGGTTATCGTCGGTAGTGGTAGTAGTGCGCATGAGTCAACATTGGGTATTCATGTGCCTATGGCCACCGCGATTGCTGATATTGCAGCAGCTAGACGCGATTACCTCGACGAAACTGGCGGCCGCTATGTGCATGTGATTGCCGATGGCTCTATTCATGACTCCGGCGATGTGGTCAAGGCTATTGCTTGTGGTGCCGACGCTGTGGTTCTTGGGCAACCACTTTCCAGAGCGCGAGAAGCTGCGGCGCATGGTTTGTACTGGCAGGCAAGTGCTGCTCATCCTCGTTTCCCACGCGGAATGATAGGCTATGATGAGCTCAGCGATTATGACATAGCGCCGGAAGAACGAGTGGGCTTGGAAGTTATTTTGCATGGACCTTCCTCGGATGCGTTTGGTGAAGAAAACTTCGTTGGTGGCCTCAAGCGTGCGATGGCAAAGTGTGGTTATACGGAATTAAAGAGTTTCCAAAAGGTCGGGATATCTGTGCAATGATGTGCGCACCTAGTCTTTGGCGAGGGCTGGTTTTTCAAGAGTTTCGCTCTAGCGCTTTGTGCGCGCTAGACTAGGAAAGCGTGAGCCAACAAAATGTAACGCAACCTGCTGTGAAACATCGACCAGTGCTTGTTATTGATTTTGGTGCGCAGTATGCGCAACTTATTGCACGGCGTATTCGAGAAGCAAAAATCTATTCGGAAGTAGTTCCGCATAGTATTTCATTAGAAGAAGTAAAAGCAAAAAATCCTGCAGCATTAGTGCTATCTGGTGGACCTAGTTCTGTTTATGCTCCTGAGGCACCAGAGCTAGACCCACAGATTCTTTCACTGGGTATTCCTGTTTTTGGTATTTGCTATGGGTTCCAGTACATGACAAAAGCACTCGGCGGAACAGTAAGTGCTACTGGGGATCGTGAATATGGTCGCACTGATATTACCGTCGTGGGTGGTGCACTCCACGAGGGGCTTGAAGCACAACATACTGTGTGGATGAGTCATGGAGATGCTGTTTCTGAAGCGCCTGAAGGCTTTGTTGTTACCGCATCCAGTCAGGGAGCTCCTGTCGCTGCATTTGAGTGCGTGGAAAAGAAGATGGCTGGTGTGCAATATCACCCTGAGGTACGCCATTCTCCTCATGGGCAGCAGGTGCTAGAGCACTTCCTTACTAAGGTTGCTGGTTTGGAGCAGAATTGGACTGCTGCAAATATCGCTGATGAACTTATTGAAGCAGTGCGTGAGCAAGTGGGGCAAGGGCGCGCTATTTGTGGACTATCCGGCGGAGTTGATTCGGCTGTAGCAGCGGCATTGGTGCAGCGAGCAATTGGGGATCGTCTTACGTGTGTGTTTGTGGATCATGGTTTGTTGCGTGCTGGTGAGCGCGAGCAAGTAGAAAAAGATTTCGTTGCCTCTACTGGTGCAAAATTAGTGGTTGTTTCGGAACAGGAAGCGTTCTTAAACAAACTTGCTGGTATTAGTGAACCAGAGGCAAAGCGCAAAGCTATTGGTGCAGAGTTTATTCGTTCCTTTGAGCGCGCTGTCGCTGGTGTGTTGGAAGGGCAGCAGGTTGAGTTCTTGGTGCAGGGTACCTTGTATCCTGATGTGGTGGAGTCCGGTGGTGGTGCTGGTACTGCCAATATCAAGAGCCATCACAATGTTGGTGGATTGCCTGATGATGTTGAGTTTGAGCTAGTTGAGCCATTGCGCTTGCTCTTTAAGGATGAGGTTCGCGCTGTTGGTCGTGAGTTGGGGTTGCCTGAAGAAATTGTGGCACGTCAGCCTTTCCCAGGTCCTGGTTTAGGCATTCGGATCATTGGTGAGGTAACAGCTCAGCGCCTAGAGACTCTGCGGGCAGCTGATCTGATTGCGCGCACTGAGCTTAGTGCTGCTGGATTGGATGAAGAGATATGGCAGTGCCCTGTGGTATTGCTTGCCGACGTCCGCTCAGTCGGTGTGCAGGGCGATGGTCGTACGTATGGGCATCCTATTGTGCTGCGCCCGGTATCTTCTGAGGACGCAATGACCGCAGATTGGACGCGGTTGCCGTATGATGTGCTGGAGAAAATCTCTACTCGTATTACTAATGAAGTACCTGATGTTAATCGAGTGGTATTGGATGTCACCTCAAAGCCACCAGGAACAATAGAGTGGGAGTAATCCTGGCACTATAAAACACCAGCTGCACGATAGGCAGTCTGGTGTTTTTGCATATTAGTCAAGATATGCAAGGGTGCGAGTACCGTCGACGTGCGGGAAGATAAGCCACATCCAGCCAAAAACAATGAGTCCACTGCCCAATGTTGCCCACCACGGTGCCGGGGCGAGTAGCGGTGCGAGCATGAGCATAAGCCATACTAAAAATAGTGGAACTATTTGGGAGAACTTGGGGCGGTAATAGAGATTGCGCTGCTCGAGGAAGGCACGTATGTGAGCACGATATGGGTGCGAGAAAATGAGCAGGATACCGATGCCAATGCTTGCGAGCATAATGGCTACTTGAATTCCACGGGGAAGCGCTGTGGTTAAGCTGGCTACCCCAAGACCGAATAACACTGATGTGCTAAGTCGAACAGAAGGTGGTGTTGTAGGTGCAAGGGCATTCATAAGAAATAGTGTACTGCCTTGGGTTGGTGTGGATATAGCGGGCACCATGAAGATGCGGCAGGGAAGTGATTAGTCAATGAATAATTAGTGCTGGATGTCTATGACTAGTCTGTTGGGGTTGCTAAGTGACTGGATGGAATACGGATGTGTGCGATCTAATCCAATGAGAAATTGACTTGATCCCTCAAAAGTACCAAGGCTACGTACCTCAGTTACCACACCGGTGCTTGTTGGATCAATATCGGCGTTGAGATTAGGGTCTTTGATTCCTAACTCGAATGGGTACAAGGTGCCTGTGATATTGAGCAGTAGTGCTTGGGTGCCGTTGAACGTGATGACCTCGCCACTGGTGAGTTGAGTGGGTTCAGTGGTCAGTTGGCTTGCCCAACCAGGTGTTCCGGTTCCTTCTAGGTCGATCACAATGCGGTCAAAAGTATCATGGCTAGCTACTCGTATCCCGATAGGCACCAAAGCGCCGTGGTCGGGCTGTTGTTGTTTATCAGAGGTATCAGGGGTGCCCAGAATAGAAGTGCTATTCTCTGGGGTTCCACTGTGAAGTTGAGCTGTCTGTTGTGGGGCAGTAGTGGTGTTGGAGCGCGAAATAGTACGCGTGGAGGTCACGACAACTGTTTCTTGGGTTGCGCCTTTTTCCCCTGATGCGTGGGTGCTCGATTCTGCATTCTTTTTTTGTTCTGTAGTAGTGTCGTCGCATCCAGCCAGTCCAAGAGCACTAGCAGCAATAGCTGCGACAGCAAGACGACGAAGATAAGCAGAGTGAGTAGTCATAGTTCCACCCTAATCTTCCTTTGTGAAGAAAGGAAGACGTAGAAGAGGGCAATGTTGATATTGTTGTGAAACATTTATGCTTTCTATTATGTTCATTGCTTTGTTTGGTGGGATAAAGCCCAGTGGCACAGGCTGAGTAGATAAAAAAGAACCCCAGCGCCATCATTATTGTGTGCTGGGGCAAAGCGATTGGTTAGCGTCGCATGATTTTTTTGGAGAGCCAGTTGCCAAAAATCTGGATGAACTGAACCAAGATGATGATTGTTACGGTAGCAACGAGAGTTACCTGCCAATCGTATGCGCGATAACCATAGGTGATAGCGAAGTCACCTAGTCCACCGCCGCCGATATAACCTGCCATGGAAGACATATCGACAATCGCGATGGAAATAAAAGTGTATCCGAGGATAAGTGGGCCAAGAGCTTCAGGAATAATCACTGAGGTAATGATTTTCCAGGGACTGGCTCCCATGGCACGAGCTGCTTCAATGACTCCAGGATCAATCGAGACAAGATTTTGCTCCACGATACGTGCCACAGCAAAACTCGCTGCAATGGACATACCGAACATTGCTGCTTCACGCCCAATTTGCGTGCCGACGACAGCAATGGTCAACGGACCTATAGCTGAAATGAGAATAATAAAAGGAATTGGGCGTACCAGATTGACCAGGAAGTTAATCAACGCATAAACGATGCGATTTTCTAAAATTGCGCCTTTGCGAGTGGTATAGAGCAAAGTTCCTAGAACCAACCCAAAGATACCAGCTGCCACTAGGGTGACTGCAACCATAACCAAGGTGTCGCTGATAGCTTGCTTGTAGGTATCGCCGAGTCTGGACCAATCTGCTGCAAGAATACTGGTGTGCATTATCGAGCAATCTCCTCAATATCAGTGGTCGTGGAAAGATAGGCGTAGAAGTCGTTGATAGCTTGCTCATCGCCATTAAGTCGTACGGTGACCTTACCGAAACTATGCTTTTGCAAAGTGGTGACCCCACCGTGGACGATATTGATGGACACTCCTTTGGCGCGTGCAGAGCTCACCGCATCGAAAAAACCGGATTCTTCACTAAGCACGATGGTAAATAAGCGTCCCTGGTGTGCCAGTAGATCTTCGGATTCTAGTGCGTCAGGAGTGTTGCGCAATGATGTTGCCACAAAGCGTTGAGTAACTGCGCTGTGTGGGTGGGAAAAGATCTCATAGGTGGAACCGTATTCCACTACTTTGCCATTTTCCATAACAGCGACTTTGTCGGCAATGGTGCGTACAACATCCATCTCATGCGTAATAACGACAATGGTGATTCCAAGCTCACGATTGACTTTGCGCAGCAAATTAAGCACCTCGTGAGTGGTTTCTGGATCTAGTGCTGAGGTAGCCTCATCGGCAAGCAAGAGGTCAGGGTTGGTTGCTAGGGCGCGGGCAATACCAACACGCTGTTTTTGTCCACCAGAAAGCTGCTCTGGGTAATTCTTGCCGCGATCACCCAGACCCACAAAATCAAGCAATTGGGCAACGCGTTTTTTGCGCTCTGCTTTATCAACACCGGCCAAGATAAGTGGATACTCGATGTTGCCTGCAGCGGTGCGTGATGAGAAAAGATTGAACTGCTGGAAGATCATGCCGATATTGCGACGAATACCGCGAAGTTTTTTCTCGCTCAATCCCACAATATCTGTGCCGTCGAGTAGCAAACTGCCGCTGGTAGGGGAGTCAAGACCGTTGATCATCCTCACTAGGGTGGATTTGCCGGCACCTGAGTAACCAATGACACCGAGTATTTCCCCGGGTTCGACTGTTAAGCTCACCCCGTCTAGGGCGGTGATTGTTTTTTTGCCAGAGTTGAAAACTTTGGTGATGTTCTCAAACTCAATTTTGGTTCCAGTCACTGTGTACAGCTCTTTCTTCGTTGCCTCAATTGGTGGTTAGAAAATTAAGAGTTCTTCTTTTGCTCTTCAATTTTCTTCAAGATTTCTTCCAACTGTGCAGGTGGAAGCTGTGATGGCACAGAAGTACCGCGTGAATCTTCAGCAACGGCTTTTTGTACTTCTTCGGTGTGCCACAGCTGGGCAAGTTTAGCAAGCGTCTTGTTGTTTTTGTTTTCTGGTTTGGTTACAAAAACATTGATATATGGTTCTGCTGCAGGCGACTTAGGATCGTCGGCAAAGATGTAGCTTGTTGGGTCAATTCCTGCTCGATCGAGGAAAGAGTTATTGATCACCGCAGGAGTGCCCTCACCATATGCAGCAGTGGTTTGTGCTGGGTCGACGAGTGCCAATGAGATTTTAGAGGCTTTTTCATCAATATCGGCAGGGGTAATATCTACCAGGTCTTTCGCTTCTTCTTTGATAGTTACCAGTCCTGCGTCGTCAAGCATATGTAAGGCGCGACCTTGGTTTGTGGTGTCATTAGGAATCGCAACTGTTTTTCCTTCGATTCCGTTAAGGTCGGAGTGATCTTTCCAATAGAGAGCTAATGGTACAATTTCTGTGGCGCCAATAGGCACGAGTGATTGATTATTCTTCACATTGTATTCTGCCAGGAATTTCAGATGTTGGAACAGATTAACATCAATTTGATTCTGGGTTAGTGCAAGGTTGGGTGTGGAGTAGTCAGAGAAGTCTTTAATATCAAGAGTGATACCTGCCTCTTTGGCTTTATCCTCAAAGACGGCCCATGCTTTTTTGCTGCCGTCGGTGGTGCCAATGCGGATAGTGGTGGCGTCATCGGCGAGGGTGTCTTGTGAACCTGAGGAACACGCAGCCAAGCTACCGGTGCCAATGACAGCTGCAGTAACAGCAGCGAGCGTACGACGAAGTTTCATAATGATTCCTTTCATGTAGAGCAATGCTCCAAAAAGATAAACTCCAAGAAGTCTATTCTAAATATACAGCTTTGTCTATTTTTTGAGTGGATTCATTAATTTTTTCCCGCTAGCGTCGGGAAACTCGCTGATAACACTGCATTAAGAGAATTAAATAGCGCCAGAAAAACTTAGCTGACGCCATGCTTCATAAGTGGCGATACTCGCGGCATTAGAAAGATTCATCGATCTGCGCGACGGCAACATAGGGATACGCAATTGCTCAGTGATACGATCGTGGCATAAAGCGTAATCATCTAAACCACTTGGTTCAGTGCCGAATAATAATGCATCACCTTCCTGATAGCTTATGTCAGTATAAAACGTGTGAGCTCGGGTAGTAAAAGCAAAAACGCGCCCTGGAATATGAGAAAAACATTCATCAATAGTGTCATAGACACTGACTTGGGCAAGGTCGTGATAATCCAAACCAGCACGTCGGAGGTTCTTTTCTGCCAAATCAAAACCAGGATTCACCAAATGCAAATGCGCGCCTGATCCAGCGCACATACGAATCGCATTTCCAGTATTAGGTGGAATAACAGGGTGATGGAAAATGACATTCAAGATAGACATAGGCGAAATTCTAGGTTTGTTTTCTGCTCCTGCGCGGTTGCCATGCACAAAAATTGGGCAAGAGCTAGATTGATGGAATAATAGAACGAGTGAGTGCAATAAAACTTGATGGCAAATTATACCGCGACGAAATTTTTGCAGATCTAGCAACTCGAGTAGCTGCGCTGAAAGAAAAAGGTATCACACCCGGGTTGGCAACAGTGCTGGTCGGTGACGATCCAGCCAGCCACTCGTATGTCAAAATGAAACATCGTGACTGCGAAGAAGTAGGCATTACTTCAATCCGCAAAGACCTTCCCGGCGATATTAGCCAAGAGGCATTATTAGAAGTTATCGACGAGTTCAACGCTGATGAACAATGCACCGGCTACATCGTTCAGCTTCCTCTGCCAAAGCATATCGACGAAAACGCTGTCCTTGAGCGCATAGATCCTGCAAAGGACGCAGATGGGCTGCACCCAATCAATCTGGGAAAATTAGTGCTCAATGAGCCTGCACCCTTGCCATGCACTCCCAATGGTGCCATTCATTTGCTCAAGCGCTTTGGCGTAGAAATAGCAGGAAAACAAGTGGTGGTCATTGGACGTGGTGTGACAGTTGGCCGCCCCATCGGTCTTATGCTCACCCGAAGAAGTGAAAATGCTACTGTTACCCTGTGCCACACGGGAACTCAAGACCTTGCTGCACATACTCGTCAAGCAGACATTATTATTGCTGCGGCAGGTAAAGGGCATATGCTCACTGCCGATATGGTCAAACCAGGTGCAGCAGTGCTCGATGTTGGTGTTTCTCGGGTAGCTGGCAAACTCCTAGGCGATGTAGCCCCTGACGTATGGGACAAAGCTGGTTATGTTTCCCCAAACCCAGGTGGAGTGGGACCACTGACCAGAGCGTTTTTGGTAAAAAATGTTGTGGAGACAGCAGAGCGGCAATGAATCCCCATGACAAAGGATTGCCTCCATCAAAAATCCCGCAGCTAGCACAGTATGCCTTTGTGGTGCTTTTTGTTATTTTGGTAGTGCTCTCAGGGCTTTTTTCTTTGACTGAGCACTGGCGGCGAGCCACTTTTACACTCGGCATAGCACTCATGTGGCTTGCCGCTGTACGAGCAAGTTGTGACTCTCAAGTACTTGGTATCCTTGCAGTGCGCTCTCGACGTTTTGACATGGTTTTCAGTGCCTGCTGCGGACTACTCATTATCTTTTTCTCCCTCTCGATTGACTCCCTGGGGAGTTAGGGTCGAATATCACAGGTGGTACTCAACCCCTGCGTCTTTTTCGCCACGAGACAATTGGAAAAAGAGACGAATGATACGATCCATCTGGCGCGATTCTGTCAAAAACGCATCATGACCCACTGGGGAAGATATTTTTGACATAGCCAAGAGATTGCCTAGATTTCGGGACAAGTGCTCTTGCTGGTGATAGGGATACAAAATATCAGTATCAACACCTGCAACCATTGTGGGAACCTGGCAACTAGCAAGAGCTTTATTCAACCCTCCTCGCCCTCGACCAATATCGTGCCGATTCAAGGCCTCAGTCAAAGTAACATATGAGCCTGCGTCGAAACGCTCAGCAAGTTTTACCCCTTGGTATTCCAGATAACTTTGCACTGCAAAACGCTGCTGTGGATGTCGGAAAGCACCAAGTGGATTTTCCCCCTGCTGCGCACGTGCCCCAAAGCGCTCATCAATCTCAAGCTCGCCGCGATAGGTCAGATGTGCTAAACGACGTGCAGCAGCAAGTCCTTCCAGAGGAGGAGAATCAGCATAGTAGTCTCCATTATTCCAAAGCGGATCACGCTCAATTGCTGATATTTGTGCAGTCTGGATACCAATTTGCCAACCACTTGCTCGTGCAGAAATCGCAATAACAAGCGCAGCACCTATCATGTCTGGGTAAGTGAGCGCCCATTCTAATGTGCGTGCTCCACCCATAGAGCCACCAATAACACTGTGAATAGTGTCTATCCCTAAGGCGTCAAGAAAAATTTTTTCGGCTTTGACCTGATCGCGAATGGAAATCGCCGGAAAACGAGAGCCCCACGCTTGGCCATCAGGATGGCAACTACTAGGACCGGTGGAACCATAACAGCTGCCCAGGGCATTGGTGCAAAGTACACAGTATTTATCTGTATCGAGTGCGCGCCCAGGGCCGATCAAATCACTCCACCAGCTAGAGACATCAGAGTCGCTCGTTAAAGAGTGCTCGACAAGGATGAGATTATCAGAGTTGAACGAGCCCCAGCAGCGGTATGCAATAACCACATCATCAATGACGCTACCAGCTTCCGTCGTGACTGAGCCGATATTGAGCTGTTCTAATTTTCCAGTGCCAAACACAAGACCCTCCTGATAATAAAAGTGCAGCACTCGTGAATGTGTGGCCGAGATATTCACACTTTCACGTCTTTGGCTCAAGGCTAGCAGGGCAGTTAACGGACAGGGACACTGAGGGAATAGTGAATGAAATAAAATATGAGGTGGTTGTCACAAACCACCTCACATTCCTTGATTAGCAATTATTTTTTGAGCGAATCAATAATCTCGTTGAAAGCCTGAGCAGGGCGCATAATCGCAGTTGTCTTGGCATCATCTGGTTGATAGTAGCCGCCAAGATCGGCAGGGCTGCCTTGTACAGCGAGAAGCTCAGCAGTGATCGATTCCTCATTGTCGGCAAGTGCTGTTGCCACCGGTGCGAAAATCTCAGCAAGGTGAGCATCCTCAGTTTGCTGCGCAAGCTCAGTTGCCCAGAACTTGGTGAGATAGAAGTGAGAACCACGGTTGTCGATCTCACCGACCTTGCGTGATGGTGACTTACCTTCGTTGAGCAGAGATTCAGTTGCTTTGTCCAGCGCGTCGGCAAGCACACTAGCTTGAGCAGTTCCGCCATTGTTGCTGATGTGGCGTAGCGACTCAGCAAGGGCAAGGAACTCGCCAAGAGAATCCCAGCGCAAGTGATTTTCTTCTTGAACCTGCTGGACGTGCTTTGGCGCAGAACCACCAGCACCAGTCTCAAATAGACCGCCGCCTGCCATGAGTGGCACAACAGACAACATCTTTGCAGAAGTACCAAGCTCAAGGATAGGGAATAGGTCAGTGTTATAGTCACGCAGAACATTGCCTGTGACAGAAATAGTATCTTCACCGCGTCGAATGCGGTCAATGGATACCTTTGTTGCCTCTACTGGTGACAAAATTTCAATATCAAGACCATCAGTGTCGTGATCAGCAAGGTACTTTTCGACAAGAGAGATGAGGTTGCGGTCATGCCCACGCTGTGGATCTAGCCAGAAAATTGCTTTCATACCAGAAAGACGAGCACGAGTAACAGCAAGTTTCACCCAATCCTGAATAGGAGCATCCTTAGTCTGGCACGCACGCCAGATATCGCCAGCCTCAACGTCATGGGAGATAAGGACATCACCTGCAGAGTTCACTACCTGTACCGTACCTGCAGCAGGGATCTTGAAGGTCTTATCGTGGGAACCATATTCCTCTGCTTTTTGTGCCATAAGACCAACATTAGGAACGGTACCCATTGTGGCAGGATCGAAAGCGCCGTTGGCTTTGCAGTCGTCAATAACGGTCTGATAGATGCCCGCATACGAAGAATCAGGGATAACGGCGAGAGTATCTTGCTCTTCGCCTTGTGCATTCCACATATGACCAGAAGTACGGATCATAGCTGGCATAGACGCATCGACAATCACATCAGATGGGACGTGAAGATTAGTGATTCCCTTATCAGAGTTCACCATAGCCAGAGCTGGCCCCTCGGCAAGTGCTTTCTCAAATGCTGCCTTGATTTCTGCACCATTTTCTAGTTTGTCGAGTTCAGAGAAAATAGCAGCCAAACCATTTTCGCCATTAAGACCAGCTTCTTCAAGCTGAGAACCATAAGCAGCATAGACATCTGCGAAGTAAGCGCGCAGAACATGACCGAAAATAATTGGGTCAGATACCTTCATCATGGTTGCTTTGAGGTGAGTAGAAAAGAGCACTCCCTCGTCTTTGGCACGCTTGACCTGTTCTGCTAGGAAAGCATCCAATGCCTTAGCAGACATGAACGTGCCGTCGATAACTTCACCAGCGAGAACTTTGAGACTTTCTTTAAGAACCTGCTCACCCTGCTCAGTGACAAGTTTGATGCTGAGGGTGTCGTCCTGCTCAATGATGACTGATTTCTCGTTATGGCGGAAATCATGCGCATCCATAGTGGCAACATTAGTTTTAGAGTCAGCATTCCACGCACCCATACGGTGTGGGTTCTTCTTTGCGAAGTTCTTAACTGCAATAGGCGCACGGCGATCGGAATTTCCCTCACGCAACACTGGATTTACTGCAGAACCCTTGACAGAGTCATAGCGGGCACGGATATCTTTTTCTTCATCTGTGCTCGGAGTATCTGGATAGTCAGGTAATTGATAGCCCTGCTGCTGTAGTTCAGCGATAGCTGCTTTAAGCTGTGGCACTGAAGCAGAGATATTAGGGAGCTTGATGATATTTGCTTCAGGAGTCTTTGCTAGTTCACCAAGTTCAGCAAGAGCATCATCAACTTTTTGCTCCTCGCTAAGATAATCAGGGAACTGAGACAAAATACGACCTGCTAAGGAAATATCTCGCGTTTCGACGTCGATGTCAGCAGTTGCCGCAAAAGCCTCAACAATTGGCTTGAAAGAATAGGTTGCTAATAATGGTGCTTCGTCGGTACGCGTATAGATAATTTTTGCCATACTTCTCCTTAGAGATAATCCTTATGCACTTAAGCTAAGGCTGTGACTTTGTACTTTTGTACTAATTGCACCTTCTAGAATACCGCTCAAAAGCACTTAGCGTGAGCCCATACATAAAATTAGGGGAAGGCGCAGGACATAATCCCTGATAGAGTAACTGTGCGCTAGGTCATTGCTGAGAATAAATTTGATTGTGAGCAAGAAAAACGCCTCTAGTTAGCGAACTTGCGTTTTGCGTACTAACCTAGCCAAACGTGCCAAGAATGAACAGACGGGCGTTACCGACCCAAACAGAGATAACACCGCGACGCCGATACATCACCATGATTGCTCTAGCCCTAGGCGGATTTGGTATCGGGGTAACCGAATTCGTATCCATGGGATTGCTCGATCAGATTGCGCATGATTTTGCTATTTCTGAGGAAAAAGCGGGTCATATTATTACCGCTTACGCTATGGGAGTAGTTATTGGCGCCCCACTTATTGCAGCAGTAACAGGCAAGATTCCGCGTCGTCGTCTGCTCATCATCCTCATGATTGCTTTTACTTTTGGTAATGCGCTATCTGTGTTTGCCAATAATTATGGAGTGTTGCTCGTTGCACGTTTTATTGCCGGCATACCCCACGGCGCTTATTTTTCTGTTTCTGGTCTGGTTGCTGCGTCGATGGCTCCTCAGGGGGGACGCGGTAAAGCAATCGCTTTCGTCGGAATGGGCTTACCACTTGCCACAGTTATCGGTGTCCCGGCAGCTCAAGCACTCGGGTATGCCTTCGGCTGGCATATGGCATATATCTGTGTCGCTTTGATTGGCATTGCCACACTTATCGCTCTGTGGTTCCTCATGCCGCATATGACACAAATGCCACCGACCTCACCTATGACCGAATTAAGCGCATTAACAAAAATACAAGTGTGGCTTTCACTAGCGACGGGGGCAGTTGGTTTTGGCGGAATGTTTGCGGTTTACACCTACATTTCCTGGACTATGACCCAACGTGCAGCTTTGGATCCAGAGCTGATGTGGCTTGTACTTATGGTCTATGGCGTAGGAATGGTTATTGGCAATCTCATCGGAGGCAGGCTGTCTGATTGGAATATGGAGTTGGGTATTCTTAGTGCTCTCATTGCAATTGTGGTCACGCTTATCCTGTTCTTCTTTAGTTCAGCACACCCAGTGTGGGGCACCATTAACTTTGGGCTTATCGGCTTATCGGGTTCTACCTTGGTACCCGGGCTGCAAATCCGATTGATGGATGTCGCAGGTAAAGCTCAAACACTTGCAGCAGCACTGAATCACTCTGCGCTCAATATCGCCAATGCCTCGGGTGCGGCAATGGGAGGTGCGGTTATTGCAGCTGGTTTTGGTTATGCAGCACCAGCATTGGCAGGTGCTACTCTCGGTGCGTGTGCCATCGTGGTTTGGTTTTTTGCTTATCGACTTCGAGCTGGCGCCAACAACTAAGACAGTGGATTTAGTAGGCTTGCCTGTATGCAAATTACCACGGTCAATGTCAATGGTATTCGCGCTGCGGTGAAACAGCGCAGCGCAGAAAATCAAGGTTTCCTCGCATGGCTTGAGCAGTCAGGCTCCGATATTGTTCTCTTACAAGAAGTCCGCGCTAGTGATAAAGACACAGATGCTGCACTGGCACCAGCATATGATGATGGTTGGTATTATGTCGGCGCTCCTTCTAGTGCTAAAGGGCGCGCTGGCGTAGGGATTTTATCGCGTACCAAGCTCAGCGACGTACAGATCGGGCTGGAGGGTTTTGAGGAATCTGGACGTTTTATTAGCGCTTGTTATGACGACAATGGCACAGATGTGACAGTTGCCTCGCTATATTTGCCTTCAGGCTCAGCAAATACTGCAAAGCAAGATGAAAAATATGAGTTTCTCGATGTGTTTGCCGATTATCTGGCCGAAAAAGGAAGCGCTGGGCAAGATAAGCAGATGGTTATTGGTGGCGATTGGAATATCTGCCATCGGGAACAAGATCTCAAAAACTTTAAGGGCAATTACGATAAATCAGGTTTCTTAGCAGATGAACGCGCATTTATGGATCACATTTTTGGTGCATTTCCTGATGAGCAGCCGCAGGATAAAGATGCTGGTTCGTGGGCTGGGGCAGTGGAATATAGTTCAGATGTGCGTCGTGAAGCGGCAACTGATCCCATGTGGTTTGATGTGGCACGTCGGCTAGCTCCCGAAGGTGCGCCTTATACTTGGTGGTCATATCGAGGTCAAGCATTTGATAACGATGCGGGGTGGCGGATTGATTATCAAGCTGTCACGGAGAGTTTATTACAGCGTGCGCAGACAGCATGGGTAGATAAGGCAGAACGTTATGACCTACGCTGGAGTGATCACTCACCATTGACTGTGGTTTATCGGGACTTATGAGCTGATAAGTAGTGATCATGGACACTACGTAGTACAATGCCAATCAGCTTTACACATAAAAATTCTAATTAAGCCTAATAGAAAAATGAGGTTAATTATATGCGCATCAAAGGCATTATTTTATTGATTCTTGGTGTAGTTTTATTCGGACTTTCACTTCTTATGCTCGGCGGACATGATGTTCGAGCACTGCACGGAGCATTATTGATGGGCGCTGGTGGAGCAAGTTTAGTAGCATCACTGGTTTACTTGCTTGACGAAAAACCACGTATGCAATAACTGCGAGTTCATCACTCAGCATTCTTTAACCATTGAAGCGTTGTTGGATCATAAAGAACCAACAACGCTTTTGCACATATTTCATGCTTATTGTGTTCTTGTCTTTTTAGACAGCTACACTGGATAGTTATGACACATGACTCTACGCATAGCACTGAGCAATCAGAACAAACCGTACAAGAGAACACAGCTGTAGCGCCTAAAACAGCGCAGCGCCAACGTGTTTTATCCGGTATTCAACCAACTGGTGATTCCTATCATCTAGGAAACTACCTTGGTGCTCTCAAGCAGTGGATTGATCTGCAGCATTCGTATGATGCGTTTTATTTTATTCCAGATCTCCATGCCATCACCGTAGAACAAGAACCAAAATTGCTTCGTGCACGTACGCTTGGTAGTGCCGCACAGCTTCTTGCACTGGGCATTGATCCAGAAAAATCCATTCTTTTTGTGCAATCTCATGTACCAGAGCACGCAGAATTAAATTGGGTGCTTACGTGTTTGACTGGTTTTGGCGAGGCAAGCCGGATGACACAATTTAAGGACAAATCACAAAAACAAGGTGCTGAGCGTACCTCAGCTGGTTTGTTTATGTATCCCATGCTTATGGCAGCAGATATTTTGCTCTACCGACCACAATTTGTTCCAGTTGGTGAAGATCAGCGCCAACATTTAGAGCTCACCAAAACACTTGCACAGCGTTTTAACAGCAAATATAAGAAAACATTTGTTGTTCCTGAGGGGCTTATGCCAGGTGTCGCTGCCAAGATTTATGATCTGCAAGAGCCAACCGCAAAAATGTCAAAATCAGGCGCAAATCCTAAAGGTCTTATTAACCTGCTTGATGATCCTAAAGTATCCGCAAAGCGCATTAAATCTGCGGTCACAGATAACGAGGGTGCTATTTACTACGACAAAGAAAAAAAGCCAGGCGTATCTAATTTGTTGGTTATTCAAGCAGCATTGACCTCACGAACCGTGGCAGAACTAGAAGCTGAGTATCAAGGAAAAGGTTATGGCGTATTAAAAACTGATACTGCCGACGCGCTTGAGGCATTTGTGGAGCCGATTAAACAGCGCTATGACCTTTACATGGGCGATCGTGCTGAACTAGAGGCAACGTTGGCGCGAGGTGCACAGCGTGCCCGTGAGGTTGCTGCTCGTACCCTTGCTGACGTTTATGACCGAGTAGGGTTTCTTGCCCCGCGTTCTAGTTGTTGAAAACCACATAAAGGTTGCCAGGTGCAGGGGATAACCGATAAAGTTTTAACGGTTCTGCTTTTGACTATTTTTCATGTTGTCCCATGTGCTTGTCATGTGCTGGGGTAATAAGAACTAGAGATATACGCAATCCATAGAAAAGCTATTGAAGGAATCTTACTCGTGGCAACATCAACCACCGCCAAAGAAAACATAAAAGACGAGTATGGTATCGAGCGTGCAAATGCCGATGAACCAACTCTCCTGGATAAGTACCGTCAAAAGTGGTCTTGGTTTGATCATGTGTTCTTAATGAATGAACGCTATGGACAACAAGGCGGCAATCAATATGCAGCCGGTATTACTTATTTCTCCGTGCTCTCTATGTTTCCACTGCTCATGCTCGCCTTTGCTGTATTGGCTACTGTGCTTGCGCGACGACCAGATCTGATGAGCCAAGTACAAGATTCCATCGCACAGTCAGTAGAAGGCTCTATGGCTGATACTCTCAACACCATCATTGAAACTGCAGTGCAACAGCGTGGTGCGATGTTTGGTATCGGTGGTTTAACTGCATTATGGTCAGGACTGGGCTGGATGAATAACCTCCGCTATGGAGTGTCGAAGATGTGGAAGTATCCAGTTGTGGGTGGAAACTTTGTGCTGGTAAAGCTCAAAGATCTCGTGGCGCTCATTGGACTGTTAGTCGCTTTGGCTATTGCGTTAGGCGTGACTGCTATTGGTAGTTCTGGGCTGAGTATGACAGTCTTGGAAAAAATTGGGCTTGACGACGTACCGGGTGCGTCTGTCATCACATTCTTCATCGCATTGGTTGTTGGTCTTATTGCCAATTTCTTTGTATTCTTCTGGATGATCAAAACATTGCCTCGTGGTGAAGTTCCTAATTCAGCGGCAATTCGTGCATCGATTATCGGTGCAGTGGCCTTCGAGGTTTTTAAGCAGTTGGGATCAATGTTTTTCTCTAATGCGCTCAGCAATCCTGCAGGGGCTACCTTTGGTCCTATTATCGGTATCATGGTGCTTTTCTACTTCATTTGGCGCATTGTGCTTTATTGCTCTGCGTGGGCAGCAACAACCCCTGAGGCGTTTGCTGTGGCACATCTGGATGCACCAGCACCGGCAGTGATTCGAGTTCGTGAGGAAGTAAAAAATTCTTCTTCTCGTTCTTCTCGCTTCGGGCTAGGACTAGCCGGTGCCGCACTTGTAGCAGCACTGATTTCTATATTCAAGTAAACAAGTTCGTCGGGAAGTCTGTGCATTAATGCGTTCTGCGAGCACGCATACGTGCTCGTTTCATCGCTCTTAACCGTGCAGCTACTCCGAGGACGATCACTCCCACCACTGCGATACCAATGAGTATTGGAGTGGTGTTATTTTTATGATCGTCGGTGTTGTCATGATTTGCGATAGCTGCATTTGTGGCTTCGTCTGAGTCGGCAGTGGGCATTTCCTCAGCGTCAGAGGAGGCAGAATCACCAGAATCATCAGAATCGTCGGTATCGCTGGAAGCATCTGAAAACTCTACGGTTCCCACTGTTTTCTTTGTTGCATATGCTTCATCGATGAGTCGTTGGGCTTGCTGCCAGGGGCGTCCAGTATCAATGGTGGTATCCAAAATAACGGCAACGATACGCGTACCATCAAAATCTTTTCCACCGACAAAGGTATGGTGGGCGTCGTCAGTGTAGCCTGTTTTTCCACCAAATCCCTGCTCATCATTCATAAACAGTCCGTTGTCATTCCACACCTGGTAGGTTTCTGCTTGCGTAGGTCCAGGAAAGTCAATAAACTCAGTGGCCAGTATTGTGGCAAAGGTGGGGTTTTGCCACGCGTATTCGTAGAACAAAGCTAGGTCATAGGCGGAGGTCATCATGCCTGGTGCGTCTAGTCCTGAATAACTTGCTGCACGTGTATCTTTGGCACCAAGTTTTTGGGCTAAGGCATTGATTTTTGTAAGTGTTGCTTTGTCGCCGCCTAGTTGTTGCGCGAGTGCATGGGCTGCGTCATTTCCCGAGTTAAGTAAAAGACCATAGAGTAATTGCTTGTTGGTGTATCGTATTCCTTCTTTAAGACCCACAGCGGATCCTTCTTGATTTTCATCTTCTTGGGTAGCCACGTATGTGTCGTCAAGAGGTAATTCCTCAAGAGCAACGGTGGCTAGGAGCACTTTAATGACGCTAGCGGGACGATACCTACCGTGTGGATCTTTAGTGGCGTACACGTCGCCGGTATCTAGGTTATAGACCAGCCATGCGCTTGCGGTGTTTTCGGGAACACGGAAGTTTTTGGGGGCAGTAATGCCACAGGAACCAAATTGGTTTTCTACTGTGGGTAAAGCCTCGGGTTCTTTTTGGCCAGGAGCTAAGGCTTCAGAGGTAGTTTCCGCCTCTGGTGGATAAGTGGCGTTTGGGCAAGAGTTGGTATCTGGTGCACTATCGCGTGGCGCTGGATCGGCCAGTGCAAATCCTGAATGAGCACAGATAATAATGCTGGTAGCTACGACGGCGCGGCAGATACGTTTCATGGTTGTTATCGTGCAATGACATCAGGTATGAAGTATGGATGACACTCCCATATTCTAACTAGAACTTAAACCATTACCCCTGAATTGATAATGGTCGTAGTGGGGGGGAGGGCTAAGAAAACCTACAGTGCATAACTCTTTGCGAAGAAGAACTATGCACTGTACTTGGAAGGACTTGGAGGGCGAAATGTTAGATCTTGCTGAGGCGTTTGATGAACATTTCTTCGAGTTCTTTCCAGGCTTGGGAATGTTCATCGAAAGGTGGGGTAGGAGTGTATCCAGCGGTTTGAGAATCGCCTAAGAGATAGGAGATGTAGTCCTGCATACGTGGATTGGCGAGGAAGAATGAGTTGAGAGAGTCGTCTGCTGCCCAGTCGGCGGCGTCGGCAAGCAACTCATAAGCACGAGCCATCTGTTGAGTATCCACGGCATGAGTTCCCGTAGCAATATCACGGGCAATGCCATTAAAGGAATAGACATTGTCCTCATGAACTGTCATTGTCAGATCACCTGAATGAGCTAAGGTCATAATATCTTCCCAGGTGCTCATCGCTGCAAGGTCGTGGTCATCGTGTTCTACTAGCCAACGAACGAGTGCTTTGGCGGACGGGAAACTGAAAATTTCCCCATATTTGCCAAGGAAAACAGGCTGCTTATTGAGATAAGTGCGTAGCGTATATATGCTGCGACCATTGATAGACACCTTGATAGGATCAATGCCTGACTGTGCCCACACAGTAGAGTCATAAGGGTCAGCGTTGGCTTTGTTCTCTTTATCTTGCTGCTCTTGTTCATGACGCTTTTGTGTTTCTAATTCTTGAGCCTGCTCAATACGGCTTAGCGCTGCTTGGGTATCACCGGAAACCTCTGGGGTGCTCACGAGCTTATCGAGAGCGTCAATGATGCCATCCCATTTCTCTAGGACAATCCTGCCAACTGTAGTCCAATCACGTTGTGCACCCGCAACACCGCGCTTATCGACGTTAGCCAAAATAGAATAAGAGGAAAAGACTGAGAGAACCTCTGGAGTGTCTGTTGTCTCAGCAAGACTGCGTGCGAGATGAAAATTGCGTGCCACTGTGCTTGCACGAGCGCTATCGGGTGCTTCGCACAAGAGAGCAGGGGTACCGATGAGATCAAAATAATCTTCTTCGCTAGGAACGACGCGTTGCTCACCACTATTGTGGAATGCACTCCAACGTGGATGTGAAGTGAGATCATGTTCTGCATCTGATTCCAGGAAAAGCAGGAGTTCTTCTGGGCTGGTGAAACCATAGAGATCATCTTTCCATCCCAGGAATGCTTCCCATTCTTCACCACGTTCACGCCAACGTGGTGCCCATAGGGTGTAAAAGTCACCTTCGGTGAGAGAGATTTTGATAGGAACAATGTCTTTTTTCGCCATGAACATAAATGCTACACGCTCTTAACTAGGTCTGAAGTATCCCTTGAAGTTCATCCCCATATTTGTTGTTCGTAAAGGGCTGATCTGTACTGGGTCACCAGCCTCAATAATCTCACCATTACCAGCATACATAGCCACATGACCATCCCAAACAAGTAAATCGCCAGGAATAAGATCTGACTGTGCCACAGGTGTACCAACACTTTGTTGTTCTGCTAGACGTGGCAATTCTACTCCAGCTTGTCTCCATGACCATTGAGTAAAACCAGAACAGTCAAATCCTGCTGGGCTGGTGCCACCCCATACATAGGGCGTACCTAATGCACTTTTTGCTGCGGCAACGGCACGCTGACCACGTTCGCGTTGATAAGCGCTGGCGTGTCCTTCACTCGTGTGTTCTTGGGGAAAATACGGTTCATCATTTTTGGTGTGAGCTGGTTGAGACAGGGGAGATTCATGTTCGGCATCTGTTTTCGTTGCGATAGTGCCAAGCTCACTAATGATTGGTTGCAATCTTAACTGGGTATCATCAAGTAGCTGGGAGATTTTATACTCGTATTCTTTGCTGAGTGCTCCCAATTGTGCGCGTAGCGCAAGCACACTCGAAGGATTTGGTCCAAGAGTAGCTAATTGGCTGGTGAATTTTTGGCAGACGTCGATAAGAAATTGCTGACCAAGTGCATATAAACTATGCGCAAGATTTTTTGTTTCTTGATCAATGCGGGTACCTAAGGAGATTACTTGGTATCGGTCATTGTGCAATGTTTCTGATTGACTAGCCAATAATGCCTTAGGCGCACCGAATTGTTGAGCCAGGTTATGGGCAAGAGAAAAATCAGGAAAAGTAGGAACCGTTAGTTGCTGGAGCGTTGGGGTGAGCGTCGAGATGCGATTAAGAGTGGGGAGTACGTGGGTAAAAACATTCATAACTGTGCCTCACAAGTATTGTGCGAGTGAGCTCACCAGTGAGTTTTCCAGGGAAAAGGCGAGTGACGAGTCCAGATGTTCTATGTCAGATAAGAGTGCATGTGCCTTTTCCATTAAGCAATGCGCATGTTGCTTTTGTTTCTCGCTGCGCTGTACCAAATTATCCACTGCCGCATTAAAGGCGATAAGGGCATTATTGATGCTGGGATTTGGGCTCGTGAAGCGGGCTAAAGGGTGAGAAATAATCTCAGTTTGCTCGAATAATTGCTGCACGAGAGCGCGGATAGCGTGCGGACAGATAGCTAAATTAGGTTCATTAGTAGTAGATAGTTCAATAGTCATAGCTCGTTAGACTGTATGAACCTGGGGCAGGTTCCCTGTTGTGAAAAATCATAGCTAGGTGTCAATGCTGAGGATTGATTAGGATAGAGCATATGGAAATTAGAGTTATCGAGCACCCGCTTGTGTCTTCACGTTTGACCATCATGCGTGATGCACGCACAGATAATGCTGGTTTTAGAGCTGCATTAGCAGATCTGGGTGCAATGCTTATTTATGAAGCCTCCCGTGATTTAGCTGTAGAAAAGTTTAAGCTCCAGACACCAGTGGCAATGACAGAGGGAATTCGTCTCGAAGAACCACCAATTATCGTGCCAGTGATTCGCGCTGGTCTAGGCATGATTGATCCAGCGTTGTCTATGATTCCTGATGCACAAGTTGGGTTTATCGGTTTGGCTCGGGATGAAAAAACACACCAACCAGTGCCATATCTTGAAGCCTTGCCGGAAGATTTAAGTGGTAGAAGCGTGTTTATCGTTGATCCCATGCTTGCGACCGGTGGCTCATTATTGCACGCACTGGAGCTATTGGTAGCTCGCGGTGCCAGTGATATTACTGCAGTGTGCATGGTAAGTGCCCAGCCTGGAGTGCAAGCACTAGCTGATTCTGGCTATCCGGTTCGTCTTGTGACCGCCACAATTGACCCAGAACTTAACGACGATGCCTATATCGTCCCCGGACTTGGGGATGCCGGCGATCGTCTCTATGGGCCACGCAACATTGATCTATAGGTTTTAGCTGGCTCTTTGTCATGCAAGTGCTCTTGAGGAGATCCTCAAGGCAAGGGTGTTCACTGTAGTGGACATCAATAGTTCACTATATTGTGCAGGCTAGAGAGCATGACAATTGTGGACGTGCACTGGGCAAGCTATGGTTATGCCCTCGGCGTGCGTCTTAAAGCTATCCGGGAAATGCGTGGATTATCCCAAACGAAACTTGCTGATTTGTCTGGTTTAAGTCGAACTACTATCTCTATCATTGAGAGAAATGAAAGTAATTCTGGCACAGCAACCAGACCAACACTGCAAACAATCTATACTCTGGCGCGAGTGCTTCATGTACCACCAGCAGTGTTGTTACCGGGAGTAGGTAAGACCGTCGCGGATGTCTTTACCGAAGACACTCCAGGGGATCTGAGCATTGAGATTCATTGGCCAACACAAGCAATTGATGTGGTGGCCTTTTCGCCGCATTATATCGAAACTGCTTATCCAGGGCAGATACCAGAGTTTGACCAATATGAATTAGAAAAAGTTGAGCAGCAACATGAATTAGAGGCGCCAATTACCGACCGCGACTAAAAAACTATCGCTAAATAGTTTAGAATAACTCTGATTGAAAGGGGTTAGGAGAAAAGCGCGGATGAATAATGCACTGCTACAAGAAGCGCAGCACTGGATAACAGAACACCATGATGAAATCATTGGTTGGCGTCGTCACATACACAAGTACCCAGAGTTATCGCATAAAGAGTTTGCAACCACTGATTTTATTGAAGAAATCCTAAAACATAATGGGCTTCATCCAGTGCGTTTTACCCCAACTGGGTTATATGTTGACATCGGACCTGAAGATAAACCCCGCGTGGCGTTTCGAGCAGATATAGATGCACTACCCATTAATGAACAAAGCGCAGAACCTTTTAGCTCAGTAAAACCAGGAGTTATGCATGCTTGTGGGCATGATATACACACCACTATCGCATTGGCATTAGCGTGTTTTCTAGCACAGACGACGCAGCTAGAGACTGGAGTGCGCATTATTTTCCAACCTGCTGAAGAAGTAATGGATGGTGGGGCGCCTGAAGTTATTGCCCAAGGCGCATTGCGTGATGTTGCCGCAATTTTTGCAGTCCACGCTGAACCTAAAATAGCGGTCGGACAAGTGGGAGTGCGTGAAGGAGCAATAACCTCCGCAGGCGATGTAGTAGAAATCACGGTCAAAGGGGCAGGAGGACACAGTGCTCGTCCGCATTTAACCACTGATGTGGTGTACGCATTGGCAAAATTAGTAACAGAACTGCCTGGTTTATTATCGCGCCGAGTTGATCCACGTAGCGCAACTGTGATGGTTTTTGGCACGATTAATGCTGGCTATGCCCCGAATGCTATCCCGGAACATGGTAGTGTAGCTGGCACAATACGTACCGGGGATATTGACGTGTGGCGAGAAATGGAACCGTTATTACGCCAGCTTATTGACCAAGTGTTAGCGCCTACTGGTTGTGAATATGACATTGTCTATACCAAGGGGGTTCCTCCGGTAGTCAATGATGATTGTGCTACCTCATTATTGCGTCAAGCAGCGCGTGCCCTTGATCCTGCAAGTGTGATTACGGTTGCGCAATCTACTGGTGGGGAAGACTTCTCCTGGTATTTAGAGCATGTACCTGGTTCTATGGCTCGACTGGGGTGCTGGGACACGATAGGCGAGGTGGGGGATCTTCATCAAGCTGATATGCGTGCTGATGAGGGGTCTTTGGCAGTAGGAATCCGGCTTTTTGCGGCGGTGTTGGACCAGTATCAGATGCGTGGACACGTCCGTAGTGATGATCGTAGGTGACATTAAGACGCGATAAGTGGCTGTTAATGGTAGTTTCAGTTAATATCGCTATGTCTGACTTAGGTTATTTAGATTCTTATAATTTTTGCTCATCTTCAGGAGGAACTGTGCCTACACATAAGACTCGAATTGTCATCATCGGCGGTGGCCCAGCTGGGTATGAAGCAGCATTAGCTGGTGCAAAATATGGTGCAGAGATTACTCTCATCGAAGACCACGGTCTTGGTGGATCCGCAGTGATTGATGACTGTGTTCCTTCTAAATCTTTTATTGCAGGCGCCAACATTAAAACCGATTTACGTCGTGCTGATGATATGGGCTTGAATAAAGGAATTGGGGAAACCTATCTTGAAATTCAAGCGCTGAATCATCGTGTGCGCGGATTAGCGGATGAGCAATCACATGATATCTATGAATCAATGCAGCGTCATGGTATTCGTGTTATCCAAGGTCGCGGTAGCTTTGATGATTATAGTCACAAACAAACTGTGCACTATATCAAGGTAGAAACCACGCAAAACACAGAAGAAACTATCGAGTGTGATCTTGTGCTAGTGGCCACAGGAGCTAGTCCACGTATTTTGCCTAATGCACAACCTGATGGTGAGCGTATTCTTACCTGGCGCCAGATCTATGATATTGAAGAATTGCCAGAACACCTTGTTGTCGTCGGTTCAGGCGTGACTGGTGCCGAGTTTGTTTCTGCTTTTGCAGAGCTAGGTGTGAAAGTAACGATGGTTGCTTCACGTGATCGTATTCTGCCGCATGATGACGCAGATGCTGCTGATGTACTAGAAACAGTGTTGGCTGAGCGCGGCGTAGCTTTAGAAAAACATGCACGTGTGGATAGCGTAACGCGCACTGAGGACGGTGGCGTGTGCGTGCGCACTGCAGATGGTCGGGAAATTTTTGGTTCTCATGCCTTGATGACTGTTGGTTCTATTCCTAATACAAAAGATCTTGGCTTGGAAAAAGTAGGTATTGAGACAACCGATTCTGGTCATATCAAAGTTGATCGTGTTTCTCGGACAAATGTCGCTGGTGTGTATGCTGCTGGTGACTGTACTGATTTATTCCCTTTGGCATCGGTAGCAGCTATGCAAGGTCGTGTTGCGATGTATCATGCCCTCGGGGAAGGTGTATCACCAATTCGGCTGAAGACTGTCGCTACTGCAGTATTTACTCGTCCAGAAATTGCGACTGTGGGTATTACTCAAGCGCAGATTGAATCGGGCGAAGTGATGGCACGTACCATTATGTTGCCTTTGCATACTAATCCACGGGCAAAAATGCGTTCGTTACGTCATGGTTTTGTCAAGCTCTTCTGTCGGAAGAATTCCGGGCTCATCATTGGTGGTGTCGTGGTAGCACCAACTGCCTCAGAGCTTATTCTCCCTATTGCAGTGGCGGTATCTAATGGTTTGACTGTTTCTGACCTTGCTGACACTTTCTCTGTGTATCCGTCTTTGTCTGGTTCCATCACAGAAGCTGCTCGACAGTTGGTTCAACATGATGACTTAGAGTAAGCACATCATTATAAAAGCATGAGAAAACGTCGCTAGAAAATTTCTAGCGACGTTTATGCTTTCGGCTATCTTTGTGCCAATTAATATACTGCTGTTTGAGTCAAAGGTGCAGGTGCTGCCACTGGACCTGGAGCTCCAGCAAGGGTTTGGTAGCTACGTGCGTGGTAGAACTGAGCAGAATTTTCCAAGACAGTATTGGTGAAGAACCAATCGCATTGGGTGCGTTGTGCGTTGAAATCAACCACCATGAAACCGTGATATTTCATGTCGATCCATTGGTGCCAAGGATTTGCTAAGCGCAATGCTTCATAAGCCGTGTTCATGAGTACATCGCCCAAGGCCTCAGTGCCGGGTTTAGAAACAATTGCTTCATAACCATTAGAAGCAGTGACTGAAGGAGCAACGAATTCCGTTGCTGCAGCTTGGCGATCACCTGCTCGGTAACGGGTAGGATTAGCTGGCACGGCAGATGCCCACGATGAGTGAATATCACCTGTCAAGAACACAACATTATTCTTTCCTTGGGCACGTAGAGTATCAACAAGACGTTGCCGCTCTGCCATAAAGCCATCCCATTGATCTTGGTTGAGCGCAAGACCGTCGCTTGGCAGACCAAATTGCTCCTGCAACCATGTGTTGATGAGCGGATCGACGCTTGTCGGTAATGTCATAGGACTGATCATGACTGAGTTACCAATTGCCTGCCACTGGGTTGCCGAACTTTCCAGCACGGAGCTTAACCAAGCAAATTGTGTCTCGCCTAGTGCAGAGCGTTGTGGATCGCCAGTTGCTCTGAGGAAGTCAGGGTCGCTCTTGAAGAAATTACCCTTTCCGTACATCAATAATTGGCGATCACGGTAGGTACGCAAATCGGGCAGAATAAGCTCTACTAGGCTACCAAACTGTAGGTGGCGGTAGAGGTGTGTGCCATTGGCTCCGTCATTGGAGGTACGTACTGGCATCCATTCATAATATGCCTGGGTAGCAGCTGCTTTGATTGCAGGTACGTCGTCGTTGAGTGTTGCTGAGTTACCACCGAAACCATCACGGTATGCATTATCCGCGAATTCGTGGTCATCCCAAATGCTGATCATTGGTTTTGCAGCATGAAGATTGCAGAGATCTACGTCGCGGCGATAGTGCCCAAGGCGTACTCGGTAATCTTGTAGGGTGGTGGTGCGGTGAGGTGGTTGGGTAGGGCGCACGAGAGTGCCATAGAGACCAGTGTATTTGCCAGACTCATATTCGTAGGTGTAGTCACCTAGGTGAATAATGAACTCGACGTCATTGCGCGCTGCAAGTTCGCGGTAACTAAGGAAATAACCCGCCTCGATATTAGAGCAGGAAACGACACCAAAGCGTACATTTTGTGGTGTTGCTCCAGCAGCAGGAGCTGTACGAGTGCGACCGACAGGGGAACTTGTGCCACTGAGTGCACCATCAACAACGCTGAATCGGTAAAAATAGGTGGTTGCAGGGGCAAGACCAGTAACATTAATTTTTACTGTGTGATCAGAATCAGGGCTGGTTGTGACTTCACCAGCAGCAATGATGGTGGAGAACTGAGCCTGTGCACTTACTTCCCAGCGTACGCGGGTTGGTGCGCCAAGTCCGGAGCCAGGAACTGCAGCAGCATCAGGGGTGAGCCTGGTCCAGATGATCACAGAATCAGGCAGTGGGTCACCAGAAGCAACACCGTGCAGGAATCCAGCTGTGGAATCAAGGGTGGAAACATTTGCCTGTGCATTCGTGGCGCCAAACGACAAGAAGCCGAGGGTAAGCGCACTAGAGGAGAGGAAAGTACGACGACTGAAACTATGAGCTTTCTTCACTGATGTATCTGACATATAAATATCCAAATTATGTTGCTGATATCTGGGTTCATGAAACACATACCCAAGATTTTTTACGAATTGAGGCTAACGCTATTCGACGAACTTTGCAGCATGAACAGAAAATGGGGGTAGCCAAGGGGGTGATCTTATGGTTGTGGATGCAATACCATCTGAAAGATATGCAGGATAAGGACAAAAATAGCGTGCCTAGTATGGAAAAGACATACTAGGCACGCTGCTCTGCTGGCTGACGCGCTATGGGCTCGTTAGTGGATTAATCCTTAATATCAAGCAGTGCTTGACCCTTGGTTACGCCCTCGCCAGCTGCTACTGCAAGACTGCTAACAGTTCCTGCTTTGTGTGCTTTTACTGGGTTTTCCATCTTCATTGCCTCAAGCACAACGACAACATCGCCTTCAGCTACTTCAGCGCCTTCTTCGACATTGACCTTGATAACAGTACCTTGCATTGGTGAGGCAACAGTGTCACCGGATACCCCTGCTTTGGCACCACCGGAACGACGTTTCTTGGCCTTCTTCTTCGCACCTGCTGCATTGCCACCGCCGAGAGCGAGATTAGCTGGCAATGCCACCTCTACGCGACGACCATCAATTTCAACAATAACCTTCTGTGCTGGCTCTTGTGCTTCCTCTTCAGCCTGGTCTGCAGGGTCAACATAAGCAGGAATTGGGTTATCCCATTCTTCTTCGATCCACTTGGTGTAGACATCGAATTTCTCCCCGTCACCAACGAATGCAGGGTTTTCTACGATATGACGATGGAAAGGCAAGACAGTAGGCATACCTTCAACCACGTATTCAGAAAGTGCACGACGAGAGCGCTCCAGTGCTTCCTCACGTGTTTCACCAAAGACAATGAGCTTAGCCAGCATGGAATCGAATTGACCACCGATGACAGAGCCTTCCACAATGCCAGAGTCCATGCGGACACCAGAACCTGCAGGCTCAACGTACTTTGTGATCTTGCCCGGTGCAGGCATGAAGTTAGAACCAGCGTCTTCACCATTGATACGGAACTCAAATGCGTGTCCGCGTGGAGTTGGATCCTCTTTGATACGTAGCTCTTGACCTTCTGCAATGCGGAATTGTTCGCGTACCAAATCAAGACCGGTGGTTACTTCGGTCACTGGGTGTTCTACCTGAAGACGCGTATTGACCTCGAGGAAAGAGATTAATCCATCGGAACCAACGAGGTACTCAACAGTACCTGCACCGTAGTATCCTGCTTCGCGACAAATACGCTTAGCTGATTCATGCAAAGAGGTGCGCTGCTGCTCAGTAAGGAAAGGCGCTGGTGCTTCCTCAACGAGTTTCTGGAAACGGCGCTGCAAAGAGCAGTCGCGAGTACCCGCGACAACAACATTGCCATGCTGATCGGCAATAACCTGGCACTCGACGTGACGCGCCTTATCTAGATAACGCTCGACGAAACACTCACCACGACCAAAAGCAGCGGTAGCTTCACGTGTTGCAGATTCGTATAATTCTGCAACCTCCTCCATCTTATAAGCCACTTTCATACCACGACCGCCACCGCCAAAGGCAGCTTTAATAGCGATTGGTAAGCCGTGTTCTTCAGCGAAAGCAACGACTTCAGAAGCATCTTTGACTGGTTCTTTGGTACCAGGAGCCATAGGAGCATCTGCACGCAATGCAATATGGCGAGCGGTAACTTTGTCACCCAACTCACGGATTGACTGCGGGGAAGGACCGATCCAGATTAAGCCTGCATCAATAACAGCTTGTGCGAAGTCAGCATTTTCAGATAGGAAACCATAACCTGGGTGAATGGCATCTGCGCCTGATTTTTGAGCTGCATCAATGATTTTCTCGATTACTAAGTAAGACTCAGCAGAGTTTTGACCACCGAGAGCAAAAGCCTCATCGGCGAGAGAAACGAAAGGTGCATCTGCATCTGGTTCAGCATAAACCGCAACGCTCGCAATACCTGCATCACGAGCTGCACGAATGACGCGGATAGCGATTTCACCACGGTTGGCGATCAGTACCTTTGTAATTTTTTTATTTTCTACAGACACGGTGGATTTCTCCTGATTGTAGTGAGTTCTAGGTCGATACTTAAACTTTTACCACCATATTACTGTGCTGCTATCAGCAAGACAGTAATAGGTGGAAAAGAAAATAACACATAATATCTTCGCATATTCTGAAGTTAGTTAAAGCAAAAACGACAATATTTTTATTTTCTTCGCCACGAAAAGCAATGGGTTCATTCCGCAAAAGGAGCCAGTATATCAATGCTTCATGGATACTTAACTAACGACGGTGGGAATAAGTTTTTCTGAAGAAAATTATGCAGGCAGGGAACCGCGGATAATAGGGTTACGAACCATATTGCCCCATTCTGCCCAAGAGCCATCATAAATACGTACGTTTTTAATCCCTACCAGGTATTTAAGAACAAACCAGGTATGGGCAGCCCGCTCTCCAGTTTGGCAGTAAGTAATTATTTCCATGGAGTCATCCAGGGTTTGGAAAATCTCTTTGAGATTTTCGTGGGAGCGGAAATAAGTATTAGGTAAGATCGTTTTATCCCATGTGATATTCATAGCGCTTGGAATATGACCCTGTCGTAATGCCCCTTTATGAGGGTAGGAAGTGGAATTTTTGCCAATATATTCATCTTCCTCTCGGACATCAAGCAAAACTGTGTTGTTGTTTTTTTCCAACACATCAGTAAAGAAAGCGCGCAAAGGTACATCTACACGCTCTACTACTGGATAATGAGTGGCAGGGTATTCAGGGATGGAAAAAGATGTATCGCGCTCTTCTGCCATCCAAGCATCACGACCACCATTAAGCAGGCGCACATCTTCATGACCAAAGAGCTTAAAGATCCAAAAAGTAAAAGCAGCCCATGAGTTTGCTTTATCGCCGTAGATAATGACTGTGTCGTCGCGGCTAATGCCTTTTTCTTCCATCAAAGCCGCGAATTGCTCGCCAGAAATAAAATCTCGAATGCTGCCATCGTTGAGATCTTTGAGCCAGTTAATCCGAATCGCGCCCGGGATATGACCGATATCGTATAAGAGAGAATCTTCATCAGACTCGATAACACGGATACCATCTGTTCCTAACCGGGCACTGAGCCAAGCCGCTGAGACAAGGCATTCTGGGTGGGCATAATCCTGTAAGAGTGGATGTGGATCAAATGGAACTGCCATGAATAATGAACCTTTCTTCTACTATGTGGTTCTCATTGTCGTAATTATGTTTATTAGTGGTTTATATCTGCCAAAGCGCATTTATCTGCGTGGCATTCATATTATGCACTACGGTGCAAAATTAAAAATACATCTCTTAATTTCCATGTCGTAGATAGCATAAATACTAATAAAACCAATTTATGTTGTGTGAGCATTTTTTTCTTGATATGCAGCCACAGATGGGGGATTGGCAACAGCGTGTCATCGGGTAGGTATTGGGTGAAAACCGAGAAAAATCAAGCTCTCGCTACTGAATAGAGGCTGTATGTACAGCACAGATGTGTTATTGCTTACTGATTTTCTATTCACTCAGCACATTGAGGCCTAGTTAAATATCATAGAAAGTGTATGCATTATTCCTGATTCCTGCTAAGACAATGTTGGTTCAGAATGCTTCACACATCACACTCATAAAACACTCACGTCGGAAAGGCGAATTATCGTGCACAAGCGCATTGTTGTTTTCGAGGTCGAAGGCGGTTCAGATAAATACTTTGATGGACACCGCAAAGACACCATGCCAATTGTTAACGCGATCAAAGCACAAGGCTGGGAAAGCGAAGTAATTTTCTATCGTCCAGAATGGGCAGAAGCAATTTTCGAGTATGTATCCACTAACTGCGATGCCTATATTTCCAGAGTAAATCCTGGCAATATCCCAGGCGGTGAAAAAGGATATTTTGATCTACTCAGCAAGCTATCTGATGCTGGTCTTATCGGTATGTCTACTCCAGCAGAGATGATGGCATATGGTGCCAAAGATGCGTTAGTAAAGCTCAACGACACTGACCTTGTGCCTGCTGACACTGCAGCCTACTATGATGTGGAAACTTTCCACAATACTTTCCCAACCTCATTGTCGTATGGCGAGCGCGTATTAAAGCAAAATCGTGGTTCTACTGGTTCTGGTATTTGGCGTGTGCAACTTGAAGACAAAGAACTTGCCGCACAAGTAACCCCAGGTACTGCATTGCCATTGGATACAAAGTTGCGTTGTACTGAAGCGGTAGATAATCACACAGAAATCCGTGAACTCGGTGAGTTTATGGACTTCTGCGATCAGTACATCATTGGTGACAACGGTATGCTCGTCGATATGCGTTTTATGCCGCGCATCGTCGAGGGTGAGATCCGCATTCTTCTTGTCGGTCCTCATCCGGTATTCGTGGTGCACAAGAAGCCAGCTGAGGGTGGGGATAACTTCTCGGCAACCCTCTTCTCTGGTGCAAAATACACCTATGATAAGCCTGAGTCATGGCAAGAACTTATCGATATGTTTGCTCAGGCTCGTCCAGTTATCGCAGAAAAGCTAGGTGGCGACAACATCCCATTGATCTGGACCGCAGACTTCATGCTTGCCGACGCTGAGGACGGATCCGACACGTATGTTCTTGGTGAGATCAACTGCTCTTGTGTTGGATTTACCTCGGAATTGGATATGGGTATTCAAGAGCTAGTGGCGAAAGAAGCTATTGCACGCGTAGAAAAGAAGTTCGCCTAATACTGTCATTCTTTAATTGTTGTTTGACGCAGAAAAGCACCCTCCGGGGTGCTTTTCTTTATGGGTTTAGCCCTTTATGGACTGCATGAGGAATTGCGCCGAGAAAGCAAAAACTAATAAAACTAAACACTGTTTTTTATTTTATAAAAAATTTTCCTGCGAAAATAGAGAAAAACTAACAAAACTAAACACTATGTAGCTAGAGTTAGAAAAATGAATATCGCAAATCCATTTACTCCTACCTTCGGTATTACTCCACAGTATTTTGTAGGCAGAGATAAAATACTGTCTACGTTTATGGATGGGCTGAAGGTAAAAACAGCAGATGCTCGTCGGATGTTATTGCTATCTGGAGCACGTGGGGTTGGGAAAACAGTTGCCTTGAATGCTCTCGAAAATACTGCTATCGATAATGGATGGTTGGTGATAAGTGAAACCGCAATACCTGGATTAAAAAATCGACTCGTTATGGAGCACCTACCCACTCTCTTATCTGAGTTAGATCCAAAAGCGCAAATTAAACGGATTACCGGTGTGCAAATCCCAGCAGGGTTGGGCGGAGTGAACTTTCATACTGAGCAGAAATATGTTGCCTCGCCTAGTTTGAGATCCCAATTGACTACGTTGTGTGATTTTTTAGGTAAACATAGCACCGGACTAGTGCTGAGCATTGATGAATTGCACACAGGGGCATTAGCAGATCTACAAGAAATTGCTGCAACAATTCAACATTTATTTCGCGAAGGTCGACCTATCGCGTTAATTATGGCCGGGTTGCCTGAGAACATTGACAAGTTACTTGATGCACCAGGAATTACGTTTCTACGTCGTGCGCAACATGAAGTGCTAGGAGCTCTTGACTATGAAAGTGCTCGGCTAGCTTTGGAATTACCTATTCAATCTGAAGGGTTAATGTGGCATCACGATGCTTTGCAGAATACGCTAGAGATTTCTCGAGGGTATCCGTATTTGATTCAAGCATTGGGGTCATGCATCTTTGACGCAGCTATGACGTTACAGCAGCGTGAGCTAACACTAGAATTAGTGAAAACTGCTGCTGAATCAGCCTTAACTCTTGTAGGGATGAATGTGCATCGTCCTATTTTGCGTTCGCTTAGTGATCGTGAACAGGCATTCCTCTATGCGATGGCACAAGATGAAGGCTTTTCGCGGGTTAGTGATATAGCCCAGCGGTTAGACGTCAGTAGTAATTACATCAGTCAATATCGAATCCGACTGATGAATAAGCATGTGGTGTATTCACCTGTGCATGGGAAAATAAGTTTTGCTATGCCAGGGATGAGGGAGTTCCTCAGGAGAAATAAAGTACAGGTGCTGCCAATGTGGGAAGAAAAAAGTTAATACACCCAAGTAACGTGGGCTTGAGCACAGCGGCTCAAGCCTGGCAGTTATGCGTCAAGTAAGGTGGCAACACAGCTAGGGTCAGCGTCGGAAAGCATTTGTCGAATACGGTCGTACTCGTTTTGATCGTTAATCATCAGTGAGGCTTTTCCTAGTGCGGCAATTGCTCGCAACACACCTTGATTAGGTTCATGTGTGAAAGGTACTGGACCCCAGCCTTTCCAACCATGAGCACGCAACCTATCGAGACTACGGTGATATCCTGTTCGGGCGAAAGCATAAGCAGTTGCTTTTTCCTGGTCAGTGGCAGCGTGAGCAATTGCTTCTTCTGCCAAGGTAGCCCACATGAGTGGGCTGTCTGGATGCTCGAGAACAGTGCTATAGGACACGGAACTAGAAATATGTTCTGCAGGTAGTGTGACAGGAGGCGGCGCAAGCATATCGTTGAACTTTGTCATAAAACTGATTCTGCCAAAGTTTTTGCCCGATGTGAAGATATGGAAAGATGATGCTCAGAGATTCGACCCTGGGGGAGCAGCAGACCAAAAATCAGAAACACTATAGCCGCAGCGATAAAGCGCTCGACGAACAACAGGAAGTGATAAACCGATTACGCTAGAGGGGTCACCCTCGATTTTATCGATGAACCATCCGCCTAATGCCTCTAGCGTAAAAGCGCCAGCGCATTTTAGCGGTTCACCACTTCGTGCGTATGCCTCGATATCTTCATCATTCGGATTCGCAAAATGCACAGTGGTGCATGATGCTTCACTATGCGTACCTTGTGGCGTAATAATGTGGTGCCCTGTAATAAGTTGCGCAGTTTTCGAGCGTTGTGCTTTCCACCTAGCGATTGTGTTGTCGATTGTGTGTGGTTTTCCTTGAAGTGCGCCGTCGATAAGCAGCATGGAATCTCCACCAATGATTACATCATGCGGATACTGCGGGGCAATAGATTGTGCTTTGGCTGTGGCAAGCTCTGTAACGATATGCTCTGGTGTGGCGTTGTGCTTGTGGAGCTGCGCAATGAGTTTCTCCTCATCAACATGGGCTGGATGTATGTGCGGTTCGACGCCTGCAGAAAGCAAAATTGCTTTACGAGAGGGAGAAGCAGAAGCAAGAACAATGCGCATAGTTAAGGGATCTTAGCAAAGAGAATGCTAAGATCCCTGATAACGTGCTGATAAGCCTGAGTGCTTAGAAGAAACTCACATTGCGAAACGCTGTTGGATTATAGGTAGCAGGTTTGCGGAGTCGTTCCTCGATATTGCCCCAAAGGTTGCGTTCGCGCTCAAGTTCTTGACTGCTGGACTGAGCAAGACCAGCGAATAAAACGGTGAGGGCGGCAACTTCACTGGCACTAGGATTGCCTTTGAGAACGCGCAGAAAAGGCTGCTTTTCTGGCTGCTGGGCCTCAGTGTTTTCTTTTTCGGACATGGCATTCATCTTCCTGTGTGGACTGTAACAACGAACAACAACGTATTGTTAAGCATTACAGTGGGATATTACCGTGCTTCTTTGCTGGGACATTGACCACTTTACGATCCAAGAGGCGCAAGCCTTCGATGATTTGCCCACGAGTCTCTGATGGCGGAATAACTGCGTCAACGAAACCACGCTCGGCTGCCATATATGGATTAACGAGAGTTTCTTCATATTCGCGTTCGTATTCCTTAGCGACTGCGGTTACATCCTTACCTTCGGCTGCTGCAGCCTTAAGCTCTTTGCGGTAGATGAATCCCACAGCTCCTGCTGCACCCATGACGGCAATTTGTGCTGTTGGCCAAGCAAAAACGAGATCTGCACCCATATCTTTGGAACCCATAACGCAGTATGCGCCACCATAAGACTTACGGGTAATAACAGTAATTTTTCCGACGGTAGCCTCTGAGTAAGCGTAGAGCAATTTAGCGCCACGACGAATAATGCCGTCATATTCTTGGTTTGTTCCAGGCAAGAACCCTGGTACATCGACGAACTCGATGATAGGAATGTTAAACGCATCGCAGGTGCGGATAAAGCGTGCTGCTTTCTCTGATGCTTTAATGTCAAGACAGCCGGCGAACTCTGTTGGCTGGTTAGCAACGATGCCCACAGAACGTCCTTCGACTCGACCGAAACCAGTAATGATATTGCCTGCATAGCCTTCTTGAATCTCGAAGAAATCTTCATCATCGAGAACGCGTGTAATGACATCTTTCATGTCATAAGGCTGGTTGGGTGAATCAGGGATGAGAGTGTCGAGTTCGAGATCAGAATCCGTGATGTTGTCCTGGATGGAACCAACCATAATCTCAGCTTGCTCACGAGGAGCTTCAGCGCGGTTATTAGAGGGGAGGAACCCAACAAGGTCGCGTACCCAATCAAGAGCGTCAGCATCATCGGCAGCAGTGTAGTGCGAAGTACCTGAGGTTGCCATATGAGTATGTGCACCACCGAGTTCTTCTTGAGTGACTTCTTCGCCAGTAACGGTCTTGATGACATCTGGGCCGGTGATGAACATCTTGGATGTCTTATCAACCATGATGATGAAGTCGGTAAGAGCTGGTGAATATACGTGTCCACCTGCACAAGCGCCCATGATAAGTGAAATCTGTGGAATAACACCTGAGGCAAGGGTATTGCGGTAGAAAATCTGTGAATACAATCCGAGAGATACTACGCCCTCTTGAATACGAGCGCCGGCACCTTCATTGATACCAATGAGAGGTACCCCAGTTTTAATGGCGAGATCCATGATTTTGACGATTTTCTCACCATAAACTTCTCCAAGTGCACCGCCGAAAATAGCGCCGTCCTGGGAGAATACACACACTTTTCTTCCGTCGATAGTGCCATAACCGGTAACGACACCATCAGTGACTGGACGTTTTGCATCAAGACCAAAGTTTTTAGAACGGTGACGTGCTAATGCGTCTACTTCAACGAATGACCCTTCATCAAGGAGGTATTCGATACGCTCACGAGCTGTTTTCTTTCCAGCTTCATGGGTTTTTTCAACGGCAGCTTGCCCCATTGGGGCTTGTGCCTCGGCAAGTCGAGCACGAAGATCTGCAAGTTTACCAGCGGTGGTAGAAAGATCTGGTGCCTGATTATCGGCATTATTATTGAGTGTGGCAGTCATGTTTTCCTAGTTTAGGTTGTCAAGACTTGTTATGTGAACTGTTTTGTTAAAAAAGTTCGATCGAAGAAAAGAAAAGGAAAAGAAAACGGAAAAAGGGGGTGCTAAAGGGGGATATTTCCGTGCTTGCGTGCGGGGCGCTGTACGTGCTTTGTTCTGAGTAAACGCAAATTTCTGGCTAGTTGACTGCGTGTCTCTCTGGGCAAAATAACTGCGTCAATCAAACCACGCTCAGCAGCGAGATAGGGGGTAAGCATCTGATCTTCATATTCGCGCTCAAAAGAATGGATAAGTTCTGCGATATTTTCTGCACTCATTCCATTTTTTGTGGCTGCGGTTATTTCTTTTCTGTGCAAAAATCCGACGGCACCTGCGGCACCCATAACTGCAATCTGTGCTGTTGGCCATGCGAAATTAACATCAGCACCAAGACCTTTAGAACCCATAACGCAATATGCCCCACCATAGGCTTTACGCATTGTGACTGTAATTTTTGGTACTGTTGCTTCCCCATAGGCATAGAGTAATTTAGCTCCTCGACGCAAAATGCCACCGTGTTCTTGGTTAGTTCCCGGGAGGAATCCCGGAACGTCGACCAGCATAATGATAGGGATGTTAAAGGCATCGCAGGTGCGAATAAATCTTGCTGCCTTTTCTGCGGAATCGATATCCAAACATCCAGCCAATTGTGTGGGTTGATTGGCGACAAAACCAACTGATTGTCCTTCAATGCGCCCGAAGGCGATGACCACATTTTCTGCACGCTGAGCTTGAATTTCAAGATAATCACCATCGTCGGTAAGCGCACTGATGACCTCATGAACGTCATAGGGGATGCTGGGGGAATCTGGGATAATGGTGTCGAGGCGCATATCGTCGGGGGTGAGACAAGAGTCGATAGTGCCTTCATCGACGTGATGATCAGTGATAGGGGCAACGCAGCGATTATTATCTGGAAGAAAACTGATGAGATCAGCGACGAAGTCAAGTGCGTCTTTATCGCTTTCGGCAGTGTAGTGGGAGTTTCCTGCGGTGGTCATATGTATGGCTGCCCCACCTAATTGTTCTTGGGAAACTTCCTCTCCGGTGACTGTTTTAATTACATCGGGACCGGTAACAAACATCTTGGCACTATTTTCTACCATGATGACAAAGTCGGTCAGTGCTGGTGAATACGCATTTCCACCAGCGCTGGAGCCCATGATTACTGATATTTGTGGCACGACACCGGAGGCGTTGATGTTGTGATAGAAAGTTTGCGCGATGAGATCCAGAGAGACGGCACCGTCTTGAATGCGTGCTCCGGCACCTTCATAAAGCCCAATGAGGGGGCGCCCTGTGTCGACGGCTAGTCGCATTATTTTGCACATTTTTTCTCCATAGACTTCTCCTAATGCGCCACCGAACACGGTGCCGTCTTGGGAGAAAATGCAGACTTCCCGCCCGTCGATAGTGCCCCATCCAGTGATGATTCCATCGGTTTCTGGACGTTTTTCCTGCATGGAAAAAGAAAAAGTGCGATGCTTGGCAAGCTGATCGGTTTCGATAAATGAGCCTTCATCAAGTAGATACTCGAGGCGATCGCGTGCGCTAAGCCGGCCTTGACTGCGTACTTTTGCTAGCGCTGCTTTTCCTAGTGGCAGGAGTGCTTTGCGACGGCGTGTGATGAGGTCGGAAATTTTTTCAGCGGTGGTCATTTTTCCAGGAAGGGAAGAAGTGTCCACAGAATATGAGGAAATAGTCATGTTTTACTAATTTAGTATTGTATGTAAAACTTTTCTAGTGTGGGGGTATGTGAGGGGTATTAGAACAAGTAAAACTAGGGAAAACCTTAGAATGTGACCATGAATTCCACTGAGGACTCCGCCGCATGCATGACTACGTCACAAACCAGGAATCGCATACCACTCGACCATGCTTTTTTAGAAAAACAGCTCACTGTACATGGTGGTCTAGGTCCTTTTTCCACTATCTATCACAGTGACAGCACTGGCTCCACGAACACTGATCTTGTAGCCGCAGCCCGTGCAGGGGCACCAGCGTGGAGCGTGCATATCACCGAACATCAACAGGCAGGACGCGGGCGCATGGGGCGGAAATTCCAAGCGCCACCATCAGCTTTGCTCGCCTTTTCCGTACTCATCAGACCACCCCAGAGCGCCTTAAACCGCCTTGGCACACTATCGCTAGCAGCTGGCCTAGCATTAGTGGACGTACTTGAATCACATGAAGGCATTGGATTGAAATGGCCCAATGATCTTGTGTGCAACACCAAGAAACTCAGCGGCATTCTTGCAGAAGCCGTAGACCTTGGTGACAATCCAGCAATTGTTATTGGCGTTGGGCTCAACGTCGATCTGCGAGAAGATGAGCTACCAGTAGCACACGCATCATCACTCTACCTGGAAGGGATACAGTGCGATCGCACTGAATTGGCGGTACACGTGCTGCGTAGTTTCTACCGGCGCATACGGCAATGGGAAGACAATGCGCCAGAGCTTATCGACGATTATCGCAAGGTATGCGTGACACTTGGGCAAGAAGTACGTGCTATTTTGCCTGGCGAAAAGGAATTGCTTGGTCGTGCCGTGGCAGTAACTGACCAAGGGCATTTACTCATTGAAGATCAGGCTGGTGTGACCCATGAGATGAGCGTGGGAGATATTATTCATCTGCGTCAAAAAGATCAATGGCACTACTGTTCAGATCCTGCAGATTCTTCGGAAACTTCACGTTCTTAGTGGTCTAGGTATTCTAATAACTATGGCTCTTGTTGTTGCAGCAGATGAGGATATTATTGTTGATGTCACGGCACCCTTGTCGCGTTTGGCATATCCGGTAATACGACTGACCCTGCTCACAGCGCTATGCTGGATGGGCATTGGGTATATGGATCAGCCACAGCCTTATGTCATTATCGAGACGGGAATGCGTAATATCTTTGTCGGAATCTGGTTCTTTCTCGCATTTTTGTCTCTTGGTGTACCCATCATAAAAAATCGTCGAAATCGCTTGGTACTTACCGATTCTCGAATCATAATCCGTCATTTTGGTATTGGTAGCCATACTGAGTCCATTCCGCTTTATGCCATTACTGGTGTGCGCGGGAAAGGGAAAAAATTACTCATTGCCATTGAAGGGTATGCCAAACCCATTATGCTTGACGACGTTCCGCGTGCTGGAAAAATAGCTCGATTGATAGAAGAAGAATGTAGTTTTTATCACGTATAGTTGGGGAGTGACTTCTTTGAGCCAACAGCAACAGTATGAACAACAACGTAGCGTCGCAGCGCATGCACCAGGGATGCCTATTGTTAGCGTTATCGGTGACGGTCAATTAGCAAGAATGCTCCACACTGAGGCAATAGAATTAGGGTTATCTATCAGAGTGCTTGCCGGAGGGCTTAGTTCTTCAGCTGCTCAGGTATGTTCCGATATCGTAATTGGTGACTACACCGATGTGGATACCTTGCGCCATGTGGCTAAAGACAGTGCTGTTATTACTTTCGATCATGAGCATGTCCCCAGCGAGCATTTACGTATTTTGGCTGATGAGGGTGCTAATGTGCAGCCAGGATACCAGGCGTTACTGAACGCACAAGATAAGTTAGTGATGCGCAAAAAATTGCGTGAACTAGGCGCTCCTGTACCAGTTTTTGCTGCGATTGAAAGTGTGGCAGACGCACAAGCATTCTGGGAAGCTGTATCAGGTGCAGTATGTCTGAAAGCTCGTCGTGGTGGCTATGATGGTCACGGAGTATGGTTTCCCCAAACGTGTTCTGAACTAGAAGCATTAGTAGCGCAGCTATTAGAAAAAGGAACTCCGCTTATGGCGGAGAAGAAAATAGCACTGACTCGTGAACTTTCTGCAATGGTTGCCCGCACTCCTTCTGGAGAAAAGAAAACATGGGATGTTGTGGAGTCGGTGCAAGAAGATGGAATCTGCACTCAAGCCATAGCTCCAGCACCGCAGCTTTCTGAGAGCTTGCAACAACAAGCACGTGACCTTGCCGGTCGAATTGCGCAAGAGTTAGGCGTAACCGGGGTACTGGCAGTTGAACTTTTTGAGACAACTGATCAATGGGGGCAACCGGAAATTTTTGTTAATGAATTGGCAATGCGCCCACATAATACTGGACACTGGTCCCAAGATGGTTGCGTAACCAGTCAGTTCGAGCAGCACCTACGTGCAGTTATGGATTATCCATTGGGTAGTACAGACCTTCGTGCCCCAGTGACTGTTATGGCCAATATCCTTGGTGGTGCAACGGAACCAGAGTTATCTATTCCTGAACGTATGCAAGCAGTTTGGCGACGATATCCACAAGCCAAAATTCATCTTTATGGTAAAACTCATCGACCAGGACGAAAAATTGGTCATGTGAATATATGTGGCACCGATGTAGAACAAACTCGACAACAAGCGCTTGCAGCTGCATATTTTATGGTACATGGCGTGTGGAATGAACCCGAGAACAACCAAGCATAAAAACTAAAAATATATACAGAAAGTGACGGTGAACAATGAGTGAGAAAACACCTCTCGTCGGTTTGATTATGGGATCAGATTCCGATTGGCCCACGGTGGAGCCAGCTGCGCATATCTTGGCTCAATTTGGTGTCGCTTTTGAGGTGGGAGTAGTTTCTGCACATCGCACCCCTGAGAAAATGTTGGCCTATGCCAAACAAGCGCACACTCGAGGACTCAAAGTCATCATTGCGTGTGCAGGTGGCGCAGCACATCTACCAGGCATGGTTGCTGCTGCAACACCGTTGCCAGTGATCGGAATACCGCGTGCCCTCAAAGAACTAGACGGCATGGATTCACTCCTATCCATTGTGCAAATGCCAGGTGGTGTGCCAGTAGCAACAGTATCGATTGGTGGCGCTAAGAATGCGGGACTATTAGCAGTGCGCATTTTAGGTGCACATCAACCAGAATTAATAGAGAAGATGGTTGACTACCAAGAAAATATGCGCACTGAAGTAGAAGAAAAAGACGAGAAACTCAGACAGCGCCTACTAGGACAATAAAAACAACAAGACAATGAGATTAACATTGCACTCGTGGGTGCTACGCCTATGACTCCTATACCTCCATTGCCATTGGTTGTTCTTGGATCACGTTGTTTTCCTAACCCTGGGCAGTATTATACCCAGTATCATCCTCGAACAGATGAGAGTGAGTATCCTTTTATCCCCGGTTCGGTGTTAGAATCGCGCCTAGAAAAAGCCTATGAGCTTAGCCACGATAATGATAGATTGATCGTCGTTTCTGGCAAAGGAGAAGCCGCTGTGATGGCTCATTGGCTGCGTATGCGTGGGATTGCGTCGGAACGCATTATAGAAGAGCATGAAGCGACCTCTACCAATGAGAATCTAGAGAATGCAGCGGCACTTCTTAGAGATAGCGGCAATAGTGATTTTTGTGTTGTCACCAGTGGGTTTCACAAGTGGCGTACTCGAGCGTGGGCGTGGCACCTTGGAATGAATATCGTGGTTTTTGGCGCGCCCACTCCACGACGCCACCGCACCTGGTTGGTGATTCGCGAAAGTACCGCCTTGATTCATTCTTATGCTCGAATAGCTTGGCGACGATTACGCGCGCATTCATCCCGACCCTGATTATGCGTCATCCGCGCTATACCAGCGCCATAATCCCAGATCAATGAGGATGAAAATCAACAATAATACTGCCGGGAAAACAGCTGGATTAGGTCGCAAGAAATTTATTATTGCCTGGATAAAAGCTAGGAGCGTGAAACCAAAAAAGAACCCTAAGATAGCTTCGCGCTGTAACTTTTTCCGGGTGCGGTTTTCTGATTTTTCCCTAGAGGGTTCACCAGGAGAATACATGGGAGAATGCGGCATGATGTTATTTAACACCGCCGGCAGTAAGACCCGATACGATTCTGCGCTGGAACACCAATACCATGATGATCAGTGGGATAGTCACGAGTGCACCGGCAGCCATAATCGATGCGTAGGGAAACTCATAGGAAGATGGTCCGCTAAAACGAGCAATTGCTACAGTAACTGGTTCCGTTGCTTCGCTCGAGAGCTGTCTCGCCAGCATAAACTCATTCCATGTAGTAATAAAAGCCAAAATTGCGGTCGTAAAGAGTGCTGGGGCGGCAAGCGGTAATAGTACGAGTCGAAAAGCCTGTCCGTTTGTGGCACCGTCGACGCGTGCTGCTTCCTCTAACTCCCACGGTAATTGGCGGAAGAAAGAAGTAAGTGTGTAGATGGTCAGTGGTAAGGCAAAGGAGATGTTCGGAATGATCATGGCACGGTAGGTGCCGAACCATTCCAATTCACCGAAGAGCTGAAAAAGAGGCGTAACCAGTGCAATTCCTGGGAACATGGAGGCAGCAAGAATAATGCCGGTGACAAAGCCTTTACCAGGGAACTCTAATCGAGCTAATGCATAGGAAGTAAACACACCTACTGCAACTGCAATGAATGTGGTGCATAACCCGATAATGAGTGAGTTGCCAATAGCACCTAGGAAATCATTGCCACCTTCGGTGGATAGTGCTTCACGGAAATTATCAAGTGTGACATGAGTCGGAAAGGGCGTGGTGTCAAAGGTATAGGCTTTGTCACGCAGTGCGGTAATAACCATCCAATAGAAAGGTGCAAGTCCCCAGATCAGAATGAGAACAACACCACAATAATTGCTGATGAGCGCTTTGGCTTTTCTCATTGTGCTGTCTCCTTTGCCACGGTTATTGCGCTGTCTTGTTGTTTTGCTTGTGCCCGAGCAGCGCGTCGTGCTGCTTTTTTAGCTGCACGTTTTTCGGCAGTGCCCGAAACATCCGCACCTAAGAAACGAATCATAATCAGTGCGACAGTAAAGATCATCAGGAAAATCAGCGTTGAGAGTGCAGAGGCAGAATTAAAATTATTGCTGCGCATATCTTCAACAACCAGTTGTGAAACGGTAGCGGTAGGGGAGTTTGCAGAAGCACTAATCAAAATAACTGGCAGATCATACATTCTCAGTGCGTCGAGAGTGCGGAATAAAATAGCAACCATTAGTGCAGGTTTGACCAAGGGCAAGGTAATGCGCCAGAATTGCTGCCAGGTATTTGCCCCATCCATGCGTGCTGCCTCATAGACTTCTTTGGGAATCATCTGCAGACCAGCAAGAATGAGCAAAGCCATAAAAGGGGCAGTTTTCCACACATCAGCAATAACCACAGCAAAGCGCGCTGCCCACGGATCAGTGGTCCAATGAATAGGAGTACCCAATAGGGAGTTAATAATTCCTCGGTCGGCAAAAATGAACTGCCAGAGTTTAGCTGTCACTGCTGTTGGGATTGCCCAGGGGATCAACACTGCTGCGCGCACTATTGCTCGGCCGCGAAATTGCCGATTCATTACCAGCGCCATAGCCATTCCGACGACTATCTCTAAGCTCACCGTAACAATCGTGAAGAAAACGGTATTGCCTACCGACGCCCAAAAGTCGGTAGCAATAACCCCAGGAGGACAGGCTGATACTGTGCCAGAAGGGCTCATGCAGCGCTGGTTCAACCAATAAAGATAATGGTCAAAGCCAGCAAAACCGCCTTCGACGAAAAGACCAGTAGTTGGATCCAAGTGCTTATCGGATTGGAAAGACAGATAGATAGCGCGCACAATAGGATAACCAATAACAATGGCGAGCACTACCAAGGTAGGGGCAATCAGTGCAAAAGCACGTGCATTGGTTTTCTTGGGTTGCGCTAAGCTCTGCTTCTTTGTAAGTGGAGTCGATAGCGACACGATGAGCAGTCCTTAGTTTTAATGTTCTAATTCTGTGTGAAATGTGATGAGGAGTGATGGCGGGTACGTCTTTGGGAATGTATCCTTGCTGAATTGTTCTCATAACCAACAATAGAACCTGCTGTGGAGGCAGGTTCTATGTGCATGGCGTATTAGTAAACTCTCAGATTATTTTGCTGCATTTTCAATAGCAGACTTCATATCTTTTGTTGCTTCGTCCACGCTCTTGCCATGAGTAAGCGCTGCGTAGGTATTATCCTGGATTGCTTTAGAAATAGCAGGGTAATATGGGCTGACTGGACGTGGTTTTGCACTTTCTAAAGAGGTCTTTAGCGCTGGCAAATATGGGTATTTTTCCACCAATGTTTCATCGTCATAGATAGAAGCAAGGACAGGTGGGAAAGAATTATCGGCAAACCATGCCTGGTTTTCTTCTTCTACGATGAACTTCATGAAGTCAAGAGCAGTTGCTTTCTTTGTGGAATTGATGTTGATTCCGTTGTTATAACCGCCCAATGTCGATACGCCAGTGCCATCTTTGGCGACTAGCGGCTGAACCTCAAATTTTCCAGCTACCTGTGAGTTCTGTGCTTGGGCATTGGTGTACATATATGGCCAATTCACCGCATATGCAGTTTCACCTGCGACGAATGCCAAATTGGTTTCTTCTTCAGTAGCAGAAAGAGAGGACTTGGAGATAACCCCATCTTTATAACCATCGACGAGTGCCTGGATACCTGCTTTTGCCTCTGGTGAATCCACCACTGGCGCACCAGAGTCATCAATGACATGGCCACCCCAACCTTCAATGAAATCAGCAGTATTAACGGTAAGGCCTTCACTTTGTTTTGCCTGTAAGATCAAGCAATCCTTGGACTGTGCTTTGACAGATTCACAGCTTTGTGCCAATTGTGCCCAGGTTCCTGGGGCTTGAGGTACAAGCTCAGTGTTGCGATAGAGCAGTTGCCCATTAGTGTTTTGCGGCAATGCGTAGAGCGTTCCATTGTAGGTTGCGGACTCGACAGTTGATTTCAGTAGTTTGGAAGTATCTACTGCAAGTTCACCTGTGAGTGGGGCAATCCATTGGTTCGCTGCAAAATCTGCTGTCCAGATAACGTCGAGCGCCATGACATCATAATCAGTGCTACCAGATTGTAGCGACTGAACTAGGGTGTCGCGTTGTTCAGGAGCATCACCAGAAAGTTCCTTGAGCGTTACCTTTTCATCAGGGTGTGCGTCGTTCCATTTTTCGATAACGGGAACGAGTTTATCGGTGTCATTTTTACCCATAGCAAAGGTAATTGGACCGCGACCATTAGCAGCTCCGGTAGCAGCAGAATCTGAATCTTTGCTACAAGAACTCAAGACCAGAGTGGTGCTCAAGCCAATAGCTAGCGCGGCTATAGTACGAGTTGGAAACGACATGAAAAGAAAACCCTTTCTGTATTTTCGTGATGAGGATTCTTTTACACCTAATGTAGTGATCTAGCTACTATTTAATAAAGAAAATAGCACAGCTCATTACACCCACGGGGGTAAATCACTCGATTAAACCAACTCTGTTACTTTTTCTACTGTGGCAATTTCTGCTAATCGCTGCGTATCTGCGAGGCCACGGACGATAACACTTGAACCACCAACAGCAAGCGGCTGCAATACTTGGTGCTCAAAATCGCTCATACTTGTCCAACCAGTACCCAGTACTCTGCTTTTTGGTTGGAAAGTCGTCGCTACGCATTCACGCAATAGTCGTTCATCTGTGGTGAAAGCATCACCATAGAATCGCACTGTAGGGGCAAAATCAATAATCCCCGTCGGTAGCTCTAAGCCCAATTCCTCCACACCGCGCCCAAGTGGATCATCGCTCAATGCACAAATATCGCCCTCGAAGTCGGAAAACTCTCCGGCAGCTATTCGGGAGATATCGGTGAAAAGCACGGCAGCGTGTGCGGGGTCAAAAGAATAATCTATATTGGCAGCAAGCGCACCAAGCACAATAACAGTGCTTTGCCAACCAGGTGGTAGTGCAACTGCAATTTTTGCCCCAGGTTCGAGATCTAGCTCATCGAGCAACATATTTGCTACTTTTGCAGCCCAGTTATCAAGAGTAGTAGCTGAGAAATCTAGCCTCGTGCCGATGGTTTCGTCATAAACACTCAGCCGTGGTGTGGCTGGGTCGTCGGCAAGCAATTCTGATAACAACTTCATAGTCTCTATGCTAGTCAAAGCTGTTCATTCTCTGCCGACGACAATGAGCAGAGAACTTAGTCAAAAAGCGATTGACCAATGTAATCATCACCATCGGCAATCCCCGGTGGAACCACATAGAGCCCGGTGGCGATATGCTGCACATACTCAGTCAATAAATCCGTTGCCATATTTTCTAAAATGGGAATGAACTTTGTGCGTGGATCTCGTACAAAAGCAATGAAGAATAAACCAGCATTAAAACGCCCTAGCTCATTGATTCCCTCAGTGTAGTTATAGCCACGACGCAGCATCCTATGTCCACCATTATTCTCAGGGTGGACGGTTGCGACATGGGAATTAACATTGATCAACGGCTCATTAAGCTGTGCACCACCAGTTCCAGGGGCCATATCTTCGGTAGCTAAAGCATGAAAATCTGGTTTATCATGCTCTTTTTTCCCTGATAACGGTGCGCCCTCAAGTTTATCTCTACCGATAATCCTTTCCTGCTCACGCAGTGACAACTCATCCCATACCTCCATCATCATGGCAATTTTGCGGATGCACAGATATGTGCCTCCCGCAGCCCATGAGGCGTGCTGATCGTCGCCAGGTTGAATCCATAAATGCTCATTGAGTTGTGCTGGATCCTCTTCAGCCTTGATATTTGCCGTACCGTCCTTAAATCCAAAGAGATTACGCGGGGTATGCTGTTGCTGAGAAGTGGAGGAGGTTCTGCCATATCCCAGCTGCATCCACTTAACGGAGGCAAGTCCAAAAGCAATGCGCTTATATTGATGTGCAGCATGGAGTACAACCATTGGGTCTTCTGCGCAAATTTGGATAACAATATCTCCATCAGAACGATCCGGATCTATTTTTTCCGCTGCCATTCGAGGAATACCAGCGCGCAAGGCTGCTGGAATTTTATGCGCAATCCCAAAACGATCACCGTCTTGGGGGTGCTCAAATAAACTGGCACCAAAACCAAAGGTAACGCTGAGCGAGGCAGGGGGTTGTCCCATTGTTTCACCAGTGTCATCGGGTGGAACATCATCACGTACCTTGGGAGTATTAATTTCCTCGCCATTCATCATTCTTTCCGTGGCAGTTGTCCACTGCGTGAGCAAAGAAATCAGATCTTGTTTTCTGCTGACCGTCATATCAAATGCCACCATGAGCATTTGCTGTTGCGCAGGAGTGATAATGCCTGATTGATGTGCGCCGCGAAAAGGAACAATTGTGCCAGTAGGAGAGTGCTCTTTGCGGATATGTCCTAATTCAAGTGCACCTGTACCAAGCGCACCGACGCCTGCTCCACCCAAACCAGCTAGGAGTTGCCGACGAGAGAGGGAAAACCCACCGGAATGAGAATTATTGGAATCATGCTGTGGCATCACGAGATAATCGCCTCAGTGAGCTTTGCTAATGGCACTCGCAGTGCATCTACTTTGTCAGAGAGCTCACGACGTTGTTTGTCGTCGAGATCAGTATATGAGGCAAAACCATCACCAGTGCGATACTTATCCAATGCCTTTTCGATCTCGTCGAAACGCGCAGAAATTGTATCAGCCAATTGTGCGTCTTTTTGCTTAGCCAAAGCCTCGACATTGCCAAAAGCAACTTTTGCCCCTTCTACATTGGCAAAGAAATCATAGAGATCAGTATGTGAGAAAATCTCTTCTTCCCCAGTGATCTTCGTGGTGGCAACTTCTTCTAGCAGTCCAATAGCGCCATTGGAAATATCATCGATATTTACAGTGAACTGATCAGAATAAACCAGGTCATAGAGTTTTTGAGTATCAGCAACTAATTGATCAGCAATATGGGTTGCTTCCTCGACTGATAACCCAGCATATCCTTCTGGGCGCCATAAATCTTTTTCAATGACATGCCAACCAGTCCAGCTACGTGCCACCGCATCATCGGATTCCTGATGATCTGTTTCACGTTCATCAAGCGCAGGATCAATATCGCCGAATGCTTCAGCAGTAGGTTCTATGCGCTCATAGAAAGCACGAGTTGGGGCATAAGCCATTCTGGCTTTTTCGACGTCACCTGCCTTGTAGAACGCAGCAAAGGCTTTGGTTTCTTCAAGGAGCTGCCCAGTTTGATCACGCACATATGCGGTGTAATTGGTAACGGCGTTAGTAATGAGTTCCTGTTCGTCAGCAGAGACTGCTACTTTTTCCCCAGAATCATTCACGGTGAATGGGCGTACATCAACTAGCTTGCCCACCATATTTTTCTTACACGCCGTGTAGTACGTACCTGGTTCTAATACCAGCGTGTAATCAGTTTTTGTGCCCGGTCCAAGATTTTCTCGCTCCCCGACGATGCGTAGTTGGTCTTCAGCAAGAATCTCGAACTCATTGCGCACTGTACCAGTGTTGCTGAGCGAGAAACTCACTCGTCCTGAACTAGCAGAATCTGCTGCTACATCACAGGTATCATCGCTAATTTTCACGTCGATAGTGCTTGTGCCACTCTTAGCCGAAGATTCGGTATTCTCCGGGTTATTAGCAACGCACGCACTCAGCGCACTGGCTGCGCTGAGTGAAACAACCAAGGGTAATGCGGTATGAATGAGATGTTTTTTCATTATGATATTTACCTTTCGAGTCATAGTGAACAAGTACGAACAAGTACAGCGTTATTTTTGCTCATGCCTATGGGGGCGGGTACGCATAATAAATAGTGTGCAGACGACAAGCAAGTATCCGAACCAGCCAAAAAATTGCAGGTAAGTAGGCGAGAGATTGAGCTGGAACATTGCTTCTAGAAGGACAAACCACCACGACGTAGTGCTAAGCCCTGGGATATGTCCATCGAACAATCCGGTCACATCATAGACAGTATGTCCCCAACCAGGAAGAATGTTTGCTTCCTGGAAGTCGCCGATACCATAAGAGACAATGCCTGCAGCAACAAAAATCAATAAGAATGCGGTGGTATTAAAGAATTTTTTGAGATTGATATGCGTCGTACTGCGATAAATAAGCCAGCCGATTGCAATCGCACACAATAAACCACAGAGCACACCCAAACTGGGAGCAAGGAAACCATCATTGAGTGTTCCTCTAACAGTTGCCCATGTGAATACAGCAGTTTCTAGTCCTTCGCGTCCAACGCTGAGTGCGCTGAGCCAGACAATACGCCAATCAGTTCCTGTGCTAAGGATGCGATTGGTTTTTTCGGTGATGTCGGCACTGAGGTTTCGTGAATGTTTCCCCATCCAAAAGATCATCCATGTGACCATACCTACAGCGAGCAATGATAAAGAACCGCCGAGGATTTCTTGGGCTTGGAAGGAGAGAGTATAAGGACCCCATGTCATAAATGCACCCGCAGCTGCAGGAATGATCACAGCCAGAGCGATGCCTAGCCACATTTTTGGTAGGATATCGCGCCTATTCATTTTATTGATCAGGGCGACCATGATACCGATGATCAGTGCGGCTTCGACACCTTCACGTAGTGCAATGAGAAAGTTAGCAATGAACATGGGTTAGCCTCTATGCTCTTGCCAGATTATGTCCCTTAAGGAACTGATGGAAAAAATCTTCACAAAATTATTATAAGGCTACCCTTGGCTATCTTTTGTGAGGAATCGTTTAATGTGACTGAAATAATGATGGCGCGGTTACACTATTAGTTGACACAGCGTGGGCCGGTATTATCCGCATCAATTTTTGGCGATGCGCTTTCTTCACCTAGAGCGTTACCTGGTTGTCCAACCTGTTCATTAGGATCATCTTCTTTTAGCTCAGCTGTAGGTCCTGCATAATCGTCGGCAGTGACAACGATAACAGTACCTGCCTCGAGGGAGGCATTAACAGTGACAGGTAGACTTAGTTCTTTGGCAATATCTTGAGCTGTTTGATCATCTTGACTTGTGGCAATGACTTGTGATTCTGAGTATATTCCGGCCTCTGCTGTGGAAACTGCATAGACTTTCCAGTTTTGGTTGCGCAAATGCTGGGCAACGGTGGGTGCTAAAGACTCATCTTCACTGGCATTGAGCACATGAATCTCATTGCTTGGTGCAGCTTGATCGTCATTGGCATTGTCATTTTCTGCCGGTGCTGGATTGTTTTTGGCATCGTCAGATTCGGGGGAATCATTGAGCAGGCTCTTGAAGAAATCGCGTACCGCAGTTTTATCAATGGTGACTACAGATTCGCCATGATCGCCAGTGCCATCAATGGATGTGACTGGAATGGTATTGAAGGAGACATTGCCTCCAGCTAAGTTTTGGAGTTGGGTAGCAAAACTCATCACATCCCAGTCTTCATCAATGAGAACTGAGCGGCTTACTGCATTACTGAGGCTAGAGAGACGACCAGGGTTAGCGAGAGTTCCCGAAGAGAGCACTTTAGAAACAAGAGAGGCCATATATGCTTGTTGGCGTACGATACGGTCAAGATCTCCACGTGGGAGTCCGTGTCGTTGGCGCACAAAAGCAAGCCCTTGCGCGCCATTGAGGGTTTGCGGACCAGCTTGGAAATCTGCACCAGAGTATTCATCATAGACAGCGTCATTGAGGCATACATCTACGCCACCGACGGCATCGGTAAGCAACACAAAACCCAATAAGCCAATTTCGGCATAGTGGTCGACGGTGATGCCAGTTAAGTCGCTAATGGCATTGATAAGCCCTTTTCTGCCTGCATCTTTAGATTTTTCTTCTAATTTTTGTTCATCGCTCAGACCATCGGTGATGAGGTCTTGTTTTTCTTGAGCCTTGTATGCGGAATAAACGCCATTGATTTTCAGATTCCCCATCTTTTTATCATGAATATAGGTGTCGCGGGGGATGGAAATTGCGGTTGCAGAGGAACCATCATCAGGCACACGAATAACCATGATGGTATCAGTATTATCAGCTTCTTCATCGCCGGCGTGTAATACTTCTATTTCCTGTGGGGTGAGAGGATTGCCTTGTGCGTCTGTGCGGGAATCGGAACCAACTAAGAGGATGTCGGTAGCGCCATCAGTTGCTTTTCCTTTCATGCCATTATTACCTAGGGATAGGTTGCCTGAAGCGACAGTTTTTCCGATACGGCCAACGGTAAAATATCCCAGCGCAGAGGTGAGCAGTACAATAGTTGCCAAAATTGCTAATACGGTTTTGAGAGTCCGGGAACCAGCTTGGCTAAGAATAGGACCGCGGGTAGGTGGTGCTTGAATATCACGCGTGTGGCGGATCCTATTGTTCATCTACCTGCTCCCATGTATGGCACGACAGTGCGTAATTGGTTTTAATAAAATAGTTACTTAAAAATAATTAGTAATTCTATGTTATTTCGTTTTTTCAGAGCCAGTCACACGCACGTATGACTACGCAAAAATACAGTAGTTACTTTCCCGATGAAAGAAGACCACTGGTATAAACGACAAACTTACGTAAATAGTTACACATAATCAGTGGTCGTTCCCACGAAAAAGTTATGCTCCGACTAAAATTCGAGGAATGAATAAGCCCTTAGCCGTCATTGCCGTTACCTATTCTCCCGGGAAATACTTGACTGATTTTCTGCAGTCGATTCCTGCAGCTCATGCTGCTCCAGTGAAAGTTATTTTGGCGGATAATGGGTCTGTTGATGGTGTGCCACAACAAGCAGCACAGGATAATGAGTGGGTTACTTTTCTCCCCACGGGCGGCAATGTTGGCTATGGTAGCGCCATTAACTTTGCGACGAAGCATCTGGAGAAAATGCGTGCTGTGGGCGATATCAATGATGAATTTTTTGTTATCGCTAATCCTGATGTGGTTTTTGACCCGCAAGCGGTAGATGCCCTGATTGATTGTGCGCATCGTTGGGCAGCTGATGGTTATGAGGTTGCTGCAGTAGGACCATATATTCGTCAAGATGATGGGTCGGCTTATCCTTCGGCGCGTGCAGTTCCCACTCTTAAGAATGGTATTGGTCATGCACTTTTTGGTGCTGTGTGGAAAAACAATCCTTGGTCTGCTGCGTATCATGCCAATGCAGAGATGGACGTCGAACGCTGTGCTGGATGGTTATCTGGTTCTTGTTTACTTGTGCGGTGGGATGCGTTTTTAGCGATTGGTGGTTTTGATGAACGGTATTTCATGTATATGGAAGACGTTGATTTGGGTGATCGCTTTGGTAAGGCTGGTTATGTCAATGTGTTCTGTCCGCAGGCGCAGATCACTCATGCAGTAGGGCATGCTGCAGGGAAATTGCCGGAGAAGATGTTGCCTGCTCATCATGATTCTGCATATCGTTTTCAGGCAGATCGATTGCATCATTGGTGGCAGTTGCCAATTCGTGTGGCCTTGTGGTGTGGGTTAAAAGCACGCGCACAGATAGTGGTGTGGTCGAAGAAACGGCGTTAATCGGTGCGTCACTCGCTTGCTATAAGAGTCGATGGGTTAGCCTAGCAAGCGAAGAAAATCATACAGAAATGGAACTCAATGGCTGAAGATAAGATGAAACAAGATGTTGATGCAGTAATTCTTGTTGGTGGAAAAGGTACGCGCTTGCGTCCATTAACTGTGTCTACACCAAAGCCTATGCTGCCGACGGCAGGAGTGCCATTCTTGTCTCACTTATTGGCACGTATTAAAGCTGCTGGTATTACTCATGTGGTTTTGGGTACGTCATTTAAGGCGGAAGTATTCGAGGAATACTTTGGTTGTGGCGAAGAGTTTGGGCTTGAAATTGAGTATGTGGTGGAGGAGCGTCCGCTGGGTACTGGTGGTGGTATTCGCAATGTGTATGACAAATTACGTGCTGATACTGTCATGGTGTTCAATGGGGATGTTTTGGGGGGTACGGATCTAGGTGGCATTTTGCAGGAGCATTATGACAAGAATGCCGACCTTACTATGCACCTTGTTCGTGTTCCTGATCCGCGAGCTTTTGGTTGTGTGCCGACCGATGCTCAGGGGCGGGTAGAGGCCTTTTTGGAGAAAACAGAAGATCCTCCGACTGACCAAATTAATGCTGGATGTTATGTCTTTAAGCGTGAGTTGATTGAACAGATACCTGCTGATCGCGTGATATCTGTGGAGCGAGATACTTTCCCTAAACTGCTTGAAGATGGATTCAAGGTCTATGGGTTTGTCGATACTTCTTATTGGCGGGACATGGGTACACCAAGTGATTTTGTTCGTGGTTCTTCTGATTTAGTGCGTGGTATTGCACCTTCGCCTTTGTTGGCTGGACGTGTTGGTGAGTCGCTGGTGGATGAAAGTGCTGGCGTACGTGATGGTGCTTTGTTGTTGGGAGGCACTGTTATTGGTCGGGGGACAGAGGTTGGTGCCGGGTGTCGTTTGGATGACACTGTGGTGTTTGATGGTGTCACCATTGAGCCTGGTGCAGTTATTGAAGATTCTATTATTGCGTCGGGGGCTCGTATTGGTGCTAATGCGAGGTTGCGTGGTTGCATTATTGGTGAGGGGGCTATCATTGGTGCTCGTTGTGAGCTTCTCGACGGTGTGAGAGTGTGGCCTGGTGTTGAGATCCCAGATAATGGGGTGCGTTTTAGTTCTGATGCTTAGCGATACTGCGTGTAGCAGTGTAACTACTGGGTCTGTTGGGGCTTGTTGGAAAAATAATTTTCCACAGCCCTTTCTTTTTTTGTTGTGTCCTCATGGTTTTTGACCATTCTTATGGTAGGAAAAAGTCCTTTATGGTTGTTTTCTTTCGTGTGGGCACAATATATAGCACCCCCGACAACCTCCCCCGCTCATTATTTCCTGATAACTCGTGTGACTATTGATGCAAACAAACAGGGATAATGTGTATATTTGTCAGAATTTTTTTCTGAGGGTTTGACTGTATCTAGTGTTCGCGTGTTGAATTGCATATATGTAATTCTTAGTTACCACGCGAATGGTGCAGCTGATTTAGTTGCCAGCGGGTAATTATGTTCCGGAACTGTTATCTGAACGGTTTTTAGATAACAACTATGAGGAGAGGAGTGTGGCGTGAAAGATATGGCGAGCAACGCCGCGCCTCGTACTCAGTCGCTACTAGATCAATCTCTAGATGACATATTCGGTGCGGTTGAGCGAGAGTGGCAGGAGCAAGCACTATGTGCTCAAACTGACCCAGAGGCTTTCTTTCCGGAAAAAGGTGGTTCCACCAGGGAAGCAAAGCGTATTTGCCAGGCATGCTCTGTTCGTGATGAGTGTTTGGAATATGCCTTAGCGCATGATGAGCGTTTTGGTATCTGGGGTGGATTATCTGAGCGTGAGCGTCGTCGTCTGAAGCGAGATATTGGTTAATAATACTTCGGCATTAGTGGTATAGATATGGATCAATATCCTCTGGTGCGATTTCAAGATAATCGGCTACCAGCGCGATAAGAGTTTTTTGGAGCAATTCATATTGCTCCTTTTTATTTTGGCTACGCTGCTCAATCGGCATACGGAAAATCACAATGCAATCTTTGGTAGGATTCCTCCGTCGATCGCTGCCTGCACTAATAACACAACCGAGTGGTACAGAGCCATCACGCACAATTCCTACTGGAATGGTTCCATCTGAGGTACTAAAAATTGGTTCGTTTGTTTCCAGGGAGCGTGGTTGGTTGCTGATAAAAATATGCGGCACAGTATCAACCACAACATCCACATTGCTTAATTGCTGAGCATATTTTTTTTCGATAGGGGAGTAAGCCTCTACAACAGCAGCGTCGAATAGCTGTCGACGAGTACGATGACGTGGCACATCAGGTGGTAACAGCATACTGCGGATACCTCGACCATGTCGGTCGCGTGGAGAGTGTGGATTGTGAGGATACATGATGATTCCACAGTATTGTGCTGGTCTGTGATGCTGGTGGGGACGCGCCGAAAAGGACTATCGTTGTCTGAACCTCTACTTAGAGTCTAGACTTTGTGTTTGTGAATCAATTTCGTCGTTGCTCTCGTCCTGGATGTGGTAAGCCTGCCGTGGCTACACTTACCTATGCCTATGCGCAATCAACAGCAGTCGTTGGACCACTTATGCACACGAGTGATCCGCATAGTTGGGATTTGTGCGAATACCACGCATCGCGTATTACCGCCCCAATGGGCTGGGAACTCGTGCGGGTGGACGATATCGACGATGACGAAGATCTAACCGCATTAGCACAAGCAGTGCGAGAAGCTGGGCAGACGACCTCGGGTCTGGTTGATCCGGTTGAGTCGGATCATAACGATGATAAGGATAATGCTCAACCGAGTGCACAACACCCAGTGCATAGGGCGCAGGAACATCAGAAACGTCGTGCTCATCTGCGTGTTATTTCATCGCAATCAGATGTTGCGCAGCGGTCTGATTCCAGCTCATCTCGGCATGACTAATTATCGTATTAAGATAGTAGAGAAGAAAAACCCCAGGAAAAACCATAACATCTGAAAGGTGCAGCACCGCTATGCGTTCACTCGAAGCAGTTAGCAAAGTTATTAAAGCCTATGACATTCGCGGTATCGTCGATGAGGATATTGACTCTGACTTTATTGAAGAAGTAGGCGCTGCTTTTGGCTACTTAATGAGGCAAGAAGGCGTGAAAAAAATTGCAGTCGGGCATGATATGCGTCCGTCATCTGCGCCATTATCTCAGGTTTTTGCTAAAGGAGTTAATTCTCAGGGGCTTGATGTGCTCTATCTAGGGCTAACATCAACTGATCAGTTGTATTATGTGTCCGGCGTGCAGGATTGTCCTGGTGCCATGTTCACCGCATCGCATAATCCTGCTCAATATAATGGCATCAAATTGTGCCGTGCGGGGGCAAAACCAGTAGGGCAAGAAACCGGATTGGGTGATATTATCACCATGCTTGTCGAGGGTATTCCAGAGTATTCGGGAGCAACTGGTGTTATAGAAGAAAAAGATTCGCTCCATGATTATGGCGCATTTTTGCGCGAGCTTGTTGATTTGAGCGCAATTCGCCCGCTCAAAGTAGCTGTTGATGCTGCCAATGGTATGGCTGGTCACACTGTACCAGAGGTATTTGCTGGACTGCCCATTGAAGTAGAGCCACTATATTTTGAGCTTGATGGGACTTTCCCTAATCATGAGGCAAATCCGCTTGATCCAAAGAATCTGGTTGATTTGCAGGAATTCACCCAAAAAGTTGGGGCAGATATTGGTTTAGCTTTCGACGGTGATGCAGACCGTTGTTTTGTCGTTGATGAGAAAGGCCAGCCAGTAAGTCCCTCAGCTATTTGCGCCATTGTTGCCGAGCGCTATTTGACGCAGTATCCAGGGGCAACAATCATCCATAATCTCATTACCTCACGCGCTGTACCAGAGGTAATTCAGGAGCATGGTGGACAAGCTGTGCGAACCAGAGTAGGGCATTCTTTCATCAAGGCCGAAATGGCGCGTACTGGTGCTGTTTTTGGTGGTGAACATTCTGCACACTACTATTTCACTGATTTCTTTAATGCAGATTCGGGAATCCTTGCAGCTATGCACGTTCTTGCTGCTTTGGGAGGGCAGCAACTGCCACTCTCGGAGATGATGGCTCAATATAATCGCTACGCAGCTTCTGGGGAGATCAACTCTCGTCTTGATTCTGTTGCGCAACAGCAGCAGCGTACTCAAGCAGTGCTAGAGGCTTTTGCTCAGCGTAGCGCAAGCGTCGATGAGCTCGATGGCATTACAGTGACTCTCAAAGACAGCCCAGCATGGTTTAACGTGCGCGCATCCAATACCGAGCCATTATTAAGGTTAAATGTAGAAGCTCCTACTCCGGGTGAGGTCGATGAGCTCGTGCAGGAGATCCTCGGCATTATTCGCCAAGAAAGCAACTAAAGGATTTGTTATGCAATTGCTGAGTCCAAGTGTGCAACATTATTCCTGGGGTTCACGAACCCTCATCGCCCAATTAAAAGGGGAAGAGGCAAGTGCACGTCCAGAAGCAGAGCTATGGTTTGGTGCGCATCCTGGGGCGCCAAGTTTGGTGGAAAATGGTGATACTCTCTTGCACTACATTGAGCAGGATCCAACAGTGTTGGGCGAACAAGTATGTGCCAAGTACCGCAATACTCTTCCATTTTTGCTGAAAATTCTTGCTGCTGATGCCCCGTTATCCTTGCAAGCACATCCATCGAAACAACAAGCCGAAGAGGGCTTTGCTAAGGAAAATGAGCAAGATATTGCACTTAGCGCGCATAATCGAAACTACAAAGATGATAATCATAAACCGGAACTCATTGTGGCGCTGACTCAGTTTCATGCAATGGCTGGTTTTCGACCGCTTGCACGCACCCTTGAACTTTTTAACACGCTCGGTTGCGATCAGCTAGCGCGTTATTGCAGCGTGCTTGACGACGCTGGTTCAGACGAGAGTAATTTACGCGCATTATTTACTACATGGATCACTATTCCAATCAAAGCGCGGCATGAGCTTATCGACGCAGTTATCTTAGCCGCAAAAAAAGCACTTGATATGGCAGCACCAGTATGGATAAAAGACTGCCTAACTAATGTAATAAATCTCAATGAGCGTTATCCTGGTGATATTGGCGTATTGAGCGCATTATTGCTGAATTACATTGTTCTAGAACCTGGTGAAGCGCTTTATCTCGATGCAGGTAATCTCCATGCTTATGTGAGTGGGCTTGGCGTAGAGATCATGGCGAATTCAGATAATGTATTACGCGGTGGCTTAACGCCAAAGCATATTGATATTGCAGAGCTGATCAAAGTATTACGTTTTGATTCTCTTGATGATCCACGAGTGCCATGTGAGCATGGGCACTATCGCGTTCCCATTGATGAGTTTGCGTTGCGTTGCTTGGTGCTAGATTCACAGCAATCTTCGGAGGACATTGTTTATGACAGTGCATGCATTGCATTGTGTACTCGCGGAGAAGTAACTGTGCGTAATGCACAAGAAACGAAAACTCTTTCAGCTACTGGCGCTGTGTGGATAGATGCGCATGAGGAAGTGCACATTAGCGGCAATGGTCATGTCTACCTTGCCACGGTTAAGGTGTCATAGCAGCATATAACAAGCTAGTGCGGGTGGTTATTGTCGATCTGCTATTGCTTGGGCAGTCGGAGTTACTGAGTCAGCCTCGGTTACTTTAGCAGTATTTTGATTGACGCTTTCGGTAGCAAGAGGAGCAATGAGATCCAGTTCCTCTTCATCTGGTTTGGATATGAGGTCAGCCTCTGCCTCTGACTCTGGTTCCTGGGAAGGTTCCTCGGTGGTGATACTACTAATAGGCTCAAGAGCTGTTGGGATCTCGATTGCGTCAGTGCTGTCCGGAGTATCGAGATCTGGGGTAGGGGTTTGAGGCTGGTAGGTCTTCTGATATGCCTCAGGTGGAAGTAACGGTGCTTCTTGGATAGTCGGTAACTTGTTCACAAGTGATTCAATCACTTCACCTGTTTCCTTGCCTGGGGCAGGCAGTGCTGGTGTATGTGGTAACAACTTCTGTAAGTCAGATAAGAGCTGATCAGTTGTTTGCGGATAACGTTGCTCAATGCTAGTGATAGGGCGCTTTATGCGTTCCTCATCTTCTGAGTAAACGCTATCGGTATCGCGATCTTCAACTTGTTGATCGTCAATAGATGCGTCTGATTCGAGTTTATCCTGCTCATTTTCTTCATTGCCCACAAAGCCTGTAGGTGAAGTATTTTTTTGCTCAGGTGAGCGTCGATAAGCCTTTTTTCTGGTAGGTTCAGTAGTTTTTGCAACAAGGCTACTCGACGATTGGGCGGAACTGGTGCTCACTCGAGTGCTTTGTGTACTGCGCGAGACGATGTTTGCTTCTTGAGTAATGCGGGTAGGGCTTGTAGTGGCATTGGCCTGCGGACCTGCGTGTGCTTCGGTAGTAGTTGTTGATTGCAGACTAAGACGCCATGCAAAAAAGCCAATGACTAAGGCTATGACGCAGCCTGTAACAATAAAGACCAAAAAGCGTCGCGCTGAGTTATTTTTGGCCTCAACCACTTCTGCTATACCTCTCTGTGTTTCTGAACTATCTAGACTAGCTAGATATCTACACTTCTTATTTTCTTATATAAAACTATATCGAAAGTGTTATGCGGGCAAGATATGTGCAAAACTGCTGGTGCTTGCCAAACATATCGCTACATTGAGCTACTTCATACATCATAAAACTATTACAAATTGGTTACAATTAGGAGGGTGACACTCAAGTGTGCACTGTTTATCAAAAACTCAATCTTTAAGTCTTATAAGCACCGGGAAAGATAGGACACAATAATGAGTGCATGGGAAAGAAACATTTTCAACGAAGAAGTCAACATTGATTTTCTTGAAGAGTTGAATGATCTCGATGAGGAAAATGTCGTCGAGGCTATCTTTGATGCAGTCATGCTAGTACGTAATGACGTTGCTCGTACCGAGGAAGAACAGCTCAATGGGCAAGCGGCAGCGACCATTGCCGCAATTTGGGCAGGGGCTCCTTATTCTTCTGGTGAGATTATTGCGATGTATCCGTTTATTCGTGATCTCATTGGTGCAGGAGATGAACAGTTACGTGAATCTGCGGCCGCGGTATTAGAAACTGTGGAAACAGACGATGACTTAGAAAGCTATATTGAAGCCCTTTCTTGAGTCTTGAGTCTGAAACCCTGAGCCTTGTGGGTCATCTCGAATCACCCAAATAACTCCGTAGGGTCATTGCCTTGTAGAGTGGAGCTTAACGATAAAGACGAAAGAATATGATGCAAAATGAGTATAGCTGCGTCATGTAAGGAGAGTAGAGAGAATATGTCCCAATCCCAATCTGTGCTGACCTCACAAGATTATAAAGTTGCTGATCTTCACCTTGCTGAAGCGGGTCGCCATCAAATCCGTTTGGCGGAATACGAGATGCCAGGATTGATGCAATTGCGTGAGGAATACCGCGAACAACAACCTCTTAAAGGGGCTCGCATTGCCGGTTCTATCCATATGACTGTGCAGACTGCGGTACTGATCGAAACTCTTGTGGCATTGGGGGCACAGGTACGGTGGGCATCGTGTAACATCTTTTCCACTCAAGATGAAGCAGCGGCAGCAGTGGTTGTGGGAAATGGCACCCCGGAGAATCCACAAGGTGTGCCAGTTTTTGCGTGGAAAGGGGAAACTCTAGCGGAGTATTGGTGGTGCATTAACCAGATTTTTAGCTGGAAAGATGAACTACCCAACATGATTCTTGACGACGGCGGTGACGCCACTATGGCTGTTATTCGTGGTCGTGAATATGAGCGTGCTGGTGCTGTTCCTGCCATTCAGCCAGATGACTCCGACGAATATCAAGCATTTTTGACAATGCTTGCCACTACCCTAGAACAAGAGAATGGCAAATGGGACAAGATTGTCGCTGCCATTAAAGGGGTAACGGAAGAAACCACCACAGGAGTACATCGTCTCTATCATTTTGCGCAGCGGGGAGAATTGCCATTCCCAGCCATGAATGTCAATGATGCGGTAACCAAGTCAAAGTTTGACAACAAATATGGCACGAGGCATTCGCTTATCGACGGCATTAACAGGGCAACCGATATGCTCATGGGCGGAAAAAATGTTCTTATCTGTGGTTATGGCGATGTAGGTAAGGGATGCGCGGAAGCAATGGCAGGCCAAGGCGCTCGGGTTAAGGTTACGGAAGTAGATCCTATCAATGCGCTCCAGGCACTTATGGATGGCTATGCCGTCGTTACTGTTGAGCAGGCAATATCAGATGCGGATATTGTCATTACTGCTACGGGTAATCGCGATATTATTTCTTTTGATCATATGCTTGCTATGAAAGATCATGCAGTGGTGGGGAACATAGGGCATTTTGATAATGAGATTGATATGGCGTCGTTGCTTCATCGCGACGATGTTAAGCGGGTGACTATTAAATCGCAGGTTGATGAGTTCCAATTGCCTAATGGAAAATCAATTGTTGTGCTCTCTGAAGGACGCTTGCTCAACCTTGGTAATGCTACGGGGCATCCAAGTTTTGTTATGTCTAACTCTTTTGCGGATCAGACTATTGCGCAGATTGAGCTATTCAATAACGATGGTCGTTATACTAACGATGTTTATCGTCTGCCAAAAATTCTTGATGAAAAAGTCGCCCGCATCCACGTAGAAGCACTAGGTGGTACTCTCACCCAGCTCAGCCAAGCGCAAGCAGAATATATTGGAGTGGACGTTGCTGGTCCATATAAGCCTGAGCACTATCGCTACTAATTTTTGGGGTATAAGCATTTATGATCATCGCAATTGAAGGCATCGATGGTGCAGGAAAAAATACACTGGTAAGTGCATTAGTGCAGGATTTTTCTGCGCACGTTATGAGTTTTCCTCGTTATGATCAGTCCATTCACGCGCAATTAGCCCGGCAAGCGTTGTATGGGAATATGGGTGATATGAGTGATTCTGCTTATGCAATGGCGACACTCTTCGCTCTAGATCGTCGGGAGGCGAAAGCGGATATTGATGCCTTTGTAGGCAGCGAATCAATTTTGTTACTCGATCGTTATGTAGCGTCAAATGCTGCATATACTGCTGCACGTTTAGCTGATGAAAATGCAATAGAGTGGGTGGCTCACTTAGAGTTTGAGCAGTTTGGTTTAGCGCGTCCAGATCTTCAGATTTTGCTTAACACCCCTCCTGAGCTTGCACAACAGCGTGCTCAGATGCGAGAAAAAAACGATGCGACGCGTCAGCGAGATCTTTATGAGTCCGATAATTCCTTGCAAAACAATACGGCATTGATATATGGACAACTTGCACAGAAGCAGTGGCAATCCCAGTGGCTGATTGCCGAACCAGATTATAATGTGGAAGACATGATTAAATCGGTGCGCCAAAGGCTTGCGTGAGATTTGGGCTGAAAGCACCGTTGGTCAATCTAGCAAGAAGTGCTCATAGCAATGCGTATGAGCTGTGGGAAGGATATTTCTTTTAATATGGCGCTGAAAATTCTCGTCGTCGATGATGATCCAGCTATCTCTGAGATGCTGACTATTGTGCTCAACACCGAAGGGTTTGAGGCAGTGGCTGTAACCGATGGTGCAGAAGCAGTAGCTGCTTTTAGGCGGGAAAACCCAGATCTTATTTTGCTTGATCTGATGCTACCGGGGATGAACGGTATTGATATTTGCCGCATTATTCGTCGTGAATCAGCAGTTCCGATTGTGATGCTTACTGCGAAAACAGATACCGTTGATGTGGTTCTTGGTTTGGAATCAGGTGCTGATGATTACATCAACAAGCCGTTTAAGCCTAAAGAACTTGTCGCTCGTATTCGAGCACGGTTGCGTCGTAGTGATGACATTGAAGCGGATACCATTGAGATTGGTAATTTGCTTATTGATGTTCCTGGCCATGTGGTTACGTGTGCTGGTGAAGAGGTAAAACTCACTCCGTTGGAGTTTGATCTTTTAGTTGAGCTTGCCTCAAAACCAGGGCAAGTGCTTTCTCGTGAGGAGCTGCTCAAGAAGGTATGGGGTTACCACAATTCTTCTGATACCCGACTGATCAATGTTCATATCCAGCGCTTGCGTTCTAAAATTGAGAAGGATCCGGAAAACCCAGAGATTGTGCTCACCGTTCGTGGTGTCGGGTATAAGACTGTGCAGGAGTAGGCAGCAATTTTAGTAGAATGGCTAAGAAACCAGACGCATCGGTTTCTGACTCAATGGCGTACTTCCATCCAGACGCGGGTGTTAGGATCTATCCTTTCTATTTCCGCGATCATGATGATCATTTTGGTATTTGTGCTCGTCAACCTCGTGACACAAAACTTGCTCAATGCCAAACTTGATGTTGCCAATTCGGAAATTGATCGTGCTCGTGTGGCGGTGGAAGAGCAAATTAATGCCACCAGTGCTTCTACATCATTGCAAACTCGGCTCAATGCTGCCCGTGCAGCTTTAACAAATCAAGATACTAATGGGTTTTATGCGCAAACTACCTATGAACCAGTTATTGTGGTCAATAATCCTGATGGATCTATAACGGCTTCTCCCGAAGGGTATCGCATCCCAGAGCGACTTCGTAGTTTTGTGCAAAAAAATCAGATTTCTTATCAATTTGCCACGATTGATCGTCAAGATTCCAGTACCTATAAAGCGCTGATCATTGGTTCTCCCACAAAAACAGATATTCCTGATCTGCAGGTGTATCTGGTTATTTCTATGGCCAGCGAAGAGTCAACAATTGCCCTATTGCGTGGTCTGTTTTCTGCGGCTGGAGTAGTAATCGTCGTGCTGCTTGTGGGCATTGTGTGGCTGCTAATTCAGCAAGTTATTGTGCCAGTTCGTTCTGCAGCCTTGATTGCGGAGCGCTTTGCGTCAGGGCATCTGCGAGAGCGCATGATTGTCGATGGCGAAGATGAGATGGCTACCCTGGCAGTTAGCTTCAATTCAATGGCTGAGTCATTGTCGAAAAAAATAAAACAATTGGAGGAATACGGCAATTTGCAGCGGCAATTTACCTCTGATGTGTCGCATGAATTACGTACCCCATTGACCACGGTACGCATGGCTGCGGATCTTATTGAGTCGCAAACTGATGACTTACCTGAGAGCGTGCAGCGTGCTGCAGTGTTGATGCAGACTGAATTGGGTCGTTTTGAGGTTCTCCTTGAAGATCTGCTTGAGATTTCGCGTCACGACGCTGGTGTGGCGGATTTGTCAGAGAGTGCTTTGGATATTCGCTCTTGTGTTGCGTCCGCATGGCAGCAAACACAGCATTTAGCAGAGAAACTTGATGTACCTGTGCGCTTTCATATGTATGCCAACGATGATGTCCTGGCTAGCCAAGAACAAGACCAAGAACACGACTTAGGCAGTGCACACACGCAGATGGCTACATCTGTAACAGGGGATCCTCGACGCATTGAGCGTATTATCCGTAACTTATTGGCCAACGCAATTGATCATTCTGAAGGGAACCCAGTTGATGTGTATGTTGCTCGTAATGAGCAGGCTATTGCCGTTGGCGTAGTCGATCATGGGGTGGGATTAAAGCCTGGGCAAGAAGATCTGGTCTTTAACCGTTTCTGGCGGGCAGATCCGTCGCGAGTACGTCATTCAGGCGGTACTGGATTGGGGCTTGCAATCTCTAGAGAAGATGCTGCTTTGCATGGTGGTGCGCTTGAAGCGATTGGTGAACAAGGCGTGGGGACTATGTTCCGACTTACGTTGCCCATCACCCCACACGCTAGTTATGAACAGAGCCCACTAGAATTAGCGGTTCCACGTTCGCTAGAACCAGAGCAGTTAGAGGTTGCAGCAGATGAATAGACATGAAGTAAAACGGATTTTTTCCTGTGTAGTGTCAGCTAGCGTGTTATTATGCAGCGCATGTACTGCTTTGCCGTCGAATACTGAGCCACAGGTGTTAAGGGATTTTTCTGATTCTGCACAAGATAAAGTTGAAACCCCGATACAAGACCGTGAGCCAGATCTTTTGGTGCGAGATTTTTTTGTCGCCAATGCGCAACCCACGCAGCAATATCAAAGTGCTCGTGCCTTTTTAACTGAGGACAATGCTTCACGATGGCAACCCAGTGCCACGGTGTATGTTGTGGATCGGCTAGACGTTAATCTAGCTAGTAATAATCCTGGTCGGGATGCCGCTAACGCTGGGTCAAAGGATTATCTTGCGTATCAGGTTCAAGGAACGATTGTGGGAACCCTAGGCCCTGGTGGGGGTTTTGTTCCTCGTGATGAAAAATATAGTGATGTTGTTGAACTGAAAAAAGAAAATGGGCAGTGGAGGATAAATTCTTTACCTACTCGTATTGTGGTAGAGCGTTCTGAACTACGTAATAGATATGCTCAGCATGATCTGTATTTCTTTGACCCCAGTGGTTCAGTGTTAGTTGCCGATAAGCGGTGGATATATAACACTAATGCCGCTATCGACATGAATTTGCTGTCTCTACTTTTGGATGGGGCTTCAGATACTCTTGCTCCTGGGGTACTCAATGAGGTTCCCAATAGTGCTTATTTTGCCGGAGTAAAAGACGGCGCCTATGCCTTTACTGGTGTGTCCTCGTTACGTAAAGATGCACAGCGACGGCTTGCCGCACAAATTGTATGGACTCTCGCTGCAGCCAGTGTCCCTGGTCCGTATCATTTATCTTTCGACGGTACTCAGGTGACGGCACCAAACTCAACAGCAGTGGAGCTTACTGTAGAGGATTATCCAGAGTATAACCCTCAGGCATCTCGTAGGTCAGTGGGGACAGTATATGCGTTGAGCAGAGGGCGGCTTACTCGCATTTATCAAGGGCGTTTAGATCCTGTCCCTGGTCAATTTGGTTATATGGAAAATATCGAAAGTGCGGATATTGCCACTGAAAAAAACCTGGTTGTTGCAGTAACTGCTAGTGGAGCCGGGGCGTCGAAAGCCTCTCAACTTATGCTTTCGACGCTCAACGGTGAAGCCATTGAATTGCTCCATGCGCGTAGCCTTACGCGCCCTAGCTTTGAGTATGGTGCCAATAGTTTGTGGACTGTCATAGATGGTACGACGGTGGCACGTATTTCTCGTTCAGCTGATACTGGTGAGATAGCGCAGACTGAAGTTGATACCAGTGATGTGCCCAATGCGGGGGATCATCTTATTACTTCGCTTCGTCTTTCTTATTCAGGAGTACGAGCGGCATTTATCATTGACGGGGCAGTGTATGTGGCAACAGTGTCGCGTCCTAATGCTGGTGAGCGAAAACTGACCAATGTTTATGAATATCTTGGCAAAGATACTCGTGCAGTAAGCGTGGAATGGGAGCCAGATGGCAGTTTATTGGTAGGCACTGCTGATTCCCAAGCGCCAGTACAGCATGTAGCAGGTGATGGTTCTATCACGCAATGGCTATCGACGAGCAATATCATTGCTCCGGTGTCTTCACTGGCTTCTACAGGTGCAACAGTATATGCCTCTGATGCGCGAACTGCACTAGAGCTTAATAACTCGGATTCGCCTTTTTGGCGTGAAGTACAAGGCTTAGAAGGCACCCAAGGAAAAGTGATTGTGCCACGTTATTAACTGCTATCATAAGCGGTTATGCAGGGGGCTTTTCGGGAATTACTTTTTCCATGTAATTGTGCAGGCTGTGGTGCTGCTGGTTATCGCTTATGTGCGCATTGTGCAATACATTTGCGACAACCGCCACAGCGGATAAGCGCAAAAATCTATTCGCATATACCACTATGGTCTTTGGGCGCCTATGGTGGGGCGCGTAGGAAAATTATTATCGCCACTAAAGAACGAAACCGGCGAGATATGATTGCGCCCCTTGGTGCCATGCTTGCTAGTGCAGTGTCTTATCTCATTGCGCAGGGTGAGGTAGAGGAGGATATTGTGCTTGTGCCTGCGCCGACGAGTCGTCGTTCTGCATTAAAACGTGGTGGTGATCCTGTTACTCGGGTATGTCAGCGTACTCCTTTTCCAGTCGCCAAGCTTATTGAACATAGAGCAGGGGTGCGCGATTCAGTGGGGTTAAGTATGCGGCAGCGTCATACAAATATGATCGGTGCTGTAGTGCCGACTCCTGCAGCAGTACGCTTGCATACTGCTGGTGGGTTGAGTGGTTTTAGTGTTTTGCTTATCGACGACATCCTCACCACAGGGGCAACCTTAGCTGCTTCGACGGCGGTACTTAGTGCTATGGGAGTGAAAATTCGTGGTGGTTTGGCGTGGGCACATGCTTGATTCTTGTGCGCAATAGGCAAATAGGCAAAAAGGCAAATAGGCATAGGTATCGCGAAAAGTTCATGCTTATTGTCTCAAAGGGGAGTAGGGTAGAAGTACAGGTTAATTCCATTTAGCCATCATGTGAATAATGAGGCAGTTTGATGTTTCTTGTCTGCGTGATGGTGCTCTAAGAGGAAGGTACAGTCATGGTTACACCTGCTCATCATGAGTCACTGAGTCCAGAAGTTAAAGTTACTATCACTGGACGCAATGTGGAAGTTCCAGAGCATTTTGCTGAGCGTGTGCACGCTAAACTTGCCAAAATTGCACGTTTGGATTCAACGCTGACATTCTTCCACGTGGAATTACAACATGAACCAAATCCACGGCGTGCTGATGAAAGTGATCGCATCCAAATTACTGCCACTGGAAAAGGTCATGTTGCTCGTTCTGAGGCTAAAGAGGATAGCTTCTATGCAGCTTTAGAAACGGCACTTTCTCGTATGGAGCGCTCTTTGCGTAAGGTAAAGGCTCGTCGTTCGATTTCTCTTTCTGGCCATCGTGCCCCAAAGAGCACAGGAGAGATTGCTGCTGATTTAGTGCATGAGGCGCAGCAAGCACAGCAGCAAGGTCAATATGATGTTGATCCTTATGCCGATAAAGTCGAAGATATTATTCCTGGGCAGATTGTCCGTAGAAAAGAGCACTCTGCTACCCCGATGAGCGTCGATGATGCTTTGAGTGAGATGGAACTTGTGGGGCACGATTTCTATTTATTTGTTAATGAGGAAAATGGTCGCCCATCTGTGGTTTATCGTCGTCATGCGTATGACTATGGTTTGATTACCTTAAGCGAATAGGGCTGATATATCTCGGAATATCCTCAGCTAGCGCAGATTTTATTGCCTAGCTGAGGTATATTTTGTCTATAGCTTGGGCGATATACGATATAAGCTGATATTGCTTGATATTCACCTATTGTCGCTTTGAGGCGTACAATAGCGACGATAACAACATTACTGTCAATAAATACAATTGATTTTACGAAGGAATAGCCTACGTGTTTGGACTTAGCAAGATGCTCCGTATGGGTGAGGGGCGTGCAATTAAGCGGCTGAAGAAAATTGCCGATGATGTCATTGCGCTTGAGTCGGATTATGCTGAGCTTAGTGATGAGGAGCTTAAAGCAAAAACTCAAGAGTTTCGTAAGCGCATCGAGGACGGTGAAACTGTCGACGACATCATGCTCGAAGCCTTTGCTGTTGCACGTGAAGCATCCTGGCGTGTGTTAGAACAAAAGCACTACCATGTTCAGATTATGGGTGGTGCTGCCTTGCATTTCGGTGATGTAGCTGAGATGCGCACTGGTGAGGGTAAAACTTTGACCTGTGTATTGCCTGCTTATGTTAATGCGTTGGCTGGTAAAGGCGTGCACGTTGTTACGGTTAATGACTACCTTGCTAAGCGTGATGCTGAATGGATGGGGCGTGTGCACCGATTCCTTGGGCTAGAAGTGGGTGTCATCTTATCTGAAATATCAGATCCGCAGTTGCGTCGAGAAGCATATAAAGCGGATATTACGTATGGCACCAATAATGAGTTTGGATTCGATTATTTGCGCGACAACATGGTGCGCAGTCTCGATGATATGGTGCAGCGCGGACATAATTACGCTATTGTCGACGAGGTTGACTCCATTCTTATTGATGAGGCGCGTACACCGTTGATCATTTCTGGGCCATCTGATAGCTCATCACAGTGGTACTCAGTTTTTGCTCAGATTGTGCCTCAGATGAAGCAAAATACCCATTATGATGTTGATACCCGCAAACGTACCGTAGGCATTAAAGAAGAGGGCGTTGCTTTTGTAGAAGATCAGCTTGGTATTGATAACCTTTATTCACCAGAGCATTCGCAATTGGTTAGCTATCTTAATAATGCGATTAAAGCTAAAGAGCTTTTCGCCCGAGATAAAGACTATTTGGTGCGCGGTGGCGAGGTTCTCATTATTGACGAGTTCAACGGTCGTGTTCTAGAAGGTCGTCGCTATAACGAAGGTATGCACCAGGCCATTGAGGCAAAAGAAGGTGTAGAGATCAAGAATGAGAACCAAACACTGGCGACGATCACCCTGCAAAATTACTTCCGTCTTTATGACAAACTCGCTGGTATGACGGGTACTGCAGAAACCGAGGCTGCGGAGCTGCACCAGATTTACAAACTCAATGTGTTGCCAATTCCAACGCATAAGCCGTCGCAGCGTGAGGATCTTACCGACTTGGTCTATAAGACTCAGGAAGCGAAGTTTGCTGCGGTTGTTGATGATATTGCAGAGCGTTCGGCCAAAGGACAGCCAGTGCTTGTTGGTACTACGTCGGTAGAGCGTTCTGAGTATCTTTCTAAGCTGCTTAAGCGTCGTGGTATTGCGCACAATGTGCTTAATGCAAAATATCACGAGCAAGAGGCGCAGATCATTGCGAAGGCTGGTTTGCCAGGTGCTGTTACTGTAGCTACTAATATGGCTGGTCGTGGTACCGATATTGTACTTGGTGGTAACCCAGAAACCATTGCTGATCTTAACTTGCGTGAGCGTGGTTTGGATCCGGTCAATACTCCTGAAGAATACCAAGAAGCATGGAGCGAGGAAGTCGCTAAGGTTACTGCCAAGGGTGCTCAAGCTGCTGAAGAAGTACGCGAAGCAGGCGGACTCTATGTTCTTGGTACGGAGCGTCATGAATCCCGTCGTATTGATAATCAGTTGCGTGGTCGTTCTGGTAGGCAAGGTGACCCTGGGGTAACGCGTTTCTACTTATCGATGCGCGATCCACTCATGTTGCGTTTTGGTGGTTCCATGGAAAGCATGATGAACCGCTTGAATGTCCCAGATAATGTGCCTATTGAGGCAAAGCTGGTTACTACGACGATCAAGAATGTTCAGGCTCAGGTAGAAAACCAAAACTTTGAGGCTCGTAAGAATGTGCTCAAATATGATGAGGTTATGAATGAGCAGCGCAAAGTTATTTATCGGGAGCGTCGTGCCATTCTAGAATCAGCTGATATTGCTAGCAACATTCAGCATATGATTGACGACACCATCAATGCTTATATTGATGCTGAGACTGCTACCGGCTATGCCGAGGATTGGGATATGACTTCCCTCTGGCACGCCCTTGAGGCGCTTTATGGTCCAACAGTAAGCGCACAAGAGCTTATCGACGGTACCGAATATGGCAGTGCTGGTGAGCTTAGCGCAGAGCAATTGCGTGAAGCGATCCTTAAAGATGCACACGAGCAATATGATGCAATGGAAGCGCAGGTCAATGCCATTGGCGGCGATAATCGTATGCGCGAGCTGGAGCGTTTGATGATTCTGCCAGTTATTGACCAGAAGTGGCGAGAGCACCTGTATGAGATGGACTATCTTAAAGAGGGCATTGGTTTGCGTGCTATGGCACAGCGTGACCCATTGGTGGAATACCAAAAAGAGGGTGGCGATATGTTTAATGCGATGAAAGATAGCATTAAAGAAGAAACTGTGCGTCAGCTTTTCTTGTTGCGGAAGCAATTTGCTGAGCAACCTGCCCCAGTATCAGCTGAGGCTTGAGACTGAGGCTTGAGGCTTAGTGGGCATAAAATTAGATGAGTAGCGTCGTGATGGCGTTAGAGAATATCTAATTGTTGGACTTGGAGTCCAAATAGCGCATCTTTTATCAGAGCCAGATAGGCGTAGGCCTTCTGGCTCTTTATATGTATAACCGTTCCGTAGGCTTGAAAAGTGTCGGGTGATATTTCGCGAAAGCGAATAGAGACGATCCCGATTGGTCCAGGTGTTAGTATCTTGTTCGGGCCAGGTGTGGTGGATAAGCGTCTAATGGCGGGGCTAAAACGCTTGGTGCTTAGACTATGTGCTGGTCTGAGGCCAAAAGCTGCGGCAAGACTTGTGTGAGTGAGGGCATAGATTTCTTGTTTGCGTTGTGCAGTAAGGTGCTTATGTATTGTTGCTATACCCGTAGTGGTTGTGTGTTCCGGCAGTCTAGTGGTTTGTTCTAGTTTCAGTAAAAATCTTGTTCCTGGCATCGGAACGAGTTGTTTTTCGTGACGAGAAGATGCACAAAGCATAGAAAACATCCTTGAGGAAAGAATCTCAAGGCAAGTGACGCTACAATAAATAATAAATATAGAGCATTTGTATAGCAATTGTGTGGCGGTCTATGGAAAAATGAATGCCGCCAAAACAGATTTTGAGAAAAGGTGAGGTGCAGCCAAGACATGCGTGGCTTGATTGTTGATTACGTAGGTGTGTTAGATGGCAGTGATGAGGATCAGCGTCGGTGGCGCCATCTTTTAGAGGCTGCTCGAGCTAATGGTGTTGCCTTGGCTGTGCTTTCTAATGATCCAGGGGTCAACGCTGATCATATTCGTGTTTTGCAGACGCAGGGACTTGTCGATGCTGTAGTGCTCAGTGGGGATATTGGGGTGGAGAAACCAGAGAAAGAGGCATTCCAGGCAGCTGCTGATGCCCTTGAGTTGCCTATGCGTGATTGTGTCATGGTTGATGATTCCATCCTTAATGTTCGTGGTGCGGTAGAAGCAGGATTAGTTGGTGTGTATTATCAGCAATTCGATCGTGCAGTGGTAGAGATTACTGGCTTGTTTGGTATTGACAAGGAGTTTTAGTGCGGGTTTATCTTCCAGCTACTTTTTCCATGCTTCGTGAGTTGTCGCAAACGGGAGTGATTCATGCTCGCTCTGGCTATGGTTTTGCGGTAACGCCAGCGTTAACTGATTTTTTTGAGTCTGGCACTGAAGAAGAAATCGCAGAGTATGCTTTCGACGAAGCCTCTCGTGCATCTTTGCGACTATTGGCGATTGGTGATGACTTCTTCCCGCATCGGCGTGTTGTGGTAAGTGTCGATATTGATGATGGGCGTGTAAGTTTTGTGCCTAATCTCGACGAGGCAGTGCTTAAGATTGAGCCAGCGCAGATAGCTGTATCGGATGTTGCTGCGATACATATTGATGTGGAATCAAGTGAGGAAGCAGTAGCCAAAGCGATTGCTGTTATTGATGAGGCAGATCTTGGTGATGAAGATGCCATGCTGGTAGTGGGCGACGCATTGGATAATTTTTTGGCTTGGTATGACCCTAGCGAATTATCTGCCTTAGTAGAGTTGTTGTAGCACTACTGTGTGTTACCTGGTATCTCGGTAGTTTCTATTTTCTCCTAGCTCTTTGTGGCTAGGAGTTTTTATTTTTTCTGGGTGCAGTGGTGCTGTGCTTTTGCAGTGTGTTCTTAGGAAAATTACCTACTTTAGCGTAACTTATAGACAAGTAACTTACTAAAGCGTAATATGAGGCGTTGTTGATGTACTCACCAAGAAATGGGGATCACAATGCCCAAAGATGCCTTAGGGAAAATACGTGGTGTGCTCACCAGGCTGACTACGCCATTGTTGCCTGATGATTATTCAGTATTGGCTAATCCCTTGTGGTCCACCCGGCAATTGCGTGGACGCATAATATCTATCGAACACGATAAGAATGCATCAGATGTGGTGCATATTGCGATTCAGCCCGGTTGGGCAGTACCTACCACTTTCTATGCAGGGCAATATATTGGCGTTGGCGTTGCTATCAATGGTCGATTTGTGTGGCGAAGTTACTCACTCACTAATGCTCCGGTCTTATCTGAGGAAGAAGATAAGAGTGTCCTGTTATACATCACGGTTCGCGCAGTAGAAAAAGGCCAGCTTTCTCAGCATTTAGTGGGTAAGACCCAGCCGGGAACCATTATTCGGCTTCTGGCACCCGCTGGTGATTTTCAGTTAAGCCAGCCACCAGCTCCGAAAATGGCTTTTATCGCAGCAGGTACAGGCATTACCCCCATTATTTCTATGTTGCGTACCCTTGCTCGTCGAGGTGATTATGCCCACTGTGATGTCGTGATTGTGTACTCGGCAAAAAATAGCCATGAGGCACTCTTTGCTACACAAATCCAGGAATTAGCTGACACCTATCCTAGTGTGCACGCCATATTCCATTACACGCAAGAAAAACCACGTCTTCACGCTCAAGATTATGGCACTCTTATTCCAGATATTGCGCACAGAACTATCTATGCTTGTGGTCCGGCGCATATGCTCAGAGATTTAGAACAGTGGGCTAAGCAAGAATCTTTATGCCTAAAAACAGAGCATTTTACGCTTGATCGACGCTCCGACGCGCAGGGCGGCGTGGTGACTTTTGGACATCGTGGCGCTATCACTACCGATGGAGCCACAACGATTCTTGAAGCAGGCGAACAAGCTGGGATAAATATGCCCTTTGGTTGTCGTATGGGACTGTGCCATACCTGCGTGCGGCCATTGCGCAAAGGGCACGTATTTAATGTGCATACTGGTCATACCCATGAAGCTGGGACACAGATACGTACGTGTGTTTGTGTCGCTGCTGGTGATGTCACTATTGACGTCTAAGAAAAATAATCACTCTGATCGATAAGGACTTTTTAATGGCAATTGATAATATCAAGGCTTATTCTCATCTAAGCGACGACGATATAGCAGAAATTGGTGCGCGCCTAGATCGCATTAAAGCTGAGGTAGAAAATGATTTAGGCACAAAAGATGCGCGTTATATTTATCGACTCATTCGCACTCAGCGAGTTCTCGATCTCGCTGGCCGAGCAGTATTGATTTTCTCTGGCAATAAAAAGTGTTGGTGGACTGGTACTGCCTTACTTACTACTGCAAAGGTGCTAGAGAACTTAGAAATTGGGCACAATGTTTTGCATGGTCAATGGGATTGGATGAATGATCCAGAAGTGCACTCGACGACATGGGAGTGGGATATCGTATGCCCATCCTCACAGTGGATGCATTCGCATAATTATGTGCACCATACTTATACCAATGTCTTAGGCATGGATCACGATGTAGGATATGGTATTTTGCGTGTTACTCGCGATAAAAAATGGACTACGCTCCATGCCTTCCAGCCTCTTGTCAACACAGTGCTCGCTACTCTTTTTGAGTGGGCAGTAGGATACTATGACGTAGAACTGGGTAAGTTTTTTAGCGGCCGTGCCACATGGGCACAAACTCGGGAAAAATTTTGGGAGACCACGCGCAAAGCCGGACGACAAAGTGTGCGTGATTATGTTCTTTATCCGTTATTGTCCGGAAAAAATTTCCGCCATACGCTTGGCGCTCACGTCAGCGCTAATATCTTGCGTTCACTGTGGGCATATGCGGTTATTTTTTGTGGACATTTTCCGGATGAGGTAGAAACCTTTACCAAGGAGCAGTTCAAGGACGAAGATCATAATCAGTGGTATTTGCGCCAAATGCTGGGCTCGGCAAACTTTCGTGGCGGAAAAGTGCTCACGATTTTATCCGGTAACTTGAATTACCAAATCGAGCATCATCTATTTCCTGATATGCCATCAAATCGTCTTGCTGATGTGGCGAAAAAAGTACAACAGCTGTGTGCAGAATATGATTTGCCCTACAATATCGACTCATTCCCGGTGCAGTTATTGAAGGTGCAAAAGACACTGCTCAAACTCACATTGCCGAATAAGTATTTACTCGCTGATCCAGACAATGCCCCAGAAGTGCGTTCTAACCGAGCGTTTACGCATAACCCAGATGTGGAGGAACAATTATGGGTTGGGGTTAAAGATAATCAGCGTGCCGGGTTGCGTACTGGACTCACACTCTTAAAGAAGTTACGACCACGGATAACGGATGTGGCGCGTAATTATTTTCGCCGTGCATGACCTCGTGCATGACCCTGTAGCTACCAGTCCACGTTATTGCGCAATGTAGTGAGTAATTTGCGTACGGCTTGCACTCGACGACCAGTGGGGGAGTCATGGGGAAAATCATCTAGCTTGCATTCCGGATCCGCAGGTGCTCCCATGTGTGTGCAACCACGTGGACAATCCTCTACTGAGGAAGCTAGATCCTCGAACACATTGACAACGGTATCTGCATCAACGTGTGCTAGTCCGAAGGAACGGATACCAGGCGTATCGATGATCCACCCACCGTGTGGTAGTGCTAATGCAACAGCTTGGGTGGATGTATGCCGTCCTTTTCCTACACCGGATACTTCTCCGGTTTGTCGTCCGGCTCCAGGAACTAATCTATTGACAAGTGTGGATTTGCCTACACCGGAGTGTCCGATTAGTGCTGTCAAGGAATTATTCACAATGTCATTGATCGGTTCTAATGGGTCATCGATGCCGCAGACTATGACCGGAACGTCGAGAGCGGCAAACTCAGCAGCAAATTCTTGTGGATCAGCAAGATCGGATTTCGTCAGACAAATAATAGGCTTGAGATTGCCGACAAAGGCAGCAATGAGTGCTCGCTCGACAAAACCTGCTCGTGGTGGAGGATCAGCGACTGCACAGACGATGAGGAGGTTTTCGGCATTGCCGACGACTATGCGTTCATAGGGATCGTTATCATCAGCGGTGCGTCGCAGAACGGAAGATCGCTCAGCTATTTTTACGATTCTTGCCAAGCTGCCTTGCCTACCTGAAGTATCGCCGACGACGCCTACCCGGTCGCCAACTTCAACGGGACTGCGACCAAGTTCTCTGGCGCGCATACAAGTAACGGTAGTGCCGGTGTCGAGAACTACGCCCCACCTACCGCGATCTTTAGAAATGACCATGCCAAATTCAGCGTCATCATGCTGAGGACGTGTTTTGGTGCGTGGTTTAGAGCGTTTTCCAGGACGAATTTTCACGTCTGATTCATCCCATGCACCACGGCTGCGATGAGTGATTTTTTTAGCCATGCATCATCTGCTCCCACATAGCGGCAAAATCGGGCAAGGTTTTGGCAGTAGTCTCAATATCTTCCACAGTCATATTTGGTACCCCTAGACCAATGATGGCGCCAGCAGTTGCCATGCGATGATCTGCATAAGAATGCCACTGTGCTCCATGATAATTATGCGTAGGTTCAATATAGAGTCCGTCGTCAAGCTCAGTGCACACACCACCGATCTTATTGATTTCGGTGCATAGCGCAGCCAAGCGATCTGTTTCGTGACCTCGCAGATGAGCAATGCCACGCAGCGTAGTAGGGGAATCAGCAAAAACTGCCAATGCTGCGACGGTAGGGGTAAGTTCACCGATATCGGACATATCAAGATCAATACCGCGCAAAGAGCCTGTGCCTTCTACTGTTAAGGTGCCATTATGCAGGGTTATTTTAGCTCCCATAGTGTCGAGGATTGGGCGAATACGATCGCCAGCTTGGGTGGTATGCGTTGGCCACTGCCTAATGCGAACACGGGATTGGCTGATAGCTGCCGCGGCAAGAAAAGGCGTGGCATTGGATAAATCAGGTTCGATCACCCATTCTCTGCCAGCAATAGTGCCAGGGGAAACGTGCCATTGGTTTTCTACACTGTGGTCAACGTGTACTCCTGCTTGTTCGAGCATTGCAATGCTCATGTCAATATGAGGCATACTCGGCAAAGTATTCCCAATGTGTTTGATGCTTAGACCTTGCTCAAAGCGTGCTCCAGAAAGCAAAAGTCCCGATACGAATTGTGATGAATGCGAAGCATCAATTTCTACTGTGCCGCCTGGTGCACAGCCGGTACCGTGAATACTAAACGGCAAGCGATCGCCAGATACTGTTACTCCAGCTTGTGTCAGACCATGCAGAATTTGAGTCATTGGGCGAGAACGTGCTTGCTCATCGCCATCGAATACCACTTCACCCTGGGCAAAAGCAGCCACAGGTGGCACAAAACGCATGACAGTACCAGCAAGCCCACAGTCAATGTGTGCACTATGAAAAGGCGCAGGTGTGATATGGAAAGTGCCAGTATCATCTGTGCTTATTTCAGCACCAAGGCTACGGAGTGCCTGTGCCATTAAATCAGTATCACGCGAACGTAGTGCACCGCGGATAGTTGAAGGCTGATCGGCAAGAGCAGACAGGATGAAAGCACGATTAGTCATTGACTTTGAGCCAGGAATGCTGAGCGTGGCGTCGAAAGCCTGTGTGCAATGTGGAGCTTGCCATAATGGGGTAGGGGTGGGGCTAGACATAGTTATCTACTATAGAGTCTTAATGCGATCATGTGAATGGGGCAGGCACAAGAGCAACTGTGTAGTCTAGCAAGAAGAAGCTAGGATTGAACACGAGCCTAAGGAGGGTGACGATACATCTTGGCTGAGCGATCTGAGAAAAAGCATAAAACACCTGCGTCTGGTTCGGAGTTAGAACAGCGATTCAAGCAAGAGGCACTGCCGCTTTTGGATCAGCTCTATGGTGGCGCATTGCGTATGACGCGCAATCCCGCAGATGCAGAGGATTTGGTTCAAGAAACCTATATGAAGGCCTTTAGTGCATTTTCTTCCTTTACCCCAGGGAGTAATCTTAAGGCGTGGTTGTATCGCATTATGACCAATGCTTATATCAATAGTTATCGGAAAAAGCAGCGGCAACCACAACAATCATCGGCCGATGACATCACCGATTATCAGCTACTTGAATCCTCCTCGCATACGGCTACTGGTTTGGAGTCTGCTGAGGTAGCAGCGTTAAAAAATATCCCTAATCAGCATATTGTGCAAGCAATGAATGAGCTTTCCGACGATTATCGCATGGTCGTTTATTATGCTGATGCTGAAGGACTGCCCTATAAAGAAATCGCTGAGATTATGGATATTCCTTTAGGGACTGTCATGAGTCGTCTGCATCGGGGAAGAAAACAGTTGCGTGGTGCGTTGAAAGATGTGGCGCGTGAATATGGCATTGGTGTGACTGGCACGAAAAATGCTCAAGAGACGAAAGAGACGCACAAGGCGGATAGTGAGAAACAGAAAGTGAGCACGCAATGAGTCATGACAGTTCTTCTCGTTCATCTGAATGTAGTTGCTCAGAGGTTCATGTGGGGATGTATGCGTTACTTGACCGTGAGCTTACCCCTGCTGAGTGTCAGCGCTTGGAAGCTCATGTGGCGCAATGTCCTGAGTGTGCTCAACAAATAGCGGCAGAAGTAGATTTGCGGCAACTTCTTAAGAAATGTTGTTGCCAGCCAGCACCAGAGAGCTTAAAAGAACGAATAAGTGTATCGATTAGCACTGTGTCCCTTAGGACAGAGGTTATCGAGTAAAGGCCTGAAGATAAAAATAAAGAGTGCGTATCTTTGTTAAGAAGATCGCACTCTCTTACTTATGCGTTAGGACGCTTGCCGTGGTTAGCTTTTTTCTTACGACGATCCTTGCGCTTACGACCACGCTGGCTCATGAAGATACTCCTCACTCATTGGGATAATAACAGCTATACACTTTAGCTGTTTGCAGTGCACGAACTGAAATTAAGGCTGTGCACTGCTGTTTTGGGTTGGTCTTTTAGGAAACAATGCTGCGGGCGCGTCCACGACCACGGTTCTTGCGTCGTTTGAGTGCACGACGCTCATCTTCGCTCATGCCGCCCCATACGCCAGCATCTTGTCCGGTTTCTAGTGCCCATGCGAGGCACTGAGAAGTAACAGGGCAGCGGTTGCAGACAACCTTTGCAGAGGCAATTTGGGCAAGAGCTGGTCCTGAATTACCGACAGGGAAGAATAGCTCGGGATCTTCGTCTCGACATACTGCTTGGTGACGCCAGTCCATGAAAAAACTCCTTAAAGATAGTTGTGGGGTTGTTGCTTTGTCATTGGGACACAGTTGTGCAGAGCTTAGTGGGAAATAAGGGTGTTATATGCCCAGAAGCTGCGTTATGGAATCAGCTCGTAGTGCATGAACGTGTGGTTCATGTGTTTACGTACTGTTTACTTTGCAACTGTGCAAAATGCTGAAGCTGATCTCTTATGATCACTTCAGGAAGTGCTTATGAAATAATGTCACGACTTTGGCAACTTCGCTAGGTTTATCTGGGTAAAAGTGATTAAACTCACATATTTATGTCATGTTTTGATAGTTTTCCCGCTCCCATGACGCGCCGTCGCTTGAAGGTAAGGGTAACCTTTTAGGTTAATAGGGGTGATTGAACAGCCTTTTCTCTAATATCTTCGAGAACACCCTTGCGTTATTACGTCAAATTACCAATGCGCAAAATGGGGCACTGTGGTTTGTGAACTATGGCGAAAAACTTAGGCAAAAAACTCAAAAAAATCACAGGAAAAAAGAATCTGATGGGCGTCGTAGGTGCACAATGAGGCAAGAGATAAGAAAAGGGAGAGGGTGACGAAAAAGTAAACACAATATGAAAGAAGATCGGATTGCGCTTGTGTTGGTATTAGTATGTGTGGAAGTTTGTCGAAAACAGAAAGCGCTATAGGCGCTAGAATAAAGTTCTATTGTTATCAATAAAAATAAATAGGAATGGTCATGTCGTCGCACCCAGGAACACAAGAGCACTTAGAACACAATAAGACAACACAGCTCGCACCCCCACAAACACTGAAAAAAGCAGGGGTTATTGCCATTGCACAATCAATGCTAGGGATCGCCTTTGCAGCGTTTTTAATTATTCGAGAAATATCTGGACTTCATGACGAGTCACTTGTCTATGAGACTAAAGCTAACGACCTCACGCATACCGGAGTAGGTTATGGCACCGCACTATTTTTTATCATTGTATTTGGTGTGGTGATAATCGCTGCAGCCATGATGATTAAAGGGAAACGATGGGGGCGTGGACCAGTGCTTATGCTTGAATTGCTCTTACTACCCATCAGCTACTATATGTGCACCGGTGGGCAAATTATCGCTGGGATCATTACTGCTTTATCTGCCCTCATAGCGCTCGCTTTGTTATTTAGTGCGCCAACCTTGCAATGGTTAGCGCACACTACTCGTAGCGCACAATGAAAGAGCAAGTGATGAGACGGGAAAGCAGGAGCAGAGGTACCTTGCCTTTAAGTAAGCGTTAAGTAAGTGGTAGGAGCTTTTCGCCGTGCGCAAAAGTAGCTCGCACAGTGTGATCCTTATTGAGCGCCACAATATCTGCTCGTGCCCCTGGCTCCAACCTGCTACGATCAGGTAATCCCAATAATTGGGCTGCGCGCGTCGACGTAAAACGAACCGCATCAGCTATACCATGCCTGGAAGCAAAGCGTGCAAATTGCTGAGCAAGTGTTGACGTCCCACCAGCAATAGTGTGCGTGCCCTGGGCATAGGCATCAGCTAAAAATGCGCCGCCTTGCTCCACTACAACTGATAAAGAACCAAGCTGATAGTGACCGTCAGGCATTCCGGCAGCTTCCATCGCATCAGTGACCGCAATGGCGTTATGCGGATAACTCATATCCACCACAGCATCATGAAGATGAACTCCATCAGCTACTAACTCACAGAACACCTTATTTTCTTGAGCAGCATTAAGCAGTGCTACCGTTGCACCAGGGGTGCGATGATGAATAGGGGGCATAGCATTAAACAGATGCGTCGCACTGACTGTGACACCCAATTGCCGAGCCTTATCAATCACTGCCAGGGTGCTGTGATAATCAGCATCTGTATGCCCAAGACTAGCAATGACATTATGCTTGGCGCACAGGTCAAGCAGTTCATCAATATGATCAGTCTCTGGGGCGAAAGTAATGGAGCGCAAAAAGCCCTGCGCATTATTGATAACCTTTTCTAAAATTTCAGGATTGCCTGGAATAATGTGGTGTGGATCTTGAGCGCCGCACTTATGCGCACAAATAAAAGGCCCTTCCATGTGGATGCCGTAGATTTCTCCTTCTTGCGCAAGACGGGCAAGAATGCGCGTTTGAGCATATAGTTGTTGCTCTGATGCAGAAACCAAACTGGCGAGCAATGTTGTCGTACCATGACTGCGATGAAAGCGAGCTGCACGTTTGCAATCCTCATAGTTCCCATTGGGAAAAGAACCATGAAACCCACCATGATTATGCACATCAATGAAACCTGGTACTAGCAGGGGTAACGATGCGGCTTGTTGCTCATTTTCTGGTTCATACTCGCTAATATCAATGATCTGTCCTGATTCAATACGTATGGTATGTGCCTGCATTTTTTCATCAGAGCAGTCAGAGTAGCCAGAATATAAGTATCCGCTAATCATATGTGAATCAGTCATCATCAACCTCTTATTGTGCCTTTGTTGTGCATCATTATGTATGATTGCGCATTATTGCGCCTGAAGAATTGCAACTGTATCTCCGCGCTTTTCGACGACATACTCGCCAGCAAGAGCAAGAGAAACATCCCCACCATAAGTACCACGATCGACAGGAATAATTCTTTCGATTGCATAAGTATCAGGATTAGCGACCGCAATACCGCTGCGAATAGGTAGTAGTAAAGAACCCTCTACTGCAACACCAGTGCCAATAACATTGCTGAAAATATGCAGCAGTTTTTGCGTGCTAGGGTCAAAAAGATAGAGGGAATGACCGTCGAACCAGCTCATGTGATGAGGTAAATCAGCGGTTTTGGGATTAAACACATGACTATCAGGATCAACAACAAGTTCTGGTGGCGTGGAGATTTTTGTTCTGGCAGTGACTTGACCATCTTTTTGGTAGCTTATGATGCTTGGTTGAGGACCAGGAACATATACTGCAGCTCCTTCCTGTCCAATGGATACAAGCTGTGCCTGAGGATTATCTAGTTTTACTTCATGCTCTATTTTTGGTTCTCGAGAATCCTCAGGTGTAGTTTTCTGAAAACGTAACCACGCTTGACCATCACATATGTCTACGCTCGCCAACAGTTCTGTGCGGGTAAGCGCGGAGGCGATTGTACAATTTTCATGTGGCTGTTGATTAGGTTCTTGTTTCGCAGGGATTTTTCCGTATTCGACTGTCCGAACAAAATCACTAGGTCGCCATAGCTCTAATCGCGTGGAGCTTACGACTCCAACATAGGAATTAGACCGCAATAGCGCACTATGTTCGCTGGCAATAGCACTGCGCGTACCTGCATAATCGCCAGTTGTGGCATCAATACCTACGACATCACCGCATCCGACACCAGTAGCAAAGACCAGAACAACTTTTTCATCCAACGTGCTCAGCGCACACAAGGCTGCGTCACGTTCATAGCTCCAGACCTGTTTATTATTTTCTGGGTTGATTGCACTGACTACTGAATGAGAACCAGTATTGTGTGCTGAAATAACAAGTCCATTGGTGACAATAGGTTTGTGGTTAAAAGAGTCAGCGGGAAAAGAACCTCTGTCTCCTGAAAAGCTCGTAGGGATAGTCGGTGCAGTAGCAGATTCTTCATAATGCGAGAGCACCGTAAGATGTGCTTGTCGAATGGGAGCGCTGAGCCATGCACATATAAGCGCAGCAATGCTCACAAAGCTGATGACGCCACAAATAATCCAATTCTTTTTACTAAAACCAGGTGTGACCGCTAGAGACGTAGCTGTATTTACGTCTGTATTGTCTCTATCTGATTTTTGAGTCTGAATCTGCTCAGGTGCTTGCGTCATAAAACCATTGTTAATGAGAAAAAGCAAAGACGCAAAAGTACATCACATTAGGTATAAGATTCATCTCTCGTTTTCGAGCTATGATAGGAGGACATATGTTTAACTCAAGAACCTCTTGTTTATGAACTGAGAAGAACTGGGAAGAACGAAGAAAAATCAACAACCTGAAAGGATATGAGTTCTACATGGATATTAAAATTGGTTTAACGCAATCACCACGTGAATTGGTAATTAGTTCAACTAATACGCAAGAGGAGCTAGCTGCACAGGTGAGTGCTGCTTTTACTGCAGAAAACGCCCAAGGACCAGGGGTGTTAGATCTCGTCGATGAGCGTGGCAATCGTTATCTCGTGCGTACTGCACAGATTGCGTATGTTGAATTAGGTAGTAATCAAACCCGAACCGTTGGGTTCGCAGGAGCATAAGTTCATGGCACACACTGATGAGGGATTTCTCGTACGCTTTGCACGCAATTATGGTTGGCGTGCTTATGCAATACCAGTGCTGATTGTGATTAGTATTTGGGTGCTTTACGACGTTCTCATCAGTCCTGCTTTAATCGAAAAGCGCACACAACCTGTGGCATCAACGGTCGCGACGGTATCAGAAGCGGAGAAAAGCGTAAGCAATACCGATAAAAAGTCTGCTATTCCCGGTCCGAATCCAGCTAGTGCGCGTAAGTTGGCCAATGACGCGGCACAGTTACCTTTAGGCGGTTCTTATACAGAAAAAGGTGATGAGTCATATCGCACCGTTGGTGTCGCAGGAGCAGCGGTTGGGCAGGGGCGAGAAAAAACCTTTACCTATGTTGTAGAGATTGAAAATGGCATAGATTCTGCTGCTTATGGTGGTGATGATGGATTTGCTGCCATGGTTGATGCCACTCTTGCTAATCCCAAAGGTTGGACTGCAGATTCTCAATATAAGTTTGAGCATATTAACGACCCTGAGCGAGCTGATTTGCGTATTCAACTCACTTCACTTGGTACCACTCACAAATTATGTGGCGATGACATTGCTATGGAAACAAGCTGCTTTTATTCTGAAGGCAATCGCGTGGTCATCAATGAATCTCGTTGGGTTCGAGGTGCAGCAACTTTTAACGGTGACCTAGGGGCATATCGCCAATACTTGATTAACCATGAGGTTGGGCACGGCATTGGTTTCTCTCAACATCAACCCTGTGCGCGCAATGGTGAATTAGCGCCGATAATGATGCAACAGACATTGAGCTTATCTAACTCAGAACTGTTTAGAATAGAACCTAATGAGGCGTATGCAAATGACAACGCAGTATGTGCGCCGAACGCATGGCCTTATCCACGTGGTTGAATCATAGCCAAACCATAGCTGCTAAGCACAGCATACAGAGAGTACACAGCTACAGTGCAGGATTGAGAGGATAGTAGCAATCATGGATCATCAGAACCTACCAGATCATGTTCGTGATGCTTTTCATGCTTCTCATGCATCAGCACACATACTCGATGTTGCATGGGGCTATGGTTGGCGCGTTGATGATCTTGTGCTCTCTGCTGTTACTCGGCATGATCATAGTGCTTGGTCAGCGCGGATAAGAGAGAAGCTCAATGTTCATGGTCTACGTATCGTGCGCCCAGTGCGTGCTACAGATGGAAGATTTATTAGTGCTGGTTGGTGCGCTAATACCTTCGTCGAGGGCAAAATAGAACCACGAGTTGATGAAACAGTTGCTGCGGCACTGCGCCTAGATACTATGTTGGGGCAATTGGATATTCCAGACTTCTTCCATGAGCCTGATCCTACAGATATTTTTGCTCTTGCCGACGTTCATGCCTGGCTCCCTAACCCAGCACATACATTAACCTTTGACCAGGAGATTCCTACGCAACGCCTTGCCGCAGAGCTTGTGACACAATTAGCACCCTACTTCTCGCTTATCGACGCCCCTCGCCAGGTAAATCACGCCGATATGATGGCGACAACCATCTACGCTGGTAGCCAAGCTCCTGTGCTGACGGAACTTGTAGGAGTAGCGCGTCCTTATGGATATAGTGCGGCTTTAGCTATTATTGATGCACTGCTTATCGGGGCAACTGATGAGAAAATTATTGATCGCTTTGCGCATATCGCACATCGTGATCAGCTTTTGTTAAGGGCACTAACGTATCGAATTTGTTTGCATGCCTATCATCCGGAAGCTAAACAAAAAGCAGGGGAAAACCTAAAATGGGTGACTAGTGCGCTTATCTCGCGGCTATCTGCCAAACTATAAGCTATGACTGATAAGACAGATACAACTCATGACTCTATTTTTCTAGGGCAGCGCAGTCCTATTCCGCGTATTCGCCTTCACGCTCCTGAGCGGCAGAATGTCGCACGTACGTGGGATAATGATTTATATCGTGAGCATAAGGGGATTTGGCGCTTACAAGGTAGTGCAGGTAGTGGTGTGAGTAGCCTGATCCTTGATACCGTCGCAAAGCGTATTGAGCAAGGATATGATCCCGCCAGTATTATTGTGATCGGTACTACTCAGGCAGCTGTTGCTTCACTGAGGCGGGGACTGGCACAGCGATTATCCGATAGTCAATTCGCGAGCACTAATACAATTGTTCGCTCAGTACACTCGCTTGCTTTTGCCATGTTGAGAATAAATATGGCAGAACATACTCAAGAAGAATTAAGGCTGATCCCTGGTGCGCAGCAGGACGCAGTTATGCGTGAGCTATTGGCTGGTCATGCGGCTGCTGGGGCGCCTGGATGGCCAGAACAAATGCGAGAAGCCGTGGGAATGCTTGGCTTTGCCCGGCAGCTTCGTGATTTTCTCTTGCGCTCAGCAGAACGTGGGGTAGGGCCGGAGGATTTAGAAGAACTGGGGGCGCGCTTTCACCGTCCAATGTGGACCAGTGCTGGAGCATTCATGCGCGAGTACGAGCAGACTATGGAATTGGGGGGTAACCGTTCCTTGAGTGCTTCTGAGCTCATTAGTGCAGCATTAGCATACTCGGCTACCGATTATGGTTTTAGGACAGTTATTGTGGATGATGCGCAAAACTTAGATCCACAGGCTGCCCGCTTGATTGATCGGCTTCTGCACTATGCAGATTTTGGTATTATTGCCGGAAATCCTCAGCACAGTATTTTCCACTTCCGTGGTGCGCATACGCAATTTTTAGAACACTACCCTGTAGATCATGAGCTGTATCTGTCGGATAGCTATCGTCAGCCAAATAAAGAAGTACATATTCTTGATTCTGAGAATAAGCAGTGGGAATTAGCTGCTGATACTTTTCGCAGGAAACACTTGTTAGAAGCAGTGCGGTGGCGCGACATGGCACTTATTGTGCGTTCATCCACAATGGTCGATGCAGCACGTCGTACGCTGTTGGCAGCAGGAGTGCCGGTACATACTGATCCAGGCGATATTATCCTTGCTGAACAACCTATTGTTGCTGCGCTTTTGCGTATTCTACGTTCCTTGTCTCAGCCACTTAGTGCTCGTGAACTAGAAGACCTTGCCCTAGGGCCACTAGGCGGTGCCGACCCAGCAACAATGCGGCGTCTTTTACGTGGATTGCGGTTATTAGAGATACGTCGAGGTGGAACGCGTCGGGCAATCGAAGTGCTCCAGATAATAATTAGTGCACAGCCAGAACACCAGAATGAGAAAGCTGAGCTATATGAGCAAGCGCACAGTGTGCTGACACAGCGTGAGTTAGACATTCTTGACCGTATCAGCAAAGTTTTTATTGCTGCTGCACAGGCTTATCGTAGCGAAGCCAATATCGAAGAAGCATTGTGGGCTGTGTGGTCGACATCTGGCTTAGCAGAGCATTTACTGGCAGTAAGTTTACGTGGTGGTACTGCAGGTGCACAGGCAGATCGTGATTTAGATGCAGTAATGGCGCTTTTCGACGCAGCGAGCGACTGGGTACGTCGTCGTCCAGGAGCAAGCATCCATTCTTTCCTTGTGCATATCGACGAGCAGGAATTACCTACAGGAGTGCGTGATCGTCGGGTACTTAGACCTGATGCTGTGCAGATCTTGACAGCTCATAGCGTGGGTGCACAAGAATGGGACATTGTTTTTATTGCAGGGGTACAAGAGAATACGTGGCCGGATATGGCAATCACGGGTTCACTTTTTGGTCAGGAAGAACTTATTGATTACCTTGACTCAGGTATTGAACCTGGTACGCCAGTATCACAAATTAGTGCACGTGTTGCAGAAGAAAAGCGGTTATTCGAGTTAGCAATCAGTCGTGCAACGACATTAGTGCAAATCAGTGCGGTGGATGATCCAGAAGGGGATATTCCCTTAGAACCATCACGATTTATTTATGACATACCTGGGGCAGAATACTATGACAGCCATGATAAAGCAGCTACTACCACAGGTGAGCAACACGCGGGGGCTGACAGTGGCACGTCGGATGCGTCGCGTACTACTAAATCCACTGAATCCACTAATTATTTTCGATTCTTTTCGCTCAGCTCACTGGTCAGTGAGTTGCGTAGGGCAGTAAGTGATGAGGAGAACCCACCGCAATTGCGAGAACAAGCAGCACGTCAGCTTGCAAAACTAGCTGAGGCAGGGGTGCCAGGGGCAGATCCTGATTCTTGGTGGGGAATACAGGAACCTAGTGAGTCAGAACCAATAACAGTACGCAGTTTATCTCCGTCGGCTGTGGAAAAAGCAATGGAGTGTCCATTGCGTGTCAGCCTAGATAATAAGAAACTTTCCGCTGATGCAAGCAATGCTTTTGCTATGCACAAAGGTACTCTAGCTCATGCTTATGCCGAAGCAATCACGAATGGTATGTCCGAGGAAAAAGCGCGAGCACTGGTCAACGAAGCATTTGTGGATTTGGCGGAACTGCCATCGTGGCGTAAAGATACCGCCATAGAAGAATGGGAAAATATACTGGCTAAGTTACGTAGCTGGTTGGCGGGAAGAACCGGAAAGACTGAACTGCTAGGGGTGGAAGTGAGCGCTGATGTGCGTATTTCTGATTCTTTGCGGTTGCGCGGCAGGATTGACCGACTCGATAAGACCGAAGATGGGGTATGTATCGTCGATATTAAAACGAGTAAAACTGCCATCAGTGTCAAAGACGCCGAGGACAATAAGCAATTGCTGACCTATCAGTTGATGTTAAGCCGTTCGCAGTTGGAAGAACAAGACGGTGAAATCCATATTCGCAGTATTCCTATGCGAGGTACCGGTAACAACAGCGACGATGCCAACGACACAGCACGTGTAGGAATAGACGTTGATGAGGCAATGTTGGTGTATCCTGCTACCACCTCCAAAGGCGTTACGGTACGTTCTCAGACGCGTCGTACTAGAGAAACTCTTGATGAGTTGGCAGCAGAGCTTATTCATGTGGCTCAGGAATTACGTGGTCCCACTATTATCGCGCGGAAGAATAAGCAATGCGATCTGTGCGATTACAAGAGCATATGCCCAGTGCAACCTGAAGGAAAGACGGTGTTATCATGAGTTTTGCGAATAAAGCTAATAAAAACGCCACCAGTGAGATAAAAATTTCTCCGCAGGAACTTTCGGTTGCGCTCGGGCAAAAATTTCCCCCTACAGAACAACAAGCAGCAGTTATTGCTGCCCCGCTTCATTCTATGCTGGTCGTCGCGGGTGCAGGTGCGGGTAAAACCGAAACAATGGCGGCTCGGGTTGTGTGGTTAGTGGCTAATGGTTTTATATGCCCAGATCAGGTTTTAGGCTTAACTTTTACCCGGAAAGCAGCACAAGGACTCAGTGCTAGGATTCGTCAGCGTTTAGAGCAACTTGTTGGTGCCCCGATTATTAAAGATCTAGATCCCACCGGAGAGTTGGAAAAAACTCTCGAAACCATTGCGCCTGTGAGCTCTACCTATGATGCGTTTGTCGGGAAGGTTATGGGGGAGTTTGGGTTACTGTTGCCGGCGGAACCAGGGGCACGTTTGATTGGTGAGACTGAACTATATCAACGTGCGCATACTTTTGTCACTGAGTATCGCGGCACGTTGAGTACGAGCCACAGCACTGCTACCGTAGCGGGAACACTATTAAAACTCATTGCTGAGTTAGATAATCATCTCATTGACGAGAAAGAATTAGCTGAAGAAACTGATGCATTTGACAAGCTTTTCGACGAACTGCCTCCAGGGCCACGTCAGAAATCTACGTTCAATCAAACTCTGCAAAAAATACGTGATCTCCAACTAAATCGTTTGGAATATGTCGATCTTGTACGGCTATTTAAGCAGCAATTGCGGGAAGATCGACTCAAGACTTTTGGCGAGCAAACTGCCCAAGCTGCACGGTTGGCACGGCAAGATCCCAGCGTGGGCGCATTGTTATCCCAGCGCTATCCAGTAGTTATGCTCGATGAGTATCAAGATACCAGCTATGCTCAGCGGGTGCTTTTGCGTAGTTTATTTGCCCATAGTGCAGTTACTGCAGTGGGTGATCCCATGCAGTCCATCTATGGGTGGCGTGGTGCAACTGCTGCTAATCTCGAGCACTTTATTGCGGATTATGCTATTCGAGATGAGCAGGGCGAAATAAGCGTTCCAGTAGAGCGCAAAGAACTAACGACAAGTTTCAGAAACCCAGAGCAAGTATTAGCACTTGCCAATGATGTTGCCGCTAGTGTCTTAGAAAAAAATGGTGCAGATAAACGTCCTGTCTCGCCTTTGCAGCCAGGTCCTGGTGCTCAAGACGGCATGATCCAATTTGGTTTTTTCGCAACAGGGCAGCAGGAATGTGATTTTATTGTGGATGAACTCGCCCAAGCATATGAGCGTAGTCATATCCAATCTGATGGCGCCGCGAAAGATTTTCGTGCGGCGATTCTCTTGCGCAAAAACGCTCAGGCAGCACCCTTTGCCCAGGCCTTAGCTGAGCGTGGTATTCCTTATGAAATAGCTGATACCAGTGGGTTAATTCATATACCAGAGGTGGCAGATCTTATTGCAGTGGCAACAATGCTGATTCGGCCTCAGGATTCTCATGCCGCATTGCGCATTTTGCTCGGGCCACGGATTCAATTGGGTCTTAATGATCTTGGAGCTCTTGCTCAGCGTGCTGCAACATTAGCTGGTCGTGTTCGCCATGAGGGGCAAACCCAACCTGAGGAGCAATCAAAGACACCTGAGGAAAAACTAAAAGATATCATCGCAGAGCTATATGAATCTGATCCTGATTTTTCCGTTGGGTTGGCAGATGCGCTGGCAGATTTGGGCGAGCCTGAGCAGTATTCTGCTCAAGGCTATCAACGTCTTTATCGACTTTCTGGTGAGCTACGTGCCTTGCGTACTCATAGTTTGCATCAGAGTTTGTCTGATCTATTCAACGATATTGAACGGGTAATGGGGATTCGTACTGAAGTGCTCAGTCGTCAGGATCCTCATGCTGCGGGGGCAGTAGGCACAGTGCATTTGGATCAATTTGCCAAAGTCGTAGCCGATTATGCCAAAATACCTGGTGCAACGCTTGGCGCCTTCTTAGATTATTTGCGCGATAGTGAAAAGTGGGAGCGAGGTTTATCCCAAGGGCAAGTACGCGTTAATACTCAACGAGTGCAGATTCTCACGATTCACAAAGCTAAAGGCCTAGAGTGGGATTTTGTCATTGTCCCAGGGGTTGATCAAAAAGCATATGTCACTAATACAAGTACTTGGTTGAGCAAGGTGGAGTATGTGCCTTGTGGTGTCAAAGGTGATCCTGATGACGCAGTTGAGCCTGGAGTTCCAGTGCTTGATTTAGTTGAGGTGGAAAATCGCAAAGATCTCGAAGAAGCCTTAAAACACCATAAGAATGAATACATTATTGCTACTAAAGACGAAGCCACGCGGCTTTTCTATGTGGCACTCACGCGTAGCGAACGACGACTACTCATTACTGCATCGGCAGAAAATGAAGCTATTGTCTCTGGTGACCGTGAACCTTATGAGCTTTTTAGCTCTCTTGCTGCGCACTATCCGGATTATGTAACCCAGTGGTATGGGCAAAACCTAGAGGTAGACATATCAGCAGAATCTGATCAACCTCTATGTGCCAAACCACCTGCCTCAGCAGTGGTAGAGGGGGCATTTCCGCAGCAATTAGAGCACTCGCACAAAGCAGCATTACTTAGTGGTGCACAATTGGTGCGCCAGGCGCAACAGCAACTACCTGAGTTAAGTCAGGATCGAGAGATTTATGGCACGTGGGAAAAAGAAGTTGCTGCTTTGATTGAAGAACATCGATTGGCACAGCAAGCATATGTAGATATTGAGTTATCTCAAGAATTGACTGCTACAGATTTGGTGAGTTTAAGCAGCAATCCTGAGTATTTTGCTCGCCGTCAACGTCGTCCGGTGCCTTATAAACCACAGAGCAGTTCGCGGCTTGGTGAGTCTTTCCACAGTTGGTTGGAAAAACGTGTTGGTGTCCAAGCTCTGTTAGATGAAAATGAGCTTGTAGCAGATGAAGAACAGGTTTCTACAGAACAACTTGATCAACTTAAAGCTGCTTTCTTAGCTAGCGATTGGGCACAGCGCACGCCAACTTATGTGGAGTATCCATTTGAGATCGCCATTGGACGAGTGGTGGTGCGTGGCAGGATGGATGCAGTATTCACCCAACCTGATGGCACATGGCAGATTATTGACTGGAAAACTGGGCATATTCCTGGGAAAAAAGAAATGGAGTCGGCAAAGATACAATTAGCGGTGTATCGTTTGGCATTATCGCGACTACATGACATACCAGTCGATTCTGTGTCTGCAGCGTTTTACTATGTTGCCCATGATGTGTTAGTCGCACCGAAAGATTTACCAACACAGCAGGAACTAGAGCAACTGTTGTTGATAGAAAGTGGAGGTAGCAACGAGCATGAGTAATTCTCGTTCTCTGGCGCGCCGTCGGAAAGAACATAGCTCTGGGATTGCTGAATATGCGCAGTTACATACAGTGGGTTTGCCTAAGCCATATGTGGTTTCTCCGGTGCGGCTCATTGCGCAGCGTATTGCTTATGCTCTTATCCTTCTTGTTGCAGTAGCGCTTTTGGTCTATACCGACAAAGGTGGATATTCAGAGTCGTTGACGTTCATTGATGCTCTGTATTATTCGACCGTGTCACTTTCTACCACTGGTTATGGTGATATAACCCCTGTGACTCAGCAAGCGCGATTGCTCAACATTATTATTATTGCTCCTTTGCGAGTAATGTTCCTTATTTTGTTGGTCGGTACGACATTGTCAGTGCTGACTGAAGAGTCACGAAGAATGTGGCAGATCCAGCGTTGGAGGAGAAGAATGCGCAACCATACGGTTGTTATTGGATATGGGACTAAGGGGCGATCCGCAGTGGTTGCCTTGCTTGCCGACGGAGTCCTACCGAAAGACATTGTTGTTGTTGATACAGACAAAGAGGCGCTTGACCTTGCAAACAGTGAGGGCTTGGTGACCGTCGCTGGTTCCGCAACGAAATCGGATGTCCTAAAACTAGCCGGTGTGCCGAAGGCGAAAGCAGTGGTAGTGGCACCAAATCTTGATGATACTGCAGTGCTTGTTACCTTGAGTGTGCGTGAATTAGCGCCATCGGCGTGGATTGTGGCTAGTGTGCGAGAGTCAGAAAACCAAAGGCTTCTTGAACAATCTGGTGCTGATTCAGTAGTCATTTCTTCGGAAACCGCAGGTCGAATGCTTGGTCTTGCTACAGTAACGCCATCTGTGGTGGAAATGATGGAAGATTTGCTGTCGCCAGACGAAGGTTTTTCTGTTGCTGAACGCCTTATCGCAGAGGACGAAGTAGGTGCAAACCCTCGTCACCTCGCCGATATTGTGCTAGGAGTGGTGCGTTCCGGTGAGCTATACCGCATTGATTCTCCTGAAGCTGAAACAGTGGAACCAGGCGACCGTCTCCTCTACGTGCGGCGCGTTTTCGCTGATCAAGATTGATAATCCATACCGCAATAGAGGCTGTAGCTAATAGATGAGTATAGATTTAAGCCTTCTCGACGCCGACCAAAAGCAAGCAGCACTGGCTCCGCGAGGACCTGTTGCTATTTTGGCGGGTGCAGGTACTGGAAAAACTCGGACTATCACCTATCGTATTGCTCATTTAATTGAGCAAGGATTAGTAAGCCCACAGCGTGTGTTAGCCGTATCTTTTACCAAACGTGCTGCGGGTGAAATGCGCCAGCGCCTGACCAACATGGGTATTAGCGGAGTACAAACCAGAACTTTTCATTCTGCAGCGCATAAGCAACTCAGCCATTTTTGGCCGCAGATTGGTGGCTCATTGCAATGGCAACAAGTGGATAAAACCTATGCGCTGGTTGCTCAAGCAGCGCAACGGATTGGTGTTTCCAGTGGGAAAGAAAACATCAAAGACATCAAAACCGAGATAGATTGGGCAAAAGCTAATCTATTATCACCTAATGGATATGCGTCGTATGTGCACCAGCATAATGACAGAACGCTGAATGAATCAGTGGAAAAAGTCGCTGCTGTTTATGCCGAATACGAGAGGCTCAAAGATGCAGGTGAGCATCTTCTTTTTGACTACAATGACATTTTGCTCCACATCGCAGGGGCAATAGAAAATCAACCTGCTATTGCTGAGCAGATTCGTGAGCAATACCGCACTTTTGTTGTCGATGAGTACCAGGATGTTACTCCGCTGCAACAGCGATTATTAGAGGCATGGTTAGGTGGGCGAGACGACCTAACCGTGGTGGGGGATCCAAGCCAAACCATCTATTCTTTTGGTGGGGCAACAGTGCGGTATTTGCAGGAGTTTTCTAAAAAATATCCGCACGCTGTCACTATCAAATTGCAGCGCGATTACCGTTCCACACCAGAAATAATTGGACTTGCCAATCATGTCATTAGCCAGGCTAAGGGGACACTTGCTGCTCATACACTCACGCTACAAGGTATGCAGCCTACAGGTCCACACCCAGCGTTTTCCCGTTACGCTGATGACTATGCGGAGGCACAAGCTGTAGCTCAGAAGATAAAAGATCTCATTGCTCAAGGGGTAACGGCTGGACAGATTGCAATTCTATTTCGGACGAACTCACAAACTGCGGTGTTGGAGCAAGCACTCGCCGAGGCACAGATTAGCTATTATGTCCACAATGATGATGAGTTTTTCCAACGTCCGGAAATTAAGCAGGCAATAAGCCAACTCATCCGGATAAATATGCGCCTGGAACAGGAAAAAGCGCAACTCGATTCTGATGTAGCTCTAGTAGATTTGGTGCGCAATGCCCTTGCGCCAGTGGGGTTGGTGGCTCAAGAACCCCAGGGGCAGCACGCGAGAGCACGGTGGCAAACCTTGCGTTCTTTGATGGATATAATCGTCGACATTGTGCAGCAGCAGCCACACATGGGGTTGGCGCAATTACTTACCGAGCTACATAACAGACACCAGCGGCAACACAATCCAGCTCCTAGTGGGGTCAGCCTCGCCACGCTACATACCGCCAAAGGTTTGGAATGGGAGGCGGTTTTCCTCATTGGGTTAAGTGATGGACTGCTGCCAATGACTCATGCAATCACCGTGGGAGGGGAGGCTATTGAAGAAGAGCGTCGGTTGCTTTATGTAGGAATTACTCGTGCGCAGAAGTATCTTTATTGTTCCTATGCCAAGGCGCGCCACGCTGGTGGGCGAGCGAGTCGTCACTGTAGCCGATTTTTGGCTCATGGTGAGTATGGGTTCAATCCACAACCGAGTGGTGCGAAGAGACGTGGTGTGCATTGCCGTGTGTGCGGCGTGAGTGTGACAACTGCTCAAGAGAAAACCTTGAGGCGCTGTAGCGCGTGTATGCAAGATATGCCAGCCCAGGTACATGAGCGTTTTGAGCAATTGGCGCTCTGGCGTACCCGCCAAGCGCAAAGCCAGAATGTTCCTGCTTATATGGTTTTTTCCGATGCTACTTTATGGTCACTGGCGCTTGAGAATCCGAGGACAGAGTATGAATTGCTGTCTATATCAGGTATCGGTGCAGTGAAACTTGAGCATTATGGTTCCGAACTTTTAGCATTGCTTAAAAAGTTGTAGGTGTGTGGCGCTAGCGTGTGGTTGGTGTGTGTTGGCGCTGTTCATAGCAGTACACGCATAGTGGATGCGAGTGGCGTTGCTCGTGGTGCATATTCGCTGTGTAGAGGTCAAAACTGATGACAGTGCCCGCAGATAAGACAGGTGCCGTGATCGTTGGACTCATCCTTGCATTGTGAGTTGCACCATGAAAGGTAGCTGTGAGCAAGCCGGTGAGTTTAGCTGCTAAGAGGTGTTCATAAGCTGGTGCGTAGCGTTGGCTGGGGCTGCATTGTTCTAGCAGAGCTGTCCAATGTGGATCAGCGTCAATGCAATAGAGCTCTATGCAATGTAGACAAGGACCAGAACCAGATAATTTGACTGGTCCGATAACACAATGTGTATCAATTATGCGGGCAGGAATGACGCTACGTCGACGAGCTAATGCCTGAGTAAGTGCCCCCATTGGTTGCTGCCCGACGACGATAATCGGGATATGTGCCTCGAGTCGTTGAATGAATAAGCGTGGAGATTCATTGCGCATTGGCACGCGAGCTGCAATATCTGATTCGTTTAAGACTTCGTGCACAATAGCCGCACTACGTGAGTTGCCGATGAGAGCGACTGTTGTGGGCTGGTGGTGCCAAATGATGCCGTGTGCTATGAGCTCTTCTACCATAGTACGTGCGGCAAGTTCGCCGAGTCCTGCTTGAACAAGGCGGGTTATGAATTGTTGCGTTATCGTGGGGGCACGTAATTCTAAAAAAGCTGCCAATACTGCGCTAATAATCTGTGGTTCGCATTGAATAATGCCAGCATGATACGCATTCATACCAAATTGGATTGCGCCGCCAGGGCGTAAAAATACTCGAGCGTGTGGGCTGAGTTTGATCATATGCGATGTATCGGAAATGCATATGTTATGCATAAGTTCCCCGTCCCCCTGTTGTCTTATACAATTATGAAAACTATGCCAGACAAATACTCAGATGTCGAAATTATTGCTTCCACCAGGCGTGTTCGTAGCATTTCTGCGAAGGTCGTTGATGGGAGAATCCAAGTGCGTGTCCCTGCACATCTTTCTGCTGCTCAGCGTGATAAGGAAGTTGCCGCAATTGTGCGAAAATTACGCGCAAAGTTACACAAGGATACCTTGGATAATGATCAGTTGTGTGCGCGTGCGCACACACTCAATGCTCGCTATCTTGAGAACAGGGCGAGCTTTTCGACGATTACCTGGGTAAGCAATCAACATCAACGCTGGGGCAGTACGACGGTGAAACACAATGCACTCAGTGAGATTCGCATTAGCCATCGACTAGCTGAGGTACCAGACTATGTGCTCGACGCTGTGATTATCCATGAACTTGTGCATACTTTTGTTCCTGGTGGACACACTGCTGAGTTTTGGCTTTGGGCAGATAGGGCACCCAAAGCCGAGCGAGCTAAAGGCTTTTTAGAAGCCTATAGCCGCTTTGGAGGCTAATTCGATTTCGCCTCTGGATCCTCATCTGGACCTTCGTCTGAACCTTCGACGCTACCGTTATCACTATCGCTATCGTCGGAAGAATCTTCTGCGTCTTCTGTTTGGCGTGCCTGCTCAGCAAGTTGTTCTTCCAGAGCGGTGATTTCTGCAATGGGGTCAAAATCATTGCCCAGTGCGTCGTCAAGCAATCCGTCGATGAATTCTGCTGAGTTATCGAGGTCTTCTGCAGTGGGGAGGAAATCTGGATGATCCCACACTTGATCTCTGCGCTCGGCACCTACTGCAACGGTCACACGTCGCCACAGCTCTACGGCGGCCGCTACTTTTGGTGCGTCAAATTCAATACCCACCACAGAAGAAAAGGCTTTTTCTGCAGATCCGCCTGTTTCGCGTCGATGTTTCCAGGCTTCATTCATGGCTGCGGTAGAAGGCAGCATTTCACTTAGGGCTTCGGTAACGACATATTCGACCCAGCCTTCGATAAGGGCAAGGAGAGTCTCTAAGCGGGTTACTGCGCCTAGGTTGCTGGAAGAGATATTAGGGGACAGATCCATCTCCTGTAATTGATGCATTGCATCTTGAATAGCAGAAGGATCTCCCGACTCTAAGTTCATCTCTCGCATTTTTTCTTCGATATGGGACGTGTCGATCACAAGTCCGCTAGCGTATTCTTCTGCGGAAGATACTAGGCGCTCAATGAGCCAAGGAGCATGATGGAAGAGGCGCTGTCGTGCGCTTTCTTGTGCCGCTAGATAAACGAGAAGTTCATGCTGCGCAAACCCTAGTCCGTGGGAGATCTTTCCGAGATTTTTGGGCAAAAGCGCAGTAATTCCGGCAGGGGCAATGGGTAAGCCAAAATCGGTGCCAGTTAAAGTTTGGTCTGCTAAATCACCAAGAGCATTGCCTAGTTGCATACCAAAGTTCATGCCAGACATTTGGTTCATCATGCCGATCATAGGCCCTACCATTTCCCGAGCTTCTTCTGGTAGTGATTCCATTTGGGCTGCGTTCATATTTTCGGCAACTGGGGTGACCATGCGTTTCCAGGTAGGCAGAGTGTTTTCTAACCAGTTTTCTTCATTCCATACCTCTACCTTGTTGCCTGAGGCAGGAAGGATAGTGGATTTATCTAACCATAATTCAGCTAAACGCACTGCGTCATTAACTGCTGTGACATCAGAGTCAGTAATACGGCGCGATATATGTATTTGTTGCCTAGCAATGCGCTCTGCCAAGGCATAATTAACTGGGCCTTGCCCGTCGGGTGAGTTCATTGTGGAACCCATACCGGAGAGCATTTGCCCAAATTGATTGAGCATATCGCCTAAACCGCCCCCGAAGGGATTATTTTTGTCGTTGTTATCGTCATCGTCGTTGCCATTAAAGCTAAAAGAAAATCCAAAACCGTTATTCATAAACCCTAAGTTACCTGCGAGTGAGTGTATTTAGCTATTCATTATCAACGCTCTCAGCGAACACATAGGTATTCTTCGGTGTAGAAATTGGTGTGACCAGCATTGATATTCCAAAATGGGTGTGAGATAAAGTTTTGTGTCTAGGTTTTGTCGGGGGACACAGGGTAGTGTATGTAGCGTGAAACGAGGTTCCCGTACGTTAATTCTTGGCGCTATTCCACTGGTATTGCTTACTGGGTTGGTTACCATTGATCATATTCCTGGTACCAATATCAGTTTGACTGTGCCTTATGCGGCTGAGGGGACAGGACCTACGTTTAATACTTTGGGTGAAGTAGATGGTCAGGATGTTGTCGAGATTTCCGGTGCGCAATTAGATGATACTGATGGTCACCTTAATATGACCACTGTGAGTGTGCGCTCGAATATGACCTTGGGGCAGGCTTTGGGGCGGTGGCTTTTTACCAAGGATACCCTTGTGCCTATTGAGCAGATTTTTCCGCAGAACATGACTGAAGAAGAAGTCAAAGAAGCAAACGAGAAGGCTTTTAGCACCTCAGAAGCCTCGGCGACGATTGCCGCTATGAATTATCTCAATCTTCCTCTTTCTATTGAAGTTTCTGACCTTGCTGAGGATTCTCCCGCAGCCGCAGTTCTAGAACAAGGCGATGAAATAATCGCTATCGACGACAAGCCCGTGGCACAACCAGAGGAAATTAAGCAGGCAGTGCAAGCCAAAAAGCCTGGTGATTCCCTGTCGGTTAAGTTTAAGCGTGCGGGGAAAGAACAAAGCATATCGCTACGATTAGCAGCCAAAGAAGATGAACCTGACACTGCCTTTTTGGGTGCTTCGCTTGTGTCGATTCCTGCTAATGGCGTGGAAGTGACCTATCACTTGGAAGACGTCGGCGGGCCGTCGGCAGGCATGATGTTTAGTTTGGCAGTGATCGATAAGTTATCGAAAGGCAGTCTTACGGGGGGTAAGTTTATTGCTGGTACTGGAACTATTGATGCAGATGGCACTGTTGGTCCTATTGGTGGGATTGAGCATAAAATTCGTGCTGCCAAAGAAGCTGGTGCGCAGTTATTCCTTGCGCCTGAAGCTAATTGCTCGCAGGCGCGTCGTGAAGCCTCGGGAATTACCTTGGCCAGCGTGGACAATATCAGTGACGCTATTGAGCAAATTAAGGCTTTTAATGAGGGCAAAGAGGTAAAGACCTGCTCTTAAAATAGAGCTTTACGCCTAAGTCTAAAGCGCTGGCGTGGTGACACGTGGATTAGTACCCCCCAGGGTGCTCAAAGGGATATTGCAGTGCTGCGATAACACCAGGGGCGATATTTTCCCCACCGCGTAATTCAATATCATCCTCAGCAAAAGGACCTTTGGCAGCTAGTTCTTCTTCGCTGGGACGCAATTGGAGCAGGGTTAATTGTGCATATGTGCCTAAGACTCCGGAGAATAAGCGTGCTGGGCGGGCTTGTGGCACAGCGGAAATGTCTAGTGCAGCGTCCGTGATTGACGTGGATGAATCGGATGCAGATGAGTCATAGAACATGATTTCTTGAGCCAGCACTGCACCAACTACTTGATCGGGCCAGACAATACTGGCAAGAAACTCGCCTAACTCTTCTGAGCCAGGCAGGATATGTTCTGGCAGCATATCTTGGACCACCAAGGCTAGAGGGGTGTGTTCATCTTCTTCGGCAAAGACCTCTGGCATGGCGTCGTCAAGCAAGGACGCGGGAACGAGTGCAAAAAGAGTGGGGGGCTGGTCCCATCCTTCGGCGTGAATAAAATCTACTGCCTCAAGCATGGATTTATTGAGGGCTTGGGGCGGAAAAGCAGAGGTAGTCATGATAGTGCGTGTCCTTTGAGCAATAATCGAACAATAGTTGAGCAATGGTTGCGGGGGATGAACATTAGTTATACCCAAGTTATACCCAATTAACGATACGTGAAAAAGTATGTGTGGGGACAAAACTTTCTTGTTAAGCGTTAGAAAGGCAGCGTCATGTGTGCTTAACGCCCACACCGTGTCTGTCTTGTGTTGTATAAACTGGAAACATTAAGACTGAAAACTGAGAATGAGAGAGTTAAGGAGAACCGAGAGTTGTCGCTCAAAACCTCGTCTGCATTTCCGCAACGCAGGCGCCCACCTCGGCTATTGACCGGAATTATCAGCATTATTGGTATTCTTGCTGTTGCATTGCCACTGATTGTAGGGCTATACACCAATTGGCTTTGGTTTGGTGAAGTTCAATTCCGTGGCGTATTCAATAAAGTTATTCTGGTGAGGGTAAGCATTTTCCTTGCCTTTAGCATTATCGGCGCAGCCATTATTTGGCTGGCTGGGTATCTTACGTATCGCACTCGTCCGGATATGAGTGTGCTGAGTGCGCTGGCAGGAAAAAGCCCTATTGTGGAGTATCGCAAGGTTCTGGATAAGTCTATTCGGAGGCTGCTTCCTGTGGTTGCTGTTGTTGGTGGTGTGGCTGCCGGAGTCATTGCTCAGCAAAAATGGCAGGTCTTTCAGCTGTTTTTCCACAGGCAAACCTTTGGTAAAACCGATCCGCAATTTGGCATGGATTATGGTTTCTATGCTTTCGACCTTCCCTTTATCCGCACAGTGCTTAGTGCATTGATCACGTACATTGGTATCGCTTTTGCGATTACCTTGGTGGGACATTATCTGCTGGGTAACATTCAGGTTGCCAACCAGTTGATTAGTACGAAAACGAAAGTGGCAAAAGCAGCACGTATTCAATTAGGGGTATGGGCTGGGCTGTGGATGCTGGCGCACGTAGCAGGCTATTGGTTTGACCGCTATGATTTGCTCAATAAAACTCATGAGACGTTCACCGGTGGTAGTTACACGGACATTAATGCTATTTTGCCGGCAAAAATTATTCTCATGGTCATTTCCTTGGTGGTAGCACTGTCATTTTTCAGCGTGATTGTGCTCAAAGATCTTCGGATCCCGGCAGTAGCTACTGTGCTCATGCTCGTTAGTGGTGTTGTGATTGGCACTGCTTATCCTCTGGTCGTAGAGCGTTTCTCTGTTTCGCCAAACCGTGCTGAGAAAGAAGCGGAGTATATTGCGCGAAATATCGACGCTACGCGCTATGCTTTTGGCATTACCGACGATAAAGTCACCTATAAAGACAACTGGGGTACGTCTACGACTCAAGCTGCAGAATCACAGCAGCGCACTGAGGAAGTATCACAGGATAATGCGACGATTAACAATATCCGACTGCTTGATCCTGAGGTAATTTCGCCAACCTTTACCCAGCAGCAACAGCTCAAAAACTTCTATGGTTTCCCAGCGTCGTTATCTATGGATCGTTATGAGATCGACGGTCAACTGCGTGACTTTGTGGTGGCGGCACGTGAGATTAACCCTAATTCTTTGCAAGAAAATCAGCGTGATTGGATTAACCGGCATACGGTCTATACCCACGGTAATGGGTTTGTTGCTGCTCAAGCTAACCAAGTTGATGAGGTTGCTAGGGATGTTGGCTCTGCGCGTGGTGGCTATCCGGTTTATACCGTGTCTGATTTGCAGGCAACCGATAAAGAAGCAGAAGAAGTGGGTATTAAGGTAACTGAGCCACGTATTTACTATGGTCCTGTTATTTCTTCGGCACAAGATGGCGCTGATTATGCCATTGTTGGCTCCGACGACGGCAAATCAGTGGAATACGACTCCGATTCTTCTACCTACACCTATTCCGGTAAGGGCGGAGTAAAGATCGGCAATATCTTCAATCGCGCTGCTTATGCTATCCAATATCAAGAGATGAATTTGATTCTCTCTGATCGAGTAAATGCACAGTCCAAGATTCTCTATGATCGTGATCCTCGTGAGCGTGTGCATAAGGTTGCTCCGTGGTTGACCACAGATTCCACTACATATCCTGCTGTGATTGATGGAAAAATCAAGTGGATCGTGGATGGGTACACCACATTGAGCTCTTTACCTTATGCTCAGCGCACTAATCTGACTGACGCTACTCAAGATACCTCCTCTGATATTGGGGTAGGTGGGCAGCGCCCAGTTATTGATAATGTTGGCTACATTCGCAACTCGGTCAAAGCAGTCGTCGACGCTTATGACGGTTCTGTGGAACTCTATGCGTTTGATGAGCAAGACCCAGTGCTTAAAGCATGGCGTGGCGTGTTCCCAGATACGGTAAAACCAAAGTCTGAGATTTCTGAAGAATTGATGAATCATATTCGCTATCCAGAAGATTTCTTCAAGGTACAGCGCGAAATGCTTTCTCGCTATCACGTCGATGATGCTCGCGAGTTCTTTACCAATGACCGTTTCTGGTCTGTGCCGGGCGATCCTACTGCAGAGGAGAGTCAGCGTAGTGTGAACCAGCCACCATATTATGTTGTGGCTGCTGACCCTGATACTGCTAAGCCAAGTTTCCAGCTCATTACGGCTTTCCGTGGTCTTAATCGTGAGTTCCTTGCTGCACATATGAGTGCGTCCTCTGACCCAGATAACTACGGAAAAATCACTGTGCGCGTATTGCCAACAGATACGCAAACTCAAGGTCCAAAGCAGGTTCAAGACACAATGACCTCGTCGGATCAGTATTCCGCTAACCTCACCTTGTGGCGTGGATCCAATGACATCATTACGGGTAATTTGCTGACACTACCTGTGGGAAGTAATGAGATTCTCTACGTAGAGCCGATTTACTCAAAACGCAAAGACCAAGCCTCAGCATTCCCTAAACTGTTGAGAGTATTGGTGAGCTACCGCGGTCAAGTAGGTTATGCACCTACTATTTCTGAGGCGCTGGCACAGGTAGGCATTGACCCTAAGGCAGCACAAGATCTTGATGAGGCGGAATCCATTACCCCAGCTTCTCCTGCTGATAGTGCAGCTGCTGGTGATGCGGCTCATGCTGAGCGTCCGGCCGCGCCAAGCCTGCCGGCCAGTGGTACTGGTACTGAAGGTGAGGCAATTGAGCGGATCAATAATGCGCTGAGCAACTTAGAAAAGGCGCGTAGTGGTTCGCATGAGGAATACGGTAAGGCACTTGATGCTCTCGACGCTGCGGTGGAGTCCTATCAGTCCATTGTAAAAGCAGGTAACGCTGGCGGTGCTGGTGCTGCTTCTGCAGCACAATCATCGGGGGCAAGTGCTGATGCCCACGCTACAGATCAGAATAAGAAGTAATTAAGCGCTCAGTGATCTGAAAATCGCTAAGCCCGCTGCATGAGCGAATCACTGTGTGCGTAGTTGCTTGGTGCAGTACGTACAGTACATAGTCGTTTGGTGCGGCGGGCTTGCTAGCTGGTTCTTTATCGGTGATTTGTCATTAGGGTGAACAAGAGGTAAAGTGTTCACTCGTTGCAAAGAAGTGTTCTTTGTAAGCGTAGCGGGGTGGAGCAGCTCGGTAGCTCGCTGGGCTCATAACCCAGAGGTCGTTGGTTCGAATCCAGCCCCCGCCACTAATAGAGGCTCCCCACAGGGGAGCCTCGTTTTGTTTTGTGCGTACCTCAGACGTACCCTTAGTCCCCCCTTAACCTCCGCACTAATCTTTTGTTCTCTTTGTCTGAATGCCGTCGGGAACTGCTCGTCTTTGTGGTGCAGCTAGTCGAGTATCGAATTGACTACTGGCTAGTCTGCGGTCGGCGTGGGGGATGAGGCTGAGGATGTCATCAGAGAAATAGCCTTGCAGACCATGTTTTCCGATAATTTTTGTGCGTAAAATTCCAGCATTTTCAAGGCTATCTAGTGCTTTACGGGCATTAGCTGTACTTATGCCGTAAATTCGCTGGACAGAGGTGGTGGTTACAATGGGATGTCCAGCGAGTCCCTGTAGTAATTGTGCTTCTATTGAATCTGTGCGTAATGCACGGGTTTTCCCTTGGGCTGTGCGTGCAATAGTTAAAGCGTCATGCCATTGCTGTTGAATATCGCGTAATTGATTCGCAATTATTTGTGCTTGTTGTATTGCTTGTTCTGTTGCATCGAGAAAGATATTTAGCCAGGTATGAATGTCTCCTTTTCGGAAAGCTGTGAGCCCTTCGATATATAGCTGGGACCATGTTCCTAATATCAAACTTATGGGGAGTATAGTGCGTTGGATGAGATTACGGCGTAGCAATACTCCGTGAATAAGTGCACGGCCAACTCTGCCATTTCCATCAGCGAAAGGGTGAATGGTCTCAAATTGAGCATGGGTAAGTGCAGCTTGAATAAGTGCACCATGTGCGGCTCCATTGAGGTATTCGCATAGATCTTCCATGAGCTCAGGGACATAGTTTGGTGGGGCGGGAATGAACTCTGCTCCGATGGGGGTGTAGGAATTTCCACCAATCCAATTTTGTAATGTTCGTATCCCGGTGGGAATTGATGTTTTCCCAAGCAATTCTCGTTGGAATTTTTCTAATAATTGGATACTGATAGTTTCTTCTGAGCGGAAGTGTGCTTCGATCCCGTGTAGAACGTGCACATTGCGCGCTACGGCTTCTGCGTCTTCGTTAAAGCCGCGTATTTCTTCTTGTTGGGCGAGTTCTGCTAGAACCACTTTGTCTACTCGTGGTGCGATGCCTTCAATTCTGGAGGAGGATAGTGCTTCTGAGCGTAAAAGGAGACGTGAGATATTTCCTAATGCGGTCATGTCTTCGTGTGTGCTTAGTGTGCTAATTGCTTGTTCGACGTGTGCTGCGCGTTTAGCTATTTCGGGGTCAATATGAAGTGGTGTAGTGCTAAGCAAATCGGGTACGTAGGCGCGGTATGTGCCTCCAGCTTTTTCACGCCGGGGTAGTCCTGAGCCATCTGCTGGGATCCAGTGGCATGTGATATGAGTGGGCATTTAACGCTTTTCCGATCGAACTGAGACAAATGAAGAATGTTTAAGAGTTATCTATACACTCTACAGTAGTTTGATGTATGGATAACTATTTTCCATATATTCTGAATGCTGCCTAGTGCACTGGCTTTTCGACGCTCATGCTTTGTGCATGGGCGTTTTTTGTTATAGGGGTGCTGTAGTGGGTGCGTGAGCACTCTCTCGGCTGGACATTTTTATGGGGGGGGGGCTACTCTTTAGGTGTTTTATGTTTTCTTAAGGTTTTCTAAGGAGTGTTCATGGGGAAGAAACACTGGTTGCTGCGCCGGGTAGGTGCAGTGATTATGACTACTGGATTACTATCCAGTGGCATGTGGGGAGGTGCTAGTTCTGGTGTTGGTGTGCCTGTGGTGTGGGCTGCTGATGAAACAACAGCACCAGCGGCGGATACTGCTAGCCCGAAAAAGTTGCCTGGTAAACCTGGCGAGCCTGGTTCAGCTATTAAAAGCCTGACAGTGACAGCTGATCCTGATGAGAAGGATAAGGTTGTGTTGACTGTTGATTTCGCTTTCCCCGATGACGCAAAACCAGGGGATTATGTTGAATTCGGTGTGGGCATGAATGGTACGAGCTCGACAAAGGATGCTTTCCCTTTGATCTATGGTGATATAGAGCTGAAGGATCCGAACACGGGTAAAAATATTGCTGTCATCTCGGGTGGTGGTGACAATTACCGTGTGATGTTGCAACCAGAAGCTGAGGGGCTAGTGAATCGTACTGCACAATTCATAGAAACAGAATACACTCCTCAATCTGAATGTAACCGTGCCCCTGCTTCAATGCAATATACTGCGACTACAACTGATTCGCACGGAAATACACATAAGTGGGGTTTGTTCACCACAGAGGAACGCGATGGTGGAAAATGTAACCAAAACGTGAACCCTATACCCCGTGGTGTCATTGGTGGTGTGCCCATCCCACGTATGGCATGTAGTATATCCAGCAATGTCTTGAAGTATCTTGCTGGCACTAATAAGGACGCGACCCAGGGCGCTGGTCTGTACGGTTCGGCGACAGGTTATGTATATGTGACTCCGCCGATTGGTGATGTTGGCGGTGCGAACGAAACCTTCCAAGACATCTATGTGCGTGTACGTGTAGATGACGCACAAACACCCATGAAAATGACAGAACTCTCTGAGCTTCTAAAAGTAAAGACAGCAGAGGGTGGTTTCGTGGCACGTGGTGGTGGTTGGAAGCCTGGTGACCTAGACACGAAGTACCCTGAGGGTACTCCTGTACCGCCACAAGCATATGTGTATCCACCTGATTTTGATGTTGCTGGTGTGAAAGCGAAAGCACAACCAGGAACCAACGGACTAAGTGAGTCTTTTGATTGGAACAGTAAAACAATCACCCAACAAGACGCTACTGCTTTGGGTAAATTGTTTGCGGATGCTTATACTGCGTGGCAAGAAGCTCATAAGCCTGAGGTGATTGGATCTAATGATGATCCTGCAAATGGCACTGTGCATGTGGATTATAAGGTTCCTGGGTTGTATAAACCTGTGATCATGCAAAACGCCTGGGGAGAGCCTGTTGCATCATTAAAGAGTGATGAGGAGACTACGGATCTTGATGAGAATGGTAATGCTAGCGCTAATGCGGTAGCTGATGCACTTAGCAAATCCGCTTTATACTCAATTGGTGGTCTTGGTTCTGGTGTGTTTGCTCCGTATTCTGGTGCTGCGAAGTATGGCGCTATTCTGACGTATTCCACTGATCCTGTGAGTTATAAGGAAGGTGCTCACGTCGGTGGCGGTGCGCACTATGGTTCCTGCGGTACAGGAGATTCGATGAGGGGTATAATGCGGGAAGGTATTGCTGCGGGTGATCCGCTCCAAGCAAAACCTGTGCCTCGTGTGAGCGTGAGCAAGAGGGTCAATGGTGAGGGTGCGAATGAGGCTCCTGGTATTGCTGTTGCTGAAGGTAAAGAATTAGAGTTCAGTTTTATAATCCGTAACACGGGTAATACGGTGCTGAAAAACCTGAGACTTGCTGATGATAAGATCCCGGCAGACAAAATCACCTGTGGTAGCAATAGTCTTGACACTGTTGTGCTACAGCCTGATAAGACAGTGTTGTGTTCTGCAACATTGCCTGCTCTGAAACCTGGTGAGCAGCATACAAACCTTGCGACAGTAACAGCAACGCCTGTGGATAAGGATGGTAATCCTGTTGATGGTGGGGACGTTTCGTCACAGGATCCTGCGAATGCGCATGGTGCAGCCCCTGGTGTTGAACTTGTGAAGAAGATTAACGCTGTGGATGCTAATACTGCACAGGATGCTGTTGTGGTTGATGCGGACTCAGACATGAGTGTTATGTTTGAGGTGACTAATACTGGTGATATGCCGTTGAAGGATATTGTGGTCAGTGATGATGTGATTACTGATCCAAGTAAGATTACGTGTCCTGGTCGACCAGAGAAACTGAATCCTGGTGCGAAACTGATTTGTTATGCAACCCTGCCTGCACCTCAGGCTGGTGAGATGCATACGAATACGGGTATGGTGACTGCTACACCTGTTGATGAGGATGGTAATCCTGTGGGTGATACACCGTTAACGGATTCTGACCCAGCGAATGCTCGGGTACCGAAACCACGTGTTCCTGGTGTGAAAGTGGTGAAGTTGATTAATGGTGATGATGCGAATCGTGAGCCTGGTGTTGCTGTGAAACCTGGTGAGTCGTTGAACATCTCGTTTGAGGTGTCGAACACGGGTGAAACACCACTCAAAGATGTGACTGTGTCTGACGATAAGATTAAGAATGCTCAGGATATTGTGTGTGCGAATAAACCAGAGGTTCTTGCTCCTGGTGAGTCGTTTACGTGTACGGCAGTGTTGCCGGCACCAAGCTCTGGTGTCACGCATAAGGATACTGCGACCGTGACTGGTGTTCCGGTGGATGAGGAGGGTCATCCTGTGGGTGATACTCCTGTTAGGGATGATGATTCGGCGTTTGCGTGGTTGGATGAGCCATCAAAGGTGGAGAAACTCCCATCGATTAAAGTGATCAAGAAGATTGATGGTGATGATGCGAATGTGGCACCGGGTGTGAGGGTAGCCCCAGGTAGCGATATGAACATCTCGTTTGAGGTCACCAATGATGGTTCCGCAGCATTAGAGAACATTAATCTCACGGATAATGTGATCCCAGCGAAAGACATCACCTGTGAGGGTAAACCAGAGTCACTCAAGCCTGGTCAGTCGTTCACCTGCCAAGCTACGTTGAAGGCTCCTGTGTCTGGTGATCATGTGAATATCGCAACGGTTGAGGGTACGCCGGTTTATGGTGAGGGTGAGTTTGGTCCAACGTCGCCTGTGTCGGATGTTGATCCTGCGCGTGCGTGGGTGGATGAGCCTGTGTCGGCACGTAAGGTTCCTTCTGTGAAAGTCATGAAGAGTATTAATGGTGATGATGCGAATGCGTATCCTGGTGTGGGTGTAGCCCCTGGTAGTGATATGAACATCTCGTTTGAGGTATCGAATGATGGTGATGTGCCATTAGAGAATGTCACACTTACTGATAATGTGATCCCTGCGAAAGACATCACGTGTGCGGATAAACCAGAGTCACTTAAGCCTGGTGAGTCGTTTACGTGTTCTGCGTCGTTGAAGGCTCCTGTGTCTGGTAAGCATGTGAATATCGCGGCAGTAGAGGGCACACCTGTTTATGCCGATGGTGAGTCTGGTCCCACATCGCCTGTGTTGGATGTTGATCCTGCGCGTGCGTGGGTGGATGAGCCAGCGAGTGTGGTGAAGACTCCTGCTATTAGTGTGATCAAAAAGATTAATGGTGATGATGCGAATGTGTATCCTGGTGTGAAAGTTGGGCCAGGTAGTGACATGGACATCTCGTTTGAGGTGACCAATACTGGTTCCGCAACACTAGGCACCATCACGCTATCCGATAATGTGATCCCAGCAGACCAAATCACCTGTGACAATAAACCTGAGTCACTCAAGCCTGGCGAGTCGTTTACGTGTTCTGCGACACTCAAGGCACCAGCTACGGGTGATCATGTGAATATCGCAACGGTAGAAGGTACTCCAGTGTATGGTGAGGGTGAGTCTGGTCCGACAAGCCCTGTGTCTGATGATGATCCTGCGCGTGCGTGGGTGGATGAACCACAAAAAGAAGTGAAGAAGCCTTCTATTACTGTGGTGAAGAAGATTAACGACGAGGATGCGAACACGAAGCCTGGTGTGAAGGTTCAACCAGGTAGTGATATGGACGTTGTGTTTGAGGTGACCAATACTGGTTCCGCAACACTGGAAAACATTGCATTATCGGATAATGTGATTCCAGCAGACCAGATCACCTGTGAGAACAAGCCAGAGACTCTTGCTCCTGGCCAGTCGTTTACGTGTTCTGCGACACTCAAGGCTCCTGCTTCGGGTGATCATGTGAATATCGCCAGTGTTGAAGGCACCCCAGTGTACGGTGATGGTGAGACTGGTCCGGATGGGTCTGTGAAGGATTCTGATGAGGCGAATGCGTGGGTGGATGAACCACAGAAAGAAGTGAAGAAGCCTTCCATTCACGTCATGAAGAAGATTAACGACGATGATGCGAACAGTAAGCCTGGTGTGAAGGTTCAACCAGGTAGTGATATGGATATCGTGTTTGAGGTGACCAATACTGGTACCGCAACACTCGGTGACATTACTGTGTCGGATAATGTGATTCCAGCAGACCAGATTACGTGTGAGAACAAGCCTGAAACCCTCAAGCCTGGCCAGTCGTTCACCTGCCATGCGACACTTACAGCACCAAGTACGGGTGATCATGTGAATATCGCAACGGTTGAAGGTACCCCAGTGTACGGGGATGGTGAGACTGGTTCTGATCAGCCGGTTAAGGATGTTGATGAGGCGAATGCGTGGGTGGATGTTCCTGATGCAACTGTGATGAATCCGTCTATTACAGTGGTGAAGAAGATTAACGACGATGATGCGAACACGAAGCCTGGTGTGGGTGTGAAGCCAGGTAGTGACATGGACATTGTGTTTGAGGTATCGAATGATGGTGATGTGGCACTCGGTGACGTTGCATTGTCGGATAATGTGATCCCAGCGAAAGATATCATGTGTGAGGATAAGCCTGACACGTTGAATCCTGGTGAGAGTTTCACTTGCACTGCGACACTCAAGGCTCCTGCTACGGGTGATCATGTGAATATCGCAACGGTGGAGGGCACACCTGTGTACGGGGAGGGTGAGTCTGGTCCTGAGGGTCCAGTAAAGGATTCTGATGTTGCTCGTGCGTGGGTGGATGAGCCTGAGAAGGTGGTGAAGGTTCCTTCTATTACAGTCATTAAGAAGATTAATGGTGATGATGCGAATGCTAAGCCTGGTGTGAAAGTACAACCAGGTAGTGATATGGATATCGTGTTTGAGGTGACCAATACTGGTTCGGCAGTACTGGAAAGTATTGACCTTTCGGATAATGTGATTCCATCGGATCAGATTACGTGTGAGGATAAGCCTGAGGTACTCAAGCCTGGTGAGTCGTTCACCTGCCATGCGACACTCACAGCACCGGCCTCTGGTGATCATGTGAATATCGCTACCGCCCAGGCAACTCCTGTCTATGGTGATGGTGAGACTGGTTCTGATCAGTCGGTGTCGGATGTGGATGTGGCTCGTGCTGTGGTGGTGGAGCCTGACCAACCAGAACAACCAGAGCAGCCTGAGGAAGGCAAGCCTGCTAAACCTGCTAAGCCTGCTGAGTCTGAGGCAGACAAGCCTGCCAAGTCTGAGTCCAGTAAGCCTGCTGGGTCGTGTGGTGAGTCTGTGGGTGTTAAGCCTGTGTGTGATACACCAAGCGAACCTGAGTCCAGCAAACCTGCTGAGCCTGGCCAGTCTGGTGGTGTGATTGCTGGTGAGGTGGTGAAGCATTGCCAGAAACCAACCAACCCAACCAACCCTGCCCAGTCTGGCATCAACCCTGCTGAGTCTGGCGAGCCTGTGAAGGCTGAGCCTGCTGCGGATAAGACCGCTAAGACTACCGCTAAGGCTGGTGCTAAGACTAATACTGGTGGCAAGACTCAGAAGTCTGGTGTGCGAGTGACCACGGGTGGTCATCTAGCAGCTTAAAGCCTGCTTCTTAAACAGGCGTGTGTCCTGCACACGCATAGCACGTATAGTGTGGGCGCAGATGTGGGGTGGTGTAACAAAGCACCACCCCACTTTTCACATTCAATGCCATTTATAATTTCTTAGCCACAACGTCGAAAAGCCTGCATAGCATGATCAAGCAGTGCAGCGCACTCTGCGATTGTTCAGGCATCGCACAGTCCTCACCTCAGCAATCCTATTCCGGTGCTTCATCTGGACTCCTTCAATTGCCAACCCATATTTCTATTTTCCTATTGAATTTCCCATTCTTGCTGAGCACACCCTAAAATACTTATCATGTCCGATTCTTTATCTGCGCATAGCGCTCAACAAAGCGAGGAACCAACTGCAGTGGCAGACCGCGAGCATGGTTTCTTTGGTCACCCGTGGGGGTTGGCAAATCTTTCCGCCATCGAGATGTGGGAGCGATTCAGCTTCTACGGTATGCAAACATTAGTCGCATACTACATCTATTATTCGGTGTCCCAGGGGGGGCTAGGGTATAGCGAAACTGTCGCTACTTCTATCCTTGGTGCCTATGGTGGTTTGGTCTACCTTTTCGCTATTGCGGGTGCTTGGGTTTCTGACCGTGTGCTTGGTGCTGAGCGTACTCTTACTATTGCAGCGGTGCTTATCATGTGTGGTCACCTCACTCTTTCTTTCCTCCACAGTTTGCTTGGCGTGGGTATTGGTTTGGTGTTGATTGCCATTGGCTCTGGTGCGTTAAAGACTACTACCTCTGTGGTTATTGGTTCGCTTTATCGACGCAGTGATAGTCGTCGTGACGCTGCTTTCTCCTTCTACTATATGGGCATTAACATCGGTGCTTTGGTTGGACCAATTTTGACTGGTATTTTGTGGAAAACCAAGGGGTTCCACTGGGGTTTTGCGTTGGCGGCAATTGGTATGGCTCTCGGCTTGACCCAGTATCTGTTCTTCCGCAAGCGCACGCTCTCGACGACGTCCAAAGGCGCACCTAACCCTGCACCGAAGCAACAACTGCGTGTGGTTGCTATTTGTGTCGTGGTTGGTCTTATCGCGTTGATTGCAGTATGCGCTTTGGGTGTTGTGACTTTGGAGCGCTTGTCTAGCATTGTTACTGTCGTAACGTTGCTTGCTTCTTTGGTGCTCTTTACTGTGTTGATTCGTTCTCAGCAGTTGACTAAGGTGGAGCGTTCTCGCGTGTATGCGTTTATCCCTATGTTCTTTGCCTCAAGTGCTTTCTGGGCGTTGTTCCAGCAGCAGTTTACTTCTATTGCTGTTTTGGCTGATAAGCAACTTGATCGCCATATTTTTGGTATGGAGTTGCCGCCGTCGGTGGTGCAGTCGATTAACCCGATGTTTGTGATTATTTTCGCTGGTATTTTCTCAGTGGTGTGGTTGAAGTTGGGTGATCGTCAACCACCAGCACCAATGAAATTTGCTTTCGCTAATATCATCATGGGTATTGCGTTCTTGGTATTTATCCCATTTACTAATGGTCTTATCCCCATGTATGTGATTGTGGTTGTGTTCTTCCTCTTTACCATTGCGGAGTTGTTGCTTTCTCCACTGGGTATGTCGTTGGCTACTAAATTGGCGCCTCAAGCATTCAACTCGCAAATGGTTGCGTTGTTCTTCATGTCCATTTCGGTTGGTACTGCTGCTTCAGGCTGGTTGGCTGATTTCTACGTACCAGGTGATGCCGCGGCAACCAACAAGTATTTCCTCTTTGTCGGGGTTGCTTCTATTGTGTTGGGCATTATTTTGGCTGTGTTTACTAAACCAATCGTGAAACTCATGCAGGGTGTGCGCTAAGCCTCAGAGGATTCAGAGAGCAAAGAGCGTACCTGCTCATGTAAGTGCCCGTTAGTGGCCAGAGCATCACCACCATGAGGTCCTGGAATGCCGGCGAGAGAGCTAAAGCTCCCGCCGGCTTCTTCAACTAAAATTGCCAGTGCGGCAAGATCCCATAGCGATACTTCTGGTTCGGCAGCTATGTCGACGCTACCCTCAGCAACTAAACAATAAGACCAGAAGTCGCCAAAGCCGCGTAGCCGCCAGGTGTCATCGGAGAGTTTCTGAAAATTAGCTAATAGTTCGCGTTCTTTCCAACCGTCGAGTGAGGAAAAAGAAACCGAGGCATCACCAAGTTGGGTAACGCCAGAGACGTGAATGGGGTTTACTTTTCCATTGACACTGCGATATGCCCCGCCGCCTTGGGCTGCCCACCAGCGTCGATTCAACGCTGGGGCAGAAACCACACCTACCACAGGGTGACCGTCGACAAGCAAGGCGATAAGGGTAGCCCACACAGGTACTCCGCGCACATAGTTTTTTGTGCCGTCGATGGGGTCGATAACCCATTGCCGTCCGCTTAGCTGGGGCTGTCCGCCGAATTCCTCGCCCAGAATATGATCCTGCGGAAAATGCTCAGTAATGAGTGAACGCAGCAGCTGCTCGCACGCAATATCCGCATCAGAAACTGGAGTCATATCCGGTTTAGCTTCCACGCACAGGTCATTGGCATAGAACCGTTCATGAGTAAGCTCATCGGCACGTTGGGCAAGTTCTAATACAAAAGCTAATTCAGCAGCATAAGGGGTATTCATGCTTGTTTAGCCTAATTGCTTAGCTAGGGATGTGTCCATCTACTGCTGTTTTGCTTGTTCTATAATGCGCAACATTTCTGCTACCACCTGCTTATTGCCCGCAAGCGACCATTCAATGCCATTTACCCCAACCTGTTCTGCAGCACCGCCAGCGCCTTGGATAAGCGCAGCACCAGGCAACCAATCCCAGGCAGGAACACTATGCTGTGCCCATGCGCCGAGATTTCCTTGGGCGACTTGAGCTAAATCCACTGAGCCTGCCCCTAACATTCGCAGAGCAGCAAAGGATTCAGCCAATGCCTGCCACGGTTGCGCAATCTCTGGTTGGCTCAGGGCAGTAGGGTGGATGTAGGTCGCAAAAGAAATATCAGCACATGGTTGTTCGCTAAGCGACGCTACCTCTTTGCCGTTAAAAGTAGTAGGAATATCTGGACCGCCAAACCAGGTATAGCCCAGATCCGGGCGATGGACTGCACCAAAATGTAGGGCAGTGGGATGTGTTGGTTCGCCGTCGATAAGCGCGAGGGCACTGCACCAATAGTCGGATGCAGCAGCAAAATTGTAGGTGCCGTCGACAGGGTCAATAACCCAAGTTCGCCCAGAGGTGCTGGCTTTGGCGGTTCCTTCTTCGCCGAGAATGCCGTCGTTGGGGCGTAGTTGTTCTAACACAGAGGTAACAAATTGCTCGGCGGCACGATCGGCATTAGTTACAACATCGCTTATCGACGTTTTGTGTTCCACTGCCACTCCTTGTTCGCGCAGGCGCCACGCAAGACGAGCTGCATTAAACACTAATGCTTGGGCGAGGTGGGCGTCAGTATCATCTTGGTGCGAAATAACAAAGGTTTTGGCAAGGGCTGCGACAAAAGTTTCTAAATCTGGATGCGTTGCGTCGTTCGTCATACTTTCTATTGTGCAATATCGACAAAGATTCTGCTTTTCGTTAGGGCATATTTTGGCGAGCGGAAGTTCAAGGTAGAATGAACCACCATGCGACCGGAAACATCAGCCCAGATAACGAAACTCGACACAACCCTCGTCACTATTGAAAAAGTGCTTGATCCGCAACAGATGGCTGATCGGATTCGCGAGTTAGAAGCCCAAGCATCAGACCCATCACTGTGGGATGACCCCGACCATGCGCAACAAGTCACCACAGAGCTTTCTGCTGTCCAATCTTCCCTGAAGAAAATACGTGATATTCGTCAGCGTCTCGACGACCTTCCCATCATGTATGAATTAGCCGAAGAAGACACCTCAGACTCATCTGGGCTAGAACTGGCAGAGCAAGAATTAGCTGACCTTACCGCAGCAATTGATGCTTTAGAAGTAAAAACCATGCTCTCTGGCCCTTATGATGCTCGTGAGGCAGTGATCAACATTCGCTCAGGAGCTGGTGGTTCCGAAGCTGCTGACTGGGCAGAAATGCTGATGAGAATGTACACTCGCTGGGCAGAAAAGAATGGTCATGCAGTAGAAATCTATGATATTTCCTATGCGGAAGAAGCGGGCATTAAATCCGCCACTTTTGTGGTTCATGGCGAGTATATGTATGGCACGCTTTCTGTGGAACAAGGGGCACATCGGTTGGTACGCATCAGTCCCTTTGACAGCCAATCCCGACGCCATACTTCTTTTGCCGAGGTAGAAGTATTGCCGGTGGTGGAGCAAACAGATCACATTGACATTCCAGATTCTGATATTCGTGTTGATGTGTTCCGTTCTTCCGGACCAGGTGGACAGTCAGTAAATACCACAGACTCAGCAGTGCGCATCACGCACATTCCCACAAATATCGTGGTGACCTGTCAGAATGAGAAATCGCAAATCCAGAACCGGGCGTCGGCAATGCGCGTGCTCCAAGCAAAATTATTAGAGCGCAAGCGCCAAGAAGAAAAGAATGAATTAGAAGCTCTTGGCGCTGGCGGCAATGCCTCCTGGGGTAACCAAATGCGCTCTTATGTATTGCACCCATATCAGATGGTGAAGGATCTGCGCACAAACTATGAAGTCAATGACCCCGGAAAAGTTCTCGACGGGGACATTGACAAGTTCCTTGAAGCTGGTATTAGGTGGCGCATTGCCCAAAACCAAGCTGATTAATCGCTGATCAAGCAGGGTAAGTGTATGGCGTACCAGGTCCAAGTGGTAATCCGAGGAAATACCACAGGATAAAGAATAAGAACCAGCTAATGAGCATGGACAGTGAGTAAGGCAGCGCTAGCGAAAATAGCGTACCGACACCAGCCTTTTTGTAATAGCGCTGTAGGAAAATGAGCGCCAACGCAAACGAAGGGCTCATCGGAGTAATGATGTTGGTGGTGGAATCACCGATACGGAAAATCATCTGAGATACCTCCGGGCTGACGCCAATATACATCATCATCGGTACCACAATAGGAGCCATAAGCGACCACTGAGCCGAGCCAGAGGTAATGAGCAGGTTGAGCAAGGCAACCATGAGAACCAACAAGGTAAAGGTGACAACAAGTGGCAAGTGCCATTTCTGCAACAATTCTGCGCCTTTAATTGCCAACCACACCCCAAGATTTGACCACTTAAACCAAGCAAGGAATTGAGATAACACCAAGAACAGGCCAATCAGCGGCAGCAAAGGTGCTAGTCCCTTGGCAATAAAATTAGGGACATCGGCAGATTCAGTGATTGTCTTTGCCGCAAGACCATACACAGTACCCAGGATGAAAAATCCTGCAGTAATAGGCACTGCAATGGCGCGGATCAATGGGCCTTCGAGTGGGCCTTCTGGGCTGTAGAGCGGGGAGAATGGCGCAAATAGTGCTGCGAAATAGCACGCAATGTAGATGGCGGCAGCTATGCCTGTTACTTTTAAGGCTTTTACTTCTTGTGGTTTAAGGCTGAGATCTTTTTCCGATACTGCACCGGAGTCAGCGCCAGTACCAGTGCTGGTATCAGAGTCAGAAGGCGCGGCTGAATCTTCGGAGTTCGCAAAAGACAATTCCGAAAAATCAATAGCACTGTGGTCGATAATACTGTGTGCTTTGCGTTCCATATATAGCTCTGTCACTGCGGTAATAATCAAGGAGAGCAAAATAGTAGAAGCGATGACGAAGAAATAGTTTGCCAGTGGCGATACCTCGTAGGATTCATCAACAATATGTGCCGCTGAAGTTGAAATACCTCCCAGGAGCACATCGGTGATGTTGAGAATCAAACTTGCGTTGAATCCGGCAGAAGAAGCCGCAAAAGCAACGATCGCCCCCACGATGGGTGAGCGCCCCAGGGCGCGGAAACTAATAGCGCCAATGGGAATGAGAATGACATAGATGGCGTCGGAAGCAATGGAGCCAGTGACGCCAGCAAGGGAGAGCATAAAGGTAATGGTGCGTGCCCCTACGCGAGCCACCATGACCCGAATAAGCGCAGAAATAAGCCCTGAATGTTCTGCTACTGCGACGCCAAACATCACGGTAATAATCACGCCTAGTGGTGGAAAAGTCGTGAAGTTATTGATTGCCTCACTAAACATCTGCTGTATCCCTTGCTTGGTGAGCAGATTAGTGACGTAGATTGTTTCCCCAGTTTGTGGATCTTGTGCGTGGAGTCCCAAAGCGGAACCAATCCAGCTGCCTACTGCTACCATCACGGCAAAGAACATAAAGAGCCATAATGGTGCAGGTAGTTTATTGCCTAGTCGTTCAAGTTTAGCTAGGAACCCGCCGCTGCGCGTAGCGTCGGGTGAGTGCTCTACAGGAGTGGCCTGAGCATTCATAGGAGATTCCTCCGCGTTAAGGTCAATGAGATATGAATGTAGCAATGCCAGCATGATTGCACGCAAAAGCGTCGAATGCTGTTGGCATGACAATAGCACTAGAAATATCTATAGGTAAATAAATACTCATGATGCACTGGGCTGTATGGAATTTGCGGAGTTTGCTAAGGTGTAGTTCGTGATTACCTTTGACAACGTCACCAAGCTATATAAGACTTCTACGCGCCCAGCTCTCGACAACATCTCTCTTGAGATAGACAGCGGAGAGTTTGTTTTCTTGATCGGTCCTTCTGGTTCTGGAAAATCAACCTTCTTACAATTAATGATTAGAGAAACTAATCTCACCAGCGGTGACATTTATTTTTCTGATACCCATGTGAATAAATTACGTGGTAACCAGATCAATAAGCTACGGCAAAACATTGGTTATGTGTTCCAGGACTTCCGTCTCCTACAGCAAAAAACAGTCTATGACAACGTAGCTTTTGCACTAGAAGTGATCGGCACCAAGAAAAAAGATATTGCGCAGCGCGTACCCGAGATGCTAGAGATGGTGGGTCTTGCGGCTAAAGCAAACCGTATGCCACAGGAGCTTTCTGGTGGTGAGCAGCAGCGAGTGGCAATTGCACGTGCTACGGTAAACCGCCCTATTCTTCTGCTTGCCGACGAACCAACAGGCAACCTTGACCCAGATACTTCAGACGACATTATGACCTTGCTTGCCAACATCAATAGCGCTGGTACAACAGTTATTATGTCGACGCATAATGCTCGGGCGGTCAATGATATGCGTAGGCGAGTCATCGAGTTGAATCTCGGTAAACTGGTGCGCGACGACGCTCATGGCGTCTACGGCGAGGCACAATAAGGAACAAAGGGAGTAAAAAATAATGAGTTTTTCTTATGTGACTCGTGAGGCTTTCCGTGGTCTAGGAAAAAATATCACCATGACCATTGCGCTTGTGATTACCACAGCAATCTCGCTAGCGCTGCTGGCAACAGGAGTGTTGGTGACCAATATGACTGCAAAAACAAAAGATATCTACCTCGACAGGGTAGAGGTCATGGTGCAGTTCAATGAAGAAGTTTCTGCCCAGGACCCTGATTGTTCTTCCCCGCAGTGCCGAGAGGTAAAAGATAAGCTGGAACAAGAATCAGGAATTGAATCTATCGAGTATCGTTCTCGTGCTCAATCCTATGAGCGTTTCGTGCAGGTATTTGAGAATTCTGATCCTTTGCTTGTGCAAGAGACATCACCAGATGCACTACCAGCTGCATTGCACGTACGCTTATCGGATCCTCTTGATACCACCCCGCTTGATGTTATTCGTCAGCTCCCACAGGTGAGTTCAGTTGTGGATCAGGTTGATGATTTGCGTGGAGCTACTGAGAATCTTGATTCAATCCGTAACGCTACTTTCTTATGCGCGGGTATTCAGGCATTAGCCGCGATATTCCTTATTGCAAATATGGTGCAGTTGGCTGCTTTTAATCGTCGGGAAGAAATCTCTATCATGCGCATGGTTGGTGCCTCGCGCTGGTACACCCAGGCTCCTTTTGTGCTCGAAGCAGTGATAGCGGCAATTTTTGGTTCAATTCTTGCTGGTGTATCTATTTTCGCTGGAAAAGTTTGGGTTATTGATAAGACATTGCATGGTCTTTACGAGGCTCAATTGCTTGCCCCAATAACTATGAATGACATCTGGCTAGTCCTGCCAATTGTAGCGGCGATCGGTATTGTCTTTGCTGCGATTACTGCGCAAGCTACCTTGCGTTGGTACGTCCGCAAGTAGGTTTTGTTGGTTTTTCTTTAGCCGCATAAAGAATTAGCATGGTAAAGCATTATGGCTAAGAAAAAAGATAAGAAGAAAAATAATAACCCTGTGATTGCCACCAATCGCAGGGCACGGCATGATTACACAATTTTAGATACCTATGAGTGTGGTGTGGTTTTAGTCGGTACCGAGGTAAAGGCACTGCGTGAGGGCAAAGTGTCGATTGTGGATTCCTTTGCCAGCATTGACGAGGGGGAAGTGTGGTTACGCAATCTCAACATTCCGCTTTATTCGCGAGGGCATTGGACTAATCACAACCCTATGCGTACCCGAAAGCTCTTGTTACATCGTCGAGAGATTGATTCGCTTTTAGGAAAGGTTCGCGATGGTGGGAAAACCCTGGTGCCCCTGTCGCTGTATTTTAAGGATGGGCGCTTGAAAGTAGAATTAGCGCTTGCTCAGGGTAAGCAAGACTATGATAAGCGGCAAGCAATCAAACGTCGCACTGAAGAGCGCGAGATCGTACGTGACCTGGGGCGTCGCGTAAAAGGTATTGCAGGCTAAAACATAGCAAGAGGCGTCGTAGAGCATTGTGCTTTACGACGCCTCTGCCATACATTACTGAGTGTTTTTGTCGGCACCATCCCACATGAAAAATGCAACAGGACCCATGAGTGGGGCAATGAGAATGACGATAGCCCACAATGCAGTTTCTGAGGTCGTGAGTTGTTTACGCAAGAGTGAGAGAAGCGCAATGATGGGGATAACAATGAGAATAATGAACGATATGGCTGCGAGAATGAGATTCAACATAACTTCGAGTATATATTTCTGTTTTTTTTTTCAATTTTTAACTGTTTTTCAACACGTAAGTGTGAGGTATTTGGTTCCCTGAGAGCACTATGGGTAGACTATTAAAGTTCGTGTCAGCTCATGTTCGGAATCTCATGCGTGGCTTTGTAACACATGGGGAGTGAGCATAAGGCTTGCCCTGGCGTAGAGGCGGCATGGTTGTGCTGACACTGAAAAAAAGGGAAGCACTGTACAACCTATTGATTGAAACGAGGAAGCCTGTATGGGTTCTGTCATTAAGAAACGCCGTAAGCGTATGTCTAAGAAGAAGCACCGTAAACTATTGCGTCGTACCCGTGTGCAACGACGTAAACTCGGTAAGTAAGACGCGTTTGCCAGCTCATGTAATACGTTTGTGTTGCATGAGCTTTTCTTTTTTCTTGAAGTGTGGTTGTGGTCGTGGTGGGAAAGATGTGGGCACCGAGTATCTTTTACCGAAATCTATAGATATAAAAATCCCTCTCTAGCTGTGATAACCAGAGAGGGTTTTGTGGAGTCGCCGGGGATTGAACCCGGGTCCTGCGCCACCTTGCCAGGGCTTCTCCGTGCGCAGTTCGCGCGGAATCTTTACTTGACTTTCTGGATGGGACGAACTCCTCCAGATGATAAGCCCAGTTATCAGTGTGCGTCCCACATAGCCCTAATAACACAACTATGCGGCAAGTTCCTTAGTCGATGCCAGATTCTAGATCAGGAACGAAATCTAGGCTGACAGACACGCGTCGCTGAAATTAGGCAGCGAGGGCGTAGTCACGCTGAGAGTTTTTCTCTGCGTTTATTTTAGTTGCTACGACGCTTACGGTGGTCTCTAGCCTGCACCGGCACGCTTCCCCTGGCGCAATGTACACAGTCGAAACCAAAATCGACCCCAAGATAACCACGAGATTCGAGGTTATATGTACGAGCTATGTGGTTCCTAGGGAATAAGAAAACCAATAGCCTTAGTGAGATTACTCTCTGAAGATGTTTTTGTAAAGTATGCTCCAGCATTGCCGACAAGATTCAGTTGAGTAAGTTGAGAAAGCTGATCAGGCTGAGAAGAATTAGTGCTGTGCATTTTGGGCAAGGGTATGCATTCCGCCGCATAGAGAGTGCATAGAGAGTACACAGTGAATAAGTGAAAACATGGTTTGAGCATTGATTTTGTGTTATTGGAAAGTTCAAGTATAGTACAACACAGCGTAGACAGCTGGTTATAGTGTGTCTATGGTTCTAGCTCCCATCGTCTAGAGGCCTAGGACTCCGCCCTTTCACGGCGGCAACACGGGTTCGAATCCCGTTGGGAGTACAACTACCACTTGGTAGCTATAACAAAATAAGGCCCTGTGGCGCAGTTGGTTAGCGCGCCGCCCTGTCACGGCGGAGGTCGCGGGTTCAAGCCCCGTCAGGGTCGCTTGTGTGAAAGCCCTGTTATCCTGTATACGTTCAGGATAGCAGGGTGTTTTGCTGTGTAGACGTCGTTAAGCGGTTAAGGTTTCTGGAGTGTTTGTTTTATAGCTCGTCGTTAAAGACAAGGGACGGGAAACATGGGGGCATGGAGAGTAGGCAAGCCGGAGTGATGGTGTGTTATCGAAGCAAAAGCTGTTGGAGTCATCAGTAAGCAGAGATGCTAGAGTGCTTCTACCAGCAGACTTGCTAAATAAAAAGCATTCTGTGTAATGTATCAACTCGTGCAAAGATATGTTGTATTCAATGCTCTTTGTGCGTATGTGTAGTGATTCTTAAGAATTATTCGCATTGGCCCTGTGGCGCAGTTGGTTAGCGCGCCGCCCTGTCACGGCGGAGGTCGCGGGTTCAAGCCCCGTCAGGGTCGCTGGCTATTTTTTAGCCTGTGGCGCGGTAGCTCAGTCGGTAGAGCGTCCGCCTGAAAAGTGGAAGGTCACCGGTTCGATCCCGGTCCGTGCCACATAGATAAAACGGTACTTCTTATGAAGTACCGTTTTTTTCTAAAAGAATCTTTGCTTAAAGCCTAAGATAAATATGTATGAGTATCCATACTGCTGTGCATGAATCCAAATCTCGCTTTGAGATTTTCGTTGATGATACCTTAGCGGGCTATGCCACTTTTCTTGAAGACGAACAGCGTAAAACACGCAATTTTAATCACACTCTCGTCAAAGAAAAATATCAGGGGCAAGGTTTATCAAAACCACTTATCCGTTTTGCGCTAGACCACACCCGTGCCGATGGATATGGTGTCATCGCTACTTGTTCTGCCGTAGCAGCCTTTATACAGAAGAATCCTGAGTATCAGGATTTACTGGTGCAGCACTAGCACAAACTAGGTAGGCGTCGAAAAGCCTAGATACAACCTAGATATAGTAGTCTGGGTCCACCAGCTTGATTTTTTCTTCCTTCTTGCGTGGTCGATAGCTTGCAGGAATACCTACAGCGATACTCTCCGCCGGAACGTCCTTTGTGACTACGGCATTGGCGCCAATGGCTGAGCCTTTTCCAATCCGAATAGGACCTAAAATTTTTGCGCCTGCCCCGATGGTGACATCATCTTCTATAGTGGGGTGGCGTTTTGTTTGGGTTAAGACCTGACCGCCCAGGGTGACACCGTGGTAGAGCATGACTCCGTCGCCGATTTCTGCGGTTTCGCCGATCACGATACCCATGCCATGATCAATAAAAAAGCGTCTGCCAATAGTGGCACCAGGGTGGATTTCGACTCCGGTGAGAAACCGCGTGAATTGCGCTAGTAGGCGTGCAATGCCTTTGTGCCCACGTATCCAGAGCCAATGCGAGATTCTATGCGACCAAATCGCGTGCAGCCCAGAATAAACGATGGCATTTTCTATATCACTACGCGCGGCAGGGTCATGCTCGCGCGCATTTTTTAGATCTTCACGGATTCTGTCAATAATTTTGTTCATAGGAAAAGACCCTAGCAGGTTTATGCGCTTGACGACGTTGTCTCTGGTTGTGTACTGGCATATAAAAAGCGTGCGCCGTGACATGGTGTTTCATGCAGATCAGGCACACGCTTTATGGAGAAAAAGAGAGTTTAACTGCGAATATCCTCGTAAAGGATGGTGGAGATGTAGCGCTCACCGAAGTCTGGAATAACGGTAACGATGGTCTTACCAGCAAACTCAGGGCGTGCTGCTAATTCAAGAGCCGCTTTCACATTGGCGCCAGCTGAGATGCCGCCCAAGATGCCTTCCTTTACGCCTAGGCTGCGAGAGGTTGCTACTGCGTCTTCATTAGAAACAGTGAGCACTTCTTCGTAGATTTTCTGGTTGAGCACCTCTGGAATGAAGTTTGCACCTAAGCCTTGAATCTTGTGTGGTCCTGCTTTTCCAGTGTTGAGCAGTGGAGATGCCTCTGGTTCTACGGCAAAAACCTTGATGTCTGGGTTGTGCTTTTTGAGGGTTTCGCCGGTGCCAGTAATGGTGCCGCCGGTGCCGATTCCTGCAACGAATACGTCAATGTTGCCGTCGGTATCTGCCCAGATTTCTTCGCCAGTTGTGTTGCGGTGTACTTCAGGGTTTGCTGGATGTGCGAATTGGCGAGCTAAAATTGCACCTTCGCGTTGGGCAACAATTTCATGTGCCTTATCCACAGCGCCTTGCATACCGGCTGCGCCTGGAGTGAGGATAATTTCTGCGCCATAAGCACGTAAGATGACGCGACGTTCCACGGACATTGTTTCTGGCATGGTTAGCACTACGTTGTATCCGCGGGCTGCACCAACTAAGGCTAAGGCAATACCGGTATTTCCCGAGGTGGCTTCGACGATGGTGCCACCTGCTTTGAGTTCTCCAGCGGCTTCAGCGGCGTCGATAATCGCTTTTCCGATGCGATCTTTTACTGAGTTTGCTGGGTTAAAGAATTCAACTTTGGCAAGCACTGTTGCGCCAAGCCCCTCGGTTAGGTTGTTGAGACGCACAAGTGGGGTATTGCCAATAGTGTCTAGGATACTGTCATAAATTTTAGCCATTGGTTCTCCTTAGAGTTCTTAAAGTTGCTGAGAGAATTTATTGGGCGCATGACTACTGATTTTTCTTTTATACTCGCTTCGCTTTTTGAGTGGGAAACTAGAAAAATCATCATGCTCTGTCTGTTATAGTACACAGCCTCAGTAAATAAATCTAGACAGAACTGTCTTTACTTGTGGAACGGTCTGTCTAATTTTGGTAATGAGGGATAATCAGGGAGATGGCTTGTTAAGATTTTTTATAATTTATGCAGATAAAAAGATAAATAATGAATAGAAATAACTAGAAAAAGTTAGCACCGTGTGTCCCATAAATCTTTAATGCTTCGAGGCCGTCATGTCCGTTTTGTGGCTTTTGTGGGGGTAGGTGTATTTGTAGGTGCAAAGGGGGGATGATAAGTCGTGGCATATTTGTTTTCTACGGGGAATTTTTGTCTATGCCTGAAATAAAAAACCCATATAGCAGGATATTTGTCTAGCTTGTTCTCCTATAAACTTGTATGGATTATGTTCGGATCAGTCTGAAACCTGTTATTTTGTGGTGAAAAATGGAGGGGGATAGGGTGTGAAAAATTGTCATTTTTTTGATCAGATCATGCATTGAATGTGGGATTAGTAATGCATAGCATGGTTTTGCATACCCCCGCGCTAAAGCTATACTTTCGACAGGATGTTTTGCATACCCCAAAAGGGGTACATTTTCAGGAGGAACATTAATGGAAATGCAGCGGCTAAAAGAGGATGATGAAGCTATACGCTCTGCTTTGACTTCGCTCAAAACCTCTACAGGTATTCCAGTCACAATGTATGCAGCGGTAATACCTGATAATCGCTTGCAAATAGGGCAGTGGGTTGGTTTGCGAACCCCAGCACTACAAAACCTCGTTATTGATAGCAATGTTGGTGTTGGTGGTCGTGCATTGAGCACTCGTCGCCCCATTGGAGTAAGTGACTATACTCGCGCAAACAGCATTTCTCATGAACTTGATTCGGTTATCCAGGATGAAGGCCTGCATTCAGTTGTTGCAGTACCTGTTATTGTTAATCGAGAAGTAAAAGGTATTCTCTACGTCGGCGTGCATTCCCCAGTGCGCCTTGGTGATAAGATCATCGAAGAAGTCACTATGACGGCACGTGTTTTGGAACAAGAGTTTGCCATTAACGCTGCTGCTCGACGCAGTGATGGATTGCGTCCTGGCATGAATAAACAAGGTCGCATCATGAATGGTGCTGAGTGGGAGCAAGTACGCTCTACTCACTCCAAGCTAAGAATGCTGGCAAATCGCATTGAACAAGAAGAATTGCGCGCAGAGCTAGAAGAGCTATGCGATCAAATGGTAGCGCCGGTACGAGTGAAGCAAACTACTAAACTTTCCGCTCGTGAACTTGATGTTCTCTCTTGCGTTGCACTGGGGCACACTAATGTCGAGGCGGCAGAAGAAATGGGCATTGGTGCAGAAACCGTAAAGAGCTATTTGCGCTCGGTTATGCGTAAACTTGGTGCACACACTCGTTATGAGGCTGTGAACGCAGCTCGTCGGATTGGTGCTTTGCCTTGATATGTGAATACGTGTGTTTTCTTATGAAGAAAACATCACAGTGATTATGTAGCGATTATGTAGCACATGGGTATCTAGCGATTACCGCCGGGTACCCATTTTACGTCTTTGCCTTCATTGGCTGTACGGCAGAGGATAAACAGGAGATCGCTTAACCGATTAAGGTACTGGGCTACTAACTTATTTGTGGTCTTTGGATGTTCTATTATCGCAGCCCATGCGCTGCGTTCTGCTCTTCGGGCAATCGTACGTGCCAGATGTAGATATGCAGCTAGTTCAGTGCCGCCAGGCAGGATAAAAGAATCAAGTTTGCTTAAGTGCTCATTAAATTCATCGCAGTCTTGTTCTAAGCGATCGATATAATCCTGAGTGATTCTTAGCGGTTCATAGCCCAAGTTCTCTTGTATGGGGGTGGATAAATCTGCCCCGGCGTCGAAAAGCTCATTCTGGATTCTCTTAAGCAATGCAGCTATCTTTTTTTCAGGATGACCTGCAGCTAATGCAATCCCAAGCGCTGCGTTCAATTCATCGCAATCAGCGTATGCCGCAAGCCGTACATCGTTTTTGCTAACTCTGGAGAAATCGGACAAGTTCGTGTGTCCATCATCGCCAGTGCGGGTATAGATTTTTGTTAAATGAATAGCCATGACCTCTACCGTAGTTGCTTATCGACGTTCAGGGTAGGACTTCGGTAGGCTAGGGGGAGTGAGTGATCGTTTTCTTGTAACAGGTGGAGCTCGGCTTCGAGGTTCTGTGCACGTCAGTGGTGCAAAAAATAGTGTGCTTAAGCTGATGGCTGCATCGCTATTGGCTGAGGGAACTACAACATTAACTAATTGTCCAGAAATTCTTGATGTGCCGTATATGAAGCGCGTATTAGAAGGACTGGGTTGTAGCGTTGAATTAGAAGGCTCGACGGTGCGTATTACTACGCCCGCAGTGTTATCGCCCAATGCTGATTTTGATGCAGTGCGTCAATTTCGTGCATCCGTATGTGTGTTAGGTCCGTTGACTGCTCGTTGCGGGCAAGCTGTTGTGGCTTTACCAGGTGGTGATGCCATTGGATCCCGTCCGCTTGATATGCACCAGTCCGGATTAGAAAAACTCGGTGCAAAAACACGCATTAGTCATGGTGCAGTGGTTTCTGAAGCTCAAGAACTCGTCGGCGCAGAAATTAGCCTTGATTTCCCTAGTGTTGGTGCTACGGAGAATATCCTGACTGCTGCGGTATTGGCTAAAGGTCGAACCGTTTTGGATAATGCAGCGCGTGAGCCAGAAATTGTTGATTTGTGCACCATGCTCAAAGAAATGGGGGCGCAAATTGAAGGTGAGGGCACTTCGACGATCACTATTGATGGTGTCTCTGAGCTAACGCCTACTACCCATGAAGTAATCGGCGATAGAATTGTGGCAGGAACCTGGGCATATGCTGCAGCGATGACTCAAGGGGATATTACCGTTGGCGGTATTGCGCCACGCTATTTGCATCTGCCGTTAGAAAAGCTAAAAGTTGCTGGTGCTGAAGTTGAAACCTATGAATCTGGGTTTAGAGTCCGTATGAATTCCCGCCCAATGGCAGTGGACTATCAAACTCTTCCGTTTCCTGGCTACCCTACAGATTTACAGCCGATGGCCATTGGTATTTCTGCAATTGCCGAGGGAACCTCCGTGATCACAGAAAATATCTTTGAGGCTCGTTTCCGTTTCGTGGATGAAATGACCAGGCTGGGCGCTGATGCTACTGTCGACGGACATCATGTGGTGTTGCGTGGTGTAGAAACATTGTCCTCGACGCCTGTATGGAGTTCTGATATTCGTGCTGGAGTTGGTTTAGTGCTAGCTGGATTGTGTGCAGATGGCATTACTGAGGTTCATGATGTGTTCCACATTGACCGCGGTTATCCTAATTTTGTGGAAAATATGCAAAAACTCGGCGCAACAATTGAAAGAGTAAGCTCCTAAAAACCTGTTGTGTGCTGTGTGTTTGACAGTGGTGGGGTGTTGTTTGTATTGTTTATTTTCGCTGCTGTTGAGTGCTGGCTTCTTTGTTGGGGGTTGGTGTTTGGTGGTGGGTGTTGTTTGAGAACTCGATAGTGTACTGATAGTGATCATTTTTTGATGGTTGATTAACATTGTTTTTTTGTGGGGAGTGTTTTTGTCTCGTCGATGGGATGCTCTTCATTGTTTTTTGGTGGATTGATTGATTGCGCTGTGTGACGTATGACTTGGTTGTGTGTTGTGTGGTGTGGTTGGTTGGTTTGCTGGTTTTTGTTTTTTGTTGGGTATTGGGCTTTTCACGGCCTGTGCTTGCTTACTTTTTTGTTTGTGAGTGTTTTTGTGGAGAGT